>NZ_CP178623.1:1239715-2479430 GCF_047306075.1 Bdellovibrio sp. HCB274
TTGCGCAGGTAAAGTTCACGAATTTTCCGGCGTTATCTTTAAGAACAATTCCAGTGGTTGCTGCATTGGAACCTGTGAAGTCCATATCCGCACCCACAATCGTGCCATCATTAATTTTAGCACTCGTGATTGCATTGTTGGCGATCGTTGCCGCTGCAGAGCCAGGACCAGATGCTGTCACATCACCAGTAAGTGCTGTCACATAGTTGCCAGCCGCTTGTTTGGCAGCGAAAGCATCATAATCGGTTTTACTTAATAGACCGGCTGTTACACCAGTATCTGCTGCCATCGGGATCTGCAATGTGTGAGCGTTGCCGGCAGAAGACCATGTCGGAGCAGTGCCTGTGTTAGTTGCAGGCGTTGCGAAAGTTTGAGTAGAGCCGGACTGACCATTTAAAGAAGTCAAACCAGCACCAGAGATACCCAAAGCTTGTGCTGCGGAGCCATCCCAGAACTTCACTTGGTTCGTGGAAGTATTAAACCAGGTTTTACCTTTATCAGCAGCAGTCCAGCCCGTGATAAGAGTGGCTTCAGTCGCATTGGTGTAATTACCAAGGCCTAAAGAACCTGTCATCACATCACCAGCTTTATTAACCGGTGTGTACATTAACGCCGTAGTAATATCACTTGCCACCAAGTTAGCGCCAGTTGTTACACGACCTTTAATGTCGACAGTAACTTTCGTGAAAGTGCCTCCCGCATTCACAGTTGCCAAAGTCAAAGCTCCTGCATTCGACAGCGTGGCATCTCCACTCATCGTAACAGCAGTGGCAGCGTTGGAGGCATTACCCACCCACATCGTGCCATCAGCAAGTGAAGGCATCAGTGGGGTAGGGGCGGCACAAGACCAACCCGTTACAGACCAAGTTGCAACGTGTCCTGTCGTGCCGCAGGCAAAATCAAAAAACTTACCGGTATTGTCTTTGATCACCAAACCAGAAGTTGCAGCATTAAGGCCGGTGAAGTCCATGTCAGCACCGACGATAGTGCCATTGGCAATTTTCGCACTGGTCACAGCGTTGGCAGCAATTGTTGAAGCCGCAGAACCAGGACCTGAAGCAGCTACATCACCAGTAAGAGCTGTCATATAATTGCCCGCCGCTTGCTTTGCAGCGAAGGCATCGTAATCTATTTTGCTCAATAAACCGGCTGTTACACCTGTATCTGCAGCCATTGGAATTTGTAAAGTGTGAGCGTTACCCGCAGAAGACCAAGCCGGCGCAGTGCCAGTGTTGGTCGCAGGCGTTGCAAAAGTTTGAGTAGACCCAGATTGACCATTCAACGAAGTTAAACCAGCACCAGAAACTCCCAAAGCCAGCGCCGCAGAACCATTCCAGTATTTAACCTGGTTCGTATCAGTGTTGAACCAAGTTTTACCTTTATCAGAAGAATTCCACCCGGAAATCAAAGTAGCTTCAGTCGCATTCGTGAAATTACCAAGCCCCAGTGAGCCCGTCATGACATCGCCGGCTTTATTCACTGGCGTATAACCTAACGCTGGTGTTGGAGTCTGACAGCTAAAACCAGATGCAGACCAAGTCGGCACATCTCCCGCAGTGGCGCAGACGAAGTTTAAAAACTTGCCCGTGGCGTCTTTTAATACCATTCCGGTTGTGGCGCTGTTCGCACCCGTGAAATCCATGTTCGTGCCCAAGATAGTTCCGCTGGCAATTTTACCAGTCGTCACCGCACCTGAAGCAATTGTTGGATTTGGATAAGTACCAGTCAGATCACCACCAGCAGTTGCGCCCGATTGAAGGGCGCCAGTGATGCGCGAATCATTACCCGCAGCGAATTGATTCGCGCCAGTACCTTGAAGCGAAGCAATGGTAACATCACCCGGAGCTGCCGCAGAGCCTGAGTTATTACCTTTTAAAGTATAAGCTGGCATGTTCGCCATTTTGGCATTAGTAACTGCACTGTTAGCAATAGTCGTGGCCGTTGAACCAGGACCAGAACCAGTCACATCACCAGTCAGTGCAGTGATGGCCGCCCCTGTGGAACCCACAGCAACAGCCGCAGAACCATTCCAGTATTTCAGTTCATTAGTTGTAGAGTTATACCAAATTTTACCACTGTCAGCGCCAGTCAAACTTGGGTCAGCAGTATTATTAGATACATGCAGACTGCGATTTGCTGCCATCGTCATGTAACCAATATTAGTGATATTATTGTTGGCCATCTCGATGGCACCAGACATTGTGCCGCCAGCAAGTGGCAACTTCGTCGAATCTGTAGACGATGGAGCCTGACATCCCCAGCCCACAGAAGTCCAAGTTGCAGTATGGCCTACTGTAGAACAAGCGAACTCTGCAAAGTTACCCAAAGAATCTTTTATCACCAAACCCGAAGTCGCGGTATTTGTGCCGGTAAAATTCATGTCAGCAGCACCAATACTGCCGTCAGCAATTTTCGCACTGGTCACGGCATTTCCTGCAATTGTCGGAGAAGGATAGTTTCCGGTAAGATCTCCACCAGCAGCACCCGACGGTGCAATCCCCGAGATCGTAGTATTAGTAACGCTGGTCACGCGCCCTTGAGCATCGACGGTCATGACCGGTACCTGTGTGGCTGAACCATAAATGCTCGCAGTCACGCCAGTATTCGGTAAAGACACGGTCACATTTCCAGAGGTGCCGCCACCCGTAAGTCCTGTACCTGCGGTAACTCCAGTAATGGTTCCCGCACCAGCACTCGCTAAAGTCTGACAAGTAAATTTGGATTGAACTGAATCCCAGGTAAGAAATTGTCCCGCGGTTCCACATGCACCAGGAACATCGGCTTTAAGCATGAAATCATTGGCGACGTGGGAACCTAGTTTGTAAGAGGTGAAAGAGTATCCCGCATAAGGTACGGCTCTGATCTTATTATCGGGTGCGACCGTATTCCAACCCGAGCCGTCATAAAAGGCCACTCTTAAAAGACGTCCATCGGCTGGTGCCGCAACATAAGGAGAAGCCATGGATGGAGCACACGTATAGGTATTGCCAGGCCCAGGACTGCAAGTTCCGCACTGATAGCTTGCGGAGTTATTAAAGATATCAATAACAGTTGAAGCCGGACTTGAGATGTATTGAACACTGCCAGTTCCAATCGGTACGTCAAATATACCGTTGGAGTTCGTCATATCAACGCCATTAAATTGTTCTTGATAGATTACGCATTGTCCGTCAGGGGATGTGATCTTAAATAGAAAGCTTGCGTTGGCGTATTCGAACGGTTGGCCGCCCGTAAATACAATTCGTCCTTGATAGGTAAGGGAAGTCGCACTTGCAAATGCCGCAGAGGAAGCCAGCAACAAGCTGAGCATACCGAATTTTAGCAGAGTGGTTTTGATACAGAACGATCCCATGCTTAATTGATCGTCTGTACCCAAGGGCTACTTGATACGGGAAACGCGATAGCTACTTGCGATTTTGTTCCGAATAATCAAGTGATATCGGAACGGGCCAGAATCGCCACACGAGAATTACGAAGGCGATAGATTCAAGTCTGGATTCGTTGGCTAGGGCTGAAGGGAAAGACTTAGCATCTTGGCCAGAGGACCGATTTTCATATTCTGATCCTCGTTGGCAGCACTGATTAGCAAGTCCACACGAGGGAAATATCGCACGGTGATCGGGGCTTCCAGGGTTTCGCAATTTTTAGGCGGAGTGCTCACCGAATGTCTACGGCACATCACCGGCCGGTGTTCGTAGATGCTGCAGGTGTTGTCTTTTAAGAACACGCACTGGCTTGCATGATTGCGTGGACCTTGTTTCCACTGTGGGTCCTGCAGTTCGCGCTGGCTTTGTGCCTGAAGTCTTTGATGGTCAATAGGGTGACCTTTTTGAACCAAGTTCTTAAGAATCTCTGCCTCGTAAGAGGTCACTTCCACTTCCATATGGCAGCAGGCGGAGCAGCCTTTCTGGCAACTTAAAGGAACGTCGGTAGCTTTTGCGGTTTCCTCCTCCACAAGTTTGTGAAGTGTGCGGGCACGGTCTTCATGAGTCGGAAGACTTGCAAAGAGATTTGCTTGATTCGTTATTTCTTCATCCAAGTTGTACAAAAACGCAGTGAATGTCTGGGCATCCAATTGCGCTTCATAGTCCGCGATGAATTTCTTCAGGGATCTTGTCAGGCGGGGATGTTGGGTAAGGAAGAATTCTAATGTCATCGATAACAATCGTAACAAGAGTTTTATCGGGAAGGGAACGCAAAGGTCTAGCATCGAAATGCGACGTTCCATTTTTCTTGCGAAAAACAGATCAAACTCCAGTTTCGATGATCAACTAGACAATGTCGTGAGGTTCGACGCAAATCCGAGTCCACCATCAATATCCACCAGCTGACTGGGCTCGACGTTTGCACTCTATTTTCATGGGGGCGCGATGAAAACAACAAAAGAGATCTTGCTTCGATCTTCTGTATTGAGCCTAAGTTGTCTCAGCTTAATACTTTTTTTGTCAGGTTGTGGGCAAGGGTTCGTCGTTAGCAAAGATCTATCCAGTCTTTCCGAGGCTGATGTTATTGGCAGCATCGAAGGCAATAAAACCCTGGATGGGCAGAAGATCTATAGCACCAACTGTGCAGGCTGCCATGGCGAGCTGAGCGTATCCAAGATCGTAACCCCTACGATTGACAGCATTACTTTAAATTTGGCAAACCAGCCTGCAATGGTGGGTTTAAAGTCCTCAATGACCAAAGAGGCTATTTCAGCAGTTTCAGCTGCTATTACTGAAGCTCGCAGCGTTTCTCTGCAATGTACGACGGCTCCCGATGTCGGCTTCGTCAGTGCGCAACGTTTGAATAGAAAAGAATTTGATAACACTCTTACGGATCTTTTGGGTATCTCTACTAAATATAGTAGCTCGTTTCCACCGGATGGTGTGACCAATGGATTTGCCAACAATGCCCTGACGTTGGTTATCACAGCCGACTTGGCTGAGAAAATTGCCTCGGCGGCAGAGTCTGCAATCGGTGAGGCATTTGCGTCAGCGGCCTTGAAGCAAAGAATTTTTACTTGCGATGCTCAGCAGGCGGCTTGTATTCAATCGACTTTGCAGTCGTTCTTAACCAAAGCATTTCGTCGCCCACCTGACAGCGAAGAGATGACTCGTTATACCGCTTTGGTAAATACAGTTAAAGCCAAAGGGGAAACAGGGGAGTTCGCCCTGCGTGTGGCGCTGACTTCGGCTTTGACGTCACCGCACTTCTTGTTCCGCATTCCGGTACTGAGCAATCCAAGTACCACAACTGCGGTGGCCCTGGGCCCATATCAATTGGCTTCTCGTTTATCGTACTTCTTGTGGAGCTCAATGCCGGATCAAGAGCTGATGAATGCAGCCGCTTCGGGTAACTTGCTAAAACCCGATCAGTTGGAAGTGCAAGTTCGCCGCATGCTGGCCAGCACGAAGGCGACGGCATTGGTTGATAACTTCGTGGCTCCATGGATTGGTCTGGGTAAAGTAGAGCGCGTTACTCCCGATCCGATCCTGTTCCCAACTTTCAACGAAACTCTTCGTTCAGACTTGATGACCGAAACCAAAATGTTTATCGGCGATATCTTTAAACGCGATGCGAGCTTTTTTGAAATGCTAACAGCGAAGTATTCATTCCTGAATGACCGTCTGGCCGCTCACTATGGAATTTCCGGTGTGTCAGGTTCAGCATTTCAGAAAATGAGCTTCACTGATAACAAGCGCATGGGCTTTTTGACTCATGGCTCGATGATGGCAGTCGGTTCGAATCAATACTACAGCTCCATCGTTAAACGCGGAAATCTGGTATTGTCGAATGTCTTGTGTTCACCGCCGCCTCCACCTCCACCAGGAACAGTGGCAGTTTTGACCGAAGAGCAAATTATCAACAATACTCGTCGGGATATTTTGAAGCATCACCGCGAAAATCCGGCGTGCTTCAGCTGTCACTCGCAGATTGATCCGATCGGCCTTGGTTTTGAGCATTTTGATCCCCTTGGAAGATATGTCATGTTTGATGAAAAAAACCGCGCTTTGGATTCTTCCAGCACGATGCCGAACGGTAAGAGCTTCACTGATGCGGTCGGCATGATTTCAATTGTTTCCCAGGACGCGAGATTCAAAAGCTGCGTTGCTGAAAAAATGCTTATCTATAGCTTAGGTCGCAATGCCGAATCCTTTGACCGTTGTACGATCAATCGCATCGGTCAAAACATGGTTGATCCAAATAAACCTATATCACAAGCAATTGTCGAAATGGTTCTAAGTGATCCATTCCGAAAACAACGTGGCGGGGGAAATTAGCATGAGTCACAAAATTGATAGACGACGTTTTCTGGTAAGTGCAGGAAGTTTGATTGCCTTGCCGTTGTTTGAATCCCTTTGGCCCACGCGGGTCTTAGCCCAGACGGCGAGTGCGCCGAATGTTATATTCTTAAAATTTCCACTGGGTGTAATTAGAAACAGTTGGAGACCTTCCGGGAGTGGTACGAGCTTCACTCTGCCTTCAGCATTATCTATGTTGGAGCCAGTGAAAGGGGATTTGATTTTCCCAACAGGGCTTCATAATTTCTGTCCCGTGAATGGTATTCACGCAAGCTCCAATGCGGCTTTTTTGACAGGGATGGAGCCGTTGGACGGAGGCCTGCGCGTGGGGCAATCCATTGATCGCTTGATTGCGGAAAAATTAGGCCTGACAGCAAGTCCTCGCACGATTCAGATTACGGCAGCAGATGCCTCTGACAGTGATACAGGCAGTGGTTTCAACTACAGCAGTACTTACGGGACTAATATTTCGTGGATCAATGCAACGACTCCGGCAAGTTCTTACAATACGCCGGCCAATGTGTTTAAAGCTATTTTTCCAAGTGGCGTGGGAAGCACGGCTCCAACGCCGACACCTTCACCATCGCCAAGCGGGGGGACGGGGAATATTGCAAATTATCGTAAAAACATTCTGGATAATGCCGTGGGCGAAATCGGGGTTCTAAAAACAAAACTGGGTGCAACTGACAAGGCGAAGCTTGATCAGTACCTGACAGGACTGGATGAAGTTCAGAAGAAAATCGTGACGATCACGCCACCAGCAACCACGCCGACTCCGGCGCCGGGGCAGAATGCCTGTGTTGCAGGAACTATGAATTTAAATCCGAATAAGTATGACATCGATGCTTTTACTGATGTGAATTTGGAAATCATTAAACTTGCCATCGCTTGTGGCCAGTCTCGTATTATCTCTTATCACTTGGATTATGAGTACGGCAGTCACTTCCCGGTGCAAATGCACAGTATCTCGCACTACAATGATGATCCAAGATTCAAAGCCCAGTATGAGGCCTTAAATAAAAAATGGGCTGAAAAGTTTTTGTTATTAATTAACAAGCTTAAATCCGTGACCGACGGGACTGGGCAGACTCTTTTTGATAACACCATCATCGTTATTGGTTCCGGCCTTAATGATGGTCAGGGACATGGTTCCACGGACCTGCCAATCATCGTGGCAGGTCGCGGAGGCGGTTTGAAACCTGGAAAAGTTGTTTCCACCAATGCTCCCTTGTCGAATCTTTGGATTTCCATCGCTCGCTATATGGGAGTCAGCGTTTCCCAATTCGGGCGCAGCACCGGGGATCTGGGTATCTAAAGGCATTTGCCACCTATAACAAACCCATCATAGGCAGGGTATCCCCTGCCTGGTTTGCAACGGGGGATAGACGAAATCCCTCAAAAATCGCCTACAATCTAAACAAATTCATCCAATTTAAATTCAATAAATACAGATAGTTACAATTATAAATAAATTAAAAATACAGCAATCAATGAAATATAAAGTTATTTCATCTGGAGTTGTTTGACGCAAGGAGTTAAAACCTATTTGTCTCAAGCATAATCATGAAACTTTAAATGAGTTTTCGGACTCGAAAAGAATAGGAAACTATATGAAAAAAATGACATTGGTACTTTTGATGCTTTTAGGTTCTTCAACAGCTTTCAGCAAACAGCTTACGGTAGTCTGTGCGAATAAATATCCCAGCATTGAAAATGCAGGCAACTCGTCCATTGCGGCGACTATGGAAATAGAGAATATCAACGCGAAGCCAGAACTACAACAGCTGCTGGTGGATGGTATTCCATCGAAACAAGGACAGGTGACGCGATGGGGATTCACGAAAGATACATTTAAACTTTACCTTCAGTTTGGTCAGGGTCTTTATAGTTCTGCGCAGATTTCTTTGCAGGATTGCCAGGATTCTTTCGCGGCAACTGGTAAAGCTCAATATGAGCAATACGTGGGTGGATTTGCTGGAACTCAGCGCCAGAATCTTACTTGTACTTGTGCGCTAAACTAACAACCCCAAATAAGCATTAAATAAGTAAAGGAAAATTTATGAAAACAGTATTGGTAATTTTGACGATGATGGTTTCAGCTTCTGGTTTTGCGGCAGCAAATTCGGATAAGGATGCTAAATGCGACTCTTACATGGCGGCTGTATCCAAAAATGCTCCTGCCCAAGTTAGACTTGATCTGGGATTGAAAGCAATGGCAGCAGGAGCGATGCTCCAGCTGACTCCTGCGCAAGAAACGAAAATCCTATCTAACACTATTAAGTTCATCTCTAAAAATCCGGGCAAAGGAGACCAGTTCGAAAAGACGTTTTACTTTGTTTGTACAACGGAGCTAGACGGTGATGAAGTTGATCTAGTGAGAGAACAATTGCGTCAGCTTGAACAGCTTTAATCAATAGCTACGTATTTTTAAAAAACGAGATCTTATATGAAAAATTTGTTTTTAGTTTTCGTCTCAATGAATATTATTTCCGCTTCAGCTTTCGCCAGTAACTTTTGTGCGCCTCAAGCCATTGCAGCAGCTCAAGGTCTTGCAAGTATTAACGGTAGCATATCACAAGATGCTGACGCCACTTCAGCAGACGGGAAGTCTTACACTGTGATTCTTTCAGAAGAAGGACTTGGTCAGGATACTTACGCAGTCAAAACCAACGGTGGACATGATTGCATCGTGCAAGCACTTAAAGTGATTGGTCAGCCGACCTTGCGTCCGTAAAGACATTGCCGCCACCGTGGCGGTAAGTTTTGGAAAATCAGTCCAATCCATTTTAAATGGTTTTTTATACCGAAAGCCCCTTGGCTGTAGTAGCTTAGGGGCATGTTATTTGATTCAGAACGCCACATGCAAATCACCACTTAAAAGTGGAATTCCCAAAAAGCTATCGAAGCTGCCGGTCAAATTTTTGACTTTCTAAGGTTTCAAATATTTGACACCGGAACAACAACAACTGCTGCTTGAGCGCACGGTTGAAACGGCATTGCAGGACCCACGACCACCACTCACTCTGTGGTGTTATGAACCGAAAGTCTTAAAGTTAACGTTCGCTGATGTAGCCAGGCTCAGTGAGCTAGAACGTCTCTTGTCAAAAAGTTTATCATCGGATCCTTTTTAAGCTCGAATCCTTTCAATCTGGGCGCTCAGTCCGGAGGAATGAGCATTGCAATTGTCTTTGCTGAAACTTTAAATCAGAAGGATTAACAGTATGAAAACGATGATCTTTACAGCGTTATTTTTTGCACAAACTCAAGCTTTTGCATTTGCAACTCCACTGATGAGCTGTTTGGTGACCGAGGTTAATCCTCAGGTAATGGAGTTGGTTGCGGAGGGCGTAAAGGCGGGCGATAAAATTACTGTGGCTAGCACAATGATGGGCCCGAGTATCTCCGTGGGTAATAATACCTATCCAAGCGAAAACATTTCTTCTGGTAACGGAGTTACATTGAGTCATGAACAGAGTCTTGGATTTGGAAATAGTCTGCAATTAGTTTTAAAAACCTCGTGCTCGTCGGGATCCTGCCCTGGTAGCCTTATGGTTATTAAAAATAAAAGTGACAACGGAATTGCGGCAACTCTAAATTGCTCAATCAACTAATCGCCTTCAACAAAGCCAGAGACAAGTCCCTGGCTTTGTTGTCAGTTCAAACTAGTTATTATCTTGGGAATACTTAACCTGGTCGATCGTGAACTTCACTTCACGTTCTTTGGTCACTTGCAGCTTCAAGCGTGCAGTAACTGTTACCAAAGGATCATCGATGCTTTTTGGAACTGAAGATTCCCAAGTGATTAGGTAGTACTGCTGGGCTTGTTCGTCGTAGCCGCCGTTTTTAATGTTAATGTAGACGGCACCTTTATCGAACTGAGCAATTTGGGCAGCGGTCAGTTTTGTTTTCGCAGCATTCAACATACGCTCTTCAAGATCGTTGATTCTGTTTGTTGCTTTTGGCTGAAGAGTGTCGCGGCTTACCACAAAAACTGATGACAAAGATGTACCCCATTTATGGGCTTCAATAACGGCGACAAGTTCATCGTCCCCAGCCTTATAGTAGTTACCCAGTGTTTGCGTATACACGCTGAAATGATTTGTGCTCATGCCACCTAAAGTAACGGCAATAAGTTCATCTGGTTCTTCGTTGATAGTTGCCAGGATTTGGTTGGTTTGCAGATCCACCAAGTAGTTGCGCATAGAAGGCATTTCCTGCCAAAGTGCCGCGGATTTTTCTTCGTCTTGATCGACGGCTTCAAAATCAATCAGCTGACCTGGAATACCCCAGGCAATCGCATAACCATCATTGGCAGAGTAACCGTTAATACGGAACTCACGGGCTGCAGAGAACGCGTTTAAAGAGATCAAAGACATCGCTACGAACAAGATCAAATTTTTCATAACCACTCCGGTTTAAGATATTAGTAATCGAAGACAGGTGGAATATGTCGCAACGCGATGATTCTGAATAGTAGATTGATTAGAAGGTTACTATCTAAAAATTAGAAGCGAACTCCTCCGCTTCTAAATTTTGGATTTTGCTATGTCGAAAGCTTTGCAATGCGCTTCGTTCCCATAATGAGTACGACAAGTGCAACCGTTGAAGTTCCCAAGAAGACCGCCGCGATCGGCAGGATATCCTGGCTCTTAATAAGGCCAATAAGTACCGAAGCAATGGCTCCCAAGGCCATTTGTAAAAATCCAATCATGGCCGCCGCACTGCCGGCATTCTTAGCAAATGGTGCCAGCGCTAAGGCTGCCGCATTGGGATTCGAGAAACCCACGCACGACAGATAAAGAAACAGAACAACCAAAGTGCTGTAAAGTCCAAAGACACCGTAACTTGTGCCCAGGAAAAAGATCGCGCCCATGGTCAGCATGCCGATAAGTCCACCACGTAAAATGGTTTCATTCTTAAGGCGCTTTAAAAGTAAAACATTGACCTGGGATGCGCCGATCAGTCCTGAAGCCAGCACGGCAAAAATAATTCCGTAGGTCTGCTCGCTGACTTTGAAAATTTCCATAAAGATTGTGGGCGAGGCTGCCAAGTAAGCGAACATGCCCGAAAAACCAATCGCTCCCGCCAAAGCGTAGGCATAGAAGCGGGGATTCTTTAAGATCTCCCAATAATTTTTTACGATCATTATCGGATGCAGCGAATGCTCCTTGTTAGGTATATAAGCTGAAGGCAAAAAGAAGAATGCCAGCGACAAAACAAAAGCGCCAAGCCCAGTCAGAGCCCAAAACAGTGATTGCCATCCAAGGTGAGTCGCTAAAAGTCCGCCGACGGTTGGAGCCAATAGAGGTGATAGACCCAAAATCAAAATCAACAACGACAAAACTTTGGCACTTTCTTTGGGAGTAAAGTAATCACGGACCATCGCCATTGCCGTCACACCGGAAGCACAGCCGCCGATAGCTTGAACGAAGCGGAAGAAGATCAAAGTCTCAACAGATTTTGAAAATGCGCAGCCGATTGATGCCAGAATATAAATGATCAGGCCCACGTACAGAGGAAGCTTTCTGCCAAAACGATCCAGGAAGGGTCCATAAAAAAGCTGGCCTGCAGCCAATCCGACGAAGTAGCTGGATAAAGACATCGTAACCTGAGGAACTGTCGTACCTAAGCCCTCCGCCATTTTTGGAAAAGCGGGTAGGTACATGTCGATAGAGAACGGACCCAGTGCAGTCAGGGAACCAAGAACCAAAATTAAGGATGTTTTATTAAATGTCTTTTCACTCACAGATAACCTCTGTGAATTTGTAAACCATCGTTGTCCACAAGGCCAAACAAAAGAACAAAAAGGGCTTGTTCAGCCCTTTAAAACAGATTTGTTTTTGCCTAAATCAGTTAAAAACTTTGGAGCATGCTCCTGGAAAGGCTACAACGGTTGTGCCGGTGTTAACTCTGATGAATGAATTCGGACCACGGTCGTTCGCTTTGTTAATCAGCTCGTTAACGCCGGATTGCAGGACTACTTCGCCATCCGTAATTGAAGCGATAAAACCCTCAATGACATATTGATCTACGTAAGGACCAACTGCTCTTGGAGCGTTGTTTTGCATCTTCCATTCACCCATGGCATCGCTTAACTGCGCCGCTAACTTTTTATATGCGACTTGCTTGCTGGAGGCTTGGTTAACTTCAAAATAGAAGTTTGCCAGTGGGAATTTTGCTTTTGGGTTTTTTCCGGAAGCTTCATAGAAAGCTTCAAGGTTTGGGAATTTAAACTTACTTAAAGCTACCTGACCGGTGACGCTGCCATCAGGTTGAATATAAACATCATAGTTAGAGCTTTCTTTGTTTCCGATTTTAAGTTTGTGATCGTAGCTTTGGCGTCCCGCGTGTAGGACGAGTCCAGAGGAAGTCACAACATTCACTTTCAAATATTGGGAACTATCCACGAAGCGCGCATCAAAATTCGCGGGGTTTTTTAAGTCGTGCAACTTGCCTTCCGAATCCATTAAAATCGGCGTAGGAGCTTGGTTCCCTTCGGCGAAAACCTGTCCTGCAAAAGATAGCATAATAAGTGCGACAAAAAGTTTGTTAATAGGTTTCATGGCATCCTCACTATCATTGAGCCCAGCGGCTTTTTTAAGTTGCTCCTTATAAATAACGCAATGAGCCAAATGCTGCCATATGAACTAACTTTATTTTTGACCTGAAGCTGAATAATTTCTGCATAAAATTACATAAGTACCTAAAATACCTAGTAATTTAGTTTTTACGAAATGGTCATTTTTAACGGTTTTTCCGTTATTTGGGGTCAATGATCTCTGGCAGTGAGGAGCTGATCGGCTGGTCAGAAGTCAACCGGCTGCTCTAAACTGGCAGTCAAAATGGAGGTGTCATGGTTAAAACAATTATTTTATTTAACGATGGCACCGGACAAAATCTGGATTCAAAATCTCCGTCGAATGTATCGCAGTTATTCCAAGCCTTCCCGGGCGAGAAAAAAATCCTGCTTCATAGTGATTCTTATAAAGTTGATGAGTCTTTAAACTATCATTCAGTCTATATCCGCGGAGTGGGAACGGATTCTTTGGTCGCAAAGAACCCCGAGCAAGATGATCGCTCATGGCGCGAAAAGCTGGGCGATTTTATTTCCGGAAAGATTTCCACAACAAAGGAGTATGTCACAGGAAAGACGATTCAAGATCGCATTGATCGTACCTTGCAATGTTTGAATTCTCTGTGGGAGCCGGGTGATCGCGTGATAGCGATTGGATTTAGTCGGGGAGCTGCTTCCTTGCGTTTAGCGATGGACTATCAGGGAAAAAACGTCCCGGGGTTTCAAACAGATTATCTGATGATTTTTGATACGGTTTATTCAGTTATGGGCGAAGTACACGTTGGAAATGAAACCGTGGGACCTATATTTAAAACTTTCGATGTCGACCCTTCGATAAAGTATTGTGATCATTTTATTGCAGGTGACGAGATGCGCTCGATGTTTCCACTGACTCCGGTTAATCCCAGAGAGAACGTGCGACAGATTCTATTTGCGGGTGCTCATTCCGATGTAGGTGGGGGAAATCCCTCGCAATCACTTTCGGATATCTCGCTGGTGTTTTCTATCAATGCTCTTAAAACCAACGGTATTCAATTAAACGAACAAACTGTCACTGACCTTCAGCTACAGCCCGATCCCACGGCAAAAATCACTTTTGATCGTTTCACCGGCACGGGACAAAAACATTTCCCGCGAGATCTTGCGACAGTTTCATTCGTTATTCATGATTCCGTCTTTACCCGCGCTAACGCCAAAGAGTCGGTTTCTATTGCTCTTGCACAGCTGTCGACATTTACCACGACCTCCACAGAAGAACTTGTAACTGTAGATACTGTGGATTCATCTTTTGACTATTAGAAATCCGAATGAGGAAAACATGCTTAAAGGTGTCTTGATCAATATCGACGTCAATGACGTGCAGGCTGCAATCAGGTTTTACTGCGAGGGGCTTGGGCTTAGCGTGGGTCGCAAATTCGATTCAGGCTTTATTGAGCTTTTAGGACTGCCGTCGCCGGTTTATCTTTTACAGAATGGCGAAGGAACTCTTCCTTTTGCCAGTGCTATGCAAGGCAGAACTTATTCGCGGCACTGGAGTCCCATGCATATGGATTTTGTGGTCGATAATATCGAAGTATCAAAAGAGCGAGTGATCGAATTTGGGGCAAAGGTGGAAAATGATATCTCTCAAAATTCCTACGGAAAACTTGCAACGTTTTCAGATCCCTTTGGACATGGCTTTTGCCTGATCGAATTTAACGAAAAGGGCTATGACGCTCTTTTGTGAAAGTTTTTTGGCGGCCGCCAATAATAGGGGAGGGACCTAGTATCCGCGAAAGAAATGCGGAACATAGTTTTGGATTTTCTTAACGACAGTGGTTCCGTTTTTTCCGACTCCATTTGTGAAGGCGGAAATTCCCCCTGAGACATTCAATGTGCCAGAGTATGTTCCAGTGTAATATATGGCAATGCGTCCACCACCTCCACCGGCTCCTTTATTATCCATTCCCGCTGGATTTCCTGAGCCACCTTGAGCGACGATGCCATCGTTTACTGAAACTAGATTTTTAGTATTAATCCAAATACTGCCCCCGGATCCTCCTCCGCAACCCTCATATCCCATACCATCACCACCAGTTGCAGAAAGTTTGCCTCCAGTATTTATGGTCAAATTGTTTGTGATAATGAAACGAAGAGCTCCACCACCAACGCCTCCTTCGGTACTCCCATAGCAACTACCACCACCGGAACCAAGATCAGTCGGGTAGTCTTGACTTCCATATGTATTTCCGCCAGCCAAGCCACCGTAGCTTATGCCGCCTTTACCTCCATAGCCGCCACCGCTCCCGTAAACGTCATCCGTGATGCCTTTTCCAGTACCTGTGTCAGTCAGGTTTCCCTCGATTGCAGAAACTACGGCTCCGGCAGCGATTGTCATGTTGTTGTAAGTAAAGGTGCCGTTTCGAATAGAGCTTGTGGTAGGGAACAGGAGGTCGTTGGTTGTCGTATTGATGACAACCACTGATCCAGGAGAGGCTCCTTGAGTATTACCATTAGAACTCGGCCGTACTGAAAAACTTAACGTCGAGCTAAATGTATTGGAGTAATAGATAGCGATACGTCCACCTGCTCCAACACCACCATATGGATAAGGATCATTTCCTCCGTAACCACCTGTTGCATTTATAGAACCTGAACCAACCACAGAGCTTGCGGTAATCCAGATGCTGCCCCCAGCTCCACCGCCAGGATAGGTATTGGTCCAATAAGGAGCACCCCAGCCGTCTGAACTTAGTACCCCATCCACTGTGAGGGTGCCGGATAGAACGAGTTTGATGGCTCCTCCACCGCGGCCACCAGGAGAGGTATATCCACCTCCCTCTCCATGACCACCGCCGGAACCCATCTCACTTGGTTGAAGCATATTTCCATAGGGTTTACCTCTGGGAATACCCATGAAGTTTCCTCGTCCACCATGACCGGCTCCAGTTCCTGCCAAAAAATCTGTTGAATAGGCTCCAGCGCCTGTTCCTGTTTCGGCTAACGAGCCATGAGCGTCATTCCATAGCCATCCAGTACTGGTGATCGTGACATTGCGAAAATTGTAAGTGCCATTGGCAATGGTGGAGTTATCATTAATCAGTAAATCGTTATTAATGTAATCAATCCAAAAAATCGATCCGTCCGATGCTGACCAATAATCGTCTAATGTTCCACCCCGGGTTTGTACATTTCCAGAAAAAGTTTTTGTGGCGTAATTGATGGAAACTCGTCCTCCTGAACCAGAACCGGTCGTCGTTCCATTGTAGCCATTACTTCCATTCGCTCTGATAGTTCCGTTTCCAGTAAAGCTGTTGGCTATAATCCAAACACTGCCTCCAGCTCCACTGCCTCCAGGGGTCGTCACGCCACCCGCGGCGGCGAGACCATTCATGGTGATAGTTCCAGTCACATTCATCGTTCCACTGACATTGAATTTGACAGCCCCTCCGCCAGCACCCGTGTTGTCTGCGAGAGCGCCCGGCGATCCAAGGGTGGTAGGACTTACAGGATCACCATAAGGAGAGCAGAATTCATAGACTCCTCCACCAATACCCCCGAATCCGCCATGACAGCCGCCACCGTAGTAACTGCCATTACTGAAGCTTGTGCGGCCAGGTGAAGGGCCTTGTGTTCCTGTATATCCAGTGCCATCGCCATTCACAGTGCCAGCAATCGTAACAGTGGTTGCATTAATTATTACGCCGGTGCCGGCTGTAGTATCCGAAAGTATCTTAAGAGTTTTGCCAGAACTTACGACGAGAGTTGCAAAATAATAAGTTCCAGGATTTAGGTTCACGGTCCCAGCGACCGTTACGATGCCTTGTGCAGTATAGTTCCCGGGACTTTGAGTGGAATTTCCCCAACTAACATCTGCATGTGCGTAACTAAACGAGAACAAAGAAAACGCTAACACAACAACATACCAATTTGTCTTCATGTTTTAATGGTATGCGAAGTGGTTAGCGCCTTGAATTCAAAGCCCGACTCTAAACAGAATAAAGTGTCTACAGCCGTGCACGAGGCATTATGAGATTTACTTTCCGCAACGGGGAGTGAGAGGGAAATCTCAGCGAAGGAAGAATCAAAACGCGATAATTTAACGGTTAATTTAAATTGTTGCCCACTTAAGTTTGGGTTTTGGCGTGAGGTGATTGCCGGTTTTTTAGGCCATTGCTAACTTTAAACAATGTCTCAAGAATGTATGGTCCGTTTGAATAAAAAGATTCTGGTGTTTGGATTGTTACTGGGTCTGACTGCGTGTAACAGCGGCAGTAAGAACAAAATCTTAAACAAGGGATATCTCTCGGTTGCCTGTAGTGGTCCGCTTTGTGATGCCTACGAAGGCGAATACGGTCGTGGCGGGACGGGGGTCTGGAAGTACGTCAACTCCTCATCAACATCATCGGTTCAAGTTCCGATTTCAATTTCTGATACCAAAGACCGAACGGGGACTTTGATTTTCCTGAATCACAGCGAGCAGGAACAAAAGATGTCAGCAATTGAGCTGGACCCTTCGCAAAGTTTGCTGGCGGCAGAATCAAAACCTGCGCGTAAAAAAGCTCCGGGCTGTGGCACTTTAGAGCGTCTTGCTTCAAAAACATCCCGTATCGACAGACAAGGCAAAAGCTTCCCCTTGGCTCGCGTAAAAGCCAAAGTTAAATACTCAGTCGGGGCGACGCGAAGTTGGAATTGGCAATCCGATATAGATGAGGTTCGCCAAACCACTTTGATAAAGCAAACCGTGGCCTTTGACGGGCGGACCGTGAATTTCTGGGTGGAAGACTCCGAGTACGTCACTGGCAAAATTGACAGCGCCATGATGGACTATTTTGTCCAAAGCACAGTTACAAGTAATGAGTCGGCCTATATCAATGTATTGTACATGATCGGACAGCTTTGGGGTGAAACTCCACCGGGCGCGGGATTCATTTCTGAAGATCAGGATCTGGATATGGTGTTTTTAAAATTTCGTCGCGATGGCCATCCCGAGATCGCAGATGGCATGGTCGTTCCCTGGGATTTTGCTCTTCAGTCAGTAGATCCCTTCAGTAATGAAGCTTTGTCTTTGTATGTGAATACGGAAACCATCTACTCTAGTGGCGGCACATTTGACGAAGCGGTCACCCAGGCGGCATCAACGATAGCCCACGAGCTCACTCACGTGGCTCATTATTACGGACGTTTTGCTTCGCAAACAACGGACTATTTTTTTGAAGGCTGGTTGGAAGAAACCTCAGCCATGATTTTTGAAGATATGATGGCCGCACAATCCGGAAGCTACATAGATGGTGGCGTACTTTCCCGGGTTAAATCCTATATGTATTTTTCAGCGTTTAACTGCGATTTCAGAAATGCCTCTTACGACGCAGCGGAGGTCTGCTATCTGTATGATGTCGGTGGTTCGATGGCGGCCTTCTTTGTTCGTCACTTGGGCCCGTTCTTTAATCAGTACTTATCCCGCAACTTGGTTTCGACCGATACAATGGAAGTGTTAAAGCATTCGATCAAGGAATTCGATAAAGACGGCTTTGACAACTTCATGCAACGTTACTCGACAGTATCCGCAGCCTTTCCCCCTGGCAGAACACCTGCATACTATGGCTATCCCGGCGTGAATGTCTTTGAGTTTAAGCTGGCGAACTACGATGGGTATATTCGCGGCGTAAGAAATCTTCCCACTGAAGTACCGGAAACGTTAGCGCCTTACGGAAGCTTCCCGGTAATTCGTCCGTCACTCCCAGAGGTATACAAGGAAACGGTGATCGTCCCACCGAATACAACTTTGTCCGTGGTCATCTACTAAAAGGTGCCAGGTCCTGTTTCTGTAAGCAATGCATCCAGAAATAGGACCTGGCACCTTTTTTTGTCCGCAGTCTTTTTAAGAAGCTTTGATTGAAATTTGACTTTAATCCTTAAAAACCTAAGCATTAAATTCTAACTGCTTAGGATGTTCCAGTATGCCGCCAGAAAAAGAATATGTGCATTTGCCGTGGTGGACATGGATTGCTCCATTCTTTCTAATTCTTATTGCCAAGCTTATTAGTATTCGCTTCTTTTACTTGGATGGATTCTTTTACCTGTATGGTTCTTACGTTGTAGCTCTGCCACTTTATTTCATGTGGGGTTCGCGCGTTTTTATCGGAAATGTTTTAGCAGAGAGTCTTACGTCAAACCTCACGGGAATTCATTCGGCAGAGCTGGTGCTTGTCCATGGACTCGCAAACACCGCAAAGCCCTTCATTGGCTACCGGTCTTATAGGCTCCTGACTCGAACGAGTTTCTTTAGCAAAGCTCCTCAAAGCCTGTGGATCATACTTTTTGCGATCGTCATTCCAGTCGTTTTAATTAATCCCATTCTTATTGGTCTGCGTGTAGGGGCAGGGGACTTTAATCTCCCTATTATACTTCACCGGATCATTATGCAGATTGTTCGCGATATTCTGTGGGGAGTTATGCTGAGTTACCCTTTCATGGTGAAGTTAGCGCCATATTTTAAGGTTAAGCACCTTTCCCGCTGGCCAGCGGAGTCAAATTCGTGACATTTGCTTGAAATTACCGGCTAAAGTCCCCGCAGATCTTGACCTAGGGGTATCGGTCATACCATTGTGACGGCATAACCAATCTCTAGGGAGAGTCTGATGAAAATTGTTACTGAATTTCCATATTTCACATTGAATAAAGCTTTGGCTGCAAAAAAAGAATTGGCAGGCAAAACACCTGAAGAAATTCAAACAAGCCTGGCAGAGTCTTTCAAACTGGAAGGCGAAAAACTAACTCACTTCATGCAAGCTCTTGAAGTAGCGTCTACTAACGCAGGTCCTACTTTGCGCCGTGTATTGGTGGCAACTTTCGCTGAAGGCGAAAAAGTTCCAGCAAAAGCTGTTCAAGCTGAATCATTCCACTACGTTCCTGATTTTGTTCCAACTGCTAAACCAGCAGCGGAAGCTCCAACTGGTAAAGGTGGCCCTCGTAAAGGTGGCGGCAATAAAGGTGGAGATAAAAAAGGCGGTTCTCCATGGGGTATGTCTCCTGAAGAATTGGCTGCTAAAAAAGGTAAGGGTGCAGCTCCTAAAGCTTAATCCGCGCAAAATAAATTTTAGCGTAGTAAAGAACGGGGCCACAAAGCCCCGTTTTTTATAGATCCTCTAAGCGTTTAGACCACTTATAGGGAAGAATTTTTTTGAATTTATAGTCACCGAATTCTTTGGTGCGCACCCATTTGCCTGATTTTGTTTTTTCCAACATCAAACCTTTGGGCGAAACTCCAAGGATGCGCCCGTTTGACATTTCCGCATAGGAAGTCACTTCGGGATAGATGTGTGATTTTGTATCAATCGTCAGATCGGATTCTTTGGCCGAACCGAATTGGGTCGACTTCGGTAACTTATACGATTTACCATCACCCGCAATGACCACGATTCCGCCCGTGTATGATTGGTTTACGTTGACAAATCTTTGTGGTCTTAAATCATAAAACGCGAATTCCGCGAAGTCGTCACTATCTTCCTGAGTACATTGAACTCGCTTTGGAGTTAAGTAGCAGTACTCATCTTTATTTGACAGCACATCCAAAAGATCGTTTCGATCCTGCTGCGAAAGTGCCATGTAATTATCGACAAGAGGGCCTTCGCGAAAGTTCCAGTTGCGCGTGAAATCATAGGAAGTGATATTTCCATTTTTAAAAAAGATGTACGGAATATTATTTATGAACGAAATCGTCGCGATTTCATCCGCCATGGTAGCAAACTGAGTTTCCTCTTTGCCATCATAGAAGGAAACAGAGTCTTCTTCGTCCACGAATACACCACCCTTAACCATTCCCAAGGGTAATTGGTTAAAGCGGTTTAACACATCCTGAACAGCTGCTGCACGCGCCTGTTGTTTTACGCCTTCATTTGTCGTGGAAAAATAAACCTGGAATAAGAACCCTAAGCCAATTCCGTAGGAACCTTGTTCCTTATAAGTATTGTCACAAGCCAGAGCATCAAAGTCTTTTAGGATGCCTTGGCTGCAACTGACGTGCGGATGACCTTCGGTGTGTCGGGCTTCATGCTCCAGGAATGCAGCAATTTCCATGGCTTTTAATTTTATTGCGCGGGGGCAAACATGCATAATCGGTTCTTCAGCAACGACGAAGGCAATTGTTCCCTCGCTGCAATCGGTGCTGTCTTCGGATTCAAACTGAATCGTTTGAATGCGCTTTGTAAGGAAATTTGTTGGACCTTCCTTGCTAACCAATGTTTGAAAGTTTGCAGGAATCTTTTTATTAGGTACTTTTCTAATGTAATCGATGGCGCCAATAGTTGCCTGCAGGATCCCTTTGTCGCAGGCTTCATCTTCCTTGTAAGTTTTCGCGACGTGGCCGTACTCGTCCATTTGTTGAAATTCAAAATTCTGAAAAGCAAATTTCACTGAACCCTCGGGCACGCAGGCTTGATCCTCTGCCATGGCAACAGTGAAGCTCGTGGAAACCACAAGAAGTAAAACTTTGCTAAATAAGGTGATTGATTTAGATATTTTCATATTCAATCCTTACAGGTTTTTCTCTTTAATCATTTGGTCCATGGCGCGACTTAGTTTTCCAGGGCGGCCTTCCTTGATACCACCGGCACTAATGGTCGCAAGAAACACCAACGTTTTGTTGCTTTGCTTATCGATAGTAGTACGCAACGCTTTTAAGACATCGGCAGAGTTTCCGGTCATTTTATCCAAAGACTCAAGTGCCGTTATGCGCAGGGGAACTTCTGTTTGTGCAGAAGATTCTTTAAAGTTTGAAGCTGCGATCATTCCTAGCGCGGGGATAGCTTTGGGACCTGACTTGGAAAGAATGAAAATACTTGCCTGACGAGTGGTGGCGTCAGTTTGTTGGTTAATGACTGCATTTCCCAGTTGAGACATTTCTTCAGAGGTTAGATGAGCTGTTGCCAATGCTTGCGAGGGGATTGCGACATCGGGGCGATTCAAAAGCAAAGCAATATAGTTCACATGGCGTTCAAGGCGGGGAGAGAAGTTTGAATTTGTAACTGCAGTTGGCGCTACGAAGGCGCTTTCATTTTTAGCTGCTATGTGCGTCGGTTTTTGAGAGATGTCTTGAGGAGTTGCCACCAAAACATTGGCACCAGCAGTGTTGGTCTGAGGTTTAAGCGCTAAGGCTTTCTCGGTAGGAGTAGATTGAGTGGATTGGTGAAACCACCATGCACCCAGCATCAGTATCACCGGAATGATCAGCTGATATTTCCCATTTCGAGACATTTTCTACCTCCACGAATACCAGGTGAAAATGCCAGATCTGTACCACGATCAGCTGCCATAGGTTCGCGGAAATACCAAGAACACTGTCTAGGGAAACAAGCGGAGACAAGAAGTGTCCAGCACCGCTGTCTCATTTTTGGAAGTTCAGAGCAGATATCTGTATCAGGTGAATTTCAATTTCCATCCCGTCACTGAAAAGATGTAATCGGTGCCAGGCCCTGTTTCTGCAAGGAGGGGTGTTTGCAGAAAGAGGGCCTGGCACTTTTTTTATTGCAGAACCAGTTCTAACTTACTGCACTCCGCACCGCCGAATAGGGTCAAGTTGTTTCCATCCACAGTGCCAGTTATGAATTGCTCTGGAACTTTTTTAAGTTCGCTGCTGCAGGAACTTTTCTGTGTGGTCGAGCCAGGAACGGCTTGCATTTGCAATATTTTTTTGCCCGTCGTAGTGGCCATAAGATTAGAGATATAGACATGGAAGTTTGCGCGAACACATCCATCCGTAGTAGGGATGGTCAGTACAATCATATTATGGGATGGGACAAAAGCAACTCGCTCGCCCACGCTTGGAGTTTGCACAACGCCGTCGCAAACGCGGCTAACAACCTTGAGAAAGTTAAGGGGTTGGGCTTGGCTTGCGCTAGTTACCAATAATAGAGCCGCCGCTAAAACACCGTGAGTGATCATGTGATTTTTCATATTCTGTTACTCCGATTAAAAGCAACGTAGACGGATGTCTTCGTTATTAATTTTTAGACGAGCAGTATCAGAACCAGGAACATAGTAAAGAACTGCATTACCCAGTTCAGTGGACACATCAAATGCTCCAGCGTTTTTCCATTGCTGCGATTTTGCCGCTAGCGCAGGATTGTGTTGAATCACGTCGAAATCAAAAATATCTACAGGTTCTGCCTCACCAGATGACTCAGAACCTTCACAAGTTCCGAAAGCCAGGTTAGCAATTGTTTTTCCGTCAGCAGAAATTTCGCCTGAAGCGCAGACATACGTGCCCCATTTTACTGCCGGAGCGTTCGAACAGTTAAAAGATTGTGCTTGTGCCAAGTTGCCTAAAAAAAGAAGGGATCCAAGAGTCAAAAGTACGGATGTTTTCATTTTTTATTCCTTTGTTTTTGTTAAGTTTTGATTTAGTTTTTTCTAAAGACCGCGTTGCAAGTAACAATTTCGCCGGGTTGGCGGGGAGCCCAGGATTTCAGTTTCCCGTTCTTCTTACCAAATACTTGGTCATCCACATGGATCATTCCACCACGTTGGTCGTCCGCTCCATTCCACATGTTTTTAAGGCGGACGTCATAGCTGAAGCTGCCATCGGCATGAATGATAAGTTCAATTTTTAAAGTATCGTCACCGCGCGCTCCTTGCAGCTCTTTTAGATATTCATTTCCTGGAACTTCTTCAGTCATAAGGCCGCCAGAGGCTTTCAGGGTAAAAACGCCGTTACGAAAAATGCTGGATGACCGAAGTAAAACCTCTCGACCTGCGACATTCGCGATAATATATTGAGCATATTTACCTGTGCTAAGCCCCATCGTATTGGTTTTAAACTCCGATATTTTTTGAGAATCAGTGGATACAAATCGTGCAAGGTCAGCGTCAGTAGGAATATATAGACCTAGCTCCGCGTGGATTTGATGAGAGTTGATGGCCAAAGTTGCAAGGCCCGCATCGACATAGCTGTTTGTAGACTGACCCATTGCTGTTTGGGCGATCAGGAAGCAAAGAGCGACTAAATGTAGTTTCATAAGTTAATCCTTTTCATGGCGAGTCTCGAACTCAGCCAGTGCTTCGAACAGTTTCATTGAGACAAGTTGTTTATAACGCGTTGCGACTATGCGTTCTAGGTGAATTAACTTTAATTTTAATAAGTTACTGAATAAAAACTTAATTAAATTATGTAAGTATATGAATTATCTGATTTAAATATGATTATATAAATTTGTATAAAGCTGGATTTCTAAAGAAAAAGGTAAGAGATCCAATTTGCTTTAGCGCTGCGTTCAGCAAAGCAGAGCCTGACCTTTTTGGAGAAACTACTCCTATTTGATTTTGAGTTTTTGTGCGATCGCCTTCGCTTGGTTGGCGTGATTAATTGAGTGCAAAGCCCAAAAATAACTGCTTTGTGCTGCGAGCTCACTGCTTAAAGCAAGTTCCCGAATTTTGTGGCCGAGGGAGCGAACGATTTGTAAGTGAGAGCTTTCTCTCGACGGGGATTTTTCATTTCTGTAAGCCATACATGCCTCCAATAACTCCATTGTGAATGGAAATTGTTGAAGCAAAGTGGAGTATCTCACGTTGAGGCGTTATTCCGCGGTTCGATTTACGAAGTTGATGTTGATGCCGAGTTTATTCAATCTCCATTTTGCCATCTGCGGAAGATTGAATAAGGCTTCTTCCTGCCTGTTGTTTTTTTCGTAGCAATCGAAAGCATAGTTACTAATTTCTTGAATCGCCTTGGCAATTGTTGCCTTTTTTGTGGTTTCTCGAAGGTTGATGTTTTCTTTTGTACGTATAATGGTAGTGAGGCTCTCCTCAAGTTCTTGTGTGTACTTGCCGCAGATTCTAGTCCCGAAGAAAATATCAACTTGGCCAGAAACTTGATCCAGGCGGAAGTTAACGCAAAGACGGGTTACGTGAAAATTCACTTCATTATTTTGTGAAGGCGATAAGTTACTATTAAGCTGGTCTGCAATCTTATCCATCTCGAGCACTTCCCGTGGAAGCGCCCAGTATAAGGCATGTTTATCCTCGAAGTAATCGTGAAGAATCACTTTCGGACTTTGTTTTGGATTACTGCAGAAGGCCTCTTGGGCCGCAAGCAGTTTACCAGGGAGACTTTTCATCAGGGAGTAGCGTTCTGCTGAATATGCCTTAATGCCAAAGATGTGAGTCAGGGCTCTGGAGATATCCTCTCCGTCAGAATTAAAGAAGTATCGGTTCAGCTGACGGACTTTTTTCTCAAGAGTGACTTTATCGATTTTATCTTGAAACAAGCTTCTTGCGAAACCCAAAGTCATTTCATGCAAAATCAAACCGGCTCTGTTTTTGCTATCAACGGACAGGAGCCACTGCTTGTTAATACGAAGTTCATCGTCGGACTGGCAGGCGACTACCACCTGTTGTGCCGTGGAAACCATGCTTTGATTTAGACATCCTTCAGAAGTAATGCCTTTATTTTCCAGGAAGATTTTTTTCGGAATCAGGGAATTAAACAACAGATCACCCAGTGCCGGCAGAGCAGCGCCTTGAATCGCGCCGATCTCGCCAACGTGTGGCACTTGTGTATTTAGCTTTTTAATCAAGACTAGCACTTGGGGCTCTAAGGACAGCAATCTTGGGAGAGTGATTTCTTCAGAATCCTGATTTTCATAAAAATCGAACAGTACCTCACCGACAGCATTTCCTCCGCCGTCACTGATACCGCCCATTTGCAGTTGTTTGGATTTGGTTAAATCTTTGTCTTTGGTTAGGGTGACTTCGGAAGGGCCTGTAGAAACAGCAGACACGGGCCCATTTTTGTTAGCCGAGGAGTTCTTTATGTTAACGGTATAAGGAGAGCTAGTCTGTTGTTCCTGTAATGAAGGGGAGGCATAGGATACATGGCCTGTGCTTATAATGGCTCCCAGCGCGATACCTACTAATGTGATCCCTGTTTTAGTTCTTTTCATAGAATCTCCTGAAAACCTTATTAGCAAGCACCGGACCAAACTGGGACAAGAGGTAACTTTATACTTTATGAGCGTCTAAAGAAAAACTGCAGGATGACGATAAGTATACGTAATTATGGAAAAAAGCGTATTTGAATACTCCCACTATAGATCTTATCTAAGAATGCGACTTGAGTCGGCCGGGCGCCGTGGTAGCAAAGCTCAGATCGCAACTGAAATGGGCGTGCAGGCAACCTACGTGTCGCAGGTCTTGCAGGAAAATGCGCATCTATCGTTGGAGCAAGCAGAAGCGGCCAATGTTTTTTTAAATCATACGTCTCAGGAATCTCATTTCTTTTTATTGTTGGTTCAAAAGGATCGCGCAGGTACGAAGTCTTTACGCGATTATTTTCAAACACAATTGGATGAGATTTTAAAAACCAGAATGGTCTTAACTGAGAGACTTGGAAAGTCGACTCAGTTGGATGAAAAGGATCGCAGCTGGTATTACTCAAGCTGGATTCCATCTGCTATTCACATTGCGACCACCATTCCAACTTTGCGCACAGTCGGGGACCTTGCTAAAGCTATGCAGCTCTCCTCTGAAAAAGTGATGGAAACCTTGGAGCGTCTGGAGAATATCGGTCTGGTGCGCAAAGAAGGCTTGCAGTTTCTGCCCGGCGAGCAACAAATTCGCATCGGTAAGGACTCTCACTACATTTTAAAGCATCACACCAACTGGCGCCTGCAGGCGATGCAAAGTCTTGAGCACGAGAATCTTAAAGAGTTGCATTATTCTGCTGTGGTGAGTTTGTCGGCAAAAGATGTTGATAAAATCAAAGACCTTCTTTTGGAATCCCTTAAAGCCAATGTCGAGATCATTAAGGATTCTAAAGAAGAAGAGCTTTACTGTTTGACCATGGATTTCTTTAGTTTGCTTAAAGCGCAAAAATAAAAAAAGCCCGGTCACCCGGGCTTTTTTTGTTTTAGATTTTCGCAGAAACCCAGATGAAACCGCTTAAGCCTTTGGCTTTGTTAATTTCGGGTGTGATATCTGGATCCATCACCCAATAAGCTCGGTTCTTGTTGTTGTATTCCATGCCCGCGCCCACGGAAACAAACTTGTTCACAGCTTTTTCAATGGCTACTTTCATGCTGGCCGCGAATGGATTGTTGTAATACGCATCGCCTGACTTGTTGCTAACAAAGCGGCTGGCATCCACAGCAAACGAAATAGTTCCGAACTGTGCCGCAGGGAAGCTCACCTTGATCACCTGACGAACTGCAGAGGCGGCAAATGCTTCGACACCCTCGAAAACGTAGTATTCACTGTTCAGCACCAGGTAAGCTTTCGAACCATTTTTAGTCGAGTCATAGATCAAGCTTACTTTATCAAAGTGAGTCTGCAGAGTGTTGGATTTTTCCTTTTGGCTTTTACGGCTTAATTCAAATTCACGCTCAGCATCCACACTAAACGGGCTTTCGCCAACATTTTGATTCACACCCACGCGAGTACGGGCGTCGACAGAACCGGATTGCTCCTGCAAGCCCATGTCGTTCGAGAAAGTTTCAACCTCGATACGACCTGTGGTTTTATTTACGCGGGCATAACCTTTAACCTTCACACCCATGATAAGAGTATTGCGGGTTTTATCCATCGGATTCATTTTTGAATCAAAGCTCGGAGCACGAATTTGCATCACGCCGCCGTACACGTTGGAATTCATACCATACTCATCGATGATCGAATTTGCCAATGGCACAGAGAATTGATTTTGCATCGCAAAGCCCACAGCATTCATTTCAAAGCGGCCGTCGCGGGTGTCAAAGTCCGAGTGCATGATAAAGCCACGGGCTTTGGTGCCTTTGCCTAAGTCCTTTGTGAATTGCAAACCAGCAGTGGTACCTTCGTTACTGACTTTCAGGCGCACGATAGGATCGTCTTCCTGCATTTCAGTGAAGCCTTTAAGGTTGGCCTGCACCCAACGCGAAGTTTTTGGCAGGTAAGCGTGATACTTGTTTCTGCGCTCCGAGGATTCAACCTGCGACACTCCAGAGATTGGTCCCAGGATTCGTGTGGAAACGTCCACTGCACCTTGTACGGTGTTTTGGCCCGTGTTTACCAGTTGCGAGTAGTTTTGGATAAAGTAGATGCCAGAGGAAGGATCACGGAAGTGATAGACCAAGTGGCCATCGCCTTGTTTGCCCTTGGAATCTTTTTGCCAGATCCCTGAATGCAATCCGACGTTATCAAAACCCAGGGCCTTGGCATGATCAGACAAGTAGCGATGAATATCACCACAGATACCGCCATCAAGTTTATGGTTAAGGGCGTTTTCGAAAATCTTTTGCATGTCAGATTCGTTTTCGGTGGCTGAGCTGTAACCGTCAGATAGGCGCGAACCCAGGAAAGACAGGTAAGCAAGCTTCTCGGGCAAATTTAGACGAGAGCCATAATCTTGAGCCAATCGAACGGATTCATTGTAGCTGCGCGCCGCTGGAATGCCATTGCTGCCAACACCAAATGAAGCGTTATACAAATTCACAGCTTTGCCGTAGCCAGCCTGGTCATTATAGAAAACTTCTTTGATACGGAAGGGATGGATATCGTACTTGCCATTCAGGTTTTGCGCCTTGTAGTAGAAAACTCCGTCAAAGAGATTGTTGCTACCCAAGTTGTTACGAATATCCTGCAGCGACTTGGATGCTAAATCCTGTTGGGATTCTTCTGGTGCGGAAAGAGTTAACTTCAGTCCGGTTGTGAATGTGATACCTAAAATAGCGGCCACTGTTATCGCGCGATAGTAATTCATGGAGTCCTCTCGAAACGTCTTTGTTACACCTTGATGTTTCGGAGGGAACTTCAGTAATATTAACGACATCAAGATAATTTAACGAAGTCGAATCTCATGATGAGACAGTTAGTGGCTCTCGGGAGTTCCAATGTAGAATATCTTTCGGGAGTTCATGAGTTCTTGCCATGAAAGAGTACTTCGTCTAACTATTGTGTGATTATAACTTTTCAATAGGTGCCTGAATGATTTTCGATCTCCCGTCGTACAAGAATGTGAACTATAAAAACGAGATTCTCTCTGGACTGACCGTTGCTTTGGCACTGGTTCCAGAGGCAGTGGCTTTTGCTTTCGTAGCTGGCGTGGCTCCGCTTGTGGGATTGTATGCAGCTTTCATGGTGTGTCTGATCACTTCTATTTTTGGGGGACGTCCTGGGATGATCTCGGGGGCGGCAGGCGCACTTGCAGTGGTGATGGTATCCTTGGTGCAACAGCATGGGGTTGAGTATCTTTTTGCTGCCGTCGTATTAATGGGTTTAATTCAGATCATCTTCGGACTTCTTCGTTTAGGAAAATATATTCGCTTGGTTCCGGAGCCGGTTATTTACGGCTTTGTAAATGGTTTGGCGATTGTGATCGGTATGGCGCAGTTCAATCATCTAAAAACCAAGGCTGCTGAAGGTGGGCTAGAGTGGATGACGGGCACACCGTTGATGTTGATGCTGGGGCTGATTGCTGCCACGATGGTTATTATTTACTTCCTCCCAAAATTAACCAAAGCAGTTCCTGCGGCTTTGACATCCATTTTAGTAGTAAGCTTGGTGGTCATTGGTTTTGGTATTGATACAAAAACCGTGGGAGATTTGGCATCCATTCAAGGGGGCCTTCCTCAATTTCACATCCCCAACGTGCCTTGGAACTGGGAAACTTTTAAAATCATTTTCCCTTACTCGCTGATTTTAGCGGGTGTCGGTCTGATTGAATCATTGTTGACGCTGACCCTTCTGGATGAACTTACTGAAACTCGCGGGCGCAGCAACAAGGAAAGCCTTGCGCAAGGGGCGGCCAATGTCGTCACGGGTTTCTTTGGCGGCATGGGTGGCTGTGCGATGATTGGGCAAAGTATCATCAACGTTACCTCCGGCGCCAGAGCCCGTGTTTCGGGAATTGTCGCAGGCTCGGCTTTGTTGTGTTTTATTCTATTTGCTGCCCCATTGATTGAGCGTGTGCCGGTAGCAACATTAGTTGGATTGATGTTCATGGTTTCCATCGGTACCTTTGAATGGACCAGCTTTAGAATTCTTCACCGAATCCCTAAGGCCGATGCGGCAGTTTTGATCATTGTAACTTCTTTGACTGTTATTTTTGACCTAGCCATCGCCGTAGTGGTGGGAGTCATCGTGTCTTCATTGGTATTTGCGTGGCAAAGTGCGATTCGCATTCGTGCGCGTAAGTTTGTGGATGCAGATGGCGTAAAACACTATGAAATCTGGGGGCCATTATTCTTTGCTTCGACCGCGAACTTTCAGGAAAAGTTTGATCTGCAGAATGATCCTAAAGAAGTCATCATTGATTTTAAGGACTCCCGCATCGCTGACCATAGCGGAATTGAAGCTGTGCAAAAGGTCACAGAACGTTATGCCAAGCTGGGTAAGCGTGTTCGTCTGCGCCACCTAAGCGAAGACTGCCGTAAGCTTTTAAATAAAGCTGGCACGATGGTTGAGGTGAATGTGATGGAAGACCCAACCTATACAGTGGCGGACGACAAGTTAGACTAATCTGCTCAATGGCAAGCAGTGGATACTGCTGCTTGCTGCGTTTTTTGAGATCTTACAGAGCATTTGCTGTTAAGCTTACTTTCCGAACAAGAGATAATGAAACCTCTAAGACGCAATCAAGGAGGAGTTATGGGAAGTGGCCAAAATAACAAACCCGCCGGCACGGATCGTTTGATCGGCCAGGATAAGGGCGATAACGGCATGAAGAAGGTAAATCCTTCCTCTCAAAAAAGTTCAGAAGGCCAGTATTCAGGTGTGGTTGATCCCACGAAGAATAATCAGCGCGATCCCAACTACAAAAAAGATAAATAAGCCTTACAGTGACATGCTGCGGGTGTAGTCTTTGTGATTCTTGCGAACCGAGCGAATGGTTTTTTGCAGGTGTTTACTTAAGTTCAAAGCTAGCACGGGATCCTTAAGATGAATGTAAAGCTGTGGATGAACTTTTACGTCCTCATGCAGCCAGTTGCCGGTGCCCAGCATAACTTCCTTATTATCCATGACCAGGTACTTTGAGTGAGTGAACAAGGTACCTGGTCCATAATGTATTTCCTTGATACCAGCTTCTAAAAGTCGCTCGGCTGTCCCGCGGGTGCGACGAACATAGCTAAGAGCGAAAGCGTCGTGCTGGTGAATCAGTCCGGTGATCTTTACCCCACGTTGATGCGCGCGAATAAAGGCTTTTTCGATTTCACTGATATGAAAGAAATAGATAGAAAAAGCCAAAGACTTTTCCGCTCGATCGATCATGTTAATAAGTACGTCTTTAAAGATCCCGTCTGCAATCATCGGGGGAGGTAAGATCACTCCACCATGACTGCCGCCATCCCAATGAAACTCAAAGTATTTGTTGAATCCGGCAATGGCCTTTTTGTCAGTCAAAAGTAAATTGGTTTCGTGATTTTTAAGAATTGATTGCTGGGTCAGGTTCGTAGAGCCAAAAAGCAGGTACTTGTTATCAATACAAAAGCCCTTGGCATGCGTGGCCCCGTAAACGACCTCGATGCCGTGGGGCTTTAAGTACTCGGCCGTCACCAGATTGCGTGAAGAGGTTTCGCGAAAGCCTTCGATGTAAAGACGTATGTGAATTTTCTTACCCAGGGCCTCTTTGATCTCAATTAGAGTTTCAGCAATCTCAAAAGGCGCTGACTTACGATTTAGTTTTCCCGTCGCACTGCCGATGGCGAACGAGTACTCCATAATGTCGATGGACTTTTGTGCTTTATTTAGCAGGTTCAAAAGCATCGGTAAGTAATCTGCATCAGCAATGATTTGAGGTGTCGCCATGCTCTGGATTGTAAGGTTTTTGAAAAGGGGATTGAATCATCGTGAGCAGGGTCTGTCATCAATCACACTAGCGGACTTCAAATATCTCGTCGTGGCCAATGGCGAAAATCCTTTTACTGGAGCTGGCTTTCACCGGAAATCCTCCGGTCATACTGCCGAAGGCGGGAATGGTTAAAGCCTGCCGCTCTAAAATAAAGCAAGGAAGTTTTAAGCGCAAAGCTCCCTGGTGGATATTTACGACAGGATGCAAATGTCCCTGGATTTGAAAAAGGGGAGAGTTGGGATTTTTATGCCCGTGAGTCATTAAAAAGGGACCGACTGCCAATTCTTCCTCGACGAAATGAAACGGCATGTTTTTTAGAATTTCATGGGAACCTTTCTCGTGATTGCCCAGTAACAGGGTCCATTCAACTTGAGGATGAGCCGCGAAAAAACTATGAAAGTCGCGCACCACGAACTCACTCAATGAAAATCGATTGTGGATCCAGTCGCCTAAGATCACGACCCTGCGAATGGAATGCCGGTGGATCAGATCACTTAAGCGATCCAGGTCCTCACGATGGCCGCCTGAAGGCAGAGGAACTCCTGCATGCTGATAGCTTTCCGCTTTTCCCAGGTGCAGGTCAGACAGACCCAACAGATGCTGCGCGCGCCAGACGAAGGCTTTTTCCGGCAACAGTTCAATGCTTTGTTGGGCTGCTTGAATGATCATGTTTTTTTTCCCAACTTTTCTTAAGTCGTGCGATTTTAGCCTCAAGACTTTCATTTGAAAGATTTCCGGTGGCAATAGTTTCTACCACCAGTGGAAACGAGAGCGGCGAGGGAGAGTCTAACTCAATCCACACGGTTTTCATCTTGCTCATGCGTTGCAAAGTTCTGCGAATGCGTCCGCTTTCTAAGGAGTTTGCCAGAACCTCGTCAAAACTTTGGCGAATAAGAAGGTTGCCGGGTTCATGCTTTTTAAATACATCATAAAGCAGGGAAGCACTGACTTGCATTTGTCGTCCGGTTTTAGGTGAACCGGGATAACCCACAAAAACCAGTCCGGCAATTTGTGCGATTTCTTTGAACTGTCTTTGGCTTAATTGACCAATCTGCAGGGACTGTCCAATTTCATCCACCAGATTGTGATCGGAAAAGAAATCATCATCAAACAAAGCCTCAAAATCGTAGTCTGCAGGTCCCATGATCTCAAAGCCATAATCATTAAGTGAAAATGAAAAAGTCGTCGGTGAACGCTGGGCAAAACGATAGCCCCACAATTGGGCCAGCCCCTCGTGCACGGAACGCCCTTCGAAGGGATAAACGAAAATATGCCGTCCCTGTTTGGAAGTCCATTTTTCGATAAGTAATGAATTTGGATCAGGCAATATCGACATTTCGCTTTGGGTTCCAAGTAAGGGTTTTAAAAAGCGATCTAAGCCCGGATGTTTTTCTGTTAAGACCTCGCGAAAAGCATTTCCTAAGGTTTCAGAAATTGGAAAACGCCCGCCATCCCATGAAGGAATGGTGTTGGTGGGAGCTTTGCTGGATTTCACGTAGGCCGTCATATCTTTTAAAAGAACGAACTCCAGTTTCTTACCCGCAAATTGAAAGACGTCACCTTTTCTAAGCTTGGAAATAAAGTTTTCTTCGACCGAGCCAATGCGGGAGCGATTGGTATAGGTCACTTGAACTGATTGGCGGGACACGATTGTTCCGATACTCATGCGATGAAGCTTCTCGATGCGGGGATCGGCCGGGCGGTATCGTCCTGTTTCATCGTCCATCACAAGCTTATGAAATTGCGGATAGGATTGCAGGGTTTCCCCACCATGGGTTAAGAAGCGGCGACACCAGTTGATTTCATCCTGCGTGATGTCTGAGAAAGAAAAAGTTTCCTTTAGCGAAAGTGCAAGCTCATCCATGCGCAGTCCCGGACCGCATGCCAAGGTCATCATGTGCTGAAGTAAAACATCCAATGGTTTTTTCAAAGGCCTGCGGGCCTCGATATGTTTTTGGGAGAGAGCTTTTTTGACGGCTTCAAGTTCCAAGATTTCCCAGGAGTTGGTGGGAACAAACAAGAGCCTGCTTTTTCCTCCAGGCCTGTGAGCAGATCGTCCGGCCCGTTGAATCATGCGTGCCACCATTTTTGGTGAGCCAATTTGTACGACTCTTTCCACGGGTTGAAAGTCGACACCCAAATCCAGCGACGAAGTACAGACCACCCATTTTAGATCACCGTTTTTGACACCTTCTTCCACGGCTTCGCGTTCCTCACGCTCTAACGAGCTATGATGAAGAGCCATTAAGTCTTCCATGTCGGGGCGTGCCGCACGTAATGCTTCAAACCAGCGTTCCGCCTGAGAGCGGGTGTTGGTAAAAATTAAGGTGGAAACCTCGGGGTCTAAAATCTCCAGCAGAGAATCCTTAAGTGCAAAACCCAAATGCCCGGCCCATGGGAAGCGATCAATTTTATCCGGCAGTAAACAGTCCAGATCCAGTTTGCGATCAGAGCCCCCTGAAATTATCACTGGCTCCTGGGCTCTGCCGACGGCCACTTTTGCAGCTTCATCTAGATTTCCGATAGAGGCAGACATCGCCCAAGTTTGTAAATCGGGATTAATGGTTCTCAGGTAAGAAAGTGAAAGCTCACACAAGCTTCCGCGTTTGCTGGCCATTAATTCATGCCACTCATCCAAAATTACGACCTGCAAATTCTTAAAGTAGTCTTCAGCATCAGGCTGGGAGATCATTACCGCCAAAGATTCTGGTGTGGTTAGCATCAAGTCCGGCGGATTGGTGAGTTGTTTTTTCTTTTTGGCAAAAGCTGTGTCACCCGTACGGGACATAACTTTAATCGGCCACTTCATTGACTCTATAGGTTCAAGGATTGCCGCCTCAATATCGCGGGTCAGGGCACGTAGGGGAGTCAGATATAAAGCTTTAAGTCCTGGGCGCGGTTGACTCATAAAGCGGGCTAAGGGGCCCATAATCGCTGCATAGGTCTTTCCAGATCCTGTAGGGATGTGTAAAAGTCCGGATTCACCCTTCAGAAACCCATTCCAGGCTTCTTCCTGAAAAGGAAAGGGCTTCCATTTTTTAGACGCGAAAAAATTGTAAATAGGCTTAAGCTCACGGTTCATTATTGACCGCCTTCAGAAGCTCTTGCGCCGAAGTGAGGGTGTCTGCATCGTCGACTTTCTTGTCTTTTCGCCAGCGCAGAATTCTGGGAAATCGAACGGCAATTCCAGATTTGTGACGTGAGGAGGCGCCAATACCCTCAAAGCCTATTTCAAAAACATGCTGGGCCTCGACTGATCTGACGGGGCCGAATTTTTCTTTGGTGTGCCTGCGAATCCAGGCATCGAGTTCATCGATTTCTTTTTGATCCAATCCCGAATAGGCTTTAGCAAATGGAATCAGTTCATGATTTTCATTCCAAAGCGCAAACGTATAATCGGTGTAAAGATTAGATCGGCGTCCTGTGCCTGATTGCGCGTACAGTAAGACGGCATCCAGGGTCAGGGGATCGACTTTGTACTTCCACCAGTTCCCGGTTTTTCTGCCAACCGAATAAACTCCCGCCCACCATTTTAGCATAAGACCTTCGGCATCCTTTTCCCGGGACTGACTGCGCAGAAAGTTGAGTTCCTCTAAAGATGTGACTTCCACGACCGGGGAAATACGTACCTGGGGACTTTTAAACTTCCCCAAAATCTTTTGCAGATGTTTTTTGCGGTTTTTTAAAGTCTCTTGCCGTACATCCTGGCCGTTGATTTCAAGGCAGTCGTAACCCATAAAGCCCGCCGGAAATTCCTTCAGCATTTGTGCTGAAACCTTTTTTCGCCCCAAGCGACGCTGCAGGGATTGAAAGGAGGAAATACGGTCCTCCTTAAAAACCAGGATTTCACCATCGATCACACTGCCTTCCGGTAAGTCCGCAAATATCTCCGCAAGCTCCGGGAAGGTGTCTGTGATGTCTTCTTCCCCTCGGGACCAGATCCAGGTTTGGCTTTCTCGGCGAATCACTTGTGCGCGGATGCCATCGTACTTCCACTCAATACACCATTCGCCGGGATCAAAATTCTTTTCGCTGCGTTCGCTCCACGGGTGAGCCAGACAAAACGGATAAGGCTGACTGAAAGTGGCTGAAACAGCTTCCTGGGAGACGACTCGCTCGAAAGCTTCGGCTCCTGTTTCCAGGCTGCCACTTAATCGGTGCGCGATTTGGTCGGTGGGGACGTCATAGACTTCAGATAGCGCTCGGATCACAAGCTTATCGCTGACCCCCACGCGAAAGGCTCCGGTGATGAGTTTATTCAGGATATAAACTTCCTGCGTGGTCAGTTTTTTCCACAGCTTTAAAAGATGGTCCGCCTGTTCTTTTTCATCTTTGATTTTGGCAAGGTAAGGAATTTCCTCCTCCATCCACTGGGTCAGACTTTTATTTGACGAAGACGAAGTCGCCCGGCACAGCTCCAGTGAATGGGCCAGCAGGCTTAAGGTTTCAGCCGTATCACCCACGTGATCGCGACTCTCATCCCACAACCATTCCGGATAGTGAGTACTGGCTAAAAAAAGACTGCTTAAGGTTCGTGAAGTGATGGTTCTTCGGGAGAGCTTTCCTGTCAGAAGCATCAAGGTCCACATAGAGTCCTCAGGATCTGCTTTGGTAAAATACTTTTTAAGAGCTGCGACCTTTTCGTTGGTGGAAGTTGTGGAATCGAGTTCTTCATAAAGAGCAGCAAATTCTTTCATGAAGCCTCCTCTTCGGCTTCGTACTGCGTTACGAATAGTTTTACGGTCTTGCCTTGCTCGTTCAGATATCTCTGCAAAACATCGGTACGACCATGCGTCAGGTAAACGGTTGAGGCGCCAGTTTCTTCCACTGTCTGATTAAGCTCGTTCCAATCTGCATGATCCGACAACACGAATCCACGTTCGTAGCCTTTGCGGCGACGGGTGCCGCGAACCTGCATCCAACCCGAAGCAAACGCGGTTTGGGGTTCTTTAAATCTTTTCATCCAAGGCGAGCGATGCGCAGACGGGGGGGCCAGAATCAAATCGCCAGCGAAGTTATAACCTTTTTCTTTTTCCTGAATTGAGGCGGTGGGAAGCATTTCGATGCCAGCTGCCCGATAAATTTGTGTGATAGAATCCAATGCCCCGTGAATGTAAACCTTGCGATCAGTGATGCGGCGAAGTTCTGCCAGAATTCGCTGAGCTTTTCCTAAAGCATAACAAAAAAGCAGGCTGGGTCTTTCTGGATCTGATTGCCACCAGGAGTGAATTCTCTCGGCGGTCACGGCACCCGAATCCCATTTGTAAACGGGCAGGGCAAATGTCGCCTCCGAAATGAATGTGTCACAAGGTACGACTTCAAACGGATCACAGGACGGATCGGGTGTGCGCTTATAATCTCCGGAAGCCACCCAAACATGATCTTTATACTCGATGCGAACCTGGCATGACCCCAGAATATGACCTGCGGGATGAAAGCTCACCCAGGTGTTTCCGACTTTGAATTTCTCTCCAGCTTGATGAGAGTAAAGTTTTATGTCCTCACCTAAACGAAGTTTTAGGATGGGAATGCCTTTAATGTTGGTATGATACTCTGCAGATCCCCAGCGGGCATGATCTGAATGGCCATGAGTAATTATGGCTCGTTGTACAGGACGCCAGGGGTCGATATGAAAATCACCCTGAGGACAGTACAAACCTTCGGAAGTCGCACGCACCAGTTCCATTCATAAATTTTATCAAGGTGACCAGAGGGGAACAAATGACGTTTCACTGTGTTTGGGCAAGATAGAGACTGGACCTGAAGTTAAAACTTACTTTACCAGATCTTCAAAGTGTTGGGCGTTTCGTTTGCGATACAAAGTAGCGGCAATGCCTGCGAGTGCTGCAAGCGAGAGGATATAGATGATGCCTCCATACAGCGTATGTGTATTTTCAAAGACATAAAAGCTGATTAGATAAGCAGTGCCACCAATAACGCCAGTAGCGATATTATAGCTTAGACCATACAGTGTGCAGCGATGTTCATGGTGGACCAAATTACAAACCAACATCACAAAAGGCCCGAAGCATGCGGTCGCAATCATACTGATTGCCACCGAGACTCCGAATATCGAAAACCAGGGCACAGAAAAAGGAACAATGTTTCCGCCTTGCGCGGATATTTCAAACAACTTAAACAGGGGCAGTATCAGAATTATACCTGCAATAAGACCGCGCTTTGAAACTTTGCGGGGTCCTACGCGGTCGGCAAGTGTCCCCCAGAGCGCATAAGTAGGTGTATAAAAGAGTGTTGAATAAGCGATGACGTGATTGGCGGTCAGGGGATCTAAGTGCAGCATGGACTTTAAAAAGAAGCCTTTGATATTTACTCCCATGATAGCAATCGAACCCAAGGCCGTCGCCATGAGAAGGGCATAGACCGCGCATTTCTTTTCCTGAACTGTCCAATCTTTAAGGCGAATGAAATCCCACCTCGAGATTTCGGGATGATCGTGATACTCGACGTTAGCCAGAAGTTTATGCAGCTGCCACCAGGCCGGGAAAATCAAAGCGCTATAGATAAATGCTGTTCGCCAGCCGTTCTGCAAAAAGTTTTCTTCACCGATCAGAAGTTTTGAAACGATTGTGACCGCCAGTGCAAATAAATATCCCGCCGGTACAGAAGTTTGAAAAAGACCTGTGTAAAGACCGCGATGTGTGGAAGGAGCCGCTTCATAAATTATCACGCTGAGAATGGGATAGCATCCACCTAATGCAAACCCTTGCACCACCCTCAGGACATAATAGGTCCAATGAGAGCTATCCGGTACCAGACAAACCAGGCAGGATGAAAAGCCTATTAGTAAGGCGCTGACACGCAATCCTTCCAAACGCGTCTTGCGATCTGCGAGAGCTCCCAGGCAAAGTGCGCCAAATGGACGGACGATGAATCCCACTAAGAAAGAGGTCATGGAAAATAAGAAAGAAGAGGGCAGTGACTTCGCAAATTCCGTTAGCAACATGCCCGGCAGATAGAACGAATAGAATGTTACAATATTCAGGAGGCAAGCGTAACCTAGAATGTCTTGAACTCTTCTATGTGGCATTTGCTCTCCAAAGGAAGGGAGCTTGCGCTCCCTTCTGATTAACTATGGATGCATGTCTCCACGGCGTTCTGTATTTCTTGAAGGTCCTTTTTCATTGGATTTCGAAATATCTTTGGCGCCACATTGTTTTAGAATTCTTTCGGCTTTATCCTGCCAGTCGCTATCGTCAACGTGAACAGACAAAAGAATTCCTCCGTCTTTTACCATTGTTTCATAACGTTTGGCTTCGTACTCTGGGATGCCCATACCAACCAGCGCACCTGCCAGGCCACCAACCGCAGCACCAGCACCTGCTCCCGCAAGGGCTGCCATGATTGGACCTGCTGCAACCAAAGGACCCAGGACTGGCAATGTTGCAATTGCACCAGCACCCACTAGCCAGCCCAGTGTACCGCCCAAAAGAGCGCCTGTACCGCCACCAATTGTCGCGCCTTCCGGTGCTTTAGTGTCCTTTTCGTGAGCAAAGCGAGCTGTATCACCTTTGTCTGGCATCAATACAGAAACGTCTTCGCTACGGAAGCTTTCTGTGCGCAGTTGCTCAACACATTGTTCGACTTGCGAACGAGACTGAAAAATACCGAATACGACTTTATCTCCACGTTGTCCCATGATGTACTCCTTTATTTTGTAATTACGGTGTTATTGATGACCTGCGCAGCACCTGCGACGCTTTTTGCGATGCTGCCAACTTTTTCTTTTTCACTGGCAGAGTCGACGTTGCCTTTCAGGATCACGCGATTGTTATTGTCGGTGATGATCTGAATATTGTGCGCTTTGGTAGACAACGAGTCGTCGGCCACAATTTTTTCGCGGATCATGCGTGTGATGTCCGTCGCACGTTGAGTGGTCATAGCCTGATCGTCAGCTTTTCTAACGGATTGGCCTTGTTGATAGCTGGTTCCTTCTGCAAATGCCCCGCTTACGGCAAGACTCAGAATAAGGAACGATGCGATTTTTCTCATAAATTCCTCCTTTTATTCCCACAAAGATAATCGTGACTCGAAGTAATTCCAGCTTTCTTACGCAAAATTGTGAAGTGTCATGTAAAGCGGAAGATTAATGACGTGAATTCAAGACTTTTAAAGTAAATCTAGTAGATATTCCCGGACGTTAGTGAGCAGGCCGAAGCGGCCTGCTTTCATCTGTTTTTCCTCTGTAAACAATAAATTTCTATTTCGATTCGCTTGCTGGAATCGGTTCAGATGTGCTGGTGGATTGTGGTTTCGTCTGGCGGCCTTTTGAAGCGTCACCACGGTGTTTTTTAAACGCTGTGGATGAGGGGTCTTTCTTATCTGTGACGGCAGATCCCTCACGCAACGGTTCGCGCTCCGCAGGGGAGTTTGTGTTTGCGGTGCGATCCTTGTCATCGTTGGCAAAAGATGTTGTAGCGACAGAGATAACCGCAAGAATGGCTAGTAGGATTTTCATAATAGCTCCTTATTATGCTGGTAATTGTTTAACTAGTTCAGCGCGCTCCCAATGACGGTGCTTGCTTAATTCTTTAATAAATCTTGGTGACAGTTCCGTACTTTTTGCAGCACTGACGTAACCGGTTTTGTTTTTGCCAATTAGACCCATAGTGGCTTTTTCAACCAAAGCTGAGGCCGTACCCACGGCTCCAATGGTTTTACAGTGTTTAAATGACTGCGCAATAAAACGCAGGGCGCGGCTTTGCTCTTCCGGATCATCGTACTTATCAGTCATTGCGATCATTCCATCATAGGCAACTGAGGGTGTGGAATTTAAGGTTTTATCACCATCCCTGCGAACTGTTGCCAGATCAGGTCCTTCCATTCCTGGATAGACAACGTCGACCGCACAGCCCTCGGCTTCCAGTGACTTTCTCAGTGGAGCCACCTGATTAAGCGGACTATTAATGTTCACCAATAAGGCAATCTTGCGCGTTTCCACTGAACTTGGGGCTGTCTTAACCATACTCAGTGCGGGGGATTGTTTTGGCAGTGGTGATTTCTTGCCGTTTACGTTGGAAGAATTTTGATCTTCCTCAATTGTCTCCATGCTGCGATTATCCGGAATAATATTGTTTTCGTGATTTGCAGGGTTTGGTTGCTCGACACCTTGGGCAGGTGGCTCCAGTCCTAATTTTTCTGCAATCGCGGCGGCCAGATTGCGATCCACCATCATCAGGGTCGTGACCATTCTCTTTCGAACAGCAACGGTCTCAACTTTTGAAAGTTCAAACACGAAGGCATCGCGAATGTGGTCTTGTTCAATTTTCGTCTGACTATTATAAAACAGTTTTGCCTGGGAAAAATGATCACCAAAACTTTCGCTGCGCGCCCGGACTTTGTGGCCTTCAACTCTTTCTGTTAAATGCACAAATGATTTCATCTTGGCTGGGGAGTGAAAAGGGCAGCCGCCTCCCAGGGAGTTTGGTTCGTAGGCGACTCGGCCCTTAGGAATAGTTTGTCTGCCGAAACCATCGCGTTGATGGTTGTTGATTGAAGCCAACGGCCGGTTTACAGGAAGCTCGTGAAAATTCGGTCCGCCCAGTCTGGTGATTTGCGTGTCGGTATAAGAAAATAATCGGCCCGTCAGCAAGGGATCATTTGTCACATCAATACCCGGAACCAAGTGACCTGGATGGAAAACGGCCTGTTCAATTTCTGAAAAGAAGTTGTCGGGATTGCGATTAAGAACCATCCGCCCGATGATTGTGACCGGTACCATTTCTTCAGGAATGATTTTAGTTGGATCTAATAGATCAAAAGGAAATTTATGTTCATCCGATTCCGGAACCAGTTGCACACCTAGTTCCCACTCGGGAAAACCTCCAGAGTTTATGGCATCAAATAAATCACGGCGGTGAAAATCGGGATCTTGCCCGGAAATAAGGAGTGCCTCCTCCCAAACCAAACCATGAATTCCCAGTTTCGGTTTCCAGTGAAACTTAACAAAGGTTCCTTCGCCCTTGGCATTTACAAAACGAAACGTGTGAACACCAAAACCTTCCATCATGCGAAAGCTTCGGGGAATAGCACGATCACTCATGGCCCAGAAAACCATGTGAGTGCTTTCCGGCATCAGGGATATAAAATCCCAGAATGTATCGTGTGCGGTTTGAGCCTGGGGAATTTCATTGTGCTGTTCTGGTTTAGCCGCGTGAATCAGGTCAGGAAACTTCATCGCATCCTGAATGAAAAACACGGGGATATTATTTCCGACTAAGTCATAGTTTCCCTCGTCGGTATAGAATTTGGTGGCAAAACCCCGCACATCACGAGCCGTATCAGTGGAGCCACGAGATCCCGCAACGGTTGAAAAACGCACTAACACCGGGGTGCGTTTGCCGACTTGGCTTAAGAAGCCTGCTTCTGTGAATCGCGACATGTTCTTGGTGCATTCAAAATAACCGAAAGCACCTGCTCCACGGGCATGCACTACGCGCTCAGGAATTCTTTCGTGGTCAAAGCTTGTTATCTTTTCGCGCAGAACAAAGTCTTCAAGTAATGTGGGACCACGAATTCCCGCCTTAAGGGAATTGTGGTTGTCAGAAATGCGCGCACCTTGATTAGTCGTCAAAAAGTCCCCATCCAGTGTCATTGCCCCGACTCTGGGAACGGGATCACGATTCGAATTGGTATCTTTAGAGGGAGATTTCTTTACTTTGTTTGAAGGTTTTGTTTTCGCCATGCCTATCTCTCCTGTGAAGGTTAAAAGGCAAGGGTAGGGGTGGGTGCCAGAAGAGTCTATACGGACTTCAGTTTAACAATGAATTAGAGTGGGATCTGCGACACGACAAACTGCGATCGTACCGCTGAAGGTGTAAAAAGAACGGTCTTTTTCCAACAGAGTTGTGCGCTGCCGCACCCGTAGCGGGTGTGGCTCTTACTGCGGAGTTCCGTTTGCAATCCAGGTATCGACTAAAGTTCTTTGTGCCTGCGGCAGTATTCCATTTGTCGGCATAGGATCGTTGGCGTTATTCATGCGCGCTTTGATTTTCGAAGCGGCTGCTTTTGCCTGCGCATAATTTGTTAAATCCAATCCATCTTTAGCATTGCCGGCTTTGTGGCAGGCAAAACAGTTCGTCGCGAATACTCCGCCAGAAGCTGCCAGCTGAGTATAAGTTACAGTAACCGGAGTTGGTGATGGTGTAGGCGAAGGCGATGGTGACGGCGTCACTGAAGGTGACGGACTAGGGCTTGGCGTAACTGTTGGGCTTACAGTCGGCGAAGGACTCGGGCTAGGTGTAACGGTTGGGCTCACAGTCGGAGTTGGCGATGGCGCAGGTGTCGCATCAGCTTTGCATTGTGCATACTTATCTTGGGCTGCTGTCCAGTAAACATTGATCTCATCAACACGTGCTTGATTGACAGGCCCCGTAGCTGGCGGCTGATGATTGGCGTCGACTGCGCGGCTTGAAATATAAGCGGCACCCACAGGTGTAAACGCATTATAAGAAGTCACGACATCCTTGCTGCCGAAAACTCCTTTGCCAATTCCTCCAGCAGCGTGACAGCCACCGCAGGTTTGGTTCAGAAACGGATGAAAGGTATTAGCGTAAACTTTGACAATGGCCTCTTCGCAGGTTTCGCCATTGGCTGTGGAGAATTCAGAGTTACCACCAGAAATTGAACTTAACGTCGTGAAGCCCTCACCGCAGTTGTTGAAAGAAACCAAAGTTATCACTGCACCGATTGCCCAGAGTGTTTTCTGTACAGCATAAGATCGCTTCAAGGAGGCCTCCGCTAAGACATGATGATAAGTGCGCTATATTAGTTTCGGCTTTAAATTAGGTGGGCAAAATAACAAACACTCGGATTCTCATGCTGAGACAAATCTTCTGTTCCATAGAGAAATGCAATTTCGGAGCGGTTGGTTTCAGCGATAGCAATAGAAAACGCGACCCTTATCTTGCAAGCTGAAACTTCTCGAAACGCTGAAGTTCCTGTTCAATGAGCTTCTTGTTGGCTTGCGATTTGTGCTTTTCCAGCCAGCTCCATTGTTGAATTAGCAGCTTCTGATTTTGGCGGTCCGTTTTTAAATCTAAAACCGCAACGGCTTGGTCGCCGATGATCACGGGTAGAGTGAAGTATCCGTACTTTCTTTTTTCTTTGGGCACATAGGCCTCAAAACGATGATCGTAACCAAAGAACATATTAAATCGTTTTCGTTGAATCACCAATGGATCAAATGGCGACAGGATATGAGTCAAATCACCGGCATCATCGATACCTTCATCAAGGTGAGTGGGCTCTATCCAAAACTGAACCTTATCAACGCCTTCAGCTTTAACGGGAATTAGTTTCCCCTGACGAACTCGTGCTTGCAGAAGTTTTAGTATTTCTTTTTTGTGTGCGACCTTTTCCATATAAGAAATGGAATCAACACTGACAACACCTTGTGAGCGCAATGCGCGATCCAGGTGATAATCCAATACCTCAGCTGCAGTTGCAGCCTTAGGTCTTTTCGTCCAACCAAAATGGCGATTGGTCAGTTCGTATTTCTTTAGCATCCCCTGGCGTTCGCTGATTACTAAATCCCCGGCATTGAAAGCACTTTGCAGAGCTTTCTTAGAGGGCTTTTTGCTGGCCCATGGGTGATCCTTCTCCACCAGTACTTCGTCATTCACATCGCGGATGGAAATGGGTCCCTGCTTCTTAACTAGCGCCATCGCTTTTTTGATATCCGCATCGGTTACTGTAGAGTACCAAGGGTTTTTCTTACGGCGTTTCATATCATTGATAAAGTACTTAAAGTCCTCGGTCGCGATATACGCCAGCGCATGAGTCCAGTACTCGAAGACAGTTTTATCTTTGTTTTGTGCCTGATGCAGGTATGAGGTTTTGTAATCGGGTATACGAGAATACAAAATATGATGGTGGCTGCGCTCGATCACACTGATCGTATCGATCTGTACATATCCCAGATGTTTGATGGCTTTGACGATCGCCTTAGGTCCTTTTCCGAAATATGTGGCTTCGTGAAGTCCTTGGGACCTCAACCATAGAGAACGGATCTGGGCTTTAGAAAGTGTGATTTCAGACATATCATTTTAACAATGACGGACTGAGAGCGATGTGTAAAGTGCCAGGTCCTATTCCCGTATGCGCTGCATACAGGAATAGGACCTGGCACCTTTTTTCTAGCGGCGTCCCTTGGCCATGATCATTGTATAAATCAAGCTCGGATAGCCGGGGGTGTTCGATTTTTGGTACTCACGCACCGTCATTTTTCCGTTTTCAACTTCAATAATCTCGGTTGCTGTAAAGTTTCCGTTCGGCTCGGTGACAGAACCAGTTGCGCGGGTATGAAACACAGTCAGACGGGTTTGTCCATAGCTTGCCAGTCTGAAGATCACAGGTTCACCGCAAAGGATGTCCCCGCACATGCGATAGCCTTTAGCGCGAAGTGAATCATCGATGTCGATTCTTCCCCAGGCGGAGTCTCCCCCGATGCGAATCCAGTTTCCGACCAGTTTGTCATTTCTGGCCAAGGCGTTTGAACAACTGACCGTAAGCAAGAGTAAGAAAATTAATTTTAATGTTTTCATTTTAGTTTCCTATCTACTTAGTGGGAGGGCAGAAGTTGCGCCTGGGTTGATGATACGGAACTTGGATTAGGTTTTGGCTGAGGAGGGAATACATGTTTCTTCCAGCCACAACGACGAACCCGATGATAAGTTTCCGTGTCGAAGTGATTAAGTGGATTTCTGTTTCCGAACTTATAGTACTCATCCACTTTAAGACGGTTTTTACCCTGAAGTCGTACTTCCTGGAATTTGGGCTTTTTTCCGTCATAAGTAATAAGTGCTCTTGTATAAACTCCCGCAGGCTCTAAAGGAGTACCGAAGGACATCAGCAAACCATCCTGACTTTTAATTCGAATAGGACCGAACGCTTTTGAACTTTTCGTCGCAATAAGATCACTGGAAATCACAAGACACTTGTCACCAGCCCGCCATGTACCGGCAAAATCAGGAGATGTCTTGCTATCATCAGGGGGAGGGGGCGGCTCGTTACCGCAAATGCCATTTAAGTTTGCTGTTTTCAGCCAGGGCTCAAAATCAGTAAGCTCGAATTCGCCGACAAGAGCGGCTCCAGTTCCATCGGGATTCAATGGATACTTGGGTCCTGAAGCATCACCCCACCAGTTACAGGAAGCAAAGCCTTCACGTTGCAAAGGCATGACCGAAGCTCCAACTCCTCCTTCGGAGAAGTTCCCAAAGGAATTTCGGTTAACATCAATGTTGGAGTTTGCATAGCCAGAAAGCTGGTTCAGATAAACTCCATAAGAACCTCCGCTGAAGGAATTCTGAGTGACTGTAATTCCATCGTTTGAACCGATGATCCAGATTCCAATAGCAGTAATCTCTGGAGGATTTTCGAAAGTGTTTCCAGTGACGATGCTACTTCCTGTCGTCTGAAAAATAATTCCGTATTTGCTGTTCTGAATATTGTTGTTTTCAATGGTGATATTTGAATGGGTAGCCGTAGGCCCCCAACCTTCAAAGTCAATCGCAACGGGAGCATTGTCTCTGAATAAATTATCGCTAACAATTACGTTGGAAATTGGGTAGTTGTTGCCGTTGTAGACTATGATCGCAGCTGAAACTTTTCCGTTAAGAAATGCATTCTTTGAAACAACTAATGGAGATGCGCCGTTATTCGCTAGCCCCAGACTGTTTGGATTGTTGCGGAAAATGTTATTTTGAATTGTTGCGCCATGAAAGCCCGTTGAGATTTGGATCGCATACATGTTTGAGTCGACCAGTTGCAACCCATCGAAGGAAACCCGGTTGGCATTGACGACAAAACCGTGTCCAATATTAATCGTAGCTTCGCTGTACCCCAAAATGACTCGTTGTCGGGCATCCACGCCGGCCTGGGGGCCCACGATCGAAATACTGTTGTTGATCGCGATGGGTCCCGTTTCGGCATAAGAGCCCGGAGCTATGTGAACCGTATCGCCATCAGAACTAGCACCAATACCATAACTGATTGTTTGGCAGGGTTGTGAGCTGTTTTGGCAATTACCTGAATCAGTCCCATTAGCAGACACATATATATCTGCTGAAAAAGCTTCCGAGCAGAGCAGACAAAGAACCAATCCCGCCAGATAACGAGCTTGTAGTTTCATAAAAACACCCTTTCGTTTGATTGGAAAAATCTAATTTTCCACAAACAAGGGAGTCAACCCGGCATGGTAAACAACATATTATAGACCGCACTATCAGAACAAACGTTCTGATTTAGATTTCTATTTTTGCTCCCATGGCTTCGATGAGTACAAGAGCCTCAGGGAACGAGAAGTGAGCATCTTTGATTTTGGTGAATTTAGGATGGATAAAGTAACTTCGCGCGCCTCTTAGGTCGGCTTTTTCCAAATTGGCATTTGCAAAAGAAGTTCCGGATAAGTTTGCCTGGGAGAATGAGGATTTGGAAAGGTTTGCTCCAGAAAAGTCGGCCTCGCGAATCACGCAATTTTCAAAACTGACTCCGCGCAGGTCAACAGCTTGAAAGCTGCTGTAATCAAGCTTGCATCCTTTAAAGCTGAAACTGCCATTTTTGCGAACCTCAGTCCAATTGATCCCCATCAGGTTGCAATCTTCAAAGACCACTCCGCGAAGTGATACGTTTAACAGCGAGCAGTTGGCCAAGTGGCACCCGATAAACTTGCAGTCAATAAATACCGCACTTTTCAACTCGTATTCAGTCAGATCGATTTTTTCGAATTCATATCCTGAAATCTCCGAACGACTTTCATTCAGAAGATTTTGTAATTCGCTTTCGCTCGCAGTGGTGTATTTCACGGATGCCTCCTGTGGTGCCAGGTCCTATTCCTGTATGCGCCGTTTACAGGAATAGGACCTGGCACCTTTAAAGTAAAAGACTTTCTGTTCGGCAGGAGATGCTTGAAATCCGAATTCCCAAAGGTGTTAAGAGGTTGGTATTTTCCGATTTCTGAAGCTCTTAAAACGCTCTGTATTGAATTATAAAAACCCCTGGTCGAACGCCGAATGATGAAATTGAAAATCACAGAAGGTAGAGTGGTTCCAGCGCGTTTAAACGGGCAAAATTTAGTTATTGTCTGGTCCTGATTTGACGCGTTTGCGAGTGGTGGTGGAAGTTTGTGTCAATTAATCTTGCTAATCAGAATAAAGAATGTCCCAATTATTAGGCACCCGCATAGAAAGATCAGCAATGAAGCTTAAGAAAATTTCAGTCGTAAAGTCTAATAACTCACTGGATGCGTTGTCGGTTTCTGATTGGGTTTACGCACCAATTGATAGAGCTCAACTTAAGAAGTTGAGAAGCTATATTGAAGCCAACGGTTTTAAGCAATCTAAAGGCAGCGAAACTGATTTTGTTGTTTCAGCATTAAGCTGGGTTAGTAATCAATGGCAGCATGACGGATTTCATGCTCCACCTGCAAGTTTTCAAGCACTTGATATTCTGAAAGCTGTCCATAAAAAGAACGAACGGTTTCGTTGCGTCGAATATGGCGTCGTCCTTGCCGAAGTTCTGCAAGCATTTGGGTTCATCACACGCAGTCTTGCTTTAAGAAGCAATGACGTTGCTTACGGAGGCTATGGTCAAGGGCACGTCGTCATGGAAGTGTGGTTGAATGATCTTCAGAAGTGGATTTTCCTGGACCCGCAGTTTGGAACCTACTTAACGACGGAGAAATCTAAAATTCCGCTGAATTACTATGAGATCTTCAAAGAAAAGAAAGCCGGTCGTTATTCAACGTTAGCAGTCAAAGTGGCGCCGGATTGTACTAACGCTCTTTCCAGTAAGTCTGAAAAGGAAAGCTATAAAGCATTTCTTAAAGAATACTTTGGTCACATCACTGTTTATAGCGAGGCGCTAAACATGGGGCCGTCGCTTCTGCTTGAGCAGAAAGGTATGCCTCTAGCTTTTCAGGGATTGCGACTGGATAATGCGCTTTATATGACTCGCCCGGAATTATTTTATCCAGAGATGAATCGGGTGGCAGTATTGCTAAGCTATACAGATGCGGGAGTCGAGGCGACAAGAAAGTTCAAAACTTTGGGAATCAATTCCGATGAAGACTATTTGCAAAAGATGGCTTTGTTTGCCGTAAAGCCATCTTTTAGAGTCGTACTTAAAACTGCTTCCAAAATTAAAGAAAGCTATCAGTACCGAACATCGCCTCAGGGAAAATGGGTCAGCATTAGAGGAAATTCTTTTGAATGGTCCGCTCTGCAAGCCAAGAATGACTTGGAAGTTCGATTGGTAAACGAATACGGCCGCCCGGGTCCTTCTACCTATATCAAGATTGCGTATAAATAAGGTGCTAGGTACATTTTTCTTCACAAAAGTAAAAAGAGTGAAAGTGAACTGATATCAAATCACGATTTTCTGCCAAAAATTTGACCTGAGCTGCAGCGATCAATTAGGACTGTTCAAAGTTTTAAAGGAGCAGACCTATGAGAATTTTGATTGCGATTGTGACCCTTTTGGCAGCGTTTACTGTTCAGGCGAACACGGACAAGCTGGTTATTTATTCTTCTTACGACGGTGAAAGACTGGCACCTATTCTGAAACCATTCACACAAATGACGGGTGTTGAAGTGGAAGTGGTTTTTGCTTCTTCTGCTGAACTGTTGAAACAGTTGGAAGCTGAAGGCCAAAACTCACGTGCCGATCTTTATCTGGATAAAGACATTGTGTATATGGGTGAGGCGAATCGTAAAGCATTCTTGCAGTCATTTTCGACTGGTAAAGTCTCTCAAAAAGTTCCATCTCATTTGATCTCTAATGATAATAACTGGTTCTTGTTGTTCTACCGCGCGCGCACTGTGATGTTCAACAAACAGAAGGTGAATCCTGCAGAGTTGAATACCTATGCAGACCTTGGCAACCCAAAATGGAAAGGCCAATTGTGCGTCAGAACTTCTAAAAACAGCTACAACGAAGGCATGGCTGCTTACTTTGTAAAACACTTCGGTGCCACACAAACTGAAGCGCTTTTGGCTTCTTGGGTGAACAACCTGGCGGTAGAGCCACTTAAAGGTGACCGTGACGTAATCGCAGCTATCGCTAACGGCACTTGTGCGATTGGTGTTGCAAATACCTACTACTTGGCACCTATCGTACGTGATGATGTGAATTTCCCAGTGGGCGTTCGCTTCCTTGAGCAAGACAAAATCGGCGCACACATCAATGGTGTAGGCATCGCTATTACTAAGTCTTCCAAGAATGTAGCGAAAGCCAATGCATTTCTGGAATTCATGGTTTCAAAACAAGTTCAAGAAGCAGTTGCGGGTAGCTTCAGTCAGTATCCTGCAAGCAAAGAAGCTGACATCGCGCCAATTCTTAAAGAATTCGGTCCATTTGTTGAGGACGCTAGCAATGTGAATGAAGTTTCTAACTTTGTTCCAGTGGGCATCGAAATGATGATCAAAGCAGGCTATAAATAATTAAATGGTGCCAGGTCCTGTTTACGGATGCACCGCTTACAGGAATAGGACCTGGCACCAATGTTTCAAAAATGACGATTTTGCCTAAATACACAAGAAGTTTACTTTTCCTTCGGGCATTATAAGGAGATGTATTTTTTAGCTCTTCTAACCATAAGCCTTCTGACGTGCTCACAGGTGGTGTTCGCTCTGCCGTCTTCAGAACCCTGTTTGGGAACCTATAAGGTCGCTGTGAACGAATCAGAGCCCCTTTACTTTCAAGCGCCTCATTCTAGAAACTTTACCGGCGTCAGCTACGATACTGTGAATGAGTTGCGATCGCGCACTTCCTGCAAGTTTGCGCCAATTCCCATGAATCGATCGCGGCTGCTGTCAGAGTTAAAGTCTTATCGTATCGACTTGGTCGTGGTCACAATCAAGAATCCGGTGTTCGATGAAGTCGCGAACTTCATTCCGATACAAAAAGTGGAGAGACAGGCTTTAACATCCGAAAAGATCGCAGCGGAGCACAAAACCTTTCAGACGCTGATCGATGATCCCAAAGTAAGTTTCATTGTTCTTCCCGCGGCTGCCTATTTTTTCACGGCAGAGGAAACAAAGAAGTTGAGTCAAGCCCAGCGCTTTATCACGGCTCCGTCTCTGCAAGCCTCATATAGAAGTCTTAAGAAATGGCCCCAGGCTGCTGTTGTTCAGAATGAATGGGTACACAAGTATTTCGAAAAGGTGCAGGCGTTGAAAGGGTTTGAACGAATTACTGATAAAGATAAAACCTTTGAGATCGGTATTTACTATCGTAACAAATCCAGAGCAGAAGACATTCAGGCGATCACTCAAGCCCTAAACGAAATGGTTAAAGATGGAACTTGGCAACGAATTACAGATACTTACGCCGACTTCGTGACCCCCGCGCTTATCAAAAAATAAACATTCATCACCTGATTGTAAGGAATCTGGGCTGTTCCAAATCTGCACTGCATAAATAATTTAAAAAGTTTAGGAAGTGCTCGGCGGGGGGCGTATTCCGTGGTAACTCACGCGCCATGAAAACTTCTACTATATTTATTTCCGCGATTTTACTTTCATTTTCTTTAAGTGCACAAGCCATCAATCCAGCCGCCAAAATCGTTTTGGGTTTGCACCTTGATCCCGAGTATTCTGGATTTGTATTTCCCTGCACGGAACTTTATGGCGTCGCTTTTTGTGACAAAGTAAAAATCAAGGACGTTAAATGCCAGCAAACTTTGGTGTTCACTCAAGTAAGTTCTGATGCCGTGATCATTTCTTGCCAACTTTCAGACGGTCGTAAGACTGTTTTGGCAAAAGCCCAGGGCGAAATGACAACGGATGATACTCAAGACGCATTTGCATATATCCCGGTAACAATGACTACCGAAGGCCAATCACTTCTGGCGCAATAGTTACCACAATACATGGCGCGGGTACTGATCCCGCGCTCATTCAGCACTTATTATTCAATGTAATGAATAATGTCTTCGCATTATCCCATCTAGTGGTGATCCCCCTATGAGCGTATAGTAGTTCAAAAGGAGGAATCACCTTATGAAAAAGCTTTTATTCTCTCAACGTAGTGACCGTGCCCATTGGGTAGGGGATGGATTCCCAGTTAGATCTATTTTTAGTTACAGTGGCATGACGAAAGAAGTGTCTCCATTTCTGTTAATGGACTATGCGGGTCCAGCCGAGTTCCCAGCAAACGCCAGTCCTCAGCGACGTGGTGTGGGAGAACATCCCCATCGTGGTTTTGAGACGGTGACGATTGTTTATTCGGGCGAGGTGGAACATCGAGACTCTTCCGGCGGTGGCGGCGTGATCGGCCCTGGGGATATCCAGTGGATGACCGCGGCTTCGGGATTGGTGCATGAAGAGCGACACGGTAAGGAGTTTTCGAAAACCGGTGGTCGCTTTGAAATGGTGCAGTTGTGGGTGAACTTACCAGCTAAAGACAAAATGTCGAAACCACGCTATCAGGGCATTCGCAATGCCGATGTGCCTAAAGTTGACTTTCCGGATGGCGGCGGCAGCCTTCGAGTGATTGCGGGTGAGTTTGCAGGTCAAAAGGGTCCTGCGAAAACATTCACACCACTGCATCTCTGGGATGTACGTTTAAATTCAGGGCACACGGCGGAGTTAAAAATGCCAACGGGTCATACGACCATGGTGTTTGTGTTAAGCGGGCAGGTTCGTCTGGCATCTGGTGAAACAATTGGTGATGCTGAAATCGCAGTTCTTAGCAGGGATGAAGAGGACTTTACTCTTCAGGCGACAAGTGATGCCAAAATTTTGATTCTGGGCGGGGAGCCGATCAATGAACCCGTTGTAGGCTATGGACCGTTTGTGATGAACTCCTCCGCCGAGATTCAACAAGCATTCATGGACTTTAACAGCGGCAAAATGGGTACGATCTCTGGTATTGAAGGATCGCAGGTTTAAATTCGTGGATAACCGGGAGCCACAAGGCTCCTGGTTTTTTTAGAACTCCGACGAGATAAGTCTTTTCTTAATCATGGCGCCAGCCAACGAAATAAATTCCGAAAGTTTAGGGGAAACATATTTTTGCGCAGGATAAACAAACTGCACATCTTTTGCTTCCGAGCGCCAGTCACGAAGAATACGTGTCAGCTGTTTTTGCCCGACATCTTTTTCGCAAACAAAAGTCGGAAGCAGTGCCACACCTTGGCCTGAGACCGCCAGTTCGCGCACCAGATAAAGCTCATTTAAAATCAGCTTTTGTTTCATCGCCACGTTAACGCGAGTTTTACTTTGACTGGTGAACTCCCATCTATTTCTTCCCAGCGGAGTAAACTGAACGCAGGTATGATTTAAAAGGTCCTTGGGATGAGTTATCTTTTCGTGAGTTTTAAGGTACGAGCTACTGGCGAATGGTGCAAAATAACTGACACCCAATTTTAAGGACTTCATGGCAGAGTCACTTAAAGAACCCGCTCTGATAGCAATATCAATATTTTCTGAAATTAAATCCAGGGACGTATCGGAGGCTATAAGTTCGACTGCGACCTTAGGAAATTTTTCCGTGTAAGCTGCAATGACTTCCGGAAGCACGCTGCTTGAGAACATCGAAGGAGCAGTGATGCGTAAGGTGCCAGAGGGTTCACTTTGACTAAGGCTTGCTTCTTGCTCGGCTGAAATCAGTCCTTCAATGTGTTTCAATGCACTTTGAAAGAATACTTCGCCCGCTTGGGTAAGGCTTAATTTTCTGGTAGTACGGTGAAGCAAGGTAATACCCAGACGCTTTTCCAAAGTTGACACTTTGGTGCTTACTGTAGAGTTCGGCATGCCCAGTTGGGCGGCAGCTTTATTAAAGCTACCAACTTGAACTACCCGTACGAAAATATGTATTTCATTTAAATCCATATCAGCTTGCATAGCGATATGTTCCGACTTGAAATCCCATTAAGCAATCAAAACTTCGCAGCAATCTTTTTCATTAACGTTCTTTAGCAAATAGGCGATAGAGGTCCGTAGGTACACCTAATAATTCAATCCGCTGATCGAACTGCATTCCAAGTTTTTCTGCGAGTTTCTTGGAGGGAATATTGTCCGGTGTGATCGTAGCTGTGATCTGATCCAGGTGAAGTTCGTTAAAACCAAAATCAACCAGAGCACGAGCAAGCTCGTGGCCGTAACCTTTTCCTTGTGCCGAACTACGCAGGCGGTATGTGATATCAAAGAGCTCTTCGTCCTTGAATCTCCACTTTGTCAGTCCACCCATGCCAATTAAATTTCCCGAGGACTTTTCAATGACAGCGAATTTTCCGGAATTGTTTTTAATCCAGGCCTTCGCAGACTCGATGCTCGTTTGTCTATAGTCAGTAATCAAATGCTGAGTAAAGCCTTCGTCATTGGAGAGTTCCAGGAAATCGGCAGCCTGTTCCTCTGTCCAAGGTTTGATGATTAGACGTGGCGCTTGGGGAGTAGAAGTCGTCATCGATTTCATGGAGAAAGAATAGCGCTGATATTGTTTTAGCGCATTCAAATTCTTTCCATCATTCTATATTTTAGAATCGTACAATCGAATCATTCTATTATACAGGGCATTAGCTTTGGGACATAACTTCGCCCATAACGAGTTAATAACTTTAAAAAAAGGAATGACCTATGAACTCTTTGAAAGCTCTTTTCGCAGTAATGGTTCTAGCAACGGCTACTACAACAATGGCCGCTGAATGCAAAGACACCAAAGGTAATGATATTTATAACAATCCGCCCGTATTCCAGGCTTTGATTTCTCAGGCAGAAAACTGCTACCAGGCAGCGGAGCTTGCAGGAGCGTGCGCGTGGGGTTCTGGCCTTGATGTAAGAACTGCTGGCTTGGCTTACGCTGTTTGTGAAGCAGACCTGGCGAAACGTCAGCCGGTTAAAGCGGACACTGATCTTTTGACCGCGATGGTTGAGCGTTGTGGCGCTCACCATGACCCAGATGGTGGTTCTATGGGTCGTTCTTTTACAGCTTTCTGCCAGTTGAATGCGATCGAATTTATCGTAAAAATGATTCCATTCCAGGAAGTATACTAAATAAAAAACCGGTTTATGCCGGGCTCTCTGTTAGACATCGAACAAGAGTAACTTCTTGTTCGTGTCTTCGCGTGTGGGGTTAACAAATTGTTCATTGTTCAGTGTTGTTCGCTGAACACTTCCGAACAATACAGTGAACACCAACCTTGCAAAGTGAATTCGAGTTTTAGTAGGTTTTGTTTTGTCGACATGTACAAAAACAAAACTACTAGAAACGAAAGTTCACATGAATAAAAAATTATTGATCGCAATGTCTGTTTTCGCATTTTCACTCGCAGCAAAAGCGGCAAGCCAAACATCAACAGCGACAGAATCCGCTCAAGGCTCAAACCAAAACTTTTTAAAACCATATGTCGGTGTTAGCTCCTTCAATATTGATGGTATCGCCGATGATTTTTCTTCCAAGGGTGGCTTCGTTGTTGGGGCTGCCTACCTGATGCCAACACCTGGTCAGAATCTTGCGGTTGAAGCGGGCCTGGAGTTCCTGCAAGCCGGTGCCCAAAGAGAATACGTGTGGGTAAGTTCTGGCGGCACAGCTATCAAGCAAGAACTAAATCTGACGTATCTTGCGATCCCGGTAAAAGCCCGTTATCAAATTTTCCAGCAGCCCTATAGCACAGTTAATTACAGCGCTATTGGTGGTGTCACTGTTGCGCATATGTTGTCAGCAAAATCCAAAACAGAAACTTTCGGTGTGAGTGATGAGACAGACATGACTTCTGATTTCAACACGACAGATGTGATGGCTTCCATCGGATTTGGAGCAGAGACTGAAATGTTCGCCGGAAAAGCAAATCTGGACATTGAATACACGCGTGGTTTTCTGGATGTAACCAAAGATGGCGGCGGTCACAATAGTGGTTTTGTCGTTAAAGCTGGATACTCCCTGCAACTTTAATTTGAAATCTAAAAACAAAAGGAAGCGAATATGAAAAATCTAGTTACAAAGTTATTTCAAATATCTGTATTAGCGGTATCGGTTTCATTGGTCGGCTGTGTGACGATGCCCTATCAGCCTTATGCCCGCGACGTGAAAAAGAAAGGTCAGTCTGGTGGTGTTGTGGCGATGAAATTGGATCATCGCGATGAAGACCGTGCGAAGGCTCAATCCATGATGGCGCGCACCTGCCAGCCCTATACCGTGAAAGTTTTGGAAGAAGGTGAAGTCGTCGTAGGTCAAGAGACCACAACGAAGGGCAATACTTCTTACAATGAAGGAGCCAAGGGATCCCAGGTGGGGAATCTGTTCGGTATCCCCGTGATCTCAGGTCAAAAGGATCCAAGCCAGGCGACTGAAACTGCCTCAAGCACAACCCAAATCAAGGAATGGCAGATCAACTATGAGTGCGAAAAGACCTCCAAAAGGGCGTCGCGTTAAACTTAGCGAACACTACGTTCGGGCAGAGGTTGATTTCATTGATGGCCTCAGGTATGAGGCTTTCATGGAATTAGACATTACCCGGCCAGAGACGACCTATCGGCAGTATATTGAGCGAGAATTTCGGCGACGTTGTCGTCGGAATTCTCTGTATTCCCTGCGGGCGTTTGCACGGGATTTGGATATCTCGGCTTCCAAATTGTCTGAAGTTTTACGCGGTAAGTGCGGTCTTTCAAATCATGCGGCAGAACTGCTTTGCGCGCATTTAAAACTGTCCGAAGTCGAAACTCAGCATTTTTTAATCATGGTGGAGGCTGAACACAGCCGCAACTCTTTCAGAAAAGAACAAGCCAAGGAAGTCCTTAAAAGTTTCCAGGCTATTCACGGCTACAGTGAGCTTGATCTTGAACGTTTTAAAATCATCTCGGACTGGCAGCATCTGGCGCTTTTGGAATTGATGGAGCTGGATGGTTTTGAAAGCAATCCGGAGTGGATGGCAGACCGTTTGGACTTGGATATTTTTCTGGTTTCGGAATCATTGGAAAGACTTCTGAATTTTGAATTGATTGAAATCGTAGACGGAAAATACCGACAAACGGGCGCAAATCATTCAATCACCACAGATGTACCTTCCCGTGAAATCCGGGAATACCACCTGCAGATGATGGCCAAGGCCACTGAAAGTGTTGATCAAGGTGATCGCAACGAGCGCGATGTTTCCCATATGATTTTCGCTATGGACGCGCAGGACTATCCCAAAGCTCTGGAAGCTTTAAAAAAGTTCCGCCGCGAATTTGCGACAAACATGCAACAAGGTGAAAATAAAAACGAACTGTATAGTTTGGGAATCCAGTTGATTCCGGTGACTTCGAAAAAGGGCAACGTATGAAGTTTCAAGTTCTTGTAATAGTTGTTATGACCGCATGGGTATCCATCTCCCATGGCTGGAAAGAAGTTGGTAATGCCGCTGGTATTACCGAACAGAATATCGTCTATGCCAAAGAAAATGCCGGTACGATTTTGGCCAATGCAGAAGTCTTTTCCGGGCATTTGAAAACAGAAAAAACATTTTTAAATTCGTTTATCGCAGCGTTGAGATACTCAACCTTGAAGTTTGACTATGCGAGCAGCGGAAGTAAATTCTCAATAGACGGTGATGCCTGGACTATTTGGGCGGCAAATCTTGGAGATTATGATCGGGATGGAAATGGCGTTCTGTCTTTGCATGAGTCCTATGCAGTGCTATTGGATATCTACGCATTGAAGAACTATTTTAATCCTGCGGAATTCGCACTGAACAGAGACAATTTGCTGCGAATTCTGGGGAACATTGAAAAAACCCTGGTGCTGAATAATTTCGGTGAAGAACTGTTGTGGACTGACTCTGCCGGATGGATTCATTTGTTCTATGCGGGAACACTACCTGTCAGTTTTACCCCGGATGTGTACCGAAGCCGCTTGTGTGGGGGAGAAGTAACCAACATAAAAATGATCAATCCCGCCCTGACTTCTGTGCAAAAGCGGGAGGACTCCATTCGATTGCTGGTCGTAGTCGACAGCTATTTCGAATGTGACGGTAAGCCTGCATCAAAACGATTGCCGATTGATTTACTTATTAAAGACGGCCGGTTGCATCTTCGTTAGCGATTGGAATCGAACAATCTTTGTTCAATGAAAAGATAATCCCAAGTGCCAGCGGCTTGCCAAACGGTTTGTTGGAAGCCTTCGTCCTCAAGATAAATTCCTTGAAGGCTCATCCCGAATAATGGTGCGTTCTGCCAAGCTTGCGGGATCGTGAAAGTCAGAATGATCGTTTTCATTCCAGGTCCTGCATCCACAGTTCTTTGCTTCATCATAAAGCCTGTAAAATCCTCCAGAGGTCCCTGGTTTTGAACCGCCTGTAGTTCGTTATTGATCGCAGCCAGGGTGTATGTCGCAAGGCCCTTGATTCGCACCGAAGAGGCTGACTTAACATCAATTCGTACCTCAATCTGCTGACCTTGGCTGTAGACGTAGGAGTTGGTCAAAGGCTGGTCGCCAAATTTTGCAGTGGATTTTGGTCCCAGGACTTTAACCGATTGAACAGCAATCCCCGAGCTGCCGGGCACATTGCCCACGTTAAAACCATTTTGCTCCGGTAAAAATAAAAGCGCAGTGTTGGGCTCTCCATCACCAACCACCTTAATGATTCGTGGATAGTAGTTACCTCCCACCATGTCAGGTGGGACAGTGAACGAAGTGGAAATCTCCCAAAGATTCTCGCCAACGACTTTTACCTGACAGTTCGGCGTATTGCTGACCAGGGGATAACCACCTGCCTGCAAAGGAGCTCCTTCCTGGCTGATTCCAAAATCGCAATGGTGGGGTTTTAAATCCGTATAGCTTTTCACCCGCATGGAGATTTGAATCGCTTCACCAGCTTTAACCTGGTTCTTGTTGTAATTAACTGACAAAAACTCAAGCGTGGAAACGAAATCCAGATCCGCAGCCAAGGAATCTCCAAGAAGCTCTTCGGAGCTGGAATCCAGCAAGCCATTTTTATCCAAGACGATATCAAACTTATAACCACGACGGGCAAAGTGATAGTCGACGAGTTGCCCCGCGGCATTTGCCTTGTAGCAAGTGTTACCAAGGATCATCGTCAATCGCAGGTTGCGTTTTCCGTCGGAGACTCCCAGATCACGCCAATGCGGAGTCCCTGTTTTTTGAGCAGCGATCTGGTGATCTTCTTTGTCGCAGGCAGATACCAAAGTGAACTTACCAAGATCCGTATCCAAAAAATTATTTCCATCGGTCAAAAAAGCGAAGGCATGGTTGAAAAATCTTTGTTCTAAATTGTCCTTGGGAACAGGGAACTGGAAAACCGCTGATTCCATACGTAGATTGTCCGGACCGGCATAAGGCGAATAAAGCAGATTTTTAGTGAAATCCTTTGCCATCAACGCGCCGACTTGATCGGGCAGACGTTGGCTGTCGTCGCTTATTCCAAGATGATGAGTCCACTCGTGGAATAGGATTGCCACTATGTTTTCGAAAGTAAGATTGGCAATAAGATCGGTGTTGAAATAAATCGGACTGTCAGGACTACGGCCAGTGATGGCAATCCGGTGGGATTCCCCCAGATTTGAAGAAAAGAATCCTGGATTGGATTTTTCACTGACGAACTGCAACTGAATTTGATCAGAAGATTTTGCAATTTGATAAAGTTTGGGCAGCAGGGATTTCAGCGGCTCTTGTTGAATGCAGTCACTCATTGCGCAGGCTTTGATAAAGTCATTGCGATGGGACCAGATCCAGCGAATCTTTTTTTCCGCAAGCGAATTTCCCGGAACACTGACCGAAGCATTTCCCGCACCAGGTTGAAGGAGGGGGCCTGCCTGGGATACGGAGGAAAATGCGCTTAAGGCCACAATCAGGGATAGCAATTTTTGCATCAAGCGGAACCTCCGGAAATCTGGGTATCCGCTGATATCATTATAACGAAAATTTAGCCATTTTATGCTCTGGCCCCTGTACTATTTCCATCGCCAGATAAGATACTTTCCGATTAAAACGGGGTATTGGAAAAACTATTTGTTAACTCTCTCGGTCCTTCTGGCTCACAACGTATAAATAATATGTAATTTATGTATTGATGAGCATTAGCCGATAAGTAGGGACTAGCATCGGAGTCAGAAGTGTCTAAAGCTGCCAGCAAGAATCCTTTTACGTTTTGGAAAATTGATCCAGAAGAGTTGAAGCATCAGGTTGAAAATTACGATACTCTTCCTTTTTCCAAGTCATCGCATAAAGTTTCTGCGGGAATATTTGTGGGCTGCGGAACTTTAACAGCCATCGCTGCTTACTTCGGTGTTTTACAGAGCTTTTCCTTTATTGATGCCGCAATATTCGTGGGCCTTTCCTGGTTTATCTATGAAGGAAAGAAATGGGCCATTATTTCTGCCATTGTTTTCTGGACTCTGGCAAAAGTGCAAATGATCGCGACTGGTGCAAACGCTGGTACTCAGGTCGTCTTTTGGTTTTTGTTCATGAAACCTCTTTACATGGCATATAGAGTTAATAAAGCTCGCGGGGAGTTGACCAAACCACCGGAAGGCACTTCTTCTGCTGCTTAAATCAAAGTCTTAACTAGGTATCTATCCCAAGATGAACCATTGGGCGCGCCTTTGGTCATACTGTCTTGTTAATCTTCTTCCCTCAGTCATATAATTAGGACTTCTAAGGAGGGAAGAAGTGTCAATTGTATATCGAATATCGCTGCTTTTATTGCTTACGAGCTCTTCAGCTTTTGCAGCTGATTTAGGTTTGGGTCAGGGACGTTTGTTTTTGGGGTCAGCTCAGGTAAATCCGACGGAGTTAAATACGGAACTCACGGCTCAGGGAATTAAAAACGTCGATTTGAATAATCAGTTCGGTATCGAGATCACTTTTCCCACTTTTGAATATCTGCAATTGGGCTTGCGATACTCTCATCATTTGATCAGTCAGGATGCAAGTTCTTCTGCCAACGATTATAAAGCGACGCTAAGCCAGGATGGTTTGATGGGTGTGGCCCGTGTGCCACTGGTTAAATCTGATGTCGTCCGATTCGATTTATTTGCGGGAATCGGGGCAAACAAATCCACTTACACGATTAAGTCCGCCGCTCAAGACGGAAAACTGGAAAAAGAAGTCAGCCCCTGGGCTGCTGCAGGCGCTTCTGTGGCCGTCGGTTATAAGAAGTTCTTTTTATTCGTAGAGGGCGGGTACGAGAGTAACAAGCTGGATGACATGACTTCATCTGGTACAATTAACAACAACGTTAAATCCATGGACCTGTCAGGTTCCTATGTTCTTTTGGGTTTGATGTTTGACGGCATTCCAATATTTTCCAAATAAAACAGGACAGGAAGAACTATGAAAAAAGCATGTGTCTATTTGCTGCCAATGACGTTATTAATTCTGAGTGGTTGTGCCGGAATGAAAGTCGTTGATCCCAATAAACCTGACAACAAAGGAACGTTGCAGGTGGATTATTCAGGTGGAACGCCAAAACTTGTGGGAACTTATACCTGCACGATGGTAGGCGCCAACGGCAAGCGTGTCTATGCGATTGGTAAAAGTGAAGACGAAGCCCGGCAGGAAGCTATCGCAAAATGCCAGGACCAAACTGTTATTTCATTCTGTAAAAGTTCAAGAATTTCCTGCGAGAAAAACTAGCGCGATCAGATTCGCGCTATTTGCTTCCAAGTACTACCAATAGGCCTTCGACCTGGGAATCGCTAAGCACCTGTGCATTGTGGCAGGTGCCTTTGCTGCCTGGGAATATTTTCGTGCATTGAATACCATTTGAAGAAGGCGAGGTCGCAGCACCCGGATTCAAAGTACAATCCCTTTGAACGGCATATTCGTTAATTAACTCAAGACAAGCATGCTTAGACATACAGATGCGGGAAGACTGTGCGTTCGAACCCGGCATCAGACTTTCCATCAGTGTGACTTTGGCATTTGGATGATTAATCTCACACTCAACCAATCCTTCTGAATTCGGAATCGGCTCTTGTGATGGGGAGTCACTGATTGAATCACTATCAGTTGCGCTGGCTGCCAGTGAAGCCTTCGACATTTCAACCTGTGACATATTAACCGGGCTGCAGTTTTGAAAACTTAAAACCAGTAGGGTGAAGAAACCAAGTCCAACGATGGATCGCATGTTCATTGACGTCCCCTTTGTTACTGAAAAAGAAATGCAATTTGCATTCCTTAGTAAGCGGAGCCAATTAGAATGTGGCTTTCATTAACGACTCATCTTGATAAGGGGGTGTCAGTTAATTAACTTTGGCCATAACTTCGACGAGCTGAACATCTCAATTAAAGACATTTTTGCAGAGCGCGAGGTGAGCCTTCTGAGCCCAAACTGCAGTCATTTCCTGACTGAAGGGGGTACGATACTGTTTGGATTTTTGAAGGGCTTCCTCGATAAGTGCCAGCCACATAAGGGCTTTGTCTCTTTCAGCCCGCAGTTCTTCAGCGGTGACAGGATATTCTGTTTTGCCTGCCATTTTCTGATCAAAAGCGATTTGAAATTCCAAGTGTCCCATGGAATCCACCGCCTTCCAAGGGGCTACCGCAAACTTCACCTGGTCATCTATCAGAATTGTACGATCTTTGTGAGCGCCAGGAAGAACACCATCAAGTTTTTTCTTATGGCGATCCGCAAACCCGAGGGACGCGTCGTCAGATACAGTTAGTAAGTTCTCTTTCGATAATACTTTGTAGGAAATATCCAAAGCCGAGCGGCCTGAAGGTAATTTAAAAGCACTCAGTAGCGACTCGTTTCTTGCGCGATCACCACCGCTAAAAAAACTGATGCGCACATCGGGAATTTGCAAAAGCTTTTCCAGCATCTCGCCCAAATGATCAGTGGGACGATAGACTTTATCGCCGACGGCAATGGCTTTTTCATCCATTTGATTCTGGTTTTTGGGATCGACCGTATAGAAGGTGGTCCAATCAATATCAAAGACCACGTCAATAGGCGCAGCCGCAGCCGGGCCCGATTGAGCACAGATCAATAATAGCAGTCCCACAAACCATGATTTCATTGATGTCTGAAAGTGCTAGGACCATGCCATTAAGGGGGCTTATCAAATCCAAGGTACTCGGGGTACAGGGTGGATAGGTGACCCTTGAGGCAATTATTGCGCACAAATAGGGTACTTTGAGTGAACCTTAGACATAGAAATTAAAGAACATTCTGAGGAAAAATCGCTATTGCGAAACCGAATTGAAAAAGCCGCTGGCAGCTGCTACTTTCGGTGTTGTTAATACATCCTTTATAAATTCAAGATCTGGTTGAATGTCTCTACCAACTTCCTCAAAAAGTTGACTATCGGAATGATTATTAACTGACATTTAAAAATTTTAAGTCAGTGGTAGTTATGATCAGTCAATCCGGTGCTCTCGAAATTCAAGCGAACTCTCGATTTAATAATCTGCTTTCCGGCGTTCTATTTGTTGCGCTGGGTTCTTCCAGTTACGGCATGCTTTCGACGTTTGTTAAACTCGCTTACAAACATGGTTACACGACCGCTGAAGTGACCGTGTCCCAGGTAATCTGGGGCGCCGTTATTTTGACGATCCTAAATAGTTTGTTTAATAAAAGTTCTGAAAAGGTGACTTCTCACGATATTCGCCAATTGGTGGTTGCAGGTTTTCCAGTGGGGTTGACTGGTGTTTTCTACTACCTGTCCGTGAAATATATTGATGCCTCGGTCGCCGTGGTTCTATTGATGCAATCCGTATGGATGGGAATCGTGGTCGAGTCCGTGCGTAACAGACGCGCTCCTGGTATAGAAAAAGTTTTGGCTGTTGTGATGATTTTATTCGGGACGCTGATGGCAACCAATCTCTTCGGAGCTTCTCACAAACTGGATATGCGGGGAGTGGTGCTTGCGGTGTTTGCGGCAATGTCTTTTAGCTGGGCACTGGCGTCCACTCAAAGTGTCGCGGCTCACCTGCACCCCATCAAGCGCAGCCAAATTATGCTTTACGGGGCTTGTTTGATGGTGGGGATATTTGGTTTTCTGACCCAAGTGGGACCGTATTATTTTGATGTGCATTGGGTAAGTGAAGAGTTCACTCGCAACCAGGCTTTTAATTTTTCTATTTTTCTGAATTATGGTTTGGTGATCGCCGTTTTTGGAACTGTCATTCCACCCATTATGCTGAACAAGGGCTTCCCCATCGTGGGCGTCGGTTTGGGTAGCATCGTTTCCGCCGTGGAGTTGCCTTTTGCGATGACGATATCGTATTTGGTTTTAAATGAAACGGTGGTGGGCACCCAGTGGCTGGGTGCTTTGATCATCATAAGCGCAATTGTTTTGCTAAACTATAAAATGGCTTCGCCGCGGGAAAAAGCTCCCGCGTCTGCTAGCAATTGAAGGGCCTGAAGGTCCTTTTTCGCTGCGGCAGAAGATTTCAAATAAGAACCCACCACAGCGGATTCACCAGAGTTCAAAGCCAAAACCAGCTTATGCAATCCGCCGTTTTTAACTCCATTCACTAAAATGCCGCCGAAGCTTAAATGAATTTTATTTTTTGCGGTTGCACTTTGCTGCCACAAAATCGGGGCTTTTGGGTTGCGCAAACTTAATCGCGATTTTGGTGAAATTTTAACAGTGCCGGTCGGAACGGTTTTAAATCCCTGCGATGAAATGTGTTTCATCCATGAGCTTAAAAAAGCTTCCTGCAGTTCTGCTGTCGTAAGCTTTTGTAGAAGTGCGATCGAATCCTGATAAGCCTTGGGAAGCTCAATGACTTCGCCAAGTTTGCTATGACGGTATTTATACGCTGTTGTTCCTGTAGACTTTGTAGCAACGACTTTTTCAGATAAAAAGTTTTTAAGGTTGTCGCTAAAGATTTCCTGATGGGATTTATCAACCCACACACCTAAGCTCCAGGTCGCACTGAAGGAGCCATCGGATTCAGCAATATGCCACGCCGAAGAAGGCCAATAGGTGATGTCCCCGGGGCCTGCCTCTAAAAGTTGCGAGTGCTTTTTGTGCTTTTCGTAACTGAAAGCGCGATCCAGCGAGGGATTCTTCTTAACGTATTCAGGGCTCCATAGGCGGAATTCTTTCTTACCCACCACCGGAAAACTGAAGACACCGCAGGAATCCACGTGAACCCCAAATGGAGTTTTGCGGTAGTTTCCAAGGTAAAGACCCATTTCAGAGAAACGATTTGGAAAACCCACGTGCTGATAAAGCTGATCGGTGAACTCCGTCAAAAGGTGTTGTTTGGAGTGGTTGACCTGTAAGAGTTCATCACAAACCAGACAGTAATCAGGGAACAGGGCCTTCATGCGCTCATGATACCCCAAAAGGGATTTATCGGATTTTTCAGGCAAAACTTGTAAGACTTCATCCGGATCGGCTTTAAAGCCATCGATGTAAAATTTAAAGCCCTCGGAGTCGTTCAGTTTGCGGCAGCGATCAGCAAACAAAACCAGCAGTTTAAAGATTTCGTCTGCGCTGATTTCACTAAGGCTGGATTGAACGTTCTTAAGGGACAGAGGCTTCTTTTCCCAAATATTCCTGGCAAAACCGGTCCAAAATTTTTGATCAAGTTTAGCGGGTAAGGCCAAGGTAACTCCAACGGGACATAAGATTGAAATGAATGGATGAAGAGTCCTTTAGAATCCATTTCGAGTCAAATAAAGCCCGGAGCTTGTAAATTTATCAACGCCTTAGGATGCCCCTTATAACCCCTTGTGAGGACGGGGGAATTAGCATAAATAATGAAGCCTCTGGAGACCCCTTAAATGAACCAAGCTGCCGTCACTTTTCAAGATACAATTCAGACCATCGAGCTTAAGCGTGACGTGACCAAACACATGAAGCAGGGGCATCGCTGGCTTTTTGCAAATTGCTTTGAAGAAGGCCGTAACCTGAAGTCAGGCATCCATCTTTTAAACTACAAAGGCGAAGTATTGGCCTTGGGGATCTGGCAAGGTGACACGCAACTTCGTTTCCGCGTTCTGGTTTTAGCTGACGAACCGATCTTCAGAAAAAACAATATGAAGCGCACGTTGGAACTGTACTTTGAAAGTCAGTGGCGCAAGGCCGTTGAAATTCGCAGAACTTTTGATTTGTCGGTGACGAACTCGTTTCGCCTGATCAACGGGGAGGGCGATGGCCTTCCAGGTTTGATCATTGATATCTATAACGACACGGCGGTTATCAAGCACGATCATGCGATCATGGAAAAAACCTGGAATGCGACGGCTATCGCTGAAAAGCTTCAAGCAGACTTTCCCCAGATTAAATGCGTTTACCTAAAACGTCGTAACGATGCCGATGAAAAAGGTGTCAACATCGTCGGGACTTTGGCGCCCGAGGTTCAATTTCTGGAAAACGGTGTGCTATTTGCCTCGAACATCCGTGATGCTGCAAAGACCGGGTTTTTCCTGGATCAACGCGACAACCGCAAGATGATTCAAAACTTTGCCAAGGATAAAACCGTACTTAATCTTTTCAGCTACACCGGTGGGTTTTCTATCTTTGCAGCCAAGGGCGGCGCCAAAGAAGTGACCAGCGTTGATATTGCTAAAGTTGCTATTCAGGCCGTGGCCCGCAATTTTGAAATCAATGGTCTTAAAACAATTCATCACGATATCGCGACAGATGCCTTCGCGTATCTTGAGCAATTGAATACGGAAAAGAAAAAATACGACATTGTGATCACAGATCCACCAAGCTTTGCACCTAATGAAAAATCCGTGGAGCAGGCCAAGGCCGCTTACACGAAAGTATTCTCAAACTCCATTAAGCTTGTGAACCCAGAGGGTTTGTTTGCGGCAAGTTCCTGCTCCAGCCATATCTCTACCAAAGACTTTATGGAGATCTGCCAGGAAGCGTTTTCGCGCACTCGTAAGAAGGCGACGCTGGTTTATATCGGTGGGCAGCCGGTGGACCATCCTTATCCCTTGGCAATGGATGAACTTCGCTATCTGAAATTCGCCCTGTTCCGCTTGGATTAAAAGCATCTGGAACGAACTCTTTGTCTCAAGACGAGATTCACTAGAATGTACTAAGGTTGAAACGGAGTGAATCCGTTATTCTTTAGTATATGACACATTTCAAACGCGCCTTCACAGTTAAAGCATCATTGGGTTTCATCATTTGCGTTTCAGCTGTGGCGCCTATTTTAGGTTGCGGCGGTAAGTTTGAAACCGCGATACCGTCCACCTCCACAGAAGGTGCGCAGTCAAACCCGCCAGGTCCCGGGGTAACGCCAGCTCCGACGGTCAGTCCAAGTCCAACGGTTTCACCAACAGTCAGTCCTAGCCCCACTGTATCGCCAACACCAAGTCCAACGGTGAAGCCGACAGTGACACCTTCACCGTCACCTTCGCCATCTCCGTCTCCCTCACCAACGGTCAGTCCCACGGTGAGTCCAAGTCCATCGCCGGTAAATCAAACGATGGCAAGTATCGTTGCAGGGCAGACGGCGACCTCCCATGAAGCGGCAATCCCAAATATCCAGTATGAGTGGCAGCGCAAACCGATGATCATCATGCAGTCCCCAGCGAAAGCGGATATTCCAGATTGGTTTACGATGTCCAAACCAGAATGGTGCTATACTTTGAATTCCTGGTTGCAGGTTTTTGAAGCAGAGGGCAATACGGCTACAAATACCCGCGTTCAATTTCGTAATTTAAAGATCTATGTCTTGTCGCAATCAACGCGCACGTGGAGCATGATTAGAAACAATGCGGCTCCACCGACGGATACCTGGAAATATCCTTTCACGTATGCTTCCAGCAGTGGCACACGCACGGAATCTACAGGGGGCTTGTCGTATAAGCCTAAGTACCCACAGTTCGCCCATGGTTATGGCTCGCAGACCACGATAGTTCCTGAGGATATTCGAGCTGTCTTCGTCAGTATGGAAACTAAATTAGTATTGGATAACGCCAGCGGCAGTGATGATCGCAGCTCTGCCAAGTACCTGGTAAATGTGGGTGCAGACTACTGGCCGAATGCACAAGCGGTTAACACGACCTGGAGCTATGCACCGGGTGTGGGGCAGGGACGCTTTATCCTGGCCACTCCTGACTGGCGCAAGGCCACGATGATTGTTCCAAACGGTCGCTACGGCGCCACAATGCAGGAAATGATTAGTAATCCACCACCATTGGATTGAGAAGCGTGACCAAATACCGTCTTTCTGGATAAGATCTGGTAGAGGCGGCAAATTCTATGGATCATGGCACATTCAAACTTCTTTCTTTCCCTGGAAAAATTCACCTGATTAACAGTGACCATGAACTTCAGGTTGTTGCGAAACAATTGGAGTCCGTGAAGGAATTCGGTTTTGATACTGAAACCCGCCCGGCCTTTAAAAAGGGCGAGGTTTATCCCGTGTCGCTGCTACAGTTAGCGACAGACACTGATGCCTACGTCGTACGCCTGCGCCATTTGACCCGGTTTGAACTTATTCAGCACATCTTTGAGGACACGAGCGTTATCAAAGTAGGCGTGGCGATTCGTGATGATCTTAAGCAACTGCACAAACGCTTTCCCTTCACTCCGCAGAATTTTATCGAACTGCAGACTTTGGCCAAAACCAAGAACCTTAAAAACTTTGGGCTTAAGAGCATGACAGAAGAAGTTTTGCAGGCCACGATCACCAAGGGACCGAAGACGACAAATTGGGCCGCGGTTGAACTGACGGACAACCAGCTTTTGTATGCAGCGACCGATGCGTGGATTGGTCTTAAACTCTATCAAAAACTAATGTCATAGAAGTGTGACATAATACTTCAATCACCTAGACCTTTGTCTTGAGTGATGTCTGAAATTCACTTTGATTGCTTCTCAATAGAAAAATACTGGCCTAAAGTATTGAGCATTATCTGCAATCGGAGGAATCCATGGGAAGTGTTGTTTCATTCATCAATCAAAAAGGCGGCGTCGCTAAAACAACCACAGCAATCAATGTGTCAGCACAATGGGCTAAGGAAGGTAAGAAGATCTTGTTGGTCGACTTGGATCCTCAGTCTTCAGCAACCCGTGCGATCTTTGGTGATATAGATTTTGAAAATACGGTTTTTGATGTTTTGACGGGCGAACTTGAAGCCAGTGAGGCGATCGTTAAATCGGAAGCCTTCGGTATCGACGTCATCCCAGCGGAAATCATGCTAAGCGGTATTGAGATTCACCTGGCGACTAAATTCGGTCGTGAAAGTGTTTTGAAAAGAGCTTTGGCGGAAATCAAAGATAACTACGACATCGTGGTGATTGATTGTTCTCCGTCCTTGGGGCTTTTGACTGTAAATGCTTTGATTGCATCTAAAGATATCGTGATTCCAATCTGTCCTGAGTACTTCTCTTTGAAGGGGATTGATTTGATCCTGGATACCTTGAAACACATCCACACGGGCCTGGGTCACAAAATTGAAGTTCGCGGCATCATCATTTCCAAGTATCGCAATCGCCGTATCGTGGAAAAAGTTATTAATGATCTACGCACGCTTTACACGATTCCGGTATTTAATAACTACATCCCTGAATCCATCGTGGTTGAAGAGGCCCATCACAATCATCTTCCGATGTTGCAGTACTCTCCAAAAAACCCAGCCGGACTTGCTTTGGCTAATCTTGCTGCGGAAATGTGGGCTTGAGCACCATCAATCCACTCTTTGTAGATTCAACGAAACCCGTTGGTGATAAAGTCGTCACCAACGTGGAGCTGTTGCGCGTAGAATTGCAACCGGGCGAGTCTTTGTTCTTTGAACTGACGGATGAGTTTGGTTTTGAGCAAAGATACGAAATGAAAAAGCTTGAAACCAAAAAGTCGGTGAAATACACGGCGGAAGTTTGGTTAAAGTACCAGCATCAAATTCAATACAGATTTTTGATCGTCCTGGATGGAGTGGAGACTCAGACTTCGGTGATGCGTGATATCTGCGCTGGGCATATTATTTCAGAAAAATGGGAACCTTGTGCTGCAGGTGAATTTGTTAAAACCAAAAAAACCAAACGGGCAGCGACGAAAACGGGTGGTGAGGCTTTAGCTAAAGACAAAAGTGCACAGCCCGTGATTAAAACCAAAGCGTCTAAACCCCTGTATGAGCCGCACCTGTTAAGTCAGATCAAATCGCTTTTTGATGACTTACTGTAAGCCTATGGAACTAGTTTTTTAGCTCGTTGCGCAACAAATTTGACCACCCAGATTTAATTAAATTGAAAGCCACGGCCAATCCGAGCTGTTCCCTGAGAAACGCGAGAATTACAATATAAACAGCATTTTATTCTTCTTGTTTGGAGTCATCTTCTGAGTTAGGTGTACCAAAAAAACAGGAGATTCCTATGAAACTATTGATCGCATTGGCTTTGGCCCTTCCGATGTTCGCACACGCTTACGGTGACCAACTTGTTAACCGTTCTGAAAACCCATACGTACCTCAAGAAGGTAAAGTTACTGCAAAGCAAATTTGCGTTGACGAAAAAAATGAAGTTTTCCGTGTTTTCGTTCCAAAACACACTAAAGAATACTGCAAATCTATCCGTTGGGATCGTTCTGATTCTCACTACCCTAAAAGAGTATGTGTAGGTCGCACGACTAAAGAAATCCCTGCGCAAACGGTTTCTGTATCTCCATTCTACCAAACTATCGTTTGCACTAAGTACGACCACACAGATTCAACTCGTCGTCGTTGTGTAAAATCTGAAGTTCGCACGGCTCAATACCCAACGAGCTACCTTCAGTACACTTACGAAGCTGCTGACTGGCGCAAAGAGCGTCCTCTACGTGTTCAAGAAAAACACATCGAGAGCTGCAAGTAATAATAAAAAAAGGGGCTATGAGCCCCTTTTTTTTTTGGTTTAATTGAACGCTTGTTTTTCAGACTAGTCCAAAACGAATTTCAGCTGTTCCATTTCAGTCATGTTACTGAATGTTCCGATGTACTTTCCTGTAGGTCCATACCAGCGACCGCCATTTGTACCCGCATATTTTCCATTTGACCAATACCATTTGTCCTTAGCGAAGGCGCGTTCGCCATTTGGATGATACCAGTTTCCGCCGATGCTTCCGGCATAGGCATCGTTTGCGTGGTAGTACATGTTGTTAACGGGATCGCCACCACGGGCACCTGTGGAGTGATACCATTTAACACCCCTGATGCCCGCGAATTTACCATTCTCATGGTAAACGTTCCCTTCGGATTTTTCGCACTGAATCTGTTTAACGATTTTTAGTGCTTCCACAACTTCGCATTCAGTCGTGGCTAAGGCGGCATGGGAAGTAAAAAACAGGGCGAGCAAGATCATAACTTTCATAAGGTATTCCTTCGTTTTCTTTATGAATACTCGCGTTTGCAAATAAAAGGCCGGGCCTTAGATAGAATAGGAAAGCTTTCGAAGTGTCGTCAGCGACGATACTTAAGACAGTAGTGAAAAAATGGGAGTAAAGGTAAGCCTGCGTATACTATAAGTTCCACGTCGCTGCAGTAAACGGCATATCAGTTCCCAGGCAATCTACTCCGATGGATTTCATCTTGCTGAAAACGCCGATGTCGTTAGCGTTCCACGCCGTTACAGTGAGATTTTTAGCATGGCACTTTTGAATCAGTTCGCGATCAATCCAGTTTACGCTCAATGAAATTCCATCCGCCTTGGCAGCCTGGACAATTTCCACGGGGTTAACCGGGAGTCCAAACAGCAAACACGTTGTCTTAATATCAGAGTGTTTGATTTTAAAGTCATACAACCACTGGTGATTAAAAGAGATTACCGTGATCCGGGAAATATCGAAGTTCTGCTTTAAAACCTCGCCAAGTTTTTGGAAGTCTCCAGGAGATTTAACCTCTATCTGCAGCTCCATGGCGTTGTCTTTATAAAGAGCCAATACATCTTCCAGCCGGGGGAGGGCATCGCCTTCCTTGGTGCGCACATTTGAAAGCTCAGCCCAGGTTCTGCTGCCCAATAGGCCCGTTGCAGTCGTGGTGCGATCCAAAGTGTCGTCATGATGTACGACCCAAACTCCATCGGCGCATTGGTGAATATCGAATTCGACCGCAGACACTTTGGAATCCAGCAAAGCTTTAAAGGAACGCATCGTATTTTCAGGAGCCCGGTCGCGGGCTCCACGGTGACCCATAAGTTTCATGGAGTCGATGATAGGGACTGGAACGGCTTCTGCCAACTGCTGGCGGATAGCGGTAAAATAAAAAAACCGAAGCCAGGGCTTCGGTTTTCTTGGGGATACCTCAGGATTGAATCCTATTTGGTATGTGTGCAGGTTTTATAAGTATGCAGCACTTTGTTTTTACCGTCCGTTGTTGCGATATAAGCAACGAATTTGTTGGTAGCAACGTAATCGTCGAAGATCAGTTGAATGCTTTCATCCTCTTCGAAAACAAAATATGTATGCCATTTTTCCATAATCTGCGGACCGAAAACTCCGTTATCGACATCATGAGAATTTGTGTCAGTGCCAAGAACAGTCAGAACTCGCGTCTCTTTGGGAGTTTTAATAGTTACGAATTCCTCGTTTGTATCGACAGTCACGTAATCGTTAGGGGAGTTGCTGCAGGTGATGGCGGCTTGGGCTGCAGAAAAAGATAGAACGCTGCAGGCAAGAACAAAAACTGGAATCAGCTTTAGATGTTTCATGGATCCTCCGTTTGTTTTTATGGAGGAGACTTTATCAGGTCAGTGTATTTTCAAGAACTACCTGAAGAGGCATTTGAAAGTTTTTCCTGCCCAAATTTAAGAGGGAAAGTAAGAAATATACCTTCCCTCCTATTGCGAACATGGGCGAACGGATTTTTATTTACGAACCGCTGCCTCAAGGGTGGCGATATCGATTTTCTTCATTGTCATCATGGAATCAAAAGCTTTCTTGGCGATTTTTGGATCTGCGTGCGTGGAATAGTCCAATAATACCTTAGGGGTGATTTGCCATGAGAATCCCCAGCGATCCTTACACCAGCCGCAGTCGCTTTCGGCTCCGCCGTTGCCGACGATGGCATTCCAGTACTTGTCTGTTTCTTCCTGATTTTCGGTGATAATCATGAAGCTTACGGATTCGTTGGGTTTAAAAATGGGACCGCCGTTCAATCCTACAAACTTGCGACCAAATACAGTGAACTCAACCGTCAACTCAACGCCTTCTTTGCCACCCGGAAAATCACCTGGGGCTTTATTTATTTTTCCGACGGTGCTGTTTGGGAAAGTGGAAGCATAGAATTTTGCGGCTTTGCTGGCTTCGCCGTGGTCAAACCAAACGCAGGTTACAAGATCAGTCATGGGCTATCTCCTTGAATTGAATTTATTGAACACAAAGAAAGTTTATTTCGATCGCAGGGATTTGGACAGTGACTATTTCAATTGGTCACTGGGCGTAAAATGTATGGTAACAGATGTATGATGTGGAATCTTATGGCTCGTCGGGCAATTCGCTGACGCTTTCGCAGTCCATGCTTTTGGCATATTGCCGGCACACATAGAGCTCGTTATTTGCGGTCGTGATATCAGAAATACGACCGTATACCAGCTCGCCCAGTTGCCAAAACTTCAACTGATGAATTTTCCACTCGCGTGATTTTTCTGACAGCAGAATAGCCTGATTATAGATAGCTAATGCTGAATGAGAGCCGCCCGGCGTGTAGTAAAAACAGCGGGGATTGCGCGCAACAAGTTCACAGCCGGATTCGCTGCAAACATAATCGTTGATAATCACATCCACAGGTGAGTCAGCATGATAAACAGTCACCGAATTTCCAGAATCATGGGGCGTGATGGAGAACCCCATAAAGTTATCGGTAGGTTTATCCAAACCCAGGTTATTTTGCTTGGCATAGATCTGCAAAGTGGCAAGTAAATCAGCGCGGAAGCCGCTTTCAGAAGCAAACGCATTTCCACTAAGGAACAATCCACAGAACAACAGACTCAAGGTGGTTTTCATATTAGACAGATCGGTACTGCTCAATTGAACTTAACCAAACGTCGCAATGACTGGACTTACCCTTAGAAAACACGACGACAGTATTGTCGCATTCTGATATTCTTGGGTCGTTCTTAAACAGGGGGCAAGTGATGAAGGCTGGGATAGTTGTCATTGGACTTTTGATTTTCGGAAGTGCTTTCGCCAAGGAAGCTCAATATAAAAAGCCCTCCGATGCAGAGTTAAAGAAAAATCTAACCCCGATGCAGTATCAGTGCACCCAGAACTCCAGGACCGAGAAACCTTTCGACAACGCCTATTGGAATAATAAAAAAGAAGGCATCTACGTTGATATCGTCAGTGGGGAGCCTCTATTCAGCTCAACTGACAAGTATGACTCCGGCACAGGGTGGCCCAGCTTTACCAAGGCCATTGATGAAAATGCCGTTGTCACCAGACCGGATCATGAGTTGTCGGTGGAGCGAACGGAATTGCGTTCTAAAGGTGCCGACTCCCATTTAGGACACTTGTTTGATGATGGCCCCAAGGATAAGGGTGGCAAGAGATATTGTATCAATTCAGCAGCTCTGCGCTTTATTCCCGTCGAAGAAATGGAAGCTAAAGGCTATGGCCGATACCTTTCTCTATTTCCCAAGTATAAGCCCAAAAACAAACAGGTGAAGTAGGGCTCGCCTGGCCCTGAAATCTTTTTTGTGCTATCCAAAAAGAAGAAAATCGGTATCCTAATAATATGTCGGATATCATTTATCTTATAGTTTTGATCATTGGCGCTTTGCTGATTTATTTTCGCCCTTTGGCGCGCTTGGCGGGGATTTCAATTTATTGGGAAATCGGTACGGGCTCGCTGTGTGTTGTGTTGTTCATGATTCATATGATGAACACCTATGTGGTCGAGCGCGAAATTGAACAGGGTCTTGCGAAAAAGCCCTGTGGCGCCTCCAGCCCCCAAGGACTTTGTTACAACCTGACTACGGAAGTGTGTGAGACGGCCTGGAACTCCGCTGATAAGATTTGTCGTGAAGAGGCCGAGCCGATTTTAAAAGAGCGCCCCGGCGCCTTAATAGGACCGATGGTGAATCGCTGTAAGGCTCGCCGCATGGACAAGGTTCTGCGCTATAACCGCATCAAAGAAGACAACTCGCTATGCCGCGCATACTTCAAGTATATTGATGAAAAGAATTAGGTGAATATTTATGAAAACAATCGCCAGCCTTCGCCATGAGATCGATCAGGTCCATAAAGAAATGCACGCATTGCTGGAGCGCCGTCGCGATTTGACGATGGATGTATGGACCATCAAACAGCGCGAGGGACAGCCCTTCTTTAATGCCGAACGGGAAGAGCAAATCCTAAAAGACTTTGTGCGTTTGGGAGGCAAGGAAGGGCAGGATCCGGCCTTTGATGAGTTGCTTCGTGGCGTAATGAACTCGGTCCTGCGTGAGTATGAAAAGTATCTGAAATCAAAATTCAAATGAAATAAGGCTGCGGGAATGCAGCCTTATTTTTTACGGCTTTGGTATTCTTTTTCTCTCTGGAAGTGAGCCTCGGATAAGCCATAGCTTTCCACGTTGCCCAATTCTTTGATCAAAGCATTTAGATCTTTTTTGTCATTGATGAAATCCAGATGAGCCTGAATCTTTGTGATCAATTCACTGCCACGCTCTTTTAAAGCTTCATAACGGATGTAACCCAAGCCGTGTGATGCCCATTCCTTAACATAGCGAGCAGCGGACTGGGATGTTCCGTTATACATGGTATTACGGCATTCCTGATCCGGTTTAATCTGGTGCCAGTTGCCGAATTGGTCTTTCAGTTTAACATCATGCTTTTCGCAAGGCTTGCCACAGTCTTTGAAACTGGAGCCCTTTGATAAGAAGGCCGCGAACACACAGTGCTCCATATGAAAGCTTGGCATGTATTGGTAAGCAGTGACCTCAAAGCGATCAGACTGACCAGCTTGGATCAACTCGCTCACTTGCAGGTTATTCAGGTCATAACCCAGGCAAACGCTTTCCAGGCCCTTATCCAACAGGTATTGCGCTGTCAGATGGTTGGTGACGTTTAAGCTAAAGTCGCCAAGGATTTGACCTTGGTAGTTGTTGCTTTGCAGATACTGAACCGCACCCAGATTTCTTGCCAGAATAGCGTCTGGATTCATGTTCAACAGATGTTTTACGTTGCGGTGTTCGTTTGGTTTTAAGATACGGGTCGTTGCAACGCCGACTTTGACGTTAACGGCTCTTAGCACTTTCAAGCTTGGTTCAAAATCCAAACCGAATTCAAAATCCAGAATCACCAGATTCAAATCAGCTGAATTTAGTTCGCCAGTATTTACCGCTTGAACAACGTCCTCAACCTGGAACTTATCACGAAGCAGTAGATTGAATTTCAAACCTTGGGTTTTGCCGGTTGCGATTTTGTGACTGCCAATCCACTCGATGATTTGCTCTTGCGGAGCAATTTCCGGAGTCGCGCCATTTTGAATGCGCAGGTCAGTCAGCTCCTTCACCAATTTTTGGCGAAGTTCTTTAACCTGTTTGTTTGGCAGGAATAGGGGAGTCGTGGAATCAAGTTCGCACTCAAACCCTTCGCCGCGGAATGGACTTCCCATAAGTGCAAAAAGCTCCTCGCGCAAATCCAGGGAGTTGAGCCCTTTGTTTTTAGCGGGCTCACAGATATTTTCTGAAGTGGCAGAAACCGTGTACTTGCCGTCAGTGTATGTCACGGTCAACGGTTTACCCAGGGAAGCTTCAGCGCGAATGTTCACAGGCAGGCGTTTTTTGCGCTGCTTGTCTTCTACGCTAAGAGCTACATCTTTCTTTAAATCTTTATCGTGATTGTAGAATACGCGAGCGCCTACATATTGCTCGCTCATCGCGATGTCTCTTGAAAACTCCAAAGCAAAGCGACGGGCAGAAAGGGACTTCACCGCAAAAACGAATCCGCCTTTTTCCGCGTTCTGATCGTTACGGTCTTTGAAAACCCAAAGGATCCCATCACCGGCCTGAATGAAGTCAGTTTTTAGACCTTGTTGAGCTTTGTCTTCAGTAATCTCGACTTCAAGAGCATTGCCATTCACACGAACGACTTTACCGAACTCAAACCCGCGATGCGCACTGAACGTGCCTTCAACCAGTTCCTGATGATTTACACCGTGGAACCAGCCGCTATAGAAGCCGCGGGAAAAAGCCGTGGCCATCTGTTTTTTCAAAAGAATCGGATTTGCCAATGCCTGATTGTCTTGAGCGGCATTGATCGCCTCATCAAAACTGCGAGCAGCGGTTGCCACATACTCAGGAGTTTTTAAACGACCTTCAATTTTAAAGCAGTCAACTCCCGCATCAAGCAAGCTTGGTACTTCGTTGATTCCGCACAAGTCTTGCGGAGAAACCAGGAAGGACTTACCACCCAAGTCGCGTTTTTCTCCGTCCACGTGCATTTCATAATTAAAACGGCAGCTTTGCGCACATTGGCCGCGATTGGCAGAGCGACCGCCGATGCTTTCAGAGGTAAAGCACTGACCGGAGTAGCTCACACACAAAGCGCCGTGAACGAAAACTTCGATTTCTTTCGTGGTGTTTTGTTTGATTGCGTGAATTTCCTTGATGGAGTTTTCACGTGCCAGAACGAAGCGCTGAATGCCCAAGTCATCCAGCCACGTGATGGCTTCCGCATTGGTCACACTCATTTGTGTGGACGCGTGGATGCGTTGTTCAGGAGCCATGTGGCGAATCAAGCGCACCAAACCCAAATCCTGAACGATGAACGCATCAGGTTTTAGCGGAAGAATTTTTTTAAGAACCTCGACGGCTCCAACAAATTCATTTTGAAAAATTAAAATATTAAACGCGAGATTCACCTTCACGCCATGAAGGTGGCAGGTATCGATGATGTCTTTGACTTCTTCGATTTGAAAATCATGACTTCGACCGCGGGCGTTGAAGCCCGGTACGCCCATAAAAATAGCATCGGCGCCGTTATGAATGGCGGCCAAGGCCATGTCTTTTGTGCCGACAGGAAGGAGTAATTCGGGGCGTTTTAGTGTCTGATTTTGCATGCCTGTAATAAGCCAGTTTGCGGCCTTTTCCGCAAGAGGAAAGGGGCCTTACCCGGGGGGAAACTGGTAAAAAATTCATCAAACTTTAAGGGGCTCCGCCGTCTTGAATCCGAGTGCCCTGTTTATTTGCATCTGAAACAGGAGTTTATTCACTGACCGAGGTTGGGGGATACCTAAGGGTTTCTCTAAAAGGACCCGGCCTATTGGTCCTAAATTTTTCCGTTTCTTCATGAAAATTGCCAACGTGTAAAAATGCTTCGCTAGTATTTGTCGAAGAACACACAAGTCAAATTTCATGGAGGAATAATGACTAAAAGAAACCTGGTGAATTTTTTTGCCGCAACGGCCTTCTTGACACTAGCAGCCTGTGGCCAAGGCGGAAGTGCTGACCTAAATACCGAAGCACTGACAGACGAAACAACAACTCAAACCCTGGCTGATGATACTACTGACGAGCAAGCTTTTGACTCTGCAGGCGTAAGTGAGAATGAAGCTCCGGAAAACATGATCGAAGATACTGTTGACCAGGCTTCTGATTTTTCAACATACAGCCGTGCAAGCATTCTGGCTAAGTATGACTACGTGGATCCGAATCGCGTTGTTCCAACAACGGCTCTTGGTAATGCGTTGGTTTACTTCGAAAACAATAAATCTAAAATCAAAAACAAACGCTATGTTTCCGTGATTGATTACAAGCAAAGTTCCAGAAAAGCCCGTTTTCACATCATCGATATGAACACAGGTAAAGTTTGGAGCATTCGCGTAGCTCACGGTAAAGGTTCTGATGCAAACCATGATGGTTATGCAGAAAAGTTCAGCAACGTATCCGGCTCTAAGGCAAGCTCCCTTGGTTACTTCCTGACAGGCAGTACATACAACGGCAGCAATGGTCTATCTTTGCGTTTGGATGGTATGTCTTCCACGAATTCAAGAGCACGCGGTCGTGCGATCGTGGTTCATGGTGCTTCCTATGTTAAAGAAAGCAACGTCATTCAAGGTCGTAGCTGGGGTTGCCCGGCGGTGGCTTCATCTTTGAAAACAAAGGTGATCACTATGCTTAAAGGCGGAAGCTTGATCTACTCTGTGAAGTAGTCGCTTTCGATCCAGCAGTATTTTTTTTGAAGCCGGGGCCTTGGGTTCCGGCTTTTTTATTGGTTACAGCTATCACCGCGAAAGATATCGTGAAACTGCGAGGATTTTCCATCCTGAAAAAGCTGGCAGTCGGCCCTGCGGTACTCGTCGTTGATTCTCATCATATCCATGAACGAAGGCAGGTAGCCGTGAGCGGTGTAGTACTGGCTTTCTTTTTCTTCCAGGTTTGCTTCCAGCGCCTTGGAAACAGTTTCGAACTGTAATACCGACTCCATGGTCTGAATGGGCATGTAGGTGGGGAATTCGTCGCTCATAAAACCTAAATAGCGAATGCCTTTGCCGACGTAGGCTTGGGTTGTAATCCACCAGTTGGAATAAAATTTATAATTCAGCGCGGGCATCCAGGCATAGATACTTTGAAAGACCGAATCCTGCATGCGTACCTGGCGTAAGAGCGGGAAATACTTCCACTCCGCCACCAGATCAAAGCGGGGATCGACTTCGATATCGTAGGGCGCAAAGAGACTGTCGCTCATGACTCCCAGGGATTTGGGGTACGCGCCGCCTTTAAATTTACTGACGTGGCTTCGATAAGCGGGCAGGATGACTTTACCGTCAGAGGCCTTGTCATAGGCAAGCTTTACGACTTCAGCGCAAAAAACTTTGTCGTATTTCGCATCATCCATTTCAAAATCATACTCTGCGGGTTTCTGGCTCCAGGTGTAGGCATAGTGAGCCGCTTTATGCGCAAGGCTGATGTCGTTTTGTCGATACAAGGCCACGCTTGCATCAGGGGTTTGGCGCCATTTTTCCAGGGGAGTCGTGACGACCCCATATTGGATTAACGATTCGACTATAAAGAGCTCACCCTTATCATTTTCAGCCACGATCGCCATGTGCGAGAAGTTTCCTTCTTCGTCGCCGATCCGGGCAATCATCGCTGAGACATAGCTCTTTCCACGAATCAACAATACATCTCCCGGCTGAATATTGACGGCTGCGAACTTCGTGTTTCGTAAAAGAAAGGGCGACTCTCCTGCTAGGATGGGGGATTCTTTAAAAGTAACAACTTTGTTTTGTACCAGCCAGTCGATCAGGTATTCTTCGGTGAATCTGGCATACTGCATGCCTTCGCGCATTTTTAATATGCAGGCGTCAGTCAGACTTTTTTCACTGCTAAATTTTTGCAGCAAGTGATTGAGTTTGGCCCGGACCATAAAGACACCTTGGACCATCTCGATGCCTTGCTCTTTAAAACTTTGAATGTCCTCGGGGCTTTGTGGGATGAAATGATTTGCGGGCTGGGCGAACAGGAAGTCTGTGACTTTGTTAATGTACTCAGGACACGTTTGAGCATTGAAAACCTGGGGATTGTTAAGGTCTTTGTTTACTTGCTCTAACCCTGTCATTAACACCGGACTGGCAAATGCGATGGTGCTGAAAAATGCAAAAATGAGTGTGATCATAATTAGCCTCGGTCTATTTAAGGTAAGGGGATTTACCGTGGCAGCCATTATGTATGTTTGCAGTTTACCGCTTTGGAGCTTAAACGCCTGAGGGCAAGAACACATATGGTTATTCTTCGAGTCAGAGATCTGCAATCACGCATTCTGCCGCCACCGTGGCGGTTAATAGTTGCTACATTGGTACCGGCCTTTTTTGGTCCGCTGTCAAAACTTTAGCCATAAGTTTGGCCCGTGGAGGCGTTAAGTTGAGGTAATGGTGCGCACACCAATTGCAACTCCTGCCAAGGTTGATAAATGTTTACTTACTTTATATAGGAAAATACTTATGAAAATGATTATTGCTGCTCTTATGTTGGTTTCAAGTTCTGCGATGGCTGCGGGTTACTATGACCGTTCATCAGGTTTATACACGGCTGCAGATTCTTATCAGCAACTTAGCTGGTGTGATGCCAATAAGGTGGTCCGCGAGGCTTCTTCTGGTGAAATCGTGGTTGAAGCGGACTGTAGTTCAAATCAAAAAACCTGTGAAACTGATGCGCTAATTTTTAACAAAACTGTGATCTATAGAGCGGTTTGTAAATAGCCCCGAGGGCGTTATATGGTTTGGGCTTTGTTCGTAATGAAGCTTTAGATTATTATTTTGAATTTTAAATAAAAAGCCGAAGTTATCCTTCGGCTTTTTGTTTTTTAAATCTGAAACTTTGCAAAGAAGTGAGACACTAATTTCAGAATAAGCTCCGGGTTCTCGCGGTGGGGCACGTGACCAATTTCGGAGAGATACTTTTTCGCTGCCGGGCCTTTTACATTGCTCTCGATTAAATTGGGAAAGGCCTGCGAACCAAACTCATCATTCTCACCGTGAATAATCAGTGTCGGGGAGGCGACCTTACCCAGCGCAGGCTTTAGCTGCCAATTCGAAAACTCTTTAGACAACCACACATCGGTCCAGGCTTTTAACACCCATTCTGCTTTTTCACTGTGCCATTTGCGAAGCTTGGCCAAGTGCTCTTCGTTTTCAAAACTGATCTTGGCCTTTTGAATGCCATCTCGGGTGCGGTCTTCCACAAAAGCTTGGGCTGATTCAGTCACGACAGCTTTACATTGGTTGGGATACTGGGCTGCGATGTTAAGAGCCATGGCTCCACCCACGCTGTGCCCGAACAAACTGAAATTATTGAGTCCCAGTGCTTGATAAATATGCGGGAAATAATGTGTCGCTTCCTCCTCAATGAAATGGATCGACGGCAGTTTCGATCGCGCTGACGATTGCCCAAATCCCAATCGATCATAAGCCATCACCGGCCTCGTCAGAACTTCTGCAAGTCTTTCAGGAAACGCCCGCCATTGCTCCACCGACCCCAGGCTATCATGAATCAAGATCAAAGGTTCGTCCGATTTGATTGTATCCGGAGTCCACCGCCGAGCAAACAGAAACCCCTCCGGCAAATCAATTCGAATATCAGCAACATCAGTTACAGCCATAGCAAAACTCTAATCCACCGCAATGCCCGAGTCCAGCACATACAATCCATCCTTCACCGCCACCGTGGCGGTGATATTGATGGTGGGAAGTAGGGGCGGGGTAATCCGCACATTTTCAATAATTAACGAGAAGATGAATAGCAACGGAACCGTAAAGAACTTATCGATATTTGAACCACTGCCGCAGTGGCAGTGAATGTTCTGAGAGATCCATACAACTTGTCGTCAAATGAAATGCCCTAATAATTGAAGGAAAGAATAAAGTTGATGTCCTGACGCAAATCTGTGATCTGGTAAACTACCGCCATCGGGGCTGTGAGTGATATATTGCTACGCTCAACTTCCTTCAATCCCAAAACCACAATTGGCTCATTAGCATATTCTTGAAAGTGCTTATTCTTTTTTAATATTTAAAATTCTTGTTGACGATAATAACGCCTTCTCCAAAAGAGCGCCATTGATTGATCCGGCGTTAGAATTTGCAAAAAGCGTTTTTCATTTTATCTCTTCTCATTCGGTCTCTAATGAGCTCAAGGAAGGGATTTGTTTTGCATTAGGTCTGACTGAAAAATCAGCGCCGAAAAACGTGTGTTATGGTGATGCCACTTTCAAGGAGTGGGTTGTGATGAATCTTAGAAAAATGAATCAAACAGAATTGGATCAAAGAATGAAATCCTTGGCTCAGCAAGAGCGCCATCTTTTGCATGAGGTGCTGCTGACAATTAAAGAGATCGACGCTCGACGGGGATTCTTGGAAATGGGTTATGGCAGCTTGTTTGATTACCTGGTTCAGGGCGTGGGATATTCCGAAGGAAGTGCTCAGCGCCGGATTGATGCGGCTCGATTGATTCGTGAAATTCCTGAGGTGGCAACGAAAATTCAAAGTGGTGAAATTAAGCTTAACCAGATTTCGCTGGTGCAAAAAGCTTCTCGAGAGGTTTATAAGGCTCAATCTTTGAAAGTGACCGCTCAGCAAAAGTTGGAAGCGATTAACGGTCTTCAGAATAAAAACCATGCGCAATCGCAGCAGCAGATAGCGGCCTTCTTTGATCTGCCGGTTCTGCAAACTTCACATCAAACGATTCAGGCTGATGAAAGCGTTCGCGTTGAATTGACCTTGTCTAAAGAATTGCATGCCAAGATTCAGCACGCACAGGAACTGCTTTCGCACGCTGTTCCGACACGAGATCTTGTACAGTTTTTGGAATATCTCTCTGAAAAAGTGATCAAGCAGAAGGCTGGGCAAAATCCTGCGAAGTCACAAGAAAATATTAAGAGACGAGTGGATAATAGGACCGTTAGAGAACCGTCTATTGCGCATTCGGCAAGTACCGCCACGGTGGCGGCGAGAGCTATATCGCGAAGGCCTTCGTTGACAGTCGCTAAGCAAATTCGTACTGGACAAAAATGTTGTCAGTACGTGGATCCTAAAACGGGGAAACGCTGTCATAGTACTTGGCAACTTCAGGTGGATCACAAGCAAAGTTATTGGGCCGGTGGTAATCATCAGCCGGAGAATCTGCAGTTACTGTGTGCTGGTCATAATAAGATGAAGTACAGAACCGAGTCGGGATTACGATTATTGTCCTAAGTTATCCTTCAAAAGAGCCGAGGCTGGTGAGTTGGGCATTTTGGATTGGGAGCGATTTCTCTTGTGATTCTTGTATTTATCGCCAAGTTCAGTTAGCCAGGGAGAATAGCTGCTAGCGCTGTGGGACCATCATTTGACAACTGCAGTGGTGGCCCCAACTTATGGAAGCGGAAATTTGGGCCTAACGTCTGTGTGGTTTGTAATTATGCGATTCAGATTGAAAGGGGTGTCTTGCGGTTTGTGAAGCTGCGAAAATTTGGGGGAACTTTATTAAAATGGCAATGATGCTACTACTCAAAACCGGGAGTTCTTATGCAGACATCGCAGGAAAAAGGGAATAGAAGGCAGATCCATAAAGAGTCCACGCCGCAGGCTCCGTTGTTGGTTATCGAACGGGAATTTGATGTGCCGGTCAGTCAGCTTTTTGCGGCTTTCTCGGATTCGGATTCACTCAAAGAGTGGTGGTGGCCGCAGGAATTTTTTGCTGACGAAGCGGATGTTGATTTCCGCGAGGGCGGGGAATTTTTTATCAGCATGGATGGCGGTGGAACCGATACAGGAATTGCCGGCGGTATGACTGGTCGCTATGAGGAAATCGTCGAGAACAAGCGCATCGTGATGACAGATCAATTCGCTGATAAAGAGGGTAACGCCATAACACCTGACGAAGCCGGAATGCCCGGGGACTGGTCAGAAATGGCCTACATCACCTTCGAGTTCGACGACTTGGGTGGCAAGCGCAGCCGCTTCAGACTTTCCCACCAAGGGGTCCCGGCGAAGTTTCAGCAGGACTGCATCCAAGGCTGGAGTGAATCCTTTGATAAACTTGAGAAATACTTAAGAGGTTACAGCCATTAAATAACTCGAGAGAGGGGGAAGCTATGAAGCTACGCCCCTCTAACGCTGCGTGTGGTGGGCTCGGGAGTTGCCGAGATGGGGCAAGTTCGTTAGAACTATTGGATGAGCAAAATTTCCGTACTACCACCCTCTGGCTTTCGTGATTTTACCCCTGAAGAATCTGCGGTTCGCAGCTTTCTGATCGAAAAAATTTCCGGGACATATCAAAGTCATGGTTTTCAGGCTATCGCGATGCCTTTTATGGAAAATCTCGCAACGCTTGAAGGAAAAGGTGGCGGCGCTGGAAATGAAAAGCTGATTTTCAAAGTACTTAAGCGCGGCGAATCCCTGACTCGCTCCCTGGAAAAAGGCGAGGGCAACCTGGCCGATATGGGGATGCGTTTCGACTTAACGTTGCCCTTGGCGCGTTACTACTCGCGCTTTAAACAACAACTTCCAAAACCCTTCAAAGTTTTTCAGGTAGGCCCGGTTTGGCGCGCAGACAGCCCGCAAAAAGGACGCTACCGCGAATTCTATCAGTGTGACGTGGATGTGCTTGGTTCTCGCGAAATCGGGGCTGAAGCTGACTGTATGACGGCACTTCTAAAAGTGTTTGCTACTTTACAAGTCGAAAATGTCGAACTTCACCTTAACGATCGCAGATTGCTTGCTGCCTTAAAAGACGCAGATCTTTCTGACGAGCAGTGGATGGAAGCCCTGGTTACACTGGATAAGTTGGACAAAGTCGAACGCTCCGGCGTTGAAGAAGAACTAACTGCAAAATTTGGCCGAGTACCAGAAGGCATCCGCCAGGTACTTGATGGAACATCACTGGAAAAACTTAAAACCGTTCACAGCGAGTCCGCAGAATCCATGGAAGCTCTGTTGGCAGTCCTAAAAGAATCCGCTCCAGGTACGAAAGTGATTTTCAATCCATCCCTGGTGCGCGGACAGGATTACTACACGGGAACGATTTTTGAGCTAAGACACCCTGAACTTTCGGGCTCCTTAGGCGGAGGCGGACGTTACAACCGACTGCTTGAAGTATTCGGTGGTGAAGAAGTCCCAGCCTTTGGCGGTAGCATTGGTTTTGAACGACTGTTCCTGCTAATTCAGGAAAAAGCAGAAGCACTAAAAATTTCGAACTCCACACCACAGGTATTCCTGCCACTTTTCAGCCAGGAATTGCGCGCTCCTTTGATGAAGCTTGCAACCGAGTTGCGTGAAAAAGGTCTTCGCGTGGATGTTTATCCGGATGCTGCAAAACTTAAGAATCAATTCAAGTATGCAGATGACAGAAAAATTCCATTTACTGTTATTATCGGCAGTGATGAATTCGCCGCACGCACTGTGAAAGTGAAATCCATGGCTGAACGCACAGAGGAATCTGTTTCCATGGATTCCCTGGCAGATCACTTGTTGAAGCAGATCAATCGTTAGAGATTAAAGTAAAGGGCCCACCAAGCGGGACAAATCACCGGCCCACACTTCAGCAGTGTGGCGCCCTTCGTGGGCTTCCAGGGTATACATATCTGAATTTTCCAAATACTCATTTTGCAGATCACGCAAGGACTGAGTGAAGTCTTTATCGTAAATCGCTAATGTAATCTCAAAATTAATACGCAGACTTCGTGGATCCAGATTCACGGAACCAAACAAAGAAACATCATCATCAATCGTAATTGATTTCGTATGTAACAAGCCCGGCTTGTACAGAGCCACCTGGACGCCTGCAAGAAGCAAATCCTCGAAGAACGAACGGCTTGCCCAGTGGGCAATCCGGGAGTCAATTTTCGCAGGAACTATCAAAATAGTACTGACCCCTCGGCGAGCGGCAGCCAGCAAAGCATAAAGCATGGATTCACTGGGCAGAAAGTAGGGCGTCGTAAAAACGATTTCTTTTTGGGCCGAGGCGATGGCCATCAACAAGGCCTGCTCGATCGAGGAATACTTGATAGCGGGCCCCGAAGGCAGGCACTGAACAAAAGCTGGCTTGGTGTGAGTGTCATCGGGAGCTTTGGTTTTGGTAAGTTCTTTGGCAAAATCACTGCCAGTTTCCACACACCAGTCACTTAAGAAAACGGTTTTTAAATCAGCGATCGAAGGCCCCTGGATACGCGCCAGAGCATCAATCCATGGTGCCGCTGGTGAGGTGGAATTAAAAAACAAAGGATCAGCCAGGTTCATGCTCCCCGCATAACCGATTTCATCATCAATAATGACCATCTTACGGTGCATGCGCAAATCGGGACGGGCAATCAAGGAGCGGAAAATTCCAGATGGCAGTGCCACTGTCATTTTGACTCCACCGCGTTTCATGGCGCGATAGTATTTTCCTTTGATGAACTTGGAACTGCCAATGGCATCCACCAAAACACGGCAGCGTACACCCCGCTGCGCGGCCGCGATAATTTCCTGTGCGATTTTATCGGCACGGCCACCATCGCTCCAGATATAAAAGGAAAAATCCAGAGTGTGCTTGGCATTGGCAATGTCTTTGGAAAGCTGTTCGAAGGATTCATCGGAATCTTTTAGCAGCTGAATTTGATTCCCGGTTTTCGGTGAAAAACCAAATAGGGCCTGATAGGCGTGATGTAAATCACCTTGCTGATGTTCATTCAAAATAGAGTCGGTGGGTTGAACGGCGGCAATGCGGTTCAGGGTTTCCTGCACCCTGCGCAGTCTGCGCATGCGACGGTGACCCTGGCGGTATTCACCAAAGGTCCAATACAAAAATGTTCCAAAGATGGGAAGGGAGACCATCAACCCCAGCCAGGCCCAGGCCACAGAGGCGGGCAGGCGACGCTGAATAACCCGCGCACAAATCCAGATACGGACAATAAAGTCGACGATGAAGATCACCCATTGAAACCAGCTGTTAAAATTGAAATCAAAAGTCCACGTCAGCATCTGGCATCCTGGAAAGTTATTTGAATACGATTGCTTTTCCAACAGGGGCGAGTGAAATCCCCGCAAGTTTTAAATGTTGAAGAGCAAACGGTATTCCGATGATCGTAAGCCCTAAAAGTGCCGCCCACAGCAAATGACTCAAAGCCAGCCACCAACCGCACAGAATGAACCACACGATATTTCCAACTAAACCCAGGGCACCGGTGCCGATATCAGATTGTCCGCGCACGTGTTCCCGGTCAGCAACGCGGGAGCCAAAAGGCCACAAGTTCAACAGGCCGATATTAAATGCCGCTCTCGCCCACGGAATTCCAATGATCGTGATCACCATAAATAGACAAGATGTGAACCAGGATACCGCAGTTGTCCACCCACCCAACAATAACCACAGGATGTTCAAGATAAAGTTCATCAGTGCCTCCAGTGACAGAATGAGGGGACGCGCAAAGATGGTCAATGTGCATTAGCAAACTGGATTGCTGATGCACAAACCCCCGTCTCGCAACGTTTTGATTTTAAGCAAGTGGAGCATTCTTTGTTCGAGATTTTTGGAATTAACGATTCAAATCATCCAACAGACTTAGGTCCAGAGAGTTTAAAAACAACTGAAAGGAAACACTATGAATCGTCAAAAGGCGAATCGAATCTTAATGTCGTTATTGCTTTGCCAGGCTCCGCTTTTGGTAAATGCAAGTTCTGCTAACTACACATCCTATCGTGGCGGCGATATGGATCAATCCGTGCTGCCTCAAAATCAATACGAGACATCGGCGCGTATCGACTCTGTTTCACGCAAAAACGGTGGTCAATTGTATCGTCTGGAGTTGGCAAAGGCGATCCCACTTTCCCAAATTAAAGCAAAACCTAAAGCCGGCCGCGTAAAAGTCGTCAGCGTGAATCTGGTGACTGATAAAGAAGAAAGAGTGATCGTTAAGGCGTTTAATAACGTCACTATCGCTGACAGTGACGCAGTACTGGCGTCAGAAATTCTAAGTCTAAGCGAAAATATCACATCTATCGAAATTCAGGCTGAAGCAATGGGTGGTAGTGCAAACCTGGACATCACTGCAGTGTCCACTCACGAAGCGCCAAAATTCGGTAACCGTGAACCGGAAAATTCCTGCAACAAGAAGTTTGATTCAATCCTAAAAGAAAAATTGGATCTGGTACAAACTTGGGCTGCACGCGCAGAAAGCAGCACTCAAGGTTCATGGCAGGAAAAATACGCAAGCAAGGAATACAATAAGTATGTGGCAGAGTTTATTGCAACGTTGAAGGCGGATAAAAACCAATTTGCTTCCCCAGACTACATGCTGACGTTGATTAACTTCTTCGTGGACCGTCACAACGCCAGCCGTCCTGAAAGTGCAGCAGACGTGGGTTACAAGTCTATGGCAGTGGAAACATTTGAAGCCTTTATGCTTTCAATCCAAAGTGATCAAACTTGCCGTCCTGTGACGAGTGATTCATTGATCAAAATCTCTTTGGATTTCCAAAAGCGTCAGGATGCAAGCAAATCTGACAGCCGTGCCAGAAAAGTTTACGAAATGATTATTTCCAAAATTGGTAAGGTCATTCCGGTTCACTATCGTAAAGAAGTGGCAGCTAAAAACCTGAATTTCCGTCAGGCAGACAACGAAGGATACAAAAACTATAAGTTGTACACTGCAAGCAAACCGGAAAGTCTTCTAAAAGGGACATATCAGGAAATGGCCCTTAACGCTTACTCCATCGCTGAACAGCAATTGGCAATCGAAGTGAAGTCTTTGAATAATGAGCAGACATATCAGTTGATCGTCGAGTTCCAGACGAAGTACAACGACACTGCAAATTACCCTCAAGAGACAATGCTTAAGTATCTAACGATTTTGTCAGAGCATAGCAACTTCCTGAATTTTCGTGCAGTCAAATAGTTAAAAATAAAAAAGCCAGTCCTAGAGACTGGCTTTTTTTCGTTTAGAATCCTAGTAGCCGATTCCGGCAGAGATCATATTTTGAAAGTCACTTTTTTCCCAGTCATTATCCCGAAAAACCACCGTGGAACTTAAACTGATATTCACAGGTCCGAAGTTAAGACCGATTGAGGCGCCCGCATAAGGGTTGTAAGCGATCGGGCGTTCATCACGGGTAGTTACACCTGACGTAGTGGTTTCACGCACGGATTTTGTCGCTTGCGCACCAGCTCTTCCGCCCAGATGGAAATATTGCGTACGATAAAAGGAGCTTAAGCCCACTTTGAGGCGTTCATCTTCAGTCTTCACTTTTTCAGGAGCCGTCGAATAGTCTTCAGTGTCGGAAGCTTTTGAATACTCCGCTTCCAAAGATAGAAGGTCAGGACCTATAGCAAACCGCAACCCGTACATGGAGCGTGTTTGTAAATGAGGTGAGGGGTAGTCACGGTAAACGGTTTCAATACCGTAAAGAGGTTCAATGCGATAACCAGTACCTTTTGCCAAAGTAAAGGATGCGGCCCCTGCTGAACTTGCGCTTGCGAATCCTGCAAGCAATACGATCCACTTAGCTGTATTAAGCTTCATGACTCCTCCATGCATAACAGTGTTATTCTACACAATTCATTTCGGTTACCCAGTTCTTTTTAAAAAACCGGGCGGGAAGAGAAAGAAATTGGACTAGATTGAGTCATTTTGAACACTGTTTACGGCATCGACAAAATGCTATAATTTGCCAATGAAACCTCGCAATTTTCTTCTTACCATCTGGACTATTTTGGCTGGCGTTTTTTCGGCCAGTGGTCACGCCTTTGCCGCCGAAAAACCCGTTAAAAACGACGCTGCCGTGGCCTATCTGGCGGGCGGTTGTTTTTGGGGTATGGAAGACCTCCTAAGAAAGCTTCCCGGTGTGACCAAGACCGAAGTAGGTTACATGGGCGGAAAGGTCGCTAACGCCACTTATGACATCGTTAAGACCGGTATCAGCAATCATGCAGAAACGGTGAAGGTGGAGTTTAACCCCGAGCAGCTCAGCTATGAGAATCTGCTGCTTTATTTTTTCAAAATTCATGATCCTACGACTTTGAATCGCCAGGGCAACGACGTGGGTACACAGTACCGCAGCGAAATTTTTTATACCAGCGACGAGCAGAAGGAAACTGCCTTCAGGGTGATAGCCCGGGTTAATAAATCCAAGGCCTGGGGCAAAGATGTTTCAACAGTGGTGGGTAAAGCCGGTGAATTCTGGAAGGCGGAAGATTACCACCAGGACTATCTGCAAAAAAATCCTGATGGTTACACCTGCCATTTCGTGCGAAAAGTCGATTTCTAATTCTGGATTATAACTTTCGGAAATAATTTAGAGTGAACTCCAGTAAAACCGTCATCGCAGTTTTCAACCTGATATTCACTTTTTAAATCACGATGAGCATCCACTGACAGCAGTGTGCTCTGGTATTGGCAAAGTCCGTGCTCTTTGGTTTTCACATATCCTTTATAATTCAATGAAATCAGGATGCCGTCAGAAACAGACGTGACGCTTTGACATTTTCCCAGGGTGTTGCACTCTGGAGTTCCTGACAACAAGTACACCTGTTTTTCCGGCGACATTATGATTTCGCCCTTTTTGGTGGTAAAGCCGCTCCAGCGGATCAAGCGGGTGCAATCCTCTACGTGATACTGAACGACAGCGCCCTCGGCCATTTGATAAAGGCCCGAGATGTCCCGGCAGGTTTGGGCAGCCGCCAAAGATGTAACCAGCAAAGTGAAAGTGAAAACGAGTTTTTGCATCTGAGTTTCCTTTATAAAAGACTGACACACAGACACGGCTTTCGGCAAGGTTCCGCTGGCCGTTAACCCCGTGGCCGGACCCAATCTGTACTTTTCAAAAAGCAACACAGGCGTATTCTTAGGCTGAATCAAAAAGGGGGTCTTATGAATGCACAAACACAAACAGACGCTCTTGAGGTCGGCAGAAAGCTCGTTGATTTCTGTAAAAGCAATGAAGTCGTGAAAGCGATTGAAACGTTATATGCTGACGATATCGAAAGCCGCGAGGCGATGGATACGCCAGACATGCCTGCAGAATCCCACGGAAAACAGAACGCATTAAAGAAAAATAAACAATGGGAAGAAACTATGGAAGTTCACTCATCGCAAATTGATGGACCATTTCCATCAGGTGATCGTTTCGCCGTTTATTTTAATTACGATGCGACTGATAAAAAAACCAACAAACGTTGGGCCATGGAAGAAGTGGGCATTTATACAGTGAAAGACGGCAAAATTGTGAAAGAGGAATTTTTCTATACGATGTGATTTCAAAAGCCGAAGACAGTCATCAAGTCAGCTGCAGTTAGTGACTCAGTCCGCTCAGCTGACTTGGCGTATGGGACTCTTCACGAACCGTGCAGTTGGAATAAAACAAGCAGACCAGCAGATATATGCATGAGAGGGTAAGAAAACCTTTTACTCTTGTTTTAGCCATTCCTGATCCTCCGTGCGGCCTGTGTACTTTTATTTTCGTCCGAAACGTGAATTTTCTCGATGTCTAAATAGGCAAAACTGTTCCTTTATCTCGAATTAGTACGCACATTTGTTGAATGCGATTCATGCTCGATATCAGGGCGAGAAATTTCGCGGACTTATGAAAAGCTTCGCGTGACTGAATTTTAGCAACGTCGGATCGTGATGAGAACTTTTGCGGAGAGAATCCAGAATTTGGTCCAGCGAGTTTTTGATAAATCGCAAAACTTTTTTACGCTGTGGCCTGGAAACACCACAACTGGAGCGGGAATCCGGTCTGGGCGAAAAAAAACACCGAGCCTGGAAGCCCGGTGTTTTGAAAGGAAATATCTGGAACACTAATCCAGGAGAATACTAGCGGCAGATCATTTTGGAAACATGATTACTGTATTCAAAGCCCGAGTCGTTCTCGTCGTACTCGAAAGTTGAATTCGCTTTACCAAGATCACCTAATGTCAGCTTCGCCCATTTTTCACTGCGTGACCCCAAAGAGCCCACGATAGTTTGAGCTGAAGCTTCAGCCAATTGATAGGAGCCAGAGTCCGCCGTCCAAACATCAGAATAGTCTTCAGAGTTTTTTGCTTTGGTTTTCTTGGTCTTAAAATCAAAAGAAATACCGTCGTTCAAAGAAACCTGAACGCTGACGGTGCTGCCGTTTTTATCGATACCGCTGCAGGAAATTGTTTTTGCCTGACCCGCAGACGATGCAAGAACTAAAGCGGCAATTGTAAGAGTACTGATTTTCATGAACACCTCGAAGAAAAAGATGCCTCCTTATACTTCAATATTAAAAGGCCGCGGTAATTCCCTGCCTCCATTGTAAAAGCTCAAAGAGTGTCGCGTAAATTGACACTTCTTCAGTGTTCCCGCGGCTTTACCAGAGGTGCCTAATTTGTCGTTTGTTTTGGTAAGTATTTCCCGGTTCAAGGGGCACCTTAGTGGTCAGCTGCAAATGAAGAGGACGCGGAGGTTCGGCACGGAAAGTGGATAGAGAGGGCTATCAACCTTTATAAGGAACCATTTATGACTAAGAATTATACAAAAGTTTTGGCAGCTTCGGCATTGATGATGATTTTCGGCGCATCTCAGGGTTACGCCTCTATGGCAAAAGATAATGCTATGGAAGCGCAATCAGAAGTTGAAAGCGCCTTCGCTAATCTTGATGAAGCTCAAGGTGGTTTTGATGAGTCTGTTGCTGAACTTGAAAGTGCAAAGTCGGATTTCAAATCCCGCACTGCTGAACATAAAGAGACTTCCCAGCGCACTCGCCGTGAAGTGAAGCGTTTGCAGGCTGATGCTACTAAGAACTCCAAACAAACGACTCGTTTGATCGGTGAAACAATCACATTGCGAAAAGCTATTGATAAGATGGAAACCGAAGAGTCAGCAGCTCGCAACAAACTGGCGCGCGCGACAGAGAAGTTAAACAAAGCTCAGGCGGATCGCGATCAGTCTGAAGACAGAAAAATGCAGTTGGCAGCAGCGATCAATGCTTCCAAAGGAGAGATCTCCCGCACGAATGCAGCTTTGAAAACAGCTCAGGCTAAATTGGCCCGTGCTAAAAACGAAGAGCGCCAGGCAGCAGCGATGTTGAAACAAACGGACTCTCAGTTGGTGAAAGCTCGCGCAAGTTATGAAGTTGAATCCAGAAGATTGGAGCAACAAACTCGTGCAGCATTGGCGCAAGCGGACAAGCACAACAGAAAAGCTCAAATGAATATCGAGAAGAAAAAAGATATGCAGGAAAAGCTAAATCAAAAGCGTCAAAAGCTGAGCGAAGCCAAAGCAAAACAACAAAAGGCTTTGGCCCGTTTGGGTAACCTGAACTAATTATTTCAGGTTTTTTTGAAAATCGGATTCGATCTTTTTATAAGTTCCGTTTTCCAAAATCTTCTTAAGACCAGTTTCAAAGATGGCGGCATATTTTGCGCCATCTTTGTGTTTTTTGGAGAAGTTAATATATAAAGAATCCCGGGATACCTTACCCAGTGATTTCACTTTCCCTTGAAGCTCCGGATTGTTCTTGAGAATTCTTTCTCCGGTTAAACCCCACAAAACCGCATATTCAATTCTTCCTGCTGCAAGCTTTTGCATTTGGGATTTTTCAGTGGGACCGTCTTCAGTCAGAATTTTTTTGTTCTGCAAAAACGAAGTTGGATACGTATAGCCAACCGTCGTTCCCACTTTTTTACCTTCAAGATCCTTTAAAGTGACAGGAGCTCCATTGGCCGGCCCATAGATATACATTTCTGCCTTAAACAGGGGAGTAGGGTGAAAGATGTAGAGGTTCTGGGTGTTTTCATTGATCAGAGTGTCAAAGCAGCCCAGGGATCTTCCGCTATCAACTTCTTTCATGCAGCGTGCAAACGGCATGGGACGTAGAATGACCGTCACGCCCTGTGACTTAAAAGCTGCACGGATAATATCAGGGGCCAAACCCTGAAGGTCTTTATAATCTTTGGTAGCCGAGGAATAAGGGGCCCAGTCATCCTCGCCATTGAGGTGAATGGTTTCTGCGCCGACGGCTAGGGTTGAAAAGACAAGTAACGTTCCGGTGATCAACTGAAGCAATAACATTTCTTCAGGCTACATCAGGAAACGTGGTAATTATACAACTATTTAATTACTCAGCCTTATACGAGCTATCATCAGCTTTATAACAGATGTACAAGTGGCGCACTTCGTAATAGGATGCGGCCATGGATTCAGACAGTTCAAAAAATCGCCCGGTTTATATTCCCTATTCAGGAACATTTCTTTTGGATATATCACTGCTTAACAAGGGCAGCGCTTTTTCCCTGGAAGAGCGATCAAATCTGAATCTGCATGGTTTATTGCCGGACCAGGTTGAGTCCATCGAAGAGCAAGCCTCCCGCGCCTACAGTCAGTTCAAGGTGATCAAAAACAATCTGGATCGCCACGTTTTTCTTCGTAATCTGCAGGATACCAACGAGACTTTATTCTATTATCTGGTCGTCAATCACATCACGGAAATGCTGCCGGTCATTTACACACCGGTGGTGGGAGAGGCCTGCGAGCATTTTTCTGAAATCTATCGCGCGCATCGTGGACTGTTTATTTCCTATCCGCAGCGGGATCGCATTGATGAAATGCTTCGCAACGTGACCAAGCAAAAAGTCAAAGTGATCGTTGTGACTGACGGCGAACGCATTTTGGGTTTGGGCGATCAGGGGATCGGTGGAATGGGAATTCCAATCGGTAAGCTTTCCCTGTACACGGCCTGCGGTGGAGTCAGTCCAGCTTATACTTTGCCGGTAGTTTTGGATGTCGGGACAAATAACCAACAGCTGATCAACGACCCCCTTTATATGGGTTGGAGACATCCGCGTATTTCTGGTGACGAATATTATGCCTTCGTTGACGCCTTTATCGAGGCCGTGAAACGCCGTTGGCCCGATGTGCTTTTGCAGTTCGAGGATTTTGCACAGAAAAATGCATCGCCATTGCTGAAACGCTATCGTGATGAAGTTTGCTGTTTTAACGATGACATTCAGGGAACTGCCGCGGTCGTGGTGGGAAGCCTGGTTGCTGCCAGTCGCGCAGCCGGCGGACAATTGCGTGATCAACGCGTGGTCTTTCTGGGGGCGGGTTCCGCAGGTTGCGGAATTGCGGAGCAAATTGTCGCACGCATGAAGCTTGAGGGCTTAAGTGATTCCGAGGCCCGCGCACGGGTGTTCATGGTGGATCGTTTTGGTTTGTTAACAGATAAGATGCCAAACCTTCTTGAGTTCCAGGCACCTTTGGTTCAGACATCAGAAAACCTGCAAAGCTGGGGAATGGGCGAGGGCGAAATTTCGCTTTTGGAAACTGTTCGCCACGCAAAGCCGACGGTTCTGATTGGCGCTTCGGCGCAGCCGGGACTATTCACTGAAGAAATCATTCGTCTGATGCATTCCAATTGTGCGCGTCCGATTGTGATGCCGCTATCCAATCCAACATCACGGGTTGAAGCGTTGCCTGAAGATATCATTCGCTGGACTGAGGGGGCTGCATTGGTGGCCACCGGAAGTCCATTTGCGCCAGTGTCTTTTGGCGATAAGATTTTCCCGATTGCTCAATGTAATAACTCTTATATTTTCCCGGGAGTGGGCTTGGGTGTTATTGCATCAGGGGCCCGTCGTGTGACGGATTTGATGTTAATGGCAGCCAGCGAGGCCCTGGCGGATTGTTCGCCTATGGCAACGAAGGGCGATGGCGTTCTGCTGCCAGAGCTTAAGGATATCGCGAAGGTGTCACGAAAAATTGCTTTCGAAGTTGGTAAGGCCGCTCAGTCTGATGGTGTTGCCATCACGGTTTCTGACGAGGAATTGCTGGCCGCTATTGATAAGAATTTCTGGAAACCCGAATACCGCGTTTACCGTCACAGAGCTGCGACCTAGCAGCTCTTCGTTACTGGTTATTGAACGACTAAAAGTTCGACGATTTATAAAAACCAGAATTTTCGCACAAATGCCAGTAAACTGATCCCTATGATTCAGGAACTTTGGCACACGTTTCCACGCACATTGGTTGAAAGAATTAATTCCTTGCTGGATGAGGCAGAGCCAAATCCGGCGAAGGCCTTTCAACTCTATAAAACCTGTCAGAGTGAAAATCTGTGGAATGATACTTTTGAGAAGTTTCAGAAGAAACTGAATTCATTTTACCAACTGCCAAAACACGATCGTCGTAAAAGCGTCATGGACCAGATGCTGGATGCTCCGATGTCGTCTATGACCTTCGAGGAGTTCCATCTAAATTTCAGAAACGGTCAGGTGGAAAACCGCTCGCTGTTGTCTTTGGCAAGCTGGACTCATCATCTTCTTCGTGTCGGCGGGAAGTATACGAGTGTGGTGATCGCAGAGGACGTGATCACGAAAACTTTAAATTACATCACTCATCCGCCTTTGTTTGAAAAAGCATCGAACATTGGTTTCGAGGATTTCTGCGATGCCTGGAAGAAAACCGTTTTTAAACTTTACGGAAAAAATCACGATGCCGAGTTAACCCGCATTGTTGGCGAGTTGCAGCTGCTGCACGCTCAGCTTATTCAGGAAGAAAAGCAACGCCAGGATCGTCCCGTGTTTGTGCCAGGGATTTACCTGACTCAAACAGAAATCGACTGGACAATGGCCGTCATGGAAGCGGCCGAGGAAAACCTGGAAATGCCCAAGTATCCGTTGTCCAAGGGCCCGCAGAAGCCGCGCTTGATTGAATTACTGCGAGTGGTGCAGTTGTATAAGATCGTGCAAAACACGAAGCTCCCGGAGTTTGTAAAGCACCGGGAAAGTATTCGCGCGACTATTCTGGATCGCTGCGAACGGCTGCTTGCTGACAAAGCCGCTTAAGTTTTCCCCTTAAAACCAATCCATAAGAGCTGGTGGCGGCTGGGAGCGTTATCGCCTGAAGTCATGTCTATCTCTCTTCTAGAACCTGTGCTCTATTTTCGAGTGATATTTTGCTTTGAAAATGCAGGGGGAATCGTGACTAAAAAGTCCGCGCGTAAACACTTATCACCAAGAACTCAGGCTATCCACGGGGAAGCACTTTCCAAATCCTGGGAGTTCTCTCATCACTTGATTCCTCCGATGACGGCTTCGACAACATTCCGTTTGGGTTCCTTGAATCGTGGTGCGCAAGGCTTTAGTAGTTTTGCCGGAGACTCCAAAGACAGTCCGATCTGGATTTACGATCGCCTGGAAGAGCCAACGACTAAAATGTTAGAAGACCAATTGGCAGTTTTGGAAAAAGGCGAAAGCGCCGTTACTTTTGGTAGCGGGATGGGCGCGATTTCCTCCACGTTGATGACGTTACTGAAAAATGGTCAACGAGTTATTGCCCATAAAACATTGTACGGATGCACTTACAGTCTGATCACCAACTGGTTGCCACGTTTGGGTGTTGAGCACTCGTTGATTGATGTGAACAACTTTAAGGTGTTGGAAAAAGAACTGAGCAATCCGCAAACGCGCGTTGTGTACTTTGAATCTGTATCCAATCCCATTTTAGAAATCGCCGATCTGGAAAAAATCACAGCGCTTGTGAAGGCCGCAAATAAGAAACGCAAGGCTGACGATCGTATCTACACTGTTGTGGACAATACGTTTGCGACACCTTGGTCCCTGCGTCCGATTGAGTGGGGCGTGGACTTTGTGATTCAAAGTTTGACCAAGAATATTTCTGGTTTCGGTACAGAAATGGGCGGAGCTGTCATTGCGCCGAAGACCTTTGAAGGTATGCTACGTGTAGCGCGTAAGGATTTCGGTGCCATCATTCATCCGTATTCTGCGTGGCACATCATGGTTTACGGTCTTTCGACTCAGGCGATTCGCTTTGAACAGCAACAGGCAACGGCTCTTAAGGTCGCCCAGTTCCTGGAAAAGCATCCTAAGGTGGAGTCTGTCACTTATCCTGGTTTGAAATCCCATTCGCAATATAAACTGGCGCGCAAATACTTGAAGTCTCCAGAAGATAAATTCTGTCCGGGGACTATGATTTCCTTTAATGTAAAAGGCGATATGAAACGCTGTCAGAAATTTGTCGACGATATCGCGCAAAATTCTTACTCGATCACTTTGGCGGTTTCATTGGGTTTGACTAAGACACTGATTGAAGTGCCAGGATTTATGACTCACTCGGCGATCCCAGAAGACAAGCGTGGTGAAAGTAAAATTGACCCGCGCGCGATCCGTTTAAGTATCGGACTTGAGAACTCCAAAGATATTATTTCCGACATCGAAGACGCTTTAAAAAGAATTTAATACATTGCCGTTGACGGAACTTATGGTTTCCGTCATAACGCCATCACAAGCTAGGGGTGCTTTCATGCAGGGTGCATGAAGGCTGAGAAATACCCTTTGAACCTGACAGAGATAATGCTCGCGCAGGGAAGTCGTTTGAATCACACCGCTTATCCATGCGGTTTCATTTCTGCGCATTTCCCTGAGTAAAGGAAATGCGATGGGAAAAAGTTTAGTTCTTCAAAAATATAAAATCAGACTTAGCATTGGGATCCTGACGTTTTTAGCGTGTTCCGTAAGGGCTGAAGAGCCCTCCATGGCTACGACTCTTGATACAGTTGTGGTACAGGATAAAGTCGAAGTGAATGCTTCGCTTTTAGGTTTTCAGGGAATGGAACTTCAAGCCCTGCCAGTCAGTGCACAAAACTATTCGGAACAGACTTTGGAAAAGAACCAGGTGCTGCGATTGGCGGATTTAACGACCTTGGAAGCATCGTTAAGCGACAGTTACAATGCGATCGGGTACTGGGACATGGTCGCGATTCGCGGATACGCTCTGGATAACCGCAATAACTTTCGCCGCAATGGTCTTCCCATCAATGCGGAAACGTCGATACCACTGGAAAACAAATCAGGAATTTTGGTTTTAAAGGGACTTGCGGGTGTTCAGGCCGGGGTAAGTACTCCCGGTGGTATCATTGACTATGAAATCAAAAAACCTTCGTCGCAAAAATTGCGCAAAGTTTCTATAGACCTTTCGGATTCAGGCGGGGTGCTGGCAGCAGCAGATGTCAGTGATGCGATCACAGAGCGCTCAAGTTTCAGAATAAATCTGGCGCAGGAGAATCTTTCGCCCCATTTAGAAGATGCCAAAGGCGATCGCTCGCTGGTGGCTGGGGCTGTGAGTGTTCGCATCGGCGAGCGGGGATTGCTGGATGCTGAGCTTGAGTGGGCGAGTCGGGCGCAACCCACTCAGCCAGGTATGAGTTTATTGGGATCGCAACTTCCGACGGTGAAGAATCCAAATATCAACTTGAATGATCAATTCTGGAGTCAGCCGGTAAACTTCGGGGCTTTATCTGGAAGCATCCGTTACGCTCAAGTCGTCACCGAAAATCTGGAATGGAATCTTGCCGCAGGCTTTCAGTCACTAAAGACCAATGACTATTTGGCTTATCCCTATGGGTGCACCAAAGAGGGGAATTTTGATCGCTATTGTTCGGATGGAACTTTCGATTTTTATGATTATCGTAGCGAAAATGAGGTTCGTGATACGGAGGCAGCGCGAGCCGGAGTGAATGGCCGATTAGACTTTGAAAAGTTTAAGCACGAATGGAATGTTGCGGTGTTGGGATGGAAAACCCGGGAGCGCTATCAACGTCAGGCTTATAATCTGGTGGGGGAAGGAACTGTTGACGGCACCGCGACAGTGCCACCCAACCCAACGCTCAATGACGAAAGCACCAATCGCGATTCTGGAAATCTGCAGCTGCAGTTGGCGGATGCCATCACGTTTGGCAATTGGACGGGGTGGCTGGGCGGCAGCTGGAATGGCATTCATCGCAGCTCCGTCAGAACTGACGGCAGTCGCGCCACCGATTTTTATCAGTCATTTCTTTTACCTTGGGCCGCACTCTCATATCGCTGGTCTTCGGGGATGATGGTGTACTCCAGTTATTCAGAGGGCATGGAAACGTATGTGATTCCGAATAGAAATACCTATTCAAATCCAGGCGAGTATTTGCCTGATGTGCGTTCTCGTCAGTACGAACTCGGCTTGCGTGGCGGGCAGGACTTAGCCTGGGCCGTGGCAGTATTTGATATTCATCGTCCGCTGGTGGCTGATCAGGCGCCACTGTATCAAGTGGATGGAGTGGATCGTCACACCGGTGTAGAGGTCGAGGTGAAAGGCAAGTGTGTTCGCTGTCAGTGGTATCTATCGGCGATGTTGCTGGAAGCAAAACGTGAAGGCAGCTCCCTGACTGCTGCCTTGAATGACAATGCTCCTGTGAACGTACCAAAGCAAACGTTGCGTGCGGGGTTAGACGCGAGTTTCAATTCAATGTGGTCGGCGAAAGGCCGTGCTGTCTATGAAGGGGAGCGCGCAGTCACCGCAGAGAACTCCATCATGATTCCAGGCTGGATTCGCTGGGATGCAGGTCTGGGATTCAGGAAAAAATTAAACGGCATTCAGCTCGATACTGAAATACTGATCGAAAACATCACTGATAATAAGTACTGGCGAGAATCTCCAACCCAATACGGTCACATCTATCTTTACCCGGGAAGAGATCGTCAAATTACTTTGAATCTCCAAGTACTACTCTAGAGAAAAGGTACGGCCTTACCTTTGCAAGTAAGTCCGTACCTCTGACATTAGTTTGCAGTTTCGGCACTGGCCATCTGATCTCTTTTACCGGATTTTTCCTCGACCGGTGTGATCAAATTGAACTTCGGATCGAAAGTGTCGAGCATTGAAACGAGTTCACCAAGTTTTCCATCTGACGACTTCATGCCGCCCATGATGGCTCCAAAATCCCGTGATGACATAGAGTATGTGGCGTCGTACTTATCACCAGGCATTGCCTTTCTGACGTGAAGAACGGAATTGTTCAGTTCTAAAGTTTGCTTTTCTTTGGAACCATTTAGCGTCAACCCAAGTTTCATGGTTTTGCCTGCAGCCTTGTCAGGATTTAGTCGTAGTCCTGTATAATCAATTAACATTGCCAGTGGCAGCGAGCGGGTATCAACAAATGGAGTTGCTTCGCCTGCTGTTCTGCCGCGTAGTTCCGCTGCTGCGGAAAGATAAACATCTCTCCATGGTCCGCTTTCAGCTTGGAAGCCCAGTTGCTCCAAAGCTGCTGCCTGTAGTTTTCGTGCATCTTTGTTGTTTGGTTCTGCATAAACCAGATGATTTACCAGTTCAGCGGTCCAGCGATAGTCGCCTTTGTCGAATGACTCGCGCCCCAGCTTAATAACTTTGGCTGCACCACCCATTGCAGAGATATAGCGCTTTGCCGTTTCAGTGCGTGGATGTCTGTGAAGAGTCGCGGGATTTCCATTGTAGAATCCCAAATATAACTGATACGTGGATTTTACATTGTGGTTTAGAGATCCGTAATAACCACGATTGTAAAACTCTTTGGCCAATGACTCAGGAAGTTTGATTTTCTCGGCAATCTCCTCGGCATCGTAACCCTGATTGGCCAGACGCAATGTCTGATCGTTGATGAATTTGTACATGTCTCGTTGCTTGGTGATGTGCTCAACAACCTTAGCATTTCCCCAGCGTGGCCAGTGATGGGATGCGAAGCTTACGTCTGCTTTTGAGCCAAACATATCCAGGGTGGTGTTTAAAGCCGTGGACCAGACATTTGGACTGCGAACTTTTGCTCCACGCAACGTGTATAAGTTGTGCATGGTTGAAGTCGCATCTTCAGAAAGGCAAAGGGCTTTCATTTGCGGAAAATAAAACAGCATTTCTGAAGGGGCCTCGGTCCCAGGTGCCATTTGGAAAACAACTTCAACACCATCGACGGTCATTTTTTCGCCAGTTTTAGAGATGATTTTATTTGGCGCAATAAGACTTGAAGTGCCTCTCGAAGTTGCGGGCCCAAGACCCGTTCCTAAATTTCCGATCGGGGAATTTTGCAAGGTTCTACCGTACATAAAATCAGCTCTACGTCCCATTGCATTTCCAGCGTACAGATTTTCGCTGACCGCCTCTTCCATGAAACCTTCGGGTGCAATAACCTGTACTTTTTTGGATTTAGCATCTGCTTCGTTGATAACACCCGCAGCTCCGCCGAAGTGATCGATGTGACTGTGAGTGTAGATCACCGCTTTTACCGGGCGCTTGCCCAATTTGTCATTGGCAAGTTTCAAGCCTGCGGCGGCAGTTTCGTTTGAAATAAGTGGATCGATAACTATCCAGCCGGTTTTTCCCTCGATCAATGTCATGTTGGACAGGTCAAAACCACGGATTTGATAAATTTTGTCTGTGACTTTGTAAAGACCATGCAAGCGAGTCAACTGGGATTGGCGCCACAGGCTTGGGTTGGTGGTATCTGGGGCGGAATCGCCCTTAACAAAATCAAAAGCGGCAAGATTATAAACGGTGTTTCCGTCTTTGTCTTTAATCATCGGATTATCTAGCGTCGCGATAAATCCTTTCTGCGCAAATTCAAAATCCTCTTTGTTATTAAAGTCCAGAAGCTTCGAATACTTCTGGTTTTCCCGTTTCGTATGGTCTGTGGCTTTTCCGTCGGGAAGCTCAGCTGCCTGGCTGATTGAGGTCGCAAATAGAACGGCGAGAGATCCTCGCAACAAGCGTTTAGTCATGTGTATCCTCCTAGAGATTCAATTGTTTATTAGGAGCCGAAGAACTGGAAATGAAGGGTGGACAATCTGCCGAAAATCATCAATAATGTTCGATGCCCTTAGAATGGGGCGACTGACAAAGGACAAAGCGTGTTTTTAACTCCCCTGAGCCTTCAAAATGTCTCTCAATTGCGTCATCCCAGCGAGCGTGTGTCTCTGGGGGAACAACGTGAATTCGCAGAGGGACTGGAGTTAATTGCGGATGGTGGCTTTGATGGTTATGAGATGCAAAAAAATGCATCAGGAACCATGCAGTTAAAAATCTTTATGGATGACCGTAAAGAGGACACCAAATGTTCTGTCAAAGTTTTGCAGGACGAATCTTCCGGTGTTTTGGATTTTCGCTGTGACAACTGCGGAACTCGCGGAGACACCAAAATCACCTGCTCCCATCAGTGGGCATCCTATGTGGTTTTGTGGCAGGCATTGACCCTTGAGGATGACGGAACTCCAGCGGACCCAAGAATTGAAAAGCTCTCTGAAGAACTGCGCGGTCCGCGCCAGCATCGTCAGCAGGGTTCCGAAGGTGTGTCGGAAACAACGGGTTTCCTGCAGTCTGTAACTTTGTATATCGAGGAAGCTCCCGTATTACGTGGCGAGACTTTAACCTCTCTTTTAAACGAAACTGAAAAGCCATACAAATTACTTGAAGTCAGTAAGGAGCAGGAAAGCCTGGCTCCGACGCTTTGGAATCTGCCTGATGTATTTCGTCGTAAATTGACTGCTTATTCTGAAAACTATTTCAATGAAGTGAATGAACAAAATCGCATCGCGGGTATGGTTCGTTATAACTTCAGCAATGGTGTGCAGGTTTCTGGCCGCGATATTTTGCGCCATGCTTTGTACAAGAATGTGCCTAAGGACCTATTGCCGCAGCCCCGTAAACCTGATTCCGCTTTTAACAAGTGGCCTTTGACTTTACAGCGCGACAATCTGTTTATCAGTCAGGCTTTGCGCGAAGTGGAAGAGATCATGCAAGTGGTGTTGTCCAATATCGCCACAAAATGCAATCAGGGTCAGCTTGAAGTATACCTTCAGGGTAAGAACTCACAAAAGTCATTGCCAGTTCGCTACATTGATTTTGACATGACCCGCGAATTCGAATGGCGCGTGGATTTCAAAGAACAAGATCAGCTTTTATCGGAATTCACTTTAACCAGTCCTGAGCGCAAAAAACCTTTCGCATTTTTCGAATCCTTTGCGTTTGAAGCTGAAGAGGGTGTTTTGGCTGTGCATCCCTGGTATCGCGAGTGGAGTGAATTCGTTCGAGTGCTGACGGATGTCAGCGAAGATGCTATGGCGTTCAGTCTGAGTTCCACAGACTATCCCCGTGTCGAGATCGAAGGGGAGCTTGAAGCCAAGCGCATGGTGAAGCACCTGCGTACGCGCGGAATTCCATTAAACATCACAGGAGAAACCAAGGTCCTGGAATCTTCTCAAAGCGTGATGGGTATTTATCTGAACGAAACCGGAAGCTTCTATCTTCAACACGAAGCCCGTGTGATGGGGCAAAAGGATCTGGCAAGATCCGGTTGGACCGCTCGTGCCTCATTGTATCTGCATGTCCTTTCTGAGGGCTTGCCTTATTTTCTGGGCGCTGATGCGAAAGACGTTGCGACGCGCGCTCGCGGGAAACGTGACTGGGATTTAAAACTGCTTCGTCACTTGGGTGTTTTACAGTATTTGACTCTGGAAATTTTGAACTGGCATTTTGCCGGTGAACTAACGGATGGTCGTATCGTCGAAGAAGACGAGATATTTAAAATGCTTCAGGAAAACATTCAGGCGATTTTGGTCAGCGGAACAGGTGTGGTTCTGGCCCGTGACATGTCTTTGAATGAATTGTGTTCGCGAAACGTCCTGGTTTACTTCGATGACTATGTCACCAAAACTTTGCAAGCGATCAAAACCAGCGAGTCTTTCTATTCCGAATCCGGTGAAGTGATCCTGGAAGGTGCCGTCGAGCGTGAGTTCCGTTTGATCTATGAAATGTTAAAGCGTCTGGTTGCGACAACCAGCGGGGATGCATTTAAAAAATCGCGCACTTCGTTTTTGTCAAAAATCTGGAATGGGGATCCGGTACAGGATCCCACTTTGCGTACGGGGCTGTTCCAATTCCCGAATGTGCGTAAAGAATCATCTCACACGCACGATACGATTGAATCCCTGCAGTCTCTTTTGCCTCATGGCTTTAAGATCTACTACAAGGGGCAGATGCTTCAGGAACTTTCCGAAGATGACTTCCAGGTGGATTTCCTTTTGACCAGTGATGCTTCTGAAAAGTATTTCAATTGGTTTGAACTGAATCCTAAATTTTTCCTGAAAGGTCAGGAAATTGACGCCCAGGCGATGTCAGGTTTCGGTGGCGGCGGTGTGATCGAGTACGATGGTAAATTGTATCTGGTTCCTAAAAAACAAATGCCAAGCCTGCGCCGGTTGGAAAATTTCTGGCGTAAACTTCAGGGCGGCAAAACTGAAACAAAAACCAAAGGTGGAATCGGGGAGCGCGTTTACAAACTTCCTCGCCATCAAATTTTGGAACTTTTGGCATTGCGTTCTTCCGGTGTTGCGATTCGCGGGGATCACGAATGGAAGAAAATTTGTGATTTTTATGACGGTCTTGGTAAAGAGCCGCGTAAATTCAATCTTCCAAAAACCATGTCTGCTGAATTGAAGCCGTATCAGGAATACGGTGTTCAGTGGCTGCAGGATTTGTACAATTTGCGCCTTGGTGCTTTGCTGGCGGATGATATGGGTCTGGGGAAAACCCTGCAGACCCTGACCTTTTTGGAAGATCTCAGAATCCAAGGTCAGTTGGGACAGGTTCTGATCGTGGTTCCATCCAGTTTGATTTTCAACTGGCAAAGCGAAGTGCAAAAGTTCACCCCGGAACTTCCTTTGGAAGTGTTTTCCAATAAAGACCGCGACCGCCTGGGTAAGAAATTGTTCACCGGTCAGGATTGTGTGCTGATCACGACCTATGGTCTTTTGATGGAGCATGAGGATTTCCTTGCTCAAGTGCGATGGAAAACATTGATCTTCGATGAAGCGCAAAACCTTAAGAATATCACGACGAAGCGAACCAGTGCGGCGCGCTCCCTAAATGCACAGTTTAAAATCTGTCTGACGGGTACACCGATGGAAAATCACTACGGGGAGTTCTACTCCCTGGTGGATATCCTGGTTCCGGGCAGCCTGGGTAAAATCGAAGACTTCCGTCGTCAGTTTGTGAATACCGAAATGGTCACACGCGAGGAAATGGAAGATCTGAAACTTAAGATCAAGCCATTGCTATTGCGCCGAACTAAAAAAGAAATTTTGGATCAATTGCCGGAAAAGCAGGAGACCAAAATCAGCGTGGCCTTCGAAGACAAGCAGATGGAAATCTATCGCGATATCGCTCTTTCTTATAACCAGAAAGTTCAGGAAGCGATGACAACGAATGGTGAAGCCAGCGTGCAGCTGCAAATGCTGACAGCACTTCTGCGTTTGCGTCAGGCGTGTTCTGATCCGGCGGGCTTACCGAATGTTCGTTATGAAAAAGTTCCACCAAAGCTTGAAACCTTGCTTGAGTCCATAAATGAAATCGTGGAATCGGGGGAGAGTGCTCTGGTATTCACGCAGTTCCTGCAAACTCTGGAGCACACGGCGCGTTTGCTGGAGGCTGAAGGCATTCCGGTCTTTGTTCTGCACGGGGGAATTCCCACGGCGCAAAGACAGAAGATCCTGGCGGCATTCAATGCCACTCAAGGCGGCGCAGTGCTGGTCATGACTTTGAAAACAGGTGGTGTGGGTCTGAACCTGACCAAAGCCAGCTACGTGTTCCATTTGGAGCCGTGGTGGAATCCATCCGTCGAAAATCAAGCAACGGATCGTGCGCATCGCTTGGGACAAAGCAAAGCCGTCCAGGTATTCCGCTATATCATGCATGAATCCTTGGAAGAGAAAATCGAAGTTCTGAAAAACCGCAAAGGCGTAAAATTTCAAAACCTATTCGGTAATGCAGAATCGGCAGCAGACCTTGGCGGCAACGCAAGTGGTGCTTTGTCCAAAGAAGACTTCGACATCCTTCTCGGCCTCAAATAACCAAAAGGTACGCCGTACCTTTTGGGGGTGCGGCGCATTTTAGAAAGGTACGGAATACCTTTTTATTTCAGGATTTTTACTTGGAATTTTTGCGCTTTGATTTTGCCATTGCGAAGACTATTCAGCGCGTGGTTGGCGCTGTCAGATCGGACAGCGACATAAGAGTAAGTGTCATGCATTTCAATCTTACCGATATCAGCAGCTTTTAAACCACCGGCAGCACCAGTTAAGGCACCCAGAATGTCGCCAGGACGGATTTTATTTTTACGTCCGCCAGAGATCATCAGGGTTTGCATCGGAGATTGTTTCCACTCCCAATTTAAGCCGAACTGGTTTTTAAAACCCAAGGCAGGTTTTTGAAACTTACGACCCGTGATCTGTTCAATTTCGATGAGCTTTAATGTATCGCGAGCAGAAATCAAGGTAACCGCGACGCCGGATTTTCCAGCGCGGCCTGTTCGTCCAATGCGGTGAACGTAAGTTTCAGGTTGCAGCGGGAAATCATAGTTAATAACCAGTTCCAGGTTTTCGATATCAAGTCCGCGGGCTGCAACATCGGTGGCCACCAAAATTTTAGCGCTGCCATTTTTAAACATGGCCATAACACGTTCGCGATCGCGTTGTTCCAGATCTCCGTGCAAGCACGTGACACTCGCTTTCAGATCCAAAAAACGGTTCATAAGATCATTCACAGAGTTTTTGGTGTTACAGAAAACAATGCAGGATTCAGCCTGATGCTGTTGCAAAACTCGCATCAAATTATCGGCCTTATTGCTTTCTTCAGAATCGTAAGTGACCTCTTCAATTAGCAACGACTCAGGAGCTTCCTGAATTGTGACCCGGGCAGGATTTTTTTGATAGCGACGACTAAGATCTAAAACCGCTTCTGAAAAAGTGGCTGAAAACAGCACGGTCTGTCTTTGTGTCGGAAGCTCCTTCATCAGGTTTCCAATTTCCACGATAAAGCCCATATCAAACATCTTATCGGCTTCATCCAGAACAACAGTTTTTACGTCTTCCAGGAAAAGGCGCCCCTTGCTGGCTAAATCAAGAATACGGCCCGGAGTGCCGACAACGATCTGCACTCCTTTTTCAAGTTCCTGCTGTTGTTCGCGCCCGGTTTGGGCACCACCCGTGAGCGACATTGTCTGCAGGCCCACGAGCTTTCGACCCAAACGGCGAACTTCGGTTAACACCTGAGTGGCCAATTCGCGAGTCGGGCAGATAATCACCGCTTGAACAGTTTTTTGATTCAACTCAAGTTGATTCAGAATTGGAAGAATGAAGGCAGCGGTTTTACCGCTGCCAGTTTTTGACTGACCAATAAGGTCTTTGCCGGTCAATAGGGCGGGGATGCTTTGCTCTTGAATAGGTGTCATTGTTTGAAAGCCCAGCTCTTGCACGACGGCTAATAGCTCAGGTTTCAAATTCAGGTTTGAAAATGCGTTTCGTGTATTCAATTAAAGCTCCCGGAATTCCGCCAATATAGCAGAACTACCGGGAAATTTCTAGTTTTGAAGGTTGCCGAGGGCTTGAAGCCAAGGGCTCGTAATCTTTGACAATTGCACGACGCTTTCAACCGGTAGATGCGGAGCCAGCTCCATTAAAGCAACCAAAGTGGCAACTTTTTGAGGAAAATCCAGTTTACTGCCGTCGCCATTTACATAGAACTGCTCTTCAGTGCTGAACAGCTGTTTGTTCATGGCATAGTAGATTTCCTGGGCACTCCAAAGATAGGCATCAATCTTCGTGATCTTCCAGGCCGCAAGCAAGGCGCGAATGGCATAGGCTTGCTCGTAAGCGCGATAAGGAACCAGATTCGAGCGTTTGAATTCCTTTAGAATGTACTGGGACTGAACCAAAGATTCATCGTTCACAAGTTGATTGGAAATAAAATTAGCCAACGACAAAATCAAAAGCTTGATATCTTTACGTCCCTCAACCAGTTCATCCAGGTTAGAGCGGCCCGATTCATCTTTTTCCGTCAAAATAGTGGACTTGGTTTTTTCCACTCCGTCGGTAGCATTTAGGAATTCGACCAAAGATAATAGGAATTTAGAAACGTCGACAGAGCGTACGATGTTGGACTTTACGCCGTCCTTCATATCAACGATTCCACCCATGATGGCAGTTTCGCTGCTGGTCGCGTACTGGTCAGCCCAGATGATATTGTTATCCAAAGTCACCAGGAAAACCGGTGTGGCTTTTTTTGTGATGTCTTTTAAAAGAACTGCGATATCGCCGACGTTCAAAGCAAAGAACATATCTTTCGGGAACAGGGTGCGTTTTAACTCAGGAGAGTTCAGATGAGGCACCAGTTCTTGCGCGGTGATCGAGCTTAAATGCTTATCAAAGCTGCTGACCTTCCAGTCGGCAGTGATCTTAAGCATGTGGCTAAGACCTTCGATTTGTTCTGCAAAATAGGCAGCCGAAAAATCCTTGGCGTAATCCATCCCCGGGTTCACGTGGAAAGGATCCTGCAAAGTCACTTTATCAGGAATGCGATAAGAAAATGTCGTTTCCGACAGGCGCATCAGATCCAGGGGCTGTTTGGTTTTTTCAACCGGAGAAAGCAACGCCGGAACCAGACGGTCGTTAATGTCACGATACCCACCAATGGTAATCAGCTTATTGACCTGGGAAAGTGCTGTCTGCAAACCCAAATCTGCATCAGTCGTATTTTCCATCAAAAGCGAGCGGGCCATAATGGACGAGCCTGCCGTATTGGCTTGCAGGGTCGCAGGTGAGCCCAGGCTTGCAATAGCCATCGGCGCACCTTTGGAAAGATTCAGTTGCACAGTCGGAGTTTCAAAACCCGCCACCATGCCATCGTACTTAGTCAGTTTCTTCTGTGACCAGGTCTGCAAAAGTTTACGGACGTAAGGCTCGTAATTATTTTGCACCTCACGCAGTTGTACGGATTTTTTATCGATACCAGTATCGATATTATCAGCAAACATAGCAGGAATATCGCGAATGAAGTTCAGCGCGAATTGTTCGACAAAAGTAACCAGATAGGTACGGGCAGCATCGTTCAAAAGGGTACGGATCTTCATCACGCCGAATTTTTCGATTTTAGGCAGGATGAAGACTTTTTTGGCGATACCGTCAATAATACCACCGCTGCAACCGGGAGTGCGCAGGCATTGCAATTCCTTGTCATCCTGGCGGCGCAAGAAACTGTAAAGGTCATCATTGGCGGGCTTGAAATATTCCGTGCGCTCGTCGGGAGTCAGCATTTTCCAAACATCGACCAACACCGTCAGGGCGCCCTGGGAATCACGAATGCGTTCGACTCCCTGACCGACCATCATGCCTTGGTTCAGTTGGCGGGCCATTTCCTGATCCAATTCCACTTCGAAATCAGTGATCAGGTTCTTAATCAGCGTTAGATTGAAATAGAAATTTGTGGAGCTATAAAACTTTTCCGTGAAATCAGCGATTTTGGCAAAGTAGGGCTTGGTTTGCAAAGTGATCTCAGAATGCAGACCTTCCTCGACAGGGGGAGTAAGCCCCAACAAGTGAAGTTGTCCCAGGAAGTGTTCCGTAAAATACTCTACTTGCTTGATCAATACATCCACACGAACGGGACGAGTCGCCCACGGATATGCCTGGGCCATTTTCAACAAGTGGGCGCGAACTACTGATTTTGCCTTAACCAGATCGACAAGAACTGCATCCAGAGTTTCCGTCACTTCAACTTTGGTTTGCGCTGTTGCCAATGCCGCGTAGGGAGCTTGCGCTAAAGCCTGGTAGGAAGCCGTCTTGGGTTGCGCATAAAACTTCTTGATCCAGGTAATACCCTTATCACGAAGTTTCGAGTTCTGAGTCAGAACTCCCAGATTATAAACATTCTGTGCCTGTCGGAAAAAGTTGGAAGTCGAAACTTCCCCGGTCCAATTCAAATCAAGCTTGCTTACATCTGATTCGCGCAGTCGTTCACGCAAATTCACATCCGAATAGCGAGGTCCAAAGGACTGAACGCCTCCACCTAAATTCGGAGATTGTACCTTGGGAGCACACGCCGTCAAAAGCAGGGTCGTTGATAAAACTATACGTAATGTTTTTTTCATACGACCTCCTAGAAGAAAAGCATCAGGTTTAATTCCTGAGCCAGTTGACGTTCGACATTGACACCGTAAGCGTAGTCAGAAATTTCCAACGATGCAATCATTGGAAGCAAAGATTTCTTTTTAAAATAAGAACTCACAGTAGAGTAAATAATCTGTGCTTTCACTTTGTGATAGTTGGACTGCGTGTTTCGGGAAAGCAGATCATAGCGCAAACCGCGCGCGCCCTGAAACGCGTCGGCTTCTTTGTTCGCAAACTCGTAGCCGGTTCCAAAACTCAACTGATCATTCCAGTCGTAAAACAAGTTTCCACCTGCGATTGCTGAGTTGCCAATCTGACGCTGAATGCGTTCTTTGTTGGCTGCATCTGGAAGAGTGTCATCGGGATTTGAGGGAACACGTTCAGTGATTTGATCGGGAACATTTATGATGTAAGACGCAAAAGGCACCGCGGTGAATTTTGAAAACTTATAAGAATAAGCGATAGTGTTATTCACATTGGTGCGACCGAAATTATTTAGCGCCGCAAGATTATCGCAATCGTATTCAGGTCCCGTGGGTAAGTTCACTTGTGCCTGATAGATCAAAGCAGTTTTGGTGTTATCAAAAAACTTATAAACGCTGACCAGCTGAACATCGCCAACAAAGGATTCATTCTGATCCGTCAGTTTTTTATAACCCTTTTGCGCAAGAGTCTCGTTAGTGGCATTTCCAAGATCTGTCGCCAGTGCCTGATCCAACTCCGGATTGATTCCAGAAAATTGCTTACGGTAATATTCAGTATTCGAGAACTGCTGAGACAGGGAAAGTTTGTTGGTGTAGTGCACAAACGGAACACCCATTCCCAGGGTCCACTTCGCTGTGATCCCGTGAGCAAAGACGGGTGCAATGTAGTTCACATGGGGTTTGGTTTCGACCCGCAAAACACCCAGATTCAGTTTGTCACCAAGCTTTGCTCCGCCGAATTTGTTCAAGGCGTTTATAAGCTTTTGGGCATCGGCATTGAATTTTTGTAGGGTCTGAGCGTCGAAGTTAACGGATTTATAGTCCCCCAATTTGACCAGGGTTCCGTCCTCTGTATATCTTTCACTGATCCCATCCAAATTCCCATAGCGGAAGGATGGACTGCTGATTCCCGCCGGAAGAGTCTCGGTGGATAGCAGGGCCCATGAGCGTTTGGCGCTAAAAAGGAAGCTACTGGCTATCAGAATCAGTACGACTGCTTTCACGTTTTCTCCGCGAGTTTTTCGTTCAGAGTCTTATAGCCGATATGCGTAAAAAAGTCTCGTATTTGAATAAATATCCTAGTGGGTTTGTTAACGATTTCTTTGTAATCCAGCTCGTTCACTGCAAGTGCTCGATACGGTGGTAAAAAATCCAGATTTCTGCTAGAGTGCCGGCACTATGACCACAACATTGAAGGTATTCCTTTCAGACAGCTTTCATCCCCATTTAAATCTGGCGACAGAAGAATGGATTTTCCATAACCTGGATCCATCCAGTCAGGTTATGTTTTTGTGGAGAAACGAAGAAACCGTCGTCATCGGTCGCAATCAGAATCCCTGGTCGGAATGCAATCTGGCGCAAATGAAGAATGACCAGGTTCATCTGGCGCGCAGAACAACTGGTGGTGGAGCAGTTTTTCACGACCTGGGTAATACCAACTTCACTTTTCTATCTCCCAAAGAAGGCTATCGCCGCGAAAACAATGTACAGATCATTTTCGATGCTCTGAAGGAATTCGGAATCGAAGGCGAGGCCTCAGGCCGTAATGATCTGATGGTGCCGTTTCACGATGGCCCCCGCAAATTCAGTGGCAGTGCTTACCGCGAAAAAAAAGACCGGGCATTTCATCATGGGACTTTGCTGTTGCACGCAGACCTAACCAGACTTGGCAATTACCTGACTCCGAATCCCAAGAAGCTGCAATCCAAGGGTAAAGAATCCGTGCGCGCACGGGTCACGAACCTTAACGAAATCAATAAGGACATCAACCACGACAAAGTCGTTGAAGCCTTGGTGCGCTCGTTTGAAAAGTTTTACGGAGCCAAAGCGGAGATCATCATGCTTAGCATGGAGAGTCTGCCGAAAATCCAGGAACTGAAAGAACAGTACGAGCGACTTGCTTCCTGGGACTGGTTGTACGGTTCAACGCTCGAATTCACTCACAAAATGGATGAGTACCTGACCTTGGGATTCTTTGATTTCCATTTCGTGGTTAAGGACGCCGTCATTCAGGATTTAAAAATCTATACCGACTGTCTGTATCCTGCATTGATTGAAAATCTGCAGCAGACCCTGGTTGGACAACACTATAACGGGGACAGTGTGAAGGCAGTATTTGCCGAAGTTGTTCAGAAGTTCCCTGACCTTGAGCCACAAATCAACGAATTGGAATCGTGGCTTGTTAAAAACATCGAAGTGTAGGGAAGTCGCCATGGTTGAAATTGGTCGTATGAATAAATTGAAGTCCGTTAAAAGAGCTGAATTCGGAATGTTTCTGGATGGTGGCGATGACGGTGAAATCCTTTTACCACGTCGCTATGTCAGTGACGACATGAATGCAGGGGACGAAATCGAAGTGTTTGTACATTTTGATTCAGAAGATCGTCTGGTTGCTACCACAGAAAAGCCAAAAGCCATGGTGGGCGAGTTTGCCCATCTGATGGTGAAGTCGGTTGAAAACGTCGGCGCATTCCTGGATTGGGGATTGGGTAAGGATCTGTTTCTTCCGTATTCGGAGCAAACCCGCAATTTGCGCGAAGGCCAGGCCGTTGTGGTTTATTTATACCTGGATAAGTCAGATCGTATTTCTTCCTCGATGCGCTTGGATCGTTATATTTCCAAAGAGCCTGGCGACTACAAAGAGGGCCAGCAAGTGGACCTTTTCATTGCGGCACAAACTGACTTGGGATTTAAAGCGATCATCAATGGTCTTCATTGGGGAATGATTTATACCAATGAGATTTTCGACCGACTGGTGCATGGCCAAAAGTTAAAGGGCTATATCAAAAAAGTTCGCGAGGATGGCAAAATTGATTTAAGCCTGCAAAAGCTGGGGCATCAGAGCTCTGAAGACATCGGACCGTTGATTTTGGAACGTCTGCGCGAAGAGGGCGGCTTCCTGCCGATCAACGATAAGACTTCCGCCGAACTCATTTACGAGATGTTCGGCGTCAGTAAGAAAAAATATAAAATGGCTTTGGGCGATCTGTACAAAAAACGCGTGATCACCGTTAAGGACGACGGCATTTACCTGAATAAGTAAATGCCCGCTTTTCAGTTCAGCTGGGCAAGTGATGACTGCTTCACTAAAGCTGGAGGAAAGTATTTTCCGTTTTGCAGTTCTTTGCTTGGTCCATAAAATCTAAGCGTTAAATTATAGTTCTCGCCCGCCGGGGTGGGTAGCCAGTTCTCTTTGGCAACTCCCTGCGGCTGTTTGCTCGCGAAATATAAAGTTACTGAGCCGTCAGCATTCGGTTTCACCCCGGTTTGCTTGTTGATGATGAACTTGTTGTCTGGATTCGGGATCACCTTAAAGTCCTTGGTATCCACGCAGACGATGCTCCAGAAGTATTTTGAGTAAGAATCTGGTGTTTTACCCTTTGGAAAAGTCATTGAATAGACGGTATTGCCGTTAAGAAACTCTCCTTGGGTGTTTTTAATAGCGGTGTAGTAGACGGCTTCTTTGGAATTGTTAGCCCAGATTCCACCATAATTAATTCCTGTTCTTGCCAGGTAGTCGGAGCCATAGTTTCCGTGACGGGGAGCCAGGCCCCAGCCGTTTTTATGCTTCTGGATTTTTTCAATGAGACCGAAAAATACCGGTATCGCTTTTTCCTGAATGATTCGCGCCGTGGAGTTTCGGGTTTTATTATTCTTGGCAGCGGCCTCTACAGCCAGGACTTTTCGTTGCAACCCTCCCATGCCGGGGTTGATGTCTTTTTCGGATTCCAGAATTGCGGAGGCATTGTCAAAAACCTCGATTCCCGGAGGGGATTTGTGCTCAAAAGAGACGACCTTCGGGGCTTCTGCAATGACCGGTTTTCCCGTGGAATACATTTTAATCTGTTTCTGCAGTTCGGTCGCTTGCTTGGGATCCGCGCCTAATTCCACTCGTGCAAGGACCCGTGATTTTTTCGACGGTAAAATGATTTTTTGAACGTCAGGATCCAGAATGACGTTAGCATCTTTTAAACACATGGCAAATTTGCTGGATGGATGTTTGGGGAAATTGCGTTCGTTGATATTGGCGGTGGTTTCGCCCCATCCATTCAAAAACTGTATCGTGTAATAGCGGTCCTTAATTTCTGGAACTTCCACGATCGTGCAACTTTTCTCGTCGATTGCGACCCACGCTTCACTGTATGCAACATCCAGATTCGGATTCGCCCATTGAACTCCACCGACGTCACGATGTTTGATTTCATTCCACTTAAAACCTTCATTTGCAAAATCCAGATTTTCTTGTCTAAGAACCAAAACACGTCCCATCAAGTACTGGTAGGCATCCACGACCTCTTTGTTGGAAATATTTTTTAGATCCCGCGCCTCAGCAGCAATGCCTGATAAGAAAACCAGGATGAAGGGCAGCGCTTTTACGAAGTTCATAAGAAAGACTCCTTTTTACGTTTGCTAACAGTCTAAAAGCGGCAGTCCAAGTGAGTACATTTGATTATTGGCAACCGCAGCGGCTCATAACTGGTCTATTTGGATGAGTTTAGTGAAGATATCTAAAAAATTAAACAGGAGGGGATTCGTGAAGATGAGTTTGATTACCGTGCTGGTTGTGGTTTTGAATTTGAATGCAGCATGGGCTGAAGTAACCGGCGAAGAGATGAATAAAGCCAACAATCCCTTAACTCCGATGGCTGCCGTGAACTTCCATGATTACGTGCAAAGTTCAGTGTTTGGCACGGATGAAACTTTGAATACGTTGTACCTACGGGCTGCGACACCCTTGAAGCTTTGGGATATGCCTCAGTTGATGAGAGTGACCCTGCCATATCTGCCGGCGGCGCTGGAGACACCGACCAGTACCACATCAGGTTTGGGTGACCTTAGTATCTTTGATATCTTCCTTTTAAAAAGTGGCGGCACTGTAGAATACGGTGTCGGACCGTTGCTGGTTTTTCCAACGGCGGATAAGGATGAAACAGGTGCTGGCAAATGGCAAATCGGCGCGGCGGGCGTTGTCATGTCACCACAATCCTGGGGCATGGTGGGGGCTCTTATTACCTACCAACATGATTTCGCAGGTGATGAGGATCGTCCGACTCAGAATATCGCAACGGTTCAACCCTTGGTTTTATGGAATCTTCCCTATGGAATTTATCTTCGTTCTACCGGCATTTGGTTTTTCAACTGGGAAACCGGGGACTACAATATGCCAGTGGGCGCGGGTGCCGGGAAAGTTTGGAAGTTTGATGGCGGAACGACGATGAATCTTTTTGCAGAACCGCAGTGGACAGTGGCCCACGAGGGACTTTACGCTCCCAACTATCAGACATTTGTCGGTCTGAATTTTCAGTTTCCACTGCAATAGTTAGTAATTGATTGCTGAAGAATACAGAAATCCCACGGTGTCGGAGTTAATAGCTCCGACATCTTTGTTTTTCATGTATTGATAAAACAGACCGATATTACCTTCATAGGTTCGCTGATGAATTTGAAACCCTGCCGTGAGCAGGATGTTTTCGTGCTCGGTCATGTTTGAATAACTCACACCACTAAGCCATTTCGTATTTTGGTAAAAAGGAATTCTCCAGCCTAAGGAGACATTGAAGAGCTCACTTCCATCTGTGTACTCAGGCGCATAAGTTAAATCCAGTAAAAGATCCTGATCGTAAAAGTGAAAAGCCTGCCCCAAGGTGAATCCGAAAATGTTATCGGTGTGGGGAGTGTAGCGTCGAAAGGTTTCGTCCTTATCAGTTTGCCCGGTGGACATTTGATTTTGATAGAGCTCGCCTTCGGCGTAAATGTTCACTCCACGCCACTGCACTGTAAGTCCCAGATCATAATTTTCATGGGCCTGCCACAGCAATCCTGGTTTAAGAATAAGAAAGTTTTCGGTTTCAATGCGTTTTTGAGTCAGTGTGGTTAAAGAACCCGGAGCAGGGGTGTTGGAAACAATATCGTCAGCCGTTTCGCCCCAACTCATGGCAACAGACAAGCCCCAAGAAAGGCGCGAGTGAATCATTCCTCCATAGGCAAGTCCTGCTAAAGCCATTTGGCGTTGAAGTTCTGCGGTCACTGTAGAGCCGTCACTGTTTTCAAGGCGAACATAATTCTGGGTGTTCGTGGGATAGCTATAAAACAGGCCCGTATGAATGACTTCGTTATAGGGCAGAATAGCCGAGGCTAACAAAGTGCCTGATTTAAGAGTGCCCGTTTCGCGCTGAAAGGCCGATCCGTCAAGTTCCTGATAGGCGATAGAGGATCCCGACACGGAGAGATTCACCTTGTCTTTGCAGAATCCAATTCCGGCCGGATTGTAAACGGTACTTCCGGAGGAACAGGGCAGGGCGGTCCCGGCATTTCCCAGAAAGGCTTCAGCACTGCCCACGGGACTCATAAAAAGAGACGCGTGGGACAGTGCTGGTAAGAAAAAAGTAATAAGCAAAATTATAAAAATCGGCACAGTATCCTGAAATTAATCAAGTGAGATCATCACATTCAGACCCACGGATTTGTAATCAGCCAAACCGCGTGCAACCACTGCATTGTTGGCATCAAAGTAAAGATGAAGGCCCCAGGTTGGATTGAATTTGATAGTACCACCAAAGATGAACGGGAAGGTCGGTGTATCGACACTGGATACATCACATGCCGGATCGCCAGAGCAGGAGCTGGAAATGTTAATGGATGCCAGGAAACCAAAGTATACACCAAACTTTTCGTGGGGCTTAAACAGCACTGCAATTGGGATGTCTAGATAATCCAGATTCCAGTCGATCTCAGTTCCTGTCGCGTCACTTTTCGTTTGCAGGGGGCGTTGGGTGTAAAACACTCCCGTGCGAAAGTGCGCCACATTTCCCTCAAGCGGAATGTGCACGAAACCTCCACCCTGAAAGCCCGTGCGGGACTCCGTTGAAACCGGTCCGTAAGCATCACCATTTTGCTGGCGTACTCCCAGTTCCAATCCATAGTCCAAGGCGGCCTGAGCCTGACTGCTTAGAATCAATAAAGCTAAAATTCCAAAAAAGTACTTTTTCATTCGCTTCTCCTTTTTGTTTTATGAATAATTATCGACGGAATCCGCCACCACCGCCGTGAAAGCCACCGCCAGCACGCATACCGCCTCCGCCACCGCGCAGATAATTGGAATTGCTGTGGGAAGGTGGGGCAGCGCTGCGATTGACATTCGGTGTGGCAGGGCGCGAGGCACGTGCATCGTGATTGCGTTCCAGATTCTGAATGTTGTCGGGTTTTTGCACCGGCGACCACGTGTTGGGTCCGTTGTATTGGGACCAGTCGCCTTTGCCGTTACGACGATAGACTCCACCATCGTGACTTGCGTAAATGTTCCCGCCGTCCATTCCACGGGCAAACTTCGTATCGCCAATCGTGTTCACAACCATTCCGTGTCCGCCGGAACCAGTGATCACAGTTCGTTTGCCCCAGTTGTGATAGACGTTGGTGACATCAATGTTTACGTAGGTACCGCCCCAGCAACACGATCCCCAACCCCAGGGATACATCACGCTTCCCATGGAAAAGCCCATATAAAATCCAGCCTCATAGCCCCAGCCATATCCCACACCAAATCCATAGGTCGCAGGGGGAGGATACCAGGCAGTCGCCGTTGCATAAGGGGCATAAGAGTAGCCAGTTCCGTAAACGATCGTACCATCAGCGGAAACAAATGTTCCGTGATAACCAGGTGTGTAACCGACGACCACATAGTCAGCGCTGGTGCTATAAATTTTCACATAGGTGACATAGTACAAGGGTGAAGAAGTCGGAATTTGATAAATCTGATCAGGGACGGCAATCGCAACTTCCCAGGGTCCTGATTCCTTCGACGCATTAAACCAGATACCGTCCTGTACAATGTAGTACTGCTGCGGATTGACCATGATCAGGGGAGTGTTGCAGTTTGCGGCGTACTGCAGATTGGTGGAGGAGATTTTCTCCCACTTAATAGCGCCATCACATTTAAGATCTTTGGGCTTGGTAGATCGCGCAACCTGTGCCGTTTGTGGAATTTGATTGGTGATCAAAGCTTCTTTTGCCTGAGGGGTGCCGGGTACTGAAACCAAAACTTCAGCGACAGGACTGTTGGTTGGAATTTTCGCAAAGTCTTTTGGCAGACTTCCACCAGGAACATACTTCCAGGGACCTTGCAGAGATTTGGCGTTGAACCAGCGACCTGAAATCAGGGCAAAGTAAGTTTGGGAGGAAGTTTCCAGAAACACAGAGTTCGGGGAATTTGAAACGTAAAGCAGCCCGGTTTTTTCCACTGCAGAAAATTTCGGTTCTCCTTCACTTTGCAAAAGCTCGGTCGGCTTGGTCGCGATAAAGATTTTCGGGGTGACCCCCGGAGGATAAATGCTGTTTCCTTGGGATGTACGTCCCGCCAATGGGTCGACAGTTTTGTCTTTTACCAGCTCATCTTTGACCATCGTGATTTTGGAGGTGGGAGCGGATTTTGCCGGCACAAACGGACCCGTTGCCGCAGGTGCCGAAAACCATTTCTCCAGGGCCCAAAGATAAAAACCTTTATCGCCATCAGCAATGATGAGCGCGCTGGTATTCACCACGCGCTGGGGTGTTTTGTATTTCCCGGATGGTCCCATCACAGGATTTCCAGAAATCATAATCAACAAACTGGGCGAGGTGGAAAAGATAATCTGCGGGGGCTCATTCTTTAACTCGGGGGATTTTCTTTTTTTATCCAGCGAAGATAATTCAAGGCTTGCGACAACGTTGCGATAGGGGAGGACGTGTTCTTTTTTGTTTAATGCTGTTTCAAAAGTTTTCGTGAGCTCTTCGCGGTGGGCGGTGTCGCCGGGCAACTGCATGTCAGCAATTTTGATGGTTCGCAATGTCACCGTGGATTGTTCTTTGTCGATAAGACTGTCAGCCTTCATCAGAAAGGATCCGAAAGAATCTTTCCCGTCCCGTTGCAACTTAAAGGCAGTGCGGGCAGTGATCAGATTATTTTCAATGCTTTCAACTTGGGGCTGAAACAGGGTGACCTTTTGTTTTGAATCCAGGTTTACTTCGATGGGCCAGCTCTGCGCACCCGGAGCGGTTGCAGCGGGCTTTTTTTCCTCCGTTGCTCCCTGGGCAAAAGATCCCAAAAGAAAAATAAGGCAAACGGCCGAAATAGATTTAAGCCCCATGATCCCCTCCATGTTTATAGTAGGATGGTACGGGATAGGGCTTGGTTTGGGATGGTCCTGTGGTAACTTACAAACCGTTAGTTTGTTTGTTCGAAGGTGCCTTTTTCGCGGTTTTTGCGAACATTTGGAACTGTGAAAATCTGATTATGGAATGCGATGTAAAAGCCGGGATGCATAAGTTTGGCAGCCAGCATGGCTTCGGTCACATTCTGAGTGGCATCACTGTCATCAAAGCCCATGGGAATCATCGCGCCCGTAAAGACCACGGGAACTTTCGGTGTCCCGATGTCCTTAAAACAATGTTCGGCAGTAATATGCATCGTATCGGTTCCGTGCAGAATCACGATCGGGCAGCCTCGTTGCATTTGATCTTTGATGGTCACACAAATAAGTTCGCGATCAGCATCAGTCATGTAAAGCGAGTCTTTGCTAAGTAACGGATAAACTAAAATGTTCGTGTAAGGTAAACGCAGTTTCGAAAGAATGCGGTTCTTGATACTGGTGCCACGATTTTCCAATGAGCCATCAAACTCATTATAGGTTTTTTCAATCGTGCCACCGGTGGTGATAATTACGACGTCTTGTACTGGAGTTCCCATATATGTCGGAGATCCTAAGCTAAGATCCCCGAACTAGCTACTAATTTTCGCTGACTTGTGGACCACAAGCTTGGTCCAAAGACATATTGTCTTTTTTCGGGTTGAAAATACGGCCCAACTTGCCAGTCAGACCGCCCGTGCCTTTTTTGTAGATTTGGCACTTTTGAATCAAACCAAAGTGATCCGTGATCATCATGCGGTGCAGACCAACGCGCAAAGTATCAAGGTTCGTCTGTGCTTTTACGCGGTTCGTATAAGCAGCCGTCAGGTTGTTACCTGCATCAAGAACATGCAACAAATCAGTCGCGCCCATTTGGAATTTTTGAAGTTCTGCATCATACAAAGCTTCTAAATTGTCCACGGCCTGTTTTGCCAGGTTCAATTGCAATTGGCTTTCGCGCAAAGAACCCACAGTCGTTTCCACCATTTTAGCCTGGTCGAAGTCGATTTGTTTCTTTTGAAGTCGGATGGAATCAAGTTCGCGATTACCGATTTTTAGAATCAGGAAGTTACCGAAGTTGAAAGTCGCAGAACCTGCACCTTCCGCATCAGCAAAGGCACCTGTTGGTCCACGGGAAGCGCCATAAGTCGCACCCGTCAGGAAGGACCAGAAGGCACTCCATTTGCCAGCTTCAGTCGCTTTTAGCATGGAAGACAACTGACGAAGCTCCGGAGAGCGGGACAAAGAAAGATCCACAGTTTTTTGCAATGGCTCTTTTTCAGCCGTTGAGGAAGCGATGTGGAAAGATTCAATTTTGATTTCAGTGGAAAGAGGCAAAGCCAGCATTTCGCGGATCGCCGCTTTTTCCTGAAGAATCAAAACATCCATTTGCGAAACCTGGATGCGGGACATTTGAGTTTGCGCCTGAACTTGCAAAAGTTCAGATTTTTCTCTCATGCCGGCGTCTACAGCCATTTGAATCATCTCTTCGATTTTTTTGTAGTTCTCGTACTGGTATTGAAGGATGGAGCGAAGTTCCATATCGCCCTGGATTGTTGAATACAGGGAATAAGCGGAAGAATACGTATTCAACTGGGAGATGTAGTAGGACTCGCCCTGAGCATTCAAAAGATGCTGGCTTTCACGCAGGTCCAACCATTTGCTTGGAAGCAGGAATGGCAAAAGCATCGTGACTGACGCCAGTGAGAAGCTTGCGCTGCTGTCGATGGCGCCACCCAGGTTGATACCTGGAAGAAGGTTTCTGCGGGCACGGTCGACCATGTCTTTAGCTTTGAAGACGTTGTTCATTTGCACGGCAAGATCAACGTTGTTTTCAAGCAAACGAGTTTTCAAAGTTCTTGGATTGATAGTGATAGAAGCTGGTTTGGATTCTTTAGCCGCGAAAGAAGTTGCCGTGATAATTGTTGCAAGTGCGATCGCTGCCAAATTTCTCATTTTGGAATGAATCATCTGAGTCCCCTTAGAGGGCTCAAAAATTATTTGGTACCTAATTAGAAGTCAAATTATCTCTGAAAATAAGAACTAAACGCTCCTAAACATTATAAAACTATTCGCTTTTTCGTGTGCCTTTGAGAATGGCAGGTGCTCGTTCTTTTCAATTAAAAATGAGGTGTTAAACTGAGAAAAATAAACCTAACCGATTTCGAGGAGCAGTACGTTGGAAGATCAGAAGTCGTTTAATTACAGTATAAGCCATAAGAACCGGATGCTTGTCGTGTCCTTTACCGGTGAAGAAATGAGTCCGGGAGTGATCCCTGCACTGGAGGCCTGCCGGCAGGAAATTCTTTCCAAAGAGGAAGTCCGTCAGGTCGTGTTCTATTTTCAAAATATTGACCGAATTTCCACGGAGGCCTTAGCAAGCTTTGCCCAGTTGCAAAGGGATGTTCGCGCCAAACCGGCGGATCTGCGTCTGTGCTCGATGAAGGATTCTTTACGTGAAAAGTTGTTGAGAATGGGGATTGTCCGGGGCCTGGAGGTCGCCGAAGACCTTAAGACGGCGTTGCTGTCTTTCCCTCGCGCGGCATAAAAAAAGGCTGTCTTTCAAGACAGCCTTTTTTAATTCCAAAAAATCCAATAACCAATTTCTAGTTACAGTATTTGTAGTCCTTGATCGCAAGCTTGATAAAGTCCGAACCATTGCCGCGCAGAACTTTCTTGTTCCCTTTGGCATCAGTGATGGTTACACGGTGGTGTTTCGTTGCATTGGACTGCAAAACTTCCCAATAAGTCGCACCAGCGGAGCGAACAGGGAATAGCTTAACTTCCTGTCCTTTGTTTTTTTGTTTGGTGAAATAGCCCTCAAGCATTGAAAGCACGCACGGGATAAAGCGGTTTTCATCTTTAGTGGTGGCGTCACCACTGCGGCAAAGTTTACCGTAGTTTCTTTCTTTACCAACGTGCAGTTGGAAAGGACCACCCAGTTGGCCATTGGGACCACCGGAGCGCGCACCCAAGGAGCGGCAAGTGCTTTCATAGAAAGACATCGAGCCCAGGATAACGGTCCAAACTTCTTCTTTTTCTTTTTGCGAAAGAGTCGGGTACTTAGGACAAGCGGCCTTCAGATCTGCCGTGCCAGCTTCCAGCAACGCGAAATCGTGTTTGGCAAATGCCTTTTCCACGGCCTGATAGTAACGGCCTTCCTGTTCTTTATTAACCACGCTGGAGGCGCAAACCTTTTCGGCGCCAATCTTTTGTAAAGACCGGTAAACGTCGATAGCTGCAGCGTCCTGTTCAGAAAGCGCCTCAGCCTCTTGTTGGTAGATTTCATCCGTCATGGTGGCATTCTTAAAGGACGATGGGGATGCCATCGAAACCGAGAAGTTACAGATGATCAGGCCTACTAAAATGATTGTGTTCTTGTTTAGCATACTCATGGGTAGGAGCTATTGCAGATCGGGTGCCATCTGTAGACCTCATGATTTAGCCGTGAGGCCATCAGGGGCTGTCTAAATCTGAGACACCGACAAACTTTGCGTTACCGTTCCCGGGAAGGCCTAAAAAACAAAGGGCCGGTGAAAGCTCACCGACCCTCGAAGTCGCCCACAAAGACGCTATAAAACTAATTAATCACGGAAACGACGGGGAGCTGAAGCACCACCGCTGTTTGGACGGGATCTTTTGATCCCTGGGTGGTCATTGCGCTCAGAACGGTTGCCACGGTTCTCGTCAACATCGCTGTTGAAAGAACGACGGCGTCCTGGACGATCTCCACCGCTGTTGTCACCGCGGAAAGAAGCGCTTGCGCCACCTTCACGGGATGGACGGCTGTCACGGTTGCCACGATTTTCATCACGACCACCCTCACGGCCACCACCATCGCGGTCATTGCCACGGAAGCTACGGCGTGCGCCGCCTTCACTTGGAGCATCGTTTTGGTAAGAACGGTCGCTGAATCTTGGACGGTCACCATCGTCACGACGGTTGCTGCGGAAGCCACCACGGTTACCGCGGAAGCCGCCACCTGTACGAGGACGGTCATCACGGCCGCCACCATCACGGTTGCGTGTGAAGCGGTTGTCGTTAGGATCACGCGGCAACAATTCACGAGGAATACGGTCGCCCATGTAATCAAGGATCAAATCTTTTTTAACGAATACGTCCGGGAAGTAAGCCACGATAAAGCGAGCCAACAAGTCCTCAGTGGAAAGATCCTTAAAGTTGATATCATCAGCCTGAGAAAGATCCTGGATCAAATCAGCTGCCAATTGAAGTGATGCATTTTCAGCATCCATGGAGCCCACTTTATCCAATACGTTTTTGATTTTAAGACCCGCAACTTCGTCAGCAGAAGGAACAACACCTTTAGTGAAAGTCGCTTTCGTCGTGTTCATCACACGGCGAAGAAGAGTCAGTTGATCAGAGTTCACCAAAGTGATCGCTGTTCCTTTTTGACCGTTACGGCCGGTACGACCGATACGGTGAACATAAGATTCAGCATCCCATGGCAAGGAGTGATTGATTACGTGAGTAAGGTCTTTGATATCCAAACCACGAGCGGCAACGTCTGTCGCCACGATGACTTTAACCTGCTTGGATTTGAATTTTCTCAAAGTCGCTTCGCGCTCTTGCTGGGATTTATCACCATGCAAAGAGTCTGTCGGGAAACCACGTTGAGACAGGATATCCGAAAGATCAGCAACTTCCATTTTCGTCTGGCAGAAGATGATACCGTAGAACTCTGGAAGAGTTTGCAACAAGCGGGAGATAACCTCTGTTTTGTGCATGTTTTTAACTGTGTAGTAAACCTGCTCGATAGTGTCAGCTGTAGAGCCCACTTTGTTCACAGCCACTGTCTCTGGATTTTCCAGATACTTTTCAGTGATACGGCGAACTTCAGTCGACATAGTTGCAGAGAACAACCAAGTTCTGCATGCCGCACGGTCGTTGGAAGCGGCGTCATCAGGGTGAGTCGCGGAAAGGATGAAATCCAAAGCGTCTTTGAAACCCATGGAAAGCATTTCGTCAGCTTCATCCAGAATCACAGTTTGAACCTTGGAAAGCTTGATCATTTTTTGCTCTAGGAAATCAACCAAACGGCCCGGAGTGGCTACCACGATGTGGGCGCCACGTTTGATGCCTTCGATTTGTGTACGGTAAGAAGCACCACCGTAGATTGTTACTACGCGGATGCCTTTTTTCTTACCCAGCAAAGCCAATTGCTCAGCAACCTGCAACGCCAACTCACGAGTTGGAGAAAGCACAAGTGCCTGAGTGTCTTTGATTGTCGCATCTAGATTTTCAATAAGAGGGATACCGAACGCAGCAGTTTTACCAGTACCTGTGGAAGCGAGACCGATGAAATCGTTCGCACCGCCTAATAGCAAAGGAATAGCTTGTTTTTGGATGGGCGTCGGAGTTGAGAAGCCCATGTCTTTCATCGCATCCATCAACGGAGCGCTAAGACCAAAGCTTTCAAATGTATCGACAGTAGTTAAAGGAGGAGTCACGAGGAGCCTTTCAGTTAGTGGAGCACTTAACCAAATGGCCAAACTATTTTCGGATATTGGTATGCGCTCTAAGATCTGCGGAAGATACACGATATTGAAGGTAAAAGCTCAGGATATATTCCACCGCTGCAATAATAATGAAGTATTTGCAGAAAACGAGTGCATTTCAGACACTTACGCGACTCTCGACGATTATAGAGCTTCTCTTGTGAAGGATTTATCTAAGGGTAACTCGCGATAGGTGATTCCAATATGGCACTTAATTCACTCCTCCCATCGTTGGGCCGACGTCTTAGCCTTGACCTTGTGGGGGCTTTTTCAGCTCCGGCAGCGAAGAGGTATGTATCCATGTATACTTTGAGGGATGCCTAAATTCCCGGCAAAGACCGCCGGAAAGAATCTTGGGCTGATAGTAAAAAATTAAAAATTTTGGCGCATCTCGGGGCAATTCGAGTTATATAAGGGACCATGATTCACTTATCAAATATCACAAAGCAGCAGGGGAACAAAGTTCTCTATCGTAACGGTTCTTTCCAAATCAACGAGGGCGAGAAAATCGGTCTGGTCGGTTTGAACGGAACAGGTAAAACCACAATCTTCCGTATTATCACGGGGGAGGAAGGTTACGACGGTACCGTTTCCAAATCTGATAAAACTGTGATCGGTTACTTCTCTCAGAACATCGAAGATATGCGCGGCCGCTCCGCTCTTGAGGAAGTGAAATCTTCCATCAGCAATCTGGGTGATATGCAGGTAAAAATGCAGGAATACGAAGCGAAGCTTTCGGATCCTGATTTGGACCCTGATGAAATGATGAAAATTCTTGAGGTCTACGGGGAAATGCAGGGCGAGTTTGAACGCCTTGGCGGCTACGATCTGGAATCCCGTGCCGCAGAAATCCTGACCGGTCTTGGTATCGGTCCTGACGACTATCACCGTCCAACAGAGAGCTTCTCTGGCGGTTGGAAGATGCGTATCGCTTTGGCGAAAATTCTGGTTCTGAATCCGCAAGTATTGCTGATGGACGAGCCGACGAATCACTTGGACGTGGAATCCATCATCTGGCTTGAAGAGTGGCTGGTGAACTTCAAGGGTGCGGTTCTAATGACATCGCATGACCGTGACTTTATGAATCGCCTGGTTGGTAAAATCGTGGAGATCGCAAATAAAACGATCACGGTCTACGGTGGTAATTACGACTTTTACGAAAAAGAGCGTGATATCCGTAAAGAGCAGTTGATCGCAGCGGCCAAGCGCCAGGAAGATATGCTTGCCAAGGAAGAGGAGTTTATTGCTCGCTTCGCGGCCCGTGCCTCCCACGCGGCTCAAGTGCAATCCCGTGTTAAGAAACTTGAAAAAATCGACCGTATTGAAATTCCAGAGGAAGAGTCTGAAATTAAATTCGTATGGCCTGTTCCGCCACGTGGTGGGGACGAGGTTGTCCGCTTTGAGGGGCTTTCCAAAATCTGGAAACGTGACGATGGCAAAGAGAAAAACGTTTTCTCCGGTGCAAACGCCCTGGTTAGACGTATGGATCGTATCGCTGTTGTCGGCGTGAATGGTGCCGGTAAATCGACTTTGTTAAAAATTATCGCTGGTGAAGTTGAGCCTACCGCAGGAACCTGCGCTTTGGGTGCCTCCATCAATCTGGGTTACTTTTCCCAGAACTCTTTGGATGTGCTTGATCCTAAGATGACGATCGTTGACGAAGTTCATTCCCGTATGCCAACAGCTGGTATGGGAACTGTGCGCTCGTTGCTGGGGGCATTTAAGTTCTCGGGCGAGGAAGCGGAAAAGAAAATCTCCATTCTTTCGGGTGGTGAAAAATCCCGCGTGGTTCTGGCAACTATTCTGGCGCAACCCGTGAATCTTTTGATTCTGGATGAGCCGACGAATCACTTGGACATCGTCTCTCGTGAAGTGTTGCTGGATGCAATCAAACAGTTCCCTGGAACTGTGATGATTGTATCGCATGATCGCCACTTCTTGCGTGAAGTGACGACGCGTGTATTCGAAGTTGATAAAAATCAGCTGCGCATCTACGAAGGCGATTACGATTACTACATTCATAAAAAGAAACTGGAAGCAGCCGGTAAATAGGCTGATAAGTTATGAAGCTTGCCTTTGACCTGCGTGATTTCAAAATTCCTGTGGACCGCTTGGCGCCACAGGAAGTGTTTCGCACTCGCCAAAAGGATCTTTTGTCCTATCGTTTCTATGCTGCACGATCTGAAAATCTGGTGATCCTTTGTCATGGGATTGGTGGCGACAGTCGTTACCTTTGCTCTCTTGCCAGTGCCATTGCACTAGCAGGCTTCGCACAGGTCGTGACTCCGGATTTCCGTTGCCACGGCGCCAGTCTTTCGGCTTCTGACAACATTGCCAGCAACCAGTTGGAAGTCGATCTCGAAGAACTTATCATTCACATGAAAATGAAAATGCCGGTGAAGAAAATGACCTTGGCTGGTCACTCCTTGGGTGGCGGCTTCACGTTAAGAATCGCGGTAAGCGATGTAGGTCAGCAGTTCACAAACTTTGTTGCAATTGCCCCTTATTTGCCCGAGTCCTTTCATGCCCTGACTGCAGATCTGGGGGGATGGATTTCATTTAACTCCCAGGACGAGGGAATAAAAGTGAACTATCCTGAGGCGTTTAAAACGGGTGAAGAAAAACTCAGTTACAGTGCGGACTTCATTAGAGCAGCAGTGGTCCCAGAAGATTTATTGATTCGTTTGCGCGAAGGAAACGCGTCACTATCGCTTATAACAGGCGATCGGGATGAAGTGGTGCTTGGAGCCCGCCATCTGGAAGTCTTTGAAGGCTTGGCCCATCCGCTCGTATTGGCGGCCGGTTTAAATCACCTCACGATCGTATCAAAACCGACCACAGCACGATCCTTGTTTGAGTCGTAAAAGCGACCGATGTTACGAATAAATTTGCTTTAGCCAACTTAAGTCCTGCCGATAAGTTATACGGAAAATTGAAGAATCTAAAATAACAAGAAGAGTAACCAATCTTGAACGTAGGCGGGGGTTATGAATTCTGAACTGGGAGTGTTCGCACTCCGGCAGATCGTGTCGTCCATGGTCGTAATGGGACCACTTATCGTGATCGCGGGCGCATTTAGCTATGTGTTCAACCAAAATAGAAAGGCTGTCGTAATGTACGTGGTCATTGGCATATCGCTGACGGCTATAGGAGCGGTAAGCATGTACAACGACTTCGCAAACCGCGGGGAAGTGGCCGAAGAAAACAAAAAGTAATCAGATGGGCGCTGGCTGAGAGGTCAGCGCTGTTTTTTTGACACGATGTGGGCTCCCTTTCAGTCTAAAACTATGATCTGCTTCAGATCATGGACATCCGCAAAAAAAAGATATTCAGTTGGGCGCTTTACGATTGGGCGAATAGTACTTACTCCACCACAGTCATGGCGGGATTCTTTCCCGTATTCTTTAAACTATACTGGAGCCAGGGCGTGGATCCAACGGTGACAACGGCTCGCTTGGGTACTGCTATTTCAATTTCCAGCTTAGTCATCGCGATGCTAAGTCCCACCCTGGGTGTGATCTCGGATCTAAAAGGTTTCAAAAAATTATTCTGCCTAAGTTTCATGATGATCGGTGTGGTGGCCTGTGGCTGGATGACCTTCATTCCGGCAGGTGACTGGTGGAGTGCGATCCTGGCTTATGGTATTGCGATGATGGCCTTTAACGCCAGCTGCGTTTTCTATGAATCTTTACTGCCTTACGTCGCTGAACCTAAAGAAATGGATTACGTTTCTTCGCTGGGTTACTCGATGGGTTACCTGGGCGGTGGAGTTTTGTTTTTGATAAATGTTTTGATGCATCTGAATCCCCAGTGGTTCGGTCTTAAAGATGGCACGCAGGCGGTTCAGATTTCCTTTATGACCGTGGCCGTGTGGTGGTTTGTGTTTTCAATTCCTTTAGCGCGAAATATTCCAGAGCCAGCGACTGAAATCTCCAATGAAAATATCTGGAAGCTGACCAATCGCAGTATTTTGACTTTGCAGGCGACTTTTAAAGAGCTGATTTTTAAAGAACGCAATCTGCTGTTTTTTATGATGGCTTACTGGCTCTATATCGACGGCGTCTACACGGTCATGACAATGGCGGTGGACTATGGAATGTCTATTGGCTTAGGCTCCAAAGATTTGATCGCAGCTTTGCTGATCACGCAATTTATTGGATTTCCCTGTGCATATTATTTTGGAACCGTGACGAAACGATTTGGCACAAAAGCTCCGATCATGTTTTGCATCGGCATTTACGGTATCACCGTCGTGGCGGCTATGTGGATGAGTCAAGCATGGCACTTTTATCTATTGGCTGTGGTTATCGGAATGGTGCAAGGTGGAGTTCAGTCCTTGAGTCGTTCGATGTTCGGGAAAATGGTTCCGCGCCATCAAAGTGGCGAGTACTTTGGTTTATTTAATTTAGTCGGCAGATTTGCATCCATCCTGGGGCCTTTGATTGTGGCCTTTACGGTAACTTTAACAGGGAACTCCCGCCTGGGGATGGTTGGATTACTGGTGTTATTCGTTGTCGGTGGTTGGCTACTGGCAATGGTGAAGGAACCAAAAGTTCAGAACTAAGGCTTTTCTTTTTCAGACTCGGCCGGGGAGGATTTCGTATTGGAATCTTCCTCGGGATGAGTGGCCTGTTGGTCCTCGATGATTTGCTTGGCTTTTTTGCCCGTGATTCCCATCCATTCCGGTAAAAAGACGGCGATCGCAACGAAGATCATCGTAATGATAACAAAGAAAATACTCATGGCGATGAACAGATTCATAACGGCCTCCAAAAGGGTGTATCTTTTCTAAAGCATTCGGGACGAAAAGGGAATGTGAAATTAAATAATGGACTTTACTTCCTGAACCAGCCATAACCCTTCGATATGACTTACAATCCACGCGATAGATACTTTAAAAAAGCTAAAGAAGAGGGTTTCGCAGCACGCTCGGTTTTTAAGCTTGAAGAGATCGACAAGAAATACAAAATTTTTAAAGGCAGTGGCCAGACCGTTTTGGATTTGGGTGCTTCGCCAGGCTCGTGGTCTCAGTACGCTTCTAAAGTGGTCGGCGCTAAAGGCCGCGTGTTGGGTGTGGATTTAAGCCCGGTAACCGTGAAACTTCCAAACGCTGTTTTCATTCAGGCGGATCTTCGTGATTTGAACCTGGAAGACACTTTCCGGGATCATGGTTTCCATCCTCCGTTTGATATCGTGATGTCAGACATGGCCCCTAAGACCACAGGCATTCGCATGACAGATCAGGCGCGCTCTATGGAGCTGTGTGAGCTGGCGTTGGATGTGGCTCGCAAATTCCTGCGTAAAGACGGTCATTTTGTTTGCAAGCTTTTTCACAGCGATGATTTCGCCAAGCTTCGCGAGGAAATCAAAAAGTCCTTTGCCAAGTGCGAAGTGATGAAGCCTGATTCCACCCGCAAAATTTCCAAAGAAATCTTTTTGATCGGTCTTAATAAAAAATGATTCAGATCGTTTTTGAAAACTCCCATTTCGTGATTTGCGATAAACCGGCCGGGGTGCTTTCCACGCCCAGCCGCATGGGAGCCGAAGACGAACGCAATTGCTTAGGCGTTGCCCTGCAAAAGCAATTGGGGATTCAGATCTATCCTGTGCACCGTCTGGATTTTGAAGTGTCGGGCCTGGTGATGTATGCTAAGACCGCCAACGCCCACAGAAAATCCAATGCCTGGTTCGAGCACAAAACTGTCAGCAAGACTTATCGTGCGCTGACTACGTCTCAGGATTTTTCCCATATCCCTCCTAATGTTAAAAACTCCCGCGAGAAATTTTCCGTAAGTATAGGGCAAAAGTTCGAGTGGAAATCCCGTATTCTGCGCGGCAAGCGCCGCGCCTTTGAAAGTCCCGAAGGCAAAGACTCCTTAACGCTGGCTGAGTATTTGGGTACGAATCAGCAGGGCTATTTGCAATGGGACCTGCAACCCGTAACAGGACGCTCGCACCAACTGCGTTTTGATTTAAGTCGTCACGGTTTTCCGATTGTGGGTGATACTTTATATGGCTCTAAGGTCCCATGGACCGGCAAAGATGCCATTGCCTTAAGAGCATTTAAGATTGATTTCAGCAAAGCTCCCGGTGCTCAAGAGCTTCAGCTGCCTTCGGTAATTCAATTAGATTGAGAAACTGGTGCCACGGCTTTTTTAGGATGGCCGTCGACACGGAATTGGAAAAGGAAATAGGGCGGAACACAAGAGCCGCGGTCCTTTTCAAAACTTTCCGCACAAATATAGTCATCGCGACACGGATTGAGCTGATCGCATCCGCGCAGTCCCACTCCAAGGGAATATTCCTTTAAACAGGCATCAAAGTTTTTAGTTCCAATGCAGGCATTAAACCCGGGACGAGCCGCAGGCAAGGGGCCGCAACTGGCTTCCGCTGGCAGGTTCTCGCAGCTGAGTGTTCTGATATTCCCGTTTAAGAATCCCCCCGTGCGGGTTCCAGGCATCTGACTTTGCGGAGAGCACATGGCGTTTGCTACAGTCACAACGAGCTTGTCAGAAGTGCGCGTGTATTTATCATTTCCAAAAGACGTGGTGACGATCTTGCCCATTTCACAGGGATCACCGACTTGTTGAACTTCAGAAAGGCAGATGCCCAGTCCCAGACTGTCTTCTTTTTCTAAAAGTGTTTTACACACAAGCCCTGGGGCGCAGGTCCATTTGTTAAAGGAAGGGTCTTTCCCCGTCGAGCAATGAGCTCCCCAGCCATTTGACAGGCCCGTGCCTTCAAGCTTTTGTGAACGACGTTCCTGGGGACGGGCAGCAAAGCCACGGGAATAGTCGATGGTTTCGTTACGGGCAAAGGCGTCGATGATTTCACGGCGACGGGCAAGGTCTCCCATATAATGAGCAGAGCCAGGTAAGAAGACCGAGTTACCAGCGTATTTTCCCTGGGGATCGCGACCAGTAAAATGAAAACCACCGATAGCGCGAGTTTGATGGCAACCCACGCAGGTGGATTCATTCAGACGGCGCAAAAATGCGGTAGAAGATTTGATGTTTTCGAGAGACTGGGTTTTGACGATGTCCGTAGCAGAACTCGGTAGTAAGCCAAAGAACAAGCGATTGCCCGAGCGATTGATGCCACCTGGGGCAATAGAGATCGCGTTGGTTGCTAAAAACTTTTTAGGCAATATCATCGTTCCATCATCAATGGCCTTGATGTTTTTTGGTACATTTAACCAAGCCGTGAATTCCGCCATCAGACCGGCATCTGCCTGCAGCTTGGCGCGATCTATTTGATTTTCCAATGTCGTTTCGACAAAAGCTTTACCGGTCCATTCGTAGGCCTTTAATAAATACTCTGCATGGCCACCAAAATCAGGCCGTTCAGAAGCCGCCATGCGGGAAATCTGTAAATTCAGTTCAAGATCTTTAATCTGCAAACGATCAAAGATCTGGGGATTTAGTGGTCCTGTAGTTAAAATATCCTGAGCCGTGGAATCAGCCGTGATGCTTTGCCAGCGTTGAGCAATCGCCTGGCACTGGGCAGACGATCCCTGATGCAACAAAAGGTTGATGGTCATCGGCAGGCGGGAAGCAACATTCACGCCCTGGCTTTCCACATTGTAGGCCAGGCGATAAATAAAGCGAATCTCGCCACAGTGGTTTGGATTTTTATAACCCACGTCCATGCGATTGATAATTCCGACCAATACGAATCGCGCACGTTCGTGTGTCAAATAATTCAAATCAAAAAGTCTTTGGTCGAACGCCATTCCCACACCAGATTTGGGATTCATTTGCTGATAGACTGCGAACTCTGATTTCAGATTTTCCAAGATCACGCTGAAGTTTGTCTTAGACAGTTGTGAGTTGCCGACGACTCCCAGTTTCTGACCGGGATTAATCAGGTCCGCCAAAGAGAAACCCTGAAGTTCAAGAGCTTTCAAAGTTTCAGGCTTGGAAATACTTAAAGCATTTTCCAGGTTGTCATGAGCCTGTGCTGTAGAGCAGGCGGCAACTAGTAAACCGGCTGAAAGAAATAACTTCAGAGATTTCATATTACATTCCGTCTGCTTGAAGGGCTCTGAATCCATTCAGAAGATGCAGATATTCCTGCGCCAGGGTTGTGGAGTTTTTTGAAGAACGCTCGCTGATATTGCAGCTGTGATCGTCACAGGTCATAACTGCCTGACAGGATTGCAGGTTGCAGCTAAGCTGGTCATCGTTCACCACGTATGAAATCATCATGTTGCCACGGCCCGCTTCAATTTCGGCAAGCTGCTTATAGCAATCATTTACTTTTGTGCGGTCGACGTAGACGGGGCAAAGCCATTCCTTCGCCACCTGGCTAAATTCTGCAAAGCTGGAGTTGGATCTCAAACTTTTCTCGGCAACGTATCCATATAAAGACAAAGCCATGCTTTTTTCGCAGTCACGGGGAGCCAGTTCACAAAAATATTTGTAATGACTTAGCATCGGCCCCTGAAAGTCGCCCCATTTCCCGGCATAGTGGGAAAACATCGGACGCATACGCAAGCAGCCGCCATCCGAGCATTTCACATTTAAGTCGGGATTGATCGTGGCCCACTTGTTGTTGGGATAGCGATTATCCTGCTCGACATAAAAGTGCCCATCGCTGTGCAGTCTTTCAAAGCGAGTTCCGGTGAAGGAGCCCGCCACAGCAATATGCCATTTTTTTGAAAGCTCCTGTGCGTTGATCCAACCGCTGTTGCAACCATAGATAACGGCATAAGCGTTTACATCAAAATGACCGGCAATGGATTTTACAATGGGTTGACGGAAATCATAACGGAAACCCAATCCATCGGCCTGCGTGCCCAAAGACGGGGAGTTGTGACCAAAGAATTCCAAGGAACGGATCTTGTTATACTTAAGAATTTCTTTGGAGATCGAGTTTGTTTCAAACTTCTGATCATTTTTAACGATGAAGACCCAGCCTTTGCTGGCCAGGCGCGCTTCGTTGGTGGCGTTTTCAAAAACAGACATCAGGACGATCTGCTCATCGGGAAAATTTAATTTATATAGTTGCGCACGAGTTAGCGCAGATTTTTGCGGTTCTTCGCTAAGATCAGTGCCTCGGCCTGAAACCAAAATACGTACGCGTTTGTTAGCGTCAACGAATTGTCCTTCGGGGATCGCTACAAAGTAAGCCTGGGCCGTGGTTGCCATGGAAATAAGTAATAGGACCGAGCAGATTAGGGATTTCATAGGACTTCCTTTTTGGCTTTTGCTTTGCGAACGGTGGCCAGGATCATAGGGGAGGCGGTGATTAAAAAGTTATGAACGTAATTGCCGTTGGCAGAGATCACGCGGATCTCGACAGATTTCTGACCATCGGCGATAGCCTGCAATTTTGCGGCATCAATTTTTACTTCGTGGGAATGTTTCAGCAGGGCTTCGGCATTCAAACCTGTTTCCGTGATAAAGCGTTTGAAGGTTTCCTGGTCATAAGATGCCAGATCAATTGTCGAAGTTTTCAGAGTGATTCCGTTTTCCGGGATAGTGGACAATGCCGAAACGGGAATAGATAAAAAATGAAAGTGCTCAAAGAACGGTGAGTCCTGGCTTTCAGTTACAAACTCTCCTTGCACGGCGAGGCAAGCAGCTTGTTCGGCTGACCAGTTTGTTAGTGAATTTAGAAGCTCACGACGGGAGATCATATCTGGTTATCTCCACGACCCCGTTTAATTTTAATTAAAGCCGAGCGCGATGCGGTGAAGTAGAAATGATGGGCCAAGTTGCCCTTTGGAGTCATAACAGTGATTTTCACTTCTTTTTCGCCGTCTGCGATTCTTTCAAGTTCGTTTTTTGTGAACGTCACAGAGTGGGAGTGCGTGCGAAGACTGCCGCCATCAAGGCCGGTCTCTTTGATAAACTCGTTAAAGGCCTTTTCATCCGAAGAAGCCTGATCGAGGGGACTGGTGCGAGTGGTGTACCCGTTGTCTGATGGTTTGATCAAAACGGACAGAGGAATTGCCAGAATATGGAAGTGCTCATAGCGGGCAAAGTAAGTGGCTTCCGCCGTCACTTGATCCATGCGAATCAGGCAGGCTTCGCCGGTCGCCACAGGCAGTTCTGCAGCTAATACATTCTTCGACATAGTAAGGGCTGCCCCCGTTAGGGCGGCACCTTTTAAAAAGTGTCTTCTGTTCATGGAAAGAGGTTTACCAGAGAGCCTGGAAAACCTGCTAAGTATTTGGAATCATAGTGGTGCCCACAGGTCACCACTTGATATTTCATTCAACAAATCACCCTGGAAAGGGTCAGATTTCGCGTTTAATTTGAGCTAGGTATTCTTTGATAAAGGTAACACGATGTTGCGCCTCTTTTTTGGCGGTGTCCGTATTCATCAGATCCAGCAGTTTAAATAGCTTTTGATAGAAATGATCGATGCCAAAGTTCTTATCATCAAGTGTGCGTTGCTCGGCCCAAGGGTCTTCTTCCGCGTAAAAGGGACGGCTCATTAACGAACTTGTGGCAAAACAACGGGCGATACCGATCGCCCCCAGGGAATCCAGACGGTCTGCATCCTGAACGATCTTGGCTTCCAATGTCGTCGGTTTTATATTGGCGCTATAGCTGTGGGCTTCGATCGCGTGGCGAATATCCTCAAAGAACTCTTCTGGGTATTGAACTGATTTTAGATACTCAATCGTTGCTTCAGCGGAAAGAGCTGAGGCATAGGATCTGCGGGGATCGCCTTTTGGAACGTTGATGAAGTCGTGAAAGAAGGCGGCCGGCATAACCACTTCCCAACGGCCTTTTTCTGAATCGCAAAGACTTTTAGCGGTATTAACCACGCGTTGGATGTGCAGGAAGTCATGGGCGGGATCTGATGTTGGATACAAAACCCGCGCTTTGTTCTTGAAAAGATGGAACCATTTTTTTTCGTCAAATGCCTGCTGTTCTTGATTCATGAATTCCATCTCTTAATTTTGGATTACTGACCCACTCGTTTCACTGAAGGAGAAGTAAGTTTGTCAAAATACGCAGTTAAGAACTGATCCGAATAATTGTCAACATGGTCAAATGTCACAAAGCCGTAACCCTGGTTGCCCCATTCAGGACCCCAGGAGTTTTTAAACATAAACAAGCGACGATCAGAATCATAACCCACCAAAAGAATGGCGTGGCCACCACATGGGATTTTTGCGCTTGCGCACTGCTCAGCGATTTCCGGAGTCATTGTGAAAGTACCTTTGGCATCATTGATGTGGGGAATCGCCACATTTAAGGTCACAACCACAGGGCGGTTTTGCTTGATCTCTGTCATCACGTGCTCAGACCAGGGACGTTGCACGAACATCTGTGTCAGCTGTTTAAAGTTAAGGCTTCTGATTTGCACCTTTGGAACTTTTTGTTTGCGCAAATCATAAAACGCCAGTTGCTGATTGCTAAGTGGCTTGGTGAAATCCGGGCTGTCTTCCTGATAAGGAAGCTCGGCCTCTTCATAAACATACATGTCGTTTTTAATGGTTTGAAGAAGATCATAGGTATTGCCGAATTCAACTTCAGGGCGCCACGCATTGGCTACCTTATGACGGAAGATTTCAAACTCTTCCGAAATATCATAGTCTTCGCCAGTCAATTTTTTGAAAGTCGATTCAACCAGGGCGTTCACTGCAAAGTAAGCGCAGGTATCACGTTTTTTCTGGTTCTTAACCGGAGTTTGAATATCAGAAAGTACGATGCTTTCGGCCTTGGCGTCCTTTAGATAAAAAGAGCACAATAGGGCCGCAGAGAAAAATAGAGTGCGGATCACAAACGTCATTTTAATTCCTTCATATTAAATATCGTTCAGTGATTCTGCAAACTTGTGGCCAATTAAGAAGGAATACGGCGGGGTTTGAAGACAAGGCAAGGACAGGGCCGGGTAAGAAATTACCGGGTTGTACAGGATTTGGTCATGGGCTTTTTATGAGGCTCAATCGGGCTCCGGTAAGTCAACCAGGCTTTGAGATTCATCCCAAGGCTCCCACACCTCCACCTTATTGCCTTCCGGATCATAGAACCAGGCAAAGCGACCGCGGTTATTTTCGTCGATGTGATCGACGATTTTTATTCCCGAAGAAGCGAGAGTTTGCATCAGTGGAGCCAGGCGTTGCACCTGGAAGCTCAACATTTGGGGCTTTTTACCCTCGGTCATTTCCAGATGTTCTTCGATGAAGCCACCGCGTTCATCGCGGTGCAGGTGAAGATTTTCTTCGTACCATCGGCTTAATTTTTCTGAACGATTTTGATGTGTATCCATGAGCTAATAATCTGCCTGTGTTCTGGTCCGAACAAGACCAGTCATGGTCTGTTGTTTGATGGCAGTTCATTTCCTGTGAATGATTTTTAGGACTTAAAGATAGTGAAGTGATCAAAGACCTGGGGCTCATTCATTTCAGCAAGCCAAGGATGTGACTGAAATATACGATGTCGGATATAACGACCGCGGGCGACGACTTGAATGGAGCGTGTTTTTGCAATAGCCTTTAAATCTTCCAGGGTCTTATCAACTGCCGGAGCACTTCCGAAATCAAAAATAAAATAGTAGTCAGCTGAGACCGGTACAAACTGGGGATCGGTCAGATCCTGGGTTTTAATTGCGACTAACGGATAATCAAACTTTTTAAGAATGCGACAGCCTTCGTTCACACGCTCGGCCACAAGTTCGTAGCCGGTGAACTTCACTTTGGGATAATGTTTGCCGACCACAAAAGCCATGCGACCATATCCACACCCCAGATCCACGATGTGCTGGCCCTCCGTGGGTTTTAATAACTCAAGAATGTGACGGATTTCCGTATAGGGAGTTTGCAGTGCTTGTACGGGAAGCCCGCGCCAGAAATTTACGGGGATTTCTTTATTAGCCTGAACGTTGTAGCTCTGCGAGCTCAGTAAAGCATGTTCAATTTCAGCGGTTTTAAATCCCAGCCACTCATCAACCACGACAGAATGTTCTTGCGCCTCTTGATAAGAGTGTTCGTCATCGTTGATCAGTGGAAAGGGCCCTTGCGGGGTAAATTCAATTGCGCTCAATAACCTTTTATAAACTTGAGATATCGTTCTGTAAAGCGGTAATGCGAACTGTGGATTTAAGCTTGCCCGCCAAAGAACGGTCTCGCACACCTTCCGTTTCCAGTTTCATCTTGATCAATTCAGGATCACGCAATTCCGGATTTTGCAGCATCAAGGCCGCTGCCAAACCTGTAACCCACGCCGTGGCCTGAGAGGTACCGGTCATGATTCCAAATTGGCCGCCGGGCAGGGAAGAGTATACGTTCTTGCCCGGGGCCGCGATATCCACACTTTTAGATCCGTAATTACTGCTGTCGATCAGATGACGATCACTATCCAAAGCTGCGACGGAAATTATATTTCGCAAATTATAACCCGCAGGATAATATCCTATCTTATCGGTATTACGACCATCATTGCCGGCGGCAGCGACAAAGAGAATTCCTTTCTCCTGGGCTTCACGGATTGCCTGCTCTTCCAGAGCACTGCGTGTGTCGCCACCGCCAGAATAATTAATAATGTCCGCTTTCATTTTAATCGCATACCGAATTGCACGAACGGTATTGACTAAATTCACCCGGCCTGACTGTTCAGGATCATAATATTTTAAGACCATGAATTTCACTCGCTTGGACAGGGTCCGCTGGCGAATGATGCCGGCAATATGAGTTCCGTGCCCATGGTGATCAGCAAGATCACTGTTTTCAGAAACAAAATTCCATCCGTGGAGGTCCCCGGCATATCCATTGCCATCGTTATCCAAGCCATTTGTTTTTTCTTTGGGATTCACCCAAAGGTTGTCCTTAATAAGGGGATGATTGATGTCGACACCGGTATCGATGATTGCAATGACGATGTCGCGATCAGGTTCCAAGGTGCGTGGCAAAGCCACTGCGGGCCAAAAAACCGGAGTCGCAGAGAGTATTCCAAAGAAAGTTTTTTGAATCAGATTCAGTGATCTCATGTCCGCCCCCGTTGCTTGGGGGTATTGCACGGGGCGGGCCAGCTATAAGCAAATCTAATGGGGTCTCATTCAGAGATTTGTCACTTGTGTTTATAAATCCTTAAACAGCGTAAAACGCATTTCAGCTGTCTAAAAGGCGACATACATACACAACTTTTAAACACCAGCTTAAAAGTTCCTCTAATTTGACTGCTATATTTGCTTATGATGGAACAGGGATTCTGGAAGCGGGCGATCCCACTATATAGTGGGACCTGCCATCTGCTTTAGGCGACTCGTTTGATTCCGGGCGGATTCGCCACAGTGTATTTGTTGCGACCCGTTTGCTTCGACGTATAAAGAGCCTCATCGACGCGTTTATACCAGCCGTCTGGATTTTCACCGGCTTCAAGCTGGGCGATACCCAAGCTGACGGTAAAGCGGATTTCCAGATTCCCGTGAACGAAGACCTCTTTACGGATCTTCGCCATACACTCATCCACCATTTTGATGGCGGCTTTGGTATCACAACCAGGAAGGATCACCGCGAATTCTTCGCCACCCAGGCGGGCTACAAAGTCCACCTCGCGGCTAAAGCTTTCCTGCAGCAAGCGCACGCACTGTTGCAGGACGAAATCGCCGATATCATGCCCATAGGCATCGTTGATCTTCTTAAAGAAGTCGATATCAAACAACAACATCGTCACCGGATCGTGATCCAGTTGGTTGATTTGGATGTAGCGTTTTACCTGCTCATCGAAACTCTTACGATTGTGAGCTCCGGTCAAATGATCTGAACGCATGGTGCGATTGGCTTCCATCAGTTGCTTTTTGACTGTGGAAAGACTTTTCTTTACCGACTCCATACGTTTTGAGCGGCGCTCGTTAGAGCTGGTTTGATGCTTCAAATAGAAATCAATAAACTCACGGGATTTGGCACGCAGGTCCTCGATGGAGTTGGACTCCACAGCTTCACGCAATTGCGCAAGGCTTGCATTAACCTGTCCTTCCGAAGTGGCTTCAGCCGCGACTTCGTCCCCTAAGTTGTCAGCAAAGTCCCAGATGATGCGTTTAAAATCATCAAAAGTGTTTTGCACGTATGTGGTTTCATCAATGCGATAGCTTGAGAAAAACTGACGGAAGCGGAAAAGAGCATCCTCTAATTCAGCACCTTCCAGTGTCATCAGTTCCTTGGCAACAGTATCAAGCTTGGCGCGTACTTTACGTACCGAGTGATTTTGCACCTCGAACAGGTTTTTATTTAAGACATCCAGAATAAATAGCAACGTCGCACGATCTTCAGATAAAGAAGGTCCGTCCTTGCCTTTGGAGTCTTTGTTATGAGGTGCAGATCCCCAGTCCATGTCCAACTGATCAACCAGCTTTTTCATCCACTGTTTCAACTTCTGCCTCCGGGAAATATCAGCAAAATATCATCATTTCTATTTCGGAAAATATGAGTTGAATGTTTACGGCTTCCAGACGCAAGTCGGGTCGATTCTCACAATGATACGTGGTGCGATGGTGCTTTTTCGCAACTGTGTGAAGGTTTTCTCAAGTCCTCATCACAAGAATACTAAAATATCCATTAATTGACGAAAAAGGAGTCACCCTATGGGCACGAGTGCGCAACTTACCGGACCTGATTTTTCCAAAGGTGTATCGGTGGAGCTGATTCAGGAAGGTGAGACTTTGCTGGGGCACGTGGGTGATAAATCAGTCCTGTTGGTTAACGTGGAAGGGGAAATCTATGCCGTCGGTGCCAACTGTTCGCATTATGGCGGGCCGTTAAATCAAGGCCTATTGGTAGGTCACCATATTCATTGTCCCTGGCATCACTCCAGTTTTAACGTGAAAACCGGAGAGGCGGAAAAAGCCCCGGCACTGACGCCTATTTCCTGCTGGCAAACTGAAATCGTCGATGAAAAAATCTTTGTCAAAGGCAAGAAAACCATTCCTCTGCCCATCCTGCGCGGAACGGAAAGTCAGCAGGTGGTGATAGTGGGCGGTGGGGCCGCGGGGACTTCCTGTGCAGCGATGTTGCGCCGTCAGGGTTTTGCCGGGACCATTCAAATGGTCAGTCATGACGAGGCTTCGCCCTATGATCGCACCAATCTTTCGAAAGACTATTTATCAGGGAATGCTCCGGAAGACTGGCTGCCTATTCTGAAGGATTCGTTTTTTGAAAAGAATAAGATTCAGCTTAATTTAAATACGGATGCGGTGAAAATCGAATCTGAAAAAAAGACGGTGGAGCTGTCAGATGGACGGCTTCTGCACTACGATAAACTTTTGCTGGCCACAGGCGGGGAGCCGATCACTCCTCCTATCCCTGGTGTGAATGGCGAAAATGTGATGATGTTAAGAACGCTTAAAGACTGCCGCAAGATCATCAGCAGATGTGAGGAAGGTAAAACAGTCGTAGTGATTGGTGCTGGTTTTATCGGTCTGGAGGTGGCGGCATCTTTGACTCAACGTAAAATTGCAGTTCATGTGGTGGCTCCTGAAGAAATGCCGCTGATTAAAAGCCTGGGCATTCATGTGGGCAGCTATTTAAAACACGTACACGAATCCCATGGTGTGCGCTTTCATTTGGGACACACAGTGAAAGAGATTCTGACAGACCGGGTGATTCTGGATGATCTAACCAGCGTGGAATGTGATTTTGTCATTGTGGGAGCCGGCATAAAACCAAATTTACAACTGGCCGAGCAAGCCGGCTGCGAACTGGATCACGGTGTTCTGGTAAATGAATACCTCGAAACCAGTGTGCCGGGAATTTTTGCGGCGGGAGATATTGCGCGCTGGCCTGATCCCAGAAGTCAGCGTCCTATTCGGGTGGAGCACTGGGAAGTGGCAGAACGTCAAGGGCAGGTCGTTGCCTGCAATATGTTAAGAAGTAAAACCAAATATCAGGACGTACCGTTTTTTTGGACCCAGCAGTTTGATAAAATCATTTGTTACATCGGTCATTCCGATCGATTTGACCGAATGGATGTATTGGGTGATCCATTAAAAGATGATTTCGCTGTCGTCTATTATGAAGATGATCGCATTGTGGCATTTTTGTCAGTGGGACGGGATCTGGAAAACCTGAAAGTCGAGCAGGCGCTGCAAAGAATCGACTACGATAAGGTGGAGGAGATTTTGCGTGACTATGAGCGCCACCTAAAAAGAACCGAACCACCACCACCAAATTATTTTGAGCCCAGTCCTTAACAAGGAAAGGGCTCAACTTGAAACTAGTGTTGGGCGTGCATTTCGCCTTCGTCCAGCGATGCATCCAAAGAAATTTCTGTATCCAAGAGACGTGATACCGGGCAATTGTTCTTGGCATCTTCCGCGATGGATTTAAACTTACTGGCATCAATGCCCGGAACCTTTGCGCGCAAAACCAGGTTGGAATGGGTGATGACCCAGTCGGAACCATTTTTTTCAATACTGACCGCGGCGCTGACCTGCAGGGACTCTGGCGTGAAATTTTGCTGAGTCAAGGCAGCAGCTAAAGCCATGGTAAAACAAGATGAGTGAGCCGCCGCGATAAGTTCTTCGGGATTCGTGCCTGGATCATTTCCAAATCGGCGCATCAGGGAGTAAGGGGCCTTACTGAGCACTCCGCTTTCAGTTGAGATTTCTCCCTGACCTTGTTGCAGGTTGCCTCTCCAGATGACATTGGCTTTTCTTTCCATACGAATCCTCCTTTTTGTGAGTTAAAAGAGTAAGGGGGATTGCCGCAGACGTTGACCGCCAGATAAGGACTTTGTTAAAGATCATTCTATGAGTCAGTATCCACAGAAAATTGCAGTGATCGGAAATGCCGGGGCGGGGAAAACCGTTTTGTCCCGTCAGTTGGCAGTGCTTTTAAAGCTTCCTTTGACCCATGTGGATTCCATTCAGTTTTTGCCTGGGATGAAAATCAGACCTCATAAGGAATCCATTGCCATGCTGATGGCAGTACAGGAAAGTTCTCATTGGATCATCGATGGGTATGGACCTTTGGATATTTTGGAAAAACGACTGCAGCAAGCAGACTGTATAGTCATGATTGATTACCCTTTGTGGCGCCACTACTGGTGGGCGACGAAAAGACAGATCGTAAATCTATGGAGCCCGCGAAAAGAGTTACCCCAGGGCTGCAGCGAGGTTTCCTGGGAGCAAACCCAAAAGCTATATAAGACAATCAAAAAGGTTCATCAACAGATGCGCCCGGAGCTTCTGCGAATTCTGAATCGCGATCATCTGAAGCAAAAAGTCGTCTGGATTCGCAATCTTTCTCAACTAAAAAGTGTTTCTCGTGGAGAGCTTTTTCCCGTTGGTCTTTGACAGGAATTATTTGTAAAAATTGAATTCAGTTGGCAATCCTGAGGCCGGGCGTACACTTTTTGAATGAGTGAGAGTTTGTATATCACAATTCTGGTGTTTTCCGGAACGATGCTGGTCAACGTCCTGACGTCAACCGCTCTATGGTACATTCATCGCAATCGGATTTTCGGTTACATCACTTTGAGCTGGGTTATTACGGCTATCAACTTTTTTATGCAAAGCCGGTTTGTCGGATTTGACTATAAGATGCTTCTGGCCTTCAGCTTTTATGTTCTTGCAAGTTGGGTCTATTACGAAATCACATTGGCATTACTGGGAAAAGATGGCAGTCGCCGGTGGATTTATCCGGTACCGGTAACTTTGATTCTTTTGGGTTTGGTTACTCTTTATCTGACTAAATCTTATCGGGCGGCCTCTTTTTTTAGTGCTGTTGCCATCGCGATGCCTTTGATCGCGGCAGCGGCCAAAGCCTTCCGTCACAACGTCGGCCGGGATGATATCAAAGGTTTTAGAGTATTGGCTTTGTTGCTGTTCTTGTTGGCGCTTCATTATCTGGACTATCCGTTCCTAAGACAAAGCGAGGCGGGAGCAGTCTTTGGCTATACGATGGCGTTTCTTTTGACGTTTTCTTTCTCGATTTTCTTTCCGAGCTTCCTTTTATGGCAGATGGCTGGCCAATACAGTGGCAAACTTCAAGAGGAAGTAACCAAGCAAACCAAAGAGCTCGTGGCCCTCGACACTCGCAATAAAGCTTTGCTGTCCATTCTTATTCATGATTTGGCGACACCCGTGACCACAGCGATGCTATCGCTGGGAAAAATGGAGAGAATTGGGCAGAATCTTTCATTGGATCGACTGCGTAAGTCTTTAAATCATATCATGAGCACCATCGAAAAAGTGCGTGAGCTTCAGGCCGTGTCTTCAGGTAAAAAAAATCTGGAACTGGAGATGGGGGACCCTCTGGTCGCAGTGCATGGAGCTGTTCAATATCATGCTGAACAGCTGGTTGCGCAAAACCTGACGGTTCGGTATTTAGATGATCGCAAAAATTTCAGTTCAGCAGTTATGATTGATGCCCAGTTGTTGCAGGCCCAGGTGATGGGGAACCTGATAAGTAATGCGATTAAGTTTTCTCCGCGAGGGGAGGAGATCGTCATTCATCTTTATGATGATGCCCATTACCTGAACATCGAGGTGATTGACTTTGGTATCGGCATTCCTGAAAACCTGGCCGGAAAGCTATTTTCATTTTCCGGGGCGACGACGCGCAAAGGGTTGCACAATGAAAAAGGGACAGGTTTTGGCCTGCCCCTGGTTAAAGCTTACGTCGATATGATGCACGGACGAATTGAATTTAAATCCAACTACAAAGATCCCAGATATACCCGGGATATTGGCGTCTGCATGCGGGTTAAACTTCCCTTGGTTGCAAAACAACCGCTTCTTTCAAGGCCACCTGAGAAGGCGACGTAAAGATAGCGCGCTGTTTATACCAGGAAGTAAACATCAAATGAAACCACTCGAATACTTCCAACAAAATCATGGCGGCTGCTTTTGACTCCTCATCCGTCAGCTGTAATTCGTTCAGGTCCAACTGATGGGTTTCATCAATCCAGCTGCCTTGTTGGTGGCTCGCTTCTTCAAAGAAATGGTGATCGCCGAAGTATTTCAAAGCCTCTGGCGAGTGGGAGTCTGAAGCTCTTACCGCCTCGATAAACACCGCAAAGGCCAATTCCAGGCACTCGATCATCAGCAGGCGGACGCCGGCGCTGTTTTGTTGAAAAGTCAGCGACATCATTTTGTACGTCGCCTGACGAACACGCCAGTTGTCGTTGGACCAAATCTGTCGAAGTGCAGTTGTCGTCTTGGTGCCCCAAGCGCTCTGACCGACATTCATCGTCTCAAGGTCATCCAGGAATAGCTGCCAGTGCTCGAGGTCTTCCTTGCAGTGATGATTAACAGCTTTTTCAAGCGTCGTCGTCGCCTGCGGATACTCCAGATTTAAAAGCAGATCTTTAAAGCCCAACACAAAGAAACTCATGGCAGGGGCAAATGAGAGGGGCGTTTTCGAAGAACGAATCCAATGTATCAAGACATGCTCATTCAATTTACTTTTTTCGGCAAATAACATTTTGTTAAAATCCATTTGTGCTCCGGTTGCAAAGTTAAATTCTTACGATCACTCTTAGGTGTATACCTCTAAAAGGATGCAACATATGCTGCAGAAAATGAATCTCCTGGTGGTCGAGGATGACCAAGACCTCGGAGAAATGATTGCTGATTCTTTGAAAGATCTTTTTCAAACAGTTGAATTCACAACGAACTTCGATACGGCCGTGGGCATCCTCTCTGACCTAAAACCTGACGTTATTGTCACAGATCAAAATATCGAAGGCGGCTTTGGTATTGCTTTGGTGGCCCATGCACGCAAGGGAAATGTGAATACAGTCGCGATCGTGCAAACCGGCAACCCGTCTTTGGAATTACAGACCGAAGCTGCACGCTTAGGCAGTGTGGAAATCATCGAAAAACCCTTTGATGCCCAGTTGCTGCACCTGCGGGTTTCGCAACTGATTATCGCTGAATCTATGAGACGAAAGATGGACGCTGAACAAAAACCAGAACTGCGCAACTGAATGGGTGGAGTGATCTGTGGCAGCAGAAATTAAGAAACTTAATATTCTACTGATCGAAAGCGACGACCAACAGGCGGAGTTTGTTCGGGAGTGTTTGCATCAGATTGCCGAAGTGGATGTTTCGGTGACCCGGGAGGCGTTCTTAAATAAAGCTATTCAGCGTTTAAGCGAAGAGAAATTCGATGTCATTCTTTTGGATCCGCATTTGCCTGACAGCTCTTACGTTGAAACTCTTCCACGCATAAGCAAAGTGGCCAGCGATCTGCCGATTATTGTTCTGTCAGTGCTATCCGACCGTGACAGCACAATCCGCGCCGTACAGGAAGGGGCTTTTGACTTTCTTAATAAAGCCCATCTTACCTCCGAAATGTTATTTCGCTCGATCTTTCGCGCGATCGAGCGCAAAGAGGCCGAAATTAAAATCAAGCAGCAACTTCATCAAACGGCGCTGCTTTCGGATCTTAGTCAGTTCGCCCTGAATGAAGTGAATGTTGAAAAGGTCAAATTACGCTGCCGCGAAATCCTGCTGAATGCCTTATTGGTGGATTTCGTGCAGTTTGTAGAGCCTTCAGATCAGGCGGTGAAGTCCCTGGCCCGAATGGTCAGTGACGGGGTTCCTTTTTTATCTGGCGAGTTGGAGCATCTGGGACTTGAAGAGGAAAAACGCAAAATGGCTGACGCTGGTTTGAAATCCGGTGTCAACATGGTGATCGTCAGCAAGGACCTGGATGTGCCTCCCTTGGTGATGATGATTTACGATCATCGCGACCGCGTTTTTAAGTATGACGAAATTGAGTTCGTCAAGGCCGTGGCGAATATCATCTCCTCGGTTTCCACGCACTCCTATCTTGAGCGTATGGTTCAGCAAAAAATTGAGAGTTTGAAACAGGCCCATCAAAAGAAAGATGAGTTCCTGGCGACCCTGTCCCATGAGCTGCGTACGCCTTTAAATATTATTACCGGCTATCTGGAAATCGTGAAAGAGTCTGAATTGAATTCTCCTGAATATCAGAATGCCATGCAGATCATTGATTCAAATCTTAAAATTGAAACCCGTCTGATCGGGGAGATTTTGGATGTTTCGCGAATCATCACGGGAAAAATGAAACTCGATCTAAGTTTCTTTGCCCTGGATGATATGATCGAGTCTTGTGTTGAATCCCTAAGTCTAGCGACCGCTGCCAAGAAGCTAAGGTTGGAACTGCATCTGGCGCCTAATTTAGGAAGAATGTGGGGCGACCGGGACCGCATGCAACAGGTAATTTGGAATCTTCTTTCCAATGCCGTCAAATTCACGGCGGTGGGGGGCAAAATTATTATTAATGCCCGACGAATGGGGGATCTGTTTGAGTTTACGATCGAGGATAACGGCGTGGGTATCAATATCGAAAACCACAAAGATGTCTTCAATCGGTTTTGGCAGGAGGATTCCGCCATCACTCGTCAGCACATGGGATTGGGATTAGGTTTGGGAATTGTTCGCCACATCGTGGAACTGCACGGGGGCACGGTCGAGGTTTTTAGTGCCGGGAAAAACCTTGGCAGCAAGTTTACAATCCGGGTTCCCATCCAACAATTACGAGCCGTGGACAGCGCTCCCGTTGAAAAAAAGGAAGTGCAGGACGTAAGTGTGCCCAATCGCAATCTTCAGGGGATGCATCTATTGGCGATTGATGACTCTGAGGATTCATTAAGCCTGCTGCAACACTTGTTACGTAAGTCGGGAGCAGTGGTGGAAGGCACCAGTGATCCGCAAAAGGGTCTGGAGCTGGCCAAAAAAGACCAGTTCGATGTGATCATCTGTGATATCGGTATGCCGGTCTTAGATGGCTATTCTTTGATTAAAAGCCTTCGTGATTGGGAGGATGACCATGGACGTGCCAACACCTCAGCGATCGCCCTTACGGCCTATGTAGGGAAAGAGGATATTGAGAAGGCACTTGAGGTGGGATTCCAGGCTCACATGCCGAAGCCTTTGAACTTGCCCCTGCTTAAAGAGAAAATTCTGGAGCTGGCCTCTCCTGGTGCCTCTTCGATGGTTGGAATCTAACCGTCTGGTTGGTCAGGTTTATTTCAATCTTGTTAATGAACCGGAAGGGACTTCAATGTCGGGGGTGCCATTCCGATATATCCGAAGATGACCCTGGGGCTGAGAATTCTTATTGCTGTATTGTCTTTGTTGATTTCCGCTTCGGCCTTTGCCGAGCAGTGGGATCTCACGCCCGAAATCAAGTGGGGATCTGCACCCGCGAAAATCAATGATCCTTTGCAGGTTCAGTTCAATAATATCCCAGGATCAACTCTGCAGCAGGGTTATACCTCGGAAAACCAATGGTTTAAAATCACTCTTCACAATGACTCCGCCCAGCCGATGGAGAAAGTTCTTTACTTTGATTCTCCGCTAATAGGACGGTTGTTGCTTTGGCGCGACAATGCTTATGCACCTTCCTATTCAGGTCCGGGATTTACCCTGGTGGAGAGAAGTTATCACTCCCGATTAGCCGCATTTCCAATCAGTCTGGAGCCTTATCAGAGTGCTGAGTTCATCATCAAAAGAGAGATTCATCATGCTTTGAATTCAAAAGTGTTTCTGGCGGATGTTAAGGATTTTGAGAGTCAGGAAGATAGCGCCCGCATGGTCTTCTTTTTTTACATTGGCGGCATCCTGGCGCTGGTCGCTTATAACTTTCTTTTGGGAGTGTACACCAACGAGCGCGATTACCTGATTTACGCTTTCTTTGCGGCGTGCTTTGGCGTTACTGCTTTGATTTTGCATGGAGTGATCGACACCTATATTTTTCTGAACAGACATCTGGTGTTTTCAAACTATTTGATGTTTTTTTCGTCGCTGTCGGCTTTCGCGGCCTGCATGTTTGTAAAAAGATTCTTGAATATTACCCGGGATATTGCAGTTTGCTATTGGGGTATTCGCATCGGGCAATGTCTCTCGCTGATACCAATGATGGCGAGCTTTTTTGCCAACACCCATCGCGGCTTATTCTGGTTGGGTTTTTGGATTGATGGAACCATTGCACTTTCCATTTTGTTCTTTATTTTCTGCGGCTTTTACATGTACTTCAAACATTCTCACAGGCTGGCGGTTTATTTTCTGTTCAGCTGGGCCGTGGTTTTTGTGGGAACTTTTGTTTGGCTGGCGGCATTTCATGGATTCATTCCGAATACCAGTGTCACGATGTACTCCCTGCTTTTTGCAAATCTGGGAGAGATGATCATTCTGTCTTTGGGGTTGGCTTACAAGATAAGAATTCTGGATGAACAAAAGCGCCGGGCACTACGAGCCGCAGAGGACAAAGAGCGCTATCATCGCCTAGTTCGGGTGCTTTCCCATGATGTGGCAAATACGGCATCTGGTCTTTTGTATCATTCAGAAATGCTGAAGAAGCACGTTCAGAACGAAGGTGCCGGTGAACATCTGGAGCGAATTCACGGTGCCACCGATCAGCTGATTCAAATTTTGAAATCTGTGAGGCACGAGGAAGTTTACCATGTTTTCAAGGAACATGCAGAGATGGAGACACTGGAGTTATTGCCGGTCTGTGAAGAGGTCGTTCGCCAGTATGCCTGGCAGTTGAAAGAAAAGAATCTTCAAGTGACTTTGAATGTTCCGGCCAATATTTCGGTTCGTGCGGATCGATCTGCTCTTTTAAACCAGGTTCTTTCAAACCTGTTTTCTAACGCGATCAAGTTCAGCAACGATAACAAGCTCATTACCGTAAATGTGTTTGAGGCGTCTGACACCGTGGTTTGTGAAATTGCGGATCAAGGGGTCGGAATTTCCGCTGACGACCTGGGACGCATTTTTTCACAAAAGCGACTCGTTACCAGTCGCGGGACGCTGAATGAAACCGGCACCGGACTGGGCACGACCCTGATCGCAGAATACATGAGATTATTTGGCGGAAAAGTCGAGATCAGTTCTGTTCATCACAGTCAGAATACAGATTCTGGAACCAAAGTGCGTTTGATTTTTCCAACTAAAGCGTGATCTTGCGAAAGCCTCAAAGTTCAGGTAGCGTTGGATTATGGATGCGATCTCCCTGTCTTCTTTTTATCATTATGTTTTCGTCTGCTTTGTTGCGCTTTTCCCACCGGTGAATCCCATCGGAACAGCCCTCATCGTAGGACCCTTCTTAAAGGGTGAAAGTCGCAGCGGAAGAATCCGCGCCGCTGCTGCCATATCCATGTACTGTTTAAGTATCTGCATCGTTACCACCATGATTGGTGGTCTTTTCTTTAAGCTTTTTGGAATCTCTATCCCCGTGGTGCAGATTGCCGGGGGATTGTTGATTGCAAGAATGGGTTTTTCCATTCTGACAGCGGCAGATCCCTCTGAAGATCAGGAGAAAGTGGTTGAACCAAAAAGTTCGGTTCATGGGAGATCCGTAAAATCCATGTTATTTTATCCCCTGGCCTTTCCAACCACGACGGGCGGAGGTACCATTTCCGTCTTGCTGGCCCTGAGTGCGAACAGCTATCATAGCAATCCCGGCATATATCTTTTCAATTTGCTGGCGACAGCGGTGGCCTGCGTGATCATGGCAGGGGTCATTTTTGCGTGCTACTCGCTAACGCCCACGATCCTGGATCGTCTGAACTCCCAGGCCTTGTCGGTTTTCAATAAGCTGAGCGGATTTTTGACATTTTGTGTGGGCATCCAAATTATGGTGGACGGCGTCTTAGGAGTTGCAAAACTGCTTATCAAAAATTGATTTTGGCGCTATCGTTTTGTTATGAAAAAACAAAACACAAAAACAATCCTGGTAAGCACATTGTTGGCTGGAACACTTGTTGGATGTGCAAGTGATTCGACCTCTTCAAAATCAGCTGTAACTTCATCTGCAAAAAAAATTCATGAAAGCATTATCGTAAAAGGTGTGACGATCGTTAACACCGTGAACGGTCAATTGCAGGCGAACATGGCCTTGATGATTGATGCCGGTAAAATCACTAAAATTATTCCAGCGGATGCAGTGGGCGAGCAGGGAACCAAGCGAGTCATCGATGCCACTGGAAAATACGTGGTTCCAGGTTACATGGACATGCATGCCCACGTTCTGGATCAGCCGTTTGCAAAAGAAGTTTCTGCTGTGATGCTGGCTCACGGAATCACGGGCTATCGCCAAATGTCCGGGACCGAAGATCTTCTAAAAAAACGCAAAGACAACAAAGCAGTGACTCCCGAGGATTCACCTGAACTTTTGGGAATGTCGGGCGAGATGTTGACCAGATTCAATGCGCCAACTCCAGAGGCAGCTGCAGAACTGGTAGAGAGAGATCGCAAAGCCGGGGCTGATTTTGTCAGTGTAGGGGATGTTGCTCCTTCAGTTTTCAATGCGGCATTGGGTGAATCTAAAAAAGTCGGCGACTATTTTGCGGGAACAATTCCCGTGGGCGTTGATGCGGTCGCGGCTGCGAAGCAAGGAATGCTTTCTATGGAAAGCCTGGGGCCGGTTGATACATTGTTGATCAGTTGTTCAACGAACGAAGACAGCGTGCGCAGAGCACTAGGCGGCGAGTCCTCTGGTGGTACTTCCGCAGAGGTGGCTAAACTTTCCGTGGCTAATCCCTTGTTAGTGCGTTTGATGGCGAATCAGAATGCCTTTTTGAAAACTCGCACGGTCATTGATACCTACAGTGATTCAAAATGTAAAAAGCTGGCAGAGACTTTTGTGCTGCAAAAAACCTGGCAGGTACCGACACTGGTTCGCAATCAGGCAATGATGCAGGCTGATAAGTCCCAGTATGCCAATGATCCTTATATGAAGTTCGTCTCCAAGCAGCAGCAAGCTTATTGGAACGAAGTTTCGCAAAAGTTTACTAAAACAGTGAAGCCCGTTGCCAAAGAAACTCTTAGACAGCTGACTGCGATGGACATGAAGCTTGTGAAGCTGTTTGATAAGCAGGGTGTGAAGATGTTGACGGGGACGGATCTGGGTGGAATGTGGGTTATTCCCGGAGCGTCTTTGCACGAAGAATTTGAACTTCTGGTAAAAGCGGGAGTATCTCCGCTAAAAGTTTTGCAAATGACCACTTTAAATGGCGCTGAATTCCTGGGTAAGCGTTCAACGATGGGCACTGTTGAAGTCGGCAAAAACGCCAATCTGGTTTTGCTGGATGCAGATCCAACGGATAATGTTGCTAATCTTAGAAAGATCAATGCTGTCATTCGCGATGGTAAGTTTTATTCCGAGGAAAAACTTGAGGAAATGAAGAAAGCGGCGGCCGAGAAATTGGCGTCGATGAATCAGCCTGAAGACTCAGGCTTGGTTCACTAGAAAATTAACGATTTTGCTGTTCCAGGGACCATTGATAGAGTTTGTCGGGGGATAACCCCGGCGTCCCATCAAGGTCCCAATAGTTTTTTGGCCAGACTTTTTTATTAAAGATCATAGGATGAGTCGGCACATTCAGGATTTTTCCGATCAGCTCCGTGCAATAAATTGCATCTCCCTCCCACGAATACCAAAAATCAAATGGCAGTCCCAGGTAAGGTTCGATTGCTGCCAGGGAAACGTGCTGGGGAATTTCGATCACAGCGGTGATCATTCCGTGTTGTTTCAATCGCTCTTCAGAAATAATAGCTACACCCTCGCCGGGGTAGGCGTTGAGCCACTGCTCGCCAATATCGTCGAATTGAATTGCGGTGTGAGAGAATCTTGCGCCGGGTTCGTACTCCACGCGCTCGCCACGGGAATTGACGGTCTCTAAAAATGCAATGCGCGTCTTTGCCTGAACTTCGCAAAGCAAAAGAAATGAAATAAGCAGTGGGAAGATGTTCATCGCGCGCATAGCGGATTTTTTGCTCTTTTGAAAGTATACAGTCAAAGTGTTTCTGTCTAAAATGCAGTCTGGCGGAGGTCGCAGTGAATAATAGTCAAAATCTTCCCCTGGTGATGTTGCCTGGGTTCCTTTGTGATCCAAGGTTATGGGGCGACGTGCTGGCGAATTTGCCTCCTGGTGATGACATTATCCTGATTGATTTCAAGCACTGTAAAAGCTTGCAGGACATGGTGGGGCAGCTAGAGAAACTGGAAACTTCCAGATTCCATTTGGTTGGTTTTTCCATGGGTGCCTATATCGCTAAAATATTTGCCACGAAGTTTCCAGAGCGGGTGGCTTCGCTAACATTGGTTGCAACGAATGTGGGTGCTCTTAGTGAGCGCGAGCAGACTTCTCGATCAAAACTGGCGGGTATGCTGGCGAATGTGCAGTACAAGGGAATGAACGAGAAAGAAGCGCAAAGATTTATCCACTCCTCGTCGGCGCAAAATCCCCACGTAGTACAGACAATCGTTGAAATGAGTCGGTCATACACTTCTGAAATGTACATTGCACAGATGCGCGCGACCTTACACCGCGAGGATCTGTCTGCAGAGATTGCGAAATTGTCCTTTCCAGTGCTGATTGTGGCAGGAAAAGACGATCACGTGGTGCGTTTACCGACTTTGCAGCATCTGCATGAGGTGGTCGCACGTTCCAAAATTCTGATCTTGGATCAGTGCGGGCACTATGTGCCTCTTGAAAAAGCAAAAGAGCTTTCCGTGGCGATTCATGAGTTCGTAAACAGCGGTGGAGCTTGAAAAGTTTGCCTATTATTTAATCTTTTTAGGCAGTGTTATTGCGAGGTTAGCTATATTCCGCGCGGGTTTGCCGACTTCTTACGCAAACCTTCGCCGCACCCCAAAAAAGTTCATAAAAAATTTAAAAAACTGCAAGATTTCGTATTGACTTTGACCCCCTCTTAGAACAAATTAGCACTTCCTCAAACGGACAAGTGGTTCGCTAGCTCAGCTGGTAGAGCATTTCACTTTTAATGAAAGGGTCGATGGTTCGAATCCATCGCGAGCCACCATTTTTGTTCTTTTGATTTTTCCTAGCACGTTCCCATCGTCTAGGGGCCTAGGACACCTCCCTTTCACGGAGGATACAGGGGTTCAAATCCCCTTGGGAACGCCAATTTTTTCGCTTACGCTCAAACACAATTCAGGGGATTTCGTTTTTTGATTGCGCACCTTCGGTGCGACCCCTTGGGCATTTATTCACTTCGGCTCCGCCGAAGTATTTCTTTTTCGCACCTTCGGTGCATCTGAAGAAAATAGATTTATTATTTTAGACCCGATCCATCGATCGGGTTTTTTTATTTTCTAGAGGGCGTCCCATTCGGTTTTTCGGGCGTTTAGTAGGAATTCGTTTCTTGAGTTGAACATTTCTTTGTAGTTCGCTTCACCTTTGTAGGCGGCTTGGCGGAAGCTTGCGGCTCTTTGGACGATCACTTCATCGGTGCTTGGGTTGTTTTTTAGGATGCTGATCACTTCGTTGATAAACTCATCCAAGGGCATTGCATTGGGATCGTTTGCTTGGCGCTCGCCCATCAGGTGGGTTTGCACGTAGGGTGGGACGATTTCTTTTACTTCGATGGCGGTGTCCTTTAACTGAAATCTTAGGCTTTCAGTGTAGGAGTGAATTCCGGCCTTTGTTGCGCAGTATGTGGGTGTCATGGAAAGTGGAACGTAAGCCAATCCCGAGGTCACGGTTATGATTGTCGCGGCTTTTTGTTTTTTAAAGTGAGGAAGTAAAAAGCTGTTCAATAAAATAGGGCCCAGCAGATTGGTTAGAACTGTGTCGGTTGCGGCTTCCGCATTGTCGCCGTTGATCAGCTTTTCATTTTTCATGATTCCGGCGTTGTGGATCACGCAGTTTAGATTCGGAAATTTTTGAATGGCTTCTTTAGCCAGTCCTTCGATGCTTTCCTGACTGGTCATATCCACCGTCAGGGTTTCAAAACCTTTGGCGCGGGCCATTTCCAGTTTTGATTGGGAGCGACCGGCAACGATTACTTGATTGCCCATCTTTTTAAAAGCCTCTGCCAGTCCCAAGCCAATTCCTGAACCGCCACCTGTGATTAGGATTGTTTGATCTGTTAATTTCACTTTGAACTCCTTTTATTTGGATTCAGCCTTCTGCGCATACCAGCCACAAATCATAAACGCCTGAAAGAAACGAACCGGAACTGCGAAACCGCCTTCACGGAAAATCTTTTCAGTTTCAGACGGGGGGAGAACAGCCAAAACGTTTTTCAAAACCTCTGGAACTTTTGCCAGGCTTTCGTGAGTTGCACCCATAAGGGACTGAACAGTCTTCCAGTTTTCCAGCATCTGGGGGAATTCTGCAGAGTTCAAATCGAAACTGATTTCTGTGTTAACAACATAACCGCCGGGAAGCAGGCGGGTGTGAATGTCTTTGAAATAATTCAGGCGTTCTTCCTTGGGGATGAAGTGCGCGACCAGAATACTTAATACGGCGTCGTATTTGTTGTCCGCGGGTGAATCATGAACGTAACCTTTGATAAACTCACAGCGATCTGCCAATCCGGCCTTGGTAATGCGTTCTCGGCAAACATCGAGCATTCCCTGCGAGGGATCTAAGGCCACAAACTTCCATTCCGGATAAAAATGTGCCAGCGCCAGTATTTCATTTCCGGTTCCTGCTCCCACGCATAATACTTTTGCCTGCGTAGGAAGATCTTTCAGTAACAGACGAATCAAAAACAGCATACCCTCGGAAATTGGGGCAAGTTTTTTGTTTTTTTCATCATACACAAGGGCTGCTTCAGGAGGAAAAAAGTCGACGGATGGTTTGCTCATAAGTTGATTCTATCCACGGAGCAGGGGTATCTTCAACCTATGAAAAACATCTGACAATTTATAGTGGTGTTGTTAACTGCGGTTCCAGCCTTTGCCCTGCAACAAGGTGCTAAAGCTTTTCCTGAAGTAAGGGCGCGATAGAAGCGCCCCTTAGCTGTGATTCAAATTTAAGGGCGAAGAGAACGCTTTGGATTTTTTCTAACCAGACTCTCGCGTCCTGTCAGATCAAAATCCGTTTCCAAATCATCTTGGGAGAGATCCTCTCTGCCAGAGAGATCATCATCCATGTTTTTTCGTTGGGAGTTCTTTTTGCTTGGGGACTTCGCAGACTTCTTATTCTTCTGTGCCATATTTCCTCCTGCCAATATGCTAAACCGGTTGGGAGGATGGCTCTATAAAACACGTGCGGCTCTGACAGAGCACAAGTAACCAGACTTGATAAAGGGGATAAAAGTCTAAGCAAAGCCAGTCCGAAGTAAGACCGTTACTTGCTGTTCAGCTTTCTTTCGATCGCATCAAGGCGTTTTTTAAGTTCCGCATTCTCTTGGGCAAGCTTTGTATTTTGATCTTTTACCGAGGCTATTTCGCGGTGAAGGTTTTTAGAATCCGAGGTCCATTGGCTATGGAATTCTTTGATAGCGTTGATGACGGTGTAAAGGAAAGCGCTGTAGTTTACGGTTTTAATTTCAGTTTCTTTTTTATCAGAGTCCCGAAGTTTTACTGATTTGGATTCAATGAGTGAAGGAGCGATCTTTTCGACATCCTGGGCGATGAATCCCAATTGATCTTCTTTGGATAATTCCTCGCCACCAAGACCATTGTATTTAAAGGACTTTGGCTGCAAGCCCAAAACAATATCCAAACCTAGATTGAAAGGTTTGATATCTTTTTTTAGGCGAATATCCGAAGAACAGGTCCCTGAGGCAACTCCTGCAGAAGTGCGCAGACAAGTTGATGTTCTGATGTCTCCAGCAACATCAAGTGGGTAAGTGGCATTAAACGAAGCAGCAGCGCCTGGTATCGAAACATAGCGATTTGATGCGATACGAAGACCTTCCGAAGAACCCGCTCCGGTATTAACACTGATTGCCAGTCTGGTCTTATATGAAGTTGCAAAGGAGTCCTCGGTGATCGCAGTAATCAAAGCACCGGTTTGGAATCCCGAACCTGTTCCGCCTTGAAAGGTGAAGCTTCCCAATGAAGTTCCATTTGCCACGGCAGCCGGTGCAGCCAGTGTGCCTTGTGAATGGCGCAAGAAGAATGCAGGTGTCGGGGACGTCGAGCCCCCACTGTAGGTCGTGATGTAAGCATCATCATAACCATCGGTATTGTTGTTATTTAGAATCTCAAATACTCCATAAGGAGCCGTTGTGTTAATTCCGACAGAGCCTGTCGCAGTTACTGTCACCCGAGGAAAATCCGAGGTAATCAGATGCAGTGGTGCTGCATTTCCAGTACCCACACCCATATTTGTGACGGGCAGTGAAGTAGAATAGGAACGTAACACAGCAGAGTCCGCTTTGGGAATGGCGCTGGATCCCCAGTTTCCAGTAGTGCCGGAACTATATGCGATTAACTGAACCGCGGCACTGTTTGATTCCACGTCCACTGCTGAAGCAGCAGAGTCGCCCGCGTTTGTATTTCTTAAAAGAATCGCGGTATCGGTATTTAGGTCGGATTGGACGTGCAGGGTTTTTACAGGTGTTTGAATAGCGGCGCTCGGTCCAATACCGACAGCACCTGCGTCCGTGATCGTCATTTTTGTGGTTGTTGTCGTGGTTCCAATTTGTGTCGTGTCGAAGTGAATTTTAGATCCTTGAGCGCTGGCGGTCATGTTTTCTGATGCGATAAAATTAATTGCCGTACGCCCTCCCGTTTGGAAGGCCGAACCCAAATAGGCGAGCGAAGTGATCTGACCGATGTTATCAGAAGCCTGAATAGCAGTAGGGCTGATTTTCGATCCGCGGGATCGCATCAATGCTACAGTCGGAAGTTCAGTGTCAGAGTAGGTGACTGCGCCTAATCGTCCAGACGGTGAAGTGCCCTGGCCTTCGACCAAAAGACCCACGCGGTTAGGCCATACGGCAGCCGCAGGAACTTGCAGGGCAATGTGCATCGGAACTGTCGGTGCATTCGTTCCAAGGCCCGTGTAACCGTTGGAAAGCATGCGCAGTCTTTCCGTTAAATTTGTTGTTTCATTTCCAGAATTTAAATTGATCACAAAATTTGCGGGAGTGGTTCCTGTTGACCAGTTGGCTTCACTATCAAAGTGGATAAAACCTGCTGTGACTGTTGTTCCTGCTGTATCGATAACACCTGATGAACCAAAATTTCCAAGAATATCGCTCGTTAGCACGGGTGAATAGTTGGTTTCTGATGTGCCACGATTCTTCATGGTCCAAAAGCTTCCGCCAGCCGAGTGAGCACCATAGCGAGTGGCATAAATACTGGAATCAGCAAATCCAGTTCCCAATATATGGAGACGTGAAATCGGAGAAACGGCGCCAATTCCCACATTACCTGTCGTATCAAGCGTCATGCGAGTGACGTTGTTTGTCAGAAGGCTCAATTTGTTGGAATCAGTGGTACCTATACTCGCTGCTGCAGCAAAAGCATTTCCACCATTCACATAAACGCCAGTCGCACCGGTCTTTGGCAGGTCTGTCGAGGCAATTGTGCGAAAGCCTGGCGTGCCAGAGCCTGCGGCTGGTCCCGCCAGAAAAGTGCCTTGGGTTTGTGATCCAAAAGCCGAACCCGTAATCAATATATTTGAACAGCTCCAGGTTCCCGTAGGAGATGAGAACGTTAAGGTTTGATTGGCAGCACAGTTTGCTGGCATTTGTGATGATTTAATCAGTGAGCCACTGTCAGACAGATCCGTGGATGCCAGTGTTGCATTCACCCATGCGGTGCCGTTGTATTTAAATGACTGTCCTGATGTCAGTGACGTGATCGTTAGGGCAGTACCAGAAATTTTTGCTAAAGTTGGATTTGGATAAGTTCCAGTCAGGTCTCCGCCCGCAGTCGACAGTCCCAGGTTTGCACGTGCGGTAGCCGCGTTGGCAAGATCGCTGAGATTGTTAGCCGGATTCAATGGTGTGAATCCCAAAGAGGACTGCTTGCCATTAAAGGTTGTCCAGTCGGTCTGAGAAAGGTAACCGCTGGTTGAACCGTTCGCCTGGGAAATAGTGATGTTCGGAGTGATACCACCTGAGGATGCCAGTGGAGCTGAAGCGGTAACGGTGGTGACAGTACCACCGGAAGATGAATCAGCAGCTGGCGCCCAGCTCGTTCCGTTAAATTTTAAAACCTGACCTGATGTTGGCGCTGCGGTGAAGTCCAAGGCATAGCCTTTGATTTTACCAACAACAGTAGCTCCTTGTGTTCCCGTTACGTCTCCCGCAAGGGCACCCGTAAAACTCGCCGCTAAAGAGGCGGAGCCTACGGCCAGCGGTCGAAGTGTTGCACCCGTTGTGGCATCGGTCGCAACCAGTCGGTTGATTCCCGGATTGGTAAAAAGCTTCGGCGTCGTGATCGCGCCATCCAAGACCTTGCTGCTTGTAACAGCATTATCGGCAATTTTAGTCGCTGTAACGGCGTTAGCCGTGATCGTGGGATTCGGATAGGTACCGGTCAAGTCGCCACCAGCATTAGATAAACCCAGATTTGCACGCGCAGTTGCAAGATTGGCCAGATCACTTAAATTGTTAGCAGGATTTAAAGGAGCATATCCCAAAGCGCTTTGCTTGTTGCTGAATGCAAGGAAGTCACTGTTAGAGATAAGTCCTGCAGCCGTTCCTCCAGTGGAAGCCAGAGGAATACTTAAAGTATGCGATCCCCCCGAATGTGCCCAAGCCAAAGAGGTACCAGTCGTATTGATGGCAAGGGAATGAGATGTTGCCGTGTCACCATTAATACTTTGTATGCCGGAACCTGCAGTTCCTAATTGGTCAGCAACGCAGGCAAAAATACCACCGGAAAACGTTAAAACTTCGCCGCTGCCACAATTTGCAGTGGGAAGCTGTGTTTTCAGAGCTAAATCGTTTGCACTTAAAGTGCCCAGCTTTTCCGCGGATAACGAATAGGCGGCATAGGGGACAGAGCGAATCACTGAATCAGGTGAGATTAACTGCCAACCAGAACCATCCCAGAAAGACACCCGTAGCTTGCGACCATCGCTGGAGCTTGCGGGATAGTTGGAGGTGGAGTCTGTGTTGTCATCGTTGGCACAGGTATAGGTGCGGGTGTTATTAAAAAAATCTGTGACTTTGGAGGTTCCTGCGACAGGATATTGTCTTGAGCCAGTACCGATGGAAACGTCAAAGACGCCGCCTGAATTGCGCATATCAATTCCGGATCTTTGTTCACGATAAATCACGCAGGAACCATCGGGACTGGTCACCTCGAAAATAAAGGCAACGCCATTGATTTCTAAAGCCTGTCCATTGGAATTAAGAATACGTCCCTGATAACTCAAGGAAGTGGGGGATGCGCTCGACGCCAAAGCGTAAGCCAGCATCAACAAAACTGCAGAGACGTTCAGGGACAGTTTGTTCATATTCTTAATTCGGAATATTAGGAAACGACCTTGAGTGAAACGAACTCGCATTAATGTAGCTCACTCTTATTGTAATAAAAATGAGCTCGTTTTGAGATGTTTTAAATAGAATCACTCGGGGCTGAGGGACAGCCCTGCACTACTAAAAACTAGTTATTGAACAGAGGTTTTACCCACAGTGTTTGCTCACGACCAGGACCCACTGAAATTACGTCAATCGGAGTGCCCAGTTGCGAGCCCACGTAGTCGATAAAATTCGTGGTCGGACGTGGAAGATCAGAAAGCGTTTTAACTTTCGTAAGATCTTCCTTCCAGCCAGTCATCCATTCGACCACTGGTTCCACTTTTTCCAACTCATAAGGGGAGGTCGGAAGTTCATTCACGATTTCGCCATTGATTTTGTAAGCTGTGCAAACGCCGATGCGATCATGACCAGACAAAACGTCAATCTTCATCATCGCAAGGTTTGTGATGCCGTTCACGCGAATCGCATACTTCAAAGCAACCAGATCCAACCAGCCACAACGGCGAGCACGACCCGTGGTTGCACCGAACTCGTGACCGTCAGCCTGAATTTTTTGACCAACTTCATCGTGAAGCTCCGTCGGGAAGGGGCCTGAACCCACGCGAGTCGTGTAAGCTTTAAATACGCCGATCACTTTTTGAATATTCGTCGGACCGATACCCGCACTCACGCAAGCATTCGCAGACAAAGTCGAAGAACTCGTTACGTATGGATATGTTCCGTGCAGAATATCCAGCATCGTTCCTTGAGCACCCTCAAACATCACGCGTTTGCTGGCTTTCAAAGCTTTGGAAATAAACAGAGAAGTATCTTTGGCACGATACGGAGCCAGATCAGCAGCAACAGCCTTCAAATCTGCCAACATCGTATCCAGTTGGAAAGTTGGACCTTTATAGTAATTTTCCAAAAGGAAATTTTTCTCGCGCAGGGCAAGCTCAAGTTTCTCTTTCAAAGACTCTGGATTAAACAGATCACCGAAAAGAATCGCACGACGGGAAGCGCGGTCTTCGTAAGCGGGACCGATGCCTTTTCCAGTGGTACCGATTTTTCCGCCTTCAAGTGCCGCCTCGCGGGCTGCATCCAAAGCTTTATGATAAGGCAGAATGATTGTTGCAGTATCAGAGATCAAAAGCTGTTTGGGATTTGAAAGCAAACCACCATCAATCAGGTATTTGATTTCATCGCGAATACCGAACACGTCGATAACAACACCCGAAGTAATCACGCAAGTTGTTTCAGGACGTAAAATTCCGCTTGGAACCAAGTGCAAAACTGTCTTTTTGCCGTTCACAACCAATGTGTGACCTGCGTTGGCGCCGCCTTGATAGCGCACCACCATGTCTGCTTTTTCTGCAAACACGTCGACCAATTTCCCTTTACCTTCGTCGCCCCACTGAGCGCCGACAACCACGATTCCTGCCATAAACGATCCCTTCAAAATGCCCCGAGGGGGCATCAGGCAAGAACGATAGAAACAGGGTCTTCAAATGTCAAATTGGTTATTTGTCAAAAGGAGTGGCCCCGTACCAGGGCGCCCGTGGTGGCAGCGTATCTGACGTGCTGCCGTCGACAAAGAAGGCCATAAGCTTATTAGCCGAGATCTGACTTGCTTTAAAGAAAGCATCCTCGGTATTCGCGCCGATGTGGGGACTTAAAACCACATTCGGATATTGCAGTAGGTTAGAAGTTTTCGAAAGAGGTTCCTTTTCAAAGACATCCAGACCCACAGAACGCAGCCAGCCGTTTCCTAAAGCCTCGCACAGATCGTTTTCATTGATCACGGAGCCGCGAGAGGTGTTTACCAGCACAATGCCGCGGTGAATGTATTCAAAATGTGAACGATTCAGCATGTGCTCGGTTTCCAGTGTTTTTGGCACGTGGAAGCTTAGTACATCCGCTGACTTCAAAACTTCTTCGTAGCTTATTCTTGGGATATTCAAGCGTTCAAAGTTGGCATCAGATGCATAGGGATCGTATGCCACGACATTCATGCCGAAAGCTTGTGCAAAATCCGCAACGCGCGAGCCAATTCTGCCTAAACCCACGATGCCATAAGTTCGCCCGGAAAGCTCGATGCCCGTGATTTGATCACGTTTCCATTCGCCCGATTTTACCATGTTGTGAGCTGGAATTAAGTTATTCACGCAGGCCAGCACCAAACTCCAAGTCAGTTGGGCCGCGGATTGAATATTTGCTGTCGGAGTGTGCATCACCGTGATGCCCCATTTTTCCGTCGCCGCAAGATCGATATGATCAAAGCCACTGGTGCAGGTGATAATCAGCTGCAACTGACGGGCTTTTTTCAAGAGTTCTTCGTTGATCGGTGTGCGACTGCGAATGATCAACGCATTCGCAGTCACCAGATGTTCCAATGGCAAATGCAGATGACTGTCGCTGCGAATGACTTCAAAATTTTCGTTCTGTTGCAGATATAAAAAGCTATCCTGGGCAAAACGATCTGTGATCAGAATTTTCTTTTTCACGGATTATTCTCCAGCCATTGTTTCCCGTCGTTTACGACCATAGAGATCTGTTCCAGCGTCAACGAACCCGGATCAAATTTGCGTAAAACCTGACCTAAATTGTCGATCAGTTTCAACAGCTCGTGATCCTGAATGTAACCCATGTGACCAATGCGAATGATTTTGCCTTTCGCCTGATCCTGGCCGCCCATGATCGTGATGTTGTGAGTTTCTTCCAGCTCCAAACGGATTTTTTGACCATCCATGGTGGTTGGCACAACCAAAGCCGTCACCGAATCACTTGGGGATTTCGCATAAAGAGTAAATCCTAGTTGCTGCGCAAAAATGCGCGTAAACTCTGCGCGACGATGAATGGCGTGAAACAGACTCTCCAAACCTTGTTTGTTGATCAAATTTAAAACCACATCCAGAGCGCGCAGGATCGTGACGTTCGAGGAAAAGAAAGTTTCGCCGGAAGCGTTGGCTTTCTTCTCTTTGCGAACATCGAAATAAAATCTTGGGCAGGTGGCCTTTTCAAAAAAGGCCTGGGCTTTTTTGGAAAACGAAATGAACGCCATTCCCGTTGGCAGCATAAAGGCTTTTTGCGAGCCCGCAACCAAACCGTCAATCTTCCACTCGTCCATCGGCAGGGAATAAGCACCCAGAGCGGTGATCGCATCAACCAGGAAAAGTGTTTCTGGGAAGCCGGAAATAATCTCTGCAAGCTTTTGAATAGGATGAGCCACAGCCGTACTGGTTTCGCATGCCTGACATAAAACTGCGCGAGTTTCCGGCAGACGCTGCAAATGAGCTTCAACATCTTTGGGATTTACAGTTTCGCCCCAGGGAACGTTGATGATGGAAACGTCGGCTCCGAAAGTTTTTGCCATCTCGGCCCAACGCTCACCAAATTTTCCAGAAACGATGGCCAATACTTTGTCGCCCGGAGAAATAACATTCACCAAAAGAGCTTCCAAGCCGCCAGAACCGGTGCAGCTTAATAAATAAACATCTTCTTTGGTTTGAAAGACCTGGCGGATGCCCGCAAGCACGCGTTTTAAAATGACGTCAAATTCCGGGGTGCGGTGATGAATCATTGGTAAAGCCAGGGCTTTACGCACCTCAGGATGAAGGTTTACGGGACCGGGAGCGAGCAAGCTGTATTCGTCATTGAATGAAGTCATTTTTCTTCCTTGATCTCTTCTTCAATTTATACTCAACTGGGTCGGTGGACGCAATACTTAAAGGCTCTCGAGGCATTCTGATTCTCACTCTGTTTTGCATGCAGTTTCTGACTGGATGTGCGTACCAATTGGGCGTTGCCAGCCGCACGATCCCGGGTGGATACAAACAGATCTCAGTTCCGGTTTTTAAAAACAAAACCCAGGAGCCCGGCATCGAGGTGGCTTTCACGAACAGCCTTATTCACGAATTTCAGCGCTCTCGCGTGGCCCGTGTCGTGGATAATTCTCTATCAGAAGTGGCAGTGATCGGTCAGATCGATACGGTTCAGTATTTACCGGGGGCAAAACGTGTTTCCGGAGAGTCTTCATCTTATTTGCCAGATGGATCAGTAATTGCGTCAGAGTATCGTATTCTTCTGACAGTAACTGTCAAAGTTGTTAGACAAGCTGATGGTACGGAGTTGTGGGGCGGAAGCTTCGCAGGTGAGCGTACTTATGCAGCACCTCAGGTAACGCTTGCTGGCGTAAACTCGGTGGATCCTCTTTACAATCTCTCTGCCCGGAGGCAAAACATTGACCTCATGGCGAACGATTTAATGCTTGAGGCACACGATCGTATTACTGAAAATTTTTAAGATTGAACGATGGCATTAATTGATTCACAGAAATTTTATAAGGACTTGGAAAAGGGCAACCTTTCGCCGATGTACTTCCTTTTTGGGGAAGAGCCTTATTTGTTGAATCAAAGTGTTGAAAGATTTAAGTACGCCGTCCTGACCGAGGGCGCGATCGATTTCAATTACAGTTTATTTTACGCCAGCGACGCTGACGTGATTCAGGTTCGTGATGCAGTTGAAACCCTGCCGATGATGGCTCCGCGCCGCCTGGTGATTCTGAAGGAAGCCCAGGAGTTATCCGACAAGGAATGGACTCAGCTGGAGCCCTTGATTGAAGCGCCAGTGGATAGCACGTGCTTTGTGATTTTAGCTTCCCGTGTGGATAAGCGTAAAAAACAAATCCGCCAGTTGCTGGATAAAGCAGACTGCGTGGAATTTAAAAAGCCTTACGAAAATCAGGTTCCTTCCTGGATCAATTACATCGCTGAATCCTTGGGGTTGAAAATTTCCAACGATGCCATTCACTTGCTGCATAAACTTGTGGGTCATCATCTGACCGAGATCGAAGCAGAACTAAAGAAACTAGGTGAGTTCGTTGAAGGGGCTCGCCGTATTGAAGTTTCTGACGTGGCTCAAGTGGTGTCTCGTTCCAAGGAAGAAAGCGTTTTTGATTTCACCAAGGCGGTGGGTCTGAATGACCGCGTGAAAGCTTTGGAATATCTGGTTCATCTTTTGGATCAGGGTCAAAATGAAATCGGTATCATTTCATTAGTCGCGCGCCACATCCGTATTTTGCTTGCAGTAAAAAAAGGCATGGAAGAGGGCCTTCATGGAGCGAAGCTTGCGCACTATGCTCAGGTGCCTCCATACTTCCTGGAAAACTATACTGAGCAGGCCCGCTTATGGACTGCCAAGAAGCTCGAGCAAACCATGGTTGTCCTTTCAGAGACCGATAAAGCTCTTAAATCCTCTCCACTCTCCAGTCATATCTGGCTTGAAAATATGGTGCTGAAAACCTGCACCGCTTAAGAGGTTGTCTCAGACTGAGACACGGCCTTCTGGACTGCATTGGCAGCGTCAGAAATCCGATAAGTCAGGTATGAGCAGTGATTTTCAAAAGATCAACATACCAGCCGTGGACGACAAGGGGCAGCCCTTCCGCCGGCAGTATCCGCGTCGTGCGATGAAGCGCAAGGTGGGTGTCCTTTGTGATGGCACTTACTTTGTGGTGGATTCAGGCGAAATCGGAGAGGGTGGAATGTCGATCATTTCGGATTACCTGCTGAACGAAGGCAACGAAGTTGTCGTCAGCTTTCAGATCCCGTCAGGGGATTTCGTTTTCCTGCGCGGAGTGGTTCGTTCCACTCAAAAAAAACAGGGTGACTCGCGGGTCACCCATGGTCTTAGTTTCACCAATATCAACTTTGCCACCAAAAGGCAGATCCGTGCGTTCGTATCAGCACGCCATCAATCCTCAGCAGCGTAAGCTCGGGGATCGGACCGATCTAATTTCAAAGCCAAGTTAAATCTAAAGTATCATGGCATAAACTCAGCACTCCTCTCTGTAACATAAATGTTATTGACGAATGTAACCAAATTGGTTACATTGGAGGAAAGATGATTTTCGACGTGCGAATTAGCAAGCGGGCTGAAAATGATCTGCGACGGGTTCCGTTATTCATTCAAATCAAATTTCGTAACTGGGTCCGCGCAGTCCTGTTGGAAGGATTGGAAGTTGTTAGGAAGCGCCCGGGTTTTCATGATGAACCCCTCAAAGGGGTGCGTTCAGGGCAAAGATCTATCAGGTTGAATTGGTCCTATAGGGCCATATACGAAGTGGATGCAGATGGGTGCATTGAGTTTGTCCGAATTCTTGAGGTGAATAAGCATGATTACTAAAGGCAGTAAGAATAAACCTACGGTTGTGAAGTTCTTGGATGAACTTATCGGCGAGGAAGCCAGTATTGCTTCTGAACTGTGGGCCTATCGAACGGGAGAAGACTGGTCGCAGGAAAAGATGGCGAAAAAGCTGGGAATTTCGAGAGTTCATTATTCACAGCTCGAAAATGGAAAGAAGTTTTTGAGCCCGGAGAGGGCCGCTGCTTTTGCTAAAAAATTGGGATATTCGGAGAAGTTGTTTGTGCAGATCAGTCTGCAGGACCAAATAACTCGGGCGAAAATTCCTTATCGAGTGATTTTATCCGCGTAAGGACAAACAAAAATAGGGCGACCAAGGGTCACCCTAATTAGGAATCAGTATTCTGGCAGAGCCAGAGTTTGAGTCAGAGATTACTTCGCAGAAGCGCGAGTAGCTAGACGGCTGATTTTGCGAGATGCAGTTTCTTTTTTGATCACGCCAGATTTTGTAGCTTTCATCACTTGAGAAGTGAAGTTTTTCAACAACTCAGGAAGAGCTTTCACGTCTTTAGCTTCGATAGCTTTAACTAGTTTTTTCTCAGCTGTTTTTACAGTGCTTTTACGAGCATTGTTTACTGCTGTTTTACGGATAGATTGACGAGCTCTTTTTGCTGCTGACTTATGATTTGCCAAGGTATAGCCTCCACTTAATCTTTATAAACGAACCAAAGGGATTAACATACGGTGTCTGTGGAGGCAAGCGGATTAAAAGAAGATCGCAAAAAGGTCTTCAAAAGAGCCTTTTTTATGGCCGGCGGGACCCTAACGAGCCGCGTTTTGGGCTTATTCCGCGATATGGCCCTGGCAGCGCTCTTTGATCGAACCATCACTGACGCCTGGTCGGCGGCTTTCCGCTTACCCAATCTTTTCCGCCGCCTTTTCGGCGAGGGCGCCCTTTCTGTGAGTTTCATTCCGGTTTTTATTGAATCTCAAGCGCTGGACACTTCAGGAACCCGGGCACGAAACCTTTTAAATGCCATATACACCTTGTTGCTGATTACTTTGGGGGCTTTCACCTTGTGGGGCCTGGGCAGTATGGAATCGCTGCTAAAGATCCTTCTGGCTGATAACTATCTGTTGGATTTGGAAAAATGGAATCTGACGGTGCGTATGGCGCGAATCATGTTTGGATTCGTGTTCTTCGTTTGCTCTTATGCTTATTTCATGGCGATTTTGAACGCCTTGGGCAGTTTCGCGTGGCCGGCCCTGGCACCAGCTTTACTGAATATTTCAATGTTAGTTTTCACCTTCCTGCCTCCAGAATGGTTTCCGCAAATGGGGGATGGGCTCGCTTGGGGTGTTTTGGTCGGTGGAGTTCTGCAGGCCACGTTGTTGTGGTGGGTACTGCGGGAGCGGGGGTATCTCCCGCGGCTGACCGGAAATATCTGGAGCCGGGATGTTCAGCAGGTTTTAAAAAACATGCTCCCGGGATTGCTGGGGGCGGGGCTTCTGCAACTCGCAACTCTGGTGAATCTTCATTTCGCCAGTGGACTGGGGGAGGGGGCGCTTTCCTATGTCTATTGGGCGGATCGTCTTTTAGAACTTCCTTTGTCTTTGGTGGCGGTCAGTATCGGCGCGGCCTTGCTTCCAACATTAAGTGATCTGGCGCAACGAAATAATCGCGCGCAATTTCAGTCGGTTCTGCAGGAGCATTTCCTAATGAACCTATTCCTGGCGTGGCCAGCAGCCGTGGGTCTGTATTTTTTGGCTCAGCCGATTGTTGAAGTGCTATTTTATCGTGGGCATTTTTCTCTGAACGACGTTTTAGCGACAGCGGATGTTTTGAAAGTTTATGCAGGAAGCTTGTTGATGGTGTCTTCGGTCAGAGTGTTAATTCCCTCTTATTACGCCGTGAAAAACACCTGGATTCCAGCGGGTACTTCATTGGTGGGGTTAGCTTTGCATATTGTGATGGCGCCATTGTGGATACGGTCCTACGGGTTGCGCGGCCTGGTGCTTTCGGGGTTGGTTGCCTCGGCGGTACAGTTGGTTTTGGTGCTTCTGTTGATGAACAGATACGCCATTGCGATGAACGTTCAAAAGATGGCGAAAGAGTTTTCCAAAATTCTGCTGGCCGGTTTATTGATGGCGATCGCGGCCCTGTCAATGGGGGAGTGGGTAACTTCTGCAGAATCCAGTTTAATTAAAACACTTCTTTTAGCTCTGATTATCGGAGTGTGCGTTTTGGTTTATGCCTTCGCGGCCCTAAAACTAAAAATCGAGCAGGCGGGTTTCCTGCTCGATTATTTAAAGCGTAAAAAGAAAACCTGAATCTAAGCGGCGGAGTTATCCGCGCCCAGAACCAGTTTGTTCAATTCAACCGTCAAATCCTGTGCAGTCTGAGCCAGTCCGTTGATTTCACCGCCAGTAGCCGCGATTTCTTCGGAAGACGCCGCATTTGATTGCGATGACTGATCCAATTGATTCATGGCTTTGCTGATTTGCTGAATCCCCGTGGTTTGCTCAGAACTTGCCGCAGCGATTTCATTATTCAAGTCCGAAACCTTTTTAATTGAACTTACGATATTCGCCAGAACCGCTCCGCTTTCATCAGCGATCACACTTCCTCGGTCAATCTGGGAAACGGAATCTTTGATCAGCGAAGAGATATCTTTAGCAGAAGTCGCACTTCGTTGTGCCAAGGCACGGACCGCTTCAGCTACGACCGCAAAGCCTTTACCTTGTTCTCCGGCGCGAGCCGCCTCAACTGCTGCATTTAGCGCCAGCAAGTTGGTTTGGAAAGCGATATCATCGATCACAGAAATAATCTCTTCGATTTTTTTGGAAGACTGAGAGATTTCGTTCATCGCCGTGATCAGGTTCTTGATATCATTTTCACCAGTTTCCGCCGCCTGACGGGAGGATGCTGACAAACCAGCTGCTTGTTTGGCATTGTCCGAATTCATTTGCACCATGGAAGTCAGTTCTTCAAGGGCTGCAACCGTTTCTTCCAACGAAGCGGCAGCTTCTGTGGAGGACTGGGAAAGACTGTTGCTTGCTTCGCTTAACTGCTCAACCGCCGAGGCAACACTCGAGCTGGAAGTTGAAAGGCGGGAAGCAATTGAAGCCACAGAACTCGACATGCGGGCTGCGATAAAGCACAGAATACCAAAGATAGTGATCACCGCAACAGATGCTGTCGTGATTAACAGAAGGACAGAGTCTTTTTGCATTTTTTCAGACTCAGCTTCTTTGGCCTCTGAATTTTCTTCGTAAAGCTTGGAGACTGTACGATTGAATTTTTGAACTTGGGAGCCCACTTCGTCGTAAGGACCGTAAAGAAGTCTTCTGGCTTCCATCTTGTCAGCTGGATTTTCGGAACTCGCTTTTTCTACGATGGTGTCCATGATTTTAAGAAATTCAGGAATTTTATCTTTCACGGTATCATGAATTTTATCTTCGCCTGGAAGAAAGGGTGCTTCTGAATACTGTTTGTAGTGATCTCGGAATTCTTTAACACCTTCAACAGCTGAAGCAATGCGCTTTTTTCTATCCTCCGCGTTTTCGGAATCTAATGCTGAGAGGATTTGAAAACCGAATTTGCTTCGTGCCTGGCGCATTTCGCCAATGGCGTCCATATTTGGCACAATGGAATCTGCATAAGTTTGCAGCATGATATTGTATTTTTCTACCGTGTTAAAAGCGACCGCAAACAGAATGGAAAATCCAACAATGGGGATAATCGCTGTGAAAAGTAGGCGACCCTTAATTCCTTTAAACCAACCTGAAAGACCTTGTGATTTCATGCAAACCCTTTTTATTTACGCAAAGGTTCCAGAATGTTTTTTTACGAAAGAGGCGGGGAATCCCGCCTCTTGTTTATTTTAATTTTTAAAAACCGTTTGTCGTTCCAACTTTGCGGTCACCGTCGTCGTCAAAGGGAATGACTGCTTCAGAGGAAGAGTCAGCCTTTGCAACCTTCACGGGTGCCTTGGCCGGGGCCTTTTTAAAGGCCAACACTTTTGGAGAAGCTTTTGGCGTCTCCTTTTTTGTTTTATGCGTCGTCTCTACCGTTTGCATTGGTGCAAGGTCAGAGGTGCCGTAGATCACTTGTGTCAGCTCAACTGTCAAAGTTTGTGTTGTTGTTGCCAAATTGTTGATCTCGCCACTCGTCGCCGCAATTTCTTCTGCGGACGCTGCATTTGACTGGGAAGACTGATCCAATTGGTTCATCGCTTTACTGATCTGCTGAATACCCGTAGTTTGCTCAGAGCTTGCTGCGGCGATTTCATTGTTAAGATCAGAAACTTTCTTGATCGAGCTTACGATATTTGCCAGAACAGTACCGCTTTGATCCGCGATTTTGCTGCCGTTATCGATTTGCGAAACGGAGTCTTTGATCAAGGAGGAGATTTCTTTTGCAGAAGAAGCACTTCTTTGAGCCAGGGCACGAACCGCTTCCGCTACGACCGCAAAACCTTTACCTTGTTCACCTGCGCGGGCAGCTTCAACTGCAGCATTCAGGGCCAAAAGGTTGGTTTGGAAAGCGATATCGTCAATAACTGAGATAATATCTTCAATCTTTTTAGAAGACTGGGAAATATCATTCATAGCTGTGATCAAGTTCTTAATGTCAGACTCACCAGCTTCAGCAGAGTTGCGTGAAGATGCTGACAAGCTTGCTGCTTGTTTTGCGTTGTCAGAGTTCATTTGCACCATGGAAGTCAATTCTTCCAAAGCCGCCACAGTTTCTTCCAGGGAAGCTGCTGCTTCAGTTGAAGATTGGGACAAGCTATTGCCAGCTTCATTCAATTGTTCAACCGCTGAAGCTACCTGCTGGCTTGAATCTGAAAGACGGTTGGCAACGCTACCAACGGATTTAGAAAGACGGATTGCAATAAATAGCAAGATAGAGAAAATCGCCAGGCACGATGCCGCCGTCGTCATCATGATGATGTTTTCAGATCGGGCAATTGTTTCGTCCGCTGCTGCTGTATTTGCTTTTGAAACGGTATCATATTGCTTCATCGCGGCACCGGTCATATTGGCCATGACCTGACCCAGCTCCCACAAACGGCCATCCAAAAGTTCTTCCACCTTTTTGTAGTTTTCTGGATTTCCGGATTCAGCCAGGTGAGCAGTTTCTTCCATCAGCTTTAGGTATTCGCCGATAACTTCGTATGCCTTGTTGTCTGTTGCTGCCAATGCTGGATCAGCTGGAGCCGCCTTATATGTTTCAATACCAGCTTTGAACTCAGCGATACCATCACGGGCCATTTTAATGCGCTCGTCACGCTTTGCCGCTGTATCCATGCTCATAGCAGCGAAGAGTTGATAGCCGAATTTATTACGTGCCTGGCGCATTTCGCCCACAGCCATAAGATTCGGGATTACATTCAGATTTGAAGTATCCAGGAAAACGTTCAAATTCGACATGCTCGAACTTGCGATAAAGTAGATTATAGAGAATCCCACCAACGGCAGGCAGGCCGCAAACAATAATTTTCCCTTGATCCCACGGAACCAAGACGAAAGAGAGCTCTGATTCATTTCAGCTATCCTTTAATAAGTATATATTTTTTTGAATTTAATAGCAGAAGGTGCCTGAGTGAAAAACTCTTCGGAGTCCATCAAGATTTCTTAAAGTCCAGAAAAACAAAGAGATCAGGCCGGGGGACCTGATCTCTTATTAGGACTTAAATCGGGGAGACGAGTTACTTAACTTCAGCCAAAGAGTTGTAGGAGTCGCTGATTTTTTGTTGGCGCTCCACTTCTTTTTGCCAGCGGTTAACTTCGCCTTTGTAACCCTGTTGCTTGCCTTTCCATTCTTTTTCTTCGGAAGCAAGTTCGCGGATCTTTTTGTTAACCTGATCGTATTGCTCTTTCAAAGTATCTCTGCGTGAATTCCAGATTTTCTTTTCTTCACCCAATTGAGACATTTGATGCTGGTAATCCTGAACATTGGATTCGCGTTTCTTTTGGTTCTCTTTGATCTTCGCGATCATCGCTTCCAGCTCAGCAATCTTTTGATTTTCTGCCGCTGTTTTGCTTTTCTCGTCGTTGATCAAACCCTGAAGCTCAGTTTCCTGTTTACCCAGTTTTTGGATGGACTTAGTGTTCTCTTCGGCTTGCTTCGCCACTTCTTTCTGTTGACTTTCTACGGAAGACTTGGCTTTTGCCACTTCACTTAGATTGCCTTCAACAGTTTTTAGATTCTTTTCGTACTCAGTCAGATTTGACTTGGAGTTATTAAGATTGGACTTAATGCGCTCCAAGCCCTCTTTTGCCGTGTTCTGAGCGAATGCAGCAGCGGAGAAGGTGATAAGTACAGTCATTGTCGTCAGTTTGATTGAATTTTTCATATGCAAATCCTTTTCCTTAAAAAATCTTCTTAGTGCTCATTCATGCCAGCAACGCTATTGTCTTGCGGGCATACGTTTTTCAATGATGAACGGTAGTGGCCCACTTCGTCTTCCCAGATTTCACCTTTGAATTTCCAGTTTAGACTTTTCTCTTTCGCCACTTTCAATTCTGGACGCTCTTTATCGTTCACATCACCACCAGCCATTTGGTAGCGGATGTGTTCGCCGGCGCCAGAGTACAATTCGTATTGAAGAACGTCATTCTGATCCAGAACGCGGTTCAGGTTAGTGACCATGTTCTTGAAGTTACTTTGAAGCGCTTTACCAGCGTCACCACGAAGTCCGTCTTTCTCTTTTTCGATACGAGCAATACCCTGAGTACGCAGAGCCTTGATCGAAGTACGGGCTTTGTTGGCGATGTGGTACTGAATCTGATAGCTCAAAAGTTTTTTCTCGGCACTTTGAGTGTCTCTGTTTTTCGCTTTGGCTGCAGCCAGGTCCTTGGAAGCTTCTGCTTTCTTGCTCAAGAACTCTTTTTCCAGATTAATCAACGTGAAGGAGATTTTGTTGAACTTCGTGATCTCGTCTTCGTAGTTGTTAATTTGTTTTTGGATGCTCATGAAGCCTGGATGACGGGCCAATTCCACGATGAAAGCACGTGGCAAACCATCAACCTCTTTAAGGTCCGAGTTTTTCGCCCAGTTTTTCACAGTGTCATAGTAATCAATCGTTTTTTTGTGGGCTTTGTTATAAGCCTCCAATTTGCCTTTCCATGGGCCGTATTTGCCACGCATTTCTTCAAGGACCTGAACACCGTCACCGTATTGGCAAAGATTCAGGTAACCCACCGTACGAACCACAAAGGATTCCGGGTTGAAGGCGTTTTTAAAGAAGTCCGTGTGCAATGAGAACATGTTACCGGCAGCACCTTCGTAGTCTTCAGACAGGATCTGAGTCCAAGCGCTTTCGGTCATCGCCTGCAACCAAAGAGGGCTGGAGCGGTCCACTTTCAAGTAAGACTGGAAAGCCTCTTTATACAAACTTTTTTGGAACTGAATGCGGGCCATCGTGATAGCACCCACGTTTCTGATTTGCGATTTCTTGTCGCCATCAGTTGCTTTTAGCAAAGCTTCCAGGTTCACAGTCGCTTCATCAACTTTGTTCTGACGATAGTTGAATAAACCTGAAAGAAGCAATGCCTCAGGATATTTAGGAGATTTTTCGTCGATCAACATCAACGCATCTTCCATCATGCCCAGGTTACCCATGGAAGAGTAGTACTTCGCACGAGTGATCTGATAGTCTGCGTTTTTGCTGACATCAAGTTCGTACTTAGTAACCAAAGGGTCAATTAAGGCGATGTCAGATTGCTCCAGAGCGGTGATCCCTTCAACCAGGGCTTTCGTTGCTCTTTCCTGCCATTCTTTGTTTTTTGATTCCTGGGATACTTTGATCATGTAAGTTCTGAACTCAGTGTTCAGACCCAAACCTTTTGCCGTCATTGCATAGTTATAAAGAGCTTCCAAACGGTGATCTTTATCGTCCATCAATTCCGAGAAAAGCCCCATGGCCATTTCGTATTTTTGCTGAATTTCCAAAAAGATCAAAGCCTGAAGAAGCTTGTAATCATTTGGCTTCATGTCATCCATTTTCATCAAATTGGTCTGTGGCTCCACCGTAGATGGTTCCTTCACAGCAGCCAGCATTTTGACGTCAGGAATTTTATTAAATGCATCCGGCGAAGTGACAACCTTAGGAGGGTGCACCACCGCCGTGTAAGGAGGAATTTTTACTGTCATCGGATTGATGGCAGGGGCTTTTTTAACCTCTTTAACCACAAGTTGTTGTGAAGCGGGCAGGCGAAGCGGCGTCAGTGGAATAGCTTCCACCGCACGTTCGGCACCGATATTCAGTTCCGGAATCGCTTTCACCTTAAAGACTTCAGTTTTTCCCTTAACCACTTTCTTTTGATAGATTTCAAAAGTAGGGACGAGGCTTGATTTCACACGCAGATTTGCAGCTGCGGGCGCCCCCTGGGATTTTACATTCAGTGCCTTAGGCACTTCTTGAGCTAAAGCTGTGCTGCACAGAAGTGGCAGCACTAACATTGCTTTCATTGGCTTGTTCATAAAAGACCCCCCGGCCTTGGAGACACAGTAAAAAATTAATGCCAATAAGTGATACCTAGCATCAGTGAGGTATCGTTTACCATTTTATCACCCATGTTACGTGGGCTGTAAGTTGGTGCTGAATCGTAAGTCATTTGAGTTTCGTTCGTCCACGTGTTGATCAAATCTGCACGCAAAGCGAAGTGCTCAGAGAAGAAGATCTGCTGGAACACGCCAAGTTTGTAGCTAAGGCCTGTTTTCAACTCATTGCCTTCTTCTTTGATGATATTATAGCTTACGTTACCCAAACCAACCGAGAAGCCCATATCAAAATAGATGATTGCTTTATCTAAAGCAGACATTTTTGCATAGAACGGAACCCAGATAGCTGATACAAAGTAAGATGAATCAAGTACGTTATGATCCGGAACTGTTGAGTAACGAGAGATAAACTGAGCAGTAGAATCATTGTCGGAAAGGTTTGCTTTGTTATAAGAAAGCTCAACACCCCAACGTTCGTTAAAAAAGTAACCGAAGTCAGCACCATAAACTGTTCCTTCGCTGAAGGAGTCATTGAATGGAATACCCGCACGAGCCGTCAAATAAAAGCGTTCTGCTTTAACATAACGACGGTTTTGTACGACACCAAAGTCTTCGTCTTTAGCGGCCCAGTACTTGTTCTCAAGTTTTTTAATATCAAGCTTATCGCTGCCGCGCGTGTCCGTTGGAGTTTTTGCCGCCGGAGTTGTCGCCGTTTGTGCAAAAGCTTGTGCTGTCATCAAGAAGAAAATTAGTAGTGATTTCTTAAACATTTCGGTCTCCCGTCCTAGTTGGTACTTTTAAACAAAAATGGATATGTAACTAGCACGCGCGTTCCGCCTTGTGGGGCAGGGAACTTCCATGCGGCTACACGATTCAAAATACAGCCTTCAACTGTGGAATTTTTCAGAGTTGTATCGCCAATTAGCTGCTGTTCAACCTGACCAGTACCACCGATCGTGAATTTCACAGCGACTTTACCGAACAAATCCGGATTCGCACTCAGTTGACGTTCGTAACAGTAAAGGATCTGACCCAATTTGGATTTGATATACTGAGCGATAACCTCGCGGTCCAATCCACCCGTAATTTCAGATTCCTCTTCGATCAAACCAACACCGGCATTACCAGTGCCACCTTGAGCAAGTCCACCCATGCCGGAAGCGTTTTTACCGCCGCCTTTACCATTTGTGGAAATCATAACGCCTGCACCGTTACCTGCAGCACCCCAGTCACGACCGGAGCGTTCGATGTTGCCGACAGCTGCCAAGCCACGACCGGAAGCACCGGAACCGGCTTTCACACCCTGGGCAAACATAACGTTGGCACTCTTCGCACCTTGTGCTGACACTTTACCAATCAGTTTTGAAATACGACCGTCAGAGATCGATTTCATCATGTTGGCAAGCTTGCCTCCACCACCAGAAGCTGCTGCCTGTTGTTTAGGCGCTGTTGCTGGTGCGGCTTGAGCCACTTGCTGCTGTTTAGCTGCTTCGGCTTTTTTGCGCTTAGGTTTAAGTTCAGTTTTAACGATGATTTTTTGCGCGATCTTAGGAGGCTCGACCTGAGCAACCGTTTCACCGCCCTTAGGTCCAAATAGCGCAGCTGTTACAAACAGTGCTGCAGCCCCCAACATCAGGATCACGCCTTTTTTAGAGTCTTCATCCATCATGTTTGATGTATTGAAGCGACCCATCGCTGCGGCGTCTTGCATGGAAAGCGTTCTTTGCGCCACTTCCACATCTCCAACTGTCTGACGGTGCCATTCCTGAGAAGGCACGCACGCAACTTTTGTGTTGGTGAAGTGTGGTTTAAACACCTTGTTCAAAGGCTGGATCTTGGTCTGTAGAACGCGACCATTTTGTTTTACCAAAAAGAGCTGAAACTTTTTGCCCGTGGATTCATCGCTGCCTGTTTTTTCAAGCTGGGCATAAAGATTCGTCTCTTTTTTAATTGGTTCAAAAGTAATTGTGCAATCAGAAAGTGTGACCTTGCTGTCCTTGTTCAATGCCATGGCCGGGGATTGACTCAATCCGCTGGAGGTAGCCATATCCATATCAACATAGAACCATTGGCCGTCACGATATTCAAACAACCCCTGGATACCTTTGGTCTCCGGAGAAATTGAAATCACATCCGCAAGGCGGGAAGAGCCAAACGTTTGTGCTGCGCTTGTTGGTCTCAATTTCCAAGTTTTTGCAGTCCCGTTTTTTAAGGACTGACGTACAATCAACGTGAGCATATAAACCCCTCAAATAATAACTAATCTTAGTTGTTCAGGTACAAAGCTGATTCCCTGATGCGGCCATCCATATCTTTTTGCACATCGTACAGAGGCATAAATTTGATACCCCGTTTTTGCACAAGATAAGCGCCGTCAGGGTTACGAACTGTACCCTTGAGGTTCATATCACCGAAATTGACTTCTTGGACTTTACGGACTGTCTTTTGCTTGGCAAAGGCAGTCGCTGACCCCAAGAGAAGAAAAACAGTCATCAATTGGATGAAAGCTTTCACTTGTACCCTCCATACTACAAGTCTCCCGAGATTACGTGCTGACCGACTTTGTTTTGATTTTTTAAATACTGAATTTTTTTGCTTAACCATTCACGCAGATCTGCCTGCGCGCTGCTGGCTTTGAATGCCTTTTCGTAGGAATCCAACGCTAGCGTGGGGCTTCCTTTGAAAGTCTCAAGGATATGAGCTTGTTCCAGAAGATAGTCGACATTGTCTTTTTTGTTAGCAGCGATCAAATCTTTGATCATTGCCAAGGCTTTATCGACCTGACCCTTTTGAGCATATGATTCACTCAAAAGCGTTCCCACATTTAAAGTATACAACTGATCTTTACCCAGTGCAGAGAATTTATCCACTGCGCGACTAAAATCTCCCTCTGAGAAGGCCTTCACTCCTGCGAAAGTTTCGATTTCTGTCGAAGGAATTTGCATATTCATCGCCTTATCAAAGTAGGGCATTGCCGCTTTGATTCCATAGTCATGATAAGTCAGGCGACCTTTTTGATACACGTATGGAGATGACTCAGGTTGAAGCTTCAAAGATGCATCAATCAGCCACATCGCTTTGTCGTTATAACCTTTGCCTTCAGCACCCACGCTCGCAATGAACAAGCCCAGAGCGCGTGACTCTTTGCCTTTAGCAAGCTCAAGACCCAGCTTCTCGACGATGTCGTATTGTTTCGCGCCGTAGCAGTTTGCTGCAGCTTCAAAGACATTCAGTTTTTCTATCTGACCCGTCATTACTGCAGACTTGTTGCAGTTTTTACCTGGGCGAATCTCATAACGAGACACTTTTCCAATTGTCATATCTGAAGACTGAGGAATGAAAACGCCCCATTTACCGGCTTCAGGGAATTGCGCAATCGGAGTGATCGTTTTATCCACGCTGATACTGGAGTAAGCGCGTACCGCCGTCGCCGTTTGACCGACTGTGGAGGCAAGGACTTTCAATTTCGCATCGTTGTCGTTCTTTTTCTCCTGGATCGGGTTCGTCAATTTCGCAAGTTCACCGCGAAGTTGTTTTTGATCATCAGGACTCAAAGAAGCGGGCAGTGGCATGGACGTCAAAGAATCAATATAGTTGCCGTAAACGCGGTCGATACCACGCAAAGCTTCCAACTGTTGGTATGGATCCTTGGACATTTTCAAAGCACCCACGTAAGCCGTTTGTGCTTTATCCAGCTTTTCAGTTTTGATTGCCAGAACAGTTGCGAATTTTTCCTCACGCGCTTTCACGCTTTGAGAAATAAATTCTTTTTCCAGTACCGCCGCTTGAATCAGACGGGCAGCAGCACGGGTTTCCTGAGGAACTGAACGGCCATTTGCTTTCATAGAAAGATCAAAGGCTGCAGTCAGTTTGCCAGCGTCCAGAAGTTTTTGTGCGCGTTCAATCATCGCCTCTGTCGTATAAGGTTCAATACCTTTGGAAGAGATTTGATTTTGCAATTTATCATACTCTGGAGAGTTTTTGTCATTCTTATAAGAATCCAAAAGCTTGCCATAGATGCGTTCAGTTGTTTTGCTGTCAGCCGCTGACAGGATACCCATGTAAGCAGAGCGGGCATCTTTCACGCGTTTTTCCATGACATAGATATCTGCCGCAGTTTCCAGATACTGGTTGCGGGCTTTTTTGTCCATATCAGCGATCTTAACCAAAGTCTCCGCGGCTTTCGCAGTCTGGCCGACCTCAGTGTAGGATTTTGCAGCGTCTTTCAATGCATCCAGGTTCTTTTTGTCATCAGGATTTTTTTGCGCATACTTAACGGACATTTCTGCAGCGTCAAATACTTTGCCTTCCGTATACAACAGACCAATTGCCTGCCATGAAGCATCTTGCGCCAGTTTCGAGCCGTCATGTTCTTTTGCGTAAGCAATCAGTTTTTGCGCAGCCTGGTCTTTATCACCAGTTTTTGCAAACTCCTGGATCTCAGTGAAGTGAGCTTCTTCCTGGATCTTGTTCATGCTCTTTTTGCGAGCGGCATCTGTTGTCGAACCCATGATTTGTTTCGAGAACTCTTTGATACCCACGTAGTCTTTTTTGATATTCAGCATATCCAAAACCAGATCTTCTGATTTGCGACGGATATCTGCATGCTCGTTGCCTTTAACAGTCGTCAAAGGTTTCAGCCATTTTTCCGCTTCAGGATAGTTGTTTTCCTGATAGGCGATATGACCCATTTTGAATTTAACCGCCGTGGCAAATTTGCCAGTCGGGTGTTTGGCAAGATAGTTGGCAGCCAGGTCTTTACGAAGACCTTCTTTTGCTGGGTCGGATTTCTTTTCGATGGATTTTTCAATAGAGAACAACGCCGCATAATTCGCATCATGCTTCATTGTCGCGTCTGTGGTTTTATCACCCACCATTTTGTATTGTACAGAAGCCTGATCGTAGTTGCCCACCTGGAAAAGAAGTTCCGCATAAGCAAAACGGGTTTTCAAATCCGGTTTCGCAGGATCTTCATTGTCCAGCATCAGTTTGAACAACTGCTGAGTCAGGTTGGAGAATTCTGTGTTTTGTTTGTTCTTAAGCCAGATATCCCACCATTTTTTCGTCATATCCAGGCTGGTACGACGGAAAGACTCTTCACAAGATGTGATGATAGTATCTTTCTTCTGGGATGATTTCCAGGAGGAGTCCGCACGGCAAAGATCCGAAGCGGTTTGCATGTGCTTCAAAACCAGATCACGTTTTTTCAACGTTTCGTTGGCTTCAACCAACAGCAAATGGGATTTAACCACATCCGGTCCGTTCGGATGCTGGTCGATATACTCATCCAGGAAGATATTCATTTCTTTTTGACGGCTGTGAGAATCGTACAATTTTGCCAGATTCATCATCGCCTCACCAAGTTCATCCTGGTTTGTGATGCCTTCAAAGAACGAATAAAGTTTGTTAGCAGGGTAGGAGTCACCGATGAAAATAGTCAAATCACGCAAAGCCTCTTTGCGCAGGTTGTGGCGGTTGGTAGGAACCTCGCCATCTTTCAAAGGAGGGTTGTTTTTAACAACCTGAACGAGCTTCTTGATACCGCATTCGCTGTCGCGCATGTTGTAGCAAGCCCAAGCTGCTTTATACATACCGTAGGAATAAACACGGCTGTTTGGATATTTTTCCAGGTTTTCGAACTGCTCAAGAGCAGCGGCGAACTTGCCCTGATCGTAAAGCAACTCACCCAACGCCAAAGTACCGTCCGGTACCAGCGGGGATTTCGGGAACTTCGTCAACAAACGCTGATAAAGCTCATTCGAGCCTTTCATTTGACCAACCTGTTGGTGGGCAAAAGCGTTATTGAACAATACCGCATCCATGTCGCGGAACTTAGGGAAGTCCACTTCCAGTTTGGTATAAATCTTCATCGCGCGTTTAACGGATTCAGAACCTTTTTCATTCGGAATAGGGAATGGTGAAAGCTTCATCATCGGGTTGTCACGGTTCAAATCAAAGAAACGACCGGACTTGGAACGACGCATGTAAAGCTCAGCCAGGCGGTACCATAGGTCCGCCTCACTTGATGAGCCTTTATTTCTTTTGATAACGCCCTGAAGGGATTCGATGGCCTTGTTTTCAGAGCGAGTGATCATCAGCTCGGAACGCAAAGCTTTCTTTTCGTTTTCACCTTCATCGTTGGACATGCGGACTTCTGGGATAAGTCCTTTTTCATTCTTTTCTGCAAAGCACAACAACGAGAACAAATGGATGCCGATTATGATAGTTAATGTGCGCAGCTTCATAGTTTTATTCCCCGACCATGGTCACCAATTTCAACTGAGGAAAGCCGGCCATTGAAGCAGTGTACATAACTTTGCGAAGTGTCGCATAAGGTAGGTCACGATCTGCCTGCAAAAGGATTTTGCCTTCTTTCACCCACTTTTCCTTTTCGGTTGAATTTTTCGCAAGATGGTCCAGTTTTTCAAACAATGGCTTAATAAAGTTCGAATCTGTAGCCTCAAGGTCCTGCGGAAGGAATTCTGTGTCCTTCACATCAGCGATCTTGTCCTTGTCGATTTTCAAAGCGTCTTTGGAAAGAGAGATTTTCACTGCTTCAACCGGATTTGCCATAGTTGCCGATGTTGGCAGGCGAATCCCGTTTTCAGGAATGATTTCTACTGTCGAAGTTGAGTAACTTTGTAATAGGAACACCAGCAGGATGGTAAACATATCCGTCATCGAGGTGATGTTCAGAGTAAATGTTGAAGTTTGTTTCTTTAATTGAAATCCACGACGGCGTGCCATGAGCTAGCCCTCCATCATGTTCGCAAAGACAACCTCTGGGAACATGTACTTGGTATCCACATTCTTACCTTGTTTGGTGTCAAACACGGGGAATGTGACTTTTGAATCATGAGCCTGACGTGCTTCGTCCATCACCTTAACGATGACGTTATAAGCCACTTTGGAATCAGGATTCAGTTCGATTTTAAATACTTCAGGATTTGCCTGTTTTACTTCCACCAGCTTCTGGTGAAGGGCAGGCATGTCCAGATTTCCGTCTTTCAACGGAACAGACAATGTGCTTTCTTTACCGGCTTTATTAACAGTGATTGTAAAACCCTCTTTGGAATCAACATCCAAAGCGATGATCGTTGGTTTGTCTTTTTCGTCGTTACGCTGAATCGCTTCAGAAACCACCTGAGGAAGTTCTGTTTCGATCACCATCATCTGAACAAAGGCAGACGACAACAATAGAACCGGAACAAGTTTTACCATCACGGCTAGAAGTGGAGCCAAGTCCAATTCGAATTCACTGTTATGGTTAATTTTGATTTTTCTTGCGCGTCTCATATACCCACCCAATATTAATTAAAAGCTCACTCTCGGAAAGTGCCCGAAGGCTTCAATTAAGAAGCCTTGCCTGGAGCAGACGGAGGAGTCACTTTTGGAGCAGCAACTTGGTCTGGGAAAACGTTTTGACGGGAAAGATTTGGAATGTGCGCACTTGTCAGAAGCTCTGCAAGTTTACCGCATTTTTCCATCATTTCTTCCATCAATTCATTTTGACGGGAAGTCAACACTGAGAAGAACACCATCGCAGGAATCGCAACTGCAAGACCCAAAGCCGTCGTATACATGGATACTGAGATACCTTGTGCCAACAATTGTTGTTTCAATGCCGGGTCAGCTGCCGCAACCGCTTGGAACGACAGGATCAGACCGTGGATAGTACCCAAAAGGCCCATCAAAGTTGCCACGTTGGCAAGCATGGAAAGGTAGTGCAGGCGTTTAGTGTACAAAGGTACGTTTTCAGACAACGCGATATCGTGTGCCTGGAAGATTGTGTCATCATCACGATCCGCTTTTTCAAGGATCGTTTTGAAAGCTGCAGCCAGAGGTTTTTTCTCAAGTTGCGCGCAAAGAAGCAAAGCTTCGTCGTGTTTCTTAGCCAATACCAGAGTCTGGACTTTACCCATGAACTCATCGACATTCATACCGTACTCTTTGTAGAGCATTTTCGCGCGCTCAGCGATCAATACCAGAGCACCGATACCGGTTAGAAGAATCAGCCAGCCTACGACGCCAGACTCATTCATGAACTTTAAGAATGCCATTTGTTTCCTCCTTGGAACCGCCACCGCGAGACCATTTAGTTAATTGTGTCGAACCAGCCTCAGGCACCTGGAGGAAACGAACAGCATAGTGCAGGCCGGATTTTACGTTTAAACGTTGTTTCGAATAGTTCTTTCGGACAATTTCGCAAAGAACATTAAATGCTACAGGATTGTTTTCAGAAACTCTGAAATGTAGCATGATTTTTTGACCTAAGTACAGGAGCGGGTCGTTCAAAAGGACCAGGGCTCCGTTCTCACTCACGCTCAATGTGTTCCCATCAAAAAAGGAATGATCATTGTGCGCGTAGACTGCGGTCACTAAATCTTTACGTGGAAATTTTCTTTCAACAAAAGCCCCTGACAATTGATCCTTGGTTTGGATCAAACGCGCCAGGCGGTCTTTGGAAAACTCTGGAAGCTCGCCAACGAGTGTCCAGTTTTCCAAGTGTGGAGCCCAGGCATAGTTATAATCCTGAAGCTCTGAATTTTGGATCATCGTAATCATCGAGCGATATTCGTAGGGACCGTATTTCATGTCCCCACGAAGGATATACCATTGCTCAAGATTCGCTGCTGTAGATTGTTCCCCACCCATTACACAATCCTTTTCTTAGATCTTGATAGATTTCGGATCGAAGTTGATTTTCACTGTCGCATCAGCTGAAGGAATCGCAGTACCGTGGAAAGTGATTTCCATAGTCGTTGCATTATAAGTCCAGCCATTCACTGCATCCTGTTGTACGATGCTGCCATTCACAGAAACCACGATGGATTCAGGAATTGGTTCGCGAGTAAGTTTGAACACTGAAGTCAGCTGGATAACAGAGTCAGCGATAATTTCCAAAGTTTTACCGAAGTCGTCACAAAGGTCACCGTTGATACCAGCCGTTTTTGAAGTGATCTCGTGGTAGCGTTTTGGAAACTTGTCAGAACCAAGAGATTTGCGGCAAGCATCATCCTGAATTGCGATGTTTGATACGGAATAGTTTCTACCGTTTGTAGTTCCACCTGTATAACCATCCAACCAGTCAATATAGCTTTGAACTGTTTTTAACTTGGTGTTTGAATAGCTTTCACTGAAATCAGCAACCGTTTGAGAGAAGTCTTCTTCGTCAGAAACGATGATGATTGCAAGGAATGCATCGGGACGACGGAAGGCGGAGTTTGCTGGCTCAAGCAATACTTGCTTAAAGCTTTCAAATGCACGCTCGTCACCATTACCGTTGATGCCTTGTTTGATATTGATGGAGAAAACGCTTTCAAGGTTTGGAGTGTTTTTATCCATAATAGGGTAACCGGATTTCACTGAACCAAGTCCATCTCTAAGTTTTGCTTTCGTAGAACTTGAAGAGAACTGTTTTTCCCAGGCATCCGTTGTACCCACCGCCATACGGTAATCATTCTTGTTACCTTGGAAGCGTTGAATGAACGACTTAAAGTTGTTCGCCAGGTTTTCTTGTGAAGTCTTCATGGAGCCGGAGTTGTCGATGATCCAAAGGATGTCAATTTTCTTAGGAACGTATTCAGCTTCCTGCTTATATGAATCAGAGTCAGCGAGGATAGAGTAAGTACCTCCGCTTTTTCCGCAACCAGCAAGCATTGAAATTGCTGAAGCAACTACTACTGATTTGCGAGCGATTTGATTGATCATACGGTTTGCCCTCCTGAGCCCCACCATGTTCGTGATGGAATCAGTTTCGTTTAATTCACAACAAAACTGAAATTAGCCCCAACCTAGTGATTTTATTTTTTTATTCAAAATCAGTTTCAAATTGAGGCGCGATAACCCATTGAAATCATACGGGGTGAGGTGTTGAAGCACAGAAAAAATAATTTTCAGTCGTCAATATTATGGACGTTTTGCGGGAAATAAGTCGTGGAAATGAGCTCTAAGTCTGTGTTTTTTTAAGAACTTCTCATAAACTGCAGAACTTTTTGACGAAATATTTGAGCTATTTTTCGTTAACCTTTTGCACGCCCGAACAAACTATATCCGCAAAACTTCGCAGAAGTGACAATGAACCCAGCAAGTACTCTATGAACTGTCATGGATAATATTTGTGAAGCAAGAAAAGAGTTCGACAAATTTCCAGTTTCTGATTTTCTGTCAAACGAGATCGTTAAATTTACGCACACCGCTTTTATTTTTGAATTCTTTGTGGCATTAGCAGTACGCATTCACCGCCACCGTGGCAGTGGTGAAGTAACTTAGGAGTGTTTGAACAATCATTATGAGCTTCTTCAGCTACTATCGAGCAAGGGCTTCCCACACGTACATACACATATACGCAAATATACACGCGCATCAACCATTAGCCCATTCACACACACACACACACACACACACACACACACGCACCATAGATAGATATTCAGTCAGTCGGTCAGTTAGTTAGTTAGTTAGTTAGTTAGTTAGTTAGTTAGTTAGTTAGTTAGTTAGTTAGTTCGGTGGCATGGGAGCTAACTTTTTTGAATCCCATGGTGCTTCAATTTTTATATCGTTGTTGCTGCCGCCAAATGGCGGTAGATGTATCGCAGTTGTAACGGAATAGTTTTGAAAAGTTCTTGACGGTATTTATTGATCTTTTAGAAGCGCAATTAGGCTTTAAAATTTATGCTTTTAAAATTTTCGATGGAAACTAAAGATCTCCTCCCTGAAGGGCGGGTAGGAGCTTATGGCTTGGATTCGCGTTGTATCAGTCATGTTCTCCAGAATTCTTTCTAAAAACACGTGGTATTGTGCTTGAAATTTCAGAGGAGATTCTTATGAACCTGAAGGCGCTTAATCAGAATGAATTGGATCTTAGAATAAAATCCTTGGCGCGAAAAGAGCGCGAAGTACTGCATGAGATTCTTGAGACGCTAAAAGAAATTGATACGCGAAAAAGCTACTTGGATTTTGGCTTCTCAAGTTTGTTTGAATATTTGGTTCAAGGTGTTGGATATTCCGAAGGAAGTGCTCAGCGCAGAATTGATGCGGCAAGATTACTTCGAGAGGTTCCAGAAATCTCAGGTAAAATTCAAAGCGGGGAGCTCAACTTGAGCCAGATTGCATTGGTGCAAAAGGCAGCTCGTGAAGTGATCAGAACTCGATCAGTCCCAGTGACATCTGAGCAGAAATTGGAAGTTCTGGACAACTTAGGAAAGAAGTCCTATTCGCAAGCGCAACAACATGTTGCTGCATACTTTGATTTGCCACCGGTACAGGGTACTACTAAGAAAGTTCAAGCCGATGAAAGTTTACGAATTGAGTTTACATTGTCTAAAGAATCTTTCTCTAAAATCAAACATGCGCAGGAACTTATATCGCATGCGGTTCCCACTCAGGATTTGGCAGTATTCTTAGAATATCTTGCAGAAAAAGTGATTAAGCAGAAAACTGCTGCAAAAGTATCTGCGGTAGATTTAGCCACTGCCACCGTGGCGGTGAATATTACGGGTCAATCAAGTCCCTCGGCACAGTTAACTTCCGCGAAGAGAAAGATCTTAATAGCAAAGCAACCATGCTGCCAGTGGGTGGATACTAAAACGGGGCGACGATGTGAAAGCAAATGGCTTTTGCAGATTGATCACAAACAAAGCCGTTGGGCTCAGGGATCTGATCAGCTTGAGAACCTGAAAGTGCTCTGCGCAGCCCACAACAAATTGAAATATATGCGTGAGGCCGGAATTAGGAACATTTCATAAGAAATGAAGAGGCTTACTGTCGATGAATGATTTCAAAAGTATTACACAGGATAGGAGAAGGACTTTAATTTAGAATTTGGTGAATGAGCAGACTGACGGACGCAAACAGATTCAGCAGCCGCCAGTCGCTGGGATGGGCGGCTTGTATATTCTGGAGGGGTTTGGTTTGAAGCGATTGCAGTTTGCCTGTGGGGGGAATAAAACTACTTTTTAAGCAAGGCTTTTGCTTTTAGCCAGTAGCCTTCTTTGCCTTCGGTGGTGAGGGTGCCCCAGTCGATGCCTTCGGCGCGAGCTAGTTCTACCATTTTGTTGAAGCGTTCTTCGAAGCGGGCGTTGCCTTTGCGTAGGACTTGTTCCGGTTCCATGTTCAGGTGGCGGCCTAATTGGGCTAAGGAAAATAACACGTCACCCAGTTCGTGTTCGATTTCGGAGTCCACGTCGTTGTCCAGGGCTTCGCGCAGTTCATCGAATTCTTCTTCGACCTTCAACATCACGCCTTCGACGTTTTCCCAGTCGAATTTAAACTTTTCAGTGCGTTTGCCTATTTTGTAAGCGCGTTGCAGAGCGGGCAGGGCCGGGACGTTCAAGCTATATTCAGACTTCGCACCTTTTTCCTGCTTTTTAATCTCTTCCCAATTTTTAACCACATCGGCAGAGCTGGAAACCTTCACATCTCCAAACACATGAGGATGGCGGCGCACCAATTTTTCTGCCACATTTTCGATCACATCATCCAGAGTAAATGCTCCACGTTCAGACGCTAATTGAGAGTGCAGAAGGACTTGGAACAATACATCTCCCAGCTCATCTTTCATCTTCTGATCGCGCGCAACTCCAGTAGATTCAATGGCCTCCACCAATTCAAAAGTCTCCTCAACCGCATATTGAGTCAGTGACTCGTGAGTCTGCTCTTTATCCCAAGGGCAGCCATCGGGACCGCGCAGGCTTGCGACGATCTCGACCAAGGACTCAATGTTACGTAAATTAGCGGGAGTTTTTGCCATACAGCGCCTCGACTTTTTGATGGAATCCGCTCTATCTTAGCGCAAACACAGAGTGATTTCGACAATTAAGTTAATTAGCGATACGCTAATCGGGATAAGGACAACAGTCTTAATACTATGCCTCAGCGTGGAAAAGGTTCTAAAAAAAGCGAGAGTCCAGCGACTCGGGTGAATTACGAAGATCACAGTCTAAAATTCTTGGACTGGGTGGATTCCATTGGCTTAGAGAAGACTTTCTTTGGTCGTGCACTGCACATGCTGGAAGAGCGCCTTTTCGTCCGTCGCGCAGCGATGATTTTCCTCTACTGCGTGCTTTTGTCCTACACCATTTTCTATCAGTTCGAAGTTCCGTACAATTTTAGCGTAGGGGATGTAGCCAGCTTTGACGTGGCTTCACCGATTGCATTCGAGATGACCGACGAGGTCACCACCGAAGAAAAGCGTTTTAAAACCGAAACTGCGGTACCGGTCGTTTACGACTTCGATACCAGCGTGTTTGAACGGGTCTCTTTGGGGCTTATTCATTCTTTCCGCTCGATGCGAAATTACCACCGCGAAACCACATGGCCGAAACAGCCGGCGGCTTACCGCGCGAAGGTAAAAGATTTCACCAAATATAAAAAAGAATTCGAAACAGAACTGGGAAGCCCGGTTTCAGACTTCATGTTCGAGTGGCTGGTCGATAACAAGTTCAGCGCCCGCATTGAAGCGATCATGATTCGCAACCTTGAAAACTGGTACGAGCAAAAGATCGCCGAAGCCCCGGATCGTTTTATTCCTGCGGGACAAACAACGATCGTGGCCCGCGTAGTTCACAGAAACAATCTGGGCCGCGAGTTCAGCATTGTTCGCAGCGAAGTGGTGGACATCCAGGATCCTGATCATTTCGGTTTGGATGATCGCAAGGATGTGGATCGTTTTACCGAAGGGGACCGCGCCAATATTCTTTATTTCGCCAGATCCCTGTTGGTGCCGAATCTGACGTTAAACAAGCAAGAAACGGCCAGCCGCAAACAGGCAGCCCGCGATGCCGTGATCCCGGTGAATATCACCATCAAAAAGAACCAGGTGATTGTGGCGCAAGGGTCGGTCATACAGCCATTCCACATGGCGGTGATCAAGCAAATCGAAACCATTCAGTCCGATAAACGCAAAGACTTGGCAGCACTCGCGATGGCATTGGTTTTATCCATGGCGATCATCGTCTTCTTCTCGTACCTGAAACGTTTTTCAATTAACCAAGTTAAAGTAGAATTCAAAGACCTGGTCGTAATGATGCTGATTGCCTACGGCACAGTTTTATTCACGAAGGTCTATCTGTTCGTTATTGATGCGGCCTTCATTTCCAAACTCGGACATCTGCTTCCAGCGACATTCTTCCTGTATGCAGCACCCATTGCCACAGGTCCAATGTTAGTAGGCTTACTGATCACTTCAGGCGAAATTGTCTGGTTGTTCACAGCCTTCATGTCCCTGTGTCTGGGAATCATGGTCGATTACAACTATGCCCTGATGGTATTCAGTATGATCGGCGGTATCGCTGCAGCCCGCGGGGTGTTCAACTGCAAAACCCGTAATGACATCTATTTTGCCGGAGTAAGAACAGGTGTCGTGAATGCCCTGGTCATCGCCTTCGTATTGACCATGACTCGCTTTGATCAAGAGGGAGCAGCGCGCGAAATCCTGTTTGCAATTCCAGCAGGCTTCATCGGCGGTATTCTAAGTTCCCTGTGCGCGATGATGTTCATTCCACTTCTGGAATCAGCATTCAACTACACCACAGACGTAAAACTGCTGGAGCTTTCAAACCTGAATCATCCGCTTCTAAAAGACATGATCGTAAAAGCCCCGGGCACGTACCATCACTCTATGATGGTGGGTTCGATGGTGGAGGCGGCGGCTGAAGAGATCGAAGCTAATTCACTCCTAGGAAAAGTTATGTGCTACTACCACGACATCGGTAAGATGGAGCACGCAAACTATTTCATCGAAAATCAAAAGCCGGGAAATAATCCCCATGATCATATTTCTCCGTTCATGAGTAAAACGCTGCTGATTGCCCACGTTAAAGACGGGGTCGAGATGGGTGTGACGTACAAATTGGGTAAACCAATTATCGACGGTATTATCCAGCATCACGGAACGACATTGATTTCCTATTTCTACAACAAAGCTCTGGATCTGAAAAAAGAAGAAGATCCGGAAATCAGTGATCAGGATTTCCGTTACCCAGGTCCGAAACCACAATTTCGTGAGGCAGCCTTGTGTATGCTGGCGGACTCGATTGAAGCCGCCGCTCGCTCCTTGGATGAGCCGACACCCGCGCGTCTGCAAAACATCGTCAGAAACATCGTTCAAAGAAAATTCTCTGACGGGCAGTTGGACGAGTGTAATTTAACCCTGAAAGATATTTCCAAGGTTGAAGCCGCTTTCATTCGCATCCTATTGGGTATATACCATCAGCGTATCGATTACCCACGCGCCGCTGGCGGCCAGTTGGGCGAATCCGTACCCGCAAACAAGGGATAATATGCAGGTTCTTGTCATCAATGAATCCAAACACGCCGTACCCAGAAAGTTCATTCAGGAATGGATGGACTCTGTGGTTAAGGAGTTAAAAAAACGCAAAGTCATCAACGCGGAAAAAGCCGCTCGTGAACTGACGCTGGTGTTTTTGGATAAAAAGCCTGCACAAAAAATCAATAACGAATTTCGCGGGAAGGACTATGCCACGGATGTCTTGTCATTTGACTCCATGGATCCTTCCAGTTTCGGTGAACTTGTTCTGTGTCCCGATGTGCTGAAAAAACAAGCGAAAGAACACAAACTGACTTTTCAAAAAGAATTGGGATACATGCTTCTGCACGGAACGCTGCATCTGTTGGGATACGATCACGAAACCAACGAAGAGGATGCCAAAGAGATGTTCGATCTGCAGGACGCTATCTTTGAGCGATTGCTGCGTAGCCCCACTTGACACACTGACATTTAGTTATAACTATAGCTGGGTCCGCTGTTAAGTCAGCGGAATAACCGTAGGAAATTAAATGTCGATCATAACGGAATCCTCTGACGTTAAAAAACGTATCAACTTGCTCGAAAGCTTCGCCAAGGAGCTTCGGGGGTATCTTTGACCTAGATAAAAAGAAAAAACGCCTGGATGAGCTGGCTGTTCAAGCGGAAAACCCTGCGCTGTGGGGGAAGCCCGATGAAATGCAAAAGCTCAACAAGGAAAAAAGCCTGCTGGATAAAGCCGTGGGCGAGTTTGATTCTTTTACGTCACGGTTGAGTGATGCATCTGTTTTGTTGGAGATGGCTGCTGAAGCTACGGATGAAGGCAGCTTTGTTGAAGTAAAAACTGAAGTTACTTCCCTTGAAAAATTAGCTGAAGAATTAGAATTAAAGCGAGTCTTAAACGGCGAGCTTGATGGTAACAGTACCTATCTTTCGATCAATGCGGGAGCCGGCGGGACCGAGTCCTGTGACTGGGCAGAAATGCTTCTGCGCATGTACACGCGCTACGCCGACAAACATGGTTATAAAACTCAAGTGATCGAAATGACCGAGGGCGAGGGTGCCGGGATTAAATCCTGTACTCTTTTGATTGAAGGCCCTTATGCCTATGGATACTTGAAAGCCGAAGCGGGCGTTCACCGTTTGGTGCGCATTTCTCCGTTTGATTCAAATGCCCGTCGTCATACGTCGTTTTCGTCTGTATTTGCCTGGGCCGAGATTGATGATGACATCAATATTGAAATCCGGCCTGAAGATTTGAAAGTCGATACTTACCGCTCCAGCGGGGCCGGTGGTCAGCACGTCAATAAGACGGACTCCGCAGTTCGTATGACTCATATCCCGACGGGTGTGATCGTCTCCTGCCAAATTGAACGTTCGCAGATTCAAAACCGTGAAAAGGCTTTGAAGATGTTGAAAGCAAAGCTTTACGAGATTGAAGTTGAGAAACGCAACGCTGAAAAAGACGCGATGAATTCCAGCAAAAAAGCCAACGAGTGGGGATCGCAAATCCGTTCCTACGTGATGCACCCTTATCAAATGGTTAAAGATCACCGCACCGATTTCGAAACCAATCAGGTCGACGATGTGATGGACGGGGATTTGGACGGCTTTATCATGGCTTACCTGAAGGATCAGGTGAATCAGGAAGCGAAGCCTTCGTGAATAGATCATCATTAGCCTGGATTTCCTGGAAACTTTTAAATTCAAAGAAAACCATGTTCGGTGGTTCTGCTCCACTGGCATTGTTTGGTTTGATTTTGGGGGTTGCTTCCCTGGTGGTCTCAATGGCGGTGATGAGTGGTTTTGAATCCACTTTGCAGTCGGCAATGACCGATGTTTCAGGTTCAGTGCAGGTGGTGAAGCGCTCTCGTTTTCCGGATGACTGGAAAGAACTGGAAGAGCGCATTCGCAAAGCGGAGCCCAGCCTGGTTAGCTCCGCGCGCTTTGTTTTTGTCGAAGGCATCATGGCGCACAACGGGCAGATTTCCGGTGTGTTGCTTGAGGGCATTGATAAGGATCGGGTGAATCAAACCCTGAATTTGCAAAGTCGTGTGAAAGAAGGCTCGGCCGATCTGAATCAGCCGTCTGATGTTCCGTTGGCTTTGATTGGTTCGGGGCTTGCAAAAAAAATGGGTCTGAAAATCGGGGATGAGTTCCGTGTCGTTTTGCCCATTGCAGACTTAACCGATCCTTCCAATTTCAAAAGAAAAGTCGGCGTCTTTAAACTTCAGGGTGTCGTGGAGCTGGGTAAGTTTGAATGGAATGAACGTTTCATCATGATTGATCTTGGCGTCGCTCAGGAAGTGGCGGCCATCGGGGATCGTTATACCGGTATGATGTTGAAGTTTGACGATGCTGAATACGCGCGCAAAGCCAGTCATAATATAAGTGCCGTCTTAGGTTCGCCATACTGGGTGCGTGACTGGCGTGATTCCAATGAAAATCTTTTTGATGCAGTGGCAGTTCAGCGTCCGGCGATTTTCTTTGTCGTGTCTGTGATTATTTTCGTGGCTGCATTTAATATCTCCTCCACGTTGTTTGTGAATGTCGTGCAAAGATTTAAGGACATCGCAATCCTAAAAACCGTGGGATTAAGTCGTAAAGACGTGATCAAAATTTTCACTTTCCAAGGATTGATCCTGGGGGGAGTGGGGCTTGCTGGTGGTTTCATTTTAGGTTTCATTTTGTGTTTGATGTTTAAGTGGGCTCAAGGTCGTCTGGGCCTGATTTCCGGCGCGGTTTACCGCCTGGATTCCATCGAAGTCAGCATCCGCTTCGTTGATACGATCGCAATTTGTGTGGCAACGATGTTGATCTGTTTTATTGCAACTCTGGCTCCCGCCCGTCGTGGAGCTGATCTTAATCCTATGGAAGGGCTGCGTAATGAATAATCCTGTCAGTAACTTTCTCTCGGTCAGAAATATTCACAAGTCTTATCCCAGCGGAAACGGCGAGCTTGAGATTCTTCGCGGTGTCAGCATGGACATCAATGGCGGCGAGGCGTTGGCGATTTTAGGATCTTCTGGCGCGGGGAAAAGTACTCTTTTGCAAATCATGGGAACCTTGGATCGTCCCACCAGTGGTGAAGTGACTTTTGAAGGTCGTGACCTGCTGGCGATGAACGACGAAGAGATTTCGAAATTTCGTAACGCCGAAATGGGTTTTGTATTTCAGTTCCATCATCTTTTAAGTGAATTTAATGCTGTCGAAAATGTCATGATTCCTTGTCGAGTGGCAGGGGAGTCTCCAAAAGCTGCGAAAGAAAAAGCGCTGCATTTGCTTGAGTTCATGGGTCTTGCAGATCGTGCAAGCCATTTTCCCAATCAATTGTCAGGTGGTGAGTTGCAGCGCATCGCGATTGCCCGTGCCTTAGTTCGTCATCCAAAAATTCTTTTTGCCGATGAGCCGACAGGTAATTTGGACTCGAATACCAGTGCGAAGATTCAAGAGTTGTTTTTTCGCCTCAAAGAAGAAATGCAATTGGCGCTTGTCATCGTGACGCATGATCTTACGTTCGCCACACGCTTCCCAAAAGTTTATCGAATGAAAGATGGTCTTTGGGTATAACGCGTCAGGGTGGTCGTTTTTGGTGTACTAGACTTAGGTAGTGGGCTACGATTTCGGAGTTTAAAAGGTAACTATCGAGAAATCTTTGAGATTTTTGAAAAATGAGACTCCTCGTGGGTCCCTCTCGGTTGGAGAATTCGAACTTTGATTAAGCTTCTTTGTACTTTGTTATTAGTAACTGCAACGTCAACGGCGATTGCAGCTCCCAAAAAAAAGACTGCGCCCAAGAAAAATGGGACTGCGGTTGCACAACCTAAGACTGCGCCTTCTGGTTTAACCATTAAAGCAATCGAAGTGTCTGGAAATCGTAAGATTGAAAAAGACGCGATCCTTAGCAAGATCACCACGAAAGTGGGAGACGAATACAAGCCGGAAAACGTGCGCGCCGATGTGCAGGCTCTATTCGGCCTTGGTTTCTTCAACAACATCGAAGTCAGTCGTCAGGTGACGGGCAAAGAAGCGGTGTTGACGTATCAGGTTTTGGAAAAGCCATCTATTGCCGAAATCACTTACGAAGGTAACAGCGAAATCAAGTCGGAAGACATCGCTGATGCAACAGGTATCAAAGCTTATCAGCTTTTGAATATGTCCAAAGTTAAAGAGGCGATTGAAAAAGTTCAAAAGCTTTACGAGGACAAAGGTTTCTTCCTGGCGCGCGTGGATGCGGAAGTTCAGGATGTTACCAAAGACGAAACAGTTCGACTGGTTTTCCGTGTTCGTGAAAACGACAAAGTAAAAGTTCGCAAAATCACCTTCCTAGGGGCGAAGCACATTTCTGAGACTGAACTTAAGAGCAAGATGTTCACTCAAGAGGGTGGATTCTTCTCGGGCATGTCCGGTTCAGGTCAGTATAAGCAGGAAGCCTTTGATCGTGACGCACAGATCGTGCGTTTCATGTACTTCAATCAAGGTTACGTGCAGGCGAAAATCGATCGCCCGCAAATCACTGTGACTCCGGATAAGAAAAATATCTACATCACTTTCAACGTGGAAGAGGGCGAGCAGTACTCGGTAGGCGATGTTGATTTCGCCGGCGATATTCTGTTCCCGAAAGCCGAGCTGTACGAGGCGATCAAGATCGACGAAAACGGCGTATTCTCGTTCGAAGTCCTGCAAAAAGACATCAGTGAGCTGACGGCAAAATACGGCGACTTGGGTTACGCATTTGCCAACGTAATCCCGCGCACGCGGGCTAACGACAAAGAACGCAAAATGGACCTGGTCTTTGAATTCGACAAGGGTCAAAAAGTTTACTTCGGTAAAATCAATGTTATCGGCAATACCAAAACCCGTGACAAGGTTGTGCGTCGTGAGTTGAAAGTTCGCGAGGGCGAGCTTTACAACGAAACCCGCCGTCGTCAGTCGATGGAAAACATCCAGCGTCTGGGTTTCTTTGAGGACGTGAACTTCAAAACATCTGTGGATCAGGAAAAAACAGATGTGATGAATGTCGATATCATCGTGAAAGAGCGTAACACCGGTCAAATCCAATTGGGTGCGGGTTACGGTACTTCCCAAGGTTTCACATTGCAGGGTTCTGTGCAGCAATCGAACTTCCTGGGTAAAGGCCAAAACCTTGGTGCGAGCTTAAACTTAAGCGGGACAGGCAGCTTCTATCAGCTTTCTTTTACAGAGCCGTACTTCAACGACACCGAGTGGTTGTTGGGTGGAGACGTCTATAAGAGTATGAATACCGGTCGTATGGACTACGACGAAAATCACACGGGTCTTTCTGTGCGCATGGGTCGTCCTATTGCAGAATTCACCCGCGGTTTCCTCCGTGCCAAGTACGACAATTCGGAACTGACAGAGCGTAAAAATGCTGATGGAACTCCGATCACGGATACTGAGTTGTTCCCATTGAGTACAGCTTCGGGTGAAACGATTTCTTTGACGGGTACTCTTGAGTACGACACAAGAAATGACCGTTTCTCTCCGACCAAAGGTATCTTCGGTTCTTTCTCCTATGAATACGCCGGTTTCGGACAACTGAAGTATCACCGCACTAACACGCGTTTCAGCTACTTCAAGAATCTATTCTGGGACGTGACTTGGCGAAATGACGTTCAATACGCCCGCATTGACGGTATCGAAGGACAAGACGTTCCATTCAATGAGTTGTACCTACTGGGTGGACCTTATTCCTTGCGTGGTTTCCGTTCGTACCGTGTCGGTAAGATGAAACGATCCACTAAGATCTATAACGAAAGTATCGCCAAAGGTATGACGCCAGAGCAGGCCGAAATCGAAGCTTGGCGTTTCTATGGTGGTACTCAACAAGCACTAGCTCGTACCGAGTTGCAATTCCCGCTGGTAAAAGATGCGGGGATCCTGGGTGCTGCGTTTTTTGATATCGGTGCCGCTGACGATGTTTTATCTGGCGATACATTCTATTCAGATATGGGTCTGGGGATTCGCTGGTATTCACCGATCGGGGTGTTGAGATTTGAGTGGGGCTTCCCACTTAACCGTGACCCGAATTACCACGATGCCTCGGTATTCGAGTTCTCGATTGGTCCAAGTTTTTAATTTGAAAGTTTAAGAAGAAAAATTTTAGGGAGGAATTTTTATGAGAAAAATGATTATCGCAGCGACTGTATTTATGATGGCAGCAGCAGCTCACGCAGCTGAAAGCAAAGTGGGTTTCGTGGATATGCAAAAAGCTATTCAAGCGACTTCTGCTGGTAAAAAAGCGAAAACAGAGCTTGAAGCTGAGTTCAACAAAAAGAAAAAAGATCTTGAAAAGAAAGAAGCTGATCTGAAAAAGATGGGCGAAGATCTTGAAAAGAAAAAATCTGTTCTTTCTGAAGAAGCACTTGGTAAAAAACAAGCTGAGTTCCAGGAAGAAATGATCAAGTACCGTGACATCGTTGGCAAAAGCCAAATGGAAATCCAAAAGAAAGAGCGCGAATTGACGGCTCCAATTTTGACAAAAATGAGAACTGTGATCGGTAAATTGGCAAAAGACAAAGGCTACACTCTGGTTCTTGAAAACAACCAGGGCGTTTTGTACTCCACACCAGAATCTGATCTGACAGAAGATGTGATCAAGGCTTACGAGAAAGAAAAATAGTTTCAAAACTCAAAGGGGCCTCTAAAAGGTCCCTTTTTAAATTAAGTGACCCGTTTCAAAATACGCAGTTAAAATTAGGATATCTATCCATGGCAAATTATAAAATTCATCCTTCCAGTGTTGTTTCCCCAGATGTCGAGATCGGCGATGATGTCGAAATCGGACCTTATTGCCTTATTCAAGGTAAAGTAAAAATCGGCAAGGGCACCATTGTAGAAGGTCACGTCACACTGGGTTCGCGTTACGGTATTCTGGATATCGGCGCAAACAACCACTTCTGCCCAGGTGCAGTTATTGGTGGAGCTCCTCAGGATATTTCCTATAAGAATGAGCCCACATCTTTGATTATTGGTAATAACAATATGTTCCGTGAATTCACGACAGTGAATCTTGCGACCTCCAAGGGCGACAAGAAAACTGAAATCGGGGATAACGGGTACTTCATGGCTTACACTCACGTGGGACATGATTGCAAACTTGGTAATAACGTTATTCTGGCGAACAACACCCACTTGGGTGGTCACTGTGAAATTGCTGACGGTGTGTTCGTGGGTGGTATGAGTGCCCTAAATCAGTTCACGAAAGTCGGCAAGATGGCTTTCATCGCGGGCAGCAGTATCGTTAATAAAGATATCATCCCGTTCTGCCGTGCTCAGGGAACTTACGCGACTATTCGTGCGACCAATAAAATCGGTCTTGCGCGTAAAGGTTACCCACGTGACGAAGTGACGAACGTGCATAAAGCAATTCGTATCATCATCATGGGTTCTCACACTGTAGAAGAAGGCATCAAACGCATTCAAGAAGAGTGCACAATGAGCCCGAACATCGAGTACTTCATTAACTTTATCCGTTCTTCTAAGCGCGGTATCGCGGTCGACAGAAGTCCTAAAGGCTGGCAAGAAGATGAGCAATAAATTGCGTGCCGCCGTTATCGGCGTCGGTTACCTGGGTAACTTCCATGCTCAAAAATATAAAAACAATTCCCATGTGGAATTGGTAGGGGTGTGTGATCACTTTCCGGCTCAGGCAGATAAAATCGCTGCTGAGTTGGGAGTTAAAAGTTTCCACCGTCCACAGGATCTGATCGGTCAGGTGGATTTGGTGACGATCGCAGCCAGCACGCAAAGCCACTATGAAGTGGCAAAGCTTTTCCTGCAAAACGGTGTTCACGTGAACGTGGAAAAACCGATCACGGCAACAGTTCCTCAAGCCGAGGAATTGCTGGCGCTGGCTGAAAAGCACAAAGTAAAATTGGCGGTGGGACACATCGAAAGATTCAATCCTTCCGTGAATGAACTTAAAAAACACATGAAGAATGTCAGTACGATTGAACTTATCAGAACGGCGCCTTACAAGGCCCGCGGTGCTGACGTCAGCGTACTGCATGATCTGGCTATCCACGATATGGATTTGCTGTTCTGGCTGACAGGCAGTGAAGTTGAATCGATGATCGCTTCCGGTACGAAATTGATTTCGCCAGAGCTGGATACGGCGTCTATTTCCTTTAAAATGAAAAACGGCATTCACGGTATCATCACGGTCAGCCGTGTATCGCCGGTGGGTCAACGCTCGATCCGCGTGGTGCAGGATGATTGCACTATTTTTGCGAACACCGGCATTCATGAACTTGAAAAAGTTGAAAAAGGTCCGGGCGGTGATGAATTAACCAAGATCACCAAGTGGACCGTTGAAAAAGCCGATGCTTTGCAAAAAGAGACAGACGCGTTTATCGATGCTGTTTTGAACGACAAAACCCCTGTGGTAACAGGTCTGGATGGATTGAAAGCTTTGCGCGCCATCGAAGACATTCAAAAGATGATTGGTAAATAAATGGATCAAGTGTTGTTCGTGGCCGCCGAGGCCTCCAGTGTGACATACGCTCAAAGAATTCTTGAGACCTGGAAAAAGCAGGGAAGAAAAATCCATGCTTTCGGCGTCGGCAGTCAGGACATGGAAAACCTGGGCTTTGAACGCCTGGGTAAATCCGAAGAAATGGCAGTTGTAGGGGCTGCGGAAATTATCAATTCCTACAGTCTGCTAAAAGGCGTCTTTGACAGCCTTGTGAGCGAGGCTGAAAAGCGTCGCCCTAAAGTGGCCGTCGTGATGGACTATCCCGAATTCAACCTGATGCTTGCAAAAAAACTGCACGCGTTGGGAATTCCGGTGGTTTACTATATTTCTCCGCAAGTCTGGGCTTGGCGTAAGGGCCGGGTTAAGACGATTAAAAAATACTGCAAAAAAGTTTTCGTCCTGTTTCCTTTCGAGGTTCCGTTCTATGAAGAGCACGGAGTTCCGGTGGATTTCGTGGGTCATCCGTTGTTGGATGAGTTGGATGAGCGCCTGATTGATGATGCAGCTTATTTAAAAACCCATCGCAATCAAGTCGGCATTCGTGACGACGAAATTGTTCTGGGTCTAATGCCAGGCAGCCGCAGACTTGAACTGAAACAGCATTTTCAGATTCAACTGGATGCCGCGCGAATTTTATCGAAAAAATACAGCAATCTGAAAATCGTGATTTTGACTGCACCGACCTTCAGCAAAGAAAAAATGCAGGATTATCTCGAGGACTTCCGTCTGCCATACATCCTGTTAAAAGATGAACCATTTCGTATGATTCATCTGGTGGATATGATGGTAGTGGCGTCAGGAACGGCGACGTTGCAAGTAGGGCTTTTACAGAAGCCTATGGTTATCATGTATAAAATGAAGTGGTTAACCGGTGTGTTTGCCCGAATCTTTGTACGTGGAACCAAGTTCTTTGGTTTGGTGAATTTGATTTTGAATAAAGAAGCGGTTCCAGAACGTTTCCAAGGGGACGTCACTGCAGAAAATATGGCAGCTCTGCTTGAGCGCTATATCAAAGAACCAGCCTACACTGCCGAAGTTAAAAAAGATCTGGCATCTTTGCGTTCATACCTCGGTGATAAAGGCGCCACTTCACGCGTGGTAAAATCATTGGATGAGTATCTGACTCTATGAAACCTTTATTGAAACCACTTTCATTTCTATATGATCGTATCGTCGGGTTTAAAAACTCGCTTTACGATCGCGGATTATTAGGGGCTTACAAACCTCCGATGAAAGTGATCAGTATTGGAAACCTAACGGTCGGTGGAACGGGTAAAACGCCCATCACCGATTACTGTTTAAAATCGTTGGTCGGTGACCATAAAAAGGTCGCCGTCGTCAGTCGTTCCTACCGTGCAGATGCTTCGGCTTCTGTTCGCGTGGATGTGACCCATCCGCATGCCGCCCGTTACTATGGCGATGAGCCGGTTCTTTTGGCGCAGGCCAATCCCGACGTCACTGTCTTTGTCGGTGATAGCAAATGGCAAACGGCGGAGTATTCCACGAAGAACTATGGTCCGTTTGACGTGATCGTGGTCGATGATGGTTTTCAACACCGTAAACTGCATCGTGATTTGAATATCGTGATTTTGGATGCAACTGAACCCTGGAGTAACTATCAGGTAGTCCCAGAGGGACGCGCCCGTGAGTCCTGGGAAGGTCTACAACGAGCGGATATAATTCTGTTTACGAAGTGCAACCTGGCGGATGAGAACAGTCTGAAGGTTGTGCAGGATCATCTGCCTCCAGGTAAGGAAATTCTTTATTTTGGTTATGACATTGTTGATCTAAATAATGGAACTGAAACTGTTTCAACAGATGTGTTGAAAGGGCAGTGTTTATATCTGGTGTCGGCGATCGCCAGACCGGATGTGTTTGAAAAAATGATGCGCTCCTATGGAGAGATTTGTAAAAAGAGTCAGCATTACCGTGATCATCATCAGTACACTGAGGCCGATGCACAAAAGATCTGGAATGACTTTAAGAAATCAGGTGCTGATTATCTTGTGACAACTTCCAAGGATGCCGTGAAGTTGCGCCGTCTGTTGCCGGAGCCCGAAAAGCTTTGGAGCACCAATTTGCAGGTGACGGAGTTTGGAAGCAAAGGACGTCTGCATGAAATTATTGGCCAGCTTTTTAACTAAGATCGGCATCTTTTTTAGCAGTATCCTGCCTCGAAGAGTACAGCGCCTTTCCGGGTCCTGGCTTGGATTTTTGTGGTGGGATGTTTTTGGTTTTCGAAAAAAGATCGTACTCAACAATCTTAAAATCGCTTTTCCCGAATGGACCGAAGCTCAACGTAAAAAAGTGGGGCGCGAGTCCGTTTACCAGCTGGGCTATAATTTCGGCGAATTCTTTTTTATTCCCAATATGACCCGGGAATGGGTCGCTAAGAACGTGGTTTTCGAGGGACTTGAAAATCACGAAAAGGCCATCGCCAACGGTAAAGGCTTTTTCTACCTGACCCTGCATCTGGGTAACGGGGACTTGGGCGCCAATGCTTTAAGTGTGATCGGTCAAAAGATTCACATCATTTCCAAAAGTTTTAAAAACAAATGGTTTAATGACCTGTGGTTTTCCGTGCGTGGAGCACAAGGTGTGAAGTACATCGAGGCCCATGGCCCGAATAACGCCTTTGAAATCCTGAAAGCGCTAAAGCGCAATGAAGGACTGGTATTTGTATTGGATCAGTACATGGGGAAACCCTTCGGTGTGGCGACAACCTTCTTTGGGAAACGCACAGGCACGGCCTATGGTCTGGCTTTGTTTGCACAAAAAACCAAAGCACCGGTTCTGCCAATTTATACCTATGAAGGCGATGACGGGAAAGTTCATGTGGTTATTGAGCCAGCTATGGACTTGAGCCCTTTCATCGTTGAAGATAAAGACCAGAGTATTGCTAACATCACTCAGTCTTTTACAGATAAGCTTGAGCAGATTGTCAGGAAGCATCCAGAGCAGTGGATGTGGGTTCATAGAAGGTGGAAGGATTTTTAGTGGGTAAACTTTCGATTGCAGCAGGTCTTTTCGCATTGTCTTTGTTGTCGGCGTGTTCGACTTCATTTTTGAAGTACGATAAAGCCGATAAACTTGGAACTATCGACGAGTTCGAAAAGGCAGTAAAAATCGAAGAGCCACCCGCTCCACCGGCAGAAGCGACTGAAGCTGCTTCTGCGCCAGCGGAAGCAAAGCCCTCAGTAAACGTTGATAAAAAAGTCCCGGGAACTACCGCTGCAACTACGGCTGCGAAACCTGCAAAATCAGCGAAGGCCGAAAAGAAACCGGTTGCTACAAAACCCGAAGCTAAAGCAAAAGCTGAAAAAGGCAAGAAAGTGGCAGCCACCCCGGTTCGTCGTCAGCCTGAACTTGAAGACGATGCGGGCTTTGACGGACGCCGCCCTTTGGTGGACCCTTTCCGTGTAGGCGAAGTGGTTAAACATGACGTTTCCTATTTTAAAATGTCAGCGGGCGAGTTGGTATTCAGCACTCTGCCGATGGCGACAGTGAATGGGCGCAGCTCTTACAAACACAATATCGCAATCAAAACGATTTCTTTATTCGCTTCTGTTTACACAGTTGAAGACAACGTTGATATCTTCATGGATTACGCCGATGTCGTGCCGACGGTTTTTGAACTTCATGTGAAGGAATCGGGTCAGCTTCGTGAAGCGAAAATGCTTTTTGATAACGTCAAGAAAATGGCCACTTACTGGGAAAAGAAAGTGACCAAAAAAGACGGCGAGGAAGAAAAGCGGGAGCAGTGGGAGATCGAAGAGTACGCGCAAAACGTGTACAGCGCGATTTACTATATGCGTATGTTCCAATGGGAAGTCGGTAAAGAGTACGCTTTCCGCGTATCCAACGATAAGGAAAATTTGGTGTTCTCGGGTAAAGCTATTCGCAAGGAAGTTTTGGATACCGAGTTGGGACCGATGAAGGCCATCGTTATCCAGCCAAACATTACTTTGAAGGGGAAATTCAAACCTATCGGTGAAAACCTGATCTGGCTTTCCGATGACGAACATAAATACATTCTAAGAATTGAAGCAAAAATTAAAATCGGAACTCTGGTTTCCGAAGTCGTTTCAATCAAACCTGGAAAAGCACCTTAGCCTTTTTGATCTCGGGCGATGCGGGCGGCGGCAACGGTTTCGATGACTTTTGCCAGAACCAGATTCTGCGCGAGCATTTTATAAAAAGCGTTTTGACCAATTTCCAAAAGCACCGTGTCCCTTTGTGTGGTCACGGTTGCGGTTCTAACGCCCCCTGAAATCAATAACGAGATCTCACCAAAGCAAGTTCCCTGATTCAGGACATTGATGGCTTGTCCCTTTTGGCTGATCACGACGGAGCCTTGAATAATGATGTAACAGGTATTTCCCGCATGGCCTTCCTGAAACAGCACCTGATGTGCCGGAGCTTGCACCAGGCGACCGGTAAAGATCAAAGCATCCAGACTGTCTGTCGGGATGTCTTTAAAAAATGGTGAGGAGAGAAGCGCCTGCATCACCCAGAAGCGATGTTGCAGGGCTTGGGCCTTATCAGACTTTATCAGATTGTCATACTCAGGCAGATGATGCACGCGCAGTACCTCTGAAGGACCGCTGGTGATGACATCGGCATTGCGGGGTTGATTCAGTAAAAATCCGCGCTCTCCAAAAAGCGCTCCTGCTCCAAGAGTCGCAACAAGTTGACGGCGTGTTTCTGAAATCACTTTGTATATCGAGGCCTGACCTTTTAACAAAACGAAAAGATCCCGGCTGTTTTGGCCCGAGTGAGTGATGCGAATATTCGGGGGCACGGAAAACACCGTCGATTTTTGTAAAAGGTAATTTGCCAACGCTGGTTCCAGGGAACGGAAAAAGGGCAGAGTGGAAGGATCAGGTTTAACCTGCTTTCCATTCATCACATCAATGGAACTAAATACCAGGGGAGAATCATCGGAGTTGACCTGCTTAAAGTAGTCGATGATGTTTTGATTTGAAATCAGACGCTCGTGAACCAAAAACTGCAGCAGACTGTAGAGCTCACGAAAACTGACAAGCCATCCTTGTCCCAGAAAAAATTGAACCAGGCCCTCAATAGAGACTCCGGTTTTTAGCACTTCCAGATAAGAAAACTGCAAAGCATTCAGTTCAAAACTACCCAAACCTGAAGACAACGTCAGAGTGCCACCCTGAGAGTGTTTCATGGTTTTAAAAGGCTTAAGCTGGATAATTTCGCGTTCGATCTTCATGCACCTTACTTATCGGTCAAAGTCGGGCTTTTTTTGCCGCGCCCAAGGTCCTGAATATCTAAAGCCAGACTCCGTCGCAGTCTAACCTTCAGGGCTGATACTCTACAATATTGCTATGGCGCAAATGAATTGCCGGCACTTTTCCGGATATAAACCCTGTTCCAAAAGTCAGAGCTGTGACTCTGAATGTGCCTCTTTGGATATTCCAAAAGTCTCAATACTTATAATTCATTTGGGCGCCTTGGGCGCCGTGGTTCGCAGTACCAGTCTGTTAAAAGCAATTAAACGCAAGTATCCTTCATCAATGCTGACCTGGGTGACAGATGCACCAGCTCACTTACTCTTACAAAATCATCCCGGCATCGATCGGGTTTTGACCAGTAAGGAATCAGACCTCCTGCAGCTAGGACCTTTGGAATTTGACGTGGCCTTCGTGATTGATAAATCTCTTAAGGCAGTTGGTATTCTTCAACACACCCAAGTGGATCAGGTCTATGGCTTTACCGCCAATTCCCGTAACGGCGCCATCATGCCTGCAACTCCGGCAGCGGAGGAGCTTTGGCAGCTGGGACTTGATAATCACCAGAAATTTTTCGTTAATAAAAAACCTGAAACTCAACTCATGGTGGAAGCCCTGGAGTTGGGACCATTCCAACGAGATGCTTATTGGCTACCGCTGACCGCGGTCGAACAGCTACGCTTGCAAACGCGCAGAAATCAGTTTTTGGCGAATGGCAAGAAGTGGGTTTTGGGTTTTAATACCGGTTGCAGCAATGTGATTTCAGCAAAAAAACTCACAGTGGAATTTCACCGTTTGATGATCACCTCTTTGCAAAGTCGTTATCCCGATGCGCAAGTGGTGCTTTTGGGCGGCCCCGAAGACACCGAGCGAAACTTGCAGATATCCCAGGGTTTGTCAGTTATCTCTTCAGCCACGGAAAGTGGCCTGCGCGATGGGCTGATCAGTGTGGCAGCCTGTGATGTGGTGGTGACAGGGGATAGCTTGGGAATGCATATGGCGATTTCCCAGGGCAAGCAAGTGGTCGCGTGGTTTGGCCCAACCTGTGCTCATGAAATTGATTTATACGACCGTGGAGTCTTTGTTCTAACTAAAAGCCCCTGCAGCCCGTGCTGGAAGAGAGCTTGTGAAAAAAGCATAATGTGCTACGATCAGGTGTCTTTGCAGGAGATCGTTCATGCCGTTGAATCTTGTCGTACAAACAGCCTTTCTGGGGGACTTGCTGCTGGCAATTCCGCTTCTGAAGCGTTGTCGTCAGATTTGGCCTGATCACCAACTTGGGTTGGTGTGCCGTAAGGGTTTCGGCGATTTCTTTCTTAAAACCCATCTTGTTGATCACGTCTTTGAAATTAAAAAAGGGGATGCGGAATCCTACAATCAGGCTTTGTCAGGCATCGCCCAGCATCAGGTCAACTATCTGCTTTCTCCCCATGAATCGACGCGCACGATTTTCTTTTGCAGAAAAATCAAAGCGCAGCATAAAATCGGATTTAAAAAGTTCTTTAGCTTTCTGGCATTTTCTCAGACAGTTAAAAAGCCCATGCAGTTGCCGGATCCGATGCGCCAGATGAGCTTGCTGCAAAACGTGGATAGTAAACTGGCAGAGCAGCTATCATCTTATCAATCCACCCAAAGACCTTTTGAAACCGATTTCCGCGGTAAACTTCCAGCACCTCCTCAGTGGGCCTCTATGAGTGTTCGTGAAGAGATTTTGAAGTGCTTGGATGTTTATAAAAACCTTGAATCCCGCTATGACCTGAAAGGTCTGAGCGAGAACCGGGGAGTATTGATGTTTCCGGGATCCGTGTGGGCCACCAAACGTTGGACGAAGGAAGGCTTTGTACAGACGGGAATGTCTTTACAGTCACAAGGCTATCAAGTTTACGTAATGGGTGGACCGGGCGAGGAAGCTCTGGCGCAGGAAGTGATGGAAGCAATTCCCGGCTCTATCTGCATCGCCGGTAAGACTTCTATTTTAGAATCAACACAGATTATAGCCCGCGCGCGCTTATTGGTGGGTAACGACAGTGCCGCCTCTCATATGGCTGCTGCGTGTGAAACGCCGTTGATCGCGGTTTTTGGTCCGACTGTTTTAAGATTTGGATTCCGACCGTGGTCAGCGGATTCATATATTGCGCAGAAGGAAAATCTGCCGTGCCGCCCTTGCGGGAAACACGGGCATAAAGTGTGTCCGATTAAAACCCATGTCTGCATGACTCACCTGCCAGCAGAGCAGGTGGTCGACAAAGCGGAATTTATTCTTCGCTCGTAAAGTCCTTAACATTGATGCCGTATTTACGGATCTTACGCAGCAAAGTATTCTTGGGAATATTGGCCTGAGCCACCGTTTGATTGATGCGCCCTTGATTGGCTTTTAAAGCACTGACGATAAATTCTTTTTCCATGCCTTCTTTGAAAGCATCGAAATCCAGAGGACCCGAGTAGCCAACATTAGCCGTTTTTTCTGAAGACTCCTTAGGGGCAAGTTTCAGATTTTCAGGCAAAGAATCCAAAGTGATGTTTTGCGAATTCTCGACGATAAACGCACGTTCAATCACGTTTTCAAGTTCACGGATGTTGCCCGGCCAGCGATAGGACTTGAGCATATCCAAAGCTTCATTCGCAATGCCGCTGATCGTGCGACCATGCTGGCGGGCGAATTTTTTAATAAAGTGCTGAGCCAAAGCGTGGATGTCATCCGTGCGCTCGCGCAATGGTGGAAGGAAGATCGGCATCACGTTTAAGCGATAGAACAAGTCCTCACGGAATGTACCATCGGCCATCATCTTTTCCAGATTGCGGTTGGTCGCTGCAATAATGCGTGTGTTGGTTTTTACTTCGCGGTTACTGCCCACAGGAGTGAATTTCTTTTCCTGAAGCACACGCAAAAGTTTTACCTGCATATCCGGGCGAAGTTCACCGATTTCATCCAGGAACAAAGTGCCGTTGTTGGCCATTTGGAATTTACCGATTTTACGCTCAATGGCGCCGGTGAAGGCCCCTTTTTCGTGACCGAATAATTCGCTTTCCATCAGGCTTTCAGGAATCGCACCGCAGTTGATCGCCACAAAGCTTCCCGATTTACGAGGGGAGTTGAAATGAATCGCGCGTGCGACCAGCTCTTTACCGGTACCGTTTTCACCACGAATCAAAACTGTGGTGTCGACTTTGCACAGGCGATAGATCAGATTAAAGACTTCTTTCATTTTCTGGGAAGAACCCACAAATTCAGATTCGATATCGTCGTCAAAAATCGGATTGGACAATGCAAGGCTTGAAACCAGATCGCGGGCTTCCTGACATTTGCGGATGATTTCAGTGAGGGTTTGCGGATTGACCGGTTTTTCAACGTAGTCGTATGCGCCTTCTTTGATCGCCAAAACCGCATCATGAAGATTCGAGTGGGCAGTCATCAACACCACGAAAGTACGTGGGTCATGCTCCTTGATCGCTGTCAGGGCTTCAAGGCCATTCATCTCTGGCATCTTAACGTCCATCAAGACCAGATCCCAGGATTGTTGCTTCACTTTTTCCAAAGCTTCCTTACCTGTGGAGGCTTCATCAATCGTAAACTCGATTTCCGGCATCGTGGATTTTAGAATGGAAATGACTGAGCGGCGCAGTTCCGCTTCATCGTCAACGATCAGTGTGCTTAGTTGATTGATCATAACATCTCCTCGATCACATCTTCAGATTCCAGTGGCAGAGTGAAGGAAACGGTTGTGCCGTGTCCCCATTTGCTATCCATCGCGACCTTGCCGCCATGAAGTTCAATAAAATATTTTACCAGATACAGGCCCAAGCCCGTTCCTTTTGTTTTTAAATCCTGATCACTCCCGCGAGTGAATTTGCCCCAGACCTTGTCCAGATCCTCGGGCTTGATACCGTCTCCGGTATCTTTGACTTCGACTTTGATATCGGCTTCAGTTTCAGATGAAGTCACTTCGATCAATCCTTGCGCGGGCGTATACTTGATGGCGTTTTCAATCAGATTGATGATAACTTCTTTGATCAACGTCGGGTCAAACTCCACCGAGAACATCGGTTCCAGATGAGTGGAAATTCGAATACCTTTTTCCGCAGCGAGCGGTCGCAGCGTGATAAGGGCTTCCTCGATCACTTCGTTAATGTCGGCGGCGTCTTTGTTGATTTTGAATTCACGGGATTCAATGCGCAGAACTTTAAGAATCGACTGGATATAGCGATTCAGTTCGTCACCAAAGGTGCGCAGGGATTTCAAATCCATCTGCAGCTCCTGATCCTGATTTTGTGTCAGCAGGCGGTCCACAATGGCCTGAATTTTAGCGATCGGAGTTTTCAGGTCGTGGGAAATCAGGCTGACGAAATTGTTTTTAAGCTGTTCCAGCTCTGCCAGGTATTGTTGTTCCTGCTGCAGGGCAAAGTTTTTGCGTTCGATCTTGGTGGCCTGATATCCGATAAAAATCGTCCAGGTTGCTGCCAGCAACACAAACGGCGCAAAAGCGGGTGACCAGAAATAGAAACTATCAAAGACCCAGGCTGAAAGTGCCGCCAGCAGGGTTGCGATCCACAGAACAAAGAACAAAGCCACGGACTGCGGATAAGTCGTAATAATAAAAATCGCAAAGCCCATCAGAAACAAAAAGCCCAGCGCGTACCACCAGAAATCCAGACGCTGAATCCAGCGGTTCCCCAACAAAGTGTCAGCGATGTGAGCCATGATCTCTGTGCGGGTCAAAGTTCCCAGTGGAGTCAGGTAAACCGGAGTAGCCGAGGTCTCTGCACCAATCAAAATGATTTTGCCAGCAAAAGCGTCTGCCGGAAGTTCGTCATACAGAATTTCGGAAAGTCCGTATTGGGTGAAGTTGTAAATGGAACCGCGGAAATTGATCGGAAGTCCCGCAAGACTGGTCGGAAAAGTTTTGCCGGTGATTTTTTCTACCAAATGAGGCATGTCCGCGCGTTGCGGGAAAACCCGGCGCACCAATCCATCCTCGTCACGGCGAAGTTCGTTAGCCCCCAAGTTTGTGTGATCGCGGTTGCTGAAGGCGGGTGTCAGAACCCGCTCCAGGCTGTTCGTGGTCGTTGACCAGAACACACGGGGGTCCATGAAGTTACCAAGCTCTGCCGAATTCAAATGAACATCGCCAATGTTATCGCCAAAGTACAAAGTCACGCCCACGGCTTTGGGATTTTGTTTCAGAATTTTTGCCAGTAACTGATTCCAGATGCGTTTGTTCCAGAAATAGCTGTCGGTGATGTCGGTCGCTTCATCCAAATCCATCAACGAGGAATGCTTGGTGTAGACCCCGGTAAAGTCAGACTGACGGATGGTGATTAAAACAATTTGGGAGGAGACCTTTTGATCGCCGCGAAGTTTGAAGCGCTGGTCATAGGACGTGACCTCGTCAGTGGAAAGAGCCAGGCAACCAATCGCCCAGCACAGCAGGCAGCGAAGTAAAAAACCACGTTGGCGCAGGAAGTACCTCAGCAGGACCTCGCTGCGGTGTAAAACGCGATTTAAATACTGTTGAAAGGAGCCTTTTTGCACGCGTTGCAACATAGCAAATTTATTAAAAATATCAACTATTAAAAGCCCTTACCGCCGAGCGCGGAAACAGGTATATTGAAAAATATGCATATCTATCAAGGCGTCGGACAGATGGACTCGGTTATAGAGTCTTCTGTCGTCACAATTGGCAATTTTGACGGTGTTCATCTGGGACATCAGCAACTGATTGAAACGGTTACTCGCGAGGCTCAGCACTATGGTGTCCCTGCGGTCGTGTATACTTTCCATCCTCATCCGGTAAAAGTGCTTTTTCCCGAGCGACAAACGCAAAGAATGTTCGACCTGCGGGATCAGCAGGAACGCTTCGCTGCCGGTGGGATTGACTGCGTGATTATCGAAAATTTCACCCGTGAATTTGCCCAGGTTTCGGCGCAGGATTTTCTGCAAAACTTTGTGATGAAGAATCTTAATCCGAAAACCCTGGTCGTGGGACATGACTTTAATTTCGGAGCGAACCGCACTGGCAACATATCGTTTCTTGAAGGGTTCTGTGCACAGCACGGAATTCGCCTGATCGTGATTCCGCCATTTCAGTTGAATGGTCAGGTGGTTTCCTCCACACGCATTCGTGAAGCTTTGCAGGCGGGTGAAATCGAAAAGGCGGCACAGCTTTTAGGTCGACGCTATTATCTGCGCGGCAACGTGGAAAAAGGTTTTCAGCGCGGCCGCACGATTGGGGTTCCAACTGCCAACGTGCATCCGGATGTGGAGTTTGTTCCGCGCAAGGGTGTTTACTTTACTTACACGCGCATCAACGGTCACAATCATCCTTCGATCACCAACATCGGTGTGAATCCCACTTTCCAGGAAGATGGCAAGCCGGGTCCTGTGAAAATTGAAAGCCATATCTTTGATATGGATGCCCAGCTTTATGGGGTGGAAGTCGAAGTGGAGTTGTTGCACTTTCTGCGCGACGAAATGAAATTTTCCGGAATCGATACATTAAAGCAGCAAATTTCCGCCGACATGACAGCGGCCCGAAAGTATTTTGATGAGCAAAAAAATTCTTGAGTTCCGCGAGGGAGATCCCAGCACTCTGTTTCGTTTCTTGCAGTTTGCCGCAGGCAAACGCCCGGGTCTATTGGAGCTTGAGCAGCATCCCGCCTACGCTGAAGAATTACTGAAAGGTGCCGATGCCGCGCTGTTTTCTTTCGAACAGGCGCGCGCGTTGTATCCTTCATTGCAGATTTTGCCGGCGCAGGTGCGCATGCTTGAATGTTTTGATTTAAGTCTGCCAGAAGGCGACAAGTGGTATCCGCGTTTGCTGTTCTATGAAGCTCTTCGTAAAATATTGGTGGAAGAGGCCCGTGATCTGGATATTCGCATGCCTGCATTTATTGTGGGTGAGGGCGAGTGCCTTCGAATTGCGGCGGCAGTTTGTACGGAGCTGGGTTTTCGCGAAATCTATTTGATGGGGGAAACATCACTCATCTGCATCGGGAAGCCCGCATTCTGTCCCGGGGAAATCTGGGAATCAAATTTACAGTGCTGGCTGTGGAAGAACTGACCATTCAGGCGATCAGTGCGAGTTTAATCATTAACACCGTCCAGTTGCGGCCCGACAGTGAACTACTGACGGATTTGTCTTATTTCAACTTTATGACCAATGGCGGGTACGCCTTTGACTGTCACCTTGGAAACTTACAAAGCGAACTTATGGAAGAAGCCAAGCAGGCAGAGCTTAAGACGCTGTTCCCTAAAAATATGCTTCGGGCTTTGGTCGAGACAGTTTTTGAAAAGCTCAAACAATCTGAACTTGTGACGCCTGCTGAGTTATCAGACTGGATCGATCAGTTCCAAACGGAAAACTCTTCTTCCGTCTAGTTACAAAAAACGGCACCCTGGTATAAAGTTATATCGGGGAGCCACAATGTCTTCTTTCAAGATTGGTGAAATATTAGTTAAGCAGGGTCTGCTCAAACCGGATCAGCTTGCTCATGCTGTTGAAGAGCAAAAGAAATCCGGCACTGCGCGATTGACTGGTGTCATCACGCAGTTGGGTTTTCTTAAAGAAACTCAAATTCTTCGCGCCATGGAAAAGCACTTTGCCGTTCCAGGTGTTGAGGTCTCGTCATTTGAAATTGATTCCACGGTTTTACAATTAATTCCAAGAGATGTCTGTGATCGTAATCAGTTGATTCCGTTGCAAAAAGCGGGATCCACGCTGGTTGTCGCCTTTGCCGATCCCAGCAACATCATGGTTAAAGAGGACTTGCGCTTCATCACCCGCTGTAAAATTCAGGCGGTGGTTGCGACGGAAACCGCTATTGCTGCCAGTATTGAAAGATACTACGGCGGTAACATCAACGTTAAAAACCTTAATACCATTGCGGAAAGCATGGAGGAGGAGTACGCCTCTTCTTCCACGGCCGAAATCATCGACTCCGATGCGGGTGGGGATGAAGCGCCGATCGTAAAATTCGTGAATCAGATTCTGGGTGATGCAATCATCAAGAAAGTATCTGATATCCATTTTGAGCCTTATGAAAAAAGATATCGCGTACGCTTTCGTATCGACGGTAATTTGATTGAAGCCACGCAGCCGCCGCAAGGAACGGGTGCCGCGATCGCTTCGCGTATCAAGATCATGTCCAAGCTCGACATCGCGGAAAAACGCCGTCCTCAGGATGGTCGTTTGAAAGTTCGTACCAAAAAAGGCCGCGAGATGGATTTCCGTGTCAGCGTTCTGCCAACAATCTGGGGCGAAAAAGTCGTTTTGCGTTTGCTTGATAAATCCAATCTTCAACTGGACATGACAAAGCTTGGTTTTGAAGAGGACGATTTGAAACTCTTTAAATCCATGATCAATCTGCCACAGGGAATGGTTTTGATCACCGGTCCAACGGGTTCCGGTAAAACCACGACAATTTATTCTGCCCTGGCCGAGTTAAATAAACCGGACGTGAATATCTCCACAGCGGAAGATCCGGTGGAGTTCAATCTGGAAGGTATCAATCAGGTTCAAATGAATCCTGATATTGATTTGAATTTTTCCAGTGCCTTGAAATCTTTTCTTCGTCAGGACCCGGATATCGTTATGGTGGGGGAGATTCGTGACCTTGAAACGGCAGAGATCGCCTTTAAAGCGGCCTCCACAGGTCACTTGGTTGTAAGTACACTGCATACCAATGATGCCCCGGGTACCGTGGTTCGTCTGACTGAAATGGGTGTGGCAAACTATATTATCACTTCGTGCGTGAACTTAGTGGTGGCGCAACGTCTGGTGGGTAAGAACTGCGAATCGTGCAAACAGCCAATCGAAGTTCCGGCTCAGACATTGATAAATCTGGGTGTGCCACAAAATGAAGTGGGTGATTACAAATTGATGCGTGGTAAGGGTTGTTCGAACTGCAACAACTCCGGCATCAAAGGTCGTCTGGCAGTTTATGAATTGCTGGCGATGACCGAGAAAATGAAAGAGGCGATCCTAAAGGGCGCTTCCACGGGACAACTTCGTTTCCTGGCTCGTGAGCAGGGGATGAAAACACTTCGTCGTTCCGCATTGTTAAAGCTTAAAAGAGGCCAGACAACAATTGAAGAAGTCTTGAATGCATCTGTGAAGGACACATAATGAGTTTAACAGAATTGTTAATGCAAGCGAAGGCTAAGAAATCCCAGGAATTTTTATTTGTCGTTGGCAGCGAGCCGCGCGCGCGCAGCACGACAGGTTGGGAAAGTTTGCGCAGCTCTCCAGGGTTGATGACAGAGTGGAAACTTCTGCAGCAAAGCTTCCTGGATGATCATCAGAAAACGATGCTTGAAACCACGGGTGCCGTGGTGGGCGAAACGGCTCTTGAGAACATGCGCATTGGTTTTTCATTCTTTCAGCATGAAAGCACGATGAAGGCGATCATTGATCTGGATCTGGATGGTTCAAGATTTGATATGCCTCTGCCTGGCAGCTATATGGAAACCTGCCTGCGCATGAAGGGTTTGGTTATCGTTTCTGGGGCGGGTGAATCCGGTCAAACGGGAACTCTATATAAAACCATGCAGAAAATGGGCGAGGAAAAGTCGTTCATGGGTGTGGTGTTTTCAACCCGTCCGTTTCCGCAAATGCGTGAAGCTAAATCCTGCTTTTTGTATCACAACGGAATTTTCGCCACTAAGGACGAGCGCGATAGCTTTTTAAATGGTGTTGATGTTGTGGTTTACGACGGCGCTTCTGACGACAGCAGCTTCCTTGAAGCGATGGCTTTGGCAGAACGCGGTGTTTTTGTTATTTACTCCATGCGGGCTCCATCTTTGATGAATGCACTACGCCGTTGTCTTTCTGTGATGACGGATCGTTTCGGTCAGCACGGGTCTTCACGATTTGCAGAGGTATTTTCGATGGGACTTGGGCAGTATGCTATGCCGGGCCTGGGGAATGACCGTGTTTTTGCTCACGAGTTGCTATTGGTAAAACCACAGATTCGTGAATTTATCGAACGTCAGGAAATGACTGCCTTGCATTCAGTTCTGACAACAGCTCCTGAAAATTCCGGTATTTTGACTTTGAATCAATCTTTGTTGCAGCATTTGATCCGCCGTCGTGTGGATTTGAAAACTGCATTTGAAACTTCCCGTGATCCAGACAATCTAGATCAACTCCTAAAAAAGGTGGGCATCTAGATGGCCAAGTTCCAGTATCAGGCCAAGGCCGCGACCGGAGGAATTGTTTCGGGGGAAATCGAAGCTGGGAGTCAGCAGGAAGCGATCATTCGCTTGCGCGCTCAACAGTTAATGCCTACGAAACTTGTGGTGGTGGCAAGATCTGGAGCGAAAAAAGCCGGTGCTTCGCAGCCGATGTTCGGTGGGCGAGTCAAGGGTAAGGACTTGCAGATTTTCACGCGTCAGTTTGCAACACTTATCAACGCCGGTATTCCGGTCGTGGATTGTTTAAAAATTCTTTCTGAAGGTCTGCGTCCCGGTCCACTGAGAAGTGCGGCGGGGCAGGTTAAGACTTCCATCGAAAGCGGTCGTCGTCTGGCGGACTCCATGGCACAAGTGCCCTTGGTATTTGATAAGCTTTACGTGAATATGATTCAGGCGGGTGAAGAAGCCGGTATCCTGGATGGTATCTTAAATCGTCTGGCTCTTTACATGGAGAAATCTGAAAAACTGAAAAGTCAGGTCAAAGGTGCGCTGGTTTATCCGGCGGTTATCATGGTGGTCGCGTTTGCGGTTATCACCGGTATCCTGGTTTTCATCCTTCCAAAATTTATGGAGTTCTTTAACTCCGCTGGTAAAGAACCACCGGCTCTGACTCAGGCCGTGATCGCGCTTTCAAACTCCATGATCCATCAGTGGTATTTGTACGTTGCCGGTGTAGTCGGGGTTCCGTTTGCGATCCTTCAGTACTACCGCACCGACGAGGGCCGCGACACCATGGACCGTTTGTTTTTCAATGTTCCGGTATTTGGTGAGGTTATTCAAAAATCCGCGATTGCGCGTTTGACCCGTACACTTTCCACGCTGCTTTCATCGGGTGTGGGTTTGATTGAGGCCATTGATATCTCCGCAAAAACCGCCGGAAATATCGTGATCGAACAAGCCCTGCTTCGTTGTAAAACATCAGTCACCGAGGGTCGTACTTTTGCGGCTCCTTTGGGGAAAGAAAAAGTTTTTCCTGAGATGGTGGTGCAGATGATTTCCATCGGTGAGCAGTCCGGTACTATGGATATCATGCTGGGTAAAATTGCCGATTTCTATGAGGATGAAGTTGAAACAGCCGTTAAAGCGATGACTTCATTGCTTGAGCCGTTAATGATGGTATTCCTGGGCGGTATTATCGCGATCCTGGTTATTGCCATGTATCTTCCAATCTTCTCTATGGCAGACGTTGTCGGCGGGGGATAATGCGCTTAAGTTACGCCCTTCAGAATTCTAAAAAACAGGGACTGACCGTCGAGTTCGCTCGCGTCAGTCTTTTTGTCATTGTTCTCCTGGTCAGTGTGATTTCCACAATGACTCAAGGGAGCTTTGTAAACTGGTCGGTGCAGGCACCTTTTTATCTGGTGCTGACATTGGCTTTGGGGCTGCACATCGTGTGGATCGCGGAGTGGGATCAGCTCTTACAAAATCCACGGGCTTTGTTCCTTGGCTTTGTTCTGGATTCTGTCTTCATTTCCCTGTTGATTTACTATTTCGGATTGAATCAATCCCTGTTGCTGTTTTTGCATCTGGTAAATATTCTGCTGGCGGGGATTGCGTGCCGTGGAGTGGGTGCTTTAACTCTGGCATTATTCACCAGTATCACTTTCACCACGGCGGCATTGTTTTCGCCCGAGATGAAAGCGCTGAATTTCTTTTTCCTGTTGGCACTGAATAATATCGCCTTCTTTTCTGTGGCGGGATTGGCTGGCTTCCTGAGTGAGCAGCTTCAATCCGTCGGTAAAGAATTAAAGCAAACCGGTTTAAGCCTGCGTTCCGCTCAGGAATTAAATAATTTTGTGATGGAGAACATTCCCTCAGGGATGCTTTCTTTTACCGCTGATGGCCAGGTGTTAACCGCAAATAATTCGGCTTTGGAAATTCTGGGGAAATCCCAGCCCTCAGAGATCAACTGGTATGGTTTGTTTCCAGAAACTGAAAAGTCCTCTGACAATTTCAGAGGCGATTTAAAGTACGTCGAAAGTGCTGAACAAGGGGCAAAAATCCTGGGTGTGACGATTACTAAAGTTTTCAGCCCGGATTTGCAGCAGCCTCTTTCGATTGCCCTGGTTGATGATTTAACCCGCATTCGTCAGCTTGAATTTGCAGCACGCCAGAATGAAAAGCTCGCAGCGGTCGGTGGATTGGCAGCGGGGATTGCCCATGAGATACGCAATCCTTTGGCGGGTATCAGCGGCAGTATCGAAATGCTGACACAAACAGTGACGAACGACGATGATCGTAAGCTTATGAAAATCGTACTTCGTGAAATTGATCGTCTGAATAATCTGATCACTGAGTTTTTGGATTACGCGCGCCCTGAAAAGCCGCCGACAGATGCGGTGGATATGGCGTTTTTGCTGAATGAAGTTCTGGATGCCATAAAAACAGACGGTAAGGTTCGCGCCGATGTTGAGCAGATCCGTGAAGTCGTTCCTGGACTGAAAATTTTGGGTCATCGTGATAAGCTTAAGCAGGTCTTCCTGAACATCGTGCTTAATTCTTATCAGGCGATGCAGGATTCAAGTAAACCTCAGATGATCGTGAAAGCTGTCGCAAATGATAAATCGATCGTGATCAGTTTGCGCGATACAGGGTGTGGCATGAGTGAAGCTACCCGCAAGAAAATGTTTGAGCCTTTTCATACGACGAAGCCCAAAGGCACAGGCCTTGGTCTAGCTGTGACTCACAAAATTCTGGAAGGCCATGGGGCGCAGATATTTGTCGAGAGCGAGCAGGGTGTAGGGACAGAGTTTATTTTGACTTTCCCTAAAGCAAACTAAAGAATAGATGTTATATATTCACAGGATGTGGGAGCGAGATACATGAAGCCGAGAATTCTTGTTGTCGACGACGAAGAATCAATACGCGAATTTCTAGAGATCATGCTGAAAAAAGAAGGCTATGAGATCACTTTGGCTGAAGACGGCCAAAAAGCGAAAGACCTTCTTACGAAAAAATCATTCGACATGATCATCTCCGATTTGCAGATGCCTCATGTAACAGGTATTGAGCTTCTTAAACACGTTAAAGAATCTTATCCAGACACAGTGTTCATGTTGATCACTGCCTTCGGTACAACGGAAACGGCCGTTGAAGCGATGAAGATGGGTGCCTACGATTATTTGACGAAACCGTTCAAAATCGATGAAGTTCGTTTGAACATTCAAAATGCGCTTCGTTCGCGCAATTTGGAAGTTGAAAACAGAACTCTCAAAAAAGAGCTGACGAAAGAATACTCTTTCCAAAGCATGGTTGGTAACTCTCCAGCGATGCACGCGATCTTCGACATGGTAAAACGTGTATCACAAACGCCAACAAACGTTTTGATCACAGGGGAGTCGGGTACAGGTAAAGAGGTTGTAGCGAAAGCAATTCACTATAACGGTCCTTTGAAAGATCGTCCTTTTGTAACTGTAAACTGCGGTGCCATTCCTGAAAATCTGATGGAATCAGAAATGTTCGGTCATAAGAAAGGTTCCTTTACCGGAGCTGTGGCTGATAAAGCCGGTCTTTTTGAAGTGGCTGATGGCGGTACATTATTCCTGGATGAAGTGGGTGAATTGCCCCTGACAATCCAGGTAAAATTACTACGTGCTATTCAGGAACGCGTGGTTCGCCGCGTGGGTGCTACTGAAGATATGAAAGTGGACGTGCGTATCATCGCTGCGACCAACAGAAATCTTGAAGAGATGGTGGCTAAAGGAACATTCCGTCAGGATTTGTTCTATCGTTTGAACGTAATCAATATCAAAACTCCAGGCTTGCGCGAGCGTCGTGAAGACGTCCCTTTGCTGGCGAACCATTTCCTTAAAAAGTACAATGAGCGTTTGAATAAAAATATCGGCGCGATCAGTGCTGAGGCGATGGAAATTTTGAAAAAGTACGATTACCCGGGTAACGTGCGTGAGCTTGAAAATATGATCGAGCGCACAGTGGCTTTGGAAGGTGGAGCAACGATTCTGCCTGAGTCCCTGCCACCGATGGTAAATACAAATTCGGGCCGCAAGATGGCGTCTTCCAATGAAATTGAGATGGGAGATGACGGGGTTGACTTGGATAAAGTCATGGGCCAAATTGAAAAGGAACTTTTGATCAAGGCGATTCATTCCGCGGGTGGCGTGAAGAAAAGAGCAGCCAAGTTGCTTCACATTTCTTTCCGTTCAATGCGTTATCGCATTGAGAAATACAATCTCGGCGTCGTGGGTGACGACGAGCTTGATGACGAATAATCACTTCTCAAAGTGACAAGAAAGCCCCCCACGGGGCTTTCTTCATTTTAAGGGTTTAAAGGAGGCACCAGATGACAGTGCAGGAAGATAAAAAGAAAATCGTCGAGTTGTTGAATGAAATCATCGAAATGGAAATTTCGGCGGTCATTCGTTATCTGCATTACGCCTTGATGATCAAAGGCCCTAATCGTATTCCCATCGTTAAGTGGTTCCACGATCAAGCGAACGAGGGCTACGCCCACGCTTCGATGATCGGTGAAAAGATCACCGCTTATGGCGGCCATCCTTCGTTGAAAGTATCCCCGGTTCCAGAAACCAATACACATAAAGTTTTGGATATTTTGGCAGAGAGCCTGGATTTTGAATTGAAAGCTTTAGCGAAATATAAAGATCTTTTAAAGCACGTTGGTGACGATGTGGCTTTGGAGGAATTAGTGCGTGGTCAGATCCGTCTGGAGACGGAGCACGTTGAAGAAGTTCGTAAGATGTTGGATGTAAATCACTAAATTCTTAATGGATTTTTAAATAAAAAAGCCAGGAGTGATCCTGGCTTTTTGCGTTTTCTAACGTGTTACTTTCAGTTTTATTGAGCAACGTAAACCGGGATTTCCAAGTGCTCTGCCTGGCCATTGATAACGAAATCAAGGCGCACATCCCATTTTCCACGCATCACGAACCAGGCATTTGTAACAAGGTAAACGCCGTTGGCATTTTCCACGATATCAAGCGGGGAAGATCCATGACCGTGATGACCCATTTGCATCCACAGGTCGGCCTTAAAGTTAGTGATCGCAAGACCATCGAAACCCTGAATCAAAACCTGGAACTGACCTTCGGTTTCGGAAGAGACATCTGTTTTATATAGAAGTTGTGCGCAAAGAGCCGGGGATTTTTCCGAACAAACGATGGCGCTAAGCTCTCCTGCCTTTGGTGACGAAGGTGCCAATGGAACCTGTGCAGATGCGGAAAAACTTAAAGTAATGGATGCAATCAACGTTGCAATGGCTGTAAGTAACTTCATAAACTCTCCCTTGTAGATGCTTGATATAGCAGGGTTTATTGGGAAAACCATTTTATTTATTTTAGGTGCAACAATGAGATGCAGGTCGTTTTGGCGCTTGGAATCAACTCGGTCTGGTCAGGTCGAGAGGTGCTTGAGAATCATTGAGCGCGAGCTGAGGGCGATATTTAAGATGCGGAACGCTTTTTATGCGATTGGCCGTCAGCTTTTCGGCCCAAAGTGGCAACGAAGTCGAACTTTAAATGTAATAAACACTGTGATACCATAGTTTTATGAAAATCAGCCAAATAAGCAAAATCAGTAAAGATACCGGATTGAGCCCTGAAAAATTGGCCGTCTATTTTCAAGTGTCCAACATGACTCTTCGTCGTTGGTTGAAAAAAGGGGGAACTGTCAGAGTTCCAGCCCAATATGACACGAATATCTACCAAGGCATTTTGAGCATGGTTAAAGACGGAGTCATCGACAAGGATCACGAAAGCGTGAAGGAAGCTTACGAGTTTTCCCAATCCCTGTTTGCCAACAATTCATTTATGATGATGGATTTGCAGGCAGCTCAATTCGAGCAGTCGGAAGCCAACGAAGATGGTTTGATGGACCTATGCCTTCGTCTGGGTCAGCGTGATGACAGTCTGACGTATGTTCAAAACAATGAAACGACTTTGCAAGCCCTGGAAAAGAAAAGTCCAAGCATCCGTGAAAAGGTGATGACTCTGTGGAGCGTCCTTAAGGACGGCGAAATCCAAAAGACTTCAAAATATGTTGCTGTTGGAGCGCTTTACTATCTGGTGTTTCCATTCGACTTTATCCCGGACTCGGTCCCAGGGGTGGGTCTTCTGGATGATTTCGCAATCCTTTCGATTGCGGTGGATCACTACCTGCGAATTAAAAACCTAAAAGGCTAAGCCTAAAAAAAGCATCTCCCGAGAGATGCTTTTTTTATTCGTCCCGAAGCTTTGCCAATCGTGTGACCGGACCTGGAATCAAGGATGTGGCGATCGCCAGGATGACCAGGGTTGCGAATATTTTCTCGCTAATCAGTCCCTGTTGCAGAGCAAGGTTTGAGATAATGATCTCGACCGCACCCCGCGAGTTCAGGGTAAGACCCAGCAAAAGACTGCGCTGCTTGCTAAAGCCCATTTGTCTTGCGGTCCAATAGCTGCCGCCCCACTTACTGACACTGGCAAGGATGAAGACCAGAAGGACCTGTGACCAATCCAGGTTTAGCCATAGATTTAATTTCCAGCCGATGCTGATAAAGAATATCGGACCGAACACCCAGGTGTTCAGGCGCTGTAATTGTTCGCGCAGGCGTTCGCTGGGATAGGGGCTGTCAGACAGCGCAAGCCCCAAAAAGAAGAACACCAGGGACAGGTGAGTGACAAACCAGCTCTTCAGGCTTTCAGCCGGCAAAATCAGGGCAAAGCACACCCAAGCCAAAATATCACAAAGTGTGGCGGTCGCGATTATCAGTCGGCCGAGGTCGGTATGATAAAGCTTTAAGTCTTTCAGAATCTGAATAGCTACCGGTAATGCTGACACCGCCAATGCCAGCGCGATAAATATATAACTCTCCGGACCCGCCAGGGGAGTGTCGCGCAAAATAATCATGGCGGCTATCAGACCGGTTAAGAAGGGAAAAAGAAATGCTCCCACACTTAATTTGGCAGCGGGCAGCAACTGGCGTCCCATTTTTTTAAAGCTTAATTCCAACCCCGCCATCAGCAAAAAAAGATTCGCACAAATTGAAGCCACTGGGTCCGCAAATTTAGGAAAACCGATTTCCAAAAAGGACGGACCCATAACTAAACCAACGAACAAGAACAAAAACAGTTTCATTTACGGGACTTTCTCCAGGCAAAGAAAATCAAAGTTCCTGCCGAAGTTAAAAGAGCCAAAATCAGATAAACGCGATTTTCCGTTGTAGGTTCATTCGATGAACGAATACCGAAATAGTACACGGCAGTTTTTAGTATGATACTTGATTGAATGATCACCCAAACATAGGGAAGCATTTCCAGGAAAATTCTTTTTTCCTCGGATTGTACTTTGGGTCTTGGTTTTAAAGTCGGATTAAATCCCCAGTATTTATGATGATGAAAATCAGCAACTACGAAATGCCAGGCCTCGCGAAGTTCGGAGGCAGAAATCACCGCAGAATCTTTCTGGATAAGCACCTGATCCAGCTTCTCCAGAGCCAAAGCGCGCAGCGCTTTCTCGTCTTCTTCTGTGAAAAAGCCACGGGAAGTCGCAAAATCGTCACGGAAATTCTTCTGTGATTCAGTAAGGGCTTGCTGGGCTTCTAACGACAGTGGCGTTTTCATGTTCGCAATTTATGACAGAGGTCTGGAGTTTGTCAAAAGCCTTGTTGTTTTGCAGCTGACTTGCACGGACTCTGAAACTACAGAAAATCGGAGGGATATAATGAGATCCAAGCAGTTGGTTCTTACGCTTCTAAGTACGACTCTGTTAAGCTGTGCAAGTTCAGAGGGCGTTAATGCCCAGGTAAGTTCCACCAAAAGTGATGAGCTTAAAAAAATCGCTGCAGACACTTATATCTATGCATATCCAATGGTCGTTATGGCGACCACTCGGGAAGTGATGACGGCGGTCCCTCGTCCCACCAGGGAGCAGGCTCCGATAAATCAACTCGCCACCGAGCGAACACTCGTCGATCTAAAATCCACGCAGACCTATCCGGAATCAGACACCTTAACCAGTCTTTCCTGGTTGGATCTTCAGGAGCCGCAGGTGATTTCTCTTCCGAATGCGGGAAATCGCTTTGTGGTTTTCTCGATGATCAGCGCCTGGGGAGAAGTTTTCGCCTCCTTGGGAAGCCGGGTTGGTGGCAACGGTGAAAAACAAGTGCTGGTGACGGGCCCGGGTTGGAAAAACCCGGTGCCAGCAGGTATGCAGCACATTTCAGCACCCACAAATTCCGTGTGGCTGGTGGGAAAAGTACAGGTCAAAGGATCGAATGATTTGAATCGTGTGTATGCCTATCAGGATAAGATGCGCGTCACATCCTTGTCTCGCTATAATTCCAAAGAGCCCCCGCCAAATTCTGTGAACTTCAATGTCGATGTGGATCAAAGAACACCTATTTTGGATCAAGTGGCTAACATGGACGCCAGAGTCTTTTTTGCCACCTTTGCCTCTGAGCTTCAAAGAAATCCACCGGCCCAAACAGACGGAGCCATTGTTTCAAAGATGGCGGCCCTGGGAATATTTCCGAATAAGGAATTTAATTACGACACTCTTCCGGCTTCCGTGAAAGAGGCCTTAAATTCCGGTTACTTTGCCGGGCAAAATCAGTTTGCTGACTATCAGCGCGGTACTCCGAATCTGCGCATCACGAACGGATGGGGCCAGCCGATCTTAGCCGGCAGGTATGATGGGAACTATCGCGTGCGGGCGCTCATGACGAAACTGGGATTTGAAAAAGACGCCTCCCAGGATATGGCCTTTGCACAAGCGACCGTCGATACCCGGGGGGATCGCCTGAACGGTAGTTATAAGTACGTCTTGAAATTTCCCAAAGGACAAACTCCACCGGTGCGGGGATTCTGGTCCGTGTCCCTGTATAACACCCGAAAATTTTATGCGGAAAATCCGATGCATCGCTATTCGCTAAATAACACCCATCAGCTGAAACGCAATGCTGACGGTTCGACAGATATCTATGTTCAAAATGTGTCGCCGGGAAAAGCGTGGGAGTCCAATTGGCTGCCGTCGCCAGCCGGAGAGGATTTCAGTCTGGTGATGCGAATGTATTGGCCGGAACCCGTGATTCTGGATGGTAAATGGAAAATTCCGGCACTGGAAAAGATACCGGAATTCAAAAATCTGTCTGAGAATTTAAATTAAGGAAAAGACTATTTTCTTTTTTGAAGGGCGACGTTCAGATCTTTTGCCAGATCCTGGAAATAGTCGCCTTCACGCAATTTGATTTCAACGGGTTCGGCCTCTGGTTTTGCCGCACGATTAATGATGCGACGGATATTGAACAAAGGGCCCACGATTTTGCTGGTAAGTTTATTGGTCAGATAAAATCCCGCAACCAGGCAGGCAATGACCACCAAAAGTTCATTCACCAGGAACATGACTTTGTGATGATTGATAAACTCAGCGATGGTCATGGAGCCATACTCGCCAGACAAAGCTTTACTTTCAAGCTTGCTGATAAGAACCCAACCCGCAATCACCTGAGCGATAAAAATGCCGGTCACGAAAAGGCCTACAAACATCAAAGCGTCGTACTGAACTTCGCGGTTCACAATGAGCTTGCGGCGGTGCTTGAAAATACTCATAAGCTGTCCTGGTTGGCGTTTATATAAATATATCGTGAATAACCGGCGAGTTGCTGGATATTTCCGAACCAAGGCAGGAGTTTCTCAATTTAATACAGGGTCAATATGGGAGGGGAATTGGGTTGTCAGTTTCCTGAACAAATCCAGAAGGAAACTGGCGGGGAAACTTACTTAAATTTTGCCACCGGGATATCTTTGCCCAGATACTTTTGCAGCATGTGATCGTATTCAGGTGAAGCTTTTAAAGCCACCATGCCACGCTCAAACTTATCCTGCAGTTCCAGGGAGTCTGCGTGGGTTTTTGAAAGCTGCATGTAAATCGGCTCGTTCGTTAGCTCCAACACAGGAGTGATGACATCCTTAAGTTCCGGGTGATGGTTCAGGTAGTAATACAAAACCATTTCATCAATGGCAGCAAACTTAACCCGGCCGGACTCAACCAGACGAAGAGACGTCATATCGTTGACTGTGTAATAGCGCAAAATACGGGTGTTTTGATCGAACTCTTTTCCAAACGTGAAGCCGCTTGGCAAAGCCACCATCTTGTATTCGAGATCCGATACTTTTTTGAACTTCTTGTGGTTGGCCTTGATAAAGTCACGGCTTGTGACGATCAGGCCCCGGCTGCGAAACAAGAAGGAGGTTGGAAAGGTGTATTTAAGTTCCAGGTCCGCATTGCGAGCGGTGTTGGCGCAAGCCACTTCCTTGCCTTCAGGCTCAGTCAAAGCCATGCATCTTAAATAGGTGACTTGCTGGATTTTCGCGTCCGCTCCACCCAAGCGCAGGGCGGCTTTAATCAGATCAATGGTCAGGCCCGCAGGCTGATTGTCTTTCACGTAGGCGTAAGGAGGCCAATTGTCTTCGACTAGAATACGGAATGACTTCTTCGCTTGCGCAGGAAGCGCCAGGAAGAGTGCCATAGCAATCATAGTTCCGTGTCTTTTAACATTTAGCATGGGCGCACTTTAAATCAAAATCTAATCAAAATGTTAATTACCATTGTGCAAAGGTAAAAATTAGTTTCACTAAGCTTTGTGAAAACGGCGAAGGCTCCAGAAGGTTAACGGTTTTGAACTGTGGTGACTTCAATCTGGTTTTTGAAGTCACGCAAAGCGGACTTTTTAAGCGCCAGCGTTCAAAGTGACCAGCAAAAAGAACAACAAACCAACGACAAAAAGAAGCTTCTGAACAGCCTGGGACTTAGAACACAACATTGGGAAAACCTCGTGAAGGAGGAGTTCTACGCTGAGGCCCCTAGGTCGTCAAAGGGGATTTAAACTTTTGATCCAGCGGTACGGAGGCATCAAAGAGAAAATGGATCTTTTCCCACTTTTCACAGGTCGGAGACTCAATATAGACGTTTTCACCGCTCCATGGGTGAGTGAACTCGATACTGCGGGCTTTTAGGCATAACCCCGCGATTCCTAAGTCATTTCTAAAGAATCGGTTATGGTGCGAATCGCCATGGTAGGCGTCCCCAAGCAGAGGATGGGAGATGCGATTGAAGTGGCGACGGATCTGGTGGTAGCGACCGGAATGGGGTTTAGCCTCCACCAGAGAGTAACGGGCCGCAGGAAATTTTTTCCCGACAGCCACCGGGATTTCAAGGGTGGCCTTGCGGGTGAAAGACGTATGGGCCTCCACCAAGGCGCCAGTTGAATCAAGTTCCAGCGGAATTTTAATGTCACCTTGTTCCGGCGTAAAGCCACGGGCCACAGCCCAATAGGTCTTTTGCGGTGAGCGCTGAGCAAACATCTTGCAGATCGTCCCGGCTGCTTCCGAAGAAAGCGCAAACAATAAAACGCCACTGGTGGCAGCATCCAGGCGGTGCACCGGGAACACGTGCTGCTTCATCATATTGCGAACCAGGTACAGACAAATTTTATCCCGGGGGATTTTGTATTGCGAATCCTCCGGCGGGTGCACGTGAAAACCTGATGGTTTATCAACGGCGATAAAGTGTGTGTCTTGATATAGCAGCTTCATAGGCCCCAACCTAGGGTGCGCGCTTTCTTTTGTCCAGCGATTCCTCAGCAAAGGTCCAAGGAATTGAAGAGAACTCCATGATCATTCGCAAAACACGGCAAAAAAATAGTCCTTCTGAAAATGTTGACGGATTCTAAAGGGAGGGGGAGGCACTATGAAACAGAAAAAAGTTCTTTTTGTCGCAACCAATACGGTTCGTCTGGGAAATACCGGGCATCGCACCGGAGCCTTTCTTTCAGAACTCACCCACCCATATGAAGAAATAAGCGCCGCTGAATACGACATCGATATCGCAAGCCCCCAAGGAGGCGAGATTCCCTTGGATGGAATCAAAATGGATGATCCGATCAACGCGGTTTGGATGAATGACGAGGACTTCCTGGAAAAAATCCAAAACAGCATTCCGCTTGCCGAAGTCAGAGCACACGAATATTGCGCTATCTATGTGGCCGGCGGCCACGGCGCTATGTTTGATTTACCGGATGATTCCACTCTGCAAAGCCTGGTGGCGGATATTTATGAAAACGATGGCGTGGTGGCAGCCGTATGTCACGGCACGGGTGGCCTGGTGAACTGTCGCAATTCCCAGGGGGAGTACTTAATCAAAGATCATGAAGTGACAGGCTTCAGTAATGCTGAAGAGGAAATGGTCGGCATGGAAGATGTGGTTCCTTTTTTACTTCAGGATAAAATCCAATCCCGCGGTGCCAGTTACACTCACGGACCTAAATTTTCGGCTCACGTCGTGAAAAGCGGACGTCTGGTGACGGGGCAAAACCCTGCCTCTGCGATGGGGGTTGGCCAGTCGGTGGTTGAAGTATTAGAGTTTATTGAAACGGGATTGGATCTGCCAGCGGTGAACTGGTGTGAGTGGCATGCCCATCCTTAAAATATTTTTTTAAAACTTTTTCGGTGGGTTCTTTTCCTAAGGGGGAAAACCCACCGTTTGTGGTGGTGTCGGTGTCATCATCAACCAAAACCTGCCAAATCCCCACGCTGCTAATCCAATTCATTTGCGGATTCCAGACCGAACTTAGAAGTGCATCCCAGGCGACGGCTTGGTGCTGATAATTAATCGGAGCATCGTCACCTTCATACAGGTAAGGGGAGACAAAACATTTTTCCACACTGCGATAACCGACTTCCTGGATCGCCAGGAGTTTGCGAGTGTGGGTGGCGGTGTTGATTTGGTTCACAGAGTTTTGCAATTGATAAGCGTAGTGATGGCTAAAAGGAGTCAGCACATTCATTAACTTGTCATACTCTGTGGGATAATGGGTATCCGCAGCCCCCAGCGCCCGATAGTAATCTACGCCAATGAAATCCAGTTCACTCCAGAAGTTTCGCAGGTATTGCTGGTGCAGGATTTCCTCGTCGGTCTGTGCCTTAAACGTTAAATCGTGGCGCCACTGTTCAAACTCACCACCCCAGGTGCGTACTCCGTTTTCCAACACATACTGATCGGTGAAGTTTGCGCCATAGGTGATTTTTACGTCCTTACCCAGGATCTGCCGGGTTTGAAATATAAACTTGATCCAAAGATCCGGTCGGCCAAAGCGCTGCGTTTTTGAACGGCTTCCCAGGCCCGATGTCAGCGAATGCATTTCTGCACCGATCGAATACCAGGCCGCACCGGTTCTTTTCGCGATTTTCAAATAGCGCGCATGATAGTTAAAGAAGCTGCGAAACCAAAGTTGCGGATCTGTGGGGTTGATGTTGCCGTGCCACCATAATTTTCCTTGTTCATCTTCCCACGGAAATTCCCCTTTGGGTCCGACGACCAATAGGATCGGCCTAAAGGCTGCTTGCAGACCCAGGCCCTTTGCATATTGGATGGTGGCTTCCAGGTGATATTCTTCCTCGCGCTGAAGTTCTGATGGAACAACCGAAAACACTTCGTTGGAGTTGCCACCAATCATTCGCGCCCTAAAATTGAAGATGACGGTTGTTACTCCCAAAGCTTTGATTTTTTGCAAAAGACGACGGACCCGGGTGCCTTGGTCGGTGTTGTCGATGCGAAAGCCGGTGGGCCAATAGGTGATAATATTCACAGCAGCCTCCCTTGAAGGGGCCGCTTTTACAGAGATTGAAGACGCCAGAAAAATAAAACACACCAGCAATACAAGTCTCATGCTTTTATTTTTATGAAGTTTGCTAAGTTTGCAAGCAGACTGCCAACACTGGCCTTTGGGCGCTCATCCAGTGCGAAACATCAAAATGTGGTCGGCTGGAATTCGCTGTAGAATAGAGAAATGAGACTCTTAGTGATTCTTTTTTTTAGTTTAACCTTTTCAAAATCTTTCGCCTCCGGGACTGTGCCACCGCTGTATGAAAGCGTTTTATTGGTGGGGGACGACCATGTTGCCGGAGCTTTTGGAAATGCCTTGGACCGATACCTGCGAACCATCGCGGTGGATGTGAACACGATTGCTCAATGCGGATCGACTCCAGATAATTGGATTGGAAAGAGTGCGGAATTCACTCCCACCCGTTGTGGTTATTGGCAGCGCAATGAAGCGGGTCAGGAAAAAAGATCCAAGGAGTTTAAACCCCGGTCTTTCCAGGAAGAACTTGCCAAAGCAGATCCGGATCTAACGGTGATAGTTCTAGGAACCTTCCTGTTGAAAGATTCCAAGGAGATGGGAGAACAGAAGGCCGCCATTGAAAAAATGGTGGAGGATGTTCGCAATGTGGCCAGTCGATGTATCTGGGTGGGGCCGCCTCAACTGAAAAAACCACCGTATTCCGACAACCTCCAGCAAGGTGTGCGGATGTTTGAGAGTATTTTTAAGAAACTGCGCTGTGACTATGTCGACAGCACCAGACTTTCCACCTACAAAGGGAAAAACGGCATCGATTATCAGGTTGCAGCCGGCACCAATTGGGGTGCAGCTGTCAGTCGAGAGATCGAAAAACTCAATCGCCCCACTGCGCGCGAAGTTTGGGAGTCCGACAGCACTCTTCCTGTTGAAACCGGAGGGCCGGCTGGTGGCGAACCACGATAATTTCTTCGCTGAAAAGTACTTTTTCACCTGCCGAAAAATAAGGCAAAATACCCATTTTCTCCTCTGAATTCTGCGAAATCCATGGAGTCAAACAAGCCCTTTGATAATCTCTTAAACAAAAAAGCCCCGGTGACGAAAACTTCTCCAGTATCAAGTTGAGATTGCAATACTTTTTTATGGGGATCACGTCGTTTTCAGGGGAAAATTGTCGATAAGGGCATGGGGGATATGATGCGATTCTTTACTACCACACTTATCGTTGCAATGGGGCTGACCGGTGTACACCAATCAGCTACTGCCCAGGTTAAACCTGTGGTTTCTGCAGCCGACCCTTCAGCAATGGAAGCAAAAGCACGCAAGATGTATGAGCGTTTGACTGGAACAAAGCTTCCAGCAGACAGCCCGATCGTGGCACAAATGACGGCGCTATTGAACAGAGGCGACCTTGCTGGTGCAGCACAGATCGCGACTGCTGATAATAACTTTCTTAATATCACTGTAAAGTTGATGGCTTTAAAACTTTCAACGCGTGATGAAACTATCAAAACAGAATTGAATGATATGGTGGCGACGTTCATCGGTGTGACTCGTGATCAGACCGATGCACGTGAACTATTGACCGGAAATATTTATTACATGGGCAGTGGGGCTAACGTTCGCTCAGACATGGTTGCTGATTTGCTTATTTCCAATAATCACTACTTGGATCTTGAACAGCAACGGGTGAACCTGGCAACGAACCTGGTTCGCAAAACAGGCCAGCAGATTGCAACCAGCGCTACAACTGCTGTTGCGAATCCGGACCCTGCGGGAGTTCTAACTTTGCGTGCCTTTATGGGGGCTCACGCGGCTGCGGGGACGAATCGTCGTTTGGTCGAATATACTTTCCGTGAATTCATGTGTGTACCATTGAACGACTGGGCCGACACGGGTGCCTCTGACTTGCGTATCGGGCGCGACATCGACCGTTTCCCAGGTGGAGACCACACTAAGTTTGCGACCTCGTGTAAGGGTTGCCACACAGTGATGGATGGCTTCCGCGGTGCTTTTGCCAAATGGGATTTCGACAGTCTGGGTATCAAGCACTCGGATGTAAATACCCGCGGCGGTTCGCCGGCAGATTACCGAATCGCAGCTGACACCAATACGGGTGTGATCATTAAAATGAACCGTAACAGCAGTGTGTTTCCTTCAGGTTATGTCACGACCAATGCATCTTTCGTGAATAACGCTATCAGACCGAAGAACGCGGATTTCTTCGAGTGGCGCGGGGATGCACTAAGTGGCACCGGTGCCGCTGGGTTTGGTCGCGTGGTCGCAAACTCCCGAAGATTCAGTCAGTGTATGGCGAAAACAGTGTTCGAAACTGTTTGCCGCAAAACTCTGGATCCGGTTGCGGATAAAGCGAAACTTAAACAATGGGGCGATGAGTTCGAACAAAATGGCTACAAGCTGAAAAGCCTGTTCGAGAACATGGCAACCAAAACAGAGTGCTTGAACTAGAAAGAAGGGGGGATTTATGAATAAGAAATATTTTAAATTTATATTTTATGTTCTTCCTTCGATGATCTTCGTGGCGATCAGTTTTAATAACTGTGGTCGTTACGGGCAACTTCCTGTCAGCCAGGATTTCGCTTCCACTGGATCAAGCGCTGTTGAAGAAACGGATTCAGAAAAGCTGGGGATTCCCTATGCTCTTCTTTCCGCTGAACAAACCATGGCATCAATGATGCGGGTGACGAATGTCACGGCCGTCAGCACCACGTTGTCGACGGAGTATAGCAATCGCTATGGCGCTTTGGCTGCAGGCAACGATCTTAGCATGGCCAATGGTCCGTTAATGCTAAGTGCGACCAGTCTTGCGGGTGAAGTGTGTAACTCACTACTCACGACAGAAAAAGCCCAGGCGGCAGCTCAACGTGCATTCTTTGGCAGTGTGAATTTCGCAGCCGGGGTGAGCTCGTTGACTGACGAAGCTTTTGCTACCAGCGTGCGCGGGATGGCTCGTTCTTATTGGGGCAGAAACGTGAACGGCGAAGAGTTAGCCTTACTGCTGGGATACAAAGCTGATTTTATTGCAGCTCTGGCGGCGAACGCTCGTACGCAGGCGGCATCAACCAGCAACTTGATGCTGGCGACTTGTGCAGCAATGCTTTCAAGTTTTGATGCGATTACTTACTAATATTTGATTTTAGTTTTTAGTTTTGGATTTCTCTGGGGGGAGAATATGGCAAAGAATAAAAAAGACATCCCACTGTGGGCACAGTCAGGTCACAAAAAACCTGTCAGTCGCCGTGATTTCCTGTCAGCAGGGATTATTCCTTTTGCGGCGCACATGTTTGTGCCAAATTGGATGTCTTTGGTTTTGGGAAATTCAGCCCAGGCAGCAACGGTAGCGGATTGTCCAATTCCAAACTCATTGATTCCCTTTGTCACTGTGAATCTTAGTGGTGGTGCCGCGATGGCGGCAAACTATGTGCCGATGAATGCGGCCCGCCAGCCTATTTCCACTTATAACAAGCTTGGTATGGGTAATAACCAGGTTCCTATTGAACGAGCATTTGGTAATGCGCCCTTCGCGGGCAATGGTATCAGTAAATTTTTGACCGGACTAAAAGCGCGCGCAAATGCAGCCACTATAGCAAAAACGGCGTTTATTGCGTTTTGCGTGGACTCCCAGAATGATACGAACGCCAACAAATTTGATGTCTCGGGCGCCATCACTAAAGCAGGTTTGGTAGGGTCCAATCTGCCCAATATGGGAAATCGCAATACACGCACTGGGATGAACCAGTCAGCGGGGTTCGCTCCACCACCGGCTCCCTTGGTTGTCGGAAATTATAACTCTTTACTGACATCAATTGGTTACAGTGCCTCTTTGGGTTCCGCATTGAATGCCTCGCAAAAAGGCTCTTTGGTCAAATTGATGAGTAACCTGACTGAAAGTCAAACTCGCAAGATTGCATCTATTCAGGGCGGTGAAACTGTGAAAACAGTTTTGGATTGTGCGGGTATTAAGAATATGGATGTTATTGCCAAAGGTAACTCGGCAGTGGATCCAAGATCCAGTTCCGCAGTTGCTGGCGTTTGGGGCATTAATGCCAATACAGCGAATAACAATCGTGAACTGCTGTTTGGTGCCATGGTTTACAATACATTATTAGGTCAGGCGGGATCTTCAAATTTGGAAATCGGCGGTTACGACTATCACAATAACACACGTACGGCGGGTGATGCTAAAGACCTGGATGCCGGAAATGAAGTCGGCAGAATTCTGCAAACGGCATCGGTGTTAAATAAGCCCGTGATGGTGCTGGTGGTTTCAGACGGTTCCGTTTACAGCGATCCATCTGAAGACCGTGCGGCCCCCTGGGTGGGTGACCGTGGGCACGGTGTGGCTTATTTATTTTATTTCGATCCAGCAGGTCGTCCTGCAACCAGCGACTTCCAGGTTGGCCATTTCAATAACAATCAGGCCTCCGATCCGTCTTTTGTGACGGGATCAAATCCTGAGTTGGTGGCGGCTGCGGTATTTGCAAACTGGTGTCAGGCGAATAAGCGCATGGATCTGTTTGATCGCGTTGGCGGTCGTATTCTGGATGCGAATCAGCTATCACAGGTGATCAAAGTAGCCTAAGTTTTTTGGTTTCGTTATTGGGTCGTTTGCTCGGGGGAGTGATGGGGACTAAGTTTGGACAAAAATTATTCTGGGCCGTTGGGGCTGTGGTTACACTTGTTGCATTCAACAATTGTGGCGAAGGCTTCGTTATGAGCAGCATCTCCGGTGGCAGCACTTATTTTTCGACTGCGAGCGGTGAGACCTGTGAAGAGGCCATCGTAAAAGTTTATGCCAGCACCTTTCATCCTTTCCTGACTCAAACCTGCAGTGGCTGTCACGTGGCGGGTGGTCCGGGCCTGGGAGTGTTTGGTGCGACCGATATTAAAACCTCGTACACGGCTTTTGCAAGTGTCGGGGCTGCGAAGATTTCTTCGCAAGCGGTGAATGCCTCTCATAAACCCCCATATACGGGACCAGCGAATCAGGCGCGCATCACGGAAATTAATAGCTACTGGTCAGCAGCGCAGGAAAAATACGCGGCTTGTCTGGTGGATACCGGGGCAACAGCACCTTCCAGTGCGGTTAAATCCGCATTCGTTACAGTTCCTGCAAATCTGGCAACAACAACGAACTTCCAAACCATGACTTGGGATTTGGCAGCGGCCACTCCTTCCGTTCCGTTGACGGCGACGATTGAAATTCGTCGTGCAGTGGTGGGTGGGGTGACTCAGGGTTATGAGTTCCGTAACCCTTCGCTGCGCTTAAAAAATACTTTCTCTGGAAGTTATCAGGCTCAGATGATCAGTATTTACGTTAATCAAAGCCTGGCGACAGAAGTTACTACCTATCAAAACGTGAACGCGGTGATTTCGACGACGGCTGCGACCAATCTGTCGGCGGGAACAGCGAATGCCTTGCTGGTGATGACTCCAAATACGGGTGATGTGATTGCCCTGCAATTTGCGACACTGAAATCCACAAGCTCAACGAATCCAACGCCGACTCCAACGGCGACCGCTACCGCTTCACCGACGGCAACTCCAACTGATGTGAAGTTCTCGCAGTTGGTGGCATCGGGTGGGGTGTTTGCGAATAGCTGCGTGTCTTGCCATGCTCCTGGGAAAGCCAGTGGGGGATTGGATTTGACGAACTATGCAGCGGCAAAATTGGCGGCAGCAAATATTAAATCCCGCATGAACAACGCCAACAATCCAATGCCGACAAGTGGAATCTTACCGGAAGCCCAACGTAATATCGTTAATTCCTGGGTCGACAACGGCGCTCCTCAATAGGGAGCACTGCAAAATAGCGTTACATATTCCAAGCTTTTGATTTGCGCCTCATCAGTAGGAACCATAGACTGAAATTCCAATTCGGTTTTGTTCTTCAAATGAGGTTGCAGCGTGATTTTTGTTCTACCGATATTGCTACTGTTTGGTGCTTTGATTTCTGAACCTGCTCAAGCGTACCCTGATTTTATTTCCTATGGGTACAATACCTGTATCACCTGCCACTACAACGGTCAGGGTAATGGCCCCTTAACCGATTACGGCCGGGCTCTGTTTTCCACAGAGATCGCCTCACGTGCCGTGTTTAATGCGAAAACCACAGAAGAGGAAATTGCCGCGAGCTCGGGATTTTTAGGTTCCACCCAGTTGCCATGGTGGATTCGTCCCGGTATCAAGTATCGTGGTTTATATTTCCAAAACAATCCGGGAGGCTCGGCGGCAGTTAGTAAGTACATTACAATGCAAGCCGATGCCAACGTCGCGGTTCAGCTGGATCGTGGTGGGAAATATCTTTTTGTGCTATCCGGTGGTTATCAGCCAACTCCCGCATCACGTGCCAATATTGAAGATCCTGATAATAAAAATATGATTTCGCGCGAGCATTACTTCCGCTGGCAGGTGAATAAGAAGTTTTTCACCTATGTGGGATTGATGGATAAAGTGTTCGGTATTCGCACAGCAGACCATACCTCTTACAGTCGCACGGTGACCGATTTGGCACAGAACGATCAGTCCTCGGGCGTGATCACGCAGTATTATGGCGACGGCTGGGAAGTTACCGGAAATGTGTTTGTCGGAAACCTGGTTCAAGAGGACGCCGATGTTCGCCAAAAAGGTGCTTCGGTGATGTTTGAATTCGACGTGGCTGATCAAAATCGATTGGGCTTTGCAGTCCTTGCCTCAAGAAATGAGTATGTAGAAAAAACCCGTTTGGAGTTTCATCAAAAACTGGGTTTCGCTAAAGGCGACAGTTTGTTGACTGAAGTTGGCTTCGTTAAAGACAGTCCACTATCCAACCCAAGTGATAAAGTCGGCGGGTATCTGATGCTGCAAAATTTAACCCGCATCACTCGCGGGTACAATATTCTCAGCCAAATTGAATATTATAATCCAACACTCTCGGCCGATTCTTCTGATATGTTTAAATGGTCTTTTGGATTATTGGCATTCCCGATGCCGCGGGTGGAATTCCGAGCGGGATTTGTTAACGGTCGCACAATTAACGATGACAGCGTGACTCAGGATAACTGGATGTTGCAAAGTCAGTTGCATCTTTCACTTTAAGGAGCCGGTATGAAAAGATTTATTCTATTGCCACTGATCATTCTGTTTTCCTTAAACTGTCACGCGCAAAAGTCCGTCACACGCGTGGTGCCTCCGATGGAGCGCTGGTTGTTAACTGCAGAGTTTAACTCTTGGGTTGAAAAGCTTTCGATCACCGATAATCTTGGAGGCAGCCAGGATTCCAAGGCGTCCTATTATGGTTTTGGAGTAGGTGCAGAAAAGAATTTTTATCACGCTTACTGGGGCTGGGGAATCGGTGGCGGTATTGCCAGCGGCAGCGCCGTGGGAGGTGATAAGAACTCCGGCTTGAACTATTTCGAAGCCCGTGTTCCCTGGATGGCGTTTCGAATCACTCCACGGGTGTTTTATCGCCTGGGACCAAAAGTTGATTTGGGATTTGATCTGTCGACCTATATGAAGAACGTGAATTGGTCCTCGGGGGCCAGTGGAAACATGACGGTGCAATCGGGATCTAAAATGATTTCCGGCGGCTTCATTGATTTGCGCGCGCGACTGAGTGAAAGATTCGAATACATGCAAAGTTTCGGCATGGTCTATAAAGACGAAACAATGTACTGGAGAATCGGACTCGCGTACCGAATGTAGGCGAGTCTAAGGAATGCCTAAGATCCAGGTTTCAATAGTTTGAATCTGGGTGGTGCTAAGAGCGTAAGCCTGAGGCATGTTGCCGGTGGAGTTTACGCTGTTGTTTCTTAATTTAGTATAAAGCAAAGACCCGGAAAGGCTCCCTGGCGAAACCAATCCCAATGAGATGAACTGAGCTTCAGAGATATTCCCCCAGGATTGATGACTAGCCTGAGTATGGCAAGTGGCGCATTCAGTGCGAAGGATCGCTTGTGCTGCCTGAAACTGCGGAGTTCCGCCGCCACCTTCGCCATAAATATCAGCGTCGTAGTAAGAGGAGTTGTAAGACTGACCACAACTCAACGGTGCCAACAGGGCAAGACCCAATACAATCGAAGTAAGTAAATTTGTTTTTGCTTTCAAGCCCATATCTTATTAAGCCACGACCTCGCACCCGCTGAAAAGCAAAGAATCGTACAAGTCGTGTTCCCAGAGGCGATTTTGGAGCCAGAAATGTGTTCAGACCTTGGGCTAACAGAGTGGTCCAGAATGACCTCAAAGAAGTAATAGATGTTCAGAATGTGAGGCTTCTGAGTAAAATTAAAGGAATGAGACTATTATCATTCGCCATTTTTACTCTTGGGTTGTCACTTATTAGCTCTGCAGCAGTCGCGTCGGTTTCGTCTTCGTTGACTTGCAATAAAAGACAAACAGCTACGACTTGCATGATCTGCAATTGCTATCATGAAACCCGCGGCGAAAATTTTGATGGCATGGTCGCAGTGAATAAAGTCGTTCTTTCTCGTTCTGAAGATGATGCATTCCCTGATTCCGTTTGCGGTGTGGTGTTTGACGAAAATCAATTCAGTTGGACTGACGACAGAGCAGCCAATAATATTCGGGCAACAGAGAAAGACGACAAAGAAGCCTTGAACCTATGTCGTAAAGCCGTCAGCATTTCAGTTCGTGAAGGCGCCAATGACGTTCTTTACTACTATAATCCAAGCCTGGCTTCCCCAGGCTGGGCTCGTCGCATGAAGAAATGCGGTAAAGTCGACAATCACGTTTTCCTGGTACCACGTACTGACACTTGTCCTAAAAAGCTAGGGGTGGCGGGTAAATATACCGAATCAACTTCTGGAAAAAAAGAAACTCCTAAATCATCAAAAGGGGGAAGACGCTGATGAAAATAGTTATCTCGATTCTTCTTTTTAGTCTCACTAGCGCAGCAGCACCGGTGGCTGTTTCCGGCGATGATAAGGTGGAAATTGCAGTCAAAGAAACCGACGTAAAGATTTCTGTGCCTGCCGAGGCAAGAAAAGCGCTAATTCAATGGCGTCCGGAGTTTTTGGTTTTTGATTTAAAAGACTACAGTGATTCGGTGAAAAGCCTGGTAAAAGAGATTGACCCCCAAGGCGTGCCAATGGCGTTTGTGGCGGATTTAAATAATGACGGTACCCAAGATATCGCCTTGATGGGAAGTGATCTGCATAACCAGTATGCGGTGGCATTGGTGAAAGAGGGCGGCGTCTGGCAAGCCGTAGAACTCCAATCCTTTAAAATTCCCAATATCAAAAAAACTGTGACTAAGAACGAAAACAAAACTCCTGAAACTGGAGTTCCTCTATACGTGCTTCCGGCGCAGGATGAGCATGCGGCAAAATTGGGTAAAAAAATCGGAGTTCAGGTTGAGCATTACATGGGACCAGCCCGCGTCTATGAAATCAAAGACGGGAAGGCCGCTCAAGTTAAACTGAAATAGAAAAAAGGGATTAGTAGTCGTTTGCGGTGATGTGGGCAGCAACCTTATCATCGCAGCGGCCCGGTCCATCTGCAGGCTTCAGCAGACACTCCACTTCGACTTTTGTTAAATCCTCGCCGCCCAATTTTGCAGAGGCTGCTGCTGACAGGTCAATGACCCGGCCCCGTTTGCCGCCACCTTTATCATTAATACAAACAACAACTGAGCGATCACCGTTTTTAACGCGAACCCAGCTTCCCATCGGATACTGATGTGATGCACTTCTTAGAATGGCTGCGCGAAGCTTTTCCGGGCGCATCGTTTCGCCACTGGCAGTGCGTTTACCTGCAAAATTGTCGCGACCACGAATTCCATAAACCGAAGCAATGCCTTTTTGTTTTTTTCCACCACAGGAGTTGTAGCCAGGAACGCTTTTTTCTGATTGCTCCAAAAATTTGGAAACGTCTTTCATCTCAGAGCGCAGACCCGATTTGCTACCCGGTAAACACGCCGCACCTTCACCCGATAATGTCTTACTATGAGACACTGCTGATATCGTAAGAAGAGTCGCAATTGTGATGAAAAATTTCGCGTAAACCATGGCTTTTTCTATTCAAGATAAGTGCCATGAATTTAAGAGCCGTGCTGCATTTAGGATGGTCGCGGGAAAGTTAGATAGGCCCACTGTCTAAAAATATTTAGTCAGTCGATAATCCTTAGACAAAATATTTGTCTTTCGATGGGACTGGCGCTTTACCCGCAAAAGTACACGGTCCAAAATAACGTGGTTAAATCGATTTAAATGCGAGTCTCATCATTTGTTAACTGTAGAAATGCCATTTTCAGAGGAAGAGTTTGAATTATATCGCCGTTTTGGGGAATATTCGCGCATGAGAAAAATCACGCCGTTGCTGTTGTTCATATTGATGACTCTGCAAGTGTCTCCGTCCTGGAGCCGCGAGATTTCTGTTTTATTTTTGGGTAACAGCTATACCCATCTTCCCGGCTACGGCACAGACGAGGACCCGGCACTTCCACGCATGATTCGCGAAATTGCCAAAACCATCGATCCAGAGTTAGTGATCAACTATGATTTCAATGTGCCCGGTGGTTACAGCTTTGAGCGCCACTACTACAACGAACAATCCAAAACGCTAATGCAAAAAGCTTATGATCACGTGATTCTGCAGGGGCACAGCATTGAATCATTGGAACTGACTCCCTGGTGGGAAGCCACCGGCAACAAGGGAGTGAAAAGCTTCTCAAAATACCTTCCAAAAATTCTTGATATCGTTTTTCAAAACAACACCGATGTCACAATGTACGTGAACTGGGCCTGGGATCCTCAGCATGAAATGCTATCCGAAGATCACCCTGGGGTGCGTTTTCCTGAAGGTACTGAGAAAGCCGAGCAGACCTGGTACGGCGGCGATAAAGAGGCCTTCCAAAATCAAATCGATCAAAGCTATAAGCATCACACGCAAAATCATCCTGTGAAATTGTCCTATGTCGGACGGGCATGGCTGGAATTACAAAAAGAAGGTGTGGTCGCACCAGAAGATCTTTATCGCGCCGACTGGAGCCACGCGACTCTGATGGGCGGATACATTTCAGCATTGGTCTTAGCAAAGGACGCCTTACACCTGGATATCTCAAAAAACACGTTCGTACCTAAAGGTATCAGCGACGAAAAAGCCAAACAAATCCAGCAAGCCCTGGCCAAATAATCCTGCCTATTTTTTTTTATTTAGTTCCGCGTGTCTTTCATGCTGTAATCAGACATGGCAAGAAAAGTTCTAATCATCCAAGGTCATCCTGATTCCGAAAGCTTTAATCACGCGTTACATAATGCTTACAAGGCCGGCGCCATCAAAGCCGGCTCCGAAGTGAAGGAAATCTTCGTCGGAGACTTGGACTTCAATCTCAATTTACAATTCGGCTACAGAAAGCGGACAGAACTTGAAGGCTGTTTGCTTGAATCCCAGGAAAAAATCCGCTGGGCCGATCACATCGTGTGTATTCATCCAGTGTGGTGGGGAGCAGTTCCTGCCGTTCTAAAAGGATTTTTTGATCGTGTGTTGCTGCCAGGCTTTGCATTTAAAAAGCGCGAAGGCTCTTTGTGGTGGGATCGCTTTTTAACGGGCAAAACCGCACACATCATTTCTACGATGGATCAACCTTCCTGGTATTATCGTCTGATTTACGGCGCGCCGACAGACAAGGCACTGAAAAAGTTGACCTTCGAGTTCTGCGGGATCAAACCCGTAAAAATCACCCACATCGGTCCCGTAAGAATGTCGACGAGTGAGTTTCGCGCGAAGTGGCTTGCAAAGGTGGAGCAGTACGGAAGTAAGATTTAGTCCGGACGAGGTTCTTGAAGTTTATATAATTCAACAAATGAATGATAACTTTACCAGCATTCATTGTATTTCATAAAGACGGGGTTCTATAAGGGCTGCATCCGCAACCAACCTTGAAGGACCCCCGTAATGAAATCTGCAATTGTACTTGTGCTATCTTTGACCGCTTGTTTTTCTCAAGCGAATACATCTATTAGACTTGTCGACATCATTGATGCTGTTATAAAAAATCCAGTTCAATTCACGGAAGTCGAAAATCCAAAATTCACATCAGCCCAACAAACGCAAATTGCCAAGCTTGCCGAACATGAGTCCGGAGTCTGGGGAGATACAATCCTTGAAGGCGATTATCAGGCATCCCAAGAAGCCATTCGCGTGGATGAAGTCGTCGCTATCTATCAAGGCGCAAAACTCGTGGCTTATAAAATGAAGTTTTCATTGAAGGCCTGGGATACGGGATCCTGCGATCTTGATTACGATGCCTTGGCCGAAGACGACGCAAACCTTGATGAACTTCTTAGCGAGTGCGAACTGGGCCGCATCTACGGCAGCGCCTACATTTCTGCAGACCTACAACAAAGCGAACACAACTGGGACGACCCAGAATACTTCGAATAGTATTCATCTAACGCACGTCAAAACCGCATCGGTTTTGCAGCGCGCACTGAGTGGATTAATGTTTCAGGCACCAAATTGATCATTGTGATCAAAGGCTGCTCGTTCAAAATGAATTAAGTATTATTGCCAAGAAAATCAACGTTGCCGCCACCGTGGCGGTGGATTTTGGACATAAAAAAACCGCCAGAAGGGCGGTTTCATTCGGCTTGCCAACCGTAGCTTTAGCGAAGGTTGGTGCGGGTGGAGGGACTTGAACCCCCATGCTTTCGCGGAAGATTTTGAATCTTCTGTGTCTACCATTTCACCACACCCGCAGTGAGAGAACCTTTTTAATAGTAAGACCCCTTCATCCTCAACATATTTTTTAAAAACCGTTAATTTTTCTGCGTTTTTGCCCGGTTTTTCAGCGACTTTGTCACTCCTGGCCAAATTGACCCCAGTTTGAAAGGATTTCAGGAAGCGCTCTAAGAGTTGTCACTTCTTTATTCTGCCAAGCAAACCACTTCCGGATCCTTAGAGGGCCAAAATCCCCGGATATCAATAGTTTAGACGGTAAGGACGAAATCCGTCCCAGTTGGCACTGGCCTTGCTTTACAGGCTTTCGATTAAAAAAGGTTCTAAGAAAACCACACTGAGGAGACTTTATGAAAAAGTATATCTATGTCCTTGCGGCTTTGAGCATGGCGCCGGTATTCGCGTTGGCTCAATCCCTAGAAGGTGATGTTGATGCTGAATTGGATGCTATGTATTCCAAGCAGACAACACCACAGGTTGTGAGCACTCAAACTGCGTTGCCAGCGGCAGCAGCAGGTGAAGTGCAAACAGTTAAGCCACAACCTATCTATATTATTAACTCTCCTGCGCAAGCGGCTCAGGCCACTGCAGCAACTCAGCAGGTTCAAAAACAGCCTACGACTGTTATTGAAGCTTCTCCGTTGGCGGAATCCCGTGCGGAATCTATCCGTAAGAGCCGTCAGGATGCTGAAGTTCAAACTGAACAAAAAATCGTGGAAAAACTTGAACAATCCCGCATGGAAGATGAAAAGCGCCGTGCTGACGTATTGTTCGGTGATAAATTTAACAATCTAAATCAGGCGCAACAGGTTCCAGTTCAGCAACCGATCGCACAACCAGTGATTGTTGCTCCGGTAGCAGCTCCGGCTCCAGTTATCGTTGAAAAACAAGTGACTGATGATTCCGCAACTCGCGAAATCGTTCGCCAGGAAATGGCAGCGTCTTTGGAGAAAAACAAACCTCTTGAGCCAGTTCGTAGCAAATACGTTTCCGGTTTAATTGGTATGGGTGACTATCCAGATGTTTCCAACGTAAAAGGCAACTATGCGTTGGGCGTAGCGTTCGGTAGCAAAGTTGATGGTTTCATCATCGAGGGTTCATTCCTTTACTCGAACTACTCCGTGAATAACAACTGGTACGGCAATATGTATAACAATCAAAACGGTGTTGATGTAAATCAATACACGGGTGCGTTAGCAGCTAAAATCCAGTTCTTTGATGGTATCGTGAAACCAGTTATCGGTGGTATCGCGGCTTACTCTTACAGAACTTACGAAGCGAAAAATAGCTACGGTTACATGACCAACTATAACAACAACTCAAACTCTGATGTGAACTCACATGCAGTAGACTTGGGTGCGCTGGTTGGTGCGGACCTTGAGTTCTCTCCAAAATACGCAATTGGTTTGGATTTCAGATATATGTGGAATCTTTCCAACCGTATTAACTATGGCAGCAACTGGAACTCTGGTTGGAATGAGTATCAGAACACGAACCCGATCGAAAAACTTCAGTACTATGTAATGACAGTTTCCGGTCGCATGAATTTCTAATAAGCTCCCAAATATCTCTCAGTGGTGGCGGAGTCCTGTAATGGGGCTCCGCTTTTTTTTTGGACAAAGACCAGCGCTTCGGTACAATAAATCCATGCGCATCCTGATTATGTCTTTATTTATAGCTTTGCCCCTGCATGCCGCGACCCTGGTTTCTGAAACCGTGGGACAAGTGGGGGAGTACGTGATTACCAGCCGCGAGGTGCAAATCACGACGGTCATCGATCATATTCTTTATCCGCCGAAAGACAGTAAATCCAGCGCGCTTCTGGAAACAGGGCCTGAATCCAAAGAATTTCGCAATCATGTGACGGCAGTTTTACTGGAGGCCGTGGTTGCAATGGAGGCGGCGACTTTCAATGTCGGCGCGGCGTCCACAGCAGAGCTCGATGAAGCTTTGGCAAAAGTCGAAAAAGCAACTGCGGGCAAAACCTATTGGAATCAACTGCAGCCCACATCGGCCGAGGTGAAGAAGTTCACCGATCGCAAACTTGTCGCCAAAAGTTTTATGAAATTTAAAACCGGCTCCATGGCGGGGATTGTGTCTAACGTCGATGCGTACGAATACTATCAAAAAAACCGCAGTAAGTTCGGTAACACGCCCTTTTCGGAAATTCGCGACAATATCAAAACCTTCTTAGGCCAGCAGCAGCTGGAAGAGCGTTTGCGCTCCTGGTTTGAATTGATGAAGCGTAAATACAAAGTCAGAAATTTCATCTAAGGCATCTTCATGAGAATCGAATCTTTGTACACTCCCCACAAAGCTGCGATGCGCGCCTTGGTTGAGGCGATTCATCAGCAAACAGGAATGTTGCCGCAGTTCTATTGGCCTGCCGATATGCTGGGCGCCGAAATGGCCACCGCAGAAGGCGTGGGGATTTTTGAGGGCGAGGAGCTTGCTGGATTTGTCTTGTACCGCGAAGTTCCTGGGGCGTGGGAGATCTCGCTGGTGGCGACTCACCCGAGTTTTCAACGGCGCGGCCTCATGGAGTCTTTGATAAAACACATGATCGCCGCAAAGGGTCATGATAGGGAGTTGTGGCTTGAGGTCCACGAGAGCAATGAATCTGCCCAGAAATTGTATGAAAAGCTCGGGTTTAAACTAACAGGGCGGCGCCCACGCTATTATAAGGATGGGGCCACAGCACTATTGTATTCCTGTCCCTGACTCATTCGCTCTGGGGAGTGTGGGGAGACCTAGGGCCAGATAAGTCCTTGCACCTCTTCGATTTTTTTGTTAGTTTAAGGACGTTCGATGGGCCCAACAGGCCCATTTTTTTTTGCCACTGAATTCTTTTTGAGTTCCTCGGACAAACGGGATGCGCGCCAGATACGCTTTAAGCGTTTGAGCATGCACAGGCTTTAAAACCCAGATTGGATATTTCCCAACGGTTTTAAGCTGGAGTCACTTCATTAGTAAGCTGAAACCACCGTTCGGGGTTGGTGGGCTGAAGTTAAAGGAAGTGAAGAGATGTCTGAGAGACCCTCTTGGTTAGATCAAGTTGAAAAAATCGCGAGTGATGCTGCCGCTACAAATGGCTGCCTGCTTTACGATATCGAGTTCGTAGGCATGGGCAAAGGACGTACTTTGCGTTTGTTCATTGATAAGGATGACGAGGGCGGTATCAGTCTTGATGACTGCTCGAATGTTTCCAAAGCTTTGAACGAGGTTCTGGATAAGGACGAGGACATCATTCCAGGCGGTCCTTATACGCTGGAAGTTTCCAGTCCGGGTTTGGAGCGCCACTTGGTTAAACCATGGCACTTCCAAAAAGCCGTGGGCAAAAAAGTTTATCTGAAAACATCCAAATCTTTGGAGAGCATGGGTGTGACGGATAAGAAATGGAAAGCCGCCAAGACGGTCGAGGACGTTATTGAGTCCGCTGACGATCAGGCTGTGCGTTTCGTGATCAATGACGTCGAGATCAAAATCCCGTACGCGATGATCGAAAAAGCTAAAGTATTATTTGAAGTTACTAAAGGTCAAAAAAAGTAGAGAGGATAAGCCATGGCTGAAAATATGTTTTCAGATCTTTCCAAAGTGATTGAACAGGTTGGTAAAGACAAAGGTATCGACAAACAGGTCGTTATCGATGCAATCACTCAAGGTATGCTTGTAGCAGCCCGTAAAAAGTACGGTACTTACCGTGAAATCGAAGCGGCATACAATGAAGAGACTGGCGAAGTTGAATTGTTTGAGTTCAAAGAAGTAGTGCCTCGTGAAAAATTCGTGGATGAGGAAGTTGAAATTCCTTACGACGACGCTGTTAAACTGGATCCAAACGTTCAAATGGACGATTCTATCGGTATCAAATTGGAAGCGACTGATTTGGGCCGTATCGCAGCTCAAACTGCGAAACAAATCATCATGCAAAAAGTGCGTGATGCTGAACGCTCCATCATCTTTACTGAATTCGAAGAGCGCAAAGGCGAAATCGCTTCCGGTATCGCCCGTCGCGTGGAAAAAGGCGCGATCGTTGTGGATTTGGGCCGTTCTGAAGCTTATATCCCGCCTCGTGAACAAATTCCTGGCGAACAATACAAACCAGGTGACCGTATTCAGGGTTACCTGTCTGAAGTTCGTCAGACAACGCGTGGTCCTCAAATCATCATGTCCCGCGCTGATGAACGTTATTTGATGAAACTTTTCGAAATGGAAGTTCCGGAAATTTACGACGGTGTGGTTGAGATCATGGCGGCGGCTCGTGAGCCAGGCCAGCGTGCAAAAATCGCAGTTCGTTCCAACGACTCTACTGTAGATCCAGTGGGCGCGTGTGTTGGTATGAAGGGTTCTCGTGTACAAAACATCGTACAAGAGCTTCGTGGCGAAAAAATCGATATCGTTCCTTGGGATGAAGACATCACTCGTTTCGCGGTAAATGCTTTGGCTCCGGCTGAAATCTCCCGCGTATTCCTTGATGACACAAACCGTGAAATGGAAATCGTTGTTCCAGATTCTCAATTGTCTTTGGCAATCGGCAAACGTGGTCAAAACGTTCGCTTGGCAGCTAAATTGACGACTTGGAAATTGGATATCATTTCTGAATCTTCAGCAGCGTCTCGTACAGCGGAATCCATCTTTAATTTGATGTTGATCCCGGGCATGAACGAAACAATGGCACAAAACATCTTCCAATCCGGCTTCGGTTCATTCCAATCTGTAGCTCAGGCGAGCGTTCAGGAATTGATGACAATTCCAGGTTACGACGATCCGGAAAAGGCAGAGAAACTTTCTAACGAAGCAAACGCTTTGCTTAAAAAGTATGAAGCAGAAGGTACTCCAGTACCAACAGCTCCAACAGTTGCCAAAGACAGCAAAGCGGGTGGCGGATCTGCGAAAGCACAAGCCGATGCATTGTTGAAGCAAGAGTTGCAAAAATTGAACTCTCAAGAAGCTGAAGAAGAATAGATTTAAGTTTAAAGTTACAGTTACTACACAGGGAGACTGAGTGAGTAATCCAAAAGTTTTTGAATTTGCTAAAGAAATCGGGATGACCCCGCTGGCATTGATGGACAAGATCCGTGAATGGAATCTGCCTATTAAGAGCCACATGGCGGAGTTGGACCCTCAGGTTCTTGAGCAGATTAAAATTAAGTTGGGTGGTGGCGACAAGCCGGCTGAAGAAGCTAAACCCAAAAAAGCTGCGACTCGCAAGGCGCCAGCTAAAAAAGTAGCGGCGGCAGCGGAAGCTGAAGCAGCGGCAACAGCGGCTCCGGCTAAAGTCATTCGTCGTAAGACGAAAGAGGAAGCGGCTCCGGTTGAAGCGAAAGCAAAAGTAATTTCCAAGCCCGAAGTTGAAGAGGAAGCTGAAACAGAAGCTCCAAAAACAACTCGTGTTGTAGTTAAAAAGCCAGCAGCAGCTGCCAAGGAAGAGGCCGTTGAGCCAACTCCGGCCGTTGTTGAGGAAAAGCTTGTCGCAAAACCAGAACCGACTCCGGCACCAGCTGCAGCACCGGTTGTGGAAGCTAAAGTTGAAGCACCTGCTCCTGTGAAAACAGAGGCAGCTCCCGCTGCAACGCCAGCTCCACCGGCACGTAAAAAAGAAGTTGTGGTTGGAACCAGCGGTGTCGCGAGTTCTTCAACTCCAGCTTCGGCTCCAAAAAGAAATATCATTGGACGTATGGATCTTTCCCGCGTTCAAACACAAGCTCCTCCGCGCCAGCAAGGTGACCGTCCACAAGGTGGATTCCAGCCTCGTTCCGGTGGTGGTGCAAGTGCTTCTTTCACTGGCCCACGTCCAGGCGGTTTCAACCGTCCGGCAGGTGGGGCGCCAACGCGCAACATCCGTCCTGGCTTCGTAGCTCAACAAGCTCCGCCAGAGTTGCCACCTGAAGGTGGCGCGGATCACCATCACAATAAGGACTTTGATAAGCGTAAACGCTTTGGTGCAGCTCCGGCGGTTCCGGCGTTTAATGCAGGTCCAAGTGCCCGTGAAAAAGAAAAAGAAGAGGAAATCAAGAGCTTCAATGCGGTTGATTTCCGTAAACGCGAAATGGTCTTCCAACCTAAAAAGAAGAAGATCGTTACTGAGCAAGGTCAAAAAACTCAGATCACGACAGCTGCCGCTCATAAGCGCGTAGTTAAAGTGAACAACACCATGAAACTTTCTGACTTGGCGATGGCGATGGGCTTGAAAGCTCCTCAGCTGGTCAAAGTTATGATGAAAAATGGTGTGATGGCGAACATGAACACGGACCTGGATTTCGATACGATCGCATTGATCGTGCCTGAATTCGGTTGGGAAGCACAAAACGTGTTTAAGACAGCGGAAGACGTGGCGACAGAAACTGCCTTCGGTGATCTGGATGCAGATAAAATCACTCGTCCACCGGTTGTTACAATCATGGGTCACGTTGACCATGGTAAAACATCGTTGCTTGATGCTATCCGTAATGCTGATGTTGCTAAAGGCGAAGCCGGCGGTATCACTCAGCACATCGGTGCATACTCTGTTAAAATTGAAGACGGTTCTTTGATCACGTTCCTGGATACTCCGGGTCACGAAGCCTTCACGGCAATGCGTACTCGTGGTGCGAACGCGACAGATATCGCGGTTATCGTGGTAGCTGCGGATGACGGTATGATGCCGCAAACGCAGGAATCTATTAACCATGCGAAAGCAGCAGGCGTACCTATTATCGTCGCTGTGAATAAGATGGATAAACCGGGTGCAAATCCGGACCGTATCAAACAACAATTGACTGAACTTGAAATCGTCCCGGAAGAGTGGGGCGGTAACACGATCTTCGTGGAAGTTTCAGCACTTAAGAAAACCGGCTTGAAAGAGCTTCTTGAGCAAATCAAATTGTTGGCTGAAATCGGTGAATTGAAAGCCAATCCAAAACGTTCGGGCACAGGTCTTGTGATCGAAGCGAAAATGGAAAAAGGTAAAGGACCTGTTGCTACACTTCTGGTTAAAGACGGAACTGTGGAAGTAGGTCAGTACCTTGTTGCAGGAACAATGAAAGGCCGCGTTCGTTCATTGACGAATGATAAAGGTCAAAGAGTGGAATCTGTCGGTCCGGGTCTTCCAGTGGAAGTTCTGGGTCTTGATGGTGTGCCGGCAGCGGGCGATAAGTTTGACATCGTTAAAGATGAAAGAACTGCGGAAGAAATGTCCACATTGAGAAAAGAACAGGCGGCAAAAGCAGCCAATGTTCCGGCTTCGAAAATGTCTTTGGACGAGATCTTCTCTAAAGTTAAAGCTGGCGATGTGAAAGAGCTTGCGATCATCCTGAAAGCAGACGTTCATGGTTCTCTTGAGGCCATCAACGGAATGCTTTCAAAACTTGTTACTCCAGAAGTTAAAGTGCGTGTTATCCACGCCGCAGTTGGTGGTATCAACGAAAATGACGTGACTCTTGCGAACACTTCCAAAGGTATCGTTTTGGGCTTCAACGTTCGTCCTGACCTGGGCGCACAGGCTAAAGCGAAACAATTGGGTGTCGACATCAGAACTTACTCGATCGTTTACGAATTGATTGATCAAATGAAAGCTGCAATGTCCGGTCTTCTTACTCCAGATATGGTTGAAGAAGTTATGGGCCGTGTGGAAGTTCGTAATACCTTCAACGTACCGAAAATCGGCGTTATCGCTGGTTGCTTCGTTATCGATGGTAAGGTTCAACGTAACAACTCGATCCGTCTTCTTCGTGAAGACAAGATCATTTACGAAGGTAAGATCTCATCGCTTAAACGTTTCAAAGACGACGCTAAAGAAGTGGCTTCCGGCTACGAGTGCGGTATCGGCATTGAAAACTACAATGACATTAAAGTCGGCGATATGATGGAAGCTTTCGTGAAAAAAGAAGTTGCGAAAGAATTGGGTATCTAATGAAAAATATGGGTGATGGGCGCCGTGTCGCTCAAGTTGAACGTCAAATTCAGGCTACCATTGCTCAGTTTTTGATTAAAGGTTTCAAATTACCGTTGCCAGGTTTGGTGACGGTGGCCTCTGTAAAGATGCCAGCGGATTTGCGTGCGGCAAAAGTTTATATCAGCGTTCTGGGTTCTGAAGAGGCTCAGGAACAGGCGATTGAACTTTTGCAGGAACGCGCCTTTGAAATCCAAAACTTTATCGGTAAAGAATTAAAGATGCGCTATTGCCCGAAACTGAAGTTCTATGCGGATCATACGACAGAACAGGTTTTGAAAGTGGAGCGCATCATCTCTGATCTTGAGGCTGAAAGAAAAGCCAAAGAACCAAAAAACGAATCCGAATCTGATGACGAATAATTCTGAAAAATCTAAAAATCCTCCCGGTAAAACGGAAGGTGAAGCTCCTCGCGTAAAGCGGGAGGCTGTCGCATTTGATGGTTTGTTGCTGGTGGATAAACCATCAGGAATCTCTAGCCACGATGTGGTTTCCCGCGTTCGTCGTATCATGGGTACAAAGTCCGTAGGGCACTCCGGGACTTTAGATCCCATGGCATCGGGCCTGATGGCTTGTCTGATTAACGAGGCGACCAAACTTTCCCAATACATTCTTGAAGGCGATAAAGGTTATCGCGTGCGCATTCAATTTGGAATTCGCACCGACACCCTGGATACGACCGGGGAAATTCTGGAAACAATGCCGGTGCAGCTGAATGAGGCGACATTGCTGACTGAGGCCATGAAGCTGCAAGGCGAGATGGAAGTCGAAGTACCTATTTACTCAGCCATCAAGGTGCAGGGTAAAAAGCTTTACGAATATGCTCGTCAGGAAAAGAATGTCGTCATCCCTAAAAAAGTGATGAATTTCTGGGATATCAAATTCCTGGGGATGGGCACTGATTGGGCAGAGTTTGACCTTCGTTGTTCCAAAGGAAGCTACATCCGTACATGGGTGGACCTTTTAGGGAAGGCTTTAGGATGTGGCGCGGCGATGAGTGCTCTGCGCAGGAATTACTCCTCTCCGTACTATCTGGAACAGGCGATGACCCTGGAGGCGATCGAGGAGTGTGTAAAAAAGGACACTTTTTCGGGATCTTTCGTGAACATGGATGTGGCCCTGCCAACCGTGAAGCGCATTCGGGTTAAGGGGCAGGATCAGGTGCTTTTGGGAAATGGCCAAATCAGCCATGACCTGCGCAGCCAGCTTATAGCGGTTTTCAAGCCCGAAGAAGACCAATACGTGCAGATTTTAGCTTTGGATAGCGGCAAGCTTTTGGCCATTGTTGGCCTGGAACCGGGCCGCGGATTCGTCCTAAAGAGGGTCTTCAAATACTAATTATTTTCACTACTTGACCCCGCTTGCGGGAGCAGATAGAACCTTACCAAACCTGCCTAGGATCGACAGCCATGACGACTAAGGCGGGGAGTATACAAACCGGCGGCAACGCCAAAACAGGAGACGCTAATGGCAGTCACTAAAGAACAAAAAGCACAGATCGTTAACAAATTCAAAACTGCAGGCCTAGATACTGGTTCAGCGCAAGTTCAAGTTGCTTTGATCACAGCTCGTATCAACGACCTTACAGTTCACTTCACAACTCACAAAAAAGATTTCCACGGTCGTCGTGGTCTTGTGACTTTGGTTAATCAACGTCGTAAGCTTTTGGATTACTTGCACCGCAAAGATGTAGCGGCTTATCAAACTCTTATCAAAGAACTTGATATCCGTAAGTAATCTCCATTTAAATAAGATACTAAAGAAGGGGCGTAATAGCCCCTTCGAACTTTAAAAAACAGGAAGCCAGCTGAGAAATCCCGCTGACTTCACGAGCAAAAGGCACGAAGGCTGAATGCTCTACTCCGGCGGAGCCGGAGTGCTCAAAGTCAGATTGATTTTTGAGATGGCTTCCACAAACGGATGGCGAATACGAAATTCGCTAAATAAGGAGATTTAATGAAAACGACTGTAACTACTTCTGTAGGTGGAAAGCAGATCACAATCGAAACAGGCCGTATGGCAAAACAAGCTGATGGATCAGTGCTTGTTTCTTCCGGTAACAACATGGTTATCGTAACTGCTGTTTCTTCCAAAAAACAATCAGAGCTGGATTTCTTCCCTCTAACTGTTGAGTACATCGAAAAATACTACGCTACTGGTAAAATCCCAGGCGGTTACTTCAAACGTGAAGCTAAGCCAACAAACGACGCGGTTCTTATCGCTCGCTTGATCGACCGTCCAATCCGTCCTTCTTTTCCAGAGGGCTACCGCTACGAAACTCAAGTTGTAGCGACAGTTCTTTCTGCTGACGGTTCATTCCCATTGGAAATCCTGGCAAGCTTGGGTGCTTCTGCAGCCCTTCACGTGTCTGACATTCCATTCAACGGCCCAACTGCAGCAGTTCAAATCGCTCGCGTTGACGGTCAATTCATCGCCAACCCAACTCCACAACAAATGGAAAAATCCGATATGGATATGATCGTTGCGGGTACTCGCAATGGTTTGTTGATGGTTGAAGGCGAAACGAAATTCATCTCTGAAGCAGACGCTTTGGCAGCTTTGAAATTCGGTCACCAGGCATTGATTCCTCTTTTGAACGCGCAGGATGAATTGCGTGAAAAAACAGGTTCAGTTGCAAAACGTACTTTCACAGCTCCATCTATCGATGCTGAATTCAAAAATGCAGCAGAGTCTTTCTTGCAACCTAAAATCGCTGAAGCTTTGGCGATCAAAATCAAGCAAGACCGTTATGCAGCTGCAAGCGCAGCAGCAGCTGAAGCTGAAAAATCTTTGTTGGCGTCAATCACTGACAAAGACCTTTTGAAACAGCGTAAAAAAGAACTAAACACAATCGTTGAAGATCTTAAGTACAAAGAAGCTCGTTCCATGATCCTTGATCGCAAAGTGCGTATCGACGGTCGTAACACGACGACTGTACGTCCGGTTGCGAACGAAGTTGGTATCCTGCCACGCGCTCACGGTTCTGGTCTTTTCACTCGTGGTGAGACTCAGGTTTTGGGTACTGTGACTTTGGGTACTGGTGACGATGAACAAATGGTTGATTCATTGTTGGGCGTTCAAAAACGCAAGTTCATGCTTCACTACAACTTCCCTCCATACTCTGTAGGTGAAGTGGGTCGTATGAGCGGTACTTCCCGTCGTGAAATCGGTCACGGTAACCTGGCTGAACGTGCTCTTAAAGCAGTTCTTCCTGACCATGAGAAATTCCCATACACAATCCGTATCGTATCTGAAGTTTTGGAATCCAACGGTTCTTCTTCAATGGGTACTGTATGTTCTGGTTTGATGGCTCTTCTTGATGCCGGTGTTCCGGTTAAAGGCAACGTTGCCGGTGTGGCAATGGGTCTTATCAAAGAAGGCGACCGCGTAGCTGTATTGACTGACATCCTGGGTGACGAAGATCACTTGGGTGACATGGACTTTAAAGTTGCTGGTACTGCAAACGGTATCACAGCAGTTCAAATGGATATCAAAATCGACTCTGTTTCTTTCGAAGTTATGGAACAAGCGTTGTCTCAAGCTAAAGACGGCCGTATCCACATCCTGAACGAAATGGAAAAAGTGATGAAAACTCCTCGTGGTCAAATCTCTGAATTTGCTCCACGTATCGAGACTATCAAAATCCGTCCGGACAAAATCCGCGAAGTTATCGGTTCTGGTGGTAAAGTTATCCGTGGTATCACTGAAGCTACTGGCGTTAAGATCGAAATCGAAGACGACGGTACAATCCACATCGCGTCTGCTGATCCTGAAGCAACTAAAAAAGCTATCGGCATGATCAACGACATCGTGGCAGAAGCTGAAGTTGGCAAAACTTATAAAGGCCGCGTAGTTAAAATCGCTGAGTTCGGTGCTTTCGTTGAAATCCTTCCGAACACTCAAGGTTTGTTGCACATCTCTGAGATCTCTAACGAGCGCGTTCGCGCTGTAACAGATGTTCTTAAAGAGGGTGAAACTATCGACGTGAAAGTTCTTGAAGTAGACCGTGCAGGTCGCGTGAAACTTTCTCGCAAAGCCTTGCTTCAGTAAGGTTTTGTCCGCCGACGCTTTGGCGAAGGTGGGCACATTACTCAAGGGCCGCAAGGCCTTTGAAATGGAGTAACTTCATTGGCAAATCTGTTCAAAAAATCTGAACTGTCTAACGGGATCCGAGTGATGAGCGAGTTTCATCCAGGGTCCCGTGCCGTTTCTATCGGTATCTGGGTTTTAACCGGAACTCGTGATGAAACGCCGGCCATCGCCGGGATGTCTCACTTGTTGGAACATCTGGTGTTTAAGGGCACGAAGACCCGTAATACCTATCAAATCGCAAAATCTCTGGAGTCCGTGGGTGGGGAGCTGAACGCTTACACAACACGTGAATACACGTGCTATCACGCTCTGGTTTTGAAAGATCATTGGGAAAAGGCCTTGGACGTTTTGTCTGATCTGGTTTCCAATATGGATCTGGTCAAAAAAGAATTCGCTTTGGAAAAGGGCGTGATTCTGCAGGAGATTGCCATGTCCGAGGACTCCCATGAAGACGTTATCTATGACGTTCTTTATGACGAGGCTTACGGCAAACATCCCTTGGGGCGCCCGATTTTGGGAACGCCAGCTTCCATCGCTTTGATGAAGCAAAACCAGGTGATGGATTACTATAAGAAAAATTATACCGGCAAAAACATCATCGTCAGTGCAGCAGGCTGCCTGGATCATGATGAATTTATGGCTGGTGTACAAAAGCATCTGGGTAAAAAGAAAAAATCCACACTGAAGAATACGCGCAAAAAACCAAACTGGTTGCGTCGTCGTCGGGTGATGGAAAAACAATCCGAACAGGTGCACATGCTATTGGGACTGCCGACGGCAAGCTTCCGTGATCAATACCGTTTTGAAGCGGTGATCACGAACACTTTGCTAGGCGGAGGGATGACCTCCAAGCTTTACCAAAGTGTGCGTGAAAAGCGTGGATTGGTTTATTCTATTTTCTCTAGTCTTAATACCAACATTGACTCAGGAATGCTGAATATTTATGCGGCTTCCGAGTTAAAAAGCGTCAAAAAAGTCGCTGATCTGGTGGCCAAGGAGTTTCAAAAAGTCCGAACCAAAGGTGCTTCGCGCGCCGACGTTGAAATGTTTAAAACGCAGGTCAAAGGTTCGATTTTGCTGGGCTCCGACGACATCGAAAATCGCATGACTTCCTTGGCGGTCAATGAAATGGTGTTTGGCGAATACAGATCAGTCGAATCAGTGATTGAGGAAATCAATCAGGTCACAGTGGATACTGTGAATGATTATATCCGCAGTGAGCTTAAGACTGATAAAACATCCGGCGTATTGCTGGGCACTGGTGTTGAAGAACTCAAAGACTGGTGGGAGGGGTATGAACTATGAATAAAGTAAATGTAAAAATTAAGACTCTTGAAAACTTCAAAGGTGAATTGCCGGCATATCAATCGGCTGGTGCTTCCGGCGTTGATGTTCGTGCACAACTTGATGGTCCTGTGGTTTTGGAACCAGGTCAGCGTGCGATGATCCCGACAGGTTTGAGCTTTGAAATCCCAATGGGTTTTGAAATTCAGGCACGTCCTCGCAGTGGCTGGGCGGCAAAAAACGGTCTGACTGTTTTGAACACGCCGGGAACTATCGATGCGGACTATCGTGGTGAAGTAAAAATCATCGTGATCAATCTGGGTGATGCCGCTGTAACAATCGGCGATCAGGAACGCTGTGCTCAATTGGTGGTTGCTCCGGTTTACCAGGCGAACTTCATTATGGCTCACGAACTGTCAGAGACAGAGCGTGGTGCTGGCGGCTTCGGCTCCACTGGACGCGCTTAAAAATCGCTTTGCGATTTTTCGAAAATCGATATTTGAAAATCGAAAATGGATCTGGGAACGGATTCTTCAAAAAGGCACCTTCGGGGTGCCTTTTTTTTGGTGGGTGAAAGGTACGGACACACTTTTGGGGGTTGCCAAGGGTGGGGAAATGCTTAAGGCTTTTAGGTAACCGAAAAGGGGATTTTTATGAAAAGTTTAGTTATTACTTTGAGTGCTTTGTTGGTGGCTTCATTTGCTCATGCGGCTGATAGCAAAGTTGGTTTTGTGGATATGCCGAAAGCGGTTCAGGCGACGGCGGCGGGTAAGAAAGCCAAAGCTGAATTGGAAACTGAATTTACTAAAAAGAAAAAAGACATCGAAAAGAAAGAAGCTGAGCTTAAGAAAATGGGCGAAGACATCGAGAAGAAGAAGTCTGTTCTTTCTCAAGATGCTTTGGGTAAGAAGCAAGCTGAGTTCCAGGGGCTGATGATGAAGTACCGTGAGGAAGTTCAGAAAAGCCAAATGGATCTGCAAAAGAAACAGGGCGAGTTGACGGCTCCTATCGTTGAAAAAATGAAGACGGTTGTTGCGAAAATCGCGAAAGAAAAAGGTTATACTCTGGTTATGGAAAACAATAACGGCATTCTGTTTTCAACACCGGATTCAGATTTAACTGAAGAAGTTGTTAAGGCTGTTGATAAGCTTTAATTTCGTCTATTAAGCGGTCCCAAATTTATCCGGGATTTGAACAAAAAAAAGGCTGTGTTTTTCAAACACGGCCTTTTTTATTTCCCGATATCGGGAGTTATTTGCGTAACGACTACATTCTGGAAACTTCGATGCGGTTGTAAAGCCACAGGAAGAAGACGATCGCAAACAGGATGGTCACCAGGCGCAATGCGCGCTTTTTTTCCAATTGGAAGTTTTCAGTTAAGCCCACTGCCAACAACAAAGTTGTGAAAGCAAATCCCACCAAAGTCAGTGGTGGAATCAGTTCAGAGCCGGCCTGGAAAATAAAAAACGGAATGTTCGCAAATAAGATCAGTGTGAAGATCAGGCGCAAAGAACAGGTCCGCTTTTCAAAAACCTGAAAGTAGTAATAAATGAAAACTGCTCCCAGCCACGTCATCACCAACGCTACAAATGGCGCAAAGATGATGCCCGCGCCGATGCGGTAGATATTCGGTGGAACCAATCCGGAAATCACTCCCGAGATCATAGAGACCACAGCCAGAGTGATTAAAAGCGTCGACCATTTCCAGTCCGGCAGATTTTTGATCTTTTGAACGGGATGGCGAAGGTAATCAATGATGTAATTGAAAACTTCTTTGGCTGTTTGTAAATGGGGGGATTGATTCGGTGTTACGTCGCGGTAGTCACTCATGGAGCTATTGCATCACGACCAAGTTCGGTTAGCAAGTGGTAAGAGCTGCGAAGGTTTTCAAACGTTAAGATCGCCCTCGCGCAGATCCATTTCCGCCAAAACCTGGGCACGTTCCAAAAGCAGTCGGGCATTTTGCAGCCGGGTTTGTTTCACCGCGCCCAGACAGCTTAGCGAAGGCACCTGACGGCCGAACAGCAGCAGGCGGTGAAGTTCATAGGCCCACTTGATAAAGAAGCCGCCTTTTCGTGAAGGCAGGGTTTGCAGTGTTTCCTGGGGCACGAAGGGTGTGTTCAAAGAGTTTAAGCTTTTGGCGTCAGCATCTGCGATTTCCGTGATCGAGATCAGACATTCTGGTTTCAAACTTCTTAAAACCGGTTCCAACTCCACCATAGAGTAAGAATCCATCACCAGATGAAAGTGTCTTTTGGCGGCATCCTGGGATTTTAGAAACTCTGTCAGGCGGGTTTGGCGCAGCAGTGAATCACTCCATGGCAGGCGCAGGTGATAGACCTCATACCCGTGCTCTGCGAGGTAAGAAGGATAAAGGTTCCAATAGTTGGAAAAGTAAAAAAAGCTGCGGGGGCCGGTCACAAACAACAGCGGCCAGCGGGTCAAAAGACAATTCGGTTGAAGGGCAGAATCATAATGCAGTCGGGAGCGGACTTTGTTGGTCCAGATGGCCAAGGCGACCAGAAAAACAAAAAGACTAAGAAGTAGGGCAAGTGTATCCACCTGCCCAGTATTGCGAATTAAAGAGAAGTGTTCAAGCGAAACGCGAAATCAAAAGAGTCTTTGTCGGAAGGCTTATTAACCAAAGCAGTGCGTGCGCTGCCTTCGATACCGACCGAGATGTGTTTGCTAAGTTGCGCAAAGATTCCACTGGAAACAACCACTGCGGGAGTGGTTTCGTCCACATGAAGGTCTTTGGAAGAGTTAGCATACTTCATCATACGGGCTGAAAGACCGCTGCTGATAGAGTAGTTCCAAACACCTTCGATCTGGTTTGTGTAACCCACTTTGCCTTCAAGTTCGCGCAAGGAAAATTCCTCATTGATTGAATCATTCGAGCCGTAGTTACGGAAAATAACTTCGCCGTAGATATTGCGTGAGCTTAGATCGCGGCCGGCTGAAAGCTGAATGCCTGTCGTGCGGCGGTTGAAATTTTCGCCTTCAGTGGAAACGTTCGTGAAGCCATTCACGTAACCAATACCGATGTGGGATTGCGGACCGTTGGCGTCTTTTTTGATCTGCTCGTAAGTGGATTTTTTGTTGCTAAGTTCGTTCACCAGGTCGTCATAGCTGACTTCCTGATAATCGGCGCCAGAAGCGGCCCAGACCATAGTTGAGGGGCAAATTGTAAAAAGGGATACAAATGCGAACTGGAACGATTTTAGTTTAGTCATAAGCTGATTCTAGCAAGGGTTTGTCATTTATCAAAAAATGATCTTTCAATCTAGACCACGTCTTTGGCAGACTGGTTATATGTTTTCTTTATTTAAATCCAAACACAACTGCTACTGCGCCTTTTGCAAAACTCCGCGTAATATTTATCGCAAGAAAAATATCGGCGTGATGAATATCATCGCAGCCGCGATGGCTTCAATTGTGGTGATGTTCGCGATCTGGCAGGAATACGATCCTCGCGTGATGATTGCGTTTGTTGTGTGTTTGGCGATCTCGGAAGTATTTGTGCAGATCCGCTGGCGTTTGTCGGTGGTGTGCCGCACTTGCGGGTTTGATCCGATTCTTTACGTGAAAGACCCCGCCGCTGCTGCGGATAAAGTGAAAGTGCAATTGGACGTGCGTAAGCAGGATCCCAAGTACTTGCTGACAAAGCCATTGAACCTGCCAACCATTACACCGAAAAAAGCTGAAGCTTTGGAAAACAAGGGTAAAGGTAAGCTGGTTTCTCGTTCTATTTAAAAAACTCCGGATTTTAGCTTCGCCAGATGCGGCGCGTTTGTTGCCAGTCAAAGAGCTTTGTGCCAATTTAGGGGCATGAAAACTCTGATCGTAATTCCTACGTACAATGAAAAAGAAAATGTGCAGACCATTGTGCCTGCGGTGTTTGCTCAAAACTTGGGCGTTGATATTCTTGTCGTTGATGACAATTCACCAGATGGCACAGGTTCCATCGTACGTGAAATGCAGAAGTCTCTTCCGAATCTTCACTTGTTGTCCCGTCCGGGCAAACAAGGTTTGGGCAAAGCTTATATCGCTGGTTTCCGCTGGGGTATCGATCAGGGTTATGAAGTGATCACAGAAATGGATGCGGATTTCTCTCATCGTCCCGAAGATTTGGGACCTCTTTTGGGGAAACTGAAAGACAATGATTTCGCAGTGGGCTCCCGTTATATCGCGGGCGGCAGCACTGTGAACTGGGGCATCCTGCGTAAGATCATCTCCCGTGGTGGCGGTATTTATTCCAGACTGATATTAGGCTTCCCATTGAACGACTGGACAGGCGGATTTAATGCCTGGAAAAAAGAAGTTCTATTGGGCATTGATCTATCCACAGTCGAAAGTAACGGCTACAGCTTTCAAATTGAGCTTAAATACAAAGCATTAAAAAAAGGCTTCAAAGGGGCAGAGTCTCCGATCGTGTTTGAAGACCGTCGCGTTGGCCAAAGTAAAATGGCATTGAAAATTGTCCTTGAGGCTTTCTGGCGTGTTTGGCTTATGCGCTTTAAGTAAGCGCGCAAGCCCGAAACTTTCTGCGGGCCTTGCAGCATTGCTCTTCATTTTGTTTTTGCTTCCGGGAGTTGCGCTGGCACAGGCGCAACGTGGAACTGTCGTAGCTGATGAAGCGCAGGTTTATAAAGATCCTGATTTTGATGCCCCGGTTATGGCGGTCTTAAAACAAGGTCAGGTGATGGCGATTTCCAAAGGAAAGAAAGGGCCTTTTTTCAAGGTCCGTTTAAAGCCCGGAGTGACCGGTTGGATTTCTGACGCCGAGATTCACCCTGGTGTCATCAACAAGGAAGACCTGCAGGAAAACAACGAGAATCCCGACGAAGCAGAGTACTCTGGAAAAAAACCATTCTTTGCGAGCCGCTATCGCGGACTGTCGCTGAATTTCATCGATTATGCCGAAGACACCATGGGTGGACGCCGAAATGCGCAGACATCTTTTTTGGGTTTAAATTTTCACGGTTACAACACGTTGTTTTCAGGCGACATCTATACTGAAACCAATATTCTTTTTCATTCCGGAGCACCTTCTTACTACAAGGACTATACGGGGAATGAAGGCAGCGGTTACATCGTCATTTTGAATTTCCTGTTTCAAACCGTGCTTCCCAAGGGCAATGATTTTCTTTTCTTTTATGGCTTCGGTCCGATGTTAAAGTATTCGCATTTTGATTTAACACTTCCGGGTGTGGTGGACCCTTACTCTGCCGACGATATGACTTTGGGAGTTTTATTCAATGCGGGAATTTCCTACCGAATCAAAAGAGTCTCGATTCGTCCCGATGTTAAGTTTTATTGGGAAAAAGAAAGTTACTTCGGGTATGGAATTACCGCAGGCCTTGATTTTTAAAGCCTAACGCAAGGCAATAACCATGACGTCTGGGACAGGGTGGGTTACAAGCCTTCCATGTTTAAAACATTTGTTCTTTCCACTTTGTTCACGTTCATTTTTTCTTCCTTTGCTTTCGCGGGTGATTTGAACGCGGCATTTGATTCTCTTAAAAATTCCGGCGCTAATTTCGAGCCCGATGGTGCTGTTTGTGAAGAACTTGAAAAGGTGCGTTTGGGACAGATTTATCCAGCCGATAAATATCTGATCTCGGGCGATATCGAATACAGCACGGGCAAAGAAACCATTGGCGAGCTGGATACGGTTGTGATTGATCGCTCCAATGGCAAAGTCATCCTTTTGGGTGAAGTGAAATGCTGGAAAAATATGGAAGACGGCCTGATGAAGGCCAAATCCCAGATGATGCGTTTCCTTTGGACTCTTGGTAAACATCCTGAGTCATTGGTATTCCAATCCTACGACGGCATTAAGTACACCGCTGCACAGTTTTCCACCAATACACCTATCTACACGGTGGGAGCATTGGGTTCTGTGGCCAAAGGCGCTGACTATGAGTTTGACCTGACTTTAAAGGAAACTCAGCACCTAAGAATGATGCTTTTAAAGTGTCAGCAAAATGGCGAATGCCCGCGTCCTGAATAAGCACTTTCTTGATTTAATCTCTCTGGTAGGGCATGTTTTTGCCCATGTCTATTCAAGTATTATCCCCGGAAGTTGTCGACCAAATTGCCGCAGGCGAAGTGGTCGAGCGTCCTGCTCATCTGGTCAAAGAACTCGTTGAAAATTCCATTGATGCTGGTGCTACGCGCGTGCATGTCGAGTTCTTTGATGGCGGTCGCATCGTTAAAGTCATCGACAACGGAAAAGGCATGTCACCTGAAGATCTGCCGAAAGCACTGGATCGTTTTGCGACCAGCAAAATTTCCAAATCCGATGATCTGTGGAGCTTAAAAACTTTCGGCTTCCGCGGCGAGGCATTGGCAAGTATTTCCTCGGTCAGCAAGATGACCCTGACCACACGACGTGTGGGCGATGAACAGGCCTTCCAACTGATCAGCGAATACGGCAAAAAACAGCCGATTGATCGCGTCGGTGGTTCGCAGGGCACGACCGTGCTGATGGAAAATCTTTTTGAAAACATGCCGGCACGTTTGAAGTTTTTAAAATCCGATGCAGCCGAGCACACCGCAATTAAAACGACTCTGAAAGCCATGGCGCTTGCTCATCACGATGTCGAGTTCCGTATACAGGAAAACAGCAAGCTGGTAAATTTTTGGCCCGCCTGCAAGGATCGTAAAGAGCGCGCGGAACAAATTCTGGAAATCAAACCCTTGTTCGTGGGTGAAGCGGAACGTGAATACGTAAAAGCTTACGCGGTGTTTGCAGATCCGCACAATGTCGCAAAAACTGCCAAGAACATCTGGTTGTTTGCACAGAATCGCTGGATTCAGGATCGCAGTTTACAGGCAGCGGTGAACGAAGCTTATCGCAGTCTTTTGATGCACGGGGAGTATCCGATTGCCGCTGTTTGGGTGGAAACGGATCCTGAGTACATCGACGTAAATATCCATCCAACAAAATCTCAGGTTAAATTTCATGATCCATCCCTGGCATTCCGTGCGGTGGCCGGGGCCTTGCGCGGGACTTTGGAAAAAGCACCCTGGATTCAACAAAGCGGTCAGCTGCGCTCGCAATCCCAATTTGGTGAGGCGGGTGGTACGGTTGATTACTCTGATCCGGCAGCTACTTATTCTTCGGCGAAGGGTCTTCCGAATTTTGCAGCTCCGGCAGAAATGCCAAAAGAAAATCTGGCATTCCAGGATTCTTCTTTTAAAACGACACAGTTTCAAAAAAAGGATTTTAATTTCCCGGCATCTTCGGTTCAACAAAGTAGCGCCACTTATCAAACTCTTGTTGAAGCGGCAGAGTCCCGTCAGGGTTTTGCGGGCTCAGTGTCAGAATCGAATGAAACTGAAACAGTTTCTTCAGTTGGAAATACAGTGGCGCCGGTCAGTGGTGGCTATTGGTCTTCGCTGGAAGTTTTAGGTCAGGCCAATCTGACATACATCGTGACTCAGCATCGCGATAAGATGGTCTTCGTCGATCAGCATGCGGCCCATGAACGCGTCGCCTACGAAAAGCTGATGAACGCCTGGAAGGGTGGCAAGATCGACATTCAGGATTTCCTGTTTCCATTGGCTATTGATATGTCGCCCGAAAAAGTCGAAGGACTTTTGCTGTTAGCAAAAGATATCGAACGTCTGGGAGTATTTATCGAAGCCCTGGGACCAGGCACTGTCGGCGTCAAGGCAGCGCCTTTGTTTATTAAAGAATCTATCTTAGGAAAAGTTCTGGATCGCATGGCAACTGAAGTTGTCGATCAAGGCGGCAGCTACTCTTTAGAGAGAGCGGTTGGCGATATTTGTGCCACGATGGCTTGTCACTCGGTGGTTCGTGCCGGGCAGGCGCTAAGCATTGACCAGATGAAAAATCTGTTGCGCGAAATGGATCACTTCCCACTTTCAAGTTTCTGTCCTCATGGACGCCCGGTCAGTGTTGAGTATCCGTTCTATAAACTGGAAAAAGATTTCGGGCGAATCGTGTGATGAAGAAAACCAAGCCTGTTATTTTCGTCGTGGGTGCAACGGCCACTGGTAAAAGCGAGTGGGCGCTGAAACTTGCGCAGGAATATAAAGGTGTCATCATCAACTGTGACTCCGTTCAGTGTTATTCTCATGTGCAGATCGGGGCGGCAAAACCCACTCCCGAAGAACTTCAACTGGTGCCGCATTACCTTGTAAGTTATGTCACTCCCCCAGAGGAGAGCACCGCCGGAAGTTACTGCCGCGATTTTTCAGAGGTCATGGAAAAGATCCCTGACGGTACGCCGGTTTTCGTGGTCGGTGGCACGGGTTTCTATTTCATGGCGATTGAAAAAGGCATGTATCCGGTGACTGAAGTGTCTGAAGAAATGAAGGCACAGGTTGAAAAGGAAATTGCTGAACCCGGTGGTGCTGAAAAACTTTACGCTGAACTGTCCAAGGTGGATCCTGAATATGCCGCGAAAATCAACATCGCTGATCACTACCGGATCGGTCGCGGTATCGAGTTGATTCGCACGCAGGGAAAAGGCGTCACACAAATTCAAAAAGAGTTTGATGAGCTGAAAACTCCGTTTGCTTATCCGCTGTTAAAAATCGGACCCCAATGGGACCGTGAAGTGCTGCGCGAGCGCATCGCTTTGCGCTCTCACAAGATGCTAAAAGACGGGCTGGTGGATGAAGTGGAGACCCTGCTGGATCAAGGTCTTGCAGAGTGGGCACCGCTTAGCAGTGTCGGCTATAAAGAAACGATTGAGTTTGTTCGCGGTCATATTAACGAAGATCAACTTTTAGAGCAAATTACGACAAATACTCGGCAGCTCGCCAAACGCCAGAAAACCTGGTTCCAAAGGGACAAGGACATTCACTGGTTTGATGGTGCTCGCGGCTACAATGAGGCGAGAGCCGTGGTCGAGAAATTTCTGAACTCTTTGACCACAATTACCCCTGCCGACAAGAATGGATCTATATGAAAAGCATGACAGGTTATGGCACAGCAAAAGTTCAATCCAAAGACGTCAGTGTTGAAGTCAGCATTCGTGCTGTGAACGGTCGTTTTTTGGAAACTCGCTTTCATTTGCCCCGCGAATTCGTGGCGATGGAGGGAGAACTTAAAAAAATTCTGGGTGCGACGTTGTCACGCGGAACTGTTGATGTTTTTGTTTCCCGCAAAGTGAAAGCCACTGCTTCCGGCAAAGCCCAAATGACGGTGAACGATGCGCTGGTTAAAAAATACGTTTCGGCTTACAAGCATCTTGCAAAAGAATTGGGCACTAACTACCAGGTTCATTTGGAATCCATGGCTCGCTTGCCGGATGTGATCAAACTTGAAGAAAGTTATGAGCTGTTCACAGGTGAAGAGAAAGTTTTGAAGAAAGCTTTTACTGAAGCCTGCAGCAACTGCGACAAAGAACGTTCCCGCGAGGGCAAAGCTTTGCGCAAGGATCTGGAAAGACTTTTGACGTCCCTGGAAAAAGAAATCAAAGTCATCACGACTCTTCGTGAAGAGGCCAATGCGCAGCTTCAGGAGAAGTACGAAACCAAGATTCGTTCCCGTTTAAAGGGTAACGAAATCGACCCCGCTCGCATGACTCAGGAAATCGTTATTCAGCTGGAAAAAGCTGACATCAACGAAGAATTATCGCGCCTAAGTGAACATATTAAGAATTATCGCCAATTGATCGCTTCCCAGCAGACCGAGGGTAAAAAGCTTGATTTTTACACTCAGGAATTGCTGCGCGAGGTGAATACGATCGGTTCAAAGTCTCAGGTAGCCAAGATTACTCAAAGCGTGGTAGAAGCGAAAACCCTTATCGAAAGATTAAGAGAACAGGTTCAAAACGTTCAATAGTATGAAAACGCGTATGATTATTGTCGCTGCACCCAGCGGCGCAGGAAAAAGTAGTTTTGTAGCCCGGGCCATTGAGGAGATTCCTCAGCTCGTGGACATTATTACGTTCACTACGCGTAACATCCGTAAGGGCGAAAAGAACGGTCTTCAGTATCATTTTATCTCCCACGATGATTTTAAAGCTAAAATTGAAAAGGGCTTTTTTGTCGAGTGGGCGAAAGTTCATACGAACTTTTATGGAACCTCCTATGAGTCTCTAGAGTCCACTTGGGCGGCCGGTAAATGCGCGATCATGGATATCGATATCCAGGGCGTTTTGACCTTCAAATCCAAGTATCCGGATGCCAAGACCATCTTCATTTTGCCACCGTCAATTGACGAATTGCGTCGCAGAATCGAGAAAAGGGACGGGGGGATGCCAGCGGATATCGAGGTCCGTATGGCCAATGCCGAGAAAGAAATTGCCGAAGCCTCCAAGTTTGACTTCCAGATCGTCAACGACAACTTCGAGCAATCCTATGCCGAATTTAAGAAAATCATTGAAAAGTTACTAGGTTAAGGGTAATTTCCTCCTTTGAATTCATGAATTAATTGCGCCCGGAGGCATTAAATGGCTCGTGTAACTGTTGAAGATTGCTTGGAAAAAGTTCCTAACAGATTTGCTCTTGTATTGATGGTTGCTAAAAGAGCGAAGCAGCTTCTTAAAGGTGCTGAAGCGACTGTTTCCACTCGCAGCAACAAGTACATCGTTTCTGCTCTTCGTGAAGTAGCTATCGGTAACGTAGGTTACGAAGTGGCGATGGACCCTAAGGACGCTTTGGTTCAAATCGAAAAAGACTTGAATAAGTAGTCTAGGACGAAGGTCCTAAGTTCCTAAAAATACTAATAAATTTTAATTATCAAACGAATCTATTTGGAGACGCCTCTTCTTCTCAGGTAAACTGAGTGGAATATGGCGGAACCCCAAAAAGAGACTGGTCTCTCTCATAAACCAGTCAAAACAGTTGATGATCTTCTAAACCGCATTCGCAGTTACTGGCCGAATGCGGATCTTAAATTCATTGAAAAAGCATACTACTTTTCTGAGAAACATCACGAGGGTCAAATCCGTCGAAGTGGTGAGCCGTATATTTCTCATCCACTTTCTGTCGCTGCCATCTTAGCCGATTTACATCTGGATTTAGATACAATCGCGACGGGCCTTTTGCACGATACAGTTGAAGATACCGATGCCACTCTTGAGGATATTCGTCGTGAGTTCGGCGATGCGGTTGCGCACTTGGTAGATGGCGTAACAAAAATCGGTCAGATGAAATTTAAAAACTCCCACGAAAAACAAGGCGAGAATATTCGCAAGATGATCGTGGCAATGGGTAAAGACGTGCGCGTGGTTCTGGTGAAGCTTGCAGACCGTTTGCATAACATGCGCACTTTGAATTTCATGCCATTTGATAAACAAGAGCGCATCGCTCTTGAAACTTTGGAAATCTATTGTCCACTTGCAGGGCGCATGGGTATCAGCTCTCTGAAAATTGAACTGGAAGATCTGTGCTTCCGTTATTATCGCCCGGACATGTACTACGAACTGGTTCAGCAAATCAAAAAAACCGAAGCGGAACAAAATCGCTACATCGAAGATGTAAAGTCATTGATCGGTAAAGAACTTAGCAAAGTCGGCTTCAAGTTTGAAGTCTATGGCCGCTCGAAGCACTTATGGTCCGTGTATAGAAAAATGCAAAGTCGCAGCCTTGATTACGATCAGGTTTATGACGTACTGGCATTCCGTGTGATCGTTGAAAGTGTGGCCGAGTGTTATGCTGCCCTTGGTTTGGTGCATTCCCTGTGGAAGCCGATTCCAGGCCGTTTCAAAGACTTCATCGCGATGCCGAAAGCCAATAACTACCAATCCCTGCATACGACCGTAATCGGTCCGGGCGGGGAGCGTATTGAAATTCAAATCCGCACCAGTGACATGCACCTGGTTGCCGAGATGGGTATCGCCGCTCACTGGAAATACAAAGAGCGCGGTAAAATGGAATCCGATGATTTGCAGCAGGCCAACTGGTTGCGCGATCTGGTTTCCTGGCACCAGCAGGTGCGCAGCCCTGATGAGTTTCTGGATACAGTTAAAACTGATTTATTTGAAACTGAAATTTACGTCTTCACTCCAACGGGTGAGGTGCGTGAGTTCCCTGAAGGTTCCACTCCGGTGGATTTCGCCTATGCGGTCCATACCGAGCTTGGTAACAAGTGCGTGGGTGCGCGTGTAAATGGCAAGATGGTGCCGCTTAAGCATCAGCTTTCTAATGGTGACACGGTTGAGATTATCACCGGTAAGGGGCAGGAGCCTTCGAAAGACTGGTTGAAGTTCGTGGTTACGAACAAAGCCAAATCCAAAATCCGCGCCTTCGTTAAGGAAGAGCAGCGTCGTCGCTCCATTATCCTGGGTAAAGAACTTGTCGAAAAAGAATTCCGCAAATTCGGAATGGCTGCAGTCAAATATCTGAAGGGCCCGGCTTTCGAGGAGTACTTAAAAGACAATGGCTTAAAAGATATCGACGAATTGTACGTGACTGTGGGTTACGGAAAACTTGAAACCCGCCATCTGGTTGAAAAATTCTCTCCGGAAAATCTGGCGAAGGAAGCTGCCAAAACTGAAGACTCTACGTTCATGGAAAGAGTCATGCGGGCAGCGACTCACAAAACGCGTAAAACCAACTCATTGGTTTCCGTCGACGGTATGGATGACATGCTGGTGCACTATGCGAAATGCTGCCATCCGATCCCAGGCGATCCAATTGTGGGCTTTATCAGTCGCGGGCGCGGGATCACCATCCATCGCAGTGACTGCAGCAAAGCTTTTGAATTTGATCAGCTTCGTAAAGTGGATGTGACCTGGAATGTGAAAGTTGCGGGCGATGGCCAAGAGCGTATCGTGCGTTTAAAAATCATCTCCCAGGATAATCCGGGTTTGCTTAAATCTATGTCTGAGGCCTTTGCGCAGCAGGGGATTAATATCCAGTCTGCACAGATTCGCACCACCAAAGATAAAAAAGCCGTATGTAATTTTGAAGTGTCAGTGAAAGATGCCGTGCAATTGAATCAAGCAATTTACGAGATTCAAAAGATCAAAGGCATCATCGGTGTCACGCGTGTCATTCAATAAGTATCTGCCCCGTTTGCACAACTTCTTAAGTCTGCTGGTATTGACCGTGGCAGTCGTTGTGATGGTGGGCTGGATACTTAAAATTCCCAGCGCATTTCGTTTTGTTCCAAACTCCAGCGCGATGGTGTTTAACACTGCTTTTATGTTCTCTTTCATTTCCTTGGGGATTCTGTTTTCAGACCGGGACTATTTTAGGGTCGGGCGGGTTTGCGCGATCATCGTGATAGCATTCTCTGCCGTTATGTTCATTCAGTATCCGTTGAACATGAGTTTTGGAATTGATGAATTCTTCGTTAAATACTTTGAAACTTCCAAAAATACTTTTCCGGGAAGATCAGCAGCCAGCACGTGTCTGGCAGCGTTTCTTTTGGGCCTGGGAGTTTTCTTCAACAAAACGACTTTGCTTTGTCGTTTCGTCAGACTGACGGTTTCAGCCACTGTCTGCGGTATCGGAGTAATTGGAATTCTGGGAAATGTATTTACGATCAACTCCCAGTTTGGCTGGGGTAGTTTTGCCAAGATGGCGCCGCACACGGCGTTTTGTTTTATTGTTTTGTCTTTCGCGCTGGTATTGCAACTGCGCGAGCGTTTGATTCGTATTGGATTGGGCCGTCGTCATTTCCGACCTTATTACGTTTTGATCGTCGGCGTATTTTTGACCATGGCTTTTCAGCAGCTTCTGGTAATCAAAGACTACCAAAAAAATCGCAGCATTACTGAAATCAGACTGAATGCGATGCTGGCAAACTTTGATGCAACCTTTCGCTCCCTCAATCAATCCTTAGAGCGCATGGCAGAACACTTTGTGGCGCAGGATTACCGCAATTCCGAAGCCTGGCGTCTGGATGCGAAATTGTACACGCAGGAAATTAAGGGTATTCGTCGCGTGTTGTGGTCCGAAGCTGATTTAAAAGTAAAATGGCTTTATCCGTTGTCTGATATTAGTGAGAAAGTTCGGGGCTTAAGAATTTCCCAGCAGCGTGGATCGGTGGGAATTCTTGAAGAAGCCATCAAAAATCGCAAGCCTGCAATTTCCGATGCGGTCGAGTTACTGACCGGCGGAGAAGGAATTCTGCTTTATTATCCAGTTTTTAAAGATGAAAAACTGCTGGGTGTATTAAGCGTGGCATTGGAAGCGGAAACCTTTTTCCAGAATGCTGCCAAAGCCCCGGATTACTTTGTGCAGATCATCGGTGACGATGGTCACGAATTTTTAAATACCGGCGGAGTCGGTCAGTTCTATATGCAGGATTGGTCAGAAACTGAAGTGTACAAAGCTTTAAACGCCAATTGGACGTTCCGATTAACACCGGTGCCTGCTTTAGTTCGCGAGAACTCATCAAGCCTGCCCGCCGTGCTGATGGTTTTTGGTCTTAGCGTTTCAATTTTGCTTTCAGTGAATTTGGTGTTCTATGGTCGCTCGCGGGATTCAGAGCGCAAAATGCGCGAACTGAATGACTGGCATAAAGCGGGCCGTGACAGTATCTCCCTGTTACTTCTTCAGCTCGATCAATTCGGAAATATTTCAAACATCAATAAGGCCACCGTGGACTTACTTGGTTACACCGAAGCAGAACTTCTGGGTAAAAAGGTATTTGTGCTTGCGGATCACAACGACGTGATGATGTATCGCGGTCGTATGGAAGAACAGCTTAAACGTCGCCTGATGATGGGATCTGAATATCTTGAGGCTATTTTTGAATCAGGCGAAGCTGGCGGTTACGAAAGGGTTTTCGTCACCAAAGACGGCAAGCGTTTGAATATGGCATTATCCCTGCATCGTGTGACGGGCGAGCAAAACGAAATTAGCGGCTACCTGGTGGTGGGCGAAGATATCACTCAGAAAAAAGAGCGCGAACGCCTGCTTAAGGAACGCGAAGAAAAAGTCATGGTTTCCTCGAGACTGGCATCGTTAGGGGAAATGGCTGCAGGTATTGCCCATGAGATCAATAATCCATTGGCGGTCATGGGTGGCTATATCAGTGTGATTCGCAAATCCCTGGCGAGCAAAGGATTGGGCGAGGATGTGGATTTGAATCGCCGCATGGATTCGGTGGAATCCATGGTGGGAAGAATTGCCAAGATCGTAAAAGGTCTGCGCAGCTACGCCCATGAATCTGCTTTGGAAGAATTGGAATCAGTCGAGGTGGCTGAAATCATCGACGACACTTTGGCTTTTTGTCATGAAAAGTTTAAGCTCGCAGGCGTGCAGCTATCGGCATCAGTTGAGCCGGGAATGATTGTTCACTGCCGTCCTTATCAGATTTCCCAGGTACTTTTGAATATGCTCAATAACGCTTTTGACGCCGTGGAAAATCAGCCGGTGAAAAGAGTAAAGATCACGGCCAACTTTAAAAACAAAGGTGTCGAGATCAGTGTTTCAGACACCGGGCCAGGCGTGCCTGTGGAAGTTCGTGATCGTATTATGCAGCCGTTCTTTACCACCAAAGAAGTCGGTAAGGGTGTGGGCTTGGGTTTAAGTATCAGTGCAGGGATCATTGAAGCCCACAAAGGGCATTTTTATCTGGATGCGGATTCAAAAGAGACAAAATTCACAATTTGGCTTCCGGTTTAAACCTTACTGCCAGGCATATCCAACTTTGAAAAGAATAGAACTTGCCGTGACGGTATCCGAAGGCGGGAAGTAGATATACTCAACGCTGAAGGGGATGTAGTTCTTGCGGTTCAATTGGTAATCACCACCGACAGCCAAATTTAAAACCTGATTGGTCGCGATTTGATTTTCATCCAGAGCCGTTGCTGACTTGGACATGGCGATCAGGAATCCTCCGCCAACGCCAGCCCAGGTGCGGATTTCATTGGTAGTGAAGTAGTATTTTGCCAGGCCATAAGCTGAAAGGTAAGTGATGTTGGCCGAACAGTTCGTCGTCGAATTGCAACCCACGTTTCTGTTTGTTTTGCCGCTGACATTGAATTGCTCAAGCATACCCAAAGTACGAACGGTGATGTTGCGGGTCAGGGCCCACTCGTAAAATCCGCCAGCGCCCAAACCAGAGCCTTTCAGTGCCGGTTTTTCTGTCGGATTGATAGGGTCCGTAATTGTCGGAGTCATCGAGTTCATAGCGTATTGGCCAAGCAGACCATAAGAATTTCTAAGCGTGCGCAAAAAACTCATGTCACGAGCTTTATCAAAAGCGGCGGCTTCTTCGTCAGGGGAGGAAGCTTTATTAAGAGCTTCAGTGTGCGCTGCAGAGGCTGCTGGTTTTGATTTCGTAGCCTTCCCACTGGAAGAAGCCTTGGCCTGCAGGGTTGCACCCACACTGCCACGTCCTTGAACGACGTCAGCTACAGCGCGACCCGATTTAACTTGCTTCACACGAACGATCGCAGATTTTTTTCCAGTAGCAGGATTGATCAAAAAGAATTCGTCACCCGGCTGAACATCAGCACCCTGCAAATCAACCATCACCTTACTGCCTTTAACAGCGGTCACATTCGCAGCAAGTGCGGGAAATGCAAACATAAGACTGATAAAGAAGGCAAGCAGGGTGTTCTTCATTCGCTGATCATCAGGTTGTTGTTGAGTTCACGGATAAATTGATCTTTATAAAGTTCCCAGACAGCGACACTCGCAAACTCGTAGGAACAGGATTGCACAGCCTTCTCAGCCCTCTGAAAGGCTTTCACCTGCACAACACCAGACTGAGTGGTGCGCCAGATCTCAAGGTCATTATCCATCAACACCAATTCATAATTGGCACGGGGAAATTCATCATTAAACCAGGTCTCAAGAAAACTCTGATTACGACAGCCAGTAAGTTTATAAATCGGAGAAGAAGAATCAAAAGCAGCCGTAGAAATCTTAGCCGGAGCCGCCGCCTCAAACTGATTGCGCCCATCCGATTTATAAACCGAACAACCCGCCAAAAACACAATAGATATCAAAGAGGTGGCAACAATCTTCATACGTCTTCCAGTATAAAGACCACACCCCATAAAAACAAAACCCCAATCTCATTCAGGGCCTTCGTCCAACAAAATACATCAATCAAACGTAAGCAAACAAACCAACTAACCACGCAAAAGCACAGCATCTCCAAAGCAAGACTCAAAAAAAGAAATTCCAATTTAAAGATTTATGTAAGCGTAGAAAGCCGTATCGGGATTTGCCCTCTAAGGGGAAGCCCTGTGGAGCGAACCTCCGGGCCCGCAGGATGCGGTACCCAAGCCCGGCAAGGCCAGGACTGAAATAGCAGGATGCTATTTCAGAGCGTCAGCCCGAAGGGACGAGGGCAGGAGCCCGAGTCATCGTCGGGTGAGCGGAAAAGGGCTTCCCCTTAGAGGGAAAAGCCCGCACCGTAAACCAGTTAACAGAAATTCCTAGAAAGGAATTTCGTCATTAGAGTTGAAGCTAGGTTCTGGACCGAAATCATTGAAATTGAAATCGTCGCCGCCACCTGAGTTGTTAGAAGAACGAGAACCAGATTCTGCACCAGCAGCACCAAGGAATTGAACAGTGTTAGCCACGATCTCAGTAGCGTAACGCTTTTGACCTTGTTGGTCTTCCCATGAGCGAGTTTGAAGTTTGCCTTCAACATAAACTTGGCGACCTTTAGACAAATGCTTGCCGCAGATTTCAGCCAATTTGCCCCATACAGTTACACGGTGCCATTCAGTTTTTTCCTGACGTTGACCATCCTTAACCCATGATTCGCTAGTTGCGATGTTAAGGCGAGCTACTGTGCTCCCGCTACCAATTGCTTTCACTTCTGGATCAGCACCAAGACGACCTACGATAATAACTTTATTTACTCCAGACATTTTCCCTCCAAATTAAGTAACCATAAGGTTTTTTGTCAGATTGGGAGTTATGTCAACAGTCGACAACTCCCGCACTTTATTTGGATTTGGGGCTGAGCAACATTTAAGCACAGCCCTGTGTCAGATTTAATCAAATTGAGATGGCAAGAGGGTGGGAAAGCGGACTAGCGCACGGCGCCAAAGCTTGGAGGCATCATCGGATTTGTGGCCGATAACTTGAACTTATATTGGGCCCCATCAGCGGTTGGCGTTTTATAGCCATCGATGAAGGTCAGGAACAAAGTGGCCTTGTCCTGGAAGCTCTTTTTAGCGCGCAAATCGATTTCAAAATTATAAGCACCGATCTGCTGACCAAAGCGTCCGCCGCGATTCACGATCATGATACCGATATCGCCTTTAACAGTGCCTTGCAGCTCATCACCAGGCTTACCGATAGTTCCACTCTCGATCACAAAGCGACCCGCAGCCAGGCGGCCTTTAAGCTCTACAGCGCTTAATTTTAGTTCCGGCAAAGTCAAAGGACCCATCGGAGTGTTCACGTTCGAAGGTGGCAGTTCAAACTGATTGATAGTCAGGTTTACTTCCACATCCGGTTGTTCCTGAAACGTCAAATCTGCCAAAGCAGTTGATTCCAGATTCAACTGACCTTTTAAAAGAACCGGCAAGTTCGCAAGCTCACGCACGTCGTTCAAGGCCACTTTTTTAGCGCTGACTTCGATACGCTGTCTTTCAACGCCGTTATCACTGCGAGTGCCTTTACCCATAGAGACATTCACATCACCTTTTAGCAAACCTTTGGCAGAAACAGAGCCATAAGGCTTTTGCTGGATCAAGCCGGGGATGCTTGGAGTGATGGTCAGTTCTTTCGCCGTCAATGCAGGGGTGCTGATGGATTCGATATAAACCTGCTCCATTTCAACACCGGGTTGCGGGATCAGACTCATTTTCAAACGATCAAAAGTGACGTATACAGAGTTGTTGGTCATCTTTGATACTTGCGAAGAAATCAAATCACTCAGGTCATCAAAGGGAAATAGAACAAATAAAAACACAATCGCAGAAAGAACCATGACGAAAAGTCGTCCTTTGTTTTCTTTCAGCGCTTTGAAAAACTTAATGATGTGTTCCATTATTCATCCGCTCCAGAGCGGGCTCTGCCGCGGTTGAAACCTTTTTTCGCTGGCGGTTCTGGTTCTGCTGCAATCACTGGGGGAGCAGGCACTGCCAAAGCCACAAGTTTATAAACCACATCAAAATAACGATTGTCTTCGCGATTGGCCGTCATCGACATGTCAGCCATTTTCACACTCGGGGAGATGTTGCTGAACTTGTATCCAAGATCCACGATCTGGCGCAGATTCAACTTTGCCAAACTGATCTGCAAGCCACCTTCACTTAAATTAGTAGGAATCAGACCCGAACCACCCGTGGATTGCGTGCCCTTGATTTGTTCAGGAAGCAGGTGAGCTGCCTGAATCATATTATCCACCGTTCCGCGAATGGCATCCATAGATGGAGCCTGGGGAATAGCTGGAACTTCAGAAGCTTCGCGCGATACCTTTAAAAGTTCGCGGATGGTCATGCGTTTGCCTTCAAATTCGCCGACCGCTTCGCTGGAACCGCTGAAGTATCCATAAGGAATGGACAGAACCATCAGAGTTGCCAAAGCAATACCACCATAGATGGTCAGCTTCTGCATTGATGGGGTCATGTTTTCATAGCGGTCGCGCATTTGATTGTAGGCGCCACTTTCCTGGATGCGATCCCAGGTAGCACGAAACTCAGAGGATAATCTGTCTTTTACGTCTTCTAAATTCATCGAGTCACCTTCTGAATGCCGCGGTCCACGTTAAAGCTGAATGAAAAAGCCTGACGTCCGGGTAAAGCCCCTAAACCTGGTGTTTGGTTTTTGATCTGGCCACCCACAGTGATGTTAGAAAGGGATTTTTGCAAAAGGCTTAGTTCCGCAGGGGAGCTGACGTAACCTTCAAGCACCACATTCGTGTCACGGATATTGAAAGTGCGCACATCCAGCGTCACTGCGTTTTTCGCAGGTGTCGCATCAGTGACTTTCTTCATGATATCAAGGGCTGAGTTCATATTGGCAACGCTTGCCAAAGTTTTTAAATCCGTGGCGCGTTTTTTATTTTCCAGGATGTATTTCTTAATCCCGGCTTCAGTAGCGTTACGACCTTTAAGGTTCGCAACACTTTTCGCCTGAGTCTTTAAAACTTCCTGAGAGCGATCAGCCAAACCTAATGCAAAGTCTTCGCGCAGGTAAGAGTAAACGAACAACACGGCCAAAGCGGCAGTTGCGATCTTGGCAGTGTGGCCCCATTTTTCCCAAAGAGCTTTGAAGTGATGATTCTGGCGGGCAAACTCACCACGCAGGAAATTAATCGGAGGATTGCGGGGCTTTTTGAAGCCTTCAATCGCCAAACCAATGGCCACACCCAGTTTTGCTGAATTCGCCTGGGAGCGCTCGAAAGAAACGTTGGGAATTGTATCTAGAACTGAAAGACGATTTGCAGGGATTTCCAATGCCTGAGTCAGGAATGGTCCCAGATTTTGAATTTGCGAAGTTCCGCCAGTCAAACCAATATTCAAGATCTCGGCATTGAATTCGCTCTTAAATTCCAGAATGGACAATTGCAAATCGCGGGTCATTTCGCGAACACACTTGGCGATCGTTTCAGAGAACGTCACCTGGTCAAACGTGGCACCTTGTTTGTTCGTAAGAATAAAGGCCTTCGTTTGCAGTTCGCGCAAAGCTTCCTGATAAGGAATTTCGTATTTTTTAGCGATAGCTTCAGCGATATTTTTTCCGCCCCAAAGAAGGGAGCGAACACCCGTCAGGGAGTTGCCTTCAATGGCACAAACAATCGTGCGTGTGTGGCCGATATTTAATACCAGGCGCACGTGACGAAGAGGTTTGTATTCGCCGATATCATAATTTTGCGGAGTGCTGATTGTCGCAGGTGGAGCCTCGTTCCAGCGCTCAAAGATATTCCCGAAGGCCGTACCTTCTGCAGAAATTAGAAACGGTTCAACACCGATGTCTTTGGCTCTGTCGATCAGATTTTGAACGTGAACTTTCGGAGCCGCACACGCTAAAACTTCAGCGCCGCCGCCGACAGTGCGGATGATTTTCGCGTCGAAAACTGCGTTGTCGCTTGAGAAAGGAAGATCTTCTTCCAATTCAAAAGCCAAGCTCTTAAAGATTTTGTTGCGATCAGAGAAGGGGAAGAACTTGTTACGAATCGCCACGCGATCCTGACGAAGTCCCATGATAAAGCGGGTTTGGGAGTGATCGTATTTGCCCAGCAAATCACGAAGATACTCGATGATCTCCAGTTCCGCATCGCTTTGAGGATTGGTGCTTAGAACATGCTCGAAGAACTGAACGACTTGAAAGCCCTTCGTCGTCGATTGCATTTCAACAACTTTAATGCTGCTTGACCCGATGTCGATACCAAGTGATTTCAAAGACCGTTCCTCCATGAACGAGATATTGGTCTAAGTATATGTTGCCTTTGGACTTAAGTAAAATCTTTCCTCTTTCAGAGGGCTCGACCTTAGCCTATCTTTCGCCCCAAAAAACAATGCGTGGCGGGCCCTTCGGGATTGGGTCGGATTTGCCTTGTGTATTGCCAGAGTTTCCACCGGTATTGCCGCCTGGAGGCGGGTTGGTTGGATTGCTTGGGTCGTTAGGGTTTGCGGCTTTCTTGTCTTTATCGACGTAATCTTTGATTTTTGCGACGGTCTTATTCAGATCCATGGTGATAACTGTGATCTCGCTGGTCGAGCGGGCGAATTCACCCGTGCTGCGAATACGGAAGTTGAAAACAGACTCAAACACCAAGGGAATCTCTTCGGTTTTTCCTTCAAGGCGCGCATTTTTGCTGGTCACGAAATTCCAGAAATCATCGGCGTCCTTAAACGGCCCCCCCAGATCTTTGTCATCACGGCGTTTGATGATTTCAGTCACAACTTCTTCAGTCATGCCGGGATCCAGGGATTTCAAGACATCTTTTGTGGCGATGTTGGGATTAATGCCTTTCATGCCGTAAATCGTGATTCTTGGTTCCAGGATTTCAAACAATTCGTCTGTCAGCTCCGGTACGAAATGCAGTTCTGAAATCGTGCGGAAGCTGCGGTTCGGCGGGAAGTAGTCAGACTGAGCTTCAGAGTTTAAAGCCGAATACGCCGCGCGCTTGTCGCCGCCGTTTTGGGATTGGCCTTTGTCGCTCATAAAGTCTGCGATGTTGTTGATCACGCGTTCAAAGTTGGTGTTCGAGTTTTCGCGGGCCCATTTTTCGTCTTCCTTCATTTTTTGCAGGAAAACGTTTAGCAACTGCTGCTTGGTGATTTTGCGCAAAGATTCAGATGGGGAGACCAAATCATTGATATCGATCTTGGAGCCTTCATCTTCAATCGTCGTGATGTAGCTCGCATCCATCGAGGAGTCTTTGACCAGTTTTTTGAAATTGTCTTTATCAATCGCAGTCAACTCGTCAGGGATTGGCAACGGCCATGCAAAAGGGAACTGCCAGATCATGTTTAACAGGGGATTGTTAGGGCCTAATTGTTGCCCGAATTTACTTTGTGCCTGTTGATAGATTTTTACGCGCAACAAGGAAAGCTGCATGCCGGATTTGGCTGCATAGTAAGCTTTGATGCGATTCATTCCCGAGGAATTGATTTCGTATTCGATACGTGTGTCTGCGATGAGTTCAACAGCGAAATACATAATGAACATCAAACACGCCGTTACGATCATCAAGGCCATGCCGCGATTATTGCGAAGGGGTTTAAAAATATTCATTAATTACCCCCTGGCGGTTGTACGGGATTTTGGCCGCCTTGCTGTTGTTGCTGCGTGGCCTGGCCTGTATTCGTGTCGTCAGGATTATTCGTGAAATGAATCGGGACGATCACTTGCATCGAGTACTTGCGATCCTTGCCGCTTTCTTTTTTCGTCACAGTGATGGAAAGCTCGACTGCCTGGGGGAATTTTCCTTTGGTGGCACCGTCGCCACCTTGATCCGTGCGCCAGGAAGAAACCCAGTCCTGCTTGCCTTTACCCATGTAGCGGAATTTGAACTCGCTGACATTTTCCAAAAGAACAGTCTCGTTGCCGCCTTTGGTGACATCAAGATCAGCCACAGGAGCGGATCTGCGCCAAATACACTTGGAAGAGCCGCCGCCTTCGTTCAGGCTTTTACACTCTTTAAGTTCATAGCCGACTTCGATGAAGTCTGCTTGTTGGGAGTTGCGAACCGTGCGGGCATTGTTCATGGTGACGAAGTTCAAAGTCTCTTCGGTTCCCACGAAATGGGTTTCAGGATTTTTACGGGGTACTTCGCGGTTTTGCTGTTGTTGTTCAAATGCCGAAGGTTGCCCAATGTTCGGCTGTGCAAAAGGGTTGCTTGGGGGCGGTGGCGTCGTCGGCGTTTGACTTTTTTTTGCCAAAAGATCCGTCAGCTCTTTTTCCACGTCACGATAGTGATAGGCCAGGTTGATATCTTTTTGAATCAAGCGAACCGCATCGCGCAGATGAGAAACGTCGTCCACTTGTGTGGTGACTTTGTTTTTCATTTTCACACTTTGTTGAATCGATTGCGCGACCAACACTGTCATCGTGCCCAGAATGGCGATCGTGATTAAAACCTCAATCAAAGTAAAACCGCGACGCGAATTCAGCATTACATGCCTCCTGGCATCGGAATTTCGCGGTCATAGTCGACAAAATACTGAGTGGCAGAAAAACTCATCGGCTTTTTGCTGCCTTTGTAAATAACTGTGACTTTAACTTCTTTGATGGATTTGGAAAGATGCTGAGTCAGAGTTTTCATCATCGTCAGCGACATCTCGTCAGCACCGCCATCGCGGGCCGTAAGGGTTGCAGAGATATCCGGAACTTCAAACTCTTTGGATTCCATTTTCCATGAGTACTGAGGGAATTCAGATCCAAAATCGTCTTCTTTATCTTCAGGGATGGAATCCAGGGATTTACCGGAATATTCGATTTCGATCTCGGCCATTTTACGTTCCAGCAGGGCAGTGACTTCTGTTGCGAACTGCGCCTTACGAACATAGGCAAAGCTTCCGCCCCAGGAATTTGCCAGTAACAGCAACCCGGAGGAGAGGATGACCAGTGCAAGCACGGTCTCGATCAATGTGAAGCCTTTATTTCTCACCGCTGAATTCCCTTTAACGATTGAGCTTTCTCTATGATATCAGCTTGACCCGTTAAAGGATTAAAAACAAGAGTCCAAATTAAATTATTTCCCCCCGAAATTTGAATCGCAGAAGCCTCTACGAAGCCCTCGGGGAAGAAGTGAATGTAAGCAGTTCCTGACGTGATAGGATCCTTGCTGGAAACGGTTTCCACCTGAACAAATTTAAATGCACCTGGAAGTTCCGCTTCTTTTTTCAGAACGGAAGTATCCATCGCATACTTCGGTGGTGGAGCATCCTCATCTTTGAAGCTGCTGCTTTGTCTTTCGCGCTCTTTTTCAGCCGCTTCAGGATCAATAGGCATAGGACCGTTGGCTCTTTCGACCCAATAGGTACCTGCTTTTTTGCCATCAATATTGATGACCAGGCGATAAGTGGAATTGTAGATGCGTGCTTTGTTACGAATATCTTTGGTCAGAGCCATGAATTGACGGGTGGTGGCCCGGATATTCGATTGAGTTTTGAAGAGTCGTGGGGCCCCAATGACAACCAAACCGCCAATGATGGCAAGTACAATCATCACCTCAATGAGGGTGAAGCCCCGACGATTCATAAAGGACTAAAGATCGTCCAAAGAGATGTCAGCGTCGTAGCCAGAGCCACCTTCGCGACCATCTTTACCGTAAGATTTCAAATGAATCTCGCTGCCGTTAAGTTCGTAAACATAGTCATGTTCCCAACGGTCTTTGATATTTTTGATATAAGGTTCTGGACCCCAGTTGCTGCAATTTGGATCTTGAGTTGTAAGACCTTCCAGCGTTTGCGGGTACTTGTTGCAATCTGTGTAGTACATTTGCAAAGCGTTTGAAATCTGACCCATGTGGATTTTGGTTTCTTTAACTTTTGCCTTGTCCATGGAACCAGTCAGACGAGGAAGCAGAAGTGCAGAGATACCGCCGATGATGGCAAGGACGATCATGATCTCGATCAAAGTCATACCCTTGCGATTATTGATAGCTAACATTTAAAAACTCCTTGTTGCCGAATGAAATACTAACAGAAGGCTTTACCCCGGTAAAGAGATGCTTCTGACTTGGCACATTCTTTTGTCTTGTTATTTCTCACAAAACTCACCTGAAAACGGAGTTTTGATCAGGAAGTTAAAGTAAAAAATTAACTTCCTATTGCTGTCTCATTTAAGCTTTTAAGGGCGTACTATCCGGCGATATTGGTCATTTCAAACATTGGCACCATGACCGCAAATACGATCATCGCAATGGCGAAACCCATCAATACAGTAACGACTGGTGTCATCAGGGACGTCAAAGATTCCAGTTTGTTCTTAACCTGAAAGTCGAAAGCATCTGAAACCTGAGTCAGCATGTTTTCCAGATCCCCGGTTTTTTCACCAATGTTAACCATGTGGATGACGATGGGTGGGAACTGATTGGATTTTTTCAAAGGACCGGCGATGGATTCACCTTCCGCGATGTTTTGTCGGGCTTCTTCGATCGCGACGGCAAGAACGTTGTTGTCCACGACGTTTTTAACGATATCGAGTGCTGTCAGCATCGGAACGCCACCGGTTAAAAGAGTCGCCAGAGTTCTGGTAAAGCGGGAAACTGCAACCATGCGAACCGCAGGACCTGCAATCGGAAGTCTTAAAGAAATCGCATCCCATTGGTTTCTGCCAGACGGACTGGATTTCCAGTTTCTAAACATCACAATGGCGATAAAGATCGCACCAAAGATGATGTACCAATAATTCACCATGAATTGGGACGCGTTGATTAAAGCCACCGTGTACCAAGGCAAAACCAGGTTCGGAGCAGATTCAAACACCGTGACCATTTTAGGAATCAGGAAAATGAACAAGAAAGAAAGCAAACCTATTGTCACCACCAACATGATGATCGGGTAGGTCATGGCACTGGAAACTTTGGCGCGAAGATCGGCCTGGGCTTCAGTAAACTCTGCCAGACGCATTAAGATTACATCCAAACTTCCTGACATTTCCCCGGCTTCCACCATCGAGATATAAATCTTGGTGAAAATGTTCGGGTATTTTTGCAAAGCCTTATGAAAGGGCGAACCTTCGTTCACCATGTTCTTACAGTCAGCAATAGCTTCAGAAAGGGTTGGATTTTCCACCTGTTCAGCAATCGCAGTCAAAGCATCCACCAAAGGGATATTGGCCTTCACCAACGTCGCCAGCTGACGGGTCATCAAGGACAGATCTTTTACCTGAACCTGTTTTGTGGCGCGGGGAGCGCCTTTGGATTTTTTAGTGTCTAATTTTTTCTTGTCACGAATGTCGACAACATAGACGCCGTCTCTTTTGAGTTTAGTGCGGGCCGCGCGCAGATTTTCTGCGTCTATTACACCCTTGGTGTTTTTTCCGTCACGGGTCAGGCCCTTATACTCAAAAATTGGCATATTATAGATCCAGTTGCGTATTCGTAGTTAACTGTTCAATTGTAGTCACACCAGCCAGTACTTTGGCAATACCGTGGTCACGGAATGTTTTCATTCCATTGGCCAAAGCTTGTTTTTTCAGTGTGGCACCGTCTTTACGTTGCATGATCAAAGAGCGGATATCATCCGTCACAACCATCAGCTCACTGATCGTCGTACGACCTGAATAACCTTTTTGCCCACACTCTGAACAACCCATGGCTTTACAGATGTGGCTCTTGCTTGCAACTTCGCGGGTCACTCCCAGCAAAGACAATTCAAAATCGGTCGGCTCGTGGGGAGCTTTGCAATGCGGGCAAAGAACACGCACCAGACGCTGAGCAACCACGCCCATAACGGAAGTGGCGATAAGGAATGGCTCCACCCCGAAGTCAATCAAACGCGGGAAGGCGCCGGCAGAGTCATTGGTATGCAGAGTAGATAAAACCAAGTGACCCGTAAGGGACGCTTGGATCGCAAGTTCGGCAGTTTCCAAGTCACGAATCTCACCGACCATGATGATGTCGGGGTCTTGACGAAGAAAAGATCTTAAGCCGGCCGCGAAGGTTAAACCAATTTTTGCATTGGTTTGAACCTGACCGATCCCGTGGATACGTTGCTCCACCGGATCTTCTACGGTCAGGATATTTACGTCAGGTTTGTTCAATTTTGAAAGAGCACCGTACAGAGTCGTGGATTTACCCGAACCCGTAGGACCCGTGACCAGCATGATGCCGTCATTCCTCGATAACAAATCATCCAGGCGATCCAGGTTTTCTCTCGAGAAACCTAATTGCTCAAGCTCAAGAATAACTGTCGATCTATCCTGAATACGCATCACCAGACGTTCACCGTGAGCGGTTGGTACCGTAGAAAGACGGATATCGATATCTTTACCGCCGACCTTCAAGGGGATACGACCATCCTGAGGAAGACGTTTTTCCGCGATGTTTAAGTTCGCCATAACTTTGATACGTGACGTGATCGCGTTTTGCAGTTTTTTAGGTGGTTTAAAGACATCCATCAAAACACCGTCGGTACGGAAACGCACGACCATGTCTTTTTCATAGGGCTCGATATGGATATCTGACGCTTTTTCTTTCACCGCGCGGAACAGAAGGCTGTTCACCATTTTGATAACCGGCGCATCGTCCTCGCCAGCCTCAAGCAGATCCACGATTGGATCATCAAGGTCATAATCCTCTTCGTCGATTTCATCCAAGCCCGAAAGGTTTGCCGTGGATTTTTCGTACACCTTGTTGATCGCATCCTGAATGCGAACAGTGGTGGTGATCAAAGGACGGACTTTTTTACCAAACAGAACTTTCAAATCATCCAGGGATTTCAGATTTACGGGATTGCTGGTTAAAGCAATCATTTGATCCGGTTCGTCCTTGTAGGGGAGGATTTGATGTTGTTTTGCGTAGTTGATCGGGATTTCCCGGATCAAGTCAGCGTTGATATCTGCAACGGGGATATCGCGGATAAAATCCAATCCCAATTCCTTACACAGATCACCGACGACTTCATCCGCTGTGGAGAATTCTTTCTGATTTAAAGCTTCCCCGACGGTCACGGGTCTGACGACCGACGGGTTGGCAAGCACAGAACGTACTTGATCCTGTGTCATTGAAGTAGCTTTGGACAGAATTGTCAGAACATCCACAGTGGCCATTAAAATTCCTTCTTAAATTACTCTACGTCTTCAGGGTCTGCTGGAGCGGCTTCTGGAGGAAGCTCACCTTTTGCTTTTCTGTAGATCGGATCTATCTTAGCACCATATGGGTCTTTTCCGCCCTGGCCTTTGATGTAGTCTATGCGATCATCCAAACGCTTGGAAACAACGTGGTTCATATCATCTGAATTACGAACGATTTTCGGAGTCAGGAATGAAACCATGTTTGTTTTTGTCTTACGGATATCGCGGGATTTGAACAACCAACCCAAAATAGGGATGTCACCCAAAAGAGGGACTTTTACTACCGACTCAACATCGTCTTCCTTGATCAATCCACCCAGAATAGCCGTGTCGCCGTTTTTCACGTTGATCATGGTGTTGATCGAACGTTTTGCCAGCGGCTGCGTGTTGTTCTGGAAATCTTTAGGAACTGCAGCTGATGAAAGCTGAGTCACCTGTTGTTTGATTTCCATGCGGATCGAATTTGAAGACGGGCTGATGAACGGCTTGATATGAAGCTTGATCGTTGCATCTTCCATTGTTGGCGTCGTAGTTACCGTACCGCTTGTACCAGATACGTTTTGCTGCATGCTGGTTACAACTTTATCACCCACTTCGATTTCTGCTTCGTTATTATCCAAGGCGATGATCGTTGGCGTGGACAGGATATTGGCTTTTTTGGTTTGTTTCAGGAAGTTGATGAAACCCACCAAAGACGGAATCTTAATCGGAGTCGAAGAGCCGAACGGAGTGATTTCGATCACTTTACCAGAACCGAAACCCAGGATGGCGCCCGAACCGCCGGTTGGATTCAACATGTCTTGCAGGTTGATACCACCGTTGAAGCCGACTTTACCGTAACCGTTATCGCCGTATTGATAGTAGCCGATACCCCAAGTGTCGATATCAGAAGCACTCATCTCCATGATGATCGCTTCTACGTAAACCTGATCGCGAGCAATGTCGATTTTGTTAAGCAAATTCAAAACCACTTCGTAGTCTTGTTTGCTGGCTGTGATCACCAGGCTGTTTGTCGCTTTGTCGGCTGTGATTTTAACATCGCCGCCGAAAATTTCCTGAGGAGCCTGCATCTGACCACCAATCGGGGACAGAAGGCTTGGGGCGCCGGTGCTTGGTTTTGGAGCGGCTTCTTTAGTTACGCCAGAAAGAGTTTGTGCGATTTTTTCCGCATCACCGTTTTTAACGTAATAAACGTAAACTCCGCCGGAATCTTCGGCGCGAATTCTAAAGTCCAACTGACTGATTAGTTTTTTAATGCGCACGATACCGGATTTGTTACCAACCACGATGATCGAGTTGGTTCTGTCATCAGGAATCGCCATAAAGAAACTTGCACCTTGTTGTGCAGAAGTGCCCCCGGAAGAGCGCGAGAAGCGGGGAACGCCAGCCGTGAATGTGCCTGGTGCTGAGCCCGAGCTTTTATTGCCTTTATTGACGATTTTATCCACCAGGTCGGCAAGGTCTTTAGCTTTCGCGAACTTAATAGGGATAACTTCAAGTTGTTCTTCAAATCCTGGAACGTCCAACTGGCTGATGATTCTCATAACACGGTCAATATTTGCGCCGTAGTCCGAGATAATGATCGAGTTCGTTGGCTCGTAGATATTCATCTCACCATCTTTGGATGGCAGGATACGCAAATCACGATTCACTTGAGCCGCAGAGATGTGCTTCAAGTGGATGATTCTTGTGATCATTTGATCTGTGTTTGGATAATAAGCACCAGAGTACACATCGATATTGTCACGCTGGGCATTTCTGGAGGATTTGATTTTCAGGAATCCGCCGGAAGGTACTACTGTGAAGCTGTTAATCGCAAGGGCCGAAAGGAAAGCGTTATACGCTTCTGCCACGGTGATCTTGGATGGCGCGCTGATTGTGATCTTACCGCGAACACCTGGATCGATGATAAAGTTTTTCCCGGTCAACTCGCCCATCGCTTTAACCAGCTCTGTGATTTCCACATTCGGGTAGTCGAAGGATTCGATCGTTTGGGAGAAGTTTTTATTGTTGATGTCTTCAGTCGGTGCTTTTGCAAATTTCTCGCGCTGAGCTTTTGTCAAAACCTGACCTGATTCATCGCTGCCACCACGCGGGGAGCCGCCATGCATAACTTCTGAAGACGGCTCTGGAGAAGCGAAGCCGCTATTGTCCTGATTGCCAAAATCCGGTGGAGGTGGCGGGGGTGGGAAGCTTTCAAACTGCGCTTGTGCCGCAGGTGTTACCAGCTGTGCTGTCATCAATGACGCAATTCCTATGCTGACGGATTTTTTCATATGCTCTCTCCTCCTGAGGGAGTTATTGAATATTATAAGTCATTGTTTCGTTTTTGCCGTTGCGCTCAACCTGAAGAACAACTTTGTTGTTGTTCTTCAAAGTTTGGTACAACTCCATCGCCTTGGCAGGGCTGTCGACAGGATTGCCGTCGACGGACTTAATCACATCCATTCTTTGGATGCCCAGTTGTTCGTAAATACTGCCAGGTTGCATATCTAAAACGCGGAAGCCATTAATATTGCCAGTGCCGGGTTCGCGATTCGGAACGGCGCGGGCCTGCATCAAAATGCTGGAAAGGTCGTTGGTATATTTCAACAAAGTGGCGCGTGACAGAGTGAAGTTGTTGTCGTTGCCTTTTTTAACTTCGCCCGAAGATGTTGATGGCGCTTTCGCTGCGGCGAAATTCAATTTTCCGCCTTCTTTTTTCATCTCGATATATTCCAGGCGATTTGAATTCAGATTGCGGAAAATAACTTTCTGTCTTTCGATGCGCACGATGTTCGCCATGCCTTCGATTTCTTTGCCGGCAGAGTAGGAAATGACCTGATTTTTGCCGCGGATTTCAATCGATGCGATGGATTTTTCAGGAATGGAATGCACAAGTGTACCGATCAAATTCAGAGGTAACTGAGATGGAACCGGATCTGCTTCTTTTTGCTCGGCAGCGCCCTTGTTTTTGTCTACCAATTGATCAGGAATCAGACCATTGGAAGCGAAGATATTTCTAGAAGTAATATTGTTATAAAAACCTGAGCTTACAGAGCTGGAAACGGGTGGAGCCTTGGGATGCGCTGGTGGCGCGGTTTGCGGCAGCATGCGATCGCGATAAGAAAGAATTGCAAGGTCCGCAACACAGTAACCGATGAAGATAAATAAAATATACGAATACCATTTTTCAAATGGTGGACGCTGATTTTTCTGGTTGCGTGAAATCACAGTTGCAAATCCTTTGTTATTTCCGGCACCTAGTCCTTGGGCCTCAGACCATCGTACCAAACCTGGGGGCGGGCTGCATCAAAAAATACATGCTGGACCATGGTCCTAACGCTCTGATTTTCATTTAAAATCTCGGAAGATACGCCATGATAGAGTTATGAGAATTCTCTACTTCACGGATGGAGCAGGAATTGATCTAATGGGGATTCGCGAATCAGTTTTGCGGATTCCTGAAGTGCTTACCTCCCTTCGTCGCGGCCAGGAGCAGGCTCGCTACGTGGACTTGATGCAGGTAATGTCACTGTCTGATGATGAATTTCGTCAGATACCGAGTGTGTTACGCACTCTTTTGATCAACCTTGTGCAAAGAGGCTTACACCAACGCTGGGTCAATCGTGATCAGCGTGCGGATTTGATTCTGAGAAGAATCAATCATCGTTCTTTGGATGAACTAAAGAACGTCGTGCACAATTTTATCAATGCCAAGGTGGCCGGCCGCGAGGTGGCTACCAGAGATCTTCATTTATTGCATTTCATGGACAAAGTTGAAATCACCGTTATTGGCCCTGGCTATGACGAGGTTGAGTTCTGGTTGCGTCGTGAAGTTACGACTCGCAAAGATATCGAAGTTCAAATCAAAGACGTTATCGCCGCCGATCCAAATCTTGGATGGTTCTGGCCTCAGGTTCGCGACAGTTTCAGCGACAATCAGCAGCCCTTCATTTAATTGATGAGGGGTTTGGTCGCTTCTCTTTTTATTTTTTTATTATGCTCTTCTGCCATGGCGCAAATCGCCGGCAGTTCATTTTTTCCCAGTGTTCGGTCGATTAATCCGGGCGTGGCTCATCAACGTGCTCAAGCTTTGATTTCCCTGGATGCCGGGAAAAAAGATATTCATAAAGACCATGAAGTTGCTACCGGTGGAATTGTCGGCGGAGTGCAAACAGATGTGGCACTTCAGAAAAACTCACTTTTCGGAGCGACAAAAGGCAGTCGAATGGCAACGTTTGAAGGTCTTTTCGACTATGAAACCGGGGAGAAGACGGAGCATATTAATTCGACTACTTACGGAACCCGAAATGTTACGAATTCGGCGAAGTCCATGTATGCCGGGGGCATTGTTGATTTTGGTTTGATTGGCCTCGGGGTTGCCACGGCAAAGTATGATACGTTTAACCGCTTTCACGTGGGTGCTCCGCCGAATGTTTCCGCGAATGACTTAAAAGTACAGATCAACTATCTGCTTTTTAAAGCAGGGTCAGCGTATAACTTTAAAGGCTTCACTGTGGGTGCTTATGCTATGCAAAGAGCCTCGAGTGCGGATTATACTTATACTTACTATGATCCCTCGAGTGGTGCGCAGGGAACGACTGAAGTTTGGCCTGCTAAAACCCAAAGTCTCGGATTTGGGGCCGGTGTGGGCTTCACGTCAAAAAGCTTTCGCGTCGAGGGCAGCGTGGAGCAGATGGAAGAGTCTGATCTTGATGCCAAAGACAATCCTTTGGAGTTGATCAAAGCTCCTCCGCAATCTGCCAGATTGAGTGTTTCGGGTGAAGTGCGTATCGGAAAGCTGTCCCTCGGAGCCCGCGTCCGACAAATTTTCGGTAATTTCGCCGATCTTGAAGACTTGATTCCATCAAATTTGTTGTATAACGATTTGTCTTCCAGCGATGAGCGTTTAGAGACATCTTTCAATTTTGGTTGGGGTTCTGATAAGGGAATAACGTACTCCGCGTTCTTTTCTCAATCGACTGCTGAAACGGAAGAAGAAAGCAGTATTTTTATGAATGGTGAAAAGTACCCTGCGAAGACTACTTCCACGTCTTATGGTGTGAATCTTAGTTATTATTTTTAAGATTATTCTTTGAATAATTAGGCATATTTTTTTCTATCACTCACTCACTCACTCAATTTATCTATCTATCTATCTATCTATCTATCTATCTATCTATCTATCTATCTATCTATCTATCTATCTATCTATCTATCTATCTATCTATCTATCTATCTATCTATCTATCTATCTATCTATCTATCTATCTATCTATCTATCTATCTATCTATCTATCTATCTATCTATCTATCTATCTATCTATCTAGCCAATCAATGAATCCATGGATCAATGAACTCTGAATTCTGAAACATCAATCAATCGTAATTTCCCAAGTTCTTATTCAGGCATTCAAGTGAATCCTCCATCCATGAATACTAAATCCTGAATTCAAACTTCTTAATTCTTGAACCTTGACACTTGACCCTAAAACCTAAAACCTAAATCAATCGCAATTTTCGGGATCTTTCATAAGCATCAATGCATCTTTAATCCCAATTTTTCTGCTGCTGCTAAGTTATGTGTTCGGCACAGCACTCTCAAATTTGCCTTTTCATTCTTTCCACCCAGAGCGACTGGTTGAATATGATCAATTTGAAGCTGGTATTTTGAATTGCATTTTTTTCCGCCGGTACCGATAAACTCGCAGCAGTAATCGGCTTTTAATAACAATTCAGCTTTTGTGGAGACTTTAATGTGCTGGCGTTTTTGCGTTACCATGAAGCTTTGCGTTGGTTTGGTTCTTCGAGAGTCTTTGTTGATGATTTGTTTGATCTGTTTTTCTGCAAGTAAAGTCAGGAAATCTGCCCAGTTTCCATCCGGAAGAATGTGCGACATTAGATCGCGCGCTGATTCCAAAGTTTTCATTTGCTCTGCAGTTAAAGTGATTTCAAATCGAACAGATTCATCCCGCTGAGGAGTTAAAGTTTCAATTTCGCGAATCGGCAAATTGAATTCGTGCGCCAAGCAGGACTTTGTTTCGTAAGTTGATTTGTTTTCAATTTTTTCAAGAATTTGGGGAAGCGATGCGCTGGCTGAAAGACCCTGGCTTATAGCGATTTTAGACTCCATTCTGATTGCCGATTGAACTTGAGTTAACTGAGTCAAAGTTAAAGATCCGTTTTCAATCTTTTCAGAAATCTCAGGCGCCTGCTTTAATAAGCGAGCAGCACTTAGTCGGCGATAGGCAGCGTCGTCGCTATATTTCAAGTGACGAGTCAAATACCGAAACATCGAATCATAACCAAGCTCTGCATAAAGGCGGCGACCCTCCATCTCGTTTATATGCATAAGAATCAAATGAGTAATTTTTCGTTCACTTTGCGCCAGCTTTTCCAAGCGCCCCAGCAACTCTGTATTCGAAACCTCAGTCAAATTCATAAGAATCTCCTTGTGTGATGATCTTGTATCACGACTTTTTAAATGCAAAATTTGAGCATTTTCGCCGAGGAATTGGTTGCGGGAAACGTCTCCTAAGTTGACGTTTATCCTCATTTAACGACATCAGGTGAAGAGATATTGAATGAAACGGGATCGACCTCGAACAAAAAGTTTTATAGCAGTCGTGCTGATTCTATGCAGAGGAAAAACATGGCAAGAAAAAATTCTTTAGATTTAGGTAACTGAAACACTGCTTCATGGTAACGCAAAAGTAAGTTGGTCGACTGACTGATGGGCGAGAAAAGGGGGGCTGATGAATTGGCTCGATTAAGAGTGAAGAGAAGTAAGTGTGAAAGCTGAAAGACCGATAAATGAAATAAGAGAAGGAAGGAAGGAAGGAAGGAAGGAAGGAAGGAAGGAAGGAAGGAAGGAAGGAAGGAAGGAAGGAAGGAAGGAAGGAAGGAAGGAAGGAAGGAAGGAAGGAAGGAAGGAAGGAGAGAAGGAAGGAGAGAAGGAAGGAGAGATAGATAGATAGATAGATAGATAGATAGATAGATAGATAGATAGATAGATAGATAGATAGATAGATAGATAGATAGATAGATAAAATCAGTAGATATAAGTGAGAGTGGAATGCGTCCAGGGGAGTGCAGTGGAGAAAAGCAATAGTGTTGCCTTAACCGGAATTAACAAGAACACAAAAACTCTTATGACTCCCATAAAAATTATCAAAGCATCAGAAGTTTGACTTCACACTGCCAATCATAAATCCTGTCAGACGGAGGCCAAATGGAATTCGCACCAGAGACTGTTGTAACCAAAAAGAATAAATCTGTAACATTAAGATCTCCAAAAGTGGAGGACGCGCAGAATATTCTGGATGCCATGGTCGAGGTCGCAGCCACGTCGCCGTACATTTTAAACGGTCCTGAATTTTTCGCGAATCAACCGCTGGAAGTGGAAATCAAATGGATCGAGGGTTATCTGAATAATCCCCGCGGTCTGGCTATTTTGGCAGAGTATGAAAATCGCATTGTTGGGGTGTTGGACTTTGCAGCCTATAAAGGAACAAAGACAAAGCATCGCTCGGTTTTAGGAATTTCGCTTCATCCCACCATGCGCGGAGAAGGGTTGGGGGAGCTGTTGTTTAAGAAACTCCTCAACGAAATTAGAACAATAGAGGGACTGACACATGTTGAACTTAGCATGATGAGTGAAAACCATCAGGCATTTCACCTCTACAAAAAAGTGGGATTCAAAGAGTTCGGCAGAAGACCGCAGGCCTATTTGCAACCAGACGGCACATTCTGCGATGAAGTCATGATGGTTTTAAAGCTTTAGAATTCTAAGAGCCTAAATTTTAATCGCCACGTGGCTGAGGGTGCTCCTATAATGCACGCAGCTTGGAAGGATTGCTCTGTCTCAAATGACTGAATTTAAAAAAAAGCCGACCCACGAAACCTGGAAGAAATAAATTCAATGATCGTGGAGTTGCTCTCAATTTGGAACTATCCCGAAGAGTGCGCCAAAGCGTCGATATTCCAACCGGGCCCGTATTTTCAATTTTCGAAAAAGTTTATTAATCTACCGCGCTACCATGAAGCTTTGTGTCGAGCCCTCTAGATTAAAACGTAAAAAACGGCTCCATCTCAATAGGTCGTTCATTCGAAGGATGCAGGAACGAAGGCGGCTCGTGATCTGGCGGCAGCATCAAGTAAACTCCAAACGGCAACTTGGCCGAAACCCAATTCATGGGCCTGCGATAGATAAACTCCGAGCGCATTTGGTTATACACCAAAAATTCATTCTCGCGAGCATCATCAAAAGCTTTCCACAACAAAGCCTCGAAAATATCGCCATTGTCAGCGTGCAGGAAGTTTAAATACTTAAAATTCAAGCTAGCTTCAATCTTCAAGCGGGAAAAAGGCTTCGTCATAGTACGAGTCCAACCCAGCATTTTTCCAAACTTCAAAAACTGTCTGAAATTATGCGCCTTCAGGTTGTAAGTCATAGGAATGAAATCCTGCATGCCTTCCGCAGACCAAGGAGCACAGCAACCCACGATGTTTTCATCTTTATCAAAGGCGATGATGAAATCCTCAAGCTTCAAACCCTGCCAGCGGTCTAACTTGTCATGAAAACTTTGCGCATCCCACACAGTAGCTAAATCTTTAGAGCGGGATTTTTGTGAGATGTAATAAATCAAAGCATCCACGTTCGAAGCATTCCCGTGGCGCATGCGCAGATGCGGCAGCGGATTTTTCGCCCAAGGAAAACGCCCGTGCAAAGAAATCATATTCAAACGACGGAATAGATAATAGCGAGGCAAAGAACGCTTGGTGTTGCGCTGACGAACAAAGGCGTTCATGGATTTCGCCTCGTTCAAACTCATCACCGTGAAAAAGTACTTAGCATCCAAGACTGAAGACACTTCATTCATAACCGGCAAAAAGTGCTGGCCCCATTCAAGAATAGCTTTACGATTGGCAGCGATACGCAAATCCCGACCGAAGGCGACAGTGCGCACTTTGTTTTCCAATAAAACATCGCGCACGACAAAACTTGCCATGCCTTCCAGCGTGTTTTCATCTTTAAGAGTATAAGTCAGCGCTTTTTCAGCCTGGATTTCATAGGGCTTAAAGAAATCCTTGTTGCGATCAATCTTGATCTGCAATGGACCGTCAAGGGGAAAGCTTTTGTAAAATTCAACCAGGGCCGCAGAGTCATCAGGGGACGCAATCTCAAGTTTCATTCAGTCAGTCCAAGCCCTTTAAGTTTTTTGCCAAAGGACTTCGGTCTGTCCCATTTTTAAGTTGGCCCAGCGAGCGGCAACAAATAAAAAGTCACTCAAACGATTCAGGTACTGCAAGCTCATCGCGTAACGTTCATCCTTCACCGCGATTTCAGCCGAGCGGCGTTCGCTGCGGCGGCAGCAAGTACGCGCCACATGAAAGTGTGAAGCCACAATGTGGCCTGCAGGCAGAATAAAATTACGAAGCTCTGGCAAATCCGCTGTTAATTCGTCAATTTTCACTTCGATCAGGCGAATCTGTTCAGCCGTGATCGGTGGCAGCATTTTAAAGACTTCGTCTTTTTCAGTCGCAAGCAAGCTGCCAATGTTGAAAAGTTCATTTTGTATTTTCTCAAGAATATCATCCAAAGAAAGCAAAAGAGGATGCTCGCGCAACAAAGAACGGCAAACTCCCAATGAGCTGTTCAACTCATCCACGGTCCCATAAGCTTCCACGCGCGGATTGAATTTCTCGACGCAGGATCCATCCACCAATCGGGTAGTACCTTTGTCGCCGGTGCGAGTGTAGATCTTAGCTTTGGGAGGTGTTGTCATAACTTTTGCCCTTTTCAATTTAAGTGTCGCGTTTTACTGTTAAGGGGTCAAGAGAGGTTCCTATGGAAATCACAGCACCGTTAATGGTAACAATCCCGCATTCTGGAGAGAAAATTCCACCGCAAACTCCCTGGTTGAATACTCTGCCGGAAGAAATCGTGATGTGCGACGTCGATCGTTATGTGGATTTCCTTTACGAGCCAACACTCGAAAAACTTCAGATCCCTTATGTTAAAACCGAGTGGCATCGCTATGCCGCGGATATGAACCGTGTTCCCGAAGACGTGGATTCAACGTCTGTGATCGGCAATAAAAATCCTGCAGGAATGCACAATCGTGGTTTTCACTGGGTGATCACAACTTACAAACACCAGCTTATGAAAGAGCCCATGAGCCAGCAAGCCCACGATGAGTTGGTGAAGTTGGTATATGAGCCTTTCCATAATAATATCCGTGACCTTTACGCGAAACTTCACGCAAAAGGTTATAAAAAAACCTTTCACATTGATGCCCATAGTATGCCATCCGTAGGCACCAGTGAGCATCGCGATCCAGGCGAGCGCCGCGCTGACATCGTCGTCAGCGATAGCAAAGGCAAAAGCTGTGATCCAAGATTCAAAGATCTGGTTATTGCCGCGTATGTGACCGCAGGATTCAAGGTTGGATACAACTGGCCATATTTTGGCGGTCGCGTCACAGAGCAGTACGGTGATCCAAGTCGCGAAATGCACACTTTGCAGGTCGAAATGAACCGCGAGCTGTACATGGACGAAAAAACCAAGAAGCTAAAACCCGAGGAAGCGAAAAAAGTGCAGGAGAAAATCAGCTTCGCACTCAGCTATATCCGCAACAATTTGCAGCACCTAACGTAGGGTGTCGAAGGCCGAAAAGCATAGTCATGGGGCGGGCTTTCATCTAAAGATATTCGCTCTATGGCAAAGTTTTCTGTGAAGTCTTTTATTAAGCGTTTTAATAAACCGCTGGCAAGTTTGAAGCTTGCGGTTTTCATTATCATTTCAATTGCCGTTCTGACTGCGGTGGGAACTATCGTTGAGGCAAAGTACGACGCCTATGCCGCGAAAAAACTAGTTTACGACACTTGGTACATGTACACGATCATGGGGATGTTGGTTATCAACCTGATCGCCGTGATGGTGGATCGTTTGCCGTGGAAAAAACGCCACGTGGCTTTCGTGCTGGCTCACATCGGTATCATCATTTTGCTGTTCGGTGGTTTGCTGACCATGAAGTACGGTCTGGACGGATCGATGCGCATCGATATCGGTCAAAAAAACAATCTGGTGCAAACAGCTGAAACAGACTTGGTGGTTTACAGTTCTTTTGATGGCGATCGCTATTCTAAAACTTACGAGCAAGAGGTGGATTTCTTCACGAAACCTCCTTCAGAAGCCAAGCCCGCAGTTATCCCAGTCTATGCAGGCGATATTAAAATCGTCGAGTACAAAAAATACGTTCTGCCTTCACGCAAAGTCATCGCGGATGAAAGCGGCAAGGCGGGCTCGGGTTTGCGCTTTCAAGTGCAAAATCCCAACGTGAATGTGATCGAGTGGCTGGTGCAGAAAAAAGCGGGAGCTTTGCAAACCCATGATTTCGGTCCGGCGCAAGTGCACTTGGGTCCTATCCCGGCAAAAGGGCAAATGCGCAATGAAATCTACCTGGAGCCTGTGAAGGAAAAGGGCGGTCTGCGCTATGCTGTTTTTTATAAAGAATCAGAAAAAGTAGGCAAGTCCGGCTTTCTCAAAGAGGGCGAAGTTTTCGATCCGGGCTTTAAAATGGCTTTGGATTTCCGCGTGCTAAGATTCCTGCCGTCGGCTTTGGAAGACTGGGATTTGCAGGACAGCGATCGTCCAACTCCGTTAACAACGTCTGCAGTTAAAATTATTTTCCAGGGCAAGCCCCACTGGGTTTTGCTGAACGATATGGTGAAGCTTTTCACCGACAATGCTGTGTATCTGTTAACCTATGGCAATCGTCGTATCGACGTCGGATTTCCAATTCAGTTGAAGTCATTCGCAGTGGATCGTTATCAGGGAACGATGAGAGCCGCAGCCTACAAGAGCATGGTGGAAGTTCCGGAGCTTGGCGAGATCGAGATCTCCATGAACGAGCCTTTGAAATACAAAGGACTGACAATTTACCAGGCCTCTTTCCAAGAGGAAAACGGGCATCCTGTGGCTTCCATTTTCTCGGTCAATGCAGATCCGGGACGAGCGTGGAAGTACCTGGGATCTTTGATTCTAAGTTTGGGTATCGTTCTTTTGATGTGGTTTAAACATTTGGATTTTAAAATAGCTAAAAAGAAAGACAGCGGGAAAAAATAGATGAAAAAGTTTTTACTCTTTTTGACAGCAGTTTTACTTTCCTTTTCGGGTGTAACAGCATTTGCAAAACCCGGGGATCAACTTAAATACTTGCCGGTTCAGGATGGCGGTCGTATCAAGCCTTACGACAGCTTCGCCAAAGAAATGCTGGAAATCGTCTATGGCAAAGGAACTTACGAGGGACGTAAGGCGACTGAAATCATTTTGACCTGGATGTTGTCACCGCAGGCGTGGGCGGACAAAAAAATCTTTGAAGTGCGCAATCACCAGGTGCTGGAGGCGATGAAGCTTCCTAAGGACCAAAGATACTTCAACGGCCAGGAACTGTTTGGCAATGATCGTTTCGGTTTGCTTCGTCAGGAGCTTCAGTCCAAACGAGAAACCAAAGAAAAATTGAATCCGTACTTCCAGGCGTTGCAACGTCTTGAGAATCAATACTTCGTATTTCAGGAAGTGGCTGCGGGCCGCATGCTGAAAGTGCTTCCTCCAAAAGAAGGGGATGCATGGATTGCCGTGGCAGATTTGCCAGAGGCGTTTCAACAAAAATTCATGGGCATCACCACGTCGTTTGTAACTTACATCGGTGGCGTGGCGAGTGGTGCAAACCAAGCGGATATCGATGCGGCGGCAACAAAGCTAGATGAGTCTGTTGTGGCGTTTGAAACAGCGGCGCGCGCGGAAAATCCTGCACTCTATGATCATGACACAAGAATCAGAGCGGAGGTTCACTACAACAGCTTCCATCCGTTCCGCTGGGCTTATGTATTCTACATTCTGGCAGCGATCGCAATTTTGTTAGTATGGGCACTATCCAAAGAATCACTTATGAAAGCCGCGTGGGTTTTCCTGGTGATCGGTTTTGTTTTAAATACCTACGGCTTCGGTGTTCGCATGTTCATCATGGAGCGCGCTCCGGTCTCTAATATGTATGAGACTGTCGTGTGGGTCGCGTGGGGGACCGTGCTGTTTGCCGCAGTTCTTGAGTTGATCTACAAATTCCGCATCATCCTGTTTGCAGGGACATTGGTGGCGGCATTTGGATTGGTCATTGCGGATTTTGCTCCGGCAGTTTTAGATCCTACGCTTCAACCACTGGAGCCAGTGCTTCGCAGCAATTATTGGCTGACGATCCACGTGATGACTATCACTATCAGTTACGCAGCTTTCTTCTTGGCGTTCGGATTGGGTGACCTTGGTCTATATTATTATCTGCGTGGCGAAGAGAAAAACCACGAGAAGATTCGTGCGGTCGTGACAGCAATTTACAGATCCATGCAAATCGGCGTCGCGTTCTTGGCTCCGGGAATTATCTTGGGTGGTATTTGGGCCGATTATTCCTGGGGTAGATTCTGGGGATGGGATCCTAAGGAAACTTGGGCTTTGATTGCTCTACTTGGTTATTTGGCAGTTCTTCATGCGAGATACGCAGGAATGATCAAAAATTTCGGCATGGTAGTGACAGCGATTATCACTTTCTCTTTAGTTATCATGGCTTGGTACGGTGTGAACTTCGTTCTTGGTGCGGGGCTTCATTCTTACGGATTCGGTGCTGGCGGTGTTGAATACGTGTCTGCTTTTGTGGCTGCACATTTGTTATTTGCGCTGTACGTGTGGGTTTTGCGTCAAGGCCGCACTAAAAAAGCATCGAAAAACTCCTAGGGAGTTTTGTTTCAGTGTGCTTCAATGCGAAATTTTTTTTGCACAAAAAGTAAGCGAGAGCCTCAAAGCCTCTCGCTTTTTCAATATGCTTGCAAAAAGAATATGGACAACTGGACTTTTAAGTCATTAAATAAGGGCAAAATAAATATAGGACAGCGTTGTTGGCCTCAATCCTCAATTACAACAAGAGGATAGGAGTTTAGCAAAAGGATGATTATGCATCGGGTATTTAGAAGTACGACGGCGGGCGTGTTAGCTTGTTTGAGCGCGCTCATGATTTTTTCAACACTTCTCACGGGTTGTAAATTCCAACCAGGTTGGGGTTACAACAAAGGCTATGCTCCAGAGCAGCCGATTGCGTTTGATCACCAGCTGCATGCGGGAACAAACAAAATTCAGTGTCAATACTGCCACAACCAGGTGGAAAGATCCAAACACTCGAATATTCCAGCACTTTCAACGTGCATGAACTGTCACTTGCAAGTAGCGACAGACAAACCGGAAATTCAAAAACTTCGTGATGCATACGACAGCGGCGGCTCGGTTGAGTGGGTACGCGTTCACATGCTTCCTGATTTCGTACACTTTAATCACAACGCACACATCGCTAAGGGCGTGAACTGTCAAACATGTCACGGTCCAATCGAAACGATGAAGCGTGTGGAGCAATTCTCTGACCTTTCCATGGGCTGGTGTGTGAACTGTCACCGTCAACCAGAGAACAAAGCTCCTCTTAACTGCTCAACTTGTCACTACTAAGGGTTTCGGAAGGTATTATGTCTGAAATGCATACTGATAATGAATTAGAGATGAAAAAAGCGTTGCGCCCGAAAATCGTGCGTGACACTAAATTCTGGGAAACTATCGAGGAAAAAATCGGTGGTACTGAATTCCAGGAAAGAGCAGAGACTGAATTCAAATCCTCTCCGCTTCGTGAAAGCGATGGCGAAGACGGTTGGGCACGTCGTGAGTTCCTGAAATTGATGGGTGCCTCTTTGGCTATGGCGACAGCGTCTTGCGTACGTCGTCCGGTGCAAAAGATCGTTCCATACAATAAAATGCCTGAAGAGGTAACTCTTGGTCAGGCGAATTACTATTCTTCTGCTTACTTCGACGGTAGCGATGCGATGGGCTTGCTTATCAAAACTCGCGAAGGTCGTCCGATTCACATCGAATCAAATCCTGCACATCCGTTCACCCAAGGCGGCTTGAGCGCGCGCTCCCAAGCGACGTTGATGTCCCTTTATGATCCGGAAAGACTGCAAGGTCCTAAACGCAATCTTTTCAATGAAAAGAAATCCAACTCTCAAATCATCGATGTGAAATGGGAAGATCTGGATAAAAAAGTTGTCGAGCAATTGGCTAAAGGTGGCGTGGCTATCCTTTCAGGTCCAATCGCTTCTCCATCCACTCGCGCCGTGATCTCTGACTTTGCTCAGGGTTTCAAAGCGAAAACTGTGGTTTGGGATGCCTTCGCTCACGAAGAGATCCGTGACGGTCAAAAAGCCGCTTACGGTGACGATGTTGTGCCTCAGTACTGGTTCGACAAAGCTAAGATGATCGTGTCTATCGACGCGGACTTCCTGGGTACTTGGTTGAATACGACTGCATACACGCATCAGTTCACTCAGGGTCGTAAAGACATCAAGAACATGAGCCGTATGGTTTCTTTCGATTCCAACTACTCATTGACGGGTGCGAACTCTGATATCCGTTTCAAAATCAAGCCTTCCCAGCAGTTAGATGTTGTGATGGGTCTTCTTCACGAAATCATCGTGACGAAAGGTCTTTCATCATACGCTGGTAACGGCAATGTAAAATCCGCATTGGCTCCATTTGCAGACACTGCAAAAAAATTGGGTATCGATGCTGCGATGTTTGCAAAAGTGGCTTCTGATCTTTGGGCAAACAAAGGTGAATCATTGGTTGTTGCCGGTGGTATCACGACTTTGACTGACAAAGCGACTGAGCTTCAAGTAGCAGTGAACATGTTGAACTCCGTTTTGGAAAATGACGGTAAAACTGTTGATGCGAAATCTGGTAACACAGCTTTGACGGCGTCTTACGCTGACATGGCTCAGTTAATCCAGGACATGAAAGACGGCAAAGTTCAAACGTTGATCATGCACAAAGTAAACCCTGGTTATTCTTTGCCATCAGCAATGGGTTTTGCTGAAGCGGTTAAGAAAGTTAAAATGGTTATCTACACAGGTGACCGTGTTGACGAAACAGGTGTGTTCGCTGATTACATCACTCCAGACAACCACGCGTTGGAATCCTGGAATGATCTGGAAATTGGTAAAGGTGTTGTCTCCATCTGCCAACCAGCAATCCGTCCTATGTACGACACTCGTTCGTTCCAGTTGTCTTTGATGACTTGGGCGTTCATGGCGAAACAAGGTCCATCACGTCTTCGTGATTACGAAACATTCTATGACTACTTGAGAGTTTACTGGAAATCAGACATCCACCCGAAATACGGTAAAGGCGCAGGCTTTGAAGATTTCTGGTTGGAAGCTCTGCAAAAAGGTTACGTGGGCGAATTGTCCCGTGGCTTTGGTTCACGCTCTTTCAAAGTGGATGCATTCACTTCGATCAAGCCAGCAGCTGCTAAAGAAGGTATGGAACTTGTTCTTTACCCTAAAGTGGCGATCATGGACGGTTCTCTTGCCAACGTAGGTTGGTTGCAAGAGCTTCCAGATCCAGTGACGAAGCTGACTTGGGACAACTACGTGATGATCTCTATCGGTATGGCTGAAAAGAACGGTTTGAAAACAGGTTCTATGATCACTCTTAAAGTGGGTGACAAGTCTGTCGATCTTCCAGTTTACATCCAACCGGGTCTGCATGACGAAGTTATGGCTGCTGCTGTTGGTTACGGACGCACTCGCGCTGGTAAAGTTGCGAATGGCGTTGGTAAAAACATGAACGAGTTCGTAGCTGTTGATAAAGCAGGCAAAGTGATTTTCTCCGGTCAAACGGCGACATTCACAAAACTTGGTAAAAAATATGATCTAGCGGGTACTTCTGGAAACTTCTCTATGGAAGGCCGTCAAATCGCTGCTGAAGCGTCTTTGAAGGACTACTCTAAAGATAAATCCGCTGGCATCCACAGACACAACACTTGGAACATCTGGTCTGGTCACCAGTACTCTGGTCACAAATGGGGTATGGCTGTTGATCTTCACACTTGCACAGGCTGTTCTGCCTGCGTAATCGCGTGTCAGTCTGAAAACAACATCTCTGTTGTTGGTAAGAAGTACGTTCTTGAAGGCCGTATCATGCACTGGTTGCGTATCGACCGTTACTACCAAGGCGACATCGCAAATGCTGAAGCGATCTTCCAACCGGTAATGTGCCAACACTGTGACAACGCTCCTTGCGAAACAGTATGTCCGGTTATTGCTACGGCTCACTCAGATGAAGGTCTGAATGACATGGTTTACAACCGTTGCGTGGGTACTCGTTACTGCGCGAATAACTGCCCGTACAAAGTACGTCGTTTCAACTGGTTCAACTACGCGAAGCTGATCGAAAAACCAATGCACATGGCTTTGAATCCATCTGTTGGTGTTCGTGTTCGCGGGGTGATGGAAAAATGTACGTTCTGCGTGCAAAGAATCCAGGATGGGAAAACTCAAGCTCGTAATGAAAAGCGTCAGTTGAAAGACGGCGATATCAAAACAGCTTGTCAAACTTCCTGCCCAACAGGCGGTATCGTGTTTGGTGACTTGAATGATCCAAACAGTGAAGTGGCAAAAATCTGGAAAGCAGAAGAGAAAGAGCGTGGTTATGCATTGCTTGAAGAATGGCATGCTAAACCATCTGTTCGCTACCTTTCCAAAATCCGTAACAATGATAAAGAATCAACTGGTGGCCACGATGGTCACGGTACTGCAAAACAAGGTGAGCACTCATGATTAAGCGCAGCCCATTAGTCCTTGGCAATAAGTCTTTGAAAGATGTCAGTGATGATATCTGTGCTCCATTGGAAAGATTCCCATCCAAAGGTTGGGTAGGAATGTTCCTTGGAGCAAAAACTTTGCTTCTATTTTACATCGTGATCCTTGCCTGTGTGGTGGGTATCGGTATCGGTTTGCTGGGTGTAACTCATCCGGTATTCTGGGGTACGATGATCGTTACATTCGTATTCTGGATCGGTATCGGTCACGCCGGTACACTGATCTCTGCGGTACTTTTCCTGTTCCGCCAAAAGTGGAGAACATCGGTAGCCCGTACTGCTGAGGCCATGACGGTTTTCGCCGTTATGACAGCAGGTCTGTTCCCGTTGCTGCATACAGGTCGTCCTTGGTTGGATTACTGGTTGTTCCCGTATCCGAATCAACGTGGTCCATTGTGGGTTAACTTCCGTTCACCACTTCTTTGGGACGTTTTCGCCGTATCTACATACGCGACGGTTTCCATGGTATTCTGGTACATCGGTTTGGTTCCTGACTTTGCAACTATCAAAGACCGTGCGAAAAACAAATTGCGTAAAACTGTTTACGGCGCGCTTTCTTTGGGTTGGAGAGGGACTGCGAAAAACTGGTCGCACTACGAAATGTTGTACTTGTTGCTAGCGGGTCTTTCGACTCCACTGGTTCTTTCCGTACATACGATCGTATCCTTCGACTTCGCGGTTTCCAACTTGCCAGGCTGGCATACGACGATCTTCCCTCCATACTTCGTTGCCGGTGCGATCTTCTCCGGTTTCGCGATGGTTGTGACGTTGATGACTTTGGTGCGTATCGGTTTCCCTGAATTCAAAAACTACGTAACTCTGGACCATATGGAAGTGATGAATAAGATCATCATGACCACTGGTATGCTGGTTGGTTACGCGTATGCGTCTGAGTTCTTTATCGCTTGGTACTCTGGTAACCCATACGAGCGTTTTGCATTCGTGAATCGTGCTTTCGGTCCTTATGCTTGGTCATACTGGATCATGGTTTCGTGTAACGTATTGTCTCCGCAGGTATTCTGGTTCAAACGTTTCCGTCGTTCTATCCCTGTGATGTTCGTGGTTTCAATCTTCGTTAACATCGGTATGTGGTTCGAGCGTTTCGTGATCACGGTTACTTCTCTTCACCGCGACTTCTTGCCGGCGAACTGGGGTATGTACCAATGGTCATGGTGGGATACGGGCGTACTTGTTGGTTCGTTCGGTATGTTCCTGACACTGTTCTTGTTGTACTTGCGCTTGTTCCCAGCGGTTTCTATCGCAGAGGTTAAGCCTGTTCTACACGTTGGTTATGACACTGAAGGAGGGCACCACTAATGGCTGCTCAATATACTAAAGGTATTGCTGGCATCTTTTTGGATGAGGCAAAAATCTTGAAGGCTGCAACCAAGATGCGTGAATCTGGTTCCAATAAGTTTGAAGCAATCTCTGCATACCCAATTCACGGTATGGAAGAAGCATGCGGCATCAAACGTTCCTGGATTCCGTATGTAACTTTCGTTGCAGGTTGCGTGGGTCTGGCTGCTGGTTTGGGTCTGACTTACTGGACATCAGCGGTGAACTGGGCCGTGAATATCGGTGGTAAACCGTTCTTCTCGTTGCCAGCATTCGTACCTATCATGTTCGAATTGACTATCTTGTTCGCGGCTCTTTCATCTGTAGGCGCTTTGTTCTATGCGTGCAAAATGCCTCGCATCGATCCGCCGATCATTGATCCGGATTTGAGCTGCCATAAGTTTGCGATTTTTGTTCCACACAACGATTCCATCTATGACGAAACCAAGCTTACGAACATGTTCAAAGAGCTGGGCGCAGTTGAAGTGAAGAAGACGGAGTACTAGAGATGAGAAGCCTCGTAAAAGTAACAATGGGTGTAGCAGCAGCAGGTTTGGCAGCGTTCGCGCTGACAAGCTGTGGTCCTCGCGGCAACAAACCAAACGTCGAAATTATTCAGGATATGATGGAGTCTCCGGCGATCAAAGCTCAGGAGTACGACGAAACATCTCCTCATCACTCTGGCATGCGCGTTCCTCCAGAAGGAACGGTTCCACAGGGTTTCGAACCATACCGTTATGCAACGGATCTTGAAGGTGCTATCAAGAACCTTAAAAATCCACTTGCAGGCAAAATGGATGAAGAGACTTTGTTGGTAGGTCAAAAATACTATGAAACTAACTGTGCAGTTTGCCACGGTTATAAAGGCGAAGGCGGCGAGGCTGCGAAGTCCGTTGTTTCCGCGAAAATGGCTTTGAAGCCACCTCCAATGTTGAGCGATAAAGTGAAAGGCTGGCCGGATGCTCACCTTTACCACGTGATTACAGTGGGACAGGGTGTGATGGGTCCTTACGCATCTCACATTCCGCAAAAATATCGTTGGCAGGTTGTTAACTACATTCGCTTCCTAGAGAAGCGTGATGGTAAATAGGATTACGTATGGGTGAACATAAACACGTAGATCTACATTTGGGTAAATTTGAAGCGCCACAAAAGCTTAAAACTTTGAGCTTTGTTTTGATGGCGATCGGTCTGATCACTTTCGCAGTGGGTTTGCTAAAAAACCAGGACCGTTTGTGGACTTCTTACCTTGTTTCTTTCTTCTTCTTCTCTTGCATGGGCTTGAGCGGACTTTTCTGGGTAGCGATCAACAACACTGCGAAAGCGGGTTGGTCAGTTTCTATCCGTCGTTTCGCTGAAGCGACGACTTCTTTCATTCCGTACATCCTGGTGTTCGGTTTGATCATGTTGTTCGGCTTTAAGAATCTGTTCATCTGGGCAGATCCTAAAGTTCTTGCTGAAAGCCCTGTGATCGCAGCTAAAACAGCTTACCTGAATCCGACGTTCTTCGTGATTCGTTTGCTGATCTTCGTTGTGGGTTGCATGATTTTCAAATGGGTTATGGTTGGTAACTCCTTGAAGCAGGATCAGTCTGGTGACGACAATCTGACTCACAAAAACGTGGGCCCGGCAGTCGGCTTTATCTGCTTCTTCGCTTTGGCGTTCTCATTCTTCTCTGTGGATTTGATCATGTCGTTGTTGCCAACTTGGTACTCGACGATCTTCGGGATCTATTGCTTCTCTGGTATGTTCCAGGCGGGCATGGCGTTCCTTGCGATCGTGATCGTGTTCATGAGACGTTCCGGCCTTGTAAAAGGTTACGTAACTGTTGAGCACCAGCATGACGTTGTGAAGTACCTAAAAGGTTTCTCCATCTTCTGGGCTTACATTGCGTTCTCTCAGTTCATGCTTATGTGGTATGCGAATATCCCAGAGGAAACTGAATACTACATCATGAGATCTTTGGATGGTTGGATGCCGATTTCTGTAGGTCTTTTGATCTTCCGTTTTGTGGTTCCATTCCTGGCTTTGCTTCCTCGTGATGCGAAAAGAAACGACATGAACGTATTGTTGATCTCCACATTGGTATTGGTAATGCAATACGTGGACATCTACTGGATGGTTTATCCAAACTTTAACCACGGTCACGTAGTGTTTGGCTTCTGGGAAATTGGTATCTTTGCTGGTTTCGCGGGATTGTTCCTTCACTGCATTATGGGCTTCTGGACGAAGCACAATCTGGTGCCAATCAAAGATCCTCGTATGCACGAGGCTTTGAATCACCACGTTGCTTACTAGGTCCTGCTGTTAACGCTGGACTCTTAACAAAAGCCACCCCAAGGGTGGCTTTTGTCGTTTCATGCATTATAGTATCTGAACCGTTTCTTTAAACGGTTCGTTGGTTGGAGAGTTTCATGAAGTATTTAATCGGAACTTTGATTGTTATTGCTGCTGTGGCTGCCTGTGACTGGAAGTATGATTCTTTGGAAGCGACCAAAGAGATCAAAGCTGCAAAGGCTGAAATGGCATTCCTGAATCATCTGCAGGAACCTCAATCCGCGACCGTATATTCTTTGGATCCGGCCCAAAAAGGTTCTGGGGCCACTGATTTTCATGGCTATAAAATTTTGGGCGAAATTAAACTCCAACCCGAAGACGTGACCGAAGCCGCTCTGGAATTCAAAGACGCTGCAGAATCCTTCAAGGACGGACTTGCCTTGCCGGGCTGTTTTAATCCGCGTTACGGGATTCGCGTCGTAAAGGGTGGCAAGACTTTTGATTATGCCCTTAGCTACGAGTGCAATCACCTGCGTGGTTATGATGGAAGTAAAACATATGATTTTGATGCTGCCGGAAACCCGCGCGTGCTGAAGGATCTGTTTAAGAATGCCAACATTCCTCAGTCCGAGCCGCCAGCCGCAGCAGTAACTCCAGCGGCCACTGCTGAAGAAACAAAATAAGGGCGCTTTAGTATTTAGCGCACCTTTTGCATTTTTCCACTCTGGGAATCGCAAGGTTGATCGACTCTGGTTTAGTCTGTTGAAATTTAAGCAACAGAGGAATCAAGATGAAATCACCCCATGCTATCACCAGAGTGTTAAGCTTGTTGTTATTCCTGGGCAGCCTGCATGCGATGGCCTCTGATGCCGACAATCGACAAATTCGTGCTAACTATCAAAAGCTGCAAATCTATGAGCAGCTGACCAGCGGAACTTTTTCTCTGCCATTGCCTTTGCCAGATGATCCATCTCAACCTCCGGGATCGGGCTCGCCTCCGCCGCGTCCCCCAGCTAAACCGCCATATTGCAATCCGCGAGATCCTGAAACGGCCCGCTGTGTGCGTGCAGTGTGTGATCAAATGCAAAGTCATGAATGCAACTCGGATCGTAAAATCAAGGATGTGGCCTGCCAATGTGATGGCGTAAACGGGGAATGCGTGACCCTGGTTTGCAATCAAATGGATCGCTTTGCTTGTGATGAAAAGCGGGAACTTTTTAATGTCACCAGACTTTGTTATGACGTGCCGGATGCAAGATGCATCACCAGAATTTGTTCGCAGCTGGGTCGGTTTGAGTGTGATGACATTGATGATTTAAGACGGGTGACTGAATTATGCCGTTAAAAAAAGCGCTATTAATTGCTTCTCTATTTGGCCCAATTGTCGCTTTGCAATCGCAGGCGCAGGCGCAGATTCAAAGTTCCAGTAACTATGGATCTGACGTGAATGATTTTGAAGAGCACAATCCCCCGATGCTGGACCCAACGCAAAAAACACCATTGGATTTTCAACCGACGGCTGAAACCGATGCTGAAAAAGCTCAGGCCGAAGCTGACGCGAAGGCTGACGCCGAACTGCTTTATAAGCCGGAGCCAGGAACCAAGGCGAAAAAATCCAAGGGCGAACTCGTGCTGGCGCCTATTCCAAATTATAATCCGTCCCAGGGATGGGGTTTGGCCCTGATGGGGCAAAAGATCTTTGCGACCTCAAAAGATGTGAAACCTTCGATGGCTGTGGGGGCGGTTTTTGGAACTCAAAAGAAAAGTTACGGCGCCATGGCAGGCTACATCGGGCGTATGAATGAGGATCGCTGGCGCTTAAATATCTTTGGTGGAGCCGCAAAGATAAACTCGGACTTCTATGGAACTGGAAAAGATGCCGGAACCCGGGATCAGTATGTTCTGATGGAACAGGACGTGGGGTTTGCGAGTGCCCAGGTGTTACCAAGATGGGCCGAGGGATTCTTTCTGGGTGTGACCTTGGGATATAACAAGATGACAACATCCTTTGACCTGGATCAATTGCCCGTTGAAGTTCCGAACAGAACAATCACTGATGAAAACTGGCTGCCTGGATTTAAGGGACAATACGACAGTCGTAACAACAGCTTTTATCCAACTGAGGGAATTTACACCAATTTTCAGGGGCAGTTTTTCGATAAAAACTTTGGCGGAGATCACACCTTTCAACGCTATAAAGTCAGTTACAACCAATACTTCACCGTTTTTTCGCAAGATGTGATTGCAGTTCGTGCGGCCACGGAAGCCAATGTCGGTGACGTGCCTTTTTATAACATGGCGGTCTTTGGGCAGGGGCAGGACATGCGGGGATATAAAGCGGGGCAATACCGCGACAATATCCTGTGGGCGACTCAAGCCGAGTATCGCCATCGTTTCGCCAAGCACTGGGGATATGTTCTTTTTGGTGGAGTCGGGGACGTTATCGGAAAAATCTCAGAATTTACTTTAACTGATTTGCTATGGGCGGGCGGAGCGGGCATCCGTTATCGTTTGGGGCGTGAAAATCCGGTCGATTTCCGAGTCGATATTGCATATGGCGATGATCTGGTTGGCTACTTTTCCGTGAATCAGGCGTTTTAGTTTTAAAAAATAAAGCGCCCTTGAGGGCGCCTTATTAGTTTAAGTTAAAGTACTTCTTTAAAAGCTACGAGTGTTTGAACTAGGTGTTGGACTTTGCTGGTTCTGCTGATTTTGTTGTTGCTGCTGCTGTTGCTGTTGTTGCATAGCCCGGTCATTCGATGAAGGCAGGCGGTTTGTCGTAGTTGGGTCCGTCGTGGTTGAAGGACGACCTGTTGAAAACGGAGCCTGCGATGTTGAAGTCGAAGGACTGGTACTTGGATTTTGGCTGTTAGGGTTTTGAACTGTCGTGCTGGTTGGGCCGGTCACTGTCGTTTGCTGTGGTCCAGGATTAGGTGCTGTGTTTGAACCAGTTCCAACTCCAGAACTTCCGACCGCGGCCCCAGCGCCAGCTGAAAATACCAGAACCCCTAGGGTGATTATTGCTTTTTTCATGGAATCCTCCCTTTGGTTAATGCATCCCTAGGATCGGTGATTTTAAGGTCCGTGGGGGAGCCAGAACTGGCAAAACCTGCCAAATAACACGTTGTGGCATGATGGATTTGAGACCGGCTTCCGGCGAGAACACTTGACCCTGTAAGCCCCGGGGATTACTAATAATGTGATGCAAAATTTCGCTCTGAAATCTTCACTTATCTCACTTAAAAATAGCTCGTTCACGAGCACGCAATCATAATGTCACAAATTACAATTATTCTGCCGGATAACTCGACGAAGGTTTTTGACCATGAACCGACAGCGCTGGAAGTGGCGCAGTCTATTGGCCCACGTTTGGCTAAAGAAACTCTTGGTGCAAAACTTAATGGTTCAACTGAAATTTCTGATCTTCGCACTGTTTTGAAAGATCAAACCAAAGTGGCGCTTGTCACCACCAAATCTCCTGAATCAGTTGAAGTGGTTCGTCACTCCTGCGCGCATATCATGGCCCAGGCAATTCAGGATATCTGGCCTGAAGTTAAAGTGACGATCGGTCCTGTGATCGACAATGGTTTTTACTATGACTTCGATTCACCATTTGCTTTCACTGAAGAGCATTTTGAAAAAATCGAAAAGAAGATGACCGAGATCGTTTCCAAAGATCTTGCGATTCACCGCGAAGACTGGCCCATCGCAAAAGCGATCGAAACATTCAAAGGAATGGGCGAGCGCTTTAAGGTTGAGTTGATTGAAGACCTTGCGAAAAAAGGCGAAACAGTTGTTGGTATCTACTTCAATGGTACAAACTGGTTTGACCTTTGCCGTGGTCCACACATTCAATCCACAGGTCAGATCAAGGCCTTCAAATTGTTGTCCGTAGCGGGCGCATACTGGAGAGGCGACGAGAAAAACGCGCAACTTCAACGTGTGTACGCGACCGCGTTCAACGACAAGAAAGATCTGGATCTTTACCTTCACAATATCGAGGAAGCGAAAAAACGCGACCATCGTAAATTGGGTAAAGAGCTTGGCATGTTCTATTTCAACGAACTGGCTCCAGGTTCTCCGTTCTTCACTGGTAAAGGCGCAACGGTTTACAACTCTTTGCAGACTTACCTTCGTGAATTGTATTTCGAGACGGGTTACCAGGAAGTGATCACGCCGCAAATTTTCGACGTGAACCTGTTCCATACTTCCGGTCACTATCAGAACTACAAAGAAAACATGTTCTTCACGAAAGTGGACGAGCGTGATTTTGCTTCAAAACCAATGAACTGTCCTTCTCACTGTTTGCTTTATAACTCTGAGAAATACTCTTACCGTGATCTGCCAATTAAAATGGCGGACTTCGGTCGTTTGCACCGCTATGAGAAATCAGGCGCTATGCACGGGTTGACTCGTGTTCGTACGTTCTGTCAGGACGATGCGCACATCTTCTGCCGTATGGATCAGTTGCAGGCGGAAATCGCCAAGTTCATGAATTTGCTAAACCGTGTTTACGACAAGCTGGGTATGAGCAATTACAAGATCTTCCTTTCCACTCGTCCAGACAACCGTATGGGCAGTGAAGAGTACTGGGATATGGCAGAGGGTGCATTGGCAGAGGCTTTGAAGTCTTTGAATTTGCCGTTTGAACTAAATCCTGGCGATGGTGCCTTCTATGGTCCAAAACTGGATATCATGTTCGTCGATGCTTTGAATCGTCCTTGGCAGTTGGGCACACTTCAGGTGGATCCGAACTTGCCGCAGGCATTCGATTTGAAATACACGGGCGAAGACAACAAGGAACACCGTCCAGTGATGCTTCACCGTGCGATCCTGGGTTCATTGGAGCGCTTTATCGGCGTTTACCTTGAGCATACAGCAGGTCACTTGCCACCTTGGATGATGCCGGTGCAGGTTGCAATCCTGAATGTTACGGACCGTGTGAACACGTTCTGTGAAGAGTTGCAGAACTCTTTGCGCGAGAACAAAGTTCGCGTCGAGTTTGATCGCCGTAACGAAAAATTGAATTATAAAATCCGTGAGGCCCAGCTTCAAAAAATTCCTTACATGATTATTGTCGGGGACAAAGAGGCGGAAAGCCGTACGGTTTCATTGCGTTTGAGAGACGGTTCAGAACACAAAGGTCTGACTGTGGATCAGGTAATGACATTGATTACGACAGATATTAACACAAGAAGTTTGCAGAGCTCACTTGCGAAATCTGCAACGACAAACTAGTCGTCACACTTAAGTGGCGCTGGTAATTTAACTAAACCCCGGAGGTTTACCATTAGCAAGTTTTCAGGAAATTTTGGAGGCGGCGGTGGCGGTCGTTTTGATCGCAACAAGAAAGACTCTAAAGACTCTTTGAGAGTGAATCGTGAGATTCGTGCTCAACAAATTCGTGTTATCGACGATGAAGGTAACATGTTGGGCGTTATGACTGTTCCAGAGGCGTTACGTATTGCTGAAGATCGTGGCCTGGATCTTCTTGAGATCGCTCCAACAGCGACTCCTCCTACTTGTAAAATCATGGATTACGGCAAGTGGAAGTACGAGAAAAAGAAACAAGCAACTGCAGCCCGTAAAAAGCAGACAGTTGTGACGATCAAAGAGGTGCAAATGCGCCCTCGTACAGATCAGCATGACTTTGAAACCAAGATGAACCACGCTCGTCGCTTCTTACTTGAAGGCGATAAAGTGAAAGTTTCCTTGCGCTTCATGGGTCGTGAATTGGCCCATCAGGAAGTCGGTATGGACGTGATCAAGAAAGCGATCGCTTTCGTTGATGACCTTGCCATGGTTGAATCCCAGCCAAAAATGGAAGGTAAGCAAATGTTCCTGATGCTTGCTCCGGATCCTTTGAAAATCAAAGAATACGAAAAAGCTCATCCGAACAAATCTAAACAGGACACTAAAGCACTCGACGAACTTAAAGAAGTCGAAGAGAACGACGAAGACTAAAAAGTTCGCCATAAAAGGTACGGACTTACTTCGTTTGCAAAAGAAAAGGCAGCCACCCGGCTGCCTTTTTTATTTTTTGATTCTAATTCTTGCGCTGCAGAACCGATCGGTTTTTCAGTGCGTCGAATGAAGTGCAGCTCCCGTGATATGCGCAATCATTTATTATTCTAGTTTGGAAAGAACCAGCAGCGCGGGCGTGCGCCGATTTTGTGAACAGGAGAATAGCAGGATCCCTGTTTGTAATCAGTATCACTCATGCGGGAGTTTTCACTGACTTTGCAGAGCATGCCTTGAAAGTAAGTGTCCATGCGGCACTGCGGGTAGGGATATCCTTCTTCGTGAAAGTTTTCAGTAACTTCGTAAGTCGCTGGAGTATCATAATTTGGTTTGTCGTAAGTTGCCATGATGGCCGAATGCATTTGAGTGAGTTGTTCGCCGCCAACGGAAGCGCGTTGGCAAATTAGCTGGTCTTTTAAATTTGAGAACTGAGCCTGACAGGCTGCTTTCGCAACCGGATGCACTTTTAATTTCTTAAGTGCAGTTGCATTGTCGTCGGCAGCCAGATAACGGCGCATACATTTTAGCGTGGCATAATAATCGGCTGCACCCTCGGTGGCACCCCAAGAGTTTCTGCCGCCATACTTTGGACCGCCGCCCAGGTGGTGACCCATCTCGTGGCAAACAGCCAAAGCAAAACCTTCAATGCCCATAGATGGAAAGCGCGCGACGCCTCCGTAAATAGTGATCACACGATTTTTCCCGGATTTCGTTGCATTCGCATTTACGGTTCCGTCATCCCAATAGCGGTTCACAGTCAGACGGTCGCCCATAGATTCAATTTCGGGACGGTAGATAGACTCAATACGGTCCAAAACCTGATTGAATTGCGCTTTGCTAATACCACCAGCAGCGAAAACATTCGCTGGGATATAAAGATCATTCTCGGGTACAAGCCCCGCGCAACCATGCTCTGGATGAGTGGACTGATAGGCAAGGCCTAAAGCTGTGATCAAAGAAACGGCTGCAATTCCGCAAAGAACAAAGGACTTTTTCATACCCCAGCACTGTGCGAAGACCATTCCACCTCTAGGGCATCCCTACGTGTTTATAGGGTGATCCCCCTGGTAAGCCCCTAGCCAAGAATGAAAAAACTTCCCAGAGGTACGCCGTACCTTTTGGGCGTGCGCTGCGAAACTGTTACTAGGAGCGTTTGTATTTGCCGTCTTGGGATTTAATAAATCCAAGCGCCGAAAGCTCTGTAATAAGAAGCCCTGGGTCGGGATAGATTTCTGCAAGTAAGTCTTTTAGTTCTGGTGGAGTATAAGACTTGTTAGCAGCAAGATTCTCGGAAACGCGAGCAAGAACCCACTCGCGCTTCATTTTTTGAGAGGGAATTTTAGTTAACTTTCCGTACTTAAAAAAAGACTTCAAGACCTTGTCTTTATATTGCTCTTCGACCTTGTCCTGTTCTTTGAGCTTAACTCCGGCCTCAAGGACCAAGTCTTTCAAAGTCATTTCCGCAAAATCGGAGACGGCAGAATAAATCGTGTAGTACTGATCTTTCTTAGAGGAAACCAAGCCCGCTTCCACCAGTTTTTTCAAATGAAAAGACACGGTGGAGGGGGCAAGCTTCAGACGCTCTGAGATCACTTCAATATAGGCATCTCTTTCAAGCAAAAGCCGAAAGATATTGATGCGTGATTCATCCGAGAGTGCTTTAAGTAAAACCAAACTTTTCATTTATTGTGCTTTTGCCCCGTTTAGGTGTCTGCGAACGCTATCTAAGAATGAAATCTGAATCTTGCAGATTTCGATGTCTTTTTCGATATCATGCTTCACATTTAGAACCAGCTTTTGCGTAAAATCCAGTTCCATACGCTCAATAAGATCCTGCATCGCAAGATATGCGTGCTGCTCTTTTGGCTGATCGGCAAACTGCTGAAAAACGGGGAGATCAGCTCCCTCGGCCGCAGCCTGCGCATATCGATCCGCCATTGTTAAATAGATTTCCGACAAACCATTGATAACGTGCTTCTCGACGTGTGTGTCGATTTTTCCTCTGTAAGAAGAGGTCATATCTTTCTGAGTCTTAGTGATATGATTTTTAAATACTTCCTTGTTAAACATAACAACCTCTTTGTGATTCGATATCTATCGAAATGGAAAAGACTTGTCAATAGCAATAATTCGATGCATATCGAAATGGATTAGGAGGGCGGATGAAAGCATTCTTGGGGATGTTTTTTGTGCTAATTGCAGGATCCACGGGGTTAGGGCAAGTTATTGATCAGGCATTTTTACCAGTTCAAGAATGGGCACAGCCGAAGTCGGCAATCATGGGCGGCATCTCAGATTGTGAAAGCATCCCATCGTATTATGGTCAGTACCTGCAATATGTCGAGGCCTTGTCGAAAGTGGTGCGTGTAATATATTTCACAAATTCAAAATGCGAAGCCTATATTAAAAGTCAGATCGACACGTCCAATATCCAATTCGTGGAGTATCCATTAAATTCAATTTGGATTCGCGATTATGCGCCGATTTGGCTGCAGAATAAAAGTACTGGTTCCTTTGTTCTGGCAAATTTTCCGTATGGCGCAAACTATTTTGGAAAACAAGAGCAAGATGATCAGTTTTCCTCTTTTTTAGCAAAGTCATTGCAGGCACAACTGGTCTTGGATTTCCCAAGAAAACAGCCGCATTTATTTTTTGATGGAGGTAATTTGCTGATTGATGAAGACCATAACTGTTATACAGCCTTGAGAGTAGGGGATGGGTTTTCAGAGGATATCCGCGTAGAACTTCTTCGAAATATCAATTGTAAGGATGTTGTACTCATGAATCAAATTCCGGAAGAGCGTACAGGTCACGTGGATACCTTCATGAAGCTGCTTCCCGGGAAGCGTGCACTTTTGGCGCGATACTCATCATCACCTTTCAAAGAAGCGATGAAGAAAAACAAAAAGATACTTTTAGAGCGTGGTTTTCAAATTATCGAGATTGATCACATTGATCAGAAAGGTCTCACTCATTGGAGCTATTTGAATTCGGTTATCGTGGGGCAGAACATTTTTGTACCTCAATACGGATTTCCAGCCGATAGGGCCGTGGTCGCCACTTTGCAGAAATTGGGCTTCATCGTTCATCCCATCCAGGCTGGGAGTATAATGAAAGAACGGGGCTCTCTTCACTGCATTACGAACTTTATTTACTAAACGACTAGGTAACAGTTTCCTTTTTTAAATAGCGCCGCAGTACAAAAAGGAAACTGTTACCTCTTCAGGAGTTTCAAAATCTGCTTCGCTGCTCTTTCACCGGATTTCATCGCGCCATGAACAGTGCCTTGATCGGCCCCTGTCATCGTTCCTTCGCCGGCGAAAGCGATGCGTTTGCTGTGGATTTTTCGCAAAAGACCGTTCTCGCGGCCCACCTGTAAACCCAGGTATGAATACGCTCCAAGACTTAACGGATCTTTACTCCAGTTGTGAGTGAAATGACCGACATATTCTTTCCGTAAGAAGCTCTGTGTTTTTCCAAAAAGTTTGCCCAGAGTTTTAAGTGCCACGGCAACTCGCTCTTCCTCGGTCCACGACGCCATCTCATACGCTTTCGGACCGCCTTGCCAGGAATTTATAAATGGAGTTCGCTGCGGCATCTGAGTCCACCAGGTCGGAAAGTAATATTCGTCACTGGTATGATAAAAGCCGATGGGTTTTTCAGAAGTCGATTCCCAAAAACGAGATTTAAATTCAAAGCTGATTCGCTGCACATGACCCATGTGAATACTTGAAAGCGCTTTTTCCAAGTCTGGCAATGGGGGAGTGAAGGTAAGTTTGCTTTTTAAAACTCCGATAGGTGCCGTGACCACCACGTACCGTGCCTGATGCTGATAGCGCTTTCCGGATTTTTTGGAAAGAACAGTAATCTTGCCAGAGTCCCATTGAATTTCCTCAACGACGTGTTTGTGCAGAATCTGATTCTTTTTTATTCCTGCATCTTTATATAAGGCCTGCATCAAGGAGGAGTATCCCTCTCCGGGGCGAAACTGACTGTCAGAGTTCAGCTCACGGGGAGGTTCGGCTTCCACTTGAGCAAGCCCGCGCTCGCCCATCAAGGTCAAATCTGCTGCTTGAAAACCTTCAATGTAAGAGCGAAAAAGCCCGCGGTCTTTGCTGGGAATTTGTTTAAAGCGCGCTTGCATGAAATCCAGAATATTGCGGTCCTGCTCCAGTTTTGGATTAAGCAATCCATTTATTCTGTGCAGTCGTTCCCAAAAATCAGGGAGTTCGCGAAAGTGATCTTTGTCCCAAAACAGTCGGCGATCACAGACATCAATGAATGACTGACGATGCTTAAGCAGCAGATCAAGAATTATCGGTTCCGCACCGTGAATGAATTCAGCTCCCAGTTCGACAGGCAAGGGTTTGTGAGGAGCAGAAACCGCGCGACCACCGATATTGTTGCGGCCTTCAAGAATCAGAAAATCTATTTTCTTTTGTTGCAACAGGCGCGCACAAGCAAGGCCCGAGGCTCCTGCGCCAATGATGATGACCTGATTCATAAAACGGGCCTCCATGGACAGTTTGTCGTTCTATGTGTTTTAAGTCGCAGAAAATTTTAAGCTTTCAATGAAATACAAAGTGTGAGAGTATTGATTCATCTGGCGCTTGATGTTCATCGCGCTCGTTTGGGATATTAAAGTCTCCCTCTGTGAAATCTACAGCAACGACTTGCATAAAATTAAACGAAGGAACCGCAGGGTTTCTATAAGAGGTTGAGTTATGACAACTACAACGGCTTGGATTGTTTTGCTTATTGCAGGAATTTTGGAATTTATTTGGGCGTCGGGCCTTAAGTATTCCGAAGGATTTACGAAGCTAGTGCCGTCCATTTTTACGCTGGTGACGATGGGGATTAGTTTTTATCTGCTGTCCTTGGCGATGAGAGTTTTACCTGTCGGTGTGTCTTACACTGTGTGGACGGGGATCGGTGCAGTAGGTGCAGTTGTGATGGGAACTTTGATCTTCAAAGAACCATTGTCCTTGATGAAGTTGTTCTTTTTAGGAATGATTATCGCGGGAATTCTTGGCCTTAAGTTCGTAGAGTAAACGCTTTTTCGCGAAAAAAATGGAAAATAGAAGTGGGTCACGTCATTCTTAGGGAATGCGATTAGCTTCTATTGTCCTGTTGTCAGCACTGTTTATTTCCATTGCGTATTCCGGAGCGACGCCCGCTAAAGGGCGGGGTCTGGCAAGTGTCGGTCTGTCGACGCCGTCTTGCTTGTTTGCGCAAAAAATGGAAGTACACGGCCATCGCGGAATGAATGGATATCCGGATAATACAATGACGTCCTTTAAGGCCGCGTTTGATGCGGGAGTGGATGTTGTGGAGCTTGATTTGCAAGTCACCCGGGACAATCACATTCTGACAGCGCACGATGCGGTTCCGAATGTGGCAAATGAGCGCTGTGGTTTGAATGGAAAGTCGCTACAAAAAGTAGCGATCAGAGATTTGGATCATGACGTTGCTCAAAATATCCTGTGCGGTATTAAAAGCTTCGATGAAGCGACACTAGCTCCAATGCCGGAACTAAAAGAAGTTTTCGCGACGTTTAAGGATCGCAAGACATCTCACGGTAAACCCGTGCGTTTAAATATCGAGATTAAGTTCTTCCAGGATCAGTTGCAGTACTATCCGGCGATGAACGATTACCTGGATTTGATTATCAAAGACATTCGCGAAAGCGGGTGGTCGAATGACCGCTTCTTTGTTCAGTCTTTTAATCACGAAATCTTAAAGGCATTGAAAGTTAAAGCTCCAGATATCGAAGTGGTTCCCTTGGTAGGCGATGCACGAAACGCCCTAAAGGCAGCAATCGACTTGGGAGCGAAAACAGTGACCCCAGGCTTCTGGCAGGTCAATCCAACGTTAATTTACGAACTGCACAAGCAAAACATCAAAGCCATCGTCTGGACACCAAATCAACCCGCTGAAATCCAGCAGGTGATCGAATCCGGCGCCGACGGCATCATCACAGACTACCCAGAAGTCTTCCAAAAAATCCGCGACGAACTTTGCTCACTTTAAATAATAACTCTAGCCATTAAGCTTCATCGTGCCGCGCTCGTTAAAGCTTTGATGCCATGAGAAAGCACGCTCGATGATGTGCGGGGTGTGACCGCCACGGGCTAATGCTTCTTTATGATATGCTTTTAGCTGATCGCGGTACTCAGGGTGACAGCAGTTCTCAATCACTCGCAACGCACGTTCGCGGGGAGCGAGACCTCGTAAATCCGCCAATCCCTGATCAGTTACCAAAATATCCACATCATGTTCATTGCTGTCGACGTGGGTGACCATCGGTACCACATGAGAGATTGAATTATTTTTGGAAGCCGACTGAGTCACAAAGATACTTAAATAAGAATTACGCGCAAAGTCCCCAGAGCCGCCAATCCCATTCATCATCTTGGTGCCACCGATGTGCGTGCTATTCACGTTTCCGTACAAATCAAACTCAATGGCTGTATTAATGGCGATGACCCCCAAACGGCGGATTACCTCGGGGGAGTTGCTGATCTTCTCCGGTCGCAGAAGAACTTTACCGCGGTAGGCATCAAGATTAGCAAAAAATCTTTCATAGCACTCGGCCGTGACCGCAAAGGAACTTGCCGAGGCAAACTGCATTTTTCCGGAATCAATTAAATCAAAAGTGCTGTCTTGCAAAACCTCTGAATACATCTGCAGGTTTTCAAAGTTGCCTTTTTGAAAGCCGCTGAATACCGCATTCGCAATATTGCCAATCCCAGTTTGCAGGGGAGGAAGCTGTGAGGTCAGGCGGCCTTTACGAACCTCTTGATTGAAAAAATCCATCAGGTGATCCGAGATTGCTTGGGTTTTTTCGTCCACAGCGCTTAAATCAACCGGGCTGTCTTTAATCGTGGAAACCACCACCGCAATAATCTTTTCCGGATCAATAGGCATGGTTTCAGTGCCAATTCGAGTGGACGGCTCGACCACGGGAATGATTTGGCGATACGGGGAAAGACCAGTTGCAAAGATGTCGTGGAAGCCCTGAATTTCCAATGGAATGGTGGCGTTTACCTCTAAGATCACCTGCTTCGCGTGACGTGCATAAGTCAGATTATTTCCAACGGAAGTTGTTGGCAGAATAGAACCATCACTATAAATGGCCGCCACCTCGATCACGGCAATATCAATCGGCGGTAAAAAGCCATAAGCCAGTAGCTCTGCGGTTTCCCCCAGATGTTGATCGGTGAACATGACTTCGCCAGCGTTGATTTTCTTTCTTAAAGTGGCATCAGCCTGAAAAGGCATGCGCCGAGCGAGTGCGCCAGCCTCTGCCAGTTTGCCATCCAGATTGTGTCCCAGCGAAGCGCCGGTCATCAGACTGATTTTTAAAGGATGATTCTTCGCACGCTCCGCCAAGGCCGATAAAGTCGCTTTCGCATCGCCAGCCTTGGTGAAGCCGCTGGCCCCCACGACCATTCCGTCCTTGATAAGTTCCGCCGCTTGCTCGGCAGTGATAATTTTCTTACGGAATTTTTCGGCGATACGATCGTGGTGCATAATTTCCCCTGGCTATTTACGCCAATGTGCGGTCAGCCACTTCCATACTTCAGGTCGGCGATCCCCGATGTCGAAATGATTTCCGTCAAATTCGACATAGTCCCGGGGCACACCATTTTCACTCAGTAAAGTAGATATCTGTCGGGCACCATACTGCAAATGAAAGTTGTCCTTGGTGCCAACATCCAAATAAATTCCCTTTAAGGTACGAAGGGCATCCAGACGTTTTGGCAAAAAGTGGATAGGATCTTTTTCAAGCCACATATCCCAAATTTCAACGATTTTTTTTCCCGTGCGTGGATCCAGCGGATAATGAAAATCACCTGAGGAGCCTTTCGGTGAATAACACGCTGACATACCAAAAGCGTTTAGTAATGAATGCCAATTGCGAAACTTGGTAAGCTTCCCATTGCGCAATTCTTCAAGCACTCGCAAGCCCGATTGACCATACTTTTCCCAAACGGGAAGTGCCTGATAAAGATCGTTCATGCTGCTTGCATCGAAAAAAGAATCCGGCGCAATGGCAGCACACAATCCAAATGTCTTTGGATACTTGCTGGCTAACTGCAAAGCCCCATAGCCACCGCTGGAGCCACCCATCACACACCAGTCTTCCGGATTTTTTGAAACCGGGTAGTGTGAAAGGGCCGGCACGATTTCAGTCATAATATAATCTTCGTAATTGCCAACTGCCGAAGAATTCAAAAACTGTGATCCGCCCCAAGTGCTGAGTGCATCCACGAAAATGTATAACGCCTCGGGAGCTTCCCCGCGAGTGCAGGCCTGGTCAATAATCTGAATGGTGTTCTGTTCATTAAATTTGGGATTGAAGTAAAAAGGTGCATTACCACTAAAGCCACCCAGGACCATAATGACAGGCCAAGGTCCCTCCGCTTTTGGTAAAAGCAGAGGGTTAAAGCGCGCCGTCGCGTCTTTCAGTGGATTGTCTTTTAAGCACTGACTTTGAATTCGCAAAGTCTCAATTTGAAAGCAGTGAACTTCATAAGCACGGAAATTTGTAAGCGTCTCAAAATGTTTCATATTGAGAATGGTAGCAGGTCAGTATTAGGGATTCCTAGTCAAATGCAGAGCCCCAAAAAGTTCGACAAAAAACCGACAAATCCCACTGTGGGAAGGCATCGTTATGATCTGGGAATAAAGCCCAAAAACCTCTGATTTCCCTTACAAAAACTCGTGAATTTACCGAAAATATAAGGGAGTGGGAGCCCACATGAATTTTCAAATTATAGGCCTTCTTTTAGGGGCCATTTATTTTTGTACGTCATTGCCTGCGAGCGCAGCTTTGGGCGATCAGGTCGTCACAACGTCTGCTTCCTCCGATTCAAGATCCGCACAATCCAAAAAGACCACATCCGTTGGTTCCACTTACACAATCAGTGACACTCAAACGGTGGATATTAAAATCCGTCAGTTCATAAACTCCCAAGGCCGCGTGTTTGCTATTGCCTGGAAGGGCACGGATTTGCCAGCCTTGGAAGAACTGCTTGGTACCTATTTGCCAGAGTACAAAAGCAAAATTGCAGAACGTGGCAGAGTCTTTGGTCGAAAATCCCTGAAAATCAAAACAGATAATATCGTGGTCGAAGGCTCCAGTCGTCAGACGGATCAACGTGGTCGCGCGTATATTCCTGCAAGTTTACCCGCGGGCTTTGATCTGAAGGAAATTAGTTTCAATGAATAATTTCAAAACGTTTTTAATTCTATTCAGTGGACTAATTCTTGGAGCAACTCAGGTGAGTTGTTCTCCTGGTAGTGGAGACACTCGCTCTCTGGCGGCGTCAGTGAAGTTTCCGACGACTCTGTCGGGTGATAATGTGATTCCATTGTCCGTCGGTGCTTGTGGAGTGCATGGTTATCAAAACGAACCTTGTATCAGTGTCACTATTTGCAGACCTAATACCACTCAATGCCAAACCATTGATAACATCCTGGTGGATACAGGAAGTTACGGTCTAAAAATTTTCAGATCCCTTTTAACTATCTCTTTGGATCAAATTCCGGCTCCCAATGATTCCGCTCAAGGGCTGGCAAGTTGCACAGGTTACCTGGATGGTTCTGGTCACTGGGGGCAGGTGGTAAAAGCAGATGTTAAGCTTGGAAATAAAAAAACCACCACTTCGGGTGGTATTCCAATTGTGACTTTGGATGGAACTTATTCTCAGTACACCAAGTGTGGCAGTAAGCCGGATAAGTCGCCAGCCGATGCGGGCTTTAATGGCATCATCGGAGTAGGTTCTTTCGTTGAGGATTGCAGTGTCGGGTATGGCTTGGGAGTCAATGGCTGTGTCGCCGCGCCCACAAAAAAATACTGGAGCTGCACGAGCACCACTTGCACTCAAACCAATGTTCCATTAGCCAGTCAGATAGCCAATCCAGTCGCGAAAATGCCAGCGGGATATAACAACGGCATCGTCATTAAGTTACCGGATGTTCCTATTTCCGGGGCCGGCGCAGCTTACGGGTACATGATCTTGGGAATTGGTACCTCGGGAGATGTGAACAATGCTGGCACAGGCCTTACCGTATTCCCCCAATCCTATGATGCAACCTTTGTTACGCGTTATAAAAACGTGGATTATGAGTACGCCTTTATCGATAGCGGAACTAACTTCAATGGGTTCCCAAGAATTAATGGATTCCCGGCATTGTGTTCCAGTGGCTCTGACTTCTATTGTCCGGTCTCTTTAGAAAATGTGACAGCAACTATGAAATCGGGCTCGGTCACTAAGGATATCACGTTTGAGGTGGGGAATATGATCACCTTGGCCTCGGCTGACCCTTACAGCATGGTTTATCGGAATATTGCCTTTGATAGTACGGATCTTCAGAACGTGGCCGGCGACATCCCATTTGACTGGGGATTGCCATTTTTCTTAGGAAGATCGGTCTATGTCGGAATTTATGGGACCACGGCCACAATTAATAACGGAACCACAGTCTCAGGGCCTTTCTGGGCCTTCTAAGTGCCTAAAATAACTAATAAATCCAAAGGGCGCCCAGGCGTCCTTTTTTCGTTTTACGGGCCTGTTAAAATGCTTGCATTTCCACAGTATTCGACCTAAAACCATGAGTCCGTATTTATGACTGACTAGGGCACAACTAAGAGTCTTCCCCATCGGGAGGAACGCCTTATCGGAGACAAGGTAATACTATGAAAATGCGCACACACTCAGGCGCTAAAAAACGCATGAAGTTGACTGCTTCAGGCAAAGTTAAGAAAAAAAGCACTCGCATGCGTCACTTGAACTCTCACATGAGCTCAAAAACAAAAAGACAACTTGGTAAAACATCTTACGTAGAAGACGCGAACTTGCTTCAAGCACGTCGCTGCCTAGTATTCTAATTGGTTTTTTAGTTTAAATTAAATTTTCTCTCTTACGCCGTAACAATTAGGCAGTAGAGATCTAAACAGAGGTTCAAAATGGCTCGTGTAAAATCTGGTAAAACAAATCGTGCTCGTCACAAAAAAGTTCTTAAAAGAGCAAAAGGTTACTACAGCGCTGGTTCTCGCGCATACATCCACGCGGTAGAAAAAAATGACCGTGGTATGGCTTTCGCTTACCGCGATCGTAAAGTTAAAAAACGCAACTTCCGCACTTTGTGGAACCAACGTATCAATGCAGCAGCTCGCGCGAACGGTACTACGTACTCTCGTTTGATCGGTGGCTTGATTAAAGCTGGCATCCAAGTTGACCGTAAAGTTTTGGCTAACTTGGCGATTACAGACGCAGCGGGCTTCACAGCTCTTTGCAAACACGCTTTGGCGTAAGCCGCAAGCTCATAAGGAGCAACGGCAATGAGCGAATCCAATACGCAGTTTGAAAACAGAAAGCGCGATCACATCAGAATTGCGCTGGACCCAAGGTCTCAGACTGAGGGACAAACCGGATTGGATTCGATCGAACTAGTTCATGAGGCTCTGCCTGATTTGAATTTTAAAGAGGTCGATATTTCGACCTCTTTTTCTTTTTCTAAAGCTCCATCTTTTTCTCTTTCTTCTCCTATTTTTATTTCCTCTATGACTGCAGGTCATGAACATGGCCGTGAAATCAACGAACGCCTGGCTCGTTTAAGTGATCGTCGTCAGATTTTGATGGGTGTGGGTTCTCAGCGCCGTGAATTGAATGATACCAATGCTGCCCAAGAGTGGACTCAGGTGCGTAAATCCGCACCGAAAGCCCGTTTGCTGGGAAATATTGGTATTGCTCAATTGATCAAAACTCCGCTGGATGACATTCGCCGCTTGGTGAATGCGACCGAAGCCGTGGCTTTGTTTGTCCATGTGAATCCTTTGCAGGAAGCTTTGCAGCCCGAAGGCACTACGGATTTTAAGAACTCCTTACAAGCTATCGAAAACCTGGTGAAATTCGCCGAGGTTCCGGTGATAGTGAAGGAAGTTGGCTGTGGATTTTCTGTGAGTACTTTGAAGCGTCTGGAAGGCACCGGCATCGCTGCCGTGGATGTTGCAGGCAAAGGTGGAACTCACTGGGGACGTGTGGAGGGTTATCGCTCTGAAGAAAGCGCGATGCTTTACCACGTAGCTCAAACTTTCGCGAACTGGGGTATCAGCACGGTAGAGTCTTTACGTCATGCTGAGGCGGCCCAAGTAAGTTACGAAGTTTGGGCATCAGGCGGCGTGCGTACAGGCCTAGATGTGGCTAAACTGTGTGCCTTGGGAGCTAAAAAGGTCGGAATTGCCAAACCGTTTTTAGAAGCGGCTTTGCAAAGCGATGAGGCTCTTGAGAATTTACTGAATCGTTTGGAAACTGAACTTAAAATCGCACTATTCTGCACAGGCAGCAAAAACTTGGCTGAACTGACGAATAAGAAGGTGGTTCGATGAAAAAACAACTGCAAGAGATCTTCAAAGGTTTCTCAAAACTAACTCGCCAGGAACGTTTGGATTCTTTGGTTGAGGTGGGTGCTTTGCAACAAGCAGACGTTGATTACATTTCCAAGGGCGGTCTGCGTGACACGACTTTGGGTGAAAAGTTCATCGAAAACGTCATCGGTTATTTCCAGATGCCATTGGGAGTTGCCACAAACTTCCGTATCGATGGCAAAGACTTCGTTATTCCCATGGCTGTCGAGGAAACTTCTATCGTCGCTGCTGTTTGTAAATCCGCAAAGTGGATCCGTGAATCCGGTTCCATCACAACGGAAGTTGTGGGTTCAGAAATCATCGGACAAATTCAAATCGCGAAAGTTAAAGACTTTTCTGTTTTCGAAAAGCAATTACTGGCTCAAAAAAACTACATGATCGAAATCTCCAACCGAGAAGTGGCTTTCGGCCTGGTTCGTCGCGGTGGTGGTGTTCGTGATATCCAGGTTCGCCGCGTTCCTCGTGGTGATGGCGCTGACATGGCGGTGGTCCACGTTCTTATGGACCCTTGCGATGCGATGGGTGCGAATATCATGAATCAAGTGTGTGAGTACTTGAAAGAGCCCATCGAACAATTCACTGGCGAAAAAGTGACGATGTGTATTCTATCAAACCTGGTGGACACTAAAGTCACTCGCGCCGTTGTTCATATCAAAGACGTTGATCCTGCTTTGGCAGAAAAAATTGAAGAAGCATCTTTGTTTGCGCAAATGGACCCGTACCGTGCAGCAACCAACAACAAGGGCGTACTGAATGGTATTGATCCTGTGTTGGTGGCGACTGGTAACGACTGGCGTGCGGTTGAAGCAGGCATTCATGCTTACGCTTGCCGTGATGGCCAATATCGCTCGATCACCAAATGGTACCGTGAAAACGGTGGCCTGACGGGTGTGTTCGAAGCTCCATTGGTTGTGGGCACTGTGGGCGGGGTTACGACTCTGCATCCAACGGCGATGATGTGTATGAAAATGCTTGGCACTCAGTCAGCGAACGAGCTTTCTCGCGTAATTGCGGCTGTGGGTCTGGTGCAAAATCTGGGTGCTTTGAAGGCTCTAACAACTGTTGGAATCATTGAAGGCCACATGAAGCTTCATACAAAAAATCTGGCTTTGGGCGCAGGCGCTGAAGAGCGTGAAATCCCAGCGGTTCAAAAGAAGCTTGAAGAAATTCTGACGATTCGTAAACGTATTTCTCTTAGCAATGCGATTGAGGTTCTAAAAGAGCTTCGCGCGGGTCAAGCTTCCAGCACGACCCAGCATCCTCATTAAGAGGTATCCCTTGGCTTTGAAGTGCACGATTCCTGGCAAGACTTTTTTGGTGGGCGAGTATTTAGCTCTCCACGGTGGACCGACATTGTTCGTTCTGTCCAAGCCTTGCTTTGAAGTGACGGAAACCAAGGGAAGTGGCTCCTTGGGGAGTATTCATCCCGATTCTCCGGCTGGAAAGTTTATTGCGGATCATTCCGAGTACTTTAAAAGTATCGATTTAAAATTTGAAGACCCTTATCTGGTCGGTGGTTTTGGCGCCTCAACGGCGCAGTTCCTGGGTGCTTATGCTATTTGGATGCATCGGGAATCTCATCTGGTCGGTATGGAAGCACAGTTTGATTTCAAACATCTTCTTTCTGTTTACCAAAAATATGCCTGGAATGGCGAGGGGACTCCGCCAAGTGGTACGGATCTGATTGCGCAGATGAAGGGGAGTCTGACGTTTTTTGAAAAACGCAAAGGCTTGTTATCTGTTAGTGGTTGGCCGTTTGAAGATCTGGAGTTTTACCTGATCCATACGGGGAACAAGGTGGCGACTCACGAGCACTTGAAGACGCTGAAAGAATTTGATTCTTCAGTTCTGGAAAAAGCCGCTTACCGTGTGCAAGAGTCTTTTGCCTCTGTTAATCCCGAAGAACTGGTTGCCGGAGTTAAAGCCTATGCACAAGAACTTCAGGATTTGGGTTTTACCTGTGAACCGACGTTGAAGCTTTTGGCGGGCCTCCGTGCTTTGCCGGGTGTGAAGGCCGCTAAAGGCTGTGGCGCCTTGGGTGCTGACGTCTTGTTTGTGGTCACTGAAAAGAATCAATCGGAAATCATCGAAAAACACTGTCAGTCTGTGAATGTGAAAGTTATTGCTTCTCACCGAACTATCTCTGCGGGTCTACATCTGAGTGAGAAGGAAAGTTAGTTTATGAATCAGGTTTTAGTTTCGGCTCCATCAAATATCGCGTTGATTAAGTACATGGGAAAAATTGAAGGTTCTGGTAATAAGCCAACGAATGCTTCTTTGTCCTATACTCTTGAAAACCTGCGCACCTTTGTGCGTTTGACTGAAATCGACGGGGGAGCAGATCTTTGGAAGCCCTTGATCCGCGAAGATCTTGAGAAAATTGATCTGTCTGAAAAAGGACAGCAACGTTTTTTGAAGCACTTGGCAAACTTAAAAGACAAATGGGGAGTTCAAAAAAACTTCCTGGTTGAATCCGCTAATAATTTTCCGTCGGACTGCGGTCTGGCTAGTTCGGCTTCAAGTTTTGCAGCCCTGACTTTGGCAGCAGCGGAGATGTTCCAAAAAATCAATCCACAGCCCTGGGGCGCAGATAAGAAAACCTTGTCTGAACTTTCCCGTCAGGGTTCAGGCTCTTCTTGTCGTTCGCTATTCAGCCCTTGGGCTTTGTGGCAGCAGGAGTATGCTCAGCCGATGAATTTGCCTTTGGCAGACATGCACCACATTTGCGTGGTGGTGGAAGACTCCAAAAAAGAAGTGTCTTCTTCGGAAGCGCATAAACTTGTGACGACAAGCCCGCGCTTTGAAGGCCGGGTTGAGCGTGCAGAGATCCGTCTTCGCGATCTTTCCATGGCTTTGCAAAACGATGACTGGCATATGGCTCGCCAGATTGTCTGGGATGAATTTATCGACATGCATCGCTTGTTTGAAACAAGTCAGCCGGCATTCGGTTATATGACTGAGGCTTCCAAACAGGTTCTGGCCGAGTGTGAATCCCTGTGGAATCGCTGGCAGGATGGTCCGTTGGTGACTATGGATGCGGGTGCGAATGTGCACATGCTATTCCGTCATGATCAGATCAAGCGCTTTGCAGAGTACCGCAAACACTTTGGCGAGAAATTCAAAGTTCTGGCATTTGAAGGTGTAAAAGAAAATGTCCACTAGTTTTCAGTGCACAGCTTATGGCAAATGGATTTTAGTCGGCGAACACGCAGTGATTCGCGGCTATCCTTCATTGGTCTTTCCAATTCCTTCGCGCACTTTGGAGCTGAAATACACTCCGGGTGAAGCCGCTTTGGTTTTGGATCTGCACGGCAACCACGGGCAGGAGCTGCAGCTTCTGGTCTGGGGAGTGCTGGAAAAAGCTTTGCAGCTTAAAAATCTGAATCGTCAGCAGCTTACAGGGACGTTGCATCTTGATTCCTCGCTGCCTGTGGGTGCGGGAATGGGTGCTTCGGCGGCTCTTTGTGTGGCGTTGACACGTTGGTTGGGTCACTTAGGCCATGTTCAACAGTCTGAATATTTTGAGTTTGCGCGCACGTTGGAAGATATTTTCCACGGCGAAAGCAGTGGTATTGATATCGCTGTGGCTTTGTCTGGCGAAGGTCTGCGCTTTGTTCGTAATGGCGAGCGCAAGCAGATCACTCCTAAATGGAAACCTCGTTGGTATATCTCCTATTCCGGTCAGCGTGGCGTGACCGTAGATGCGGTTAACAAAGTTAAAGACCTGCTTGAAAAGAACCCTCAATTAGGTCAGCAAATTGATCTTAGAATGTCCCGAGCAGTGGAGCTGGCTGAAAAAGCCCTATCCATGGATGAATCAGCAGGCCAAGGCCTGTTGGTTGAAGCTATTGAGATGGCCGGCGGCTGTTTTGAACAGTGGTCCCTGAATGAAGGGGCACCGACGACTCACTTGCAGTGGTTAAAATCCCAAGGAGCCATTGCGGTGAAGCCGACTGGTTCCGGCGGTGGAGGCTATGTGCTTTCTCTGTGGCAGAAAGAACCTTCCGCGGAAGTTCTTCAGCATTTGATCCCTTGTTAGTTCCTATATTAATCCCTAAACAATATTCTAATGTGTGGTTTTGACATACTCGAACTTCGTTTATACGATTTGAGTATGCGTGACAGTTTGTTTTCCAGTTTAAAAGTCGTTGCAATGATGCTTGCCGCAGATAGCGTCCCACATCCCCGGGAAAAGAAATGGCTATTGCAGATTGCTCGCAATTACGGTGCATCCTTTGGGGAAGTTGCAATTCTTGCTGAAATTCTGTCAGGCAAGTCCAACGAACTATTAAGCGAAGTTTTAAGTCATGTCGAAGATGAATTCGATAAACGTCGTCTGCTAAATTTTCTGCAAATAGCCATGCGCCAGGACGGTCTTGTTAAGAATTCTGAAATTAAACTTTTCTACGAAATTCAAAAAGAACTGGAAACAAATCTTCGCAATGACTACGTGAAATTGGGCAGGGAAATTCGCAAACGGGACGGTGAAGTCAGAGCCTGGAATGAGTTGGATCGTTTGGGAAAAGCTCTGAATGTCAGAGTTCATGGTTTTCCATTTTCCGCGCATTTCTTCTATGCAGATCCAGAGTTGTTTACATTACTTTTTGATTTGGTAGGCAAACACTGGCGCAAGTTAATGGTTGTAGTGTTTGGTCTTTTTGTTTCGTATGTTCTTCTTTTTAGGTAACTCTATCACTCGTTGGGTGTTCCGATTTAGTCTGTTTTTCTGGTACCCGAACTAAGTCTCAATTATCTATTTCGATTCTGATTTTCATATCTCGTGCGCTTTGCGCCAAGTAAAAATCGAGACATGAAAAGCAGCAACTATGTGTTCACTTTTGTTTTCGCTTCAATGTTGATTCCCAGCGTGACGATGTCACAAATCATTCCATTTAATTTCTGGCGAGGCCCCAGTGGTCCTTGTCCAAAAACTTTCGTTATCAGTTCCGGCACCACATGGGTCGTGCCCTCGGGTTTTACTGCAAATAATTCCATTGAAGTCATTGGTGGCGGGGGAGCGGGTTTTTCATCCAGCGGCGCCTGGGATAATTCTGGGGGCGGTGGCGGCGGAGGGTATTCCAAAGTGGTGAATGTTACTTCTTTGGTTGCAGGTTCCACGGTCACCGTAAAAGTTGGAGCCGCAGGTGTGGCGGCCGCTGGAAGTGCCACAGCGGGTGGAGATACCTATTTTTGCAACAGTCAAACGAACTGTGCCTCAATCACAGGTACCGCCGTCATTGTGGGAGCGAAAGGTGGAGCCGCAGGCTCGCTGTCTGCTGCAGCCGGGGGTAGTAGTGCTTCGGGAGTCGGTACCACCAAATATTCCGGGGGCAACGGTGCAACGGCATCTGGTAGCTGCGGCGCGGGTGGTGGTGGCGGAGGTTCCGCCGGTCCCAACGGTGCAGGCGGTAATGGTGGTGCTGGAGGTGGTTGCAGCGGTCCAGGTGGTGGCGGCGGCGGCGGCAGCGGCGGTGGAACTGCTGGATCGGCAGCAGGTTTCGATGGTGGTAATGGTGGAAAGAACTTTGCCGGATCGGGCGCTGGTGCCGGTTCCACGAGTTCTGCCAACGGCTCGCCTGGAACCAATGGCGGAGGCGGCGGCGGTGGCGCAGGTTCCAGCGGTGGAGCGGGCGGAAGTGGCACTGATCTTACGGCAACTGTCGGAGCCGGTGGTGGCGGCGGCGGTGGCTTTGGTTCAACCAAGGTCGGAGGAGCCGCAGGAACCTATGGTGGCGGCGGCGGCGGTGCCACAGGTAACTCTTCCTCTAAAGGCGGTAACGGTGGTCAGGGCGTGATTGTTATTAAGTGTTTTTAAAAGTTTGGGCGAGCAAAGCTTTCTTAAGTTTTGCCTGAAGCTGTTTGCTGGTGGTTTTGTGGCTCAGATGAGTGAACCAAAATCCATCAGCGGCCATTCGCACGAGTTCAAGTTCAATTCCTGAATCTGTTTTACGGTGTTTCTTAAGTTGCTTATCCATCCAGGTCTGCCACATCTTTTTCAATTGTGGCTCTACCAGAACAGACACACAAAGTGCGGACCACGGTTGGGAGTCGTCTTCGGGGCAATCGAAACAAAGTTCTACATAAGCCCTAGTGAAGCGACCGTAAGCTTTTTTATCTTTTGCCATCAACGCTTCAAGATCCCGATCCATTTCCTCCATCAAAGTATCAAAAACACCTTTGATAAGGGCCTGTTTGGAAGGGTAGTGGTGAAGCAGTCCACCCTTGGTGATTCCAGCGAGCTCGGCCACAGCCTGAACCGTGATTGCACCCAGGCCTTTTTTTTCAGCCAGGGAAATCGTGGCCTTCAGAATTTCTTCCTTTACCAGTTCCGGTTGTTTTTTGCGCTGATAAGCTGACTTCATAATACCCTCAATGTGAAACCGATTTCGAGAACACCTGTATCACGATAACACCGGATATCATCAGGCTGATACCGATAATTGCGGCAAGGTCCAACTTTTGATTGAACACGAAGTATCCTACGAATGCGGTTAGGGCTATACCCACGCTGCCCCAGATACCATATGCGACTCCCAGGGGGATGGCCTTCAGCGCGAGAGATAGAAAATAAAAAGCGGCAAGATAGCAAACAGCAAGGATTAATGTGGGAATGGCTTTGGTGAATTGTTCCGATTTCTGCAGGAAGGTCGAGCCGATCACTTCACTTACAATCGCCAACCCTAAAAACGCATAAGCCACCAGTTTGGAATCCATATAAAACCTCTTTCCATTAAACATACCATCTGGTCGGTTTCTTTACAAATTTAGACAGACAAATGTCAAATAGATACATATAATGTTTCTGGATGTGAGTGGCGTCTCACTTTCTTAAAGGCTATGATCAAGCCTGGGAGTACTTCTAAGATGTTTAAAATCATTTCATTTTCAGTTGTTTTCATTCTGGCGCTCATTGCGGGTGGATTTTTGGTGACGGGATGTGCTTCCTCTTTTGGAAAGCTGCCCACCAAGGAAAACACGGACGGATTCAAAACCTCTAAAAACTTTGACAGTGAAAAAGGTGTTTTCATGAACCGCCGTCCCACATTGGTGGAGGAGATGCGCAAGCGCACGATGAACTTTGCCACTATAAAAGAGTTTTTACTGGGCGGCGATAAAGATCGCGTTCCCGCGCAAAGTCTGCCTGAAGTAAAACCCGACTTTGCAGAATTCCTAAAACCGAGCAACGATTTAAAGGTGGCGTGGTTTGGTCACTCGACAATTCTTTTGAATTTTGATGGCAAGATTGTGCTGATTGATCCTGTGCTTTCTAACTCAACAGGGCCGTTGGGAATCATGATGAAGCGATTTCAGAATCCGGTGGTGGAGCTGGCGGATCTTCCAAAAATTGATGCCATCGTAATCAGTCACGACCACTACGATCATCTTGATATGGACTCAATCAAGTTCTTTAAAGACAAAGACGTCCCGTTCATTGTTCCCCTGGGCGTCGGTGCACATCTGACCAGTTGGGGAATTGCCGCAGAAAGAATTCAAGAGCTGGACTGGTGGCAGTCCACGAAGGTTGCAGACCTTGAGCTTATCGCCACACCGGCCCAGCATTTTTCTGGCCGGGGCATGTTTAATCAGAATAAATCCTTGTGGGCCTCGTGGGTGATTAAAAATGACAAACACCGGATCTTTTTTAGTGGAGACTCCGGCTATGACACTCACTTTAAAGATATCGGGGAAAAACTGGGGCCCTTCGATATGGCCTTTGTTGAAAGTGGTCAGTACAACGAAAAGTGGGCTGAAGTTCACTTGTTGCCCCAGGAATCTGTTCAGGCCTTTAAAGACCTGAATGCGAAACGCTATTTTCCAATTCACTGGGGAATGTTCAGTTTAGCTTTTCACTCCTGGTACGAACCTTTGGAGAAACTTACGGCAGCAGCGGAAGCCAACGGTATGGTGCTGGTAACTCCCAAAATCGGCGAGGTCGTGTCGGTGAATGATTCTTATTTGAGTACTCGCTGGTGGAATTCTTCAGTGACTGTTCAGAAGTAGATCGCAATCAATTTTAAAAAGCAAAACCCCGCAAGCCTGAAACTTGCGGGGTTTTTATTTTAAAAGTTTAAGAATTTACTTACAGATTGAGATGGCCTTTGTAGCCGCAACAATCTTAGCGTAGGGAGAGTTGCTTGAGCGCAGCACTGACCAGTAACGAGCGCCGCCTCTCCAGCTGCCACTGACTTGTCCAGCGATGCGGGCATCGCGACCCATCCAACGATTCAAGATGCGAATACCGCAGCTTAAGTTCGTGTACGGGTTATGCAGGTCTGTGGTCTTTTTAAGTGCACAACCGTAGGCGTTGCCACTTTCCACTGAAAGCTGTAAAAGCCCTGCGCTGATCACGTTGTTGCCGGAGCCGTCGTTGAAGTTCTCGGTGTAGTTCATCGTTGTTGAAAAGTTGGATTCATACTTCGTCATCTGCGACATCAGATAAACCCAAAAGTTCTTGCGTTGTTCGCGGGTCAAGCTGTTGTACTTGGGACAGAAGGTTGTACCGTCTGCTGGGATCACATCAAGAAGGTCTTCTCCCAAGACCTCAAGTTGAGTCATCACATGCGCGGTCCAAAGTTTACCATCGGTTTTAGCTGCTTCCCATATAGGAGCTACAGCGAGGCCACCCGGCGACGGAGAAGGGGAAGGTTCTACCGACGGAGTAGGGCTAGGGGTTGGTGATGGATCAGGGGTCTCAATTCCGGCTGATGAATTATCGCCGGTCGTGCTGGAAAGTTGACTGGATCTGAGTGAGGAATTATTTCCGCAAGCAGTAACCAGAAATCCCGAGATCAAAATAAAAAGTATGGTTTTTAAATTGAATCTTGCCATTGAAAGATGATCGGTTACTTTTCCAAAAATCTATACTGTTACAAAAAGTGTATAAACCTTAGGACGAATCTCTTCGAGAAGAGTCGAAAATTTGTACGATAGTCGGGGAAATCGCAGTGGGCGCGGTTCTCCCGGATATGAGGGGTTCTGCGTATTAGCGTCTTTTCATTTTCAAGTAGCGCTGACGTTCCGTTTCCGGAAACTTTTCAATCGCATAGCGAAGCATGGTTCGGGGCATGTTGTTGGCGTGCGTATTCAGAAAACGTTTAAGCGGTTTTAAATCGCGCTTACCAACTTCACGCAACATCCATCCCACGGCTTTGTGAATAAGATCATGTTCGTCGTTTAAAAGTATTTCCGCTATTTTTAAAGTGTCGTCAAAGTCGTGCTGGCGCAAAAAATAAAATGTCGAGATGATCGCCATTCTGCGCTCCCAAAGGTTTTTGGATTTAGCATATTTATAAAGCAGCGTGCGTTCCTTATCAAACAGGTAAGGCCCCAAAACCGCAGGGGTTATGGTGTCTACGAGGTCCCAGTTGTTGATTCCTTTTCTATTTTTAATCAAAAAGGTGAATATCTTTTTCTGCTCTTTCTCATCTGACTTACGATAACGCTCTGACAGAATAATTAAGGAAATAAGGCGCTCTTCATGAATGGGGGAACCAATCAAAGCCTTGAGTTCGGAATAAGGTAAATCCTTGAATTTCTTGGCGATGGTGCGACTTTGTCCCACTGTCAGCCCCAAGAACTGATCGCCTTCGGCGTATTCTCCGGCGCCGGTTTTAAAAAATCTTTGCAGGATTTCTGCTCTCTTTTTGCTTTGCAATTTCATAATGTGTGAATGAATTGTCATGATTTAGTTATTCTATACGATTGTCTCCCGCGTCGATAGCATTTTGATAGTCAACAGTGCTTGCGTAGTTCGGTGGTCTTCACTAGGATGCGCCCGATATCGTTTACCAAATCAAATAATAACAGGAGAACAAAATGAAAAAGTTTTTGATGATTCTTTTGTCTTTGGGCTTTGTTGGCTCTACTGCAATGGCATTCGAAGGTGCCCTTGTTCCAACACTTGAAGGCGCGCAAATCCAACCTCTAAAAGGTGGCGTTTGCCCAAGTACACCAGTTGCTAACGGTAACTACTGTAAACCAGCAGGCGAATCTTGCCCAGCTGGCTACGACCAATTCGCTAAGCTTTGCTGGGGCGGTTGGAAAAAAGGTTTCCAGAAGTGCGGTATTTCTTGTAAGCCAAAAGAACAATGCGGTTGGAACCACAGCGGTGACTGGAAATGCAGTCGTCCAAGAGCGGGTTCTGGTCCTCAACCATTCGCTGGCGAAATCTCTGGTATCTTGAATCTTCAACAAGATGGCGCAGTTGAATTCAAAACTGCAAAAGTTATCTGTGAAGACCAAGGTCCTTCTGCTGGCGACAACGAGCAATGGGAAGTTTGCCGTCCAACTGACGGTCTAAACTGCGGTGCTGGTTACAAACGTATGCACAAATACTGCTGGGGTGGCTTCAAAAAAGGCATCTACCGTTGTGGTTATGTTTGCGAAAGATCTCGCAACGCTAACGATGGCAACGGTGGCTACGGTCACGAAGCCGGCCAAAACGGCGACTAAGAGTTCGAATTTAGTTTCGAATTTTCAAAGGCTCCCTCTCGAGGGGGCCTTTTTTTTTGCGGTGTGTTTGAGAGCTATATTGCAAAATTCTTTGGTGACAAAAGTAGTTGTTTGAATTTTAGATGTGACTTCAAAATTAACAAAGGAGAACAGATGAAATTGTTATCTATGCTTATTCTTTCGCTTACTATCTTTGCTGCTTCAGCACAGGCCTATGAAGGCACTATGCAATATTCAGCGGATGGTTCTTTTCTAATTAAGCCATTGGCAGCTCAATGTACGCCAGATATCGGCGATCAAGTAAGCCCACCAAGCTCATGCAAACCTTCTGGTAAAGCTTGTCCTGAAGGCTATACACGTTCCAGAAAGTACTGCTGGGGCGGTTGGAAAAAAGGCTTCTACTACTGTGGCGTAGCATGCAATCGTTTGCAAAACTGCAAATGGGGTCCACACGGTGATTACAAATGCGGTAACCCAGGCAGCGGCCACAATCACGGCAGCAACCCAGGTCACGGCTAATATATAAGAGAATTATGAATGCTTCTGAGCGTAGCTGAAAAGTGCGATGGAAGCCGCCACGGTGGCGTTGAGTGACTCAACTCCATCAGTGGGAACTGATAGGCGATTAAGACCCTTGATGCCACTAAAGCCGGGGCCTTCTTCGCCAATCACCAGGCGCAGGTTTTTTGGCCAGTTGAACATAGCGACATTTTCGCCCTTCATATCCAAAGCATAAATATCTTTATCAGCTTGAATGAAATCCATGAACTTGCCGGTCTTCACCAAGGGCAGTTTTAAAAGAGCACCCGCCGAAGCTTTGATAGCTTTCGGATGATAAGGCGTGCAGCTTTCCTCTGTCAGAATAATTTTGTTCACCTTAAATGCCACTGCCGAGCGTGCCAGGGCACCCAGATTTGATGGATCACCAAGGGGAGCAATGACTTCCAGGCCTTCGGCTTTTGCTGTGGAATTTAAGGTCTCAATGTTCTTTGGTTCAAGCACCAAAAGATTGAAGTGCGTGCCGATAACATCCACTTCGTTAAACATCGCTTTCGGAAGTTTATAGATAGGGATGCGCTGAGTTTTTGAAATCGGGTGAGTCAGTGTTACAGATTTCAGCTCCTCGTGTACGATTTCGGCTTTGATTTTGAAATTCGGATTTTGCAAAAACTCCTGAATGAGTTTTTCACCCATCAGAATAAATTCACCATGTTTTTTAATTCCGCGGGAGGATGATAAATCCAGCCAGCGGCGAAAGTGTTCGTTGGTTTTAGAGGAAATTTCGATCATTTGTAAGCCGCCCAACGTTTCTTTTCTTCCGGAGTAAGCTCTTCAAAAAGCATTTCTTCGCCTTCATCGTAGTCCGGCAAATCCATGTGTTTGATTTTTTCATAAACCACCATGCGGCGGTCATGAGGAGTGTGTGGCAGGGAGTAGGCAGTATCTTCAACCAGTTTGAAATACTCTGACCAGTTTTCTTTGGCCATTTTGATTTCCGGGTCAACGCCAGGGCCCTTCATGAAATACACTCTGCCACCGATGTTAAGGCAGTTGATGACATTACCCAACGTATTGCCGATGTCTTCCACCGCGCGAGTGATTGCACCATTAACCGGGTACACACAGTGTTTGTTGATGTTGCGACCCAGAATGTCTAGCTTTGGAAGTTTCATTTCCGTGCGCACGTGTTTTAGGAATTCCACGCGACGTTGCACGCCTTCGCCCAAAAGAATTTGTTCATTCGGGTACATGATTTTTAGAGGAATGCCTGGAAAGCCCGGACCGGTGCCCACATCCAAAAGAGGGAACTGAAGCTTTGTATACTTCATGATGATGATAGAATCGATGAAGTGCTTAATCGCAATGTCTTTCAATTTCAAAAGACGGGTGAAGTTTTCTTTTTCCTGATTCAACATCAACAGGCGGTAAAATTGCGCAAGCTGCATGCGCTGCTGATGGCTGACCAGATCAAAATCGTGATTGCGGAAAATATCAGCCAGACGGTCGTTGGCTTCGTTCACTTCAAAAATGGATTCTGGTTTTTTATGGCGTCCCTTTTGTTCGCTGGGTTGGGCAGCAGCGAACTTGGCGCCCATCGCTTGCGCGCGGGCTTCTTGACGGGCTTTGTAGGGACTGTAATTCGTTTTATTCTTATGTGCCATGGAAGGGGTGTTATAGCTGTTTTTGTCTTAAGATAGAAGGGTTTAGCTTATTTCTTCAGGAAAAGAAGGTGGCAGGGGTTAGGTCCCTGTAAAAAGCCCCCGGGCCCCAGGGGAATCGTCGGGATATTAGACACTCAAAGCCTGGGTTTTGGGAATGAAAAAGGGCAGCTTGTGGCCGCCCTTGGGATGTCTGTTTTAGATCGAACTATCTCTCGGAACTGATGCTGCGGTGGATGCGGTTGCCGTTTTGACGGGCTCTTTCGTTATACGCCTCTTGTTGCTTGGCTTTAGCAGCAGCGTAAGCGGCATCACGCTGCGCGCGGGCAGCCTCTGTTTTTGCTTCCTGAGTCCATTTGGCGATATTGCGACCATCTTCGTTTAAGCGTTCGATTTCCTTGTTGGAAACATCGCGCTTGTCTTTGTATTCCTGGGCGAACTTCTTATAGCGCTCGGCCTCGGCCTTTTGGTAATTGATTTCCTTTTGGGCTTTGGCTTTGCGGTCTTCGTTCATTTTGATTTGGCGTTGATATTCTTTTACCTGCACCGTCAGGCGCTCTTTTTCAACCCGGGTCATCTGCGCTTCACGAGCCGCGGCGGCTTCCAGGTTTTTGGCTTCGCTCGCTGTTTTTACGGCTTGCTGGCGCATTTGTTCGCGACGAACTTTTTCGCGTTCCAAAAATTTCTTCTGCTCTTGAGCATCGATTTTTGCTTCCTCAGACATGCCCATGGACATTTCGGCTTCGATATCCGAATCCAATTGAGCAAAGCTTTGGTGTGAATATGTCAGGATTGCCAGAGCTAAAAGCAAGTATTTCATAACGACTCCCATAGGGAATATATCGGCGGCCCTAGAGATCGACTGAACGGTTCTGGACCTGTTTCTCATGGTACAAATGTTGATTTTTCCAGGGACAATCTCATCTTGATACAGGGTTTTTTCACCGCTTCCTGGGCGGTTTTGCTTAATTCCAAAGCATGTTGCCGTTGCTGCCATGGGCTATGCAGGCCAAATGCTTGAAAATAGGGGCTTTTGGCGGGATAACTGATCACTATGACAACGTCCAAACTCGATTCCATCAAAGAAGCGGCACTGGCGGCTTTCAAAGCAGCCCCGGGCTCTAAGGAACTCTACGATCTGAAGGTTCAATACCTTGGGAAAAGTGGTTCTCTTACAGAAATCATGAAAGAAATGGCCTCGTTGCCGAAAGAGGAAAAACCTCTTTTTGGTAAGAAGGTCAATGAAGTGAAAGCAGTTCTTGAAGCTGCTTACACAGAAGCAGAAGAAGCACTTAAAAAATCTGAGATTGGTGCAAAGATGGCGGCTGAAGAGCTGGATCTTACTTTGCCAAGTGCTTCTCGCGCCAAAGGTTCACAACATCCCGTGAACATGGTCATCGAGGAGATCTTTACGATCATGTCCCGCCTGGGTTATTCCGTGCGCACAGGTCCTGTGATCGAAAAAGATTACTACAACTTTGAAGCGTTGAATATTCCTGCAGATCACCCGGCTCGTGACATGCAAGATACTTTCTTCATCGACAAAACTCACGTGTTGAGAACTCACACTTCGCCAATCCAAATCCACACGATGGAAACTGAAAAGCTTCCATTGCGCGTGATCGGGACTGGTCCTGTATTCCGTTGCGATAGCGATATTTCTCATTTGCCAAACTTCCATCAGATCGAAGCTTTGTGCGTGGACGAGAAAGTTTCCATGGCGGATCTTAAAGGCACGATCAGTTTCTTTGTTCGTGAATACTTCGGTCCGGGTTTGAAAACCCGTTTCCGTCCAAGCTTTTTCCCATTCACAGAACCTTCTGCGGAAGTGGATTGCTCTTGCCCAATTTGTAAAGGCAAAGGCTGCAGTCTGTGCAAGCAAACAGGTTGGATCGAAATCGGCGGTTGCGGTTTGGTAAATCCAAAAGTTTTCCAAATGGCGAAAATTGAATATCCAAAATATCAAGGTTTCGCATTCGGATTTGGTGTTGAGCGTATGGCCATCATCAAGTACGGCATCGAAGACATCCGTTTGTTCCCTGAAAATGACGTTCGTTTCTTAAGGCAGTTTGTAAAATGAAGATCAGTTTAAAATGGCTCCAAGAATATGTAGATGTGAAAGAGTTCTTCACAAAGCCAGAAGAACTTGCTGAAACGCTGACTCGTGCAGGTCTTGAGGTTGAAGAGATCACAAACCTGGCGAAAGATTTCAATCACGTGGTGATTGGTCACATCCTTGAAAAAGACAAACACCCGAATGCAGATAAGCTTTCTGTGTGCCGTGTTTCTACGGGCGATGTGGTTCATCAAATCGTTTGTGGTGCGCAAAATCACAAAGCAGGCGACCGTGTGATCGTGGCTTTGCCAGGCGCAGTTTTGCCGGGCAATTTCGCGATTAAAAAATCTGCAGTTCGCAGTGTGGATTCAGCCGGCATGCTTTGCTCTTTGAAAGAGTTGGGCCTAGCTAAAGAATCTGACGGTATCGAGATTCTTCCAAGCGACGCTCCGATTGGAAAGTCTTATGCTGAGTACGGCGGTTACGACGATATTACTTTTGAACTAAAAGTAACTCCGAACCGCGCAGACTGCTTGAGCCACTTTGGTTTGGCTCGTGAAGTGGCATGTTTGCTCTCCAAAGAATTGAAATCTCCGAAAGCAGAACCAAAACTGGGCACTAAGTCTTCCAAGAGCGAAATCGCTTTGGAAGTAAAGGCTTTCGATCTTTGCCCTCGTTACACGGCTCGTGTGATCAAAGGGGTTAAGGTAGGTCCATCTCCAGCTTGGTTGAAACACCGCCTGGAATCAGTGGGTATGAATTCGATCAATAACATCGTCGACGTGACAAACTTCGTGATGATGGAGTTGGGACAGCCGCTACATGCTTTCGATGCCAAGTTCATCGGTGGTAAAAAAGTGATCGTGGACCGCGCGACGGCAGGCGAAAAATTCATCACTTTGGATGGTACAGAGAAAACCTTGAACGGCGATGAACTGACAATCCGTGATGCCTCTCACCCAATGTGTTTGGCGGGTGTTGTCGGTGGTAAAAACTCCGGCGTGACTGAGGCGACTTCAGAAGTATTCCTGGAATCCGCTTACTTTGTGCCAATGAGCGCTCGTAAAACATCCCGTACTCACGGTGTCGATACGGATTCTGCTTACCGCTTTTCCCGCGGGGTGGATCCAGACGGGGCTTTGCGTGGTTTGAACCGCGCGACTGCTTTGATTTTGGAAGTGGCTGGTGGCGAGGCGTATGCTGATCACCACGATTTCTATCCAAACCCTGTTAAGAAAAATCCGATTTCAATCACTGTTAAAACAGTGTCTGATCGCCTGGGTTACACAGCCGTTGAAGACCAATTCGTGGATTATATGAAACGTCTGGGCTGCGGCATTGAGAAAAATGGCGAGACTTTCAAAGTTTTGCCTCCGACATTCCGTTTTGACCTAGAGCAAGACATGGACTTGGTTGAGGAATACGCGCGCTTAAATGGTTACGACCATATCCCTGAAGCGTTGCCGGTATTCACCAATCCACCTGCTCATCACGATAAAGGTTTCTTGCTGAATAAGTCAGTAAGCGAACTTGTGCGCGCAGATGGTTTCCAGCAGGCATTTAACTTTGCTTTCGTGGGTTCTAAAGCTGAAAAAGCTTTCTTGGGCGATGTATCGACTATGAAAGCAGCTGGGCTTAATGCCACAGCAAAAGAAATCCGCATCATGAATCCACTGAATGAAGAGGTGGACGTGATGAGATCTTCTTTGAGCTTTGGTCTTTTCCGTAACCTTACGACGAACTTCCACTATGGCAACATGATGGGTCGTTTGTTTGAAATCGGCAGCACTTTCTTTACGGGCGATGATGGGTCTTACGGTGAAAACCCACGACTGGGTTTTGCTCTATGGGGCCGCAACGAAAACCTTTGGAATAAATCTTTGGATTATCCAATTGTGTTTGAGTTGAAAGCATCGGTTGAGACTCTTTTGAAATCTTTGAATATCTCCTCTTACACATGGGTCACTCCGGCTAACAAAGCAGAAGTTCCAGCGTTCATGCACTCGGGTCAATATGCTCAGTTGCTTGTCGAAGGTAAGAAAGTGGGTTTCATCGGAACTCTTCATCCAGTTCTTTTGGATGATGCGAAAATTCGTGTTCCTGCAGCGGTGGGTGAGTTCGACCTTGAGCAATTGTACAAAGGTCAACCTCGTCCATTCCGTATTCAAAGCGTTTCCAAGTTCCAGGTTGTTGAACGTGACTTTGCTTTCGTGATGCCAAAAACATTGAAAGTGGGCGACGTTCTGAAAGACATCCGCAAAGCAGCGGGTGCGCTTCTGGTGAATGTGGACGTGTTTGACTTGTATGAAGGCGACAAAATGGAGGCGGGTAAGAAGTCCGTGGCGATCCGTTTGTGGCTTCAGGACAAGAATGGCACACTGCAAGAAGAGCAGATCTCAGGAGTGACAACGAAGGTTCTAGAGTCTTTGAAGAAGAATTTTGATCTTTCTGTGAGATAAATTCTTGATTGTTTTCAGGAGCTTGTTACGCTTTAGTTAATTAATACCACGGGTTTTACGTGGTGGGAAAAGTGAAGGATCACAATGGCTGGCCAAAACTTGGGTAAATCAACTGTGACGAAGGCCGATATCGTCGAAAACGTCTACCAGAAGATCGGTTTCTCTAAAAAAGAAGCCTCTGAGCTGGTTGAATTATGCTTCGATACCTTGAAGCATGTTTTGCAAAATGGCGATAAAGTTAAGATTTCTGGATTTGGAAATTTCGTCGTGCGTGGCAAGAACGAGCGTATCGGTCGTAACCCACAAACAGGCGAACAAATCAAAATCTCTGCTCGTCGCGTTCTAACATTCCGTCCTTCGCAAGTGTTGAAGGCAATGTTGAATGGCGAGGAGTACGAACATCTCAAGGATGATGACGATGACGATGATGACTACGGCGACGATGAATAGTCCTGAAGCGGATACGGCGACAGCAACCAGCGAGCGCACTGAGTATCCGATGACTCCAATCGTTGATCAGTTCTCCAATGACGGGCAAATGAGCTTTGACAGCTCTGAACTGTCCCTGGGCGATCAACATCTGGAATTCGTGGAAGCTGAATCCGTTGGAGTAAATCCGGAAACGGTTCAAGCTCAGCAAATCTCAATCCCTGCCATGCTTTGTGATGATAAGCTGATGGATGAGATCAAGGCGATCCCGAATAAAATGGCTTTTAAAATCGGCGATGTGGCTGAGATTTTGGGAATCAAACAATACGTTCTTCGTTACTGGGAAACTGAGTTTGATGTTCTAAAACCTAAAAAGGCTTCCAACAATCAGCGCATGTACACACGCAAGGATGTTGAGAATGCTCTTCTGATTCGCAAACTTTTGCACCGTGATCGTTTTTCGATTGAAGGCGCAAGAAACGCGATGAAGGAATTGAAAGCTCATGTGCGCAAAGAAAAAGACATGAGTCAGGTCTATCACAAACTCGACAATGTGAACGAAATGGTCGAGGGATTGTTGACGGATATCCGCAAACTTCGCGGAATGTTTATGTAAATCTCAAAAGGGCTTCGGAAACGAAGCCCTTTTTTTATCTCGAAGGCACGCGGGCGACATGCTTTACGGTAACGAATCCATCTCTCACTATACACGCAGTAATATCACGATCTGGATGCTGATGGCATTTCAGGCGGGAGTGCTTAATATGGGCGGCTTTATGGCCTGCCACCGTTTCGTATCTCACGTCACAGGGTTTGCGACGTTTTTTGGTTATGAATACAGTCTGCGGGATCGGGGACATGCCTGGGGTATGTTGGTGGTACCGCTGTTTTTCCTGTTCGGTGCCATGGTCAGCGGCTATCTGGTGGATATCCGTTTAAAGCTTCATAAAAAGCCTCGTTACTATCTGGCCTATGCAGTGATCTTTGTATTAACCCTCCTTGCGACCTTTGGTGGCTGGATGGGATGGTTTGGTCCTTTCGGATTACCATTAGAAGAAGACCGTTTGGGTTACCTGCTGTTGATCGTTCTTTGTTTTACCTGCGGAATTCAGAACGGTACGATCACAAGCGTTTCCAGATCTGTGGTGCGCACGACGCATTTAACGGGGATTACGACGGATTTGGGAATTGGTCTGGTTCGCTTGTTTAACAAAAACATTCTTGCGGCCGAACATCAGGAGTTGCTGGAGAGTGAGCACAAGGCCACCTTCATGCGTATCGGAATTATCTCAATGTTTGTTTTAGGATCAGTGGTGGGAGGATTTGTCTTCCCAGTGGCAAAATTCTGGGGATTTTTGATCCCGGCATTTACCTCCGGGATCCTGCTGGTGTCGATGATCTATTTTCAGATCATCAACCCCCGTAAAAAGAATTCGTAAGAGCTATTGGATCACACATTTTAGTGCGATGTTTTGGCGATTGCCACCTTCGCAAACTCGGTTGATGTAGCCTTTGAACTCGCGACCGGATTCAAGATCATTCATAAACTTTGGCAAAAACGGGCTGTACCAGCACCAAGCGTCCTCAAGGCTGGTGAAATTTGCGTAAGCTGTGTAGTACGGGCTTTTTGCTGCGTCTTCTTTCACGATCACAGTGGATTTCTCAACTGTTGCAGCGAATGCACCGTTGATCTCGGCTTGCTGCAATTCCTGGTTAGAAATGATTTCCGCAGAAAAGTTCGCAAAATCAAAAGTTCTGAAGCCCTTCCAGCCTTCAACCTTTTCAAGGGATTGGCAGGATACGGATTTGGCTTGTGCCGAAAGGCTAAAAGATAAAGCGACAGCAAAAATAGAAAGCATCAGTTTCATGTGGGAGTTCCTTGGTTAATTATTGAAATCCCGCATGTTGTAGCCGTAGCAGACGCTCAAGTAAAATTAAGAATTTTAAAGTTATTATGCTTAAGGCGCATTGTATTAACTTCTCTGATCCTGACTCCGTCTCTATCCGCTGGAGTTATTTGGATTTTTTCTGATCCGCATAGGAGTTGAAATTATCCACAAATGAACGAGTAAGGATAGACGTGCTATCAGCCAGGAACTTTTCATTGTTGATGGAGAGCTGAGTGCTGATTCCCTGCAGCCGGAAAAACAACGCATTTGCAATAAAGGATTGTTCATCAGCGGGCAGTTTTTTAAATTCAATGTCTTGTTTGATCTGATTTGCAAAAACCGTCAAAGAAAGCGATGCATCGGTGATGTTCTGAACGGCTTCAGCCGTAAGGGCTTTGCCTTTCATGGTTTGCTCGGAGATGCAATTTTCAGCTTTTGCAGATTCAGAGAAGAATTTTTTAACTTTGTCGGGAATTTCCTGGTGCGAAGCCATGTAGCTGTCCAAGGACTGACAGCGGAAATAAGACACAGCGTTTTTGCAGTTTGTATTGGTGATTTCGTTTTTACGGCAGTCGGCATTTCTTGGAACGCCATACGCTCCCAGGACTCCATCAAGAGACTGAAGGGCGTAAGGGGATCTTTTTGTAGCTCCGTTTTTGGAGTAGCTTAATTTTTCAGAAATATAAATAAAACCGTGAGATTCATTGATGGCACCGTTTGCGATGCTGCGAATAGCGCCGATGTCGCCGGCTTGGCGTGGTTCGCTGTCTTTAAGTTGTCGGCACAGCGGAGGAGCCATATAGAAGTTCATTTCCTGGGGCGTTGTATAGCGCAAATGCGGAAGAATGCCTTTCATTACCAGGGACAAGTTCCAGCAATTCGGTCCGTCGATTTCTGGATTTGCATTTTGATACTTAACCACGTGCTCAGGAACACAGGAGGTTACATTATAAGCGCAAAAATCTTCATACTGGCCAGCTGGGGATAGATTCTCGCACCCGTTGCCGGCTTTGCTATTAATCGTCCATTGTGAAAGCGATGGGATTTCCGCCTGAAGCTCTGTGCACTTCCCAGACATCATCACTTTGTTTTCTTTTTTACTGAAAGTAATCTCGGCTGAGGAGACAAAGGGAATCAAAACGGTTAAAACGATCAGAATTTTCATATGATTTAATACTAGCAGATTCATTCGTGCCGGAATCTGGGAATCAGCGAGGCCGGACCTTTGATGGGTGAAAGGATCTTAGAAGTAATCCTGTTCCGATAGTTCCAGGCTGAAATCGTTGAAGTAAGTGCCGGTAGGTTTGGACGCAAGCAAGGAAAGGGCCTTCTCCATTTGGTCAGCCGGGATTTCCTTGGCTGAATTTTGATGAGCCTCTTTGGTGGTCCAATGCTCGACCACCACGAATTCCGAAGTTCTGTCCTGATTCTGCATAAGCTCGGCGGAAAGATTCCCAGGGCACTTTCGGATGTGGCTGCAGACGTCAGAAAGGAAGGCGCGCAGTTCATCCGCTGAATCATTTTTCGCGATGAAGGTGTTTATGCGCGCCACTGACATATTAGAACCCCACGTTCAGGATGGGGGAAATTTTAAATGGTCCGGTGTTGTTCATATTAACCAGGCCGATTTGCAAACCATGTAAGTTGTCTGTGACGTTGATCAAACCGATTTGAAAGCCGTAAACGGATTTTGCGCGGTTATAAACTCCCAGTTGCAAACCATAGATATCGGTGTGAGCACTGATATTAGCCAGGGACAGCTGCACACCGTAGACGCTGCTTTCTGCAACGTTATAGTTTGTCATAAGTGCTGCCTGCAGACCGACCACTGAAGTTTTTTGTTTGTTGTAGTTTCCCATACCCGCTAACTGCAAACCGATAATGCGAGTGGTGCCGTAAGTGGCATTGAAGACACCGGATATACCGACGCCGACAAAACTTTGCTCAGTGATATTTCCCAAAAGCCCAAGGTCAATACCATAGACATCACGGTGCTGACCCCACAGGGCACTTAAACGCAAACCCGTGATAGAGAAGTCCTCTGGAGGAAACTGCACTGGAGGAATAATCGCCACTGATAACGGAGTGAAAGCGGCAAAGCTTTGTGAAGTGATCAAAGAAAGAGAAACCATAAGCGGAAGTAGTAATTTTATTTTCATATCCCATGATAAAAACATCATCTCCCGCACAGCAAACAATCTGCAGGAGATCCCGACTTAGGTGGATTTTTATTTCATAGGACGTGGAATTTGCCGGAGCGGATGCAAAGCTTATTTGTACGGAAACAGTCGTGCACTGTTTTCAAGTATCCACGTCTTGTACGCCAGAATGCTGGTGTAATACGTGCGAGTGGAGCAGCCAATGTCCCCACGACTGGTGATTCCCCAAACGAAATACTTGGAACCTGATTTAATAAATGCCGGTCCACCGGAGTCACCCGTGCACGGCCCGTGAGTTTTGTCTTGCAACAAAATAAACTCATAGGGATTCGGAATGCTGCCGATTTTTACTGATGTCGATTTCAAAATAGAGAGACCAGACATTTTTTCGGTCACACAGCGATCTTTTTTTGCGTCGTCATCGAAATAGCAGATCGCAATACCCTCATCCACCAGGGCCTGAAGGTCCTCTGTTTTCTCGGGATCGAGTTCCGTGACCTCATCAGAATCCACACCGTAGCCTGCCACGATCACATTGGTACCGGGCTTAAGAACTTCTTTGGCACTTAGAATACTTGCGGGTTTGTATCCGCCTGGCACCGAGCCCTTAAACTTTAAAAGCGCAATGTCGTTGGCGGGGTTGGATGTTCCTCTGATTTCCTCAGGGCTTTTAAACTCAGTATGAACGATGGCAGCCGTTACACGTCGTGTTTTTGCAGATTTGTGAATGGCATCATAGCTGTCGATGATGGATTCCATGTCGGTCGTGAAAAAAACAAACGTCTCGTCGATATCAGGATTCACACAATGTGCGGCTGTTAGCACGATATTGTTTTCCAGTAAAATTCCTGTGCACAGCATGGATGTCGAAATGTCATAGATGCCGACGGTGCTTTTTGCGATAGGGGAGTCTTTCTTAACGATCTTTCCACCGATGATCGCTTCTGCATCCTGCACTTGCACAGAATCAAAACCACCCGGGGTGCAGGCAGCCAAAACAAGTGATGTAAGAAGAGTCAGGAAACCAGCTAATTTCATGTTGAAAATCGTCCCTTTACGAAGAGAGTATTCTAGCCTCGTTTTCACTCTTTACCAGCCCCCGATAATTATTTCTAAAGCCCATAGGTTTATGTCTAAAACCTCGACACTCGGTCCAAAAAGGTCTGGAAAAATCGCTGTTTGCAGCTTCAATGAATGTCATCGAATTTATGGTTTGCTCTCTAAAACAAGATGCCTAACAATGAATTTGTCGAGAGGAAATCTATGAAGGCAGTGATTATCAGTTTATTTTCAGTCGTGATTCTATTTACCGGCGTTGTGAGTGCTCAGGAAGAAGGGCCTTATTTTGAAAACACGATTGTTCCCCGCAAGGGCCGTTTGTTTGCAGTGGACTATGATATGAAGTCCAAAACTTTCCGTGTTTCCTTGGTGGGAAAAACTGTGAAAGGTTTAAGCGCGTCACGCTATTCAGTTTCTGCTGCAACTACGGATGCCAAAGGATTAGAGCAGCAGTTGGATTTAGTTTCTGTTGCTGAGGGATATAAGTTCAAAGATGACGTCGCTCCTAAAAAAGAAATCAAAATCAAAGTGCACGATAAGCACACAAAAGAGTCTGAATTGTTTTTGTTGAAGCCATAAAAAAATCGAAAATATCAGAAGAAAAAAACCGCACGAAGTTGCGGTTTTTTAGTTTTTGTAAGATGTTGCGTTTTCTTAACATCTTGATTTCTCGGGGATAAATTTAAAACTCTTCCACTCCCATTTCAAATGACTGTTCTGTAATTGACCCCATGTAGTTAAGACGATTAAGTCCGTGTAATACAGACGTTTTAGTTACATATCAAAAATGACCTAAGGTTAATTAAAGGAATCGAACAACTGAGGGGGCCTTTGTGGCGAAAGTCGATTCCGCATCGGAAGTAAAAGAAAAATCTGCCAAGAATATTTCTACAAAACTAAAGCCTTTTACTGAAGGCAAAAAAGCTTTGTCTGCTAAAAAAACAAAACAGAAAAAATCCCTGGCTGATGACCTGGAATTTTCATCTCAGACACTGGGCTTGGATTCAGCAGCTAAAGAACAATTGCGGCAACTTCTCTTCACAGTCAAAGCGGTGCGCCGCGGGGACTTCGCAGTTCGAATGCCATTGAATCAAGAAGGCATTATCGCTGAAATCGGCGAAGTACTGAATGACATCATTGAACTGAATGAAAACATGGCGGATGAATTTGTTCGAGTTCGTTCGACGGTGGGTCAAGAAGGTAAAATGAACGAGCGTGTCTCGATGGGTTCAGTGAAAGGCGCGTGGTCGACAAGCGTAGATTCGGTGAACTTACTTATCGGTGACCTGGTTCAACCAACTCAGGAAGTAGCCCGTGTCATCACCTCGGTGGCCAAAGGTGACTTGTCTTCCAAGATGGTTTTGGAAATCGATGGACGCCCGGTAAAAGGGGAGTTCTTCCGTATCGGTACAACCGTAAACTCGATGGTGGATCAGCTGAACTCGTTTGCATCCGAGGTAACTCGTGTTGCGAAAGAGGTGGGTACCGAAGGGAAACTGGGCGGTCAGGCGGATGTTCGCGGTGCTTCCGGTATTTGGAAAGATCTTACTGATAACGTAAATAGCTTGGCCGGAAATTTGACTGACCAGGTACGTAATATCGCAAAAGTAACAACTGCGGTTGCCAAAGGTGACTTGTCACAAAAGATCACGGTTGATGCCCGTGGGGAAATCTTTGAATTAAAAAATACGATCAACGTCATGGTGGATCAGCTTTCTTCATTTGCAGCCGAGGTAACTCGTGTTGCGAAAGAGGTGGGTACAGAAGGTCGCCTGGGTGGTCAGGCCGACGTAAAAGGTGTTTCCGGTACATGGAAAGACTTAACCGATAACGTAAACGGTCTTGCGAATAACTTAACAGCTCAGGTTCGTAATATCGCAAAAGTTACCACGGCGGTTGCCAACGGTGACTTATCACAAAAAATTACAGTTGATGCCCGCGGGGAAATCTTTGAATTAAAAAATACGATCAACGTCATGGTGGATCAGCTCCGCTCATTTGCAGCCGAAGTAACACGTGTTGCAAAGGACGTGGGTACTGAAGGTAAGCTGGGTGGTCAGGCCGACGTAAAAGGTGTGTCTGGTACGTGGAAAGACCTAACCGACAACGTAAATGGCTTGGCGAATAACTTAACAGCGCAGGTTCGTAATATCGCCAAAGTTACCACTGCCGTTGCAAATGGTGACTTATCACAAAAAATTACAGTTGATGCCAAGGGCGAGATCCTGGAACTAAAAGACACCATCAATACGATGGTGGATACGCTGCGCTCTTTTGCCGCAGAGGTAACGCGTGTTGCGAAAGACGTGGGTACTGAAGGTAAGCTGGGTGGACAAGCTGACGTAAAAGGCGTGTCTGGTACCTGGAAAGATCTAACCGACAACGTAAATGGTCTTGCAAATAACTTAACAGCGCAGGTTCGTAACATCGCAAAAGTTACCACTGCTGTTGCCAACGGGGATTTGTCGCAAAAAATCACAGTTGATGCCAAGGGCGAGATCTTAGAACTTAAAAACACTATCAACGTCATGGTGGATCAGCTGAACTCATTTGCGGCCGAGGTAACTCGTGTGGCAAAAGAGGTGGGTACTGAAGGTAAGCTGGGTGGACAGGCCGATGTAAAAGGTGTGTCTGGTACCTGGAAAGATCTGACGGACAACGTAAACAGCCTTGCCGGAAATCTAACCGCGCAGGTTCGTAATATCGCGAAAGTGACGACAGCGGTTGCTAAAGGTGACTTGTCCCAAAAAATCACAGTTGATGCCAAGGGCGAAATCTTTGAACTGAAAAATACCATCAATGTCATGGTGGATCAGTTAAACTCCTTCGCTGCCGAGGTAACTCGTGTTGCGAAAGAGGTGGGTACAGAAGGAAAACTGGGCGGTCAGGCCGAAGTATCCGGTGTATCGGGAACTTGGAAAGATCTAACCGATAACGTAAATGGTCTTGCCGGAAATCTAACCGCGCAGGTACGTAATATCGCGAAAGTAACCACTGCGGTTGCCAAAGGTGACTTGTCTCAAAAAATCACGGTTGATGCCCGCGGTGAAATCTTTGAATTAAAAAATACAATCAACGTCATGGTGGATCAGTTAAACTCCTTCGCTGCCGAGGTAACTCGTGTGGCAAAAGAAGTGGGTACTGAAGGTAAGCTGGGCGGACAAGCCGACGTAAAAGGTGTATCTGGTACGTGGAAAGATCTGACGGACAACGTAAACAGTCTTGCTGGAAACTTAACCGATCAGGTACGTAACATCGCCAAAGTAACCACTGCGGTTGCTAAGGGTGACTTGTCACAAAAGATCACGGTTGATGCCAAAGGCGAGATCTTTGAATTAAAGAATACAATCAACGTCATGGTGGACCAGTTAAACTCCTTCGCGGCCGAGGTAACTCGTGTTGCAAAAGAGGTGGGTACTGAAGGGAAGCTGGGCGGTCAGGCCGAAGTACAAGGGGTCTCTGGTACGTGGAAAGACTTAACAGATAACGTAAATGGTCTGGCAGGAAATCTGACTGCACAGGTTCGTAATATCGCAAAAGTAACGACTGCGGTTGCCAACGGTGACTTGTCACAAAAAATCACGGTCGATGCCCGCGGGGAAATCCTGGAAGTTAAGAACACGATCAACTCCATGGTGGATCAGCTGAACTCCTTTGCTGCCGAGGTGACTCGTGTTGCGAAAGAAGTGGGTACCGAAGGAAAACTGGGAGGCCAGGCCGAAGTGCGTGGGGTTTCCGGTACGTGGAAAGACTTAACAGATAACGTAAATTTCATGGCCTCGAATCTGACCAAACAGGTTCGTGGTATCGTCAAAGTCGTAACTGCCGTTGCAAACGGGGACTTAAATCAAAAATTCGTTCTTGAAGCCAAAGGGGAAGTTGCAGCACTTGCTGAAACTATCAACTCGATGACTGATACTTTAAGAACATTTGCTGATCAGGTGTCGACGGTTGCCCGCGAAGTGGGTATCGAAGGAAAACTTGGAGCCCAGGCACGCGTGCCGGGTGTTGCGGGAACCTGGAAAGACTTAACAGATAACGTAAATTTCATGGCTTCGAATCTGACGACTCAGGTACGTGGTATCGTGAAAGTCGTAACAGCGGTTGCAAACGGGGACTTGAATCAAAAATTCGTCCTTGAAGCCAAAGGGGAGGTCGCAGCCCTTGCTGAAACGATCAACTCGATGACTGATACCTTAAGAACATTCGCCGATCAGGTAACAACGGTTGCCCGTGAGGTGGGTATCGAAGGAAAACTGGGTGGTCAGGCAAGCGTTCCGGGTGCCTCTGGTACGTGGAAAGACTTAACGGATAACGTGAATCAGCTGGCCGGAAACTTAACGGCGCAGGTTCGTGCCATCGCGGAAGTATCGACGGCGGTAACAAAGGGTGACTTAACCCGTTCTATCTCGGTAGAGGCTGAAGGCGAAGTTGCAGCCCTGTCTGAAAATATCAATCAGATGATCAGCAACTTAAAAGATACGACACAAAAAAATAACGAGCAGGACTGGCTAAAAACCAACCTCGCAAAATTCTCGGGTATGATGCAGGGTCAGCGCAGTATCGCGTCGGTAGCTCAGTTGATCATGTCAGAGCTGACGCCGCTGGTGGATGCAAGACAAGGTACGTTCTTCATGCTTGAAAACGAGGGTGCAGAGAGTTCTTTGAATCTGATCGCAAGCTATGCGTTCTCTGAACGTCGTTCTGTTTCTAATAAATACAAACTTAAAGAAGGACTGGTGGGACAGTGTGCGTTCGAGAAAAAACGCATTCTTCTGACCAATCCTCAGGGCGATTACGCCATGATCAGCTCCAGCATCGTGGAGGAAAAACCACGTAACATTATCGTTCTTCCCGTTCTGTTCGAGGGAGAGTTGAAGGCCGTGATTGAGTTGGCGTCATTAACGCCATTCACTTCGAACTATATCAATTTCCTGGATCAGTTGATGGACTCTGTCGGGGTTATCCTGAATATGATTTCATCCAGTATGAGAACTGAGGAACTTCTGCAGGAACTGAAACGTTCTAACGTCGAGCTGGAAGCACAGGCAAAAGAACTGGAAGACAAAGCGAAACTTCTGGAAGTTAAAAACCAGGAAGTTGAGCTTGCCAGCCGCTCGCTTGAAGAAAAAGCGGAGCAGTTGTCGCTTATTTCCAAGTATAAATCTGAATTCCTGGCGAACATGTCCCATGAGCTAAGAACACCGCTGAACAGCTTGTTGATTCTTTCAAAAACTCTGGCGGACAACCGCGAGAAAAATTTAAGCGGCGAGCAGGTGAAGTTCGCAAGCACGGTGCATTCCGCGGGTCAGGACCTGTTGGCTTTGATTAACGAAATTCTGGATCTTTCCAAAGTGGAAGCTGGCAAAATGCCAGTCACACCGAAGGTTGTCGAAATCAAGGAAGTTCAGGAATACCTTGAGCAAACATTCCGTCCAGTGGCGGAACATAAGGGTCTTGAATTCCTGATCACAGCTTCACCGGATTTACCGAAAGCGATGGTGACGGACGAAAATCGTCTGCACCAAATCCTGAAAAACCTGTTATCCAATGCCTTTAAGTTCACAGACAAAGGGCATGTGAATATGGATGTCAGCTATGATGCTGCTGGAAATTATCCAGGTGGCGCGATTGTGTTCCGCGTTCAGGATACCGGTATTGGTATTCCAGCCGATAAGCAAAAACTTATCTTTGAGGCCTTCCAGCAAGCTGATGGAACTACCAGCCGCAAATATGGCGGTACGGGTTTGGGACTAACCATCAGTCGCGAAATTGCGCGCCTATTGGGTGGTCTGATCAGCGTTGAAAGTACGCCAGGTCAGGGTAGTAGCTTCCAGCTTATTTTGCCGGTCAAATACACCGCACCTGAAGGTACCACTATAAATGTTCGTGATGAAAATGCGGAAGTGTCACCACTTCCAAATGATGCGGATTTTACCGGTCGTAAAATTTTGATCGTGGATGATGATGTTCGTAATGTTTTCGCGTTAAGCAGTGTGCTGAAAATGCGCGGCATGAATGTGATCTTTGCGGAAAATGGCAAGCAGGGTATTAAGACACTGAATGAAAATCCAGACACTGATTTGGTGTTAATGGATACGATGATGCCGGAAATGGATGGTCTTGAAGCAATCCGCGAGATTCGTAAGATCGAACAGTTCCAGGATTTGCCGATTGTGTCTTTGACCGCTAAAGCCATGAAAGGTGACCGGGAGAAGTGCCTGGCTGCCGGGGCGTCTGACTATGTGACGAAGCCCGTGGATGAAGCGTACTTGTTGTCAGTAATGTATTCGTGGTTGCCGAAGGCATCTTTGAACCCGACTCTTTAGGAGCCTTAGACCATGAACAAAGTGGATATTCTAACTGTTGATGATCGCCTGGACGGGTTGCTAGCCCTGCAGGCGGTTTTAAGCGGCCCCAATGTAAACTTGGTGCAGGCGCAATCCGGTCAGGAAGCCCTGGAGCTTTTGGATAAGTATGATTTCGCGGTGATTTTGCTGGATGTGCAGATGCCGGGAATGGATGGCTTTGAAACCGCGCAAAGAATCCGTCTTAACGAAAGACATCATCAGACGCCGATTATTTTCGTAACTGCCATCAACAAAGATGACCAGTACATTTACCGGGGCTACGAAGTCGGGGCAGTGGACTATATTTTTAAGCCTTTCGAACCGCACATTGTAAAAGCCAAAGTGAATGTGTTCGTTGAGCTTTTTTTGAAAACCAAGCAGCTGGAAGAGCAGACGGAAATGATCCGCGCCTCTGAAGCCCGCGAGCGTTTTTTAAGATTGGCGGAGCTGGAAGTGGAAAGCTTACGCCGCTATCGCAGCCTGGCCGATGCGATTCCCCATATCATCTGGCGGGCCAAAGGCGATGGAACTTTTGATTACTTCAATCGTGGCTGGACCGATTACACGGGACTGACCATTGAACAAAGTTTGGGAAATGGCTGGCAATCGGCGGTCGAGGAAGAGGATCTGCGGGAATTTTTGAAAACCTGGATGAATTCCATGGATGATGGCAGTCCGTTTGAAACTGAAATCAGATTGTACAATAAAAACCATGAAGCCCGCTGGTTCTGGGTACGGGCCGTATCCGATACCAACTATCAGGGCGTGCGTTCCTGGATTGGAACCTGTACCGATATTCATGATAGAAAAACCGTTGAGCTAAAACTGATTGATGCAGAAAAAAAGGCCAGTGCGGCAAGTGTTTCAAAAACCAATTTCCTGGCCAATATGAGCCACGAAATCCGCACTCCCATGAATGCTATTTTGGGTTTCACCGAGCTGATGGCCGATGAAGAACAAAGTGCCGAGGAACGGGCAAAATGGATTCGCACTGTTCAACGCAATGGTGATCAGCTATTAAAAATCATCGATGAAATTCTGGATATTTCCAAAGTCGAAGCCGGTCGTCTGCAAATGGAGCGCGTGGAAGTCGACGTGGAAAGTGTTCTGGACGACATCAGATCGTTGTTGCGTCTGCAGGCTCTGGATAAGCGTCTGGATTTCCGCATCGGACTGGATAACAGCATTCCGAAAATGATCTTGTCGGATCCAACCAGACTGCGCCAAATTCTGCTGAATCTGATTGGGAACTCTATCAAGTTCACCAGCGAAGGCTACGTCCACGTCGATGTCGAGTGGGTGCCACGCTCGGGGTTGGAACTTCATAACAAGATGCGCTTTTATATTTCAGACTCAGGCGTGGGCATTCATCCCGAGCACGCAAGCCACCTCTTCCAACCCTTCGTGCAGGAAGACAGCGCCACCACCAGAAATTTTGGTGGAACTGGTTTGGGTCTGGCTTTGTCGCGACAACTTGCGCGCGCGATGGGTGGGGATGTGACGTTGGCGGGCAGCGTACCTGGCAAGGGAAGCACCTTCCTGGTGGAAGTGAATGCGGATCCGATTGAGGGTACGTTCTTTATTGATACTTTGAATTTTGCAACTCCTCATGATGACAAGACCTTTAGCTTTAAAGGAAATCGCAAACTTGAAGGCATGAAGGTTCTTTTGGTTGAGGACGTCGAAGATAATCAGGCTTTGATTTCTCACTTCCTGGGCGCCGTGGGTGCCAAGGTTGAGTTTGCAGAAAATGGACAAGAGGGTGTCGAAGCGGCGTTGGCGAATGACTACGATGCCGTGCTGATGGATATCCAAATGCCGGTGATGGATGGATATGAAGCCACGCGAAGACTGCGGGCTCAGGGATATAGAAAGCCTATCATAGCGCTGACAGCCCACGCACTTAAGGAGGAGACAGTGAAAAGCATTACTGCAGGATGCACTTATCATATGGCGAAGCCTGTGAATTTCAATCAGCTGATTGAGTTACTGACAGGAATCCATAGGGATAAAGGCGTGCGGGAGGATCATTGTGCCATTTGATGATTCTGGAGATATCTCGCTGGAGATTAAGAACTTCATCAGAAAGCACGTCCGTTCGGTCACTCTTTTAGATGTTCTGTTTTTATTAAAGCGTAATGAACAGCGCAGTTGGACGCCAGAGGAAGTCAGTCTCGAGTTGCGCAGCAATCCGGGCTATGCACGTTCTCAACTTCTGGAACTGGCGGCTATAAGTGTGCTGCGCGAAGAAAACGGAAGCTTTCGTTATGATGCCGGCGAACTGAGTTTACTGATCGACAAGCTGGAGATTCTTTACAACTCTCATCGCTCGACGGTTACCAATTTTATTTACTCCCAACCGATCGACAGCATTCGCGACTTTGCCAATGCCTTTAAGATCAAAAAGGACTGATTGTGGCTTTTTATGTCTATCTACTGTGTTCAATAACCAGTTTTGGCTGCGCTCTGTTCCTGGGGCGGGCTTACTTTCGTAATCGCTCCCGCCTGCTGTTTTGGAGCAGTATTTGTTTTGTGGGAGTCGCTTTGAATAATATTTTATTGTCTGTGGATTTTGCCCTGGGGCCCAACTATGACCTGTCGCTTATTCGCGCGTGGCTTATTTTGGGAGGGATGGCTGCGATGGTTTACGGACTGATTTGGGATACGGTGTAAGATGAGCCAGGAAATACTTAAACAGTTTTTGTATGGTGCTGTGATGATGGCATCTTTGGTTTCAGCAGTGTTCTTTCTGAAGTTTTGGAGAAAAACAGCGGATCGTTTTTTTGCGATGTTTGCTGCTTCGTTTTTTATTCTCGCAGCAGAAAGATGGTTCCTGGTGTTTATGCCTACGCAAGGGGAGGAAAACACCTGGATCTTTTCGATGCGCCTGTTGGCATTTCTGTTAATTATTACCGCAGTGGTCGATAAGAACCGCGGCTAAGAGCAAAAAAAAGCGGCTTAGAAAGCCGCTTTTTTATTATTTAGCACCGAAGGATTTTGCCGTGGTGGTGATCCACGTCGCGTAGTGCAGGATATTCATATAAATGATGTCTGTGTTGCAGCCCAAACCGCTACGGCTGGTTACGCCCCAAAGTTGGAACTCGTCACCAACCTGGATGTAAGCCGGGCCGCCAGAGTCACCAGAGCAAGCGGCCTGACCTTGTGTTTGGTCCAAAACAACTTCGCCTTCGTTGGGTGTGTACTTGATTTTTACAGTCACCGCTTTAAGAATCGCCGGACCGCTTAGTTCTTCACGAACGCAGTGACGGGCTTTGCGAGCGTCATCGTGATCGCAATAAACTTCCCCACGGTCGATCATCGCCTGAAGATTTTTTTGTTTCTTTGGATCAATCGTGATCACTTCCGCAGAATCAACTCCGTAGCCAGCAAGGATCGTCATCGCGTCTCTTTTTAAAGCTGTCGGTTCAGTTAGAATTTTAGCCGGAGTGTAGTCCTTAGGAGTTGTCCCTTCGTACATCATCAAACCGATGTCGTTACCAGAGATCGCCATGTTCTCTTCGCCAGTGTTGAAATCTTCATGAGCTTTCATCGCAATGACGCGGCGAACAACAGGAGAGGTGCTGAAGTTTTTTCCAAGGTTCAGGATCGATTCCATGTCGGGGTGGAAAACAATATAGACGCCCGAAGTTTTTTGACCCACGCAGTGAGCGGCTGTCAAAACCAGATTTCCTGGCAACAAAGAACCTGTGCACGTGAAGCCACCATTGTCGTCGTAAATACCAACCACGCTGTGAGCAAGGGCAGAGTCTGCTTTTACAAGCTGACCACCGATAATTTGATCATTGGAAGTTGTAGTTAGAGAGTTGGAGTCAACAGCGCTGCAACCCATGGAGATAAGTGCAACCAAAACTAAAAAGGCGTTAAGCAATTTCAACTTAATATTCCCCGCAAAAAAAAAGTGTGGGGTCCTTTTATAGAACCACCACACATTTGCAAGAAAATTAAGCGCCTGTAATAAACTTTTTTTGGACGCTTATCTCAATTAGGATTCAGTATCCAAGATCGGGAAAGCCTTCACCAAGTCATCGATGGCTTTCATCTGCTGAAGGAATGCTTCAGCCTTCGCCAGTGGCAGAGCAGAAGGACCATCGCATTTTGCTTTCGCTGGATCTGGATGAGCCTCGATGAATAGACCTGCCAGGCCCACAGCCAAGCCCGCGCGGGAAAGCTCGGCAACCTGACCACGGCGGCCCGCTGAAGCTGCTCCCATAGGATCGCGGAACTGCAAAGCGTGAGTCGCATCCAAAATCACCGGAGATCCCTTGGAGACTTTCTTCATAATATTGAAGCCCAAAGTGTCCACGACCAGATTGTCGTAACCAAAACATGAACCACGTTCACACAAAATAACTTTATCGTTCCCGCACTCTTCGATTTTTTCCACGATGTTGCCCATTTGGCTGGGGCTTAGGAACTGGGGTTTTTTAACATTGATCACCGCACCAGTGCGAGCCATTGCCTCCACCAGGTCCGTTTGACGAGCCAGGAATGCAGGAAGCTGGATCACATCCGCAACTTCAGAAACAGGTTTTGCCTGAGCCACTTCATGAACATCAGTGATCACTTTCACGCCGAAGGTTTTCTTAAGTTCAGCAAAAATCTTAAGACCCTCGTCCATGCCCGGTCCACGGTAAGAGTGGATGGAAGAACGATTGGCTTTATCAAAGGAGGATTTGAAAACGTACGGAATTTTAAGCTTGTCAGTGATCTTTACGAAGTGCTCGCACACTTGCATAGCCAGATCGCGACTTTCCAGAACGTTCATACCTGCGAAAAGAACGAAAGGTTTGTTATTAGCGACTTCGATATTGCCCAGTTTGACGATTTTATTTTGCATGGGCCAACTGTATCATTCCAGCCAGCCTGGGCAATCAGAAAAGCTCTGCGCAATCACCTGGAGATTCAACAAAGTGGCGGTTGTAAATCCAGCCCAGGATGCGAGAGCATTTCGGACCAGCGGTGGGACCTGTGACCGTGTCTTTCAGTTTAAAGCGCAGTGCCACGGAATCCTTTCGGGCGTTGTGCAGCCATCCCGGAGGGTTTTGTGAAACTAAAACGTCCATAAGGGGTTGATCCAAAGTATTAATAGGAACTTCTGGATCATGAGCTTTCATGGGAACAGCGGGGAAACGCAAAGCCTGTAGGAAGTCAGAGAAAACTGCGGGCTGTGTTTGCATTAGTTTCGCCAGACTACCCGGATAGCTTTTAAATTGAAGCGGTTTTTCTCCCTTAGAGCAAACCAAAGAGTAAAACTCAATATTCAGCAGATACAAATCACAGTGGGAAAACAGGTCTTCAGAAGAGCGAATCAAACTATCCAGGGCCACGGGAGAAATTTCCCCGTCCAGCCACTGGGCAAAAATACCATCGTCATTCAAGGCATCAGAGACAGCCTGTAAGGCTTCACGGCTCCATAGTTTTGCGGCAGCAAAATAAACTGGGGAGGGCACGTTGTTATAGATCAAATCGTATTTTTTCTTGGTCGTCCTTAAAAAGGTCAAACCATCGGCTTCGGTAAAAGTGACTTTGGGATTATTCAGCAGTCTTTGCGCCACGAACTTAAGACTTCCGGCAACTTGCAACATGGTGGGATCCAAATCCACGATGTCGGTGTGGGCAAAAAGAAGTTCAGAGCCCAGCGCTGTGGCGCCGGTTCCCATTCCAATAACCAGGGATTGATTAAAATTGTTCACGTAAGCCAGCGGAGTTAAACCCATCAAAGTATCAATCAGCGGAATTGGTTCCTGATGGGGCAAAAAGACCGAGGTGTGACCATTCATAAACATCAGGGAATATTTCCCCGCAAACTCGACGAAATTAACCTGGCTGCTGTTGTGTTTGAAAGTTTGAACTTTACTGACTTCGCGCGAGTAATGATACCACTGTTCAAAGCCGCGCATATTGAAGCTTCCCAGATCCCAGGAGTAGGTTTTTAGAAGTCCCCAGGAAATAGCACCCATTGTTACAATCAAAGCGCTGGTCAGGGTTCGCCACTTTACTGTACGTACTGCAAATATCAAACATAGCAGTCCCATCAGGGCCCACAGTTGAAAAATACCGATCGCTTCAAATAGCACCGCGATGAAGAATAAAATTCCCAGGGCATTTCCCAGGGAGTTCACGCTAAGATAAATTCCCAAGGATAATTTCTCGTTCTCTTTTTTTACCAGCGGAAGCAGGCTGCCAAAGAAAAATCCGAAGGGAAAAATCAGGCCCAGGGTGAAGACTGAGCGGATTAAAAAAATAATATACGGAGTATTTTCGGAAGTGACGGCGGAGTTAAGTGCAGCACCATTGAACGTGCTAAGCTTTAATACATCCAAACCCCAAGTCCAAATGACCGGCCAGGTTTGCGTCCACACCAGCAGAGCAAATATCAGTAATGCCGATTTAGATTTAAAGCTCTTCCACTGCAGCCACTGATAACCCCAGCGTGTTTGAAACCATAAACTTGAAGCGGCCCAGCTTAATAGTAATGCTGCCAGATAAAGCGTGTAGTGAAATGCCAAGGGTGCCAGAGTGGTTTGCACTTGTCGGTATAAAATGGACTGCAGGATTCCGCTGATGACCGAGAATGCAAAAAGGATTAGAAGAAGTTTTTTGTCAGCGAACTCAAGTGTACTTATTGAAGTGGTCGGGATCGGGGATTGGTAGCTTTGGTGAGTGCGTTCCTGCAACCACCAGAAAATACTCCAGAGAACTTCAAACAGGGTCAGCGCGATGAGGATTTGGGTAAGTCCCAGGCTGGCAATTAAATCCAGCTCCACCCATACAAGGGCTACGACAACCAAAAGGTGGAAATAAAAATAAACCCGGTTGAAAACGGCAGTGGTGGTTTGTTCAAGCTTACTTTGATTTAGGAAAAACAATGGCAGCAGCAGTGCCGAGAAAAACGAGATCAGAAAGAACAGCAAGAAGCCCGCGACCAGGCTTAACTTAGGTGCGCTCAATAACGCCGCATCGTTCAGATAAAACCCCAAAAGTCCCAAATTTAAAACCACCAATGTCAGATGGCTTTTGCTTAAAGTAAACTTCCAGCGATCCGCATAGTAGCTGCCCAGCGACGTTCCCAGATAGGCCACCGCGATCAAAAATAGCTGAATAAAAAACAAGCTGCCGAAAATTTGGGACAGAATACGGGAAATCAGAACCTGATAAAGAAGTACGGGAATGCCGAACCAAAGAAGATACAGCTTTTCGGAATTGTTCTTAAAGTTATGGGCGCTGAACATTTTTTCGCTCCAAAAGGGCCGGCAGTGCAAAAAGATACATGACGATGATCAAGTGCAGGTAATAGCGATAGTGAAAGATCTCTTCGATACCAATATGAAATCCCAACAAGGCAACAAGCCAAACCCAGCGTAAAACCCTCGGGCCCGTCAGGATCACAAAAGCTCCGCATTCCAGAACCAGGATGGCCCACTGAAAAAACAGGGACATGATGTGACTTTGCAATATAGCTTTACCTAAATGGGAATCAGCGTAACCCATGGCGTGCACAAATATCTGCAGGCCCACGCCGTTGGGCCATGAAAGACCGGTATAGAATATTTTTTCCCAACCCGCCAGACAGTAAAAGGATAAAACGACTACGGCGGCTGCTTTATAAAAATAGTGCTGAAGCAGTCCCCATTCTTTCAGACTTAATAAAATCAGCAATAAAGAAAAAACCGACTGACGATGATCTCCAAATGGTTCGTTTTGCAAATACCACGAAGTGCTTAATATAAAAAATATGCTTGAAAGAATTGAAAACAAACGGGGAGCGAATTTTAGCAGCCACAAAACCGTGGTGATCAGAAAAACCCCGGTACAAATCTGAAAGGCCATTTTGTTTTCAATCAGGCTGGCTGGGAAATAGCCAACGATTGAAACCGGCAATATGACTCCGGCGGAACGCCATGGGATGAAAAGCTGATCCAAGCCCAAAAATAGAGAGCATAATAAAACCAGGCGTCTAAATCCATCATAGTAGCGAAATGAAACGGGCCACGTCATATAACCGTTCCTCGACACACCGGAGGCGCAGAGCTGCTGTTTTCAGAAAGACGGTCCGCAGACCACCAGAAGTTGGTGTTTTTAATTTCACCAAAACTGCGATCTCCGCGTTGACCCCAAACGGTTCGGGTCAGACAAAACTCTGGCGGAACTTTACCTTGCTGATTTAAAAAGTGGAAATGTTCTTGCAGTTGTTCTGCTGTAAGGATTTTCCCCCAGACGTAAACAGTGCTTGGATGGCGTCCCACATCATATGTTGGATCACCATCATAGTTGTTTTGCAGTTGCAGGTGGCTTAGCGGAATGAACTCGCCTGTGGGCAAAGTCGCCTGATAAGTTTCATAGGTCGTCGGTGCATCAGCAAAAAGTGGATACCGCTGCACGGGAAAAAGGGGGCGGGTGAGAAAGCTCACCACAAAAATCACTGTAAGCATCACAAGAAGAATGAGCTCAGATGTTTTCTTTCCTTTTAAAAATTCCATTGGTTTTAAGGCTAGACGATTGGTAGCATCTTTACAAGTATCTAAGGTGGAGGCCGCAGGAATGTTCAGTCAGGGTATCACAGCTATGTTTTTGACGGGATTTTCCGGGTTGCTATATCAAGTGCTGTGGATTCGAGTGTTTTCGACACTATTGGGCGGAACCACACTTTCAATTTCCTGCGTGATCGCGCATTTCATGTTGGGACTGGGCCTGGGCACGGCGTGGGCGCCAAGATTGCTCAATAAATCTTTCCGTAAAGAGATTCCGCTTTATTCCTATTGTGAATTCGCGATTGTATTCATTGTTGCAGTGAGTTTCTCGGTTCTGGCTGGTAATACAGAGGAGCTTACTCAGTGGTTGCAGGGGTTTTCCGGATCTTCTTCTGCGGCACAGTTGCTGTCGCACTTTTTGATTACGGGAGTTTTCATTTTTCCTGCGACTTTCTTGATGGGACTGTCTTTTCCCGTTATCAGTTATAAATTCGCTGAGGCAAGTCAGCATCAGTGGCTTTACGCGGTGAACTGTCTGGGTGGGGCAGTCGGCGCGCTTTTGTCTTACACCTTATTGATTTACAACTTTGGCTTGCAGAATACTTTACGTGTGGGTTTGGTTTTGAATCTGTTGGCTGGAGTCCTCTTCCTGCGCTACAGATTTCAAACGGGTAAAAGTGCCGCGACAAGCGATGCAAAAGCCGCGGATTTGTCCATCGAAGGACTGTCAGCAAAAACTATTAAACTGTGGGCGCTGGGGTTAAGCGGGCTTAGTGGTTTCTTTGTTTTAAGTCTTGAACAACTTTGGTTTCGTCTATCGGCATTAATGCTGGGCGGTCGTGTCTATGTGCATAGCTTGGTGTTAGCCGTATTGCTTTTGTCTTTGGCTGTGGGGGCCGGCATCAGTCCACGATGGAAAACCCTGCGGGTCACAGATCAGATTTCCAGGCTGATTTATCTAATGCTTGCGGCAGTTTCGTCCATCGCTGTGGGATTTCTATTTTTTGATTACACGATGTCGCTATCAGTGGACTTGGTAAGTCCGTATCATAAGACTTTGCATGCAGTTTTCATTTTCTCGTTGTTATTTTTAGCTGTGATTCCAGGAACGGTTCTGGGTTTGTGTTTTCCTCTTTCCTTAAGGCTTATTCAAGCCGGAGAGGATTCAGCTCTATCCCGCACCCGAAGTTTGTCCCGGGCTATTTATGTAAACACCTTTGCCTCGGTTCTTGGAAGTCTGCTTGCGACCTATGTTTTATTCCGGGTTCTTGGGACGGTGAACAGTCTTAAGTTCCTAAGTTGCATTTTGGTTCTTCTGGCACTGCTGGGCGCATTGGTCTTTACTAAAGATAAAAAGCGCGCTGTGACTGTGCTTTGTGGTTTGGTGTTGCTGGGATTCTTGATCTTTAAGCCTTTGAGTTTAAACTCTGCGGAACAAGTTTTATTTGAGGCGGAAGATGAATTTGGTTACCTGTCTTTGGTAAAATTAAAAGCCACTCCTGCGCAGCCGGAAGTCACCCGTTGGGCTATGTTCAATAACTTTAGTTCTTTGGTGGCACCCTATGGTTATGCAAAAACCCAGGTCGTCCAAAAAAATCTGGCGCTCTATCCGGCGCTCTTTTCCAAGGAGCTTAATAATGTTTTGGTCGTGGGAATGGGGTACGGACTTACCACGGAAGCTTTTGCCAAGCTTCCTGTGACCACGGCAATCACCAGTGTCGAGTTGTTGCCCCTGGTTCTAAAAGCGCAAGAGAAAATGACGTTTAAGAATAATGACTACCTTCAGGATCCGCGCGTTCACAACATTGCAACGGACGGTCGCAGTTATGTGGCTCTATCAGGTAAGAAGTGGGATGTTTTAACAGTGAATGTGGATCCTTACGGCGTAGGGACAACGCATTTGATGTCACAGGAATTTTATAAAATCGTGACAGAGAATCTGGCGCCGGGCGGAGTGTATGCGCAGTTGCTGTTTGGTTCCCAGTATTCGATTCAGGCCTTGATCAATACGGCGAAGCAAAGTTTTCCGCACTACAAAATTCTTCCGGGCTACGATTATGACGGAATTATTTTTCTTGGTAAAATTGAACCGTTTTCTTCCTGGGAGCTGGCGTCCTGGGGTCGCGTGAATAAGCTGATGCCAAGTCAGTCCTGGGATCAGGATGGTTTGCACACTCCGCAGGATTTCGATGTGGCGGAAAAAGTGGCGAACAGTTGGATAGAATACATCGGTCGCGAAGCCGGGGTGAACGAAGGAGTCGTCACCGACGATAACCTGGCTGTCGAAAAAAGCCGTACTTCAATCGGTGATTTATTTTTAAATTATCCCAAAGATTACTGAGCTGATTGTTGCCAGCAGCCGGAGCTGGCAAGGTCAGAGGTTATATCCTGAATGTGATCGCCCAGGAACTGGGGCTGTAAGGCCATAACGATGTTTTTTATAGAGTTTGATTCCAGAATACTTTGATCCAAGGTGTTCATTCTTATGCCGGGCACGGCCGGAACATTTCTGTAGACCTTGTGGCAGGTTTCCTGGAAGACAGGTTTTTGCGACATGTATCGCTCGTTAAATTTTCGATCCTTATCTTGCAGAATCTCAGTAACCGAGATCTTTCTTAATTCCTTTGGCGTGTTGTAGGCCATAACAATCGGATAGGGTATGGCAATGATATCCACGTGTTTAAAGTGCTTATGAATAGGAGCGAGAAACTCCGCGCGCTGTTGCAGGTTTAAAACTGAAGCCACGTCAAAATAGGTTTGATAGACGCCATCCGGCTTCAGGCAGTTTTTTGCCAACCCCATAAATTCGTCGGTGAAAAGTTTCCCCGCATTGAAATTGCCTGGATAGGTGGAGGTGTTCACGATCAGATCATAAGTGCCATGCTTGCATTCACGCAGAAAGTTCATTCCGTCTTTTAAATGAAGCTTCGTCTGAGCTCTGGATTCAAGGCCGTTGTTTTCGTGATTAAACAGTTTCAACGTATCGCGAACCGCCGGGGAAATTTCCACTAAATCAGTATGGTCACTGATCGCGGAAACGCCCCAGGAAGTTTGACCCGATCCAACGCCGATCACCAAAGATTTCGGAATTGTTTGCGGAAAGTATGCAGCTGGCAGTAAACCCACCAGATTTTCTGTGAACAGATTCAAATCGTGGGACGCATGTCCATCCACGTAGTACATTCGGACTGGCTGTGGCTCGGTCCCGCGAGATCGAGTGTGGTGAATGGCGATAGAAGAAAATGCTTCAGAATGAACCTCAGTCCAACCCATCGTCGCCGCGTTTCTAATATCTGGTGAAACTCGATTTATCAGAAGGGAGTTGGCCTGGTTTGTTTGGAATGAAAAGAATGCGAGTACGACCAAACCACCAAGTGCTGAGATGGTTTTCAAATGGCGCTTTTCAAAGTAGCTGAAAATCAGAGCGCAAGCGCCAGCTCCGATAAGGGCGGCGGCAAAGTAGGGGCTTTGCCACAGCATGGAAGACATCATCACGGCAATGATCATTCCCAGAATATTTCCAAGGCTGGCTGTTATGTTCAAATAACCAGAGGCCTCATCAATAGGAAGTTCTGTTGAAATTTCCTCGGCACCGCGAATAAACATCAGACTTGAGAAGTAAACGGGGGCAGATAAAAACAGAGCCTGGATAAATGACAAGGCAAAATAGTTGGTTAAGGTACCGGTCATTGCATCGCGAAGTGCCACAGGCAATGCTGCGAATAGAAGTTGAATTAAAAGTAAAGACGCTGCCCACAGCAGAAAGATCACCGAACGATTCAGGGTTTTTCCCCAGCGTTCGGTAGCTCCGGCAACACTCATCCAGAAAAACACTGCCATTGTGATCAATGTGGCTTGCAGTCGGAAGGCTTCGGTCAGGAATGTCTGGGTTTTTAAGGCCCAAAAGATCTGATAATAACTAAAAGTTGAAATCGCCAGAACTGCGGCGATGCTTGGAAGAAATTTTTTATTAAGGAACCTTTTCCAATGAAAAGTGGAATTTTTCTCCAAGTGAAAAAGGTCCGTTTTTGAAAGTTGGAATAATACTGAACCCAGAATAATTTGGGAAAGCCCCAGCCCAGCCAAGGCCGCACGAATTGACAGTCCTTGAGTAAAGTAAATTTCAAACCCTAAAAGACCAAACAAAGCGCCCAAGTGATAAAGGGCATAGATCCAACGAAAGCGCACTTGCCTTAAATAATAGCTATAAAGTGGAAGCTGAACTCCCAGACAGAAAGCCGGGACTAGTAGACTTGCAATCAATAAGTTGGACGGGGGAATGATAAAAAATAAAACCAGATTAAAAAGACCCGTCAGAATTTCCATCACAGGCAGGTATTTGCGCAAGCGGGAAGAAAACAGATTTCCCAGGCCCGAGCCCGCAATAAAAATCAAAGTGACCAAAACGAAAGTGGTATAAAGATCCCCCAAAGTCACGGACACGACTTTTTGATAAAGAATCTGCGCTGAAAGATTTAAAAGCCCCGAGAGCAATACAAGAAGTAAAATCATTCTTTGTCCGTAAAAAACAAGGCGCCTTTGGGAGGCGCCTTCAGGTGATTTCAATTATTTACAGTAACTTCCACCTTTTGAGCTTACGACATAGAACTTACCGTTGTCGCATTTATAGGTCGTGGTCGTGTATGTGCCGCTGGCATTTTTTGAGATCTGATACGAGGAAGTAGTGGTTGTGCCGTACGTATCGCAAAGGGAGCCGCATTGAGACTGTTTCCCTGGTTTACAAACAGAAGACTTGTTGCTTTCATAGACGATTTTATAGTTTCCGCTTGTACACTTGTAGGTGGAAGATGTCTTTTTGGTGCCTGATGCATTCTTGGAAATTTGATATTCCGCATAAGTCGAGCCCATAAACGTCGGACAATTAGAGCAGTCATTTGAATCCGGTGGAGGAGTTGAGTCTGTTTTCTCTTTATCTTCCTCTTTGTATTCTGAAAGCTGACAGCTAGCCGAAGCCAAAGTCGCCACACCATTCACACACTGAACAACCAATGTGCCACCCAATACGTTTTGCTTTTTAGTATTGGACATAACAGGTTTTGGATCCGTGCAATTGAAGTTCATGGACTGCCCATGATTCAACGGCGGTACGGACAAGCGTGATTTACCGCCCGTTGTAGTTGTATCGTCAAAAACCGTACTCATCATGATAAAAGCGTCCCGGCAGGCTGCTCCGTCATTACCCAGGTTGATCGGTGTGCCGACATTACCGTGATTTTCAGTTTTTGGCGTCTCGTTTTTCGGGGAGTCTTTTTTAAAGCGATACTCCCAGCGATTGCCGTTGTCGCCCGGTCTTGAAAAACCGGTCTCGGAAATGATTGCGATCGAAAACAGAAGCAAAACGCCAGTTGCTAATTTGATTTGAGTTTGCCTTTTCATGGAATCCTCCCACTAAAAAATGCTATCTCAATTAAGGAACAATTTTAAGAAAAATATCCCAGACGCGCCCTTTCTTTTGAACTCCCTTTTTATCCTTATAGGTGAATTCACCCGGTCCCACCAGGCGCGCGTTCGGTCCCAGATCCTGAGTCGCATCTGTGTATTTCACAGAAACCGACTCCACTCCCAGCTGCTTCAACGTTTTGATCTCGCTGGAACTGCTTTTTCCGTCGTGGTTGCGGTCCTTCCACAGACGAAGTTTCGAGAATACCGGATCCTTGGAGTCAATCACTCCATCTTTATTGCTATCGTAGATTTCAAGATTTTTAAAGCCATCTTGAAAGTTGTTGATATCGCCAAACAGCTCGTGACCACCATCAACTTTTCCATTTTTATTTTGATCTAAAACCAGGAAGTACATCTCGCTATCAAAATTCGGCCACGAGATATTCATGCCATTTTGATCAGGCAAAAGTGGGAACTTAGAGGTTTTTTCAACCTTTGGCAGCTCATCATCGAATTTTAAAACAAGCGGGGAGAAGTAACCGCCGCAGAAACGGTTTTCACTGGGGAAAGCCGCAAGCATCGTCAGGGACTTGCCGTTTTCAGAGGCATACCAGTTGCTCGCCGCTGTAATCGGACCATCAAAGGCCATAAACTGACGGGGCGTGGAGCTATCCGGAACCGTCTGAGAGAAGTTGATACCGCTTAAGATGTCGGACTTTACATCCAACGCTTCGAGTTTACTGAAATCAGTACCCGTTGCCAGAACATCCACCGGAATGGTTTTAGCACCTTCCAGGTTTACGCGAATCAGATTTCCCTTAAGGCGAGCACGCAAGCGAGTGCTGGTATTGTTATCCACAACAGTTGAATTGGTTAAATCCAATTCCTGACTGGCGTGTGTTTTCATAGTCGCGGTCGCCGGGAAAGTGATATCCAGTTTTCTTTTCCCACCGGCTGCCGTCATATAGTAAACGGTGGCCGTAATTTGCGACTGTTCAGAGATTGGATTCGGAACCGAACGAAGATTCGTTCCAAAGCAGCTGACATACATATCCAGGGTCGTAACGTCAGAGTTTGATCCATTCACAACAAGTTGCGAATCCAAAACCACGTCATTCATATTTGGACCTGTAAAGGGTAGAACACTCGTGGTTGAGGTTTTGCCTTTAAGTTGCGCCCAGCTAAATGAAGGTGCCAGCAAGGTTGCGGCGATCAGGTATTTAAAGTTCACGTTCGACCTCCATGCTAATGATGGGGAGGGTAATTGCTTTTCTATAGAAGGTGACAGATTTGACGTTGGTTAAAAGAACATTGACGTCCTGGTATTGGCCGTTCTTCAGTTCTTGAAACCATAAGTCTGTCTGTCTTTTTGCGTTCGTGCGAAGTTCAAATCGTACCAATGTCACGGGTTCAATTTTCACAAAAGGAGCCGCACCACCCACAGAAGGCAGGGTGCGCATAAAATTATCAATGTTGGTATAGTTGGCCAATGTCACCGGATGACTATTTAAAATACCAACCTTGGACTCCGTCGCAGATAAAAGAGCCAGGTCTGAACCAGCTACCTTACCCAGAAACGAGGCAAAGCGTGGTGCGGCTAGAACATTTACTGTGCCACCCACCAAAGGACGCAGGTAGGTCGGGCAGCTTAACAGGAAAAGTTCCCCGGAGCTCCAGCGTTTTTGAAAGATTTGAGTCATGGAGCCATTTGGAGCCACACCCGAAGAACCTTTTAAATCCGGTACAGAGTTTAACCCTGCATACTGAATAGCACCATTCGCCAGCTGATTGGGTGAATCCGAAACCTTGCGATAAGCAAACATCGGATCAAAGATGACAGAATCAAACTGAGCTTCTTCAGATTGCAAAAGATAGAAGTAACGATTTTGATCACCAGCTTTTATGGTGAAAGTTCTTTGCTCAAAGTCGGGCGCCACATCTTCAAGAGTGGAAAAAGGTACGTCTGGATAGTAATCAAAGAAATTACGGTTCTTATCATCCATCAGGGACACTTTGTTAAAGCTGGCTGCGGATTTTTTTAGAATGTTGACCGTTGCAATATTCAAAACTGAAAGATCCGATTCTCCCTCAGACGACTGATTGATTTTTTTAAGCTGCTTGGTGAAATCAAACAGGAACGTGGCGTTACCTAACGCCACAAAGCCCACCAGTCCAATCACCACCAGAAGTTCGGTCAGTGTCATTCCTCGCTGATTACGCAGAGGATTCTTATTTTTTACTTCACTGTTATGAAGTAGGTGTATTGTTTCCACCGTTCCTCCTGCTTACCAATAATTCTTTTATCCGCGGGCAATGCGACCCTTAAGTCGACCTGATAGACGTTTCTGACAAATAAACTGGGCACAATCACATAACCAAAATAAGCCTGACATGGTTTCTTCACGCACTCAGACTTCGGAACCATGCTTCCATTCGAAAGACCGAAAGGAAGGGCGTCACGCTTTAGCAGTTCCTCTTCCTTTTTTATATTGGTTTCAAATGAAACCTGATACAGCGACAGATTGAAACGAATGCTTTCCACGATCGCCTGAACCACGTCATTCGATGAGCGAGTCAGACGCAGTTGCGCTGATAAATTCGAAATATAAGTGATGTAAGAGTAAGTGGCATAACTGACCAAGGTACCGACCACGATCGCTGCCAGTAACTCCACCATTGAATAACCGCGGTTGTTGTTAAGTTTCATCCTACAACCCCTTTCCGCGGCTGACTTCCTTGATCAGGAAGCGCGTTGATTGTTTTTTACACTTCACCAAAGTATCGCGAGCATTCACAATACCGCAGTCTGGATCAACGGTTGTCCATTTAAAAGGATCGGCAGAACGCAAGCTTACCGGATTACAAACCCAGTGAGCGTAGCGGTCGGTGATACCGATGTTTGATTGCCATAAAGGAGCCAAAGCACCCGGTGAACAGTCAACCGCAGCACCTGCTTTATCCCGGCCTAAAATCCCGGCATTGATCAATTCTTGTGTGGCCTGAGGATGATAAATACTACTCCAGCGGATTCCCGCTCGGTACGCAGAGGCATCAATATTCAGCTGATTCGTAATTACCGTCCCAATGATTCGCAGAGGTCTTGAGCGTGGTAAAATCGTAAAGGTTTCACACGCAAACATTCCGGCAATCAAAGTCGCATTTTCACTGATGCGACATTCCTTAACCAAAGAATGAACAGTGAACGCGTTGCTGGTTCCATATGTCCACGCACCTTCATAGTAGCCTGGCTCCGTGCGAGTCGACCACTCGGTGTTAAACATCCAGGCGTGACGGGCTTGTCGTGCAAATGAAGTGTCCCAAGTCGCCGCCGGGAAGGCTGAAAAGTCAGCCCCGGGATCGCCTGGATCAGGAGTGGCAAAACATCTGTCATCGAATTCAGCCAGATTTTCTGGGTTGTCTTTTGGAACATGCAGGCCAATGTAAGTTGAATCAAGCGGATAGTTATAATCGTCAGAGGCTTCCAGACCTGAGTTCGTGCGCCACTTATTGAAGTTCACACCAAGGTTCGCCGTATTCGCCGCTAACACCATGTCGTTGCCTGATTTTGTGAATGTCACGCCGTTGATTTTATTTTTAAAGAACGGCGAGCCACCAGCAACACGCAGATTGTTTCCATTTAAGTAACCATAATCGTAGGCTTCAAATACGAATTTAACTGATGGCGAGGAGTTGATGACGACGCTGCCATTAGATTTATATGGTGCTAAATCAAGGCCCGGTGAAAACTCAATATTCATATCGACTTGATTGAACTGAGTACGCCCCGAAACTGTAAGCGGAGCCGTGGTAATCGTAATAGTAGAACCACCAGTACCCGTAGGATATAACGTCACTGTCCCTTGGCGGTGAACATAGAAATCAGTGATATATGCCCCGCGGGAACCCCCCGGAGCCTGCAAACCGTTATAGTAAACACGGGCTTTAAGTACCGGTGTTCCAGTCGTCGTCGTAGATGAAGACATCGCAGCGGTAGAAACGTTAGGGACAGTGGTCACAGCTTCAAATCCCGTGACATTTGCCTGCTCAACAAAGTTATCGACATTTCCGACGTTGAAGCTGACGTTGGCGCGATTGGCAGAAGCGGAATTTGCGCGAGACCAAAGCTGTGACGGATTTGTGATAATCAAATCGTATGAAGCCATCAGGCGGGCGCGGCAAAGTTTCTGAGCATCAAAACTTGTAGAGTCACCAGGTACGATGTTGTAAAGGAAATCAAGACCGGTGTCGCGACCTGGATCCAGTTCGTAGCCACCCAGAAGGCCCGCGAAATTCTTCATTTCATAGTTGTACATCGAGCCTTCGCCGCCGGCAGAAGACACCATAAAGGATTTATTATCCATCATGATCCGTCCGCCGCCTAAAACCACTTTATCAACGAAGACAACGTTGTTCATAGCCGGACGATGGCTGGAAGATGGCAAGTGCAAGTCGCCATTCACAAAAACCGGACTTTCAAAGCGCAAACCAGCACCTGCTGCCACTGACTGGGCATTCAGGGTGTTGTTGCCGTTTTGAGCACTGCTGCTTTTCACGTTTAGGTAAAGATCGTTTGGCAGAATCAAAGAAAAATAACTCAGCTCGCGCGGATAAACGATATTTTTTGAAACCAGCACCTCGTCAAACTGCGAATTATTTTTATGCTTAAGTGCGATCGTAATCTTAAGTGGCACTTCTTTGCCACGAACCGCTGAAATCGCGGTCGCATCCCGCTCGATCGTGAAAGTTCCAGTCGAGTACTCTTCTTTTAAAGGTCGGATGATCGAGTAAAGCGGATGGCTTTCAGTAAAGTCTTTCAACTGCACTGTTGTGGAAAGAGTTTTCAATCGAGTTGCTGAAAGGGGTTCAGCATGGGGAGTGCCGGAGTTACGAATGAAAAGCAATGACTCATCAGAAAGCAATAGACGTTGAGTGTTGCGCGGGTGAGTCAGGGAACAGTTCATTTCCTGCACCCAGGAAGGGGACAAGCACCAGCTTTGTTTGATCGCGTTCACGGTATAAGCATAAAGTCCGTCCATCACAATACGGCGATCCGTTTTGTTCGCGGAACGTGCCATCATTTTCGCTTGGGTTTCAACATATGCTATAGAAGCAAAGAACATGATACAGACGATCACACCACCTATGATCGCCATAAGAAGTACGGAGCCCTGTTGCGAGCGCAACAACTGCTTGTGGAACGCGCTATGATGGTTCAAACAATCCCCTTTGTTCTAAATACTTATCGGCTTTTGGATCGTTTCCTTTGAGTAAATAGGAGTCAGAAAGGCCCCCAAATCTTCGGAATTTGTTTCATTGTGAGACATAATAATTCAGAAAAAGTCATTTACCACTGGATCGTTGCTACTTCGTATAGCAATCCTCGGCTTAAGGGCGACTCCAGCAAAGGGGCTTCCTTGGTAAAATAAGTGAGCAAGGAGGTGTATTATGTCCCGTCATAATAAAGGCAGAGGATTCAGCCAAACCAGCAAACGCTACGAGGGAAATCTAAAAGAGCAGCGACGAGCCGCTCACAACAAACAAATGGATCACTCCGCAGATTCCAATTTCAGTGAATCCGCGAGTGAAAACAAAGAAACTTCTGAAAAAGGTTCTTCCAAAAAATAGCTTTTTGTAGAGTGACTTTTAGAAGAAAAGCACAGCCTAAAATCTGTGCTTTTTTTTTAATACCCCGGACGCCATGCTATCGAACCCAAACAACTTCAGCGGTTTTTACCGCCACCGTGGCAGTGGCCTCGAGTTGCATGCGATGAGGCAGCATTAGCATTTTTCAATCTATGAAATAAAACATTGACGTGAAAATGAACTCTCGCAAATGGCTTTAGCGAACAGTTCGCAGTTTAATTTCTTGGAAAATCAATTTTTTGAATTTCGCTGTACTGAAGGCTTATGGCGATCTACTGGATGAAATTCGCGCTGTATCACACATCAAGAAGAAATTTACTTCAAAAAAGCCGTGTTATGGTGTGTTCAATTTCAAAGGAGATTGCGATGAACTTGAAGCATCTTGATAAAAGCGAACTGGATCACAGAATTAAAACCTTGGTGCAACGTGAACGTGAACTTTTGCATGAAGTTTTACTGACGATCAAAGAAATCGACGCGCGCAGAACATTTTTAGAATTGGGTTATGGCAGTCTGTTTGAATATCTGATTCAAGGAGTCGGGTATTCAGAGGGAAGCGCTCAGCGCCGGATTGATGCAGCTCGGTTAATTCGGGAGATTCCTGAGGTGGCAATAAAGATACAGAATGGTGAGTTAAAATTAAATCAAGTGTCACTTTTGCAAAAAGCATCGCGCGAGGCTTATAAAGCTCACGCAACAAAAGTGACCTCAGAGCAAAAACTGGAAGTTATTAATAGCTTGCTCAAGAAAAATCACGGACAAACCCAACAGCAGGTAGCTGCGTTTTTTGATTTGCCATCTTTACAAAGCTCTAAACAGTTTGTTCAGGCTGATGAAAGCGTGCGTATTGAGTTGACCTTAACTAAAGAGGTTCATACGAAAATTCAACGTGCGCAAGAATTGCTATCCCATTCACTGCCGGATCGGGATTTGGGTCAGTTTTTGGGATTTTTAGCTGAAAAGGTAATTGCCCAAAAAACGGGTATGAAGTTGAAGCCGCCTTCAAACAAGGCCAAATCCACCGCCACCGTGGCGGCGGAAAATGGAGCAAAACAACCTGCTATGATTGTGAAAAGAATCCGTAAGCAACAAGGGTGTTGTCAGTACGTAGACAAAAAAACGGGCCACCGTTGCAAAAGTGTTTGGAAGCTGCAAATAGATCATAAGCAAAGCCAATGGGCAGGGGGAGATAATAGTCAGGAAAATCTGCAGATCCTATGTGCGGCTCATAACAGAATGAAGTATGACAGGGAAGCAGGGATTCGGTATTTATCATAAATTGGAAGAGGATTTTTGATGCCTCATACCGCGCTAGTGAACTGAAAGATCACCTGGACGGCGAGTAGAGGCGTTTAGCCACTATTACTGTTTTTTCTGCGCTTTGGATTTCTTAGATGTTTTTTTGCCGGACTTTTTCTTGGATTTCGCAGATTTAGACTTGGATTTTTTGTTCTTCTTGCTGGATTTTTTAGAGCCGTATTTCTTTTGAGCTTCTTTGCGAATCGCGGCGTTTTCCTGAATATAAGGCAGCATGCCTTGGTAACCAGTTACAGGAACTTCTGAAGCATCAGCGGGAGGTGGGGTCGCCACGTCCTCGGCCAATGCCGGCCCCAGGCCGACGAATGAAAAAATCACGAAGAATGTCACAAGATGCTTTATGTTCATCCACAAACATTAACGTGAAAGTTTCCGAAGCTCAACTATTTCCACGCCGCCAATTCTTCCCAGGCACTGCGATTTTCAATTTGGCTGTAATCATAGACATCAATATGCGGCACGACTTCCGAGATCACCTCAAGACTCTCCTGAAATTGCTGCAGATCCGGTGTGACACTGCTGTGCTGGCCATGCCACGTGGAAATCTCGATATGAATTATAACCTCACTGCGATTAGCGACGATCTTCTGAAAGTCCAAAGAAGCGGGCAGAGTCCACGCCGGAGTAAAAACCGGAGTGCCATGTTCTCCCAACCACTGCTGCCACAAAAGCTCACCCACCACGAAGTCCATTTTTTGAGCGCCCTGTAAATTCAAAATACTGTTTAGATCAAATCCCACGTCATCACGAACTTCTTCGGATTCAAACAAACTTCCATCGGCATGGGCGGGCCACGTTTGTACGACACCAGCTTTGATGCCTTTTGCGTGACTGACTTCGGCCATCATCGCCAAAAGATCAGTAACGCCTTCGGCTCTCATGATTTTCCAATTGGCATCCCCCAATTTTCCCTGGGGAAATCGGGCAAAAAAAGCTTTGTTGGCTTCGGGGTTAAAATCAGCCTCCATGCGCCAGTAACAATCGACTGTTGGCTCGACCGCTTCAATCGCATAAAGATCTGGAAATTTTGAAGTCAGATCCTGAATGAAACCTCTTAACCACGCACGATATTCATGATGCCATGCTGACAACAAATAAGTTTGCGGCATGGGTTTATAATCCTGGCCCGTGGGCATTTTCGAGCGCCACTCGGGGCGGGCCGTCCAGACAGATTTATTATCCATCACCGAAATCACTGCCACCACGTTAAAGTCATGAGCCTTCGCCAAAGTGTAAAGTTCCTTAAAAATATTCATCTCGCCGAAATGAGTTTCCACTTCGGTCAGTGGATAGTCCGTCGGATAAAACGCTCCGTGGTTGGAAACGTAAGCGTACAGAAAAAGTGTATTAACGTGAGCCTCATGGGCCTTGGCGATAACTTTCTGAGCGATTTCGGATGCGCCCAGGGTGGGATACAATTCATAAAAATAGGAAGGATCCACGCGCAGTCCGCGCATCTCAGGTTTTGCATAACTGAGGCAAGGCAAAAGCAATGGTAATACGAGCGTCAGAATCCACTTCGTCATGTCGAACTCCTAAAGGGCTCATGTTAACGACGTGGAGTTTATGAAGCTACTAAGGAAGATATGGTCTTTGACAAGCCCGGCGTAAAAGATCCGCCTCGCGCCAGGTGTTGATGTCGCGCAGGGCGCCTTTCAGATACCACATGATCTTAAACTGTTCAGGGAACGAAAGTTGACAAAATCCTGTGTCAACATAGCAGCTGACATGATCCTGAATCGCCTTTTGCTTAATCTGTGCGCAACGAAGTCCATCCGCAGTTTCACGCAGGCGCACCTGCAGGCAGAAGCGTACTTCCTGCAGCCAGATTTGGCTGTCCTGGCTGAATTTATGTTCGTCTTTTACAAAAAGTTCGCAATAAGGAATTCCGAAGCCCTTCCAGTAGCCTTTTTTACCGCAAGGTTGTTGCTTACTCATACACCGGTAAAACTCACAGGACTCGTGGGAAACCGGGCAGTCCGCAGCCGATTCCGGCATCACTTCGGAATTAGGTTCCCCGTGGGCAAAAAGCCCAAGGCTTAGAACAGTTATAAGGGGGAGAACCCAGTTTATAGTGAATTTCATGATTTAAACGGGAATCTCCCGCAGATTAAGCACTGAGGCAACTGGAAATGCCCGTTTTAGGGTAAAAGTTACCTTCGCAGCTACAATCTTCATTGCAGCTATGCTATGAAGGCTCCCTATGAAAATCACTGACCTCATTTTTTCTTATCCCGAAGAACTGGTTGCTACGTCTCCGCAGCGCCCTTCACGGGTGATGTGGGTTGAAAACAATCAGCCGACGGAAATTTCCATCGAAACTTTGAAAAGCAAAATTCAAAGCGGCGATGTGTTGGTGGTGAATAACACGCAGGTTTTAAAACGCCGCGTGTTTTCCGGTGATATCGAAATTCTATTCCTGAAACAAGACACTGAATTCGACTGGGAAGTTTTGTTTCCCTCCAAAAAATTTAAAATCGGTCAGACGTTGGAGTTGCCACTGGGCGTGGTCATGACCTTAAAAGAAAAAGGTCGCCCGCAAAAAGTCACACTCAGCCAGGCTGTGACCGAGGACTACTTCCAAAAAGTAGCAGAACTTCCGCTGCCGCCATATATCCAAAGAGCCCGTAACGAACGCCACACCGTTGAGGCCGACGAATCCTGGTATCAAACTGCCTGGGCAAAACAGCCCGGAAGCTTTGCGGCTCCAACCGCCAGCCTGCATTTTTCAAAATCAGACATGGATCAACTTCGTGCCCATGGGGTGCAGATCGTCGAAGTGACTTTACATGTGGGCTTGGGAACATTCCTGCCGGTGACAGCTGAAGATCTGAACGATCATGATATGCACGAAGAATACGTCGAAATTTCCGCTGAAAGCTGGAACGCAGTTCAGACTGCACGTGCATCCGGTAAGCTTGTCTGGTCTTTAGGAACTACCACCACGCGTTCCTTGGAAAGTGCCGCCGGGGGGCTGTTAAAGGGCTCAGCCAGCGAAGGATTCAGTGGCTTTACCAAGCTTCTGATTCAGCCGGGTTATGAGTTTAAAGTGGTGCAAAGGCTGCTGACGAATTTTCATCAGCCCGAATCAACCTTACTCGCTTTAGTTTCTGGATTTTCTTCTTTAGAGACAGTAAAAACTTGCTACTTATGGGCTATTGAGAGAAAGTTCCGTCTCTTTTCTTATGGCGACCTGACTGTCTGGATAGGTAAATAAACATGCTTGATGGTAAAACTATGACGACTCCTGCTTCTGAAAATGAAATGACTTTGGGACAATTCGTTGTCCATAAAACCGAAGGCAATGCCCGTCGCGCGACTTTGATGACTGATCATGGGCCGGTGCAAACTCCGGTGTTTATGGCCGTCGGTACCAAAGCAACAGTGAAAGCGATGACTCCGGAAGAGTTGAAAGATTGCGGCACTCAGGTTGTTTTGGGCAATACCTATCACTTGCATTTGCGCCCTGGTGAAAAAACCATCAAAAAAATGGGTGGCCTTCATAAGTTCATGAACTGGCACGGTCCGATTCTGACTGACTCCGGTGGTTTCCAGGTTTTCTCTTTGTCCAAACTTCGCAACATGAACGAAGAAGGTGTTGAATTCCGCTCGCACCTTGACGGCGCAAAACATTTTATCTCTCCAGAAAAGAGCATGGAGATCCAAATGGATCTGGGCTCTGATATCATCATGGCCTTTGATGAATGTCTTCAATACCCGGCAACAGACGAGCAAATTGAAGCTTCCATGGCTTTGACCTACCGTTGGTTGTTGCGCTCAAAAGCCGCGATGACTCGCAAAACAAGTTTGCTGTTCGGTATCGTGCAAGGGGGCTTAAGCCTTAAGCATCGTTTGAAATCATTGGAGCAAATCACTTCCGTTGATTTGCCCGGATATGCACTGGGTGGTTTCTCGGTGGGTGAGCCAATTCATTTGATGCACGAGCTTCTTCCGCATATTGCGCCAAAAATGCCGGCGAATAAGCCGCGTTATTTGATGGGTGTGGGAACGCCAACAGATTTAATTATTGCAATCGATTCGGGCATCGATATGTTCGATTGCGTCATGCCTACTCGAGTGGCACGTAACGGTACGATCTATACTTGGCAGGGTAAAGTCAGCATTAAGCGCAGCGAGTTCAAAGAAGATCCTTCACCGCTGGATCCAGAGTGTGATTGCTACACGTGTACGAATTATTCCAAGGCGTATTTGCGTCACATGTTCTTGAGTGGTGAAATTTTAGGCTCAAGATTGAACACGATTCACAACATTCATTTCTATATGAAATTGATGGAAAAGGCCCGCGAAGCGATCGCAGAAGGTCGTTGGGCGGCGTTCCGTGATGACTGCTTAACGCGTTTCGTAAAGAAAGGCTAACTGACATAACTATTGATTCTTCCATGGAATAATGCTGAATTTTAGCGTCATCATTGGAGGAATCATGTTATTCGAACTTCTTGTTAATACAGCTCATGCGCAAGCGGCAGCACCTGCAGCCGGCGGCCAACCATCTACATTGGAGATGTTTGTTCCGTTTATCTTCATCTTCGTTATTTTCTACTTCCTTATTATCCGTCCTCAATCCAAGCGCCAAAAAGAACACCAAAAGTTCTTGAATGAAATCAAACGTGGCGACGAAGTTATCACTTCTTCCGGTATCTTGGGTCGTATCGAGGGCATCACTGACCAGTTCGTGACTGTAGAGATCGCGGATGGCGTGAAAGTTAAAATGCTTCGTACTCAAATTGCGACAACTCAGAAAGCAGCAGCATCTAAAGAGGATAAGAAATAATGGACGGACTTCGTTGGAGAACCGCAGCCGCAGTTGCGGGTATCATTTTGGCTCTCGTTTGGTTTATGCCGAACGTGGTGAATTTTGGAAATGCATGGTGGCCATCTAAGCAAAAGATGAACTACGGCTTGGATATTCAAGGCGGTCTACATCTAGTAATGGGTGTTGACGTTGATGGCGTGGTTCGCGAGTCCACAACTCGTTTGATCGCATCTTTGAAATCTGAAACTGCAAAAGAAGGCGTGGCTTTGACTGATGTTAAATCCGAGCGTCCTGAAGCAGGTGAAGTTGTTTTGTCATTCGCAGAGGGTGATAAAGCAAAAGTTGAAAAATACATGAGCGATAAGCATCCGGCAGACTTGCAGCAAGTGGGCTCAACGGCAACGACGGCGACTTACCGTTATTTTGATGCTTATTTGAACGACTATAAAAATCGCGTGATTCAACAGGCGATTGAAACAATCCGTAACCGTATCGATGAGTTCGGGGTGGCAGAGCCGTCCATTTCTCAACAAGGTGCGAATCGTATCCTGGTTCAATTGCCAGGTATGGCCGATGCGGAAAAAGCGAAACAGTTGATCAATACAACTGCGAAACTTGATTTCATGATCGTATCTCACGAAAAAACTCCACAGGAATTGCAAGTGATGATCGCTGACGCTGAAAAGGCGGGTGGTTATAAATTGGATTCTATGAAGTACTCTGACTACGTGACTCGCATCAACGCGGATCTTAAAGGCAAATTGCCGGAAAAAACTGTGGTTTACTTCGAGAAGTCTGCAAACGCGACTTCCATGGAAACAGGTGCGATCCCTTATCTTCTTAAAACAGATACAGATCTTGGTGGATCCGCTTTGGATGACGCAAGTGTCGGTTACGACAACTACGGTGCTCCAATGGTTTCTCTTCGTTTCAACTCTGCAGGAGCTACGAAATTTGCTGATTTGACGGGTGCAAACTCCGGTAAGCAAATGGCGATCGTTCTGGATAAGATCATCAAATCCGCTCCAAGCATTCGTGAGCGTATTGGTGGCGGTCAGGCGACTATCACTTTGGGGGGTGGCCGTGATCGTAACCAAATGATGGACGAAGCGAAAATGATCTCCACAGCTCTTCGTGCGGGTGCATTGCCCGCTTCATTGGAGCAATTGGAAGAGCGTCGCGTGGGTCCAACCTTGGGTGCTGACTCTATTGATAAAGCTCAAATGGGTGCCTTCGTTGGTGCTGCGTTGATTGCATTGTTTATGATCGTTTACTACCGTGGCATGGGTGTTGTGGTGGCAGTGTGCCTGGGTCTGAACGTTTTGGGTGTTTTGGCACTTCTAACTTCATTCGGCGCTACATTGACGTTGCCGGGTATTGCGGCGATCGCCCTGACTGTGGGTTTTGCGGTCGATGCGAACGTGCTCATTAATGAGCGGATTAAAGAGGAGCTGGCTGCAGGCCATGGTCTGAATACCGCTATTAAAGAGGGTTACCACCGTGCGATGTCTGCGATCATCGACTCCAACGTAACAACTGGTGCGACTGCTGTGATCTTGTTGTACTTCGGTACAGGTCCGGTGCGCGGTTTCGCGGTGAGCTTGTTGATTGGTATCGTGACAACTATGTTTGCGAACGTGTTCGTATCCAAAGTTATCGTGGATCAGTTGATTTACAAATTTAACGTGAAGAAGTTGTCTATCTAGGATTGGTGCAAAAAATGGCTAATAATATTTCAAAAACAGCGACAACTGAATCTTGGGGCAAAATCGACTTTGTCGGCAAAACGAATCTTTTCACAGGGATCTCGGTTTTGTTGGTCGTAATTTCTTTGATCTATCTTGGGATTAAAGGGATTAACTATGGTATCGACTTTAAGGGTGGTACCGAGTTTCAGGTAAAATTCTCTCAAGGTGTCACGATCGATCAAGTTCGTGAATCCGTGGATGAACTGAAACTGGGTGATGTGGGTGTTCAGGCTATCGGTGAAAACAATGAATACATCATTCGTTTCCAGGGTAAGCAGGGCGCTACTGATAAAGAAACCAATGAAATCCTGAATCAGGATATCGTTAAAATCAGAACTATGATCGAGACTAAGTTCAAAGATCACAGTCCGGATATCCGTCGTATCGACACGGTGGGACCTCAAGTGGGCGCCGAGTTGAAACGTAACGGTTTGCTTGCGGTATTCTACTGCTTGCTTGTGATCCTGATCTACGTGGGTCTTCGTTTCGATTACAAATACGCTCCGGGCGCTGTATTCTGTTTGGCCCATGATGCGATTATCACTCTGGCGATTTTCGTGGCAGTAGGTAAGGAAGTAAACGTTCCTATCCTGGCGGCAATTCTGACATTGATTGGTTATTCTCTGAATGACACCATCGTCGTATTTGACCGTATCCGTGAAACAGACAGCTTGTATCACGATAAAGGCTATAAATTTATCATCAACAAAGCGATCAACGATATGCTTCGTCGTACGTTCATGACTTCCGGAACTGTATTCACTTCAGCATTGTGCTTGTGGATCTTCTCTGGCGGTACAGTGGGCGACATTGCATTCGCGATTTGCGTGGGTATCGCATTCGGTACTTACTCTTCCATTTACGTGGCAGCACCGTTTGTCATGTATATGGATAAATTGATGGGTAAAAAGACTGCTTAATAAAGCAAGGCCCCGATAAGGGGCCTTTGTGTTTTAAACAAGGACAAGAGTCCTTTTGGAGTTTGTGTGAATCCTTTGTGGAAACTACGAGAAGCTAACGGCGAGGTTTTAACGCCCGCAAAGGTCGAGGGGCAGTGGCCATCCTTGATCGGTAAGCTACTTGCAGCCCGAGGATTCACCGAAACCAATGAAGTTGAAAAACTTCTTTTTCCAAAGCTCGTGGATTTGAAAGATCCTCTTTTGTTAAAGGGGATGTCTCAAGCGCTGGAGCGTCTGGGGAATGCTTATCTGAATAAAGAAAAGATCTGCATTTATGCAGATTTTGACCTGGATGGTACGTCGGGGTTGGCACTACTAAAAACGGGAATGCAGGCTTTGGGTTTCACCGAAGTACTTCATTACCAGCCAAAACGTCTGTCTGAAGGTTACGGCTTTCACGCCGCAGCCGTTGAGGAATTAAAATCTCAAGGCGTATCCCTGATTATCACGGTTGACGTTGGAATCACGGCCCATGCAGCCATCGATAAAGCCCGTGAGTTGGGTGTGGATGTGATCCTTACGGATCATCACTTGCCAGCTGATACTTTGCCGGAAGCCTATGTCATCATTAATCCAAATCAGGGAACTTGCGAAAGTGGTTTAGGTTATTTGTGTGGTGCCGGCGTCGCTTTCTACTTGCTTCGCGGTCTGAAAAGATACTTTCACGATAATCCGCAACTACCTAAAAACAATTGGGATCTTAAAGAGGTTCTGGATTACTTTACCATCGGTACCTTAACCGACATGGTGCCACTCGTGGACGATAACCGCGTTTTGGTAAAGCATGGCCTGGTGAAGCTTGCTGAAACCAAAAGAGCAGGACTTCGTGCATTACTTGAAGAGTTAGATCTTCAGGATCGTGCTTTAACCAGCCAGGATGTAGCCATCCGTTTTGCACCTAAACTTAATGCTCTTTCCAGAATGGAATCGGGAATTCTGCCGATTGATATTTTCCTTTTGGAAGATCAGGCAAAAGCCCGCGATATGGTTCGTCAGGTTATGAAGAACAATTCCACGCGTGTGCAACTACAAAGTGATGCCGAAGCAGAAGCTCAAGAACTACTTAAAGAGTGGCCACATAAAGACTTTGTATTTGTAGCCTCTTCCAGTTTTCACCGCGGCGTTGTGGGTTTGATCGCGACCAAGCTTACTCAAGTTTATAATAAGCCGGCCTTTGTCGGTTCCATCGGCGACGATGGAATGATCGTCGGTTCCGCACGTTTACCTCAAGGTCAGGATGCCTGTCTGGTCGAGGCGATGGGAACTGCAGCTGAACTAATGAGCCGTTTTGGCGGTCACTCGGCAGCAGCGGGTTTTGAAATCGCAGAAACCAAGGTTTCCCAGTTTGTGCAAAAGCTGGATTCTCATTTTTCAGATTTGCGCGAAAAGCCAAAACCGCTGGAAATTTTTTATGACGTTAAAGCCAGTTTGCCAGAAGTCAGCACGAATCTGATGAAGTGGTATGACTTTGTCGGACCATTCGGGGCTGGGTTTGCTATTCCCTTGATTCATTTTGCTAACATCCAGGTTTTGTCCAAACGCGAACTTAAGGGCGGTCACTTGCGCCTTAAACTGTTTGATCCGGATACAAATGCCACGATGGAAGCATTGCTATTTACTCCGACTCCTCGTCAGGTGGAAACTTTGCACAACGTGCCGGGTTTCTATGATATTTTAGGGGAGCTGCAGTGGAATTATTTTGCTGGGCAAAAAACCATTCAAATCCTGGTTCGTGATCTGAAGGCCATGTCATGAAGAATAAGAAAAAAGTCGTTGTCCTATTGTCATCGGGCTTAGACTCGACGGTGAATATATTTGAAGCGATCAAGCATCACCACGAAGTGGTGCTGGCTTTGACTTTTAATTACGGTCAAAAAGCCGCGAAAAAAGAAATCGAACAATCCGCAAAAATCGCAAAGTACCTGAATGTCCCGCACAAGGTGTTGGATGTAACCTGGTTTAAGGAATTCAATAAATCCTCCTTGCTGGTTGATGATCAGGCCGTGCCGACAGGCAAGGATGTCGAGATCGACAACCTGGAAAAATCCGGAGAGACTGCAAAGTCAGTTTGGGTTCCCAATCGTAATGGTATTTTCCTGAATATTGCTGCCGCGTATGCGGAAGCATTGGGAGCTGATTCCGTGATCCCGGGCTTCAACGCCGAGGAAGCGGCCACTTTTCCAGACAACTCCGTGGATTTTCTAAAAGCTGCCACTCATGCGCTGTCTTATTCAACAGCGAATAAAGTGACTGTTGGCTGTTACACCGCTCATCTAAATAAACCAGCGATCGTCTTGCTGGGACAGGGCCTGAACGTTCCGTGGGAACTTACGTGGCCTTGTTATTTTGCCGGTGACGACTGGTGCGGGCAGTGTGAGTCCTGCCAACGGGCAAAGCGCGCTTTTGCCTCTGCCAACGTTGATGTAAAAAGTTATTTTAAGGGGTGATTATGGAAATGCATTTTATCGAAAAGAAATTTGCCTACGACGGCAGTCAGCTTCATTCGTTATTTGCATATCTTGAGCACGGCAAGCTTGGACCTTCGATTGTGTCCTGGGTTGGTCAGTGTGACATCCCAGCAGCCCACATGGTGGATGGTGAAGATCTTCTGGCCAACGCTGTGATTGCAGGCGATGAAATGCTTCATTTTATTATCGAAGTCTTTGATCGTGATCTGTTTAGTGGTGTGGCTTTGCAAAGACTTTTTGCGGCCATTGCCCGTGACTATGTTCAAAAGCACGGCGCTGCTTATTTAAAGTTAGATGTTCTGATTCGTGACGGCGATGATATTTACTGGGGAGACCGCAAGCTTTCCATCAGTATCGCGACTCGTTCTCCGGTTTCGACGATGGTGCATTTCGCAATGAACGTGACCAACGAAGGCACTCCAGTAAAGACTGCTTGTTTGGGTGACTTTAAATTAGATCCCCGTAAAACAGCACAGGACCTAATGGCCCTGTTTAAGCAGGAATTTCAATCTATTACAGTCGCCACTCAAAAGGTAAGACCAGTCCCATAAATCTTTGTCACAAAAAGACCCTCTGTGTCCTAATAGGATCAGAGGCTCTTATTGCAGACAAGGATCTAACATGGAATCAAACAGACAGCTTTTAAGTACTGATTTGCAGCTGATCGGAATGTCCTGCGTGAATTGCGCTGCAAAAATCGAGAAAGCCTTAAATGGCGTTCCCGAGGTTAAAGCGTCTGTAAACTTCGCCACCGAGAAAGCTCATGTCGAGTTTGATCCGCAGTCCGTCTCTCCTGAAGCTTTGATCAAAACAATTCAAAATCTGGGATACCAGGCCTTTGAAGTGAATTCAGAATTTGATGCACAAAAGGTCAAAGAAATCGCTGCGGCTGAATATCAGCATGATTTCCGTCACTTCGTGATTTCAGCAATTCTTACAGCACCTTTTTTGCTTGAGATGGTGTTGATGTTTACGCAAGGACATCAGGAATTCATTCCACGTTGGGTGCAGTTCGCATTGGCGACTCCCGTGCAGTTTTGGATCGGCTGGAGGTTTTATGTCGGCTCTTATCACGCATTAAAAGCGCGAAGTGCAAACATGGATGTGCTGGTGGCCTTGGGCACAACGATGGCCTACTTGTTAAGTGTCGTAGTGATTGTGATGAAGTGGCACCACCAACACGTTTATTTTGAAGCTAGCACCGCAGTGATCACGTTAATTCTTTTGGGAAAACTGATGGAGTCCCGGGCTAAAGGTAAGACTTCGGAAGCCGTGGAAGGACTTATTCGGCTGCAACCCAAAATGGCCTGGATCGAGCGAGACGGAAATTGGATTGAAACCGCGATTGATGACGTAAAACTTGGTGATAAAGTTTTGGTAAAAAACGGGGAGGCCATTCCTGTCGATGGAATGGTGGTCGAGGGACATTCTTCAGTCGATGAATCCATGCTGACAGGTGAAAGCATGCCCGTAGAGAAGAATCCCGACAATCATGTGTATGCAGCAACCTTAAATCAAGATGGGGTCTTGAAAATAAAAGCCACCAGCGTAGGCGCGAAAACGCAGCTGGCGCAAATCATTAAAATAGTAACCACGGCTCAAGGATCAAAAGCTCCGATACAGCGGTTAGCTGATCGTATCTCCAGTGTCTTTGTTCCCGTTGTGGTGCTAATTAGCATCGTCACTTTTTTCTTAACCTGGTTTTTCCTTTCTGATTTGCAGGCAGCTTTTGTAGCGTCAGTATCGGTTTTAGTTATAGCTTGTCCTTGCGCACTGGGACTGGCTACGCCCACGGCGGTTGTTGTGGGAATCGGAAAAGCTGCACGCATGGGGATCTTGTTTAAAGATGCCAAGGCTTTGGAGCTTGGTGAAAAAGTAAATCTTGTGGTTCTGGATAAGACCGGAACCATCACCGAAGGCAAACCTGTCGTTACCGAGGTTCACGGAGTGTCAGTAACAAGTGAATTGGAAATACTGTCGCTGGCGGCAAGCTTAGAGCATGGATCATCGCATCCACTCGCACATGCAATTACTTCTGGTGCCAGCGCAAAAGGTGCGTCTTTAAAGCCCGTGCAAAATTTCAAGGTCATTAGTGGCCACGGTGTTGAAGGTTTGATTGATGGAGTTCAATATCAACTTGGCCGTCCAGATTGGGTTGCGGGTGGTGGATTCCTGCAAAATGAATTGATCACCCGCTTGGAATCACAAGGGCAAACCGTGATGGTCTTGGGAAGTCATGATCGCATCCTGGGTTATGTGGCGGTCGCTGATCGAATTCGTGAAAGTTCCAAGAAAGCTATCGCAGATTTACATGCCCTAGGCGTGCAGGTCATGATGCTGACTGGGGATAACGAAGGCACGGCCAAAGAGATCGCAAAACAAGCTGGAATTCGAGACTACAAATCTGGCGTCAGACCTTCTGATAAAGCCGGTATTATTGTCACCATGAAAAGACAAAAGAAATTTGTAGCCATGGTGGGTGATGGGATTAATGATGCTCCGGCACTGGCCATGGCAGACGTAAGTTTTTCCATGTCATCAGGAACTGATATCGCCATTGAAACTGCCGATATCACGTTGATGAACAATGACCTGGAATCAGTGGTGCACGCGATTCATCTCTCCAAAGCCACTTTGAAAAAGATTCGTCAAAATCTGTTTTTTGCCTTCTTCTATAATGTCTTGGGAATCCCTTTGGCTGCCTTCGGAATGCTAAATCCCGTTATCGCAGGAGCTGCGATGGCAATGAGCTCTGTCTCAGTTGTCAGTAATTCTTTACTATTAAAAAGATCAAAGACTGGTTCCTAAAGAACCAGTCTGAAAAATCACTTTGCTGGTTGCGTGGTTGGCGCAACCGACGGAGTAGTGGATGGTAAAGCCGTTGGTGACGCTGATGGTGTTGCCGGAGGCGTGACAGAAGCTGTCGCTGCTGGTGTAACTGATGCTGTAGCGGTAGGCGCAGTTGTCGGCTTGCTTACTGGTTTAGGCGTCGGTGTTGGTGAAGTTGCTGCAACAAGTGCCGCGGGCACGACAACAGCAATCGGAGTTGCAGTCGGTGCGACTGGCGAAGGCTGCGCCTTCACAGGTTCTGCTACTGCAATCGGAGTGTTAGCGGCCGCCGGAAGTCTTGGCGTGGGCTTTTTGCCATCGGCGATCAGCAGCAGATCTTTTTTCATCGAGGCTACTTTTTCTATGGAAACTTTTTTGCTTTCCAATGCTTTTTCCAAATAACGCAAAGACTTTTGTGCCGTCATTGGATTTAAATCAACCGTAGCACGGATATGATAGACTCGTGACAAACCCAGCAGACATTCTTCATTGCCCGGTGCATGGGTCAGTCCCTTGGCGTAAAGTTTTTCCGAAGCATCCAGGTTTTTAGCCTGATCCAGGGGATTGTTAACTGGTGCAGCCATTATAATGTCAGCTTTTCCAGAATATGCTTTTGCCAGAGTAGTTTTAGCCATTCCATAGGGATTCGTTTTAACAACTTCCTCGCCCACGGCAATAGAATCATCCCAGCGACCATAAGTCTGAATCAACGCCGCAAAGTTGCCAGCAAGCCACGAGTTGCCCGGATCGGCTTTGATCGCGTACTTATAATAATTCACACCATTTTCAATCTGATTGTTGGTGATCAGCAGGTGCCCCAGGGATGCTGCTGCCGTGGCTTTTTCCTGTTGGTTGCGGGCTAGTTCAAAGGCTTTGGTATAGGAACCAATAGCCGCTTGGATTTGTTTCAAATCTTCCAAAACTCGACCGCCCAATTTGTAAAGGTCGTAATCTTTAGGCGATGTCTTATAGGCCTGATTGAAAAGTCCGGAGATCTTTTCTTTGTCATTGCGATAGACTGCAACCCAGGTTTTTTGCTGTAAAACTTTTGGATCCTGAGGGTGGCGGGTTTCCACAACATCCAAAATGCGGGCCGATTCATTGATATATTCAGAGTCATCAATACTGTTATTGATATAATTCACGCGACGAACCGCCTGAGCGCGAACCAGCAGGGCATCCTTGTTTTCAGAATCCTGGGAAAGAATTTGTCCCGTAATGTGGAATGCTTCGCGTGCGCCTTGAATCGATTTCGGACCCCCAAGGGCAAGCTTATCCAAGGCAATTTGCACTGTGTACTTGTCCAGACGACTCTGCAAAGTATCCGCAGCGGCAAGCGGGGTGATTTTCACGACACTGCTTTTCATACACTCGGCCAAAGAGCCCAGCATGTATTGAAATTTGTCAGAGTTGAGTTCTTCAGATGATACCTGCACTTTATCAAAAACGACTTCATCGACAACTTTAAAGCCTTTTTCCTCTTTGATGAATTCACGGGTGATGCGATACCACGGAGTTAAAATATTACAGCCCAGTTCGTAGCCCACAAAATCATAGCCGTTAACATGAGTCACCGTTGACTCAGAAAAGCGTCCCAATAGATTAGCCGGAGTAACACGGTAACCAGTTAATGCCATCGGGGTCAGAGCCGCCAACGGAAAGCCAATATTCAGAAGTAACTTCTGATCTTCCCATTTGACGATTTCCTCGCCGATGGTTTTTTGAGTACCGGTGATGGAATTTGCAACGCGATTGCGAAAGCTAAAGCCCTCGTACATGCCCTTGGCATTTTTATTATCATTGCGCAGATAATTCATCAGGGTTTTCTTGGCTGCCTCTTCGCTGGTGCCGAAAGAAGATTCTGTGACGTATTTCGCATAGTCACCCAGGGCTTCAAAGTTTGTAACCGTATCGCTGCTGCGATCCAGATTGATTTTAATTGTCTTATCAAAAGTCAGACGGGATTGGGAGGCTGTTGGAAACGGCACTGTTTCCAAATTTTTAGCCAAGGCGCTGACCTCCAAAGCTCCAGACCCCGCAATGTCCGAAAACACGAATTCGGCGTTGCTGACGATATTAGTGGGATCGACCCAATAAGTACGATCACCTTCCTTCACTTTAACAATGGCATGATTGAACGCGGAAGCCATCACCACTTGGGATGGGGGAGTCTGCATCGTGATTTGACTTGCTTCCTGAGTCGAGGTTCTGCGCACCAACGCAACTTTCGCGTCAAGGCCCAGGGATCTTAGCATGGCTGTGGTCGCCAGGGAGAAGTCTTTGCAGTCGCCGGTTTTAACTCGAGAAATGTCTTTTAAGGGTTGGGCGATGACCATTTTATCAAGGCTTGTCCAGTTTCCTGAATAGGTCATGATGCTAGCAAGCTCAGAAGTAACGATATTGATTTTTTCTGCCGTGGTTTTCCCTTTTTTTGCTTTGGTCACGATTCGCGTAAAAGGAGCGGGCAGAGTTTTCACCGCCAGGATGTCTTCGTATTTTTTCGCCAGCGGTTTCACGAAAGTGTTCCAGTCATTCATGGTGGAGATATCCACGCGCGTGACCAGATCCGCATTTAGAACTGCCAGTGGCTCTTTAGGAACCTTGAATAAAGGTTTCGTTTGTTCAATTTCAAAAACATAGAATTCGCCTTCACGGCTTTCTTTTTTATTCAGTACTTTCCACGGATCGGTGATCTGATGGTAAAGGGGGAGAAGGGATTTGATTTTGATCTTACCGGCCTTCTCCGGGGCGTGAAGCCCGATCACATAGGACTGATTAAAAAGTCCCGCATGAACATTCTTTTTGTATTTAATTTTTACCGTGTATTTTGTGATGGAGCCAATCTTTAGATTATTAAAAGGGATTACCAGTTCTTTGACGTGACTTAATCCCTGAGCCGGGCCTTTTGCTGCGCGAACTGTGACGTCCTTGGCATTCACTGCAGATTCGACACCTTCCGTGATTGTGGAGGCCTTGATAAAAGTGACAGTGGAAGCATCAGGTAAAAAAGGAATTTTCTGCAACACCAATTCGTTGCGACCGCTTTCGTTTAGCACTTGCATCTCGGCTTCAACGATACTTTCAGACAAACCGTTTTTATCAACAGTCACTGTGTCGGTGGTGTTTACGATGGTGAACGGCGCTTCTTGTTCGCTCATCCAATCAGCATGAACGTTCAAAGAAATCAGGATTAAAAACAGCGATGTCATTGAAAGCAGAAGTGTTTTCATGAGTATTTTTTCGGAAAAAACTTAGCTTAACTTGATAAAATACTGTTTATATTGCGAATTCTGAACTCACAGGTGTCCTGCGAAGTGTAATGAAACCGGACTGGACTCGGCTTTGGTTTTAAGCGGACTCTTTTTCTTTCGCTTTGATATGGGCATCCACCAGCCAAAGTCGGATGTGTTTTAAAAAGCTGTCTTTCATCCCAAAGAATACGAAGTGATTCAAATAGCCTTCTGCAGCTTTGTTCTCTTCAGAGTAGTTGACGGTTGCGATAATTTCCGGGGTTTGATGTTCCTGCACGCGCCACAAAATAAATTCACGGAAAGCCCCTGTGGAAATCGCGCGGTGGTATTTCATAACCAATCCAGCTTCCGAGATTTGCGTGATCTCGACGGGATTTGCCACTTTGGCAGGAACGACTTCTTTGATGTAAGGCAGGGACGTTGTTTCCACCGTAGTGATGGCAAAGTTCGTAATCAGTTTTTTTGCAATATACGGCTTATCCAGTGGTGCAAAGAAAATGTCCTTACACCAACGGCTCATGTCCATGACTTCCGGTGGAGCGATTTTAGTGCGCGATAAAATTATTAACGGAGGCGTTTCTTTCCAGGGCACCCCTTGTTTTTTTGCACGCGCACTCATCTTATCAACCAGGGATTCCCAGGTTTTCTCTTTTTCTATGTCCAGCATGTGGTAGTTGATAATAACCAAGTCCGGATTAATAGCAGGGTTCTGACGATCTTTGCTGTCTAAGTCCTGCAAGTCAGAAAGCAGCTGACCCTGACTCTTATAGCTGTAAACTTCCAGATTTTGAAATCTTTGATTCAGCATCGTTTTAATTTCAATATCCAAAGAGTCATCATCGTTTAGCAGAATGATGCTGGTTTTTAAATTTCCTTTAGGAGTTTGTAAATCCAAAGTGCGATGGTCTTTATTCTGAATGATATCACGGCGGATCTTGGTAATCTGCCCAGGGTCCGCGCCGACAAACTGGAAAGTGCACAGGAATTCCTTGATGGAAATTTCCTTGCAGGCCACGCATGCCGCCAGAATACTTTTTTTGCTGTCTGATGAAAAAGCATCGCTGTAGTACTTGGTGATAGCGCCAATTTTAATTTCGTGATTATTCAAACTGGTAAAGCCAATCTCAGATAATGACTGAAACTGGATATCTTTTAGCATTTCAATCGTTGCTGAAATCTTGGTCGCCGCCAAGGTCGTGCTAGTCACCGGGTGATGGCCGGTCAAAGCATACTGAAGATGTTCTTTAACTATCAGTTTATCAAAAGGCTTATAAAGAACATTATTAATAATGCGCTCTTCGGCAAGCTTGATATCAAAGTTTGGATTATCAAAGGCGGTAAGAATTAATGCTGTCGGTTCGTGCTCGGCGCACATTTTTTTGCGAACGAAAAAATCCCGCGCGCGACGAACCAGTCCCATGTTTTGAGTTCCCAGGAACTCATTCTTGGCGATGACCAGGCGAAGCTCATCAGCGATGGAGGGTTCGGGTGTGTCAGAAAGATCGGAGGGATGTTTTTGTCCGGCATTTGCCAGGGCTTTTGCGCCTTCGTGCATGGCGACTTTAAGGAACTCATGAAATGAAGCCAGATCCTTGAAAAAGCGAATAGAGAGCTGAGGATCTATACTTTTTAGGCTGTCATATAGATCCTGATTGGTTCTCTCGTCATCTTCCAAAATCAGGATAAACTTCATACCCCTATTGTATCTTGGAATGGGACTAAAAACCAGATGACTGGACTTGTGTCTAGAATTGGGATTCTCTCGAGGGAGAAGTGTGGGCTATCGGAAGAGGAAGTAAACTGCACCGATCAGGCACAATGAAGCCCAAAGATAATCAAGCTTCAAAGGCTGTCCCATATACCAATAAGAAAACCCAGCAAACACCACCATCGTGATTACTTCCTGCATGATCTTAAGCTGTGGCAAGGTGTACACCTCAGAGCCTAAGCGGTTCGCCGGAACCTGAAAGATATATTCAAACAGGGCGATACCCCAGCTTGCTAAAATCACAATCCATAAGGCAGAGCTTTTAAAATTCTTTAAATGCCCATACCACGCAAAGGTCATGAAGACGTTTGAAATCAACAGCAAAACCAGGGGACTCACGTATTGAAGCATTATTTATGAGTCCTTTGATTGTAAGCGTGATTGCACAGCAAGCTTGCAATACGGCGGTATTCACTTAGCAAATCCAGATGGATCGAGCTGGTATTAATGGATGAATTTAGACCACGGTTTAAGCGGCTGATATGATTCTCTCGCAGTGAAATTTCCATTTTTGCCAAATCACGTTTTAACTGAATGGCTTCATCGCAAAGATCACGATTCTGATAGGCGTTGATCGCCATCGAAGAAACCTTCACCACTTGTTCGTGCATTTCACGAATTTCCGCCCAGCCTTCGCCCGAAAATTCCAGCTTTAAAGCGTTCTTTTTGATCGCCAAAGCCAGAATATTAATGTCGATGGCATCAGCTGCTCGTTCGGCATCAGACAGGAACATGATCATATTCATAACGTTCTGATGCACCACCGTGCTGGACTTGTTGGCGTGATCCAATAAGAACATTTTTGTTTCGCGGTAAAGGAAATCGACCTTGTTGTCGCGATCTTTGATGGAGTCAAAAACCTTGGGATCATTGGTTTCAAAAAGTTTGATCGAGTCTTTGATCATGCCCAGGACGATATCCGCAGTGCGCATGATTTCGCGATTGGCATAAGAAACCGCCAGGGCAGAGCTTTGGTAGTTGTTCATGTTCACGAACTCGGTACCAAATTCCTCTGAAGCCGCTTTCGGGAACATTTTTTCAATCCACTGAGCGCCCTTATCGATGAACGGATAGAAGATGATGGCCGAGATAATATTAAAAATTAAATGCGCATTGGCGATCGAGCGCGCAACAGTCGTATCGAAAGTCATCAGGAAATCGATAAAGAGCTGGGTGAACGGGTAGAAGATCACCACACTGATGGTTTTATAAAAGAAATGCGCCCAGGCGACCTGGCGCCCGATATAGTTTCCGCCTGCCGCAGAAATCAAGGCCACAGACGTGGTCCCGATATTCGCACCGTAAACCCAGATCATCGCATCGTAAAACGTGATCGCTTTTACTGCCGCCAAACTCATCGCAAGACCGATTGTGATGGCAGAGCTTTGCACGAACGCGCAGAACACAATAGAAATCAAAAGAGAATAGCCCGGGTTGTCACGAACGCTTTGGAAAAACTCCGTCAGCATTGGATTTTCCGCAAAGTGATGCGAGGACGTTGAAACCAGTTTTAGTCCCAGAAACAGCAAGCCAAAGCCCATGAAAACCAGGGAGAGGTTTTTAAAGACCGTTTTCTTGGATTTGAAATAAAAGGCGAAGGACACCGCAAAGACCGGCAAAGCGTACTGGGTTAAATCAAACGAGATCAATTGAACTGTGATCGTGGTACCGATCGCAGTCCCGATAATCACACCCATCACCTGGCGTAGATTGATGACGCGGGCAGATCCCAGTCCGACCAGCATCGAGGTTGCCGCTCCTGAGCTTTGCATCAAAGTTGTTAATCCCACACCCGTAAGAATCGAAAGAAGTTTATTTTGGGAAAGGTGATTAAGCAAATGCGTGATCTTACCGGCCATAAGCTTTTCAAGAGAAGAGCTGGTCATACTCATGCCGTAAAGAAACAAAGCCACGCCGCTGATAAGAATGATGAAATAGGAGTTCTGTGTATCAATCATAAAGATTCATCATAGCAGTATTTTTCGTTTAAGGAAGGGCGAATTCTGATTTATGCTGAGTCTACCTCGGAGGTAGTCATTGGTGGCAGATATTAAGAAGCCGGTTTTGGTTGTGGCAGCGGTCATTCGAAAAAAGGATGACTCAGAAAAACGCATTTTGCTGGTGCGTCGAGGCCCCGATCAAAGCGGTGCCGGCTTTTGGGAGTTTCCGGGAGGCAAAGTGGAGCCCGCAGAGTCACCAGAGCAGGCTTTGCGCCGCGAGATTGATGAGGAATTGGGGATTCAGATTACAGTCGGAGATTTCGTAGGCGAGTTGGATTTTGACTATCCCACTAAAACCATTCGATTGCGCGTTTATGAGGCGCTAACCAGCGAGAGCCATATTACTTTGACCGAACATGACGCGCTAAAATGGGTGACGGCTCATGAAATTAAAACGGAAGAGCTGTCGGCAGCGGATCGTCCGTTTGTGGAGATACTTCAAGGTAAAAGATAACCGCGTTCCTGAGGAGTGGGGAGGCGGCAGAAGTCGCGATGTCCAAACCAGGCGTAGCGATTTTTTGCAACGATTTTATAAAGAGCGTCTCGGAACAATCCTGGGATGATCCACCCAACGCGAGACAGACTGTACACTCCGCCCAAACCCGAAAGTATTTTAATTACGGCGGCAGAGCGATGATAAATCCGACCTGATTCGTAGTAAATGACTGTATCCAATGAAACGCGATCTTGTGCTGGTAGAAGCTTTTCAGCGGTAGTGCCTTGAAGTGGGGCAAATAAGAAACGATGCTCGGGATCGCGTGTAATGACAGCGTCGACAAAGCCATTACAAAGATGGCAGACACCATCGAAAAACACCACATTTCTCATTTTAGCATCGACATTTTCCATAGCAATCCCAGAGTACAATCATTATAATACATTAACAAGCTGTGGGGGTCCCTTGCATGGAAGTATTTTTGTTTCCGTTGGTCAACGTGACGTTGTTTCCAAATACAACCAAACCCCTGAATATTTTTGAACCCCGCTATTTGACCATGGTGAAAAACGCCGTGGCTCACAATAAACCCATTGCCATGGGTTTTATCGAAGATCCCTCCAAAGTGGGTCCCGTGCCTTTTGGTCAGCCCGTGCCTTTCGTGCGTGAAATTGCGGGTTACGGTTATGCCCAAATCATCGAAGAGCGGGTGAACGGAACTCTTCTGGTCTTTTTGCAAGGACAAGGCAAGTTACGTTTAAAGCATACAATCGATTACAAGACGCCTTACATCGTATGTGAGGCAGATATTATTGCCGAGCAAACCCTGGTCGACCCGCAACACTTGGTGCGCCTGCAGGGCCTGCATAAGGTTTTGATTCGCTGGATACATACGCATATTCCTGATCCTGCTCAGCGGGATCTTTTTCTGCGTAATTTGAATTTGCCTGAAGAAGTTGTTGGAGCCTTTGCTTCGTATATGGTTCGTGATTACGACCTGCAGCAGATGGTTTTGGAGATAAATGATATCAACGACAAGGTGGATTTTCTCCACCGTCTCACTGAATCCAACGAACTAACGACTTAAGCGTTTTTCCCTGCGTTACGCATGAAAAACACCCATTGAAGCAATGTCACCCAAATAACATGGGCCAGGCACAGGTGGGTGATCTTCATCCATGTCGGGGCGTGAAAAATCAGCGTACCGAACCCAAATAAAATTCCCGTGACCAGAATGCCACTCATTTGAGCAGATTTCTTTTGCACCAGTTCGTTGGTCGCTGATTGTGATTTTAACCAGAAGAATAAAGCCAAACTTCCTGCACCCAAAACCGCCAATACCGGATGCAGCCCGCGCAAGCGAACCAGGAAGTGGGAGTCAGTCGAAAGATCCGCCATCAATCCTGCGAAAAGATCGTCAGTCGGGAAAAGAGAATTGGACAAAGAAGCCCAAGCCCCAGTGATACCAAGAACCATAATTATCAAAGGCAATAGTTTAAAGCGCTTGTATCCAGCAGCCGGAGCCGGAGTTGTGTCACTTAAAACGGCTGCTGCAAATGCCAATGCCACAGCACCTGTTAAAACAAACGAATTCACCTGATGCAGGGCCATGATAAAGGCACGGTAAGGGGTGTCGTTGGTGGTAACCAAGCCGAACAAAACAAGTTTTGCTCCAAGTAAAGCTTCAGTGATCATAAACACCAAAGTTGCAAGCGCGGCTTTGCGTGCGAAATGTCCTACGGGATAAATTTTGCGAGCGGCCCAATAGAAATAAATAACAATAAACCCGTAAATTCCTGACATCAGGCGATGCCCATACTCCACCCAGGTTTTGCCCCGTTGAGCTTCAGGAATAAGTTGGCCATGACACAATGGCCAAGTGTCGCCGCAGCCGTCTCCCGAGTGAGAAATTCGCACCCAGGCACCCCATAGGATGACCAAAATCGTGTAAACCAAAAGTCCAAATGCAAATTTCTTGTATTGAGCGCGTGTCATCATGTGCAAAGGGCTATCATGAGCTTGAAAACGCGTCAATAAAGGGCTGTAATGGACCGCATGAGTAACGAACACAATCACCATCATCATCACAGTCACAGCCATGGGCATCACCACCATCACAGTCACGGAGCCGTCATCGGCCGTATGCGTTTCGCCTTTGTGCTGAACCTGGGGTTTGCATTGGTGGAGCTTGTCGGAGGATATCTGACGAACTCCGTCGCAATCATGAGTGATGCTCTTCATGATTTTGGTGATGCGATGGCCATGGTGATTGCGATCATCATGGAGAAACTTTCTCACAAATCCAGTGATGCGAAATTTTCCTACGGCTACCGTCGTTTTTCAGTCTTGGGTGCAGTGATCACAGGCGTGATTTTAATTGCGGGTTCGATTTTTATCCTGATTGAAGCCGTGCCCAGATTGATTAATCCGCAGCAGCCTCATGCGAATGGCATGTTGTTGCTGGCGATTCTGGGCGTGACGATTAATGGTCTTGCAGCACTTCGCGTATCCAAAGGAACATCACTGAATGAGCGCATGTTGATGTGGCACATGATCGAAGATGTGATGGGTTGGGTTTTGGTTTTGATTGGTGCTCTGGTGATGAAGTTCTGGGACCTGCCACAAATTGATGCGGGCCTGGCTATTGCCTTGTCCTTGTGGATTATGTTTAACGTATTTAAAAATCTGCGCGAATCGGCGAAAGTGTTTTTGATGGCTTCACCAAGTGGCGCATCAGTGGAAGCAGTGGTCGAGGATATTCGCAAAGTTGCAAATGTTGTTGATGTTCATCACGCGCACTTGTGGTCACTTGATGGCGAGAACCATGTTTTCACCGCGCACGTGGTGTTAAAACAGGAAGCATCTTTGTCTGAAATGCAGACGGTAAAAAACGAAGTTAAAAAAAGAATGAAGAGCTTTGGCATCATCGAAGCAACGGTCGAAACTGAGATTCAGGGTGTTTCCTGTTTGGATCCTCAGCATTCCTAAAAGGAAACCGCCCGCATATCTCTCAGTTCATAGTAAACCCGCGAGGCGCTTCTTGGAAACGCCTCGAACATTGGTTGATATCACAACCTAATTATTTAAAATCTCTGGGTTTATCACGGTTGCTCCATATATTTTCACTCTGCCTTTACCGATAAGTACTCACATAACAGGGGCTACCGGTATGTGCAGGAAAATTCTAAATCAAAAAGGCAATGCGATTTTGCAAGTGCTCGCAGCGATGGTTGTGATGAGCATCAGCTTTTATTTCCTTTCTTCGTACGTCATCGGCCAGCGAAAGCAGGTTGTGAAAACCAAGAACGTGGTTAATTTAAAGTTCGCCGTGAACAGCGCTCTTGATTACGTGGTCTTCGGTATCCGCCAAAAATATTGTTTTGATAACGGCACCCTGATGCAGAATACGACAAGCTGCGATTGGAAACATCCAGGCAACGTCGAGCGTTTAGTAATGTCTGATGAGCAGTTGCAATCGCTGCAGGCGATGTTGACGGCAGGGGTTGGCATTGGACCGAATGATGGTCCGAATACACTGCGACTGGATCAAATTGATTTGTCTCTAAAGTTTCCCGTGTCCTCAAATCACCCTTTGTTCCCCGTGGTTAATGCATTGAAGGCCGTTGTAAATGAAATGACCGGCGTAGTTGTTCCGGTCTCTTCTATTCGTGTTCTGTTAACTCGTCCAACTAATGAAGGTTATTTGCCGAAAGCAGGTCGGGAAGTTTTCGTCCAAGCACAAGTTTCTCTTTTAGATAATTCAGGCAATATCATTCAGATTGGTCAGGCACCACTATTAGCGCGGTCGCAGCTTGCAATTTATCCACGCGAAATTGGTTCCTTTGCATTGGTGCTTCCGGGCAATTTGCGTTTAGATAAAGAGTGGGATGCCTCGGCCACCAGTGCAGACGTAAACTTTCATAAATTCGGCAGTAAAACAGATCTTGGCAGCAGTCCCGGCTTAGTATTTACCAGTCCCGTTTTTGTGAACGGGAATATTACTTTACCGCTCGATGCTGGAAACGGTGGAAAGTCTGCATATGCAGGTGTGACGTTCGCAGACCGTGTTTATATGGGGAATGGCTGGATCCAGAATCCAGACAATTCACAGTATACGCCGAAATCGCAAGGTGGTTTGGCAGACCGATACTGGTCAGACTCGCGCGTTTTCGGAGGTTTTTTAAAAGGCATTGAAAACGATGGTATGCGTGACCTGGGGCTCGATGTACTTTCAGGTCAATCAAATGGATCGACTGGCAATGAATTTGAATTAAATAAAAAATGTGCGGAGCTAAATCAGAAAAGTACTAAATTTGAGTACATGAAGCTATCGAAGCTGAAAGCCGATATCACAGAGAAGAAGGATCCCCCTGAAACGGATGGCTACTACTCAAATTACCGAATGATTCTTACCAACTACAATAACTTCAGTGCTCAAAAAAATCCTGTGCCTAACTATGTGACGAAAGGTGACTGGGGCTCCACCGTAATAGAAGTCGATAAAAAGGGCAAAGAAACAGGGGGAATGGCAACTGTGGAAATAATTTTAGGTAGTGATTCCGAGGCCAGATCCGTTGCTGTTGATTTAGTTAAGGATGGTCTAATCACACTTAAATTTCCTTCAGAAGTACCTGGTCGCGAAGACTTACTAACCAAAGCTCGTGATGCTGCCGAAGCTAAGTTGAAAAGTATTGTGGATGCAGCAGGACAGCCTAGTGCCGGGCTTGTGACATTAAGAAACGAAAAGGCTGCAATTGAAGCAGAGCTAAAAGCGGCGCAAGACAGTCTAAAACTAGAAAAAGAAAAACCTAAAGATACGACGGTGATCGTTACACCATCTCCAACTGGAACCCCGGGCCCATCTCCGTCGCCGACTGGTACAGCTGCACCGTCCCCATCGCCAACCGGTACGGCAGCTCCATCTCCTTCGCCGACAGGAACAGCGGTTCCTTCACCAAGTCCTTCAGTTTCTCCATCTCCAACTGGAACTGCAGTTCCATCACCTTCACCATCGCCCACTACTACACCAGCGACGGATTCTCCATATCAGGATCCAGATAAAATTAAAGAGCTTGAAGATAAAATCACTGAATTAACTGTTAGGTTGAATGAAAAAATAAAGGATATCGCAGAAAAAGAGAAAGTGGAAAACGAGGCCAATTCTTCAGACAAGAAGAAGGCAGAGATTGATCTTGCCAAAGCGCAAGCCCAATTAGACCGCTATCTGGAAGCAAAAAATAATCCACCAGAAATTAAGGTGGACATGGATCCAGCCAAAAGCTGGACAGGAAAAACCTATAAAGACCGGGTTGATCTTCAAGTCACAATTAAAAATGGCCAACACATACTTGATTCAGAGGGTGAGCGTATCGAAAGGGTAACTATTAGATTCAGAGCCTACGATGGAACTTACTACTACAGCAATCCTATTCTACCGAACCCGGATCCAGCACACTTGCAGGGTTACTTGAATTTCGATATTGCGAGCAATGGATCTATTACTCGTCCAACAATTCTTGAAGACGGGGATAAGGATGGCTCGGCGGATCTCGCGGCAGAATGTGAAGCCTATTATAACATGATCAACTCTCAGTCTTTCGGTGCCGCGAATTGGGGATCAAGCTTTTCACCCACGACGCGACACTCTTGGAACTTTGCTGGTGAACACGTGGCTGACCCTACCAAAACCGTGGAAAACGTTGCAATCGACCGAGTCTGGGCAACGGATGATGAGAAGTTTATGGTTAGATCCATTATCAAAAATTGCGTGATTCAGCCCGGGGCCAGTTTTGTAACGGGATTCTTTACCTGTGACAATTTAACCATCCAGGGTGGTCGAACAAAACCGCTGAACATAGTCGGAACTTTCATTATTGGTAAAACTTTGAAAATCGATGAGCAAGCAATTCGTACAGGAATTACTTGGAGCAGCGTTTACTATCCACAGGCAACCCAGGAGCTACGCGCGCGCGGCGTGCTTTATCCACTTTCAGATAAAGGCAATCGTACTAAGTGCGACAATCTGCCTTCCCCAATCTGGCATCCGATTCCATCTATTCAGGAAACAGCGGACAGAATGTCGTGCAATGTGATCAGTCTACGGGCGAAAGCTAATCCGTTTCAATGGACTGCAGTTGATCCGGATTGTGGAATTCCAAGTGGCGCGACACAAACAGTACCTACGTGTAAGCGTCGTATCTATCACTACTTCGTAGTTGAGCAGGCTCGAGAAGGACAAGGCTTATGATGAAAATACATTTGCTTGGAAACCGCAATGGTCAAACTATCGTTGAAGCACTTGTGGCTTTGGGACTTATTTCAGTCATCGGATTAACATTTGCCGGTGGAATGGTTTCTTTACGCAATACCTCAAAAGCAAGTTTAATGGCCTCGGCCACGGATCGCCAGGTTTCCGATATTGCAGAAAATATTAAAGCTGGTGTTCAGGAGTATCAGGTTAACTTCAACTACGATCAAACTAAAATCGACGATTATCTGCCAGTGGATAAATTGCCGATGCTTTGGGATGTGGGGCGTGTGGCAGAGCGCGGAAGTTGTGATACCTGTAAAGGATCCTATGGGTATATTATTCAACCCTACGAAGTCTATCGTGGTCTTTATCTTGTGACCTTAAGAATGACTCACGAAAGCTGGGCACCAGATAAATTCCGTGACTATACATTTGTAGTGAGTGCGAAATGACGATTCGCAATCAGAAGGGTGTCACTTTATTGGAAATGATGGTCGGCCTAGGGTTGTCGGCCTTTGTTATTATGGTTGTAGTGGCCGTTCAAGTTCACATGACCAAAGAACAAGCTCTACTCACGCGGCAGCTAGGGGATTCGATTGATCAGAATCTTGCAGAACGTATTATTTTTAAAAACCTAAATGGTATTGAAGCTTCTTATAATAACATTGTAGTCAAAGACGACCACGGTAATAACTTTTATGATTTCTATCCGGATCTTACCGATAATATGTTAAAGGTGCGAGCGGACCGGGATTTCAACCTGAGTTTAAGTGCTGGCAATCAGGAATTTTTTGTACTGACGCAAGACTTCGCCTCGGGAGCGATGTTGAACTATGACCCCGTGTGGGCCTACACCGTGGGACCTGAACCAGCCGATCCCAATGTGCCGGCCACCTTAACTTTTAATGCCAGTAAGAATCGTGGATGGATCTCCAATGAAAAAAGTGGGGGACGACCAGGGTTTTGGCGTGATGGAAATATTCTTTTCTTTGATACGCCCAACCGGATTCGACCGGTTACGAATGGCGTTGTGGACAGGTTGATTCCACCGCGCAGTCCTTTCTTTATAGGATCGATAAATGTTCAAGCGGGAGATAATCTGCAAGTGATGACAGGTGGAGCTGAGAATCTGTTTAAGCTGACTCAGCCTGCAAACGGTAATCCAATTACCAGTCTGGATGTTTTTTTAAGAGCTCTGCCTTCGGTCGGTGGTGGACAAACAATAGTTCGTGCCCGTGTCGTGAAGTTGATCAGGTATTCTGTCGAGCCTGACACGAAGAAAAAGCCCGAGGACTACGAAACCCAACCTCTCAACTTGTATTACAGCGAGTATCGCAATGGTAAATGGGAAGGAAAGTTCATGTTGGCTGATGGTGTTGAGAAGATGATTCTACGTCGCGATTCGGTTATGAAGCGCATGATTTATTTTAAAATATTCAAATCGAAAAAGAAGTAATTTTGGTCGTTAGGGGGCAGTTATGAAAACAGCAGTTATTTTAATAGGGGCCTTCGCTCTTGCTGGAGTAAATGCCAAAGCGGATCAAGAGAACGTCTTGGCCGTCAGTAAAGACGTGCCAATGTCTGTGAACTCGGTCAATGCGGGTGAAACTGTCAGCAGCGCTCCGGCATCTGGTATGGTCACTCGGGCTGGCAAAGCTACGATGACAGTACGCCTAATTAACAATTGCTTTCCGACGAATCTTCGAGCTGTTGCGAACCCATTGGCCAAGAGTTCATTGGTTACTGCTGACATAAATATTTTGATCGGCTCAACAGTCTATAACATGGGTGCTGAGTTTCCTGCAGTCATTGTCACCGAGGAAGGGTCTGGCACAATCGGCAATGGCCATGTTGCAAATATCAGTTCTTCAAAAGTTAAAATGACTCCAGCTGGTGGTACGGCTGCGATTTACGGAAATATTCTGGAGTTTAGAACTAAAATTCCTACAGCAGTTTCGGTGGACGACTCTGGGAATATTGCTGTTAGCAAGGAAAACGTGGCTTTGGGCACGATGAGCTTTGAACAGGAAACTCAGGATTGCACCGCTGGGCCGGTATTTGGTAACTATGGCTGGTCTGCTATGATGCCTACGTATAAATGTGGAGACTTCATGGGGCAGGATGGGCCCGTGAGCGTAACTATCGGAGGCTTCAACGTATCGCCAGACAGATCCGTCGCCGAAATATTTATCAGCTATCCAGGAGAGACAAATTTCTGCGGGGGCTTCTGGTCGCCTCTTATGGTTTTCTTTGATGATAAACTTCCGGTCTTTGAAAACGTAACTGATTTTCCTCTGAATCCAGGTGGCAAAGTCTATTGGCCGAATGCCCACAGCCCGGGATTTTTCGTGGCGATGGATCGTGACAAGAATGGCAAAATCGATAAGAAAGACGAACTCTTTGGTGACAACAACACTGACGTAAACGGATTTGAATCTTTGAAAAAGCTAGATACCAACAAAGATGGATTCATCGATGCGAAAGACAAGGATTTCAAACGCCTAGTGCTTTGGAATGATAAAAATGGTGATGGAGTTTCTCAAAAATCTGAAATCACCAAAGCAAGTTTGAAATTAAATAAGATTTCATTGAACTACACAAAGCTTTTTGAAAGCCGCGGTAAGAACGCTGAGATCCGGGAGCGTGCAAAATTCTGGTATACCGATGCGAAAGGCAAAACAAGGAAAGGGGATATATACGATATTTGGTTTGCACCCTACATTCAGACCAATTTAGCGGGTTCCAACTAACTTCCGGTGGGGGACTCCAGACACATCTGTGGACACACTTTTGTGAGGATCGGGGAGTAATTTTTGTCTCGGTTTGAGTCGGAAACTGCCCGAATATATAACATAAATTAGTATCACAGCCTAACTACCCAAAGAATCTTGGGATTGTTACGTTTTTTTTATAATCAACCGTCGTTTCCCATCCGATAAGGACTCATATGGGAAACGCAGGTATGTCTAGAATAATTGGTAATAAAAAAGGGAACGCGATAATGCAAGTACTCACGGCCATGGTCGTGATGAGCATTAGTTTTTATTTTTTATCCTCTTACGTCATTGGCCAGCGTAAACAAGTAGTTAAAACCAAAAACGTAGTAAATCTAAAGTTCGCGGTGAACAGTGCCCTGGATTATGTCGTCTTCGGTGTTCGTCAAAAATACTGTTTTGATAATGTGACGCTGATGCAGAACACGACAAGCTGTGATTGGAATCACGCGGGTAACGTTGAGCGCCTGGTGATGTCAGATGAACAGCTTCAGTCTTTGCAAGCGATGGCGACGTCGGGCACCAACATTGGTCCGCACGATAAAGATTTAGAAAAACTGCGCCTTGATAAAATTGAACTTAACCTGGTATTTCCGGTTTCAGCGAACCATCCACTTTTCCCGGTTGTTAATAATTTAAAAAACGTTGTGGATGAAGTGTCAGGTGCCGTTATTCCGGTGAAGTCGATTAAAGTGGTACTTACTCGTCCGCCTAATGCGGGTTACCTGCCAAAGGCGGGACGTGAAGTTTACATTCAAGCACAAGTCTCCCTTGTTGATAAATCGGATAAAGTTATTCAGGTGGGACGCGCTCCATTACAAGTACGTGCTCAGCTGGCAATCTATCCACGCGAGGTGGGATCTTTCGCGCTTATCCTTCCAGGAAATCTGCGCATGGATAAGGACTGGAATGCATCGCAATCTGAAATCGGTGATGTGGTATTCCATAGATTCAACAATAAGGCTGAATTAAAAAACAGTACCGGTCTGGTATTTAAAAGTCCTGTCTTCGTAAACGGAAATATCCATTTGCCATTTGATACTGGTGCTGGTGGTAACTCTAACTACGCGGGTGTTACTTTTGCCGATCGCGTGTACATGGGAAATGGCTGGATTCTAAGACCGGATAATCGTCCTTTCGCTCCTTCTACTCAGGGTGCCAGTGCCGATCGTTTCTGGTCTGACTCCCGCGTGTTCGGTGGATTCCTGTCAGGTATCGAGAACGATGGTATGCGTGACTTGGGCCTTGACGTGATGTCGGGTCGCTCATCAGGTTCTAATGGTGAAGAATATGACTGGAATAAAATCTGTTCTGATCTGAATCAAAAGAGTTCAAAACTTGAGTACATGGAAGCCTCTGACCTAAAGGCAACCAAAAAAGAATCGACGGATCCCACTAAAGAGGGCGAAGGTTACTATACGAACTACCGTCTGGTACTTACCAACTACAACACCTTTTACGCACAGAAAAATCAACTTCCGACCAACCCGACACTCACAGGCGATTGGTCAACGGGCAAATGGACTATTGATAACAAAGACAGATGGTCAGGTGCGGTTGCCAAAGTGGAAATTCTCTATGGATCCGGTGCTGACGAACGAAAATTCAGTATGGATTTGGTGAAAGACGGTTATGTCGAAGTAAAACCTCCGGTATTAAATCCGGCACGTTTGACTTCTATTAAGAATTCTTTGGATCAGGCAAAACTAGATTTAAAGAATGCCCAGGACACAAGTGATAGCCAAAGTTCATCTTTAAGCACTTTGAAAACTCAAAGATCTACGACGGAATCTGAGCTAAAAACCGCAAAAGACAACTTGTTAGTAGAAAAAAACAAACCCGTTGAGCCGGTTCCGACACCATCACCATCACCGTCGCCATCGGTTTCGCCGACCGTTTCTCCATCACCAACTGAATCTCCAGATCCAGAAGCGACACCGGGCCCAACTCCTGAGACGACACCGGAATCATCACCAGAGCCGACACCAGTCATGACGGTAAGTCCATCGCCAAGTCCATCTCCGACGCCTGTTCCTCCAGGGACTTATCAGGATCCGGCAGAAATCGAGCGCCTGGAAAAATTGGTCACATCACTTTCAGATAAGCTGAGTGATTTGAATAAACAAATTAATAATCTTGAAACTAAAGACATGCCAGCGACGACCAAGGCTAAAGACACTGCTCAAGCCAATGTCACTAAATACCAAGGGCAGCTGGATGCCTACGAAGATTTAAAAGATCATCCACCGATTATTAAAGTGGACCTGGATCCAGCATATAGTTGGACAGGTAAGGAATATAAAGATCGTTTGGATGTACAGGTGACTATCACCAATGGTCAGTACTTGGTGAATAAAGACGGTCAGCGAATTAACAACCTATCAGTTCGTTTCAGAGGATACGATGGAACATACTATAATAGCGTGCCGATTCGTTCAAGTGCGGATCCGGATCACTTATCGGGATATCTGAACTTCCTGATTGCAAGCAATGGTAACGTAACTCGTCCAACGGCTCTGTCTTTAACGTCGGGAACGGGATCGGGCACGGACGATGACACGTCAGCTGACTTGGCGGCGAAGTGTGAAGAGTACTATAACATGATCAACTCCCAGTCTTTCGGTGCTGCGAACTGGGGTTCAAGCTTCTCTTCATCGACTCGTAAGTCCTGGAACTTTGCTGGCGAAGATGGTGCGGTGACAGCTGATCCAGTTGCGGCAAACAGAACTTGGGCGGCAGATGATGAGAAGTTCATGGTTCGCTCTATCATCAAGGACTGTGTGATTAAGGCTGGAGCCTCTTTCGTAACAGGCTTCTATACGTGTGACAATCTGGTGATCGAAGGTGGCCGTACAAAACCACTGCGTATCGTGGGAACCTTTATCATCGGTAAGTCCTTGCAGATCAATGAACAGGCGATTCGTACAGGGATCACGTGGACAAGTATTTACTATCCGCAGGCGACTCAGGAACTTCGCGCCCGTGGTATTTTGTTCCCGCTTTCAGATCCTGCCAATAAAACCAAGTGCGATAATCTGCCGTCTCCGATCTGGCATCCTATGCCTTCGATTCAGGAAACAGCCGATCGTATGAATTGTAATGTAATCAGTCTGCGTGCGAAAGCGGATCCATTTAAATGGACAGCGGTGGATCCAGACTGCGGTATCCCGATTGGGGCAACTCAAACGGTGCCGACATGTAAACGCCGCATTTATCACTATTACGTGGTGGAGCAAGCTAGGGAAGGACAAGGACTATGATGAAAAAAACAAACATTCAAAACAATCATGGTCAAACAATCATCGAAGCGCTGGTTGCTTTGGGATTGATCTCGGTCATCGGTTTGACTTTTGCCGGTGGGATGTCGAATTTATATAAGACATCTCAAGCAAGCTTGATGGCAGGTTCTACAGATCGTCAGGTGAATGATATCGCCGAAAATATTAAAGCCGGTGTGCAGGATTATCAGGTCAATTTCAATTACGATCAGACTAAAATTGATGATTTTCTTCCGCCAGACAATTTGCCAATGCTTTGGGATGTGGGACGTGTAGCAGAGCGTGGTAACTGTGATACCTGCCAGGGAAGCTATGGATACATCATTCAGCCTTACGAACTTTACCGTGGGTTGTATCTGGTAACTTTAAGAATGACACATAAAAGCTGGAAATCTGAAAAATTCAGAGATTACACATTTGTGGTGAGTGCAAAATGATGATTCGCAATCAAAAGGGCTTAACTATTACGGAGTTATTGATCGGGATAGGATTATCCGCGGTCGTGATTTCTGTTGTGGTTGCCGTGCAAGTACAAATGGCAAAACAGCAGACGGAACTCACCCGTAAGCTGGATGATTCTATCGATCAGAATCTGGCCGAGCGTATTATTTTTAAAAATCTAAATGGACTTGAAGTTTCCTATAACAACATCACGGTTCTGGATGATAACGGTAATAACTTTTATGATTTCTATCCAGATCTGACTGAAAACGTTCTTAAGATTCGTCCTGATCGCGAGTTCACACTGAATCTTGGTTCGGGGCAGAGTGAGTTTTTTGTTGTAACTCAGGATTTCGGGGCGGGGCCTTTATTAAACTATGACCCAGTGTGGGCTTATGACGTGGGTGCTGATCCAGGTGATCCAAACAAACCAGCCTCATTAACTTTTAGCCCGAGCAAAAGCCGCAAATGGATTTCCAATGAAGCAAACGGTGGTCGCGCTGGATTCTGGCGCGATGGAAACGTTTTGTTCTTTGATACTCCAAGCCGCATTCGTCCGCTGAAGGATGGCGATGTAGATATTCTTACTCCGCCGAGAAGTCCTTTTTATCTGGGCACAGTCAGTCCGCAGGCTGGCGACAATTTGCAGAACATTACCGGAGGGGTCGAGAAGTTATTTAAAATGACTCAGCCATTTAATGGTAATCCCATCACCAGTCTGGATAATTTTTTAAGAACTTTACCAACTGTGGGCGGGGGGCAGACAATCGTGCGTGCCCGCGTGGTTAAGATCGTTAAGTACTACGTTGAAATAGATAAAAAGAAAAAAGCCTCTGACTATGAAACACAACCTTTGGTGTTGTACGCGGCTGAATATAGAAGTGGCAAATGGGTCACTCAAACCATGCTTGCGGACGGTGTTGAAAAAATGGTTTTACGCCGCGACTCTGTTATGAAGCGAATGATTTATTTTAAAATTCATAAATCTGTAAAGAAAAAGACCTGATCGTTATAGGGGGAAGTATGAAAACAGCAGTTATTTTGGGAGGAGCATTTGCATTGCTGTCCGGTACAGCAATGGCCGATCAAAGCAACGTTTTGGCCGTCAATAAGGATGTTCCAATGGCTGTCAACTCCGTCAGTGCCGGCGAATCCGTCGTGGGAGCACCCGCATCGGGTACCGTTACGCGCGCAGGCCGGGATACAATGACGGTACGTTTGATTAACTCCTGCTTTCCAACGAACCTTCGCGCTGTGACCAATCCTTTGGCGAAAAGCTCGCTGATCACAGCCGATATCAATTTATTGATTGGAACCAAGACTTACAATATTGGTGCCGAATACCCTGCGGTGGTGGTCACCAAAGAAGGCTCGGGAACTGTAGGGAATGGTCAAATTGCCAATATAGCTTCATCTAAAGTAAAAATGATTCCAGCCGGAGGTACGGCTGCGATTTACGGAAATATCGTGGAATTTAAAACAAAAATTCCCACCGACGTTTCAGTCGACGACTCCGGTACTATCACGGTCAGTAAAGCAACCGTTGCGCTGGGTGCGATGAAATTCGAGCAGGAGGTTTTGGATTGTAAGACGGGCCCGGTTTTCGGTAACTATGGTTGGTCTTCGCAAATGCCAACTTATGGTTGCGGCGATTTTATGGGTAAAGATGGTGACGTGACTGCCACGATTGGCGGATTCAACGTTTCACCAGACAGATCGGTTGCCGAGATCTTTATCAGCTTCCCAGGGGAAACTGGATTCTGCGGAGGTTACTGGTCCCCATTGATGGTGTTCTTTGATGACAAGCTTCCGACATTTGAAAACGTCAGTGATTTCCCTCTAAATCCAGGTGGTAAAGTCTATTGGCCTAATGCCAACAGTCCGGGATTCTTCCTGGCTTTGGATCGCGATAAAAACGGTCGCATTGATCAAAAGGATGAGTTATTTGGTGATAACAACACAGACATCAATGGTTTTGAGTCTTTAAGAAAACTCGACACTAACAAAGATGGTGTGATTGATGCCCGCGATAAGGACTTTAAGCGTCTGGTTCTTTGGAATGATAAGAACGGGGATGGAGTTTCGCAGAAATCTGAAATGACTCAGGCTCGATTGAAGCTTGATAAGATTTCTCTTAAGTACGAAAAGAACTTTGAGAATCGTGGTAAGAATGCTGAGATTCGTGAGCGGTCTAAGTTCTGGTATACGGATGCTAAGGGAAAAAAACGCTCTGGTCATATTTACGACATTTGGTTTGCGCCTTACATCCAGACTAACTTGGCTGACTCTAAGTAATTTCTTTTCTCGATTTTAAATTAAGATTTTATTGGGACCGAGGAGAACTGCCTCGGTCTCGTCGTTTTTGGAATGGCTGACTTCGCGACACGCCTTCCGGGCTCAGCCGTGGCCCCGCCAAGGGCGGGGTGCGCGCCGTCGTGGCGCCCACGGAGGTCGCTTCGCATCCATCCCAAAACCGCCGTGCCCGAGGCAGTTCTCTCGTGCGGCGGTCTTCTTTTTTTAGATTCTCGATCAGTTTTTTTCGATTAATTCTTTTATGGTTTTTTCAATTACTTGGGCTTTCTTTTCGTCGAAGCCTCTTACGAACGTTATTGGTTTTTGGTTTCTATCGAAGATGAAGGCTGTGGGGATTGCTACTACGTTGAAGGATTCCAGATACTTTTTTCCTGGGTCTGCGAAGACGGGGAAGGGGTATGGGGTGGTTTTTAGATAGCTGTCGCGGGTTTTAGTGTCGTCGTCTTCGTTGACGGCTAGGATTACCAGGCCTTTGGATTTGTATTTCTTGTAGAGGTTCGTGTAGTGCGGAAGGGCTTCTTTGCAGGGCTCGCACCAGGTGGCCCAGAAGTCTACGATGACTATTTTGCCTTTTAGGTCTTTTAGTTGAACCTTGTGTTGATTCAGGGATTCCCCTGGTAGAGATGTTAGTTGTACTTTTAGTTCTGCTTCTGCTTGGGCTGCGTGCAAAGGCATCGCTGAAAGAATGATTGAAGCAAATAGCAGGGCGAAGGCACGTAACATAAAACTAGTCCATTTTGTTGAGATACTTTAGCAGAATATCGCGACCGCGAAACTTGGCTTTTAGGATTGATAGGAAAATAAACACGCCGCCGGTTTTGCGATCCAGGAAGATGATTTCTCTGGGTGGAGCGCGTAAGGAAAACTGACGCGCAATTTGAAAGACTTTTTTGGAAAGCCGTTGCGGTAAATCCGTATTTTTCCAGTCGTAGTTTCCTTGAGAGTCAATCACACCCAGGGTGTTTCTGGGATCTGAGTGCTCGATAAATGGTTCTACGGTTTCATAGCAAAAAGACTCAAAGACGGCTTTCAGTTCCGGGCTGTCAGTGGGGCGCACGAAACCCAATTCCATGGCAGCATCCATGAACATCTTTTGGTCGTTAAATAGCGAGCCTTTCACCATACGGCGATAGGGTTGCAAGAAAGTTTTATCATAGATTCGCGTGGCGCCAAAATCCAACAAGATCAATTGGTCATGACCTTGGGGATCAATACGAATGCGGTAGTTTCCGCTGTGAGGATCAGTTTGTACGACACCCCATTCAAAGATTTCTTTAAAATATAAATCCAGGAAGTTTCCAGCCAGGCGATTGCGTCGTTCTTGCGCCAGACTTTGAATGACCGGATCATCTGCGCGCAAACCCCGTTCAAAAGAGGTGGCAAGTATTTTTGCTCCCGAAAACTCACGGTAAACTTTAGGCACGACAAAACGGCGATCCCCATCCAGGCGGCGATGGTAGTCTTCTGTCGCGTCAGCTTCCTGCAGGTAATCAGTCTCTTGCACCAGCATCTCGCGAATTTCCGCAAACAACGAGTCGGTGTTAAAATCCTTGGGAATCAGTTTCAGCGTCGAGAGCATCGTCTTCATCGCGCGAAGGTCGCTGTCGATGGCTTTATCCACATTGGGATATTGAATTTTTAAAACGATGAGCTCGCCAGTCGCTTTAATGCGGGCGCGATGCACCTGCCCCATCGAAGCTGAAGCCAGGGCTTCTTTTTCGATTTCCAGAAGTTCTAGTTTTTCAGGAGGTAACAGCTCCTTTAAGCGTTTATCAATCGCGGCCCAGTTTAAAGCAGGCGAGTCGGACTGCAGGGATTTTAAAAACTCATTAGCTTCGGGGGGAAGAAAATGCTCGCCATACATGGAAAGCATTTGGCCGGCCTTCATCAGGCTGCCTTTGAGCTGGCCCAGCTCAACGCTTAAGTTGGAAGCTTGAGTTTCCAATAGTTTCTTCCAGTTGGCTTCTTTAAATTCCTTCGACTTTAAAACCGTGGTGACTCCGTGTTGAGCCACCGAAGCTCCGGTTTGCAGGGTGATCTTTGCAATAGAAAGTCCACGGGAAAACATGGAAGATTTGATCTTCTTCAGTCCCTCGTCAGGCTTTGGCTGTTGCGCATTGCCGCTTTGTTTTTTGGCAGACTTTTTATCATCCATGCTTCAAAATTTTACCTAAATCTTGTTCAATGTTAAACCCTAAATGTCCACGCGGCGCATGAGTCTGTTGCGGGACAAGAGGAAATCATGGTGCTATTCTGGTTTCGGCGCGATTTGCGGCTGAATGACAATGCGGGTCTATATCATGCCCTCAAAGAATCCTCTTCGGTTCAGCCGGTTTTCATTTTCGATACCGAGATTTTAGAAAAGCTGGACGATCCTAAAGATGCACGGGTGACGTTTATTTACGACACCGTCGCTGCTTTAAAGACAACTCTACAAAAGCAAAAGTCTGACCTATGGGTTCGCCATGGAAAACCCGCCGAGATATTTGAAGAGCTTTTAAAAGAAGGCAAAGTCACAGCCATTTATACAAACCACGATTATGAGCCCGCGGCGATAAAGCGTGATGCGCAGATTGCAAAACTCGCCAAAGCCAGAAATATTGAATTCAAAACTTTCAAAGACCAAACACTCTTTGAAAAAGACGAGATCGTAACCGGCCAGGGAAAGCCGTATACAGTTTATACTCCCTACAAGAACAACGTTCTGAAGTCGCTCACACCATTTTATTTAAAGTCCTATCCCAATGATCTGTACGAGGGCTCCTATCACAAAGTGAAGCCTGAAAAAATGCCGACGCTACAGTCTTTGGGATTTTCCCGTTCTGACTGGGAGTACCCAAGTTTAGAGCTTTCCAGCAAGATGCTAAAAAATTATTCCAAGAATCGCGACTATCCAGCACTGGAAGGTGGCACGTCCCATTTGGGAATGCACCTGCGTTTCGGGACAGTCAGTGTGCGGGAGCTTGCGCGCGAAGGGTTAAAGCATTCACCGGTTTGGTTAAGTGAACTCATCTGGCGCGATTTCTTTATGCAGATTCTTTGGCATTTCCCAGAAGTGGAAAAACACAGTTTTAGGCCCGAGTACGATAAAATTGAATGGAGAAAATCCAAATCCGATTTCGCGCGTTGGTGCGAGGGACGGACCGGATATCCATTGGTTGATGCCGGAATGCGAGAGCTTAATGCCACGGGTTTTATGCATAATCGTGTGCGTATGGTGGTCGCAAGTTTCCTTTGTAAGCACTTATTGATTCACTGGTATCACGGTGAAAGGTATTTCGCGAAAAAGCTTTTAGATTATGACTTAGCTGCCAACAATGGCAACTGGCAGTGGGCAGCAGGATCAGGTTGTGATGCAGCTCCGTATTTTAGAATTTTTAATCCGGAGACCCAGGCTGAAAAGTTTGATCCCGAGATGAAGTACATAAAAAAATGGGTGCCGGAATATGGGACGGATGCTTATCCTGAACCTATGATCGAGCACAACGAGGCCCGCGGCCGTTGCCTTCAGGCATTTACCAAAGCTTTGAAAAAATAAAGGACGTTACTATGAAAGTACTTATCACTGGTGCAACGGGACTGATCGGTAAAGAACTTGGTAAAAAACTTGCGACTGACGGACACGAGATCACCGTTATCAGTCGCAGTCTTAGTAAAGCGCGCGAGCAACTGCCTTTTCCTTGTGAAGTCGTGGTCGGTGATTTGGTACAAGGACCTATCCACGATAAAAAACTTGAAAACATCGAAGCCGTCATAAACCTCATGGGCGAACCGGTGTTGGGCACACGCTGGAGCGAAGAAAAAAAGAAAGCCATCTTTCAATCGCGAGTGAACGCGACAGAGAATCTGGTTAAATCAATTCCTTCTGATTTACGCGTCTTTGTTGGCGGCACGGCCATCGGTATTTATGGTCACTGTGGTGAAACGATTTTGCACGAAGATCACGCGCCAGGAATGGATTTTCTTTCTGAAGTATCCAAAGAGTGGGAGCGCGCAAGTTCCCATGCTCCCGGTCGTAAAGTGTTCATTCGTACCAGCATTGTGCTGGCCCGCCACGGGGGCGCCCTGGATGAGATGCTGTTTCCGTTCCGCGCCGGTGTGGGTGGCGTGCTTGGCGATGGCAAGCACTGGATGAGCTGGATTCATATAGACGATATTGTGGGGCTGTTTGCGGAAGCCCTGGTTAACAATGATTACGTCGGTCCTATTAACGGCTGCTCTCCGCATCCGGTTATGAATCGGGAGTTTTCAGAAGTCCTGGCTTTTTCATTGGGGAAAAAGTTAGGACCTGCAGTTCCGCCACTGGCTTTAAAAGCACTATTTGGGGAAGCTTCAGAAGTGGTATTAAGTTCCATTCGCGGATCTGCGGAAAAAGGCATGAGCCTTGGATATCGGTTTCAGTATCCGACGCTGCGAAATGCTCTGGAAGATATCTGTGCTTCATATAAGGAAGGCGAAGAGGTTTTCTATTCAGAGCAGTTCATTCAAAAACCACCAGAAGAAATCTTTCCTTTCTTCCGTGATCCACACAATCTGGAAAGCATCACGCCGCCCAGTTTGAACTTTAATATTCAGTCCACTTCCACTCCGGAAATCGAGCAGGGGACATTAATTAATTATAAACTAAAAATCCGCGGAATTCCCGCGACTTGGCTTACAGAAATTGACGAGTGGAAGCCGCCGTTTAGATTCGTCGACAATCAGAAGAAAGGCCCTTATCAGCTATGGCATCACACCCACGAATTTAAGCCTTTCTTAGGCGGAACCCTCATGATAGATCGCGTGCGCTACAGACTGCCGCTTGGTTACCTAGGCTGGCTTACCGCGAGCAAGTTCGTCCGCAAAGACGTGGAAGAAATTTTTAAATTCCGCCGCAGCTATATCGCCCGCATGGATACGCCCAGAAAACCCTAAACGGGCGCGACTTCCAGTGGAATGAACTTAAACTGGGTCACGTCCACAAGGCCCTTGTCGGTCAGCTTCAAAGTCGGAATTACCGGCAATGCCAGGAAGGCCATTTGAATAAATGGCTCTTCCAAAACCACACCCTGACGTTTAAAGGCTGTTTTTAATTTCTCAATTCCAGACTTAATTTCATCAGCGCTCTTAAGGCTTAAAAGTCCCGCAATGGGAAGCTCTACGGAGGCCTGAACCGCGCCCGTATCAGCAACGACAAAGCCTCCACCCATGCGAATGATCTCATTCACAGCCACACACATGTCCTGTACATTCGTACCGATCACCATGATGTTGTGAGAGTCATGGGCAACGGAGCTCGCTAATGCGCCAGATTTTAAACCTGTGCCACGCACAAACCCCAAGCCCGGAGGAAGATTCTGTCCATAGCGTTCGATATTTGCCATGTACAAGACATCGTCCTGATCAAAGGAAAGGCCGTCGAAATAGCATTTCAAGTGTTTGGTGATAATTTCATTCTGAACGATTTCGATAACATTGTAAGTCCCCTTGGTATCAGGGAATGGAAGATCTTTTTCTGTGATCGGCTTACGTTTAATCGTATTTTCCATCGGAGGATTGGATCGAGACAATTTCTCGGAAACTTTCTTAGCTAAACCCAATTCAGAAACCAATTCACCGGCAATCATCACATCTTTGATTTCGACAGCTTCCAAATTTCGAAGCAACACCAAATCCGCTCTTTTACCCGGCGCAATTAACCCCAGTCGTTTTAACCCAAAGTGCTTGGCTGCCGAGTAAGTCGCCAGACGGTACGCCACATGTACCGGAACCTGATGCTTGTTGATCAGTTCTTTTATAATAAAATTAATATGTCCTTCATGCGCGATTTCGAAGGGATTGCGATCATCTGTGCAAAGCAGGCACTGCGGTGATGAAAACTCACTCACCAAGGGAGCCAAAGTTTTTAGATTCTTCGCAACACTGCCTTCACGAATGATCAGGCCCATGCCCTTTTGCAACTTCTCGCGGCCTTCTTCTAAGGTCACAGTTTCATGGCAGTTTTGAATTCCCGCCAGCAAATACGCATTCAAAGCTTTCCCTTGAAGCAGGGGGGCATGTCCATCCAAATTAAGGTCCGAAAACTCTTCGACCTTATCCAATACCGAGTTGTCGGCATTGATAACTCCCGGGAAATTCATCATCTCGGCCAAGCCCAAAACGGCCGGATGATCTTTAAGCTTCTTCATTTCATCCAGAGTAAAATCAGAACCCGTCGTTTCAAATCCAGGCAAAGCCGGAACACAGGAAGACATCTGCACGAAAAGGTTTTGTTTCGTGATTTCAGCACATCTTAAAAACCACTCAAAACCCCGGGAGCCCATGACGTTTGTGATCTCATGGGGATCACAGATGGCGGTCGTAGTACCCAATGGCAAAGTCGCCGCTTCAAATTCAAAAGGGGACATCATCGAAGACTCAATATGCAGATGCCCATCGATGAATCCCGGCGTAATGAAAGCCCCTTGTCCATCAATCACACGGCGAGCGGGCGTATCAGAATATTCCATGCCCACACCGACGATGAACTCGCCACCAATCGCGATGACCGAGGGGTAAACTTCCCCGGTAATGACATTCAGAATTTGAATATTCTTAATCAGAACATCGACCGTTTCATCACCTCGCGCTTGCGCCAGGCGAGTGGGAAGTTCAGATCGGGGGATGGCTTGAGTTTTTTTATTCTGCAAAGACAAGCTGCTACTCCTGGTTTTTCGAATTCATCAAGGCATCACGGGTTTTTAATAACTGCGCCACGATACTGAAAGAGATCTCTGCCGGATTATTACCACCGAAGGACTCTCCCATGGGACAGTAGAACTGAGATATTTGCTCTGAGTCAAATCCAGCTTCCTTCAAATCATTTTCAAGGCGCTTGCGTTTTTGATCACTGCCGATGTTTCCGACATAACTAAAACGGGTGCGGGATTTCATGGTCTCTATTAATACAGGTAAGTCCGTACCGTGGCCCATTGTCATTAGTGTGACATAAGAGTTGTCAGGAAGTTTTGCCACTTCATCGGCCAACTTGTCTGTAAGAATAGTTGTAAGTTTAGACGATTTCGGCAGGCGCTCCAGCCACTCCGCTCTCTGGTCATAGCAAGTGACCTTGCAGTCTAAGAACATCAACAGTCGCACAAATTCCTGAGCGATGTGACCGGCACCGAAAACTGCAATATGAAATGGATTTTGCGCCTTGTGAAGTTCAAAAAAGAAACTCACAACTCCACCGCAGGTCATGCCGATATCTTTTTGCAAGTTCCAATCCACAAAATGGTTCTTGTGATCTTCACGAATCATGCGCTGAGCTTCTTTGATGGCAGCATTTTCAACTTTACCACCACCAACAGTGCCAAACTCCAAGCCATCAAGGCTGACTATGGCTTTAGCTCCCACATCCTGGGGAGAGGAGCCAATTTGCTTTACCAGGGTTACCGCAACAAAGTTTTTTCCGGATTCCTGAAGGCGTTTAAATGCGCTTAGGAAGTTTTCATAATTAGGCCCGGTCATAGCGATGAAGCTCCATCAATACCACTTCAGGAGTGGCTGGTGAAATAATCTGGGGAATTTTTCCTTGCGACTTATAGCGAAGGGCATCCTTGATGGCTGTCCACGCACTGATTCCCAGCAGGAATGGCGGCTCGCCCACGGCTTTGGATCCGTGAATGTTTGCGGTGTTGCCATTGTTTTCAATGAAATCCACATTGAACACCCGAGGTGTATCCTGCACATTTGGAATTTTATAGGTCGTAGGGGAGTGACTTAAAAGTTTACCGTCTTTATTGTGGTAAAGTTTTTCAGACGTGACCCAGCCCATGCCCTGAACATAGGCGCCGGTCACCTGACCGCGATCAATGCCAGGATTTAAGGGGCGGCCCAAGTCCATCAAAATATCAGCGCGTAAAACCTTGTACTCACCAGTGTAGGTATCGATTTCAACTTCCGTCGCAGCCACACCGTTGGTGAAATACTTAAACGGCGTGCCCTTGCCAGTAGCTTTGCTATAACCCAAACCTTCAGTTTTAAAATGCGCGTACTCGCCCAAGCTCATGCGATTAAAATAAGCCTTTAGGATCAAATCCACCCAAGACATTTCAGTCTTAGTCGGCAAGTGAGTGATTTTGGAGTTGGCGAAAGAAAAATCATCAAAGCGCAGCAGAGCTTCATCGAAAGCTGGGCACTCGTTGACATCATCCATCGGGGCTTGTGCCAGGATTTGTTGGAAAACCCAGGCTAGGCGCTTGCGAATTCCCATCGCGGCTTTGTGAGCGGCAGCTCCATTAATGTCAGCGCCACTGGAGGCTGCGGTCGGCGACGTATTGTGATTCTTCTCTGTCGAGGTCGCCATCACGCGAACCTGCTCAGCCGGAATACCAAAACAGTGCGCCACGATTTGTTGAATCTTGGTGTTCACACCCTGACCCATCTCGGTGGCACCAGTGGAAACTTGTACAGTTCCATCTTTATGCACATTCACCGAGGCATTGCCCTGATTCAAGAATCTGGCTGTAAAGGCGATACCAAATTTAGTCGCAGACACGGAAAGGCCCCGGACTTTTCCGTGAGAGTTTTTATTAAACTCTTCGATTTCCTGACGGCGTTTTTCATATTCACTATCGGCACGCAAGCGCGCGAATAATTCAGCCAAGGGAGCATTCTCCAGACGCTGGCCATAGTGAGTGGTGTTACGTGTATGCTCCTGATAGCAATTGCGTTCACGAATCAATAAAGAATCAATCTTAAGATAAGCTGCCATCTCTTCAATAATGCTTTCAATGGTCATGGTGCCTTGTGGACCACCGAAACCACGAAATGCCGTATTAGAGTACATGTTAGTACGAACCACATGGCCTTCAATGAAAGCATTCGGCAGATAGTAAGCTCCATCAATATGGAAAAGTGCCCGGTCTAAAATGGAGCTTGAAAGATCGGCGTAAGCGCCACCATCAGCGTAAAGGTGGCATTTTAGTCCCAAGATCATTCCCTGATCATCGAATGCCACATCCCAGAAGTTTTTAAACGGATGACGTTTGCCAGTCATGGCCATGTCATCGTCTTTTGATAAAATCAGTCTTGCCGGGCGATTCATACGTTGGGCTACAAGCGCGGCCATCGCAGCAAAAGGAGCTGCCTGGCTCTCCTTACCACCGAAGCCACCACCCATGCGTTTCACCACGCAAACCACTTGGTGAAGTGATAAACCCAACGCCTCAGCGACCAAGTGTTGAGTTTCAGTGGGATGTTGGGAGCTCGAATGCACTTCAACCTGACCATCTTCTAACGGGTAGGCGACACAGGCCTGGGACTCCAGATAAAAGTGCTCTTGCCCGCCACACTCAAACACGCCACTTAAACGGTGAGGAGCGCTAGCCATAGCGGCGTCCACGTCACCACATTTCATGGGACCTGCGTGATACATGAACTGATTTTTTTCAATTCCCGCATCAATAGTTAATACGGGCTCAGCTTTTTCAATTTCAAAAGTAATCAGGTTTCTGGCCTGCAAAAGCTGATCGTAATCAGTTCCCACCAAAATCATGGCGGGTTCTTCATAATATCCGATTTTGTTTTCAACCAGAATGGGTTGTTCAACCACGATCGTGCCCCACACGTTGTGGTGCAGATCCTTGGCAGTAAAAGCCGCCAGAACGCCCGGCGCCTTTAGAGCTTTTTCGTAATTAATGGATTTCAAAATTCCCGCAGCAGCCGGCACACCTACAGGTAAAACCAAAACCTCGCCTTGCTGACGGGGACGGTCGTCAATGAACACACTCGTGCCACTCACATGACCCGTGGAGGAATCGTGGGGAATGTTTTTTCCTATGGACATACGGCCTCCACAGAGGAAAGAACTTCTGTTTCAAGTTCATGGAAACATTTTTTAAACAGATTTTCCGTCACCAGATGACGGTACTCTGCACTGGCGCGCAGATCAGACAAGGGCTTAATCAAACTGGAAGCTAAACTTCCCGCGGCCGTAAATGTATGCTCGCTGAAAAACTGTCCCGTCATCAAATCTTCAACTTGCGGCATGCGCACGACTGTCGGGCCCACACCACCCATGCAGATGCGTGCTTCAGTGATGATCTTGTTTTCAACCTTTAATACAGCGGCAAAGGTCACCGCAGAAATATCCAGGTCCTTGCGAAGGGAAACTTTAAAGTAACGATGTACAAAGTTTTTAGCCAAAGCCGGAACAAACAGTCCCGTTGCCACTTCATCATCCGCTTTATCAAAAACCTTATAGGCTTTGTAGTAGTCCTTAAGTTTCACGCTGCGAGCACCGCGAACGGATTGAAACTGAATTTCCGCATCCAGCGCCATCAATGGCGGAATGCTGTCACCAATCGGGGAACCATTTAGGATATTCCCCAACAAAGTTCCCTGATTCTTAATCTGCGGCGAGGCAAAGATATGCAGCAGACGTTTTAGCTCTGGGTGAGCAGTTCTGACGAAGTTTTCAACTTCCGTCAAAGTCGCCATAGCTCCAATCAACATTCCTGAAGCGGAACCACTCACAGAGTGGACTCCAGGGATTTTACTAAGAACTAAAATTTCCTGCAGAGATGTTTTTGCTTTATTAATCAAAACACCCAAGTCTGTAGCACCGGCAACCAGACGAGCCGCCGGATTTGCAGCCTTATTCTCCAGAGCCTGTGTCATAACGGTCGGTAAAGAAAGTTTTTTATTGTCTGCGATAACTTCAACAGGCTCTGACAAATGCACTTTAAACTGTGCCGTCAATTCCGAAGTCAGATAGCGCTCAGAAAGAAGTTGCCACTTGGATAGATCCAAATTTGTTGCAGCCTTTAAGATGGGCTCATAACCCGTGCAGCGGCAAAGATTCCCGGTTAGGTAGTTGCGCGCTTTTTTCTCGGTCACTTCAGAATCTGCAACTTTGCAATCCTCTGCAAGCTGCGCCATCGAGCACACCATGCCCGGCGTGCAAAAACCACACTGTCCGCCGTGGAATTCGCGCATCTTGTTTTGCACTTCACTTAAAGTTTCGGCGTGCTTCATTCCTTCGACAGTGATGATGCAGGAAAGATCAAAAAGATAAACCGGGGCAATGCACGAATTGATTGTACGCAGGGGAGTCCATCCATCCTGGCGTAGGGAAGATGTCACTACAGAGCAGGCTCCGCAGTCACCCTCGGCGCATACGACCTTCGTCCCTGGTTTGTTTAAAGTGTTTCTAAGAAATTGAGCTAATGGCTGAAAAGCGGCTTCGCCTGAGACGTGAATATTCTCACCATTTACGTTCACTATAAGATGATTTCTTTTTGTGATTTGAGTCATCTCATAGACGTCTCATGAAAACTGTGACCTAGCAAGTAGTCAGAGGTCTAAAATAAAAAAAAGACCCTCGTACGAGAGTCTTTTTTAGAATATTTAATGATTTGCAAGACTGAGGACAGAACTAGTGACGAACGATATCCGTCGCAGTTTCTTTAGCCACTTCATTCAAGCAATCTACAAAAAACTTGCAGACCATGAACAAGTGAACTTGCTCGTCAGCTTCCAAAGATGGCTCAAGGTCCGGGGACATGAAAAGCTCTTCAATGATGTAATTAATAAGCTCTGGCTGACCTTCCGTTTTTGCGCGTTCCTGAATTTGCACGATCATCTCGTCGTTCATTTGCAGGTAAGATTCCATCTCTGGTTCTGCTTTTTCAAAGCGTGCCACAACTTCGTCTTCAGTGATCGCGCGCATTTTTTTGTATTTCTCTTCAAATGCACGGTTCAAGATCAAAGCCATCATGAAGCCCAAATCCTGAGCGCCCTCAGACATGTCTTCGATGAACTCCATAAAGAAGCCACCCAAATCCGGTTGCACATCAAACAGGTGCTCTGACGCTTTTTCCAGATCAGCTTCTGTTTCCATACCGCAGATCACGTCGATAGAATCTTGTACAACTTCAAATGGGATTTTTTCCATGCTATTCCTCTTACTTGTGTTTACTATGGCAGAGGATACAGGGGAGATTCACGCGATGCAATTCATTACGACATTTGTATTCTGTTTTATTACGATGTTTATTTCGCTCTCTGTCAGCGCCAGCAAGAACACCGAATCCGTCACTCACGCCAGCAGTTCCCCCGAGGACCTTTACTCTCGCAAGATCCAGCCCCTTTTTGATAACAGATGCCTGTCCTGCCATAGCTGTTTCAATGCTCCTTGTCAGTTTAACCTACAGAACTTTGATGGGTTTGCCCGTGGTGCGAACAAACTTAATGTCTACGACGGAACCCGCTCTGAAAGTGTCCAACCTTCGCGTATTTGGATCGACGCCAAATCCACGGAAGAATGGCGGGCGAGAAACTTCTTTTCCGTCCACACCTCTGTCGATCCTGCCCAGAACGTCTTCTTTGAAATGCTTAATATGCGCGCAGTCAATTCTTCCTCTGTTAAAGTACAAGTGGATGAAAGCCGGGTATGTGCAGCAAATGTGGGCGAGCTGGAAAAAGCTAAAAAGACTTTGCCTGAATTAGGAATGCCTTACGGTTTTCCCGCGCTGACCGCGGCTGAGCTTGCAACGGTTAAGTCCTGGATATCTGAAGGAGCGCCAGGCCCGGGAAATGAAGCCTTGCAAAAATCAATGGCGATTCCGCTAAAGCTTAAAACTCAGATCGGGGCGTGGGAGAAGTATCTCAACGCAAATGATCTAAAACAGAAACTGATCAGCCGTTATCTGTACGAGCATTTATTTTTAGCCCACATTTATTTTAAGGAAGAACCCCGGGACTTCTTTCGTCTGATTCGCTCTAAAAAAGCCTGCGATAAGGCTGACGAAATTGCCTCGCGCAGGCCGAATGACGATCCGGGAGTTAAGAAGTTTTACTATTGCCTCATTCGATACCCAGGAACGGTGGTTGCAAAAACACATCTTCCCTATGAATTTTCAACCGCAAAGCTTGAGCGCGTAAAACACCTTTTTAATGATGCTGATTGGAAAATCGATGCTCTGCCAAGCTATGAGGCGGGAGTTGCAGAAAATCCATTCGTGGCTTTTCAAAGCATTCCGGTAAAAGCCCGCTACCAGTTTTTACTCGACGATGCCCAGTACCATGTGGCGACCTTCATCAAGGGACCTGTGTGCAATGGCTCGATGGCCGTGAACTCGATTCAGGAACAATTCTATGTGTTTTTCCTAAATCCAGATTCCGACAACATGGTTCTTTCCCACGATTACGAAAAACGCGCCAGTCCATTACTAAGCATGCCTGGGCAATTTGGTTCAGACGTAAAGTTCACCTCAGCCCCTGGGGATTTGGGTAAAATCACAGACTTCCGCGAATCCTATCGCAAGCTTCGCAGCGAGGAACTGGTTAAGAACCGCCCGAAAGGCTACAACCTAAATGACATCTGGGACGGACACGAAAATAATCCCAACGCCGTGCTTACGGTTTTCAGGCATGACCAAAATGCCGTGGTCATGAAGGGCGCAATCGGCGACCTATCAAAAACAGTTTTCGTTTTGGATTACCCATTGTTTGAAAGACTGGTTTACAATCTGGTTGTGAATTTCGATGTCTTTGGAAACATCGGTCATCAGCTTTTAACCCGTGTCTACATGGATATGATTCGCATGGAGGCTGAGGAGCTGTTTTTAAGATTTCTTCCACCAGAGCAGCGTCTTTCCTATCGTCGCAAATGGTACAAGGGGATTTTGACGACGGCCAAAATGGGCTACATTTTTCCACCGGTGGGATCTGCAGAACCTACCGCTGTTCGATTTACCGAATCCACAGAAACTAAACGGCAGATGGTCGAAAAAATTCTGTTTTATCGCATGAACGAAACCGTGCGCGGAAGTGTGGACCCCATCAACTGGCGCACCGTTGTTCCACCGGAAAGCGCAAAAGTAAAATTACAGGCAAAAGGAATGGATGCGCAGTTCAGAAAAATCTCTGCCATTAAAGCCCAAGGGAAATCCCCCTTTGCGCGATTCTTCCCTGATGTGGCCTTCGTTCTGGTTCACGCACAAGGCGTAGAGCAAACTCAACCCCGGGTTTTTACTCTTATTCATAACAAAGAGCACGAAAACGTCTCCTGGATCACAGCAGAAAGTCTGCGCATGGAGCCCAAAGAAGACACCCTGACTTTACGTGAAGGGTTCTGGGCGTCGTATCCGAATATGATTTTTGATTTAAAGGAAAAAGACCTTCCCGAATTCACTCGCCAGGTCACGCAGATTAAGTCTGAAAAAGACTATGATGGCTTAGTGAACAAGTGGGGCGTTCGTCGGCAGAATCCAAACTTCTGGAAGTCTTACGATGAACTTCAAAAAGCGTATTTAGCCTACGACGAAGTTGAAGCCGGGATCATAGACTTAACCCGATACAGCTTGTAGGTACGGACTTACCTGAAAAGGTACGGACATACTTACTGACACTTAGAGCAAAGACCAAAGAAATCCAAGCGGTGGGAGACTTGTTTGTAGCCCATTTTCTCAACCATTTGGATGTGTGGATCCAGATCGCAGATATGAAGCGCTTCAACGCGCTGACAGTTGCGGCAAATCACATGATGATGGTGATGGCCAGATTCAAGTGTCAGTTCAAAACGAGCCACACCATCACCGAATTCCAGGCGATTCACCAGTAGGGCTTCTTCAAACTTTTTTAGGATACGATAGATGGTGACCAGATCCGCGCCGGCATCTTTGCCGCCGGTTTTTTTAAAAATCTCGTCCGCCGAAATAGGCTCAGGATGATGCAAAAGAATTTTAAGCATCTGACTGCGCTGCTGGGTCAGTTTCATCCCGGCTTTGCGCACTCTTTCTTCAAGAGTGTAGATATCGATATTTTTACGTTCCTGGCCACATTTATTCACGGGGCCAAGATAGCTGATCTGGCCCTAAAAAGCCATCCCAACAGCTATACGCTGTGGGATTTTTTAGCTCTAAGCACTGTGAGAGCATTTAAACCGTAATGGGTGTAACAAATCGCCGCGAATACCGGCAAAAAGAACAAGGCAAAGGGGATATAAGAAAATATTCCAATAATGAGGCCCATTCCAAACAGGGGTTTCGCTTCCATTCCCTCGATGGCATGACGCTCTTCCTCGCTCGCATAGTCCTGTAAAACATCGTACAGGAAGACCTTTTTGTTCAGCCACGAAGTCAGGCTTAGCGGCACGAGGACCGCCCCGGCCGGTAACAACCACAGGGGGAGGGTTAAGCAAAACCAAAATACAAACAGGGCAGAGGCATAGAGAGTATTCCAAAGACTTCCCACTAACGAGCCCCCGCGCTTTTTTTCAAGGTGAGGATAGTCTTTATCAGCGATCCATTTTAGCGCCAGCGGCAGCACAAAAATGGATACTAAAATCAATGCCAGTAAAAAGCAGGCAGGAATAAAAAGAAGAACCAGCACAATGGCTGCGACAGCATCGACATAGCCTTCAAAACCAGTGAAATCATGCAACCATTGAAAAGGCCAAAGCCCTTGTAAGAATCCCTCAAGTCCGACTGTCCAGCTTCCCCAATAAAAGAAAAAAACCAGGAAGACTGCGATCACGCCCAGAATAGGTGGGACAAAAGTCAGCAAAAGCAGACGAATGCTAAACAAAGACTCAAAAGACCTGCGGAAAGTTCTGATAATCTTATGCATGTAGATATCTTTCCTCTTTTAAATTCCTCTTGCAAGTGTTTCAATCAGGCCATCATGACAAAAACGATTTACTTATTTCGACATGGCCAGACAGAGTGGAATTTGATCCGCCGTATGCAGGGCCATTCTGATATTCCCTTGAACGATGAAGGGCGAAAGCAAGCCCAGCAGCTGCAAAACTTTTTTAAATCTCATCCGGTGGAGGTTATGTTTAGCAGTGATTTAATGCGTGCGCAGCAAACTGCAGCGATCGCCAATGAAGTCCTAAGTGCGCCCACTTTTGTCTCTGAAAAGTTCCGCGAAGTGTTTCTGGGTGATATCGAAGGCATGACTCAGGAAGAAATCAAAAACATGCATGGCGAGGAAAGCTGGCTTCGCTGGACGTCCCATGAGGTTAAGAATTTTTCTTTTACCTATGGGAACGGTGAAAGTGCACTCGTTGCGATTGAAAGATTTAAAAACGGGCTTTTGGAGGTCTGTCAGAGTCAGAGTTTCGCAGTCGCAGGTCTTTGCACTCATGGACTAATGTTAAAAAGATTTCTGCACTCGTTAAGACCAGATTTGCTGGAGCCCCTGCCGATTCCCAATTGTGTGGTTTACCGGGTTGATTGGTCGCCGACGCGGGGCTTTGAGTTTGCTCCTGAGCTTACTGCAGACGAGGCAGGCGCATAACAAACGTGGTGTGCTCCGCCGAGCGATCCAAAAACAAGTCCCCTTTGTGGGACTTCATGATGCCGGCTGAAATACTAAGTCCCAGTCCCGTTCCCTTACCAAGTTCTTTGGTGGTGAAAAATGGCTGCATCAGCTTTTCTGCGACATCATCAGGAATTCTAGGACCCGAGTCGATGACCTTGATATCGATATAATCCAGATACTCGACAGCTTCGACACAGATCCATTTCTTTTCACTGTTTTGAGCGGCATCGAATGAATTATTCAACAGATTCAGCAAAACCTGTTCAATCTGAATGACACGACATTCGATCTCAAAATCCTCGTCAATATTTGCCACTTGCAAGTCGACTTCGTGGTTATAAAACCGCGTGCGGCAAAATTCCAAAGTTTCTTCGACCAGGCTTTTGACGCTGACAAACTCAAACGGATCATTATCGCCTTCGCGGGAAAAAGAACGCAGAGATTTGATGATGCGGGCGATTTTATCAGCGGTTTTACTGATGCTTTCAGCTGCCTGTTTGATCTTTTCCGGATCCAGATTTCCCTGGTCCACCATTTGCGTCAGTTGAAAAGAGCGCGCTTGAATGACAGTTAGAGGATTATTAATTTCGTGAGCAATACCCCCGGACATTTCACCCAAAGCTGCCATCTTTGCGGCAGAGATCATTTTTGCATTGGATTCAGCGATCTTTTTTTCGGATTGAATTTCACGAGTCGCATCCCAAGCAACTCCCACAAAAGGAGATCCAGGCTTGGCGTCATTCCGACGTCCATACATCGTGATGTTATGAATCGAATCATCATCATGGCGAACGCGATAGTGTACGGAAATTTCGGGATTGTTATTCAAATAGCCATCGTAAAACTGCGTCGTTGCGGGCTCGCGATCTTCAGGCAGAATACGGCGACGGTAGGTTTCCATGGGATCGTCATTGGGCTCTTCACCATGCATTTCAAATGTACGGCGATCCCAAGTAGGTGTAGCTGTTGCGACATCAAATGAAATTGTGCCCATTTTTGCAGCTGACAAGGACATGTTCAACGTATCCAGCGCCTCGGCCAATTGAGTTTCCCGGGCCTTTTGATCATCGATAACTGTCGCAATTCCAACCAGACTTACCGGAACTCCGTGTTCATCGCGTTTAAAGACTGTGATGCGATCGTCAAGCCAGTGGTATTGCCCCCAGGCATCTTTGAAACGATATTCAAAATGCAAAATTTCGCCTTCAGGCATATCGTCTAAAACATATTGACGGGAATTTTGAATCTGCGGCAGATCGTCGGGGTGAATGACAGTTGCCCAGTAGTTGTGTCCCATGGCAGTGAGTTCTTCCTGAGTCCAACCAAATCGGCTTGCGACATTTTCGTTAAACCACGACAGCGTGCCGCTGGGGATATCGAACAAATAAACCGAACTGGGTAAGGTTTCAAAAACCTGCTCGATCAAAGATTTTTGGGACTTCGAAGGATCGTTTGTCATAGTTGATTAAATGATAGCCTGAAGATCCCTATAACGCAAAATGGCTAAATCATAATCAAACCTTAACAATACTCTAAAAATCGCCCGTGATAGATTTCATCCATGTCACTACTGCTTACTTTTTTAGCATCTTTGTTCTTAGGTACGCCTGCGCACGCGCAAGTACCGGTGATTCGAATTGATGGTTCCAGCACTGTGTTTCCCATCACGGAAGCCATGGCCGAGGAATACCAAACTATGAAGCGCGGAAAAGTTCGTGTGACAGTTGGCATTTCTGGTACCGGTGGTGGATTTAAAAAGTTTTGCAGAGGCGAAACTGATGTGCAAAATGCCTCTCGTCCGATTCAGGCAGGTGAAATTCAAAAATGCCAGGAAAAGGGCATTCGTTTTTTAGAACTTCCAATCGCCTATGATGCCACAGCTATAGTGGTAAGTCCGAAAAACACGTGGCTAAAAGCCATCACGACTGAAGAGCTTAAAAAAATGTGGGAACCCGCCGCCCAAGGGAAAATCCTTTTGTGGTCTGACGTGAACCCTGCTTGGCCAAAAGAAAAGCTAAAACTTTTCGGTGCCGGAGCGGATTCAGGAACGTTTGACTACTTCACAGAAGCAGTCGTTGGAAAAGCCAAGTCTTCGCGCGGGGATTACACAGCCAGCGAAGATGACAATACGTTGGTGACAGGTGTTGCGAACGATATCAACTCAATCGGTTATATGCCTTTGGCTTATGCCGAAGAAAACATCAGCAAGCTTCGCATTGTTCCTGTTATCGGTGGTCCGAAATCCCCTAAGAAAAATGAGGCGGTGATTCCAGCTAGAAGCACCGTGGAAAGCGGGGAGTATTTCCCGTTGTCTCGTCCGGTGTTTATTTATGTGAATGAAAAATCCCTGGCAAAAGCTGAGATCGTGGAGTTCACGAATTTCTTTTTACAAAAATGTCCAACGATTGTTCCCGAAGTGAAATACGTTCCACTTCCAGCAGCGGCTTACAGAATTGGCCAGGAGCACGTTAAAATCAAAAAAGTGGGCACTGTTTTCGGTGGTCATACAGAGATCGGTGTAAAAATCGAAGATCTGATGAAGCGCGAAAGCGCAAGATAACCAAGAAGAAGTATCCACGGTGAGTAAAAAACAATTAAAAAAACTATCTGAATTTACATCTGCGGACCATCCTGTCCGTCGCATGCGTCGCTTAAAAGAAACCCTGATTGAAGGGGTTTTATTTTTAGCAGCGGCAAGCTCGGTTTTTGTGACCATGGGGATTGTCGGAATTCTAGTGACTGAAAGTATTCCGTTCTTTCAGCACGTAAGCTTCTGGGATTTCATCACAGACCGCGAGTGGACACCTTTATTTGAAAATGCTCACTATGGTATCTTGCCACTGTTGTGCGGAACATTCCTGACCACGATCATTGCCTTGTTGGTTGCAATCCCGATGGGAACGGTTGCAGCTGCATTCCTAAGCGAATACGTGCGCCCTAACGTTCGTGAAATTCTAAAACCCATTCTTGAGCTTTTGGCGGCGGTTCCAACAGTTGTGTATGGTTACTTTGCCTTGTTATTTGTAACTCCACTTTTGCAAAAAGTTTTTCCGTCTATGGGCGGTTTTAACGTTTTGTCAGCGGGGCTTGTAATGGGCGTGATGATCATTCCTTACATCAGCTCGTTAAGCGAAGATGCCATGCGCTCGGTGCCCGGGCATTTGCGTGAAGCTTCTTTCGCAGTCGGGGCCTCTCGCATCCAAACCGCTTTCCGAGTGGTGATTCCGTCCGCGTTTTCAGGGATTTCCTCTGCCTATATTCTGGGTATCTCGCGCGCATTGGGTGAGACAATGGTTGTTGCCATCGCTGCCGGCATGCAACCGAATCTGACTCTGAATCCACTTGAGCCTTCTGCCACGATCACGGCCTTTATCGTGCAGGTAAGTCTTGGGGATTTACCCCATGGCTCCATCGGTTATCAGTCGATCTATGTCGCAGGTTTAAGCCTGCTGTGTTTAACTTTGTGTTTTAATATTATCGGCCTTTGGCTTCGCAAAAAATTTCAGGAGAAGGAATAGATGGAATCAAGAAAAGACCTTCTATCCAATATCAAGCGCCGTCAGATGTGGGACTTTTGTTTCGCATTGGCGGGTCTTATGGCTTTGATGTTTGCCCTGGTGACGCTACTTGCTTTGATCGTGGATCTGGCGATGACGGGTGTGCCTCGTATTAATTTTGATTTCTTCACCAACTTCCCCTCGCGCTTCCCGGAAAAAGCGGGGATCTTGTCGGCTTGGGTTGGCTCGTTTTGTATCATGCTAACCACTGCATTTTGTGCCATTCCCTTGGGAGTCGCGGCCGGCGTATATCTGGAAGAGTATGCCAAGAAAAACTGGGTCTCTAGCTTGATTGAGCTTAACATCATCAACCTGGCGGGAATTCCTTCCATCACATACGGTTTGATGGCGTTGGGATTGTTCGTTTACAAATTGAAACTTGGCCAAAGTATTCTGACTGCAGGTTTGACTTTAGGGTTGTTGGTATTGCCAATTATCATCGTAACCACGCGTGAAGCCATTCGCTCCATTCCAAATATCATCCGCGAAGCAAGCTACGCAATGGGTGCGAGCAAATGGCAAACCATTCGCTATCATATTTTGCCTTACTCTTCTGGCGGTATCCTAACAGGCGTCATCATTTCCCTTTCCCGAGCTATCGGGGAGACAGCACCTTTGATCACAATCGGTGCATTGACTTTCATCGCGTTCCTGCCGACGTCGCCATTGGATTCGCATTTGCCTTATTTAAATTTTAAATGGCTGATGGACCCGTTCACTGTCATGCCAATTCAAATGTTCAACTGGTTATCCCGCCCCCAAGCAGCCTTCCACGTGAATGCCGCAGCCACCGGCGTGATCCTGTTGGTAATGACCCTAATTATGAACGGCGGAGCCATCTGGCTACGCTCCCGCTTCCGTAAAAAGATGAAGTGGTAACTGATCAGCTTTGCTGATCGTTTAGCGCAAAAGGTACGGACACACTCCCACCATGGAGTGAGTTCGAAACGAAGCAGATGTAGGTTTAGAAGTTAAACCATACGGCTAAGAAATATAAAGTTAGTAAGTTAGGAACTATTATGAGTAACGAATTAGTACTAAGAGCCGAAGTTAAAAATCTGGTTTTCTCCTACGGGGAAAAGAAGGTTCTCAATGGTATTACTCTGCCGATTTATGAAAATCGCGTGACGGCTCTAATTGGACCTTCTGGTTGTGGTAAGACGACGCTTTTGCGTTGTTTTAATCGTATGCATGACTTGTATCCCAATGCTCACTATCAGGGCGAGATCACGTTACATCCAGACGGTATCAATATCCTGGGTAAGGACATCGACCCGATGGAAGTTCGTATGCGTATCGGAATGGTTTTCCAAAAACCAAATCCATTTCCAAAAAGCATCTATGAAAACGTGGCCTACGGTCTAAAAGTTCGCGGCGTTAAAAAGAAAGCCTTCATCGAAGAGCGCGTTGAAAAATCCCTGCAACAAGCCGGCTTGTGGTCTGAAGTAAAAGACCGTTTGAATTCTTCAGCAACAGCATTGTCGGGTGGTCAACAGCAACGTCTGTGTATCGCTCGCGCCCTTGCGACGGAACCAGAAATTTTATTGCTGGATGAGCCAACCTCCGCGTTGGATCCTATTTCCACCCGCCATATCGAAGAACTAATCCAAGAACTTCGTAAAGACGTGACGATCGCGATCGTGACCCACAGTCTGCACCAGGCTGCCCGCGTTTCCGACTACACAGCCTTCATGTACTTGGGTGATCTGATTGAATTCGGCGGAAGTGACCAAGTGTTCACCAATCCAAAAGATCAGAAAACCGAGAACTACATTACCGGCCGTTTTGGTTAGTCCGAAAGTTAATGATTCTGGGTATGCTCCTTTAAGCGACCGGATTCCAATTGGTATTTGAATTTGTTGTGCGCCGAACAGAGGACTTGCAGGTTATCTATAGAATTTGTGCCGCCGGCCCAGCGAGGTTGGCGATGGTCGACTTCTAGACCATAAGTACTTTCGCATTTGTTTCCGGATTTTGCGTCTACATATTGGCAGCAGCGATCCCGTTCTATTACAAATCGTCTTAATCGGGGAGAAATAGTTTTCGCAGTATATAAGTCGCCGGAAACGGATTCTGTGACTCTAAACTGATTTGATTGTGTTTCGTCCTGCAGAATTCTCAGCTTCCTGCCTAGATAGCTTTTCGCAAGAATTTCGATAAATGAAGACAGCGAATGATCATTCTGTTTTTCAGAAAGCAGGTGAGCAGCCTTATCCTTTGCTCTCATTACAGTGGAATGCTGATCTTTGGAAAAGGTCAAAGAGATGTGAACTGAATCATCCCGTTGTATTCGAATTTGTTCGGGCTTCTTCAGTTTCATTTCCAACCCCTTCGCGATTTCTTTTTGGGTCTCAAACGTATTTTTTCCAGCTATGCTCTGAAGTAAGTTTGCAGTTTGAGCGGGTTCCACGACCTCTCCCACCTTTTCTTTTTCGCGAATGGCCCGAGACAATTCAGAAAGTTGGGATAGATTAACTTCACCACTTTGAATTTGCTCCGCAACCTCTGGCACTATTCGTAGAATTCTCGCAGCTCCTAAACGTCGCATGGCTGCTGCGGCAGAGTAATTAAGCTCCTTAGTCAGATACTCAAACATAGTTGAATGTCCTCGGCGTAAGTGTAGTTTTCGGGATTCCACCTCGCGAATGTGATCAAGAATTAAATGTAAAAGTTCACGTTCACGACCGGTCAGATATTTTAGCCGAGATTCGACCTCATCATCACACATAGTATGGATATTCATTGAATTCTCCTCTGTATGAAGTGCTTATTGCCAAATTAATGCCAAGAAAAATTGATGGAAAACGTGAACTCCATGCGGAGACGGAGGAGCGGAAAGGTGAGAGGTGAGAATGTATTTTTTAAAAGGTAATCGACTCAAATAGACAATTGACTCAAAATCTGGCTGAAGCGATTAGTGCGTTCAATGTGGTTTAATTCATTTCCGAAGCGGAAGTGAAAATGACAACTTTGAACCCAACGTTTTGATTTAGGACTATCCCCAATTGCGGGAGGTCTTCCCGGGGACAGTCCTATATATTTCCCGAATACCTAAATACCTAAATTTAAAGACGGCTTGAATATGCCCTAAATCTTATGACTTGATATTTGGGAGTTCTCTTGGTTCCATCCGAATTACCCGAGCACAACCCTGGCAGATTTCAGTCATGGGCCAGTTGAGTTCGGCTTTGGCGACTTTTACTTCGGTGCCGCAGTGGGGGCAGGTGGTTTGGCCACTTAGAACTTGGCCTTCGGATTTGTAGCCCTTGCGGGCGAAGAAAAACCCCAAAAAGAAAAACAGTGGAACCAATACAAAGTGAAATACCGGAATTAAAATTGAAACCAGCGCCAGGCCCCACCACAATGCAAGCTTCTTGATCGCGTTCTGAGTTTTCTCGGCGGGATTAAAACTTTTCACTTCCAGATGACCGGTCGTGCGGCGTTCATCCATAACATTTGATTCGATTTCAATTCTTTTAGCAGTCATACCGAACAGGCTACTCCTCTAAAAAAGGAATTGATATACGCACCGTTTCGATGCGCCACGCAATTCTTCGCCTCCCTTGATAAAACTGTTTTCTGGCAGGGAATAACGACTTTCCTGTCTGTAACTCCTCTTTGGTTTTTCGATCCTTTAATTTCAGTTTTTGTCTGAACGAAGGGAGAGTCATGAAACACCACTCATTAGCTAAATTTGTACTATTCGGAACCTTGGCGATAATGACGTCGATGGGTCACAAAGCCCAGGCGCAAAGTCAGGGAGGCAGTGCCGACGCCGCAGCCCCGGATGTGGTAAATCGCTCGACCACGGTGATTTCAGAAGAACAAAGTACCTTCCTGAAAAAAGGTTTTTTCGATTTCTACTCTGAAAGCAGTTACTACTATGACTATGATTTCGTAACGGATTCCCGACTGCGCTACTATCAGCCCATCACCGATATCGGTTCATTAGGACTGTCCGCCTACATGGGCGCAAACGTTCAGTACCAATCCCCGGGTGCAATCTCCAAATACTATGACAACACCGTGAACCCGAATGTGGGTTTGCAACTGCAATTTTATCCGGGAGTAAAACTCCAAGGCCAGGTCGGCTACCGCACATTGATGTCAATCGACGGGCAAGAGCCTTCAAGCACCTGGGATCCCCGTATGATTGCCAGTGCCGGCCATTTACAGATGTGGGGGATGACCCAAAATTTCTCTGAAGGATATTTCGAATCCGCCTATGTTCCGCGTCTAGACCCAACTCCTGTGACCCTGGTTTGGCTGAAACAAGGCTATCGCTGGTTCACTCAAGCGAAGCTTACTTTAGACGCTTACGGCGAAATCTATCAAAGAGTCAGTAACAGCAATGATCTGGGACCGACCATGACTGAATGGCGTGCCGGGGGACGCGCAACCTGGAGTGAGAAATCCTGGAACGTGAGTGCCCTGGTTTTTCATCCTTTCCAAAAGCACACTTCTGAAGGCGAGCTTGAGGGCTTGCTGGCTTTGGGAGGACAGTTTTAATGGCGATGCCTGGGTTTGATGATCTATTTTCAGTTTTAACTTTCATCGTAGTGATCGCAACCAGTTTGTTTATTCTGGATGATCTGTTTATTGATGCGGTAGCATTAGCAAAACGCCTGCGCCCACTGCGCCTGCCTATCAAGGCGCTAAAACGCATGAAAGCGAATCCCGAAAAACACATCGCCATCATGATCGCAAACTGGAAAGAGGCCGAAGTCATCGGCCCGATGATTCGCGGAAATATTCGCGGCATCGACTATCAGAATTACACGTTCTTCTTGGGAGTATACCCAAACGATACAGAGACCTGGCAGGAAGCTTCTCGTCTGGAAAAAATGTATCCCGATAAAGTCGTGGTCGTGGTGAATTCTGAACCAGGTCCAACTTCCAAGGGGCAAATGCTGAATGAAATTGCTAGAAAAATTATGGAATCCGAAACCTCCACAGGCAAAAGCATGGACTTGCTTCTGCTTCAGGATTCTGAAGACGTCGTGCATCCGCACGCATTCACGCTGCTAAATTACTATAGCAACCAGGCCGATTTTATTCAGATTCCGGTTTTCTCCTTCGATGTTCCAAAAACCTCTTTGGTTGGCGGAGTCTATATCGATGAATTCAGTGAATCGCACACTAAAGATTTGCTAGTCCGCCAGGCTATGGGGGCGGCAATTCCTTCTGCAGGTGTGGGGACCTGTATTTCCCGTGCATTTGTAAAAACCATGATGGCCCAACAAGACGGGCAGTTGATGAAAGAGGACACTTTAACTGAAGACTATCACTTGGGGATTATCGCAAAACCCTTAGGATTTAAATCACATTTTGCCTGTGTTGAACTGGTTCATGAAAACGGACAAAAGGAATTTATCGCCACTCGCGAATACTTCCCAAATCGCTTTTCCGCAAGTGTTCGGCAAAAGTCGCGCTGGACATTGGGGATTGCCTATCAGGGACTGGCCAATATTCAATGGAGTGGCGGTTTGGTAGATCGCTATTTCCTGCTGCGTGATCGTAAGGGACCTGCTTGCAGTGTGCTCACTGTAGCTTCGTTGGTGGTATTAATCGGTATGGTCGGAACGGCTGCGGTTGAAGGGGATATTCCCGCCGTAATGCGAACAGAACTATTCTCGTGGCTGCTGGCATTTAATGCGGGCGCCATGCTTTTACGAATCATTCAAAGGATGCTCGCCGTTCATCGCGTGAATGATTTCAGTCAGGCCGCCATGGTGCCAGTGCGATGGCTTGTTGCCAATGCAGTGAATGTGCTTGCAAGTCTGAAAGCTCATCGTCAATACCGGGAAAGTCAGCGTACAGGAAAACGTCCAGCCTGGATAAAAACGGAACATCAAATGCCTGCGCATTTTGGGGTGGAACTCCCAGAACCTGCCGAGGTCAGTCTTAAATGAAACGGCTGATTTTTTCTGGGATATTTTTGCTGATCACCGCTGCGACCTATGCAGTGGTTCAGGTGTCGCAAAAGCCCCAGGAAAAATGCATTACGGTCGTTTACGACAGTTCCAGGAAACTCGAAGATGCGCTGAAAGTGTTTGAACAGTTTCGCGAATTCAAACGGATCTTTGTTGAAATGAACGGGTACTCCAGCGGCCAGTTGGAACGCTGTCAGGCGAATTTCATTATGAATACCGAATTTGATAACCGTGTTCCGAAGCGCCTCATCGAGGATTTTCTTTCCTCGCGGCAGAATGTTGTTTGGATGGGCTACAATATTTGGTCCCTGGGGGAGCAGTTGAATAGCAAACTGGGCCTGCGATATATGGGCTCATTTTCAAAAGTCAGTTTTGATCGCTGTATATTCTTTTACCATGGACGCAGCACTCACTGTTCGCACCCGGGACTTTCCATGCATCCAGAAACGATTCCGACCAATGAAACGAAGGTCGAAATAATGGCAGAAACCCGTATCCGTGGCAGAGAGTTAACACCGTATCTGGTGCGCTCGAAGAACCTGTACTATCTGGCCGACGTGAACTTCGGGAATGTCTTTCAGGATTTCTTAAGCGAGTTTGTGGGAGCTTCCCCTGGCAAAAAGATATTGCGGGTGCAAACCGTGGCTGGTCCAGGCTAATAAGGCCTTGAATCTGTGGGCGTGGCTCCTTAGAATATTCCCATGACATCATTTCACTCTGATAAATACTTTATTCGTGAATCCGTTTTCAATCTGGTTGAGCTTTCTTTGCTTGCGCGCATGTACGAAGAAAACTGTGTGCCCTCTGGAAGTGGGGATTTAAACAAGCAATCCTTGTCGGCAACTTTGCTTAAAATGAAGGCAACAGAAGGCAAAGGTGCATTGCGAGTGGCGATTCACGACACAGATCCTGTCGGTTTTTACTGGAACTATGATGGTAACGAGACTTTGTGGGTGCATCCCACTCACAGAGGCGAAGGCGTGGAGCAAGGGCTTCGCGGATGAATTTAGAGTTCTGGCGCGGACGTCGGGTCTTCATTACCGGGCACACCGGCTTTCGCGGCAGTCACTTGGTTTTGGCTTTAAAAGAAGCGGGAGCTTTAGTTTTCGGATTTTCACTTCCCCCAGCAAGCAATCCCAATTTCTTTGAAGTCGCAAACATCGGACAAGGTATTAACTCTACCTTCGGAGATGTTCGTGATGCCGTGGCACTTAAAGCGGCTCTTGAATATTCCGAAGCCCAGGTGGTTTTCCATTTGGCCGGTGGCGGGGGACTGCGCGATTCCTGGAATCATGTCAGCGATACTTACTCCTCGCAAATCATGGGTTCCGTTAACTTGTTAGAGGCTTTGCGAGAAACCGCGACTGTGCGGGCGGTCGTGATGCTTTCTTCCGATAAAGTTTATCGTTCGCCCTCAAGTATCGGTAACATTGTTGGCGATACCACAGCTGGCAGTATGAATAGTGCAGCGACCGAAGAAACCCCTCTGGCCGGGCAAGCTCCGGCAGCAACAGCTAAGGCCTGTACTGATCTCATCCTTGAATCTTATCTGCAGGGCGTGTTTGCGCCGGAAAAATACAACAAACATAAAATCGCCTTAGCGACAGCACGAATGGGCAGCGTTATCGGCGGAGGAGATTTCGCCACTGAGAGTTTTATCTATCAGTTGGCGCAGGCAACGCAAGCAGGGTTGGACTTGCCTTTGAAAAATCCTGAATCCATTCGTCCCTGGATGCACGTTGATGATTGTGTTAGTGCGCTTACCGTATTGGCCGAGGCCTTATTTGAAAAAGGCCCGAAATTTTCAGGAGCCTGGAATTTCGGAGTGGGCGCAGGAAATCAAATGGCGGTTGGGCAAGCTGCTCAGGTTTTCAAAGCGAGATTCCTGGGAGCTTCTGTTCAGAATTTCCAACTAGCCACCAAAGGTTCCGTTCACGGTTTACTAAACTGTGAAAAGGCTCAGCGGGAACTTTCCTGGCAGCCTTTAGTTTCGGCAGAGCAGGGAATTGAAAAGACGGCTGCGTGGTATAAGCAGTATTTTGCTTAACCTAGTTTTAATGCCATTAGTTTTTCTATCTTTTCCAATCGATCCTCTAGAGAAGACTCCGTAGAGGCTTTTTTTAAAAGTGAATTAGCCAACGTTTGATAGGGAATACCCTGCTTTTGTCCTTCGCTTTTAAGCCAGTTTAAAACCTCAAGATCAAGGCGAATAGAAATACTGACTTTAACATCGGTACTTGCCTGCGCAGCAACTTTCTGCGGATGTTTGGTTTGCTTTGCCGCTTTCATAGCGTCTTTTATATTCTTATGCTTTTTCATAGTTTACAATCTCGCTTCGTGTGGCTTTTCGTGCTGAAATTATCCTATAAACATCGTCCAAAACTTCAGTAAAAACTACGATGATAACTCCTAAGTGATTGCGTCCAATAGCCCAATAGCGGTCCTCTTGGTCTGATGAATGAAAAGAGTCATACGTTATAGTAAAATCGCTATTAAAAATCAGAATGGCGTCCTCGAAGGTAATTCCGTGTTTTTTCCGATTCAGAATGTTTTTAAACTCGTCCCATTCGAACTTCATTATAGCACACCGTATATTCAATGTAAATACTGCGTAAATGCAGGAATTTATTGATAAATGGAATGCAAATGGGAGGCCTGCACGAGGGCCGAGCAAATTGATAGTTGAATAAGGTGGAGTCCGTTAAACAGACAGCTGTCGGTAGGGCAGGGGCTAATTTTTGATGTACTTTTTGCGAATCTTCAAAATTTCCCAAAGCACTCGGAAAATCTCACGGTGAATTTTCACTTTCGAACCAGGAACATCCCGCCATTCTGTAACCGGATATTCGATGACGGCATAGTTTTTCAAGCGCAGCAAAATCTCAACGTCGAAAACCCATTTCCCAATGAATTTTTCACTGAACGCTGTTTGAATTGTGGAAGGTCTAAATAGCTTTGCTCCACATTGAGTGTCATAGCTTTTAACATGCAAAAGCTCGCCCACCAAGGTCGCAAAGCCACGGCCCAGGTAATGGCGCATCGGGGAGCGGCGCACATCCGCCCCCAAGCGATAAACGCGACTGCACCAAATAGAATCCACATGGCGATAGTGACCTGCGTATTGGAGCATTTTAGGGATCTCCGCCAGGGGAGTCGCCAGATCGGCGTCCCAAAAACCAATCCAAGATTCATCATCGAAACTGACTTTTTTCTGAACTTCAATCATACCCTGACGAACAGCTTCAGCTTTGCCGCTGTTTTTAGGAAGTTTAACAAGGTGGATGAATGGATACTTTTTGGAGGCTTCTTCAATGATTGAAGCCGTACGATCCTTGGAGCCGTCGTCAACGAAGTAAAACTCAATACCCATAGAGTCACCTTGAGTAAATGCCTCAAGATTAATCCGTTTTTCCTCGTTATAGCAGGGGACGATTAGTGCGATCATGGTCTCTCGATGGTTATGGTGTTATGCTACCACACGTCAGACCTATTACAACGCATAACGACGCAAATTCCTATCTATGTGTTCTGTTTTAATCATCAGAATTGCGATTAATTTAGGCACTTCAAGCCTCGGCAACTAAGCACACTGTTTCCTAAGATTTGTCCGCGACTATTTCCGCGAATCCATTCCATCGTTATACGGTTCCAAGCGTGAGTGAAAACATCACACAAATGACTGAAATTCGCAGTGCGGCAGTCAGCGGTATTATTGGAAATTGCCGAAAGGTCATCTATAGTTGTCGCTTTCAAGAAAGAGTGTTCGATGTTTTTGTCGCAACCAAAATCCCCGCTGGGATCTGAATCCAAGTTCGTCCGTCAACTATGGTTGGCATTGTGGGCGTTGTTTGCAGTTTCATTATTCGTTTCAAAAAGCGGCATCAGTATTTTTGGAACAGTCCTTTTGTTGTGGTCGGTTTTTAAAATCGACTGGAAAAAATCAATTCAGCAAAATCCATGGTTTCTAGTTATCTTAAGTATTTTTCCTTTGGCGATATTAGTCAGTTGGGTTTCTATCGGTGGAGCGGAAGCGGCATCAAAAGTTTTCAGTAGCTGGGCTTGGCCTCTTTACATCATTCCATTTTCGTTACTATTTCAGGACAAGAAGGCGTTTAAGCTCTTTTGTTGGTCGTTAGCGGTAGGACTTGTTGTTTCATTTGCTAACTCCATTTTCATCTTCGGAAATCAGTGGAATTGGACTTTTAATTCCGCAACCAGAGTAGCAAGCTTCTGGGATATCAGTCGTTGGGGTTATTTTCTTTCTTGTACATCGGTGGCCTTGTTTGCCCTATTAGGTCATGAACAAACTATTGCCAAGTTTGAGAAAATTGAAAAAATTGCCGTTTATTTGATGTTGGGGCTTTCTCTGGCTTTTCTGGTTTTGGCCAATACTCGAGGCCCTTGGTTGGCGGTCATCGTCGGAATTTTCGCGCTGGGAATCTCAGGAAAAAGGTATTTAAAACTGCTATGTGGCTTTTTAGTTTTTGTGGTGCTTTCCACGCTTGCCGTTCCAGGTACGCTTGATCGCCTACAAAGTTCGTTTAGCGCTAAAACTGAAAATGGCGTGGTGACATCGAAGGACGCCTCCAATGCGGGACGCCTGCATATGTGGCAAGTAAACCTGCAGTTTGCAAAAGAGCACCTGTTTTTAGGAACGGGTTTTGAATCCGTGGAAGCCCCATTGCGTGCATTTATTGATCAGCAAGGGGTCGAGTATCGCGAAAAGTATGTCGATCCTGAATTCAGCTTTAATGATCAACACAGCAGCTATTTGCAAATGCTGGTTCAAATGGGCGTTTTCTATTTTGCGTTCATCTGGGGAGTGGTCGCAATTCTGATGATAATGTCTATCCCTGATTTTTTCAGAAACCAGGATATTTGGGTTAAGACCGCCTTCTCTTTGGTTGTGACTCAGCTTTTTATGTTTATTTTTTATTCGTCGATTTCGAGTTTCGAAGGTTTATGGTTTTACCCAATGCTTTTGGTTTTGTCCGCAGTTATAATGCAGCACAAGGCCAAACGAAAAATGGCTTGAGTAGGGTAAACGATTAGTTAGAATTTTGAACTCGGTTTTTGTTAGGTGAGGAAAGTATATGATTTTTGTTACAGGCGGCGCTGGATTTATCGGCTCCAATTTTATTCTGAACTGGTTGAACAAACACAACGAACCTGTTGTTAATATTGATAAACTCACTTACGCGGGTAATCTGGAAAATCTTAAAACAGTTGAGAGCAATCCCAACTACATTTTCGCTAAAGTGGATCTTTTGGATCAAAAGTCTTTGGCTGATTTGGTAGCGAAACACAAGCCTCGTGCGATTTTGAATTTTGCAGCTGAAAGTCACGTGGATCGTTCTATCCATGGTCCGGGAGAGTTCATTCAAACAAATATCGTGGGTACTTTTAATTTGTTGGAAGTTGCTCGCGCCTATTGGGGCACATTGGCTGAGGCGGAAAAGAAAGCTTTCCGTTTCTTGCACGTGTCTACAGACGAAGTTTACGGCAGTCTTGAAATGAATGATCCTGCCTTTAGCGAAACCACACCGTATGCGCCAAACAGTCCTTATTCAGCTTCTAAGGCTGCGAGTGATCATTTGGTACGAGCTTATCACCATACTTACGGTTTGCCGGTGGTGACGACAAATTGCTCTAACAACTATGGTCCGTATCAATTTCCTGAAAAGTTAATACCCATCGTGATCCACAATGCTCTTAAAGGTAAAGACCTGCCAATCTATGGGGATGGTTCAAACATCCGCGACTGGTTGTATGTGGTTGATCACTGCGAGGCTATCGAGCTTGCACTTGCAAACGGCCGTCTGGGCGAAACCTATAATGTAGGTGGCTGGAACGAAAAAAAGAATATCGAAGTAGTCGATACAATTTGCAACACCTTGGACAAACTTCGTCCGCGCACAGATGGCAAAAGCTATCTGACACAAAAAGTATTCGTTAAAGATCGCCCTGGCCACGACAAACGGTATGCAATTGATGCGACCAAGATTGAAAAAGAACTTGGTTGGAAGCCAAAAGAAAACTTTGAAACCGGTTTGGCAAAAACCATCAAATGGTATTTGGACAACGAAACTTGGGTTGGCAATGTCGTTTCCGGATCGTACCGCGAATGGCTTGATAAGAACTATGAGGGGCGCAAGTAATGAAGGGAATTATCCTTGCTGGTGGATCCGGCACACGTTTGTATCCTGCGACTACTGTTGTCAGTAAGCAGCTTTTGCCGATATACGATAAGCCAATGATCTATTACCCGCTGACGACTTTGATGTTGGCTGGGATCAAAGATATTTTAGTTATTTCTACACCTATGGATACGCCACGCTTTGAACAATTGCTGGGCAATGGTTCGCAGTGGGGAGTAAATATATCCTACGCTGTTCAACCGTCTCCAGACGGACTTGCGCAAGCCTTCATCATTGGTGAAAAGTTCATCAATGGGGAAGAGTGTGCCTTGGTTCTAGGCGATAATATTTTCTACGGCCAGGGATTCAGCAAAATGTTGCAAGAAGCGGCCAACTTGAAATCTGGTGCGAGTGTTTTCGCATATAAAGTTTTGGATCCAGAACGCTACGGTGTCGTGGAATTCGATATTGCGGGTAAAGCAAAAACAATTGAAGAAAAGCCTGCTCAGCCAAAATCAAATTTTGCTGTGACTGGTTTATACTTCTACGACAAAAACGTGGTGGAATACGCAAAAAACTTGAAGCCCTCAAAACGTGGTGAGCTTGAAATCACCGATCTAAATCGCGTTTATTTGGAAAAAGGCAATTTGAACGTTCATACTATGGGACGCGGATTTGCTTGGTTAGACACGGGCACACATGAAAGCTTGCTTGAGGCCAGCATGTTCATTCAGACAATTGAGCACCGCCAAGGCGTAAAAGTCGCGGCCCCTGAGGAAGTTGCCTTCCGCATGAAATACATTTCCAAAGATCAGTTGCTTAAACTTGCCGAGCCTTTAAAGAAAAATCGGTACGGGCAGTATTTGCTTCAGCTAGCTGAAGAGGGTGTGTAGTGAAGGTTCAGGAAACTCCTTTAAAAGACTGCTACATCATCGAGCCCACAGTGTTCGGGGACTCCCGCGGCTTTTTCATGGAGAGCTTTAATCAAAAGAAATTCAACGAACTGACTGGTACGAACTATCAGTTTGTACAGGATAATCATTCACGCTCCTCGAAGGGAGTACTGCGGGGGTTGCATTATCAAATACAGAATCCTCAAGGTAAATTAGTTAGAGTTACATCCGGTGAAGTATTCGATGTGGCTGTAGATTTACGAAAGTCTTCGATAACATTTGGCAAATGGTATGGTGTGTTTCTGAGTGGAGAAAATATGAAACAACTTTGGGTGCCACCAGGATTTGCCCACGGGTTTTGCGTTCTTTCTGATGCGGCAGATTTTTTATATAAAACTACTGACTACTATTATCCTGAGTACGATCGTTGCATTCTGTGGAGTGACGGAGACATCGGTGTAAAGTGGCCTGAAATGAGTACACCACTGTTGTCGGAAAAAGACTTAAGAGGTTCCTCGTTTGAAAAGGCAGAGGTCTATTCGTGAAGATTCTTATTTTTGGCCAAAATGGCCAAGTTGCCTGGGAATCCCAACGAGCTTGTTCCGTTATAGGTGAAGTAGTTGCTTTAGGATCGAAAGACGTCAGTTTTTTGCATTTAGCATCGATTCGAGAGGCAATTCAATCTATTAAGCCAACTCATATTATTAATGCTGCGGCATATACTGCAGTAGATAAAGCAGAAACCGAAGAGCATCTTGCAAATCAGATAAATGGTGAAGCTGTTGGCACTATTGCTGAAGAGGCAAAAAGTATTGGTGCCAAACTTATACATTATTCCACTGACTATGTATTTGATGGAACAAAAGACAGTCCATATATTGAGTCAGACGAAGTCTGTCCAATGAATGCCTATGGACGTTCTAAAGCACTCGGTGAAAAATATATTCAACAAGTTGAATGTGAGCATCTAATTCTTAGAGTTAGTTGGGTTTACGGAAATCGCGGAAATAACTTTTATAAAACGATGATCCGACTTTTCCAAGAAAGAGAAAAGCTGAATATTGTTGCTGATCAAATAGGTGCGCCCACTTGGTCTCGAGATATAGCGAGTGCAACAGCAATACTATTAAGATTGGCAGAAAACAAAAGCGGAATCTATCATATGACTCCAAGAGATAGCCGAGTTAGCTGGTATGACTTCTCTAAACAGATTTTTTCTGAAGTTAAGGAATATGGCGGTTCGCTCAACTTAACAACCAAGAGTATTTGCTCGATTTTATCTAGTGAATATCCAGTGCCAGCAAAGCGTCCGATGAACTCCTGTATGGATTCGGAGAAACTTATGAACGACTTTGGAGTTGCTTTGCCTTCTTGGGATATTAGTTTGCGCCATGTGATACTTGATCGATTCGAAGGTGCTACATAATGAAAAGACTGGTTTTTGACCTAGATGGAACGCTCACTCAAAGAAAACTGCCAGAGCAGTCGTATTTGGAAGTACAGCCACGCTTGGATATGATTCTAAAACTAAAAGAATATAAGGCAATGGGTTTCGATATAATAATACAAACTAGTCGAAATATGCGTACTTATGCAAATTCAATTGGACACATCAATGCTAAAACATTGCCAATTATTATTTCGTGGCTCGAAAAGTACAATGTTCCATTCGATGAAATACATGTGGGAAAACCGTGGTGTGGTGAGGATGGATTTTATATTGATGACCGTGCAGTACGTCCTGCTGAGTTTTTAAGATATTCCAAAGATGAACTGGACGCCATTTTGGCAAAAGATATTTTGCTAGAGGGCTCCATGGGAACAAATGGACAGTAATTTAAGTCTGACTATTATAATGTCTGGAGCTTTTTGCTCAGCCGAATTTATTTCCGAATTTGGTCTTATACCTCCGTCTTTTTTGCCGATTGGAAATACGCGGCTATTTGTGCAACAAATGAAGGGGTTTTCTTCCGTTGCGGGTAAAAAAGTCATTTCATTGCCTGAGGAATTTCCAGTATCTGATTTTGATCATTCTTTAATTCAGGATTTGGGTTTTGAAATCGCTTTTTTACCCAGCACTCTTTCATTGAGTGGCGCTTTGATTAAACTAATTGATCTATACGGTCATAAAGCCAAAGAGCTACGTATTCTTCATGGTGATACTTTAATTCGGGATTTACCCATATCAAATCAAAATGTGATTTCAGTCTCTACCACAAATGAGTATTATATGTGGGGGAGTGTGGAAGTTGGAGATGCGGGTAAGATTCGAATTAGCAACCGCAGGCCAAGTGGAATGTCGGATAAGGTACTTGCAGGATATTTTTCATTCTCGCATATTCAGGATTTTAGAAAGTATCTCAGTGTTGCAGATTCATTTGTTGGAGCCGTTAGCAGCTATTTTACTGCGTTCCAGCCTCAATTAAAAACGACCGATCATTGGTTGGATTTTGGTCATCTCCATAGTTATTATAAATCTAAAGCCAGAATTACAACGCAAAGATCTTTCAATGATCTGGAGATTTCTCCGAGAGTCGTAAAGAAGGAAAGCGATGATTCCCAAAAAATGCGAGCAGAAGCAAATTGGTATCAAAGCGTTCCGGCAGACTTGCGCATCTTTACACCGCAGTTTCTCGGAGAAAATTCTGTCGGGAAATCAGGATATCAGATTGAGTATCTCTATCTTTCACCCATTAGCGATTTGTATGTTTTTGGCAAGTTGCCGGTCTTCGTTTGGGCTGGTATTTTTGAATCCTGCAAAGAATTTTTTAAAATGTGCGCGAAACACACAAGTAGCTCTTGTAAACAAATCAGCGATCCAGAAACTTTGTTCGACAAGACAAAAAAAAGGCTGACAGAATTCGCCAAAGAATCAGGGACTGATATTTATCGAACCTGGATTCTCAATGGTCGCATTTGCCCCTCGCTTATGCAAATTGCTGAGATTGTGACAAAGTTGGTGAGGTCGTCATCTACAGGAATGTCTCCAATAGTTCACGGGGACTTTTGTTTTAGCAATATTCTTTATGATTTCAGAGTAAATAGCATCAAAGTAATCGATCCGCGAGGGCTTGACGGAGCAGGGAATGTGTCGATTTATGGGGATAGTCAATACGATATCGCGAAACTTGCTCATTCTGTATACGGTGGATACGACTACATCATTGCCGGTCGGTATAGAATGGATATTAAGAATTCGTATGAACTGGATTTCTCGATAGTTTGGGAAAATGGCTCTGAAGAAATTCAGGATCTCTTTAAAAGTATGGTCTTCGGGCAGAAAGAATCATACGATTTATCAATTCGAGCGATGGTTGTGCATCTCTTTCTCTCAATGCTTCCATTACACAAGGATCGTCCCGATAGACAAATCGCCTTTATCGCCAATGCTTTGAGATTATATCTCGAAATTGAAGAGGAAGTGGGCTCATTATGATAGTGATTCCAATGGCTGGCTTGAGTAAAAGATTCTCAGAAATGGGATATAAAACTCCAAAGTACATGCTAGAGTTGGCGGGGAAATCTCTTTTTTATCATTCTGTCATTAGCTTTAAAGAGTATTTTGATAACCAGAAGTTCGTATTCGTTTTCAGGGATATTCCTGGGATGAATGCCAGACAGTATATTACAGGTGAGTTGCAAGCGATGGGTATTAGTTCGTATGAGCTTGTTCAACTCGCACGCGAGACTAAAGGGCAGGCGGAAACAGTGAAGCTTGCCTTGGAATCTTCGATTGATAAGGGCGGCGATACAGATATTACAATTTTCAATATCGACACCTTTCGGCCAGGATTTAGCTTTCCGAAGTTTAAGAATTCCGTAGATGGTTATCTCGAGGTCTTTCGTGGATCCGGAGACAATTGGTCCTTCGTGAAATCTGCTGAAGGTACCAATCAAGTTATAGAAACTGCAGAAAAAAATCCAATCTCAAATTTATGTTCGACTGGTTTGTATTATTTCAAATCAGCGAAAGAATTTTTATGGGCTTATGAAGCTTACACGTCCTCCGGAAGATCAGTAAAAAATGAAATCTATGTGGCGCCACTTTACAATGAGCTAATTAGTCATGGTCGCGACATTCGGTATGACCTTATCGATCGCGATGACGTTATTTTCTGTGGTGTTCCTCAGGAATATGAGGACTTGAAGGTTAAGGCGCAGAAGAATGAATTTTAGACTTTCTATAGGATTCTCATTGTTGAGTCAGATTCTTCAATCGCTTTCAGCTGTTGTGGCCTCGGGATTGATTGTCAGAACACTTAGTGGTAATGAAATCGGGTTTTGGTTTGTTCTTTTGGCAGCGATGCCTTTTATTGGGTTGTTAGATCTGGGCCTGCCAGTAACGATAACTCGGGAGATTGGGTTTGCACTTGGTCAGGATGATTCAAAGAATAGAGTCGGAAAACTCGTCAAAACGCTTTTGATATTTAAGCTTTATATTTTCTTAGCCCTTCCTATCTGTGTGTTAGTGGAAAGGTGTTTTCTAGCCAATCATTCCTTTGTTGAAATTGTCACTTATTATCTCTTTGTTGGCGGATGTTTGCTCCGTGTTTACTGGAATTCCTGTTCTGCAATTTTGGTCGCAGTTGGACGAAATAACCATGACAAAGCAATTAAGGGGTTGGGTAGCATTGTTTATCTGGTTAGTATTTTCTTAATTCTTCGAAAAGGTGACAGCAGTGTCGATATTGCTATCGCGTGGTTGGTGCAGTCTATTTTTCTACTTGGTGCATCGATGTTCATGATTTTCAAGGCCGTCGCTTGCAATTCTGTTAGTTTTCAAAAAGAACAATTGCAAATTCTGCTAGCGCCATCAAAAGAGTATATTCTTAGTGCACTTCCTAGTTTGGGAATTTTCAATCTGTCTGTGTTTTTTGTTTCCCGATTTCTGGGGCCTACTGCTGTCGTTGAGCTTTCGTTGGTTCAGCAGATCAGTGCGGTGTTGATGTCCGTTTTAACAATTCCATCGTCGATTTCCTCCCCCATTTTGTCTTATTTGTTTAAATCTGATATTTCTAAGTTTAATGAGGTTTTGAAGCGAATCTATCGGTTTAGCTCGACAAGTACGGCATTCGCATTATTATTTCTGTTGGTGACGAAGCCAATTTGGGAAAAAATATGGTTGGGAGGTAAAGCACATATTGGCACCTCATTTATAGTCCTATACTTCGTGCTGATTTTCTTAGAAATTCAACAGGTAACACTCACAACAGGAATTATCGCCAGTGGTTTTGTACGTTTTTCGAAAGTTGCTATTTCTTCCGTAATCCTTATTGTTTTAATGTTTTATTTGTTGCTTCCGAAGGTTGGAATTATCGGTGTCCCGGTCGGGATCATGGTTGGACAATTATTGACTTGTTATTGGTTTAGTCCTTGGGTTTCTGTGGGTAGATTCAAATGGTCATTGCGAGCGTTATATCGCAGTCATTTGCTCCTGCTCTTGGTAGCGCCGGCAGCGATGCTAGTCTTCCTAATTAGCGGTCAGATTTCTTTACTGTCTTTGAGTTTTCTTGTTTCATTGGTGCTGTTTGCATTGATGTATTATTTTGCTATAAGGAGAGATCTTTTTAGCGATGACTTTAAAAGTCTGGGTGTTTTGAATGCCAAAATCTAGAATTTTTGAAAAGTTGATTTTCTTTGCCATTGTATTATTGAAAAGATTGGTCGGTGAGGTTTTTCTTTTTCGAATCGTGGATCGAATTGGTATCGTTTTTAATAGCCGGATTCAAGGACGATCATACTTTACTCACCACGAAAGACCACGTCTAGCAGGTGACGTGTTTTACGACGAGGTTTTGGCGATTAAAGATATTGGCATCGTAATCCAGGGACCAATTGATGGTATCCAAGAGATGGTTCTAGAAACTGTAGCGATTTATAGAAAAAGTGTTCCGGGTTGTAAAATAGTCCTGTCAACGTGGAGAAATGAAGTTGGTAAATTCAGGATCAATTTTGAAAATTTGAATGTTCATATTCTTGAAAATGACAAACCATCAATTTCCGGTGGGAATAATATTAATTTTCAAATTGTATCAACGATAAACGGTCTCCGAAAATTAGGGGAGCTGGGTGTAAAATACGCTTTCAAAACACGTACTGATCAGCGTTTTTATGCGCCAAATACGGTTCCATATTTTATGATTCTTTTAAAGCGATACCCATTGCTAAAACCTGGTCTTCAAAAAGAAAGAATTATAGAGTTAAGTTTGAATGTTCTTCGGTATCGACCTTATTCAATGTGTGACATGTTTCAATTCGGTCTTCTCGCTGATTTGATACTATTCTGGAATCAAGATCTCGATTCAAGATCATTTTCGGCAGCCCAGTATTCAAAGGAACCATATACCTTGCGGAAAATATCGGAAGACGATATTGCGGAAATCTACATTCATCGGAAATTCTTGAGAGGTATTGGAGTTTCCTCCGAAGTTGACTATGAAAGTTATTATACGGCTTTGAAAGAACACTTCATTATTGTCGACAAGGAAATGGTTGATTTGGTTTGGTTAAAATACTCGTCTCAGGAATATCGAATTGCCTATAATCCTATTTTTGACAAAGATCGTAAGTATGCTCGTTTTTCACAGAAAGACTGGGAAATTTTGCAGGAGTATGGAATCAGTATTTTTCAAATGAAAGATGAATGGTTAAACATCAGAGAGCACTCAAATGACATACTTGTTATTTAAATTCATTTCTCGTGTAAAAAACAGTCTGCGCACTCGCTGGTGGCGCTTTCGGTTGTCTAACTCTTCAATCGTGGTCAGCGATTGCTGCCGAATTGAAAACCTTACGAAGATACAATTTGGCGTTAATGTTTTTGTAGGGCGTTTTGCATGGATTGAATCCGTCATTGAGTATCAAGGTCAACAGTTTGATCCTCTTATCGAGATTGGTGACGAGGTTAGCATGAGTGAAGGTGTGCATATTGCGGCAGTTGATAGTGTTCGAATTGGTAACTATTGTTTGATTGCCAGTAAAGTACTCATTACTGATCATCATCATGGATTGCCGGAAAGCCGTAGTGAACTAATGGTGGCTCCTAAAAAGCGTGCGTTAGTGGGTAAGCCGGTTGTAATCGAAGATTATGTATTTTTGGGTGATGGCGTTGTTGTTATGCCAGGGATAAGAATCGGTAAAGGGGCAATTGTCGGTGCTAATTCGGTTGTTACATCGGATTTGCCGGCATTTTCGATTTCGGTCGGTGCTCCAGCAAAAGTAATAAAAAAATTTGATAGGTAGTAGTTATGACGAAGTCGAAGGTCCTTGCATTTTTTCTTCCTCAGTATCATGAAATCCCCGAAAATAATGAATGGTGGGGGGCAGGCTTTACAGAATGGACTAACGTTAAACGAGCTAAGAATCTCTTTACTGGGCACAGACAGCCAAGAGCACCTCTGAACGCAAATTACTACAATATCTTAGATGAAAGTACAATCGAGTGGCAAACCTCTTTGGCGAATCGTTACGGTATTGATGGCTTCGTATATTATCACTATTGGTTTAATGGTCGCAGGCTGTTGGAGAGACCGTTCGATAGTCTGTTGGAAAATCAAAGTATCAATCAAAGATTTGCCTTAGCGTGGGCTAACGAACCCTGGACTCGCGCATGGGATGGTGGTGATAAGCAAGTTTTGATGCCACAGGAGTATGGGGGAAAGGAAGAATGGCGGGCACATTTTGAGTACCTTGGAAAGGCCTTTCAGGATGTTCGATATATTTGTGTGGATAACAAGCCGATGTTTATTATTTATCGTCCTTCCAGTATTCCGAATCTAAGTGAAATGATTTCATTTTGGCGAGAACTTGCAACTGAAAAAGGTTTCGTTGGATTGCATGTAGTTGGAATGAACACCTATTTTGAGTCTAGTGTATCTGTTCCCTGTTTTGATGCAACCTTAGATTTTGAGCCAATGTTTACAATCAGCAGTGAACTTCCATTCTTGACGCGTTTCTTTCGAAAAAATATTACACGAATCAGAAAGGTATGGAATCGTATCCAAACTAAATCACAAATTGTTCAGGATTTGTTAGATTATGACGTCCTTTGGAAAAGGATTTTAATGAGGCCTATTTCTGAAAACAGATATCTGGGAGCTTTCGTGGATTGGGATAATACCCCTCGTAAAGGGACTAGAGGACTAGTTCTAACCGGTTTTTCTGTAAAAAAATTTTCTACTTATTTTAAAAAGCAGTATCAAAGATCATGCGAAGCTGATGTTCCATTTGTGTTTGTTAACGCCTGGAATGAGTGGGCAGAAGGCACTTACCTTGAACCGGATGAGGAGAATAAACTTGGCCTTCTGGAGGCCATCAAAAAGGCCCAATCTAACCAATAACCTGATCGATTTTTTTACCTAGTTCCGCCCAGCTCAATTCTTGTTTTTTATTTTTCAACGACTTGATCATTGATGCTCTTCTTTCTGTGTCTTGAATTAAGCCAGAAACAGCTTTTGAAATGCTTTCAGATAGGGGCTTAACGATGACAGCCTCTTCGGGGCTTACCTGTTCGGTAAGGCCGCCGACATCTGTGCAGATTATTGGACGGCATCCTGATATTGCCAGGGTTAATGCGCCAGACTGTGTTGCTTCTAAATAAGGAAAAATCATGATATCAGATGCATTTATTAGTTCGGCAATTTCAGTAGCGCTTAGCCATTTATTCAAAATTCGGAATTTAGGATTTGGTGGAAACGTAATTTCGTAATTGGCTTTTCCCGCGATGACGAGTTTTTCGTAAGAATCATCTGGGATGTCTTTCATAGCCTCTAGCAATAGTTCGATGCCTTTATATTTACTAATTTTGCCAATAAATAAAATGGTCGGTTTGGAGGTGACTATTTCCAAGGGAATCACATCGTTCACTTCAATAATTCCGTGAGGAACAAGATGGATTTTCTTACCATTTAGCAGTGATTTTGGAATTTCTGATATTACGTGATTTGATAGCACAATGATGTCCGTCGCAAGGAGAATATTCAGATTCATGAGGAATTGAGTAATCGGATTATAGTCGCCCAGATGCATTTTTCCATCGTGGACTGTTAGTACAACTTTCCCTCCTAGGAGCCGATATACGACCGCAAAAAAAACATTCCAATGATTGAAGTAGGGAAGGTATATTGTTCTTTGGTTCTTAATGATGCAAAAGAAAACCGCCGCTAGCAGCCAGTAGGGTAAGACAAAAATTGTTTTCCAAATGATATCCTTAGGGCTGGTGTAAGATCGTACTGAATGCGTACCACGTGTAAAATGATGCGAATATTTTTTGTACTTTGATTCTAATAGAATATGTTTCGCTGGATTTAGATTGGCAATTACAAAGGAAGAGTATTTTTCCATTCCTGAATCTGGACGGCCTATATCCAATATTAATGCCATTTGGAAAAGTCCTTTCGCCCGTATTTTGCGAAAATTCCATCCTTCATAGAAGCAAATAAATATTGGCTAGATGTGAAAGATTTGGTTTTTAAGGGCTCTATTGACAATAGAACTAATCGGGTGGTGAAAAATAAAAGATAAAATAAAACTCTCTGTGGAGCTGACATCCATTTTCTGACTATTAAAAAGCGATTTCTGTTCATATAGTAGCGGGCATTATTGTTCTTTTCTCCACCGGTACTGAACGAAACTTTGTGAGTCGCCTTTGCTAGTCGTGAGACTAAACAACAGAAGCCCAAATTTTTAGCGGCCAGACAAAGGTCAACGTCCTCGTAATAAAGGAAAAACCTTTCATCCATAAAGTAGCCATCTTTTTCTATTTTCATATTCAAAAAGCTTTTGTGAAACAAAAGAGAGCTGCCTTCAATGTAATCTGAGGTCCATGTGTCTAAATTATCGGGAGGCCGAAATGAGAAGTTAAACAACATATAAGGCCATTTTTTTCCTAAAAAAGTCACATGTTTATGCTTATGGTCATATACTACTGGGCCAACGAGGGCATTCTTATTTGTCCTTGAAATCTCCGTTAAGACATTAAGGTTTATTTCATCTATGTAGGCATCGTTATTCAGCAGAAAATAAAATTCGGTCGAGTAATTCTCTGCTGCGGAAATTGCTGAGTTAACCCCTCCAGAAAATCCTTTGTTATCTTCGTTTGCATGAAGAACGATTGTATTAAATGAGGGGAAACTGTATTCGTTTTCGTTATGGGTATTTGATATTCCCTTTAAATAACTATCTAGGTGTTTAAGTGAATCGTTAGGTGAACCATTTTCCACAACAACGATCAGAGTATTTTCAATTGTTTTTAGTAGTTCAGAAATAGCGTCCGCAGTTTGTTCCCAGTAGATCCAGTTGAGAATAATAATACATCGAGTGTATTCATGATTTTTGGGATACAATGAATTCTCCAAGTTTTAATATGTATGCCTTGCTTATTTCCATGAATGATAATTTGGATTTGTGCCGAAGGCAATTAAAGCATTACAATGGTATTTTATTTGAGGGCCATTGGTTTTGGCTTTTATTATTTTGAAGGTTTTTTAGATGTTTCAATTGAAGCCTGACTCGATAGTTTTTGTTCAATGCCATCCAAGAAACGCAACTGGGGGAACCGAGTTATTACACCAATTAGTGTATAAACTAAGACGGTGCAATATTGATGCCCGTATTTTCTACCACCCGTGGCTTCCAAGCCCAACGCCCGATAGATTTAGTGTTTATGATGTTCTAGTTGCAGATAAAGTCATAGACAGACCTGAAAATGTTTTAATTGCTCCTGAAATACGGACAGATTTGGTTTACAAGTATAAAAAGATTCAGAAATGCATCTGGTGGTTAAGTGTAGATAATTTCTTCGGCCATCACTATGTTAATAGCACGGGTCTGAAGCGTATTGTTAAAAGAATTCTATACGGCAAAATGAGATTCGATTTTAAGAATGGAATTGCAACTCATTTGGTTCAATCAGAGTATGCCAAGCAATTTTTACTGTCGAAAGGGATATTTAGCAAAGATATCCATCATCTGGGTGATTATCTTAGTTCCTCTTTTTTTAAAAAATCTCAGGGTAGTGATATTCCGCGTGAAAAGCTGGTTTTATATAATCCAGTCAAGGGATTTGCGACCACGAAAAAGTTGATGGAACTAGCGCCCGATATTAAATTTGTTGCGCTTGAGAAGCTTACTCCGGAGCAGGTTTCCAATTTATTGTCCAAAGGCATGGTTTATATTGATTTTGGCAATCATCCTGGCAAAGACCGATTTCCTCGGGAAGCGGCGATCAGTGGCGCCTGTATAATAGTAGGAATGAAGGGCTCTGCGAAATACTACGAGGATGTACCGATTCCGGCTGAATACAAGTTTCAGGATGAAGATGGCGTTGAAGCAAACATTATCAATAAAATCCGCGAATGCTTTGAACAATTTGAGGTAAAGACCAAAGACTTCGATCATTATAGAAATATTATTCGAGCGGAAGAAGAAAAATTTGAAAGCGATTTGAAGCTTCTATTCTTGAGCTCGCCCAAATAGGGCATGATTCTTTTTCTTAAGAAAAAGAATCATGCAAATAGTTACAAAGGTTTCTGTCAGCAATACCGAAATAGCGGCACCCTTGGCGGCTAGGTGTGTACAAAGTGGAAAAATCAACGCAATATTCAAAAAGCCGCTAGTAATTAAAATCCTGCTAAATTCTTTTTTATATCCGTGAGTAAGCATCGTCTGAATGCCAAGAATATTACTGAGCGAAGTTAAAAATGGAATTGGTGCAAATATTCTGATAACTAATGCGGCACCAGTGAACTTAGAACCCAACACTAGTTGTTCGATTAGTTCCGCAAAAACAAAAAGCATAATCGAAACAAATGCCGCAACTGATCCTTGAATTCGTAGTGCTTTTCTTAGCAGTGCAATGGCTTCATTATAGCTGGTTTGAAATAGTGAATTTATGCGTGGGTAAAGAGCCTGACTAAATGGTGTAAATGCAAAAGTTGCTGCATTTTTGATAGTATTTACCGCATTGAAAAGTCCAACTGCCGCAGGGCCGGAAATAAAACCTAGTATGACGGTTGTACTTACGGTGTAGAGGCTGATAGCCGCAGTAGAAGTAAAGACGTGCCATCCGTCTTTAAGTGAATCGATTATATCTCTTGGGGAAAATAGGATTCTTTTAATTGTTTTGTCTTTGTAAACTAAAAATAAACCCACGAGCCCAACAAGAAGACCGGCAGATCCCTGAAATGCGGCAGCAATGCTAAGATCCTGCGGTGACTTTACTAACATAAAAGTCAGCGGTATAATTGTCGCTCTCGAAATCAAAGATGAGATTGTAAGAGGGCGCATTTTTTCCATACCTTGGAAAAACCATGTTGGTGTAAGTGCGCTACCTACTACACCGATAAAGTAAAAAAACAGAACATCTGCAATTTCCCTGTATGTTTTTACGGCTAAAACCAACGTGCATAGAGCCATGAAACTGATTATTGCTAAGGCAATTTTGGCAAAAAAGGTCGACCAGAATATTCTTTCGACCTCAGTGTGGCTTTTGCTGTTTTGAGCAATTGCCTTTGAGGTGCTTAAATTGAATCCGTAGTCGGTAAGTAAGGTAAAATACTGAATTGTTGCTTGTGCAAATGCCAATGTACCGAATCCCGTTGGGCCTAATACCCTAACCAGATACGGAAAGGTAATTAGAGGAAGTAGGTGAGTGCTTCCCTGAACTATAAATAAGTAAAATGTGTTTAACTTTAAGCTACTCTTCATTACTTTGGGCTAGGAGTTCGGTTACGAAGTTTGGAGCCAAATCCCCATTTGCAATAAAACGCTATCGCAGACCGGAGATGGATTAGGAGTAAATTCATCCTTTTGTGGCTGGCGCGCTCCCAATTGTGCGAAATCTTAACTTCAGGAACTACGATGCTTTTTCCCATATTGAATGATCGTAAAGATAAGTCATAGTCTTCGAAATAAAGGAAAAAGCGTTCGTCGAAGCCCCCCAGCTCCCGATAATGATCTGCTTTAAAGAGCATAAAGCATCCACTGATAACCGGAATCTGTACGGGATGGTTTGGCAACGGGAAGAAGGGGTTTTCGACCTCTTTTGAAAGGGCCAACGAATGGAACTTTCTTCCCAAAAGAATTCTTAGATACTTCCAGAAGGTCGGTGCCGGTTTGTGAACTGCATGAGGCTTTCCATCCAGACCATAAATACTACCTGAAGCCATTCCAAAATGTGGATGCTCATCTAAATAGTTAATAAGACGGCCTATTGAATCCGGAGGTATTTCGAGGTCGGGATTCAATATCGCAAAATATTGGCAGTATCCTTTTACGTGATTAAATACGGCATTGTGACCAGTGCCATAACCCAAATTGCCGGGTGATTTTAAATAAGAAACTTTATCGCCAAAAATCTTAAGTTTGTCGCTAGTCGTGTCAGTTGGTGAGTTATCCCAAACTACAACACTTGCTTCCGGCCAGGAAGCAAGAAATGAGCGAATAGTAGTCTGTAGAAGTGGCCATGAAGGGTTGAAGGTTACTACAGATCCAACGACGGCTTTAGACATTGAGGGTTCCAGACAGATTTTGTTTTTTACGTCTGATTAAAATGACTGCTAAATTAACAAATGAAACTATGACGATCAATACGATCAAAAGCTCCATCGAGCGAAGTTCCTTAAGAAATAGTGATAAGACAATAAGTGCTATTGCCATCACATATAGAAATAATGTCGTTGCGGTTGTCGATAACTTCAAATCGATCAACATATGATGGATATGGTTACGATCTGCTTTGAACGGGCTTCTTTTTTTGATTATTCTCTGAAAGAACACTCGACTCATGTCAAACAAAGGAATCATTACGGCGGCAACAGCTACGCCAGGTGCGGCTTTAATGTAGTATGGAGATTGTTCAATTCCAGGTAGGCGATTATTCTCTATAAATTTAATCACCAAAATGGAAATAACAAAGCCAATCAACATTGATCCGGTGTCGCCCATGAAGATTTTGGCCTTGTGGATGTTGAAAAATAAAAAGCCTAGGAGGGCGCCGGCCAATGAAAATGAAAGAATGCTTAGTGCTTGCGAGTTTGTTAATGCGAACCAACTGCCAAAGAACATGGAGGCAATAAATCCTAATCCACCGGCTAGGCCGTCTACGCCATCAATCAGATTAAAAGCATTTATTAACGCAACGATCAGGATAAATGTAAGAGCCATTCCAACAACAGGAGAGATGTCAGTAATTCCTAACATCCCCCAAAGGTTCGTTAATCGCATAGTTCCGAAAACAGTTAAAAGCGCAGCAGCAATAAACTGAATCATGAGTTTTTTTACCGCAGGCATATTAAGAATATCATCTTTGATGCCGGTAAAAAACAATAGAAGGAATGCAGGAACCATAAACTTAATATCGTAATTGGCGCCGATATAATCGATCATCGCTGAGAATGAAATTACCGTTCCAGCAAAGATTGCTACTCCGCCTAGCGTTGGCGTTCTATGGGAATGAAATTTACGGTCCGAGTCAGGCTCATCCATCAAGTGTTTTGCATCAGCGACCCGGATGATGATAGGAATCGCGAATGCCGAAATAGCCAGGGCAAGAATGAAAGGCCAAACTGTAATTAGAAGCATGCAAGCGAGTTTATTTACTAATTATGCCAAGTTCAATTAAAAATACCCTCTCACAGTATAGCCGAGAGAGGTTTAACATCTAGCGTTTATAAAAGTGGGATAGCTTCCCAATTCCTTTGGGGAAGAGTTTGCGAATCATTGTTCTTAACATACCATCACCTTGAAGAATTACATCAGCAACCGGCTGCTCTGGACGGCCTCGGAATGTGGTGACGTGAAATGAATCTGTCTGTTTAAGGGGCTCGTTTGAAAAATAGTAGTTCGAAACGCAACAACGATTTCGACTTACCTTGATTGGGCTTACAGAATGCCATGACTTATTGTGAGTTGCCATTACAACGAGGCGGTTAAATTTACTTACGAATGTTGTCTGAGGTTGTTTCATACCGCCGGGCCAAATTTCCAAATTGCCACCGAAGTCATGTTCCCAATCGGGATTGACGTAATAAAGAATGTTTAAAACTCTCCAGCGATCACGGTCTTTGTCATGGGAATTGTCGATGTGAGGGTTTAAGTACCCCTCTTGAGTCATCAATGAAATGCCGCCGGCATACAAATGCTCGTCGGGAACAAGTTTTTTGATACTGCAGATTTCGCCGACCACTTTAACCACTCGTGGATCTTGGAATGCGAAAAGAGCCTCTTCCAAGAGCGGGTCATATTTATCCATTTGAGCAGCTATATACTTGGACTCACGCAAAGTTTTTTTGTGAGTCATTTGTTCTGGAGCAGGGAATTTTGAATAGATCAATTGGGCGACATCATTTGGTAAAACGTCGTCCAAAAAGAATGCGCCAATTTTATCAGAAGATGTGTCGTACTGCTGCTTAAGACTTTCTTTGTTAGCCTCTAGCTTTTGTAGAATCAGTTCAGCGATTTTGTTGCGATTCATTTCCATAAAGACTCCAGGAAAAATATTCTTCGAAAGACTATTATTGAGTCGTCGACGCGTCAAACTTGCAAGAGGTCGACGCCCTGCGCGCGGTTCAAGAATGAATCAGTGTGCGTCCAATTCCGCAGGAATCTCCTGAACATTTATTTCTTTGCCGCTTTCATTCGCAGAAATCCAAAATACAGCCTGCCCAGGAGTTACGGTAGTGCGCTGATCCAAATTTTTCCAATAAATTGCATTCGGACTATACCATCTCAAATTCCAGTACATCTGCTCCTGCCAAGGGCTGTTCGGATCGATAACCACAACCTTGCTTGGATCGTTCCCCAAAATCTTACCAACCCGTTGAGTCTCAGCCCAAATGTCTTTCTTATTGTACGGAGTCGTCCAAAAATAAATAGCGCCTGCAAGACCTGCCACAAAAATAAACAGAGTGAGGCCTTTAGCCCACACTAATGCCTTGGCGCGAGTGGCTTCGGTCCAAGAAGTCCATAGGTAAACTAAGCCTTGGGCAAGCCCAATAGAGCCAAAAATATAAATACCAGTGTAATGCTGGGATGAGTCTTTCTTGATCAAAGAAAAAGCACAGATCGTCATAATCAAATAGACCCAATAGTAAATCCAAACCTTAGGCAGTGATCTGTTTTGCTTAAAGTAAAACCCATGAATAAGTGCAGTCGGGATCAGCCAACCGCCGTACATTTCAAACAACGATTTCAGGAAGGCGAAATCGACAACAGAAGACGAGAAGTTCTGTTTTGCAAAGAAACGATTTGCGAACTGATACTGGTAATATCCCTCGAACCAATGAATATTGAAAGCTCTGTCCCAAGTAAACCAAAGAGCAAAAACCGTAAGAACACCGCTAAAAATAATCAAACTCTTCGCTAAATTTTTAAGCAATCCACGAAGGCTTTCGTGAATGGAATCGCCAATCAAAGGCAATAACAGTAGAGCTGCCAGGTGAGCCATCATCTCTGTGCCTTTGGTCATAAAGGCTAATCCCAGTATGATACCGGCCCAGTAGTGGCTTTGATATTTAAGTAGAACAAATACTGCGGACAAAGCCAAAAACTGCACCATTGGATCCAAAGAAGGTTGGCGCGTTTGCAGTTCATAGCCGCCAGTTAAACCCAGTAGCAAGATCGAAATCATTCCTGCCCAAAACACGGGATTTTGATCGCTTGAGCCTTTTGGAGTCAAATAGTTGGGGAAAGAAGCTTTGCAGGTCTTTACCATTAGGAAGAATGTAAAACCCGCCATAAAAAAATTAGGCAGTTTCACTGTTAAATCGGAAATGCCCAAAACCTTGGTGAATAAAGAGGCATAATAGAAAAACAAATAAGGGTGATCGAAAAATGGAACTCCGTTTGCACGATGCAATACGAGGCTAGGCTCGAGCGTAAACTGCTTAATAATTAGCGCATAAAAAGCCCCGTCCCCATGAATAGGGCACCAGAAGACTTGATGCGTGATCACCAAAAAGGCAATGCCGATGATGATCCAAAACCATTTGGAATATTTCATGGCGAAAGTAAATACGGCTCCCATGAAAAATGCAAGGAAGTGTTCCTGTGGGTAGCCGCAGGACTCGTTCGATATTGCACAGCGCGATATTGCCAATTGTGAATGCGGCGGGTAGGCTTGCTGCCCTATGACTAAAACAAGCCGGAATTTAACATTGTGGACGCTGCTAATTACGGTAGTCCTATTTGTGTTTTCTTTAATCGGAAGACGCATTCATATCGATGAAGCCGTATTGGCTGAACCGACTTATTGGCTTGCGAAAAATGGATTTCTTCGCAGCGAAGGTCTTCGCGGTTGGCAGGGTGCGGAAGAGCACTTCTTTTTCACTCATAAACTTTATCTTTATGTGGGATCCCTTTTCGTAAAACTATTTGGTTGGAGTGTGTACTCCATTAAAGCCACGAGTTTGTTTTATTTTTTGGCTTTAGTGACGGCGTGGAGTTTCGTTTTTAAGCGCCTTCAAGCTTCTAAGGAACATTTCGTGGTGTTCTGCTTATTACTTTTAACCAACGCCCATATTTACGAACTGAGTTTCGTCTATCGTCCGGAAATAGCTGTCGCATTTTATGCAACATTGACCTTTTTGTGCATTCACCGGTTTTTGCATCAAAATCAAAAAGTCTTTGTTCTATTGGCTGGCGTCACAGCCGCGCTGGCAATTGGTCACCATTTAAACGGAGTCGTAGTTCCGGGTGCAGCCTGCATTCTTTTGCTATGGCATCGCCGAATTGTGCCGATGCTTGCTTTCGGTTGTATCGCGACTTTGGGCTTCCTGTTTCATCTGATGGAAGTCAAAAACATAGCCGATATCAATATGCTGATCGGTCAGTTTAAAAACATGCAGGATATCGGCACGGGGCATTTTTCTTTCTGGCATTATCCTTTGAACATTTTAAATGAACAGCAACGGTTCTTGCATTCACCGAAGGAAATCGCCTTTACGCTGCTTAGTCTGACCGCGATTTTCTTTGGACGAAAGTTGATTTGGCAAAAGCATAAAGATCTAGCGATCTATACTATTGCTGGAATTTTGTGCTTAGCGATTATCGCTCATGGTAAAGATACGAAGTATCTGGTCCTGTTCATGCCGTTCATCGTTTTTATGGCGACGGAGTCTTTACCTCTGGCATTTAAAGCTCATCGAAATGTTCTAACGGCTTTGGTAGTGTTATTCGTAGTCGTGCAGTGGACATATAATGCCGAACTAACCTTCAATAAAGAGCATCGGCCACAAGAGTATTCCGCTTTGATCGGGGATTTACCAGAAGGTATGCACCTATTGGGGCCGGTGTATTTCGTATTCGATGCGGTTCCAAAGTATCGTTATCAAACTTTTATTTCCTATCAGTTTCAGGCCTCCCATAAGCATTTTGAGATGACGGCGGAGGGGTTGAATGCGGCTTTAGATCAACACGATATTAATGCTGTGATCTTTGATAAGGAATTCGGAGAACGCTTTCAAGTGAGCGAGAGTTCATTTCCAAAGTTTGAACTTCGTAAACACGAGCAAGGTGCCAACCCTTTATGGTTTTTTGTTAGAAAGTAATTAGATGGAAAATAAAATGGATTTAAACGGACTTAAGTATTTGATCGTGGGCAGTGGATTTTACGGAGCGGTTATCGCAGAGCGTATCGCAAATGAGTTAAAGGAAAAGGTCCTGGTCATCGATCGTCGTGATCATATTGGTGGTAATTCATATTCCTACACGGATGCAGAAACCAATAATGAAATCCATAAATATGGCTCGCACATCTTCCATACGTCCAACGAAGAAGTCTGGTCTTATATCAATCGCTTTACGACGTTCAATTCGTACCAGCACCGTGTTTTGACTAAGTACCAGGATAAAACTTATTCAATGCCGATCAACTTGATGACGATCAATGCCTACTACGGGAAAAACCTAAATCCGGCAGAGGCTGAAACTTTCATTAAGTCTGAGATCGAACGCGACCATATTGAAAACCCTCAGAATCTTGAGGAAAAAGCTATAAGTCTAATTGGTCGCCCTTTGTATGAAGCTTTCATTAAGGGCTACACTAAAAAACAATGGGAAACTGACCTAACAAAGCTTCCAGCTAATATCATCACTCGTTTGCCAGTTCGTTTCAGCTACAATGACCGTTACTTCAACGATAAGTACGAAGGCCTTCCAGTGGATGGTTACGGTAAGATCTTTGAAAAAATGCTGGATCACGAGCTAATTTCAGTGAAATTGGGCGTGGACTACTTTGATATTAAAAATCAGATCCCTCAAGACTGCCTTGTGATCTACACAGGTCCAATTGACAAGTACTTTAACTATCAATTTGGCTCATTAGGCTGGCGCACGACTGATTTCGAACAGCAGACAGTTGAAACCAAAGACTACCAAGGTACCTCTGTTATGAACTACGCGGGCGAAGATGTTCCGTTCACGCGTATTCACGAGTTCAAACACTTCCATCCGGAGCGCAAACAGTCAGATACAAAGACTGTGATCTTCAAAGAGTATTCACGCTTCGCTAAAGAAAACGACGTCCCTTATTATCCAATCAATACGGATAAAGATAAGGAGATCTTCGCTCAGTACAAAGCGCTTGCGAAGGATGAAAAGAATGTTATCTTTGGTGGGCGTCTAGGGAACTATGTTTATGTCGATATGCACCAAGCTATTGCAATGGCGCTAAATACCTTCGATGCAAAAATTAAAAATGGTCAGTGGAGACAGTAGGTCATGAGTAAGAATCTTTCGGTAGTAATGCCGGTTTACAATGAAGAAGAATGTATTTCTCAAGTAGTAGAGAAATGGGTAGTTGCATTAGATAAGCTAAATATTACTTATGATATCAACGTCTATAATGACGGATCCAAAGATCAAACACTGGCGGCTTTAAATCAAGCTGCTCAAAAATTTCCAACTTTGAAAGTGAATGACAAAAAGAACAGTGGACATGGTCCGACTATTCTTTTGGGTTACCGCAATTCGGTAAATTACGACTGGATTTTCCAAATTGATTCCGACGACGAGCTTGGGCCTGAAAAGTTCGCGGAACTTTGGTCTTTGCGTGATAACTTCGATTTCCTAATCGGAATTCGCGATGGACGCTATAGTCCGTTGCCACGTAAAGTGATTAGCTTCATTTCCCGCATTGTTGTATGGACCTTCTACGGAACAGGCGTTTGGGATGTGAACTCTCCCTATCGTTTGATGCGTGCTGAGAAGTTTAAGGACATCTTTAACGCAATTCCATCCGATACATTCGCGCCGAATTTGATTGTTGCTGGTATGGCTTGTAAAAAGAAAATGCGTATCAAGCAAATCCAGGTTCCTTACAAAGACCGTCAGACGGGCGAGGTTTCCATCAAAAAATGGAAGCTGTTCAAAGCCGCTGTTAAGTCATTCAAGCAAACTATCAAAGCAGCTTTTTAGTTAGCTGCTAACCGTAAGAAGTGGTCATGAAAATTTTAGTAACAGGCGGAGCCGGATATATCGGTTCCCATACAGCGAATCGATTGTTACAAGAAAACTTTGAAGTCGTAGTTTATGATAACCTGACCACAGGGTTTCGCGCTGCTGTTCCTGAAAAAGCCACTTTTGTCGAGGGCGATGTTCGCGATGAAGCAAAACTTGTCGAAGTATTAAAGTCTCAAAAGATCGATGCGGTTATTCACTTTGCGGCAAAGCTCAATGTTAAAGAATCCACTGAAAAACCGTTGGAATACTACGAGAATAACACTTCAGGTGTTCTTAGTATGACTAAAGCCATGAAAGCAGCAGGGGTGAAGCACATCGTGTTTTCCTCTACGGCAGCTTTGTTTGGCGATAAAGTTCAGGATCGTTCCATCGTTGAAGATGATGCTAAGGCTCCGTTAAATCCTTACGGTCATTCTAAATTAATGAGTGAGCAGATTCTTAAAGATACATCCGATACTGGTGGAATCAGCTATTGCGCTTTACGCTACTTCAATGTGGCTGGTGCCTCCGATGACGGCAACAACGGGCAGCGTACAGCAGATGCATTTCACCTGATTCACTTAGGAGTTCAGGCAGCGGTTGGAAAGCGCAAGCAATTGCAACTATTCGGCACTGACTATCCTACTCCAGATGGTACTTGCATCCGTGATTATATCCACGTCGAAGACTTGGCTGATATTCATTTATTGGCGGTAAAGTACCTACTTAAGGGTGGGGCATCGAACTACTTTAATTGCGGCTATGGTTTTGGTTATTCCGTGCGTGAAGTGATCAATACGATCAAGAAAGTTTCTGGGACTGACTTCCCGGTGATAGAGTCTGAAAGAAGACCTGGGGATGCGGCGTCTTTAGTGGCTGATTCAAGTAAACTTAAAAATCAATTGGGCTGGCAGCCAAAGCGTGCAAATTTGGAACTCATTTGCCGAAACGCTTACGAATGGGAAAAGAAGTACAACGAATCACGTTAAATACCAAAAAAAAGGTCTGCTTGTTGAAGGCAGACCTTATATCAGTCGTTTTGATTAGAATTTAAACCGAACCCCAATACCAATATCCAAATCCGCATCCACTTTCGGAGCGACGTTCATGGCAAGAGCCAACTCACCAAACAACTCCAATGCAGGATCCGCGATCATATAAGTCAAACCAACCGGTACACGCGGACCAAACGCCACGTCGCCGTCATACTTACCGTCATTGATAAAGATCAAACGAGCGCCGACACCAGTATAAAGGTTCATCGGGCCTTCGCTTGCCATTTCCCAGGACTGAAGTTGATCAAATAAGAAAGTCGAGTGGATTTGCAAACCACGGTAAGAGCCGCCTGAAGCACCAATCACTGCATCCACAGAGTTCTTCTCGTTCACAGACATGCGCCCCGTAAATCCCAATGGATCGCCAATCACGATACCCGCAGCCATATCCGCGTGCGCCAGTGAAGTTCCAAGAAGTGAAAAAGTAAGAAGAAGTCCTGCAATAATCTTGTTAGTCATAGGTGAAGCCTCCGCGATAAATTCTGGAGGCACTCTGTATGATTGTCTATCTTTACGGTGCCAGGTCCTATTTCTGGATGCGGTGTCCTGAAAATAAGAACACCCCATGCATGATAACACTAAGCTTCGATAAGATTTTGAATGGCACTCAATGCCTTTGCAGCGATCGTGTCGGCTTCTGTTTGCGATGAAGCTTCCGTGTAACATCTGAACTCAGGAGCGTTCCCGGAAGGGCGCAAATGAACCACTTGTCCCGCAGCTGTTGTCATACGCAGGCCATCCAGTGTGTTTTGTGATTCAACCTTGGCTGCAGGAATCAAGCTCTGCACAAATGCTGTGGGATCAGCGCTTACGGTTTGAATGATTTTCTGACTTTTCTCTGGAGGACAGTTTTTCGCAAGCACACTGCCAGTGAATCGTGAAGGTAGTTGATCGACGACTTCAGCAACGGTGCATTTCTTTTTCGCAGCCATCCCTAAAATCGCCAACGCCGGCAAAACAGAATCGCGAGTAGGAAGTGCTTTTAACACAGCCGAACGTTGAACAGGGGAGGACAAAATATATCCACCATTTGCTTCAAAACCCGCCACAGATTTGAATTGAATATTTAGTGAATTAAGCGCTTCAACAACGTAAGGGGAGCCAATTTTAGTAAAGATGATTTTCTTAAAATCCTTGATATGCGAAACACCCGAATTACAGCTGATTGGCAAAGCAATTGCTTCAATGCCCAGGAATTCAGAACAAATGATTCCAAGCTTATCGCCTTGAACCAAGCGTCCCAAGTTGTCGATAACCAATGGTCTGTCGCCATCGCCATCAGTACTGATTAGTGCATCAGCTTTGTGTTCCTGAATCCATTTTTTGAATAAATCCAAAGACTCGACAGCTTCAGTGTCGACCGGAATAAACTTATCACTACGGCCCACTCTGATGACGTTTGCGCCCATGGTTTCAAGAATCTGCCCCAGGAATTCCCGTGCGGCAGAGGAGTGTTCGTAAAAGATGATTTTCAATCCGTTGAGGTGATTATCAGCCAGAGTCGTCACATATCTTTTAATGAATAGTTCGCGAGCCTCTTTTGCAGCGTCTTTTTTATCTACCGCGGACTTTCTAACGAACGACCCTTCGTCATCAAACAGCTCTTTCGCAAAGCTTTCGTTTTGAAGTTTCTGGTAGTTCGCAAAAATCTTCTCATCATCGCTTTTCAAGGTTTCACCTGTCGCCAGGTAAAACTTAATCCCATTACGATCGGCCGGAATGTGACTTCCAGTAACCATAATAGCCAATGATTTGTTTTCGGCCGAGTAATAGGCCAGAGCCGGAGTCGGCAAAACTCCACAGTTATGGATATCTTTTTGATGATCAGCAAGAGCCTTCTCAATAGCATTCAGAATTTTAGGACTGCTTTCGCGAAGATCCATCCCCACAGAAACTCGAGAAGCCGGAGTCACAACATCAGCATGCTGAAGAAACGCAGTCGCAAGGAGGTAAGCCTCACGATCCGTAAACTCAGTTACCAACCCACGAACCCCACTAGTCCCAAACTTCAATCCCATAACTCTCCCCAAAAGGTACGCCGTACCTTCCGGGGGTGCGGCGCAGAACCGCATCGGTTCCGCGACGTATAATTTAACGTATAGTTGAAGTCGGGGAAAGCCCTTTGGTGCCAGGTCCTACTTACGGATGCATCGAATCAAGTTGAATTGGGAAGGTACGACGTACCTTCTGGCTACGTTGGAAGGCAGATTGTCTGTGCTCTGACCTTATTTAGTTGTTCTTTGAATCACTTTAATGTTTTTGACATCGGTTTTCACTTCGCCAAATTCTCCAGAACTGCCGTTGTCACCACGCTCGCCGTCAGCTCCGTCGGTTCCTCGTGGTCCCGGAGATGCTGGCGTGCAATTGCCAGTTCTGTTACCTGGAGCACCGCCCGCACCACCCGGTTGGCCTGGCGAGCCCGCTCCGCCAGTTCCACCTAGCCCTGGTGTTTGATAAACTTCCAATACAAACTCATCGTTATTTGTAACCGTGATATTGGCATTTCCTGTGTTAAAGCCATTTTCTGCGTCTTCGCCCCGGTTACCTGCGACGCCGTTTGCTCCAGCTTGACCGTTAGTGGGTTGGACTGAGCAGGAGGGAGGAATAGGTTCGCAGAATCCACGACTGCCGGGGTTGCATGGTCTGCCCATTTTTCCGACGCCATTACTCCCTGAGGCTCCAGCCGCCGCTGGTCCCGTAAAGACTGAGAGTCCATTTGCTATGGCAAAATCATTTCCGTTTCTGCCGTTTTTGCCATTTGCACCGGACATTGAAATTCGTAAGGTGCCGACAGCTTTTTTTGCATCAATTGAAATTAAGTCAGGGCTTTTGCTCTTGTCTGTTAGTATTGATGTAATGTGGGAATCTTGCTCCGGAAGGCCGGTCTGATATGCATCCTCATCTTCGACAACAAGTAGGTCAGCTTTCAATTTAACTGAGTATCCGTTGGAGATAATTCTACCGTTTTGCCAAAAGTAGATACGATGCACATCTTCACTAAAGTTGGAAGTTAGCTCAACGTTGTTTTTAAAGATTAAGTCCCTTGGTACAAAAAACTTGTCACTAAGATCGGAAAGAAATCTTCCTCCGTTGGACACGCTGGCAAAAGCACGAAGATTAATAACCAGTATTTCGCCTTGTAGTACTTCTGAAGAGTAATAGCTGCGGCCCGATACGGCTTCCACCAGTTGATCGTTAATAAATACTTCCATCGTGCCAACAGCTTCAGGCCATTGGATGCGCAAAGTATACCGCCCAGGAGTTCCATCTTCAAATTTGACGCTGACATTATCGCGTTTCAAATCCACGCCAGCATTCTTCTGGTCTTCCTGCATCTGCTTAGCAACATCCTCAGCCAACTCCTGGCGCTGCTTATCCTCAGCATCTTCCTTCTTAAACGCGCAAGCGCCGACGATCAGACAAAGCCCCAAAACCAAAATTTTATGCAGTGACAGCTTCATAAAAACTCTCCGTAAAACGGTCAGAATAAAAAATCACATTCGTTATACCTCAAAAAACGAGGACTTCCGCAGGCTTCCATAGGGGAGAGAAAGTAATTCCTAAGCTGTCTAAAATTCAGACACTCAGTAAAAACCTAAAGCAATTAAACAGATCCCTGTGCATAGGCAGCCGTCTATGAATTGGACGCAATGGAAAGGTGTCCTAAAACAAGGTCGGGGATTGGCAAAAAACTCCGAAATTCCTCCCGTACTACTAGAATCGCTCCTGCCACAGGAGTAGACTATACTTCTAGCCTCCGGTCCGAGGAGAAATACTCAAAAAGGATATGCAACTCATGAGAATCTATTCAGACATCACGAAAACCATCGGCAAAACCCCACTCGTTCAAATGCAACGAATCGGCAAGGGGCTTCCCGGAAATCTGCTTTTAAAATTAGAATTTTTCAACCCACTCGCATCCGTAAAAGACCGCATTGGTCTGGCGATGATCGAAAACGCCGAGCTTGAAGGAAAACTAAAACCCGGCATGGAAATCATCGAGCCCACCAGCGGTAACACGGGTATCGCACTGGCATTCGTGGCGGCGGCAAAGGGTTACGCGATCACTTTAACAATGCCTGAAACTATGTCGCAAGAGCGTAAGACTTTGTTGCTTCTTCTGGGCGCAAAAATCATCCTGACTCCAGGTCCTCTTGGAATGAAGGGGGCTATCGCCAAAGCAATGGAGCTTCACGAAGCAAATAAAAACTCCTGGATGGCAGGGCAGTTTGATAATCCCGCCAACCCCGCAATTCACAAAGAAACTACGGCGCTTGAAATCTGGCAGGACACCGACGGCCAGGTCGACATGGTCATTAGCGGTGTAGGAACTTCCGGCACCATCACAGGTGTGGGTCAGGTTCTAAAAGCCAAAAAGCCTTCAGTGAAAATCATCGCGGTAGAGCCCACAGAAAGCCCGGTGCTTTCCGGTGGAAAACCAGGGCCCCACAAGATTCAAGGCTTGGGAGCAGGCTTCATCCCATCAGTCATGGATCGCGGCGTAGTCGACGGGGTAGAGCAAGTCTCTTCCGAAGAGTCCATGAAAATGGCGCGTGAGATTATCAAAAAAGAAGGCATCCCCGTGGGGATTTCTTCAGGTGCTGCGGTTACGGCAGGACTTCGCCAGGCATCTAAAGAAGAAAACCGTGGCAAGAATATCGTTGTCATTATTCCAAGTATGTCGGAAAGATATCTTTCAACTTTACTGGCAGAGCAGGAGCGCACCGAAGCTCAGGGTCTGAAAGTTCACGAAGTCAATGAAGCGTACCTCGCAAAAGTTGGCAACAAAGGATAGTAGCGAATGGTTCCTTTTAAAATTCCTGATAAGGAAAAGGTTTTAGTAAAGATCGGGGAGGCTGGCGAAGTGCTGGCTCCTTCGTCTGAATTAAATATCTTTGTCTGGAATGTTTATAAGGGACAGCGCGCGCACATCTTTGAAAATGATTTCCGCAAGCACGGCAGTGGTAAAGATTTTATCCTGCTGCAAGAAGCTTTGGTCGATAATAAAATGCCACTTTTGTGGAAGCAGGATTTCTCTTCGTACGAGTGGCATCTGGCGCAAAGCTTTCACTATAAGAAAAATCAACACAGCACGGGTGTCGCAATCGGTTCCAAGTACACTCCGAGTGTAGTGGATTTTATTCGATCCAGTTCCCGTGAACTGTTCTGGTTAACCCCCAAGCTGACACTTTTTAGCGAGTATGATTTTGAAGGCAGAAAAGTTCTAGTCGTGTGCACGCACGTCTTAAATTTCGTGACGACAGGAGCCTTCACAAATTCCCTCTACGAAATCGCAGAACGCATTTCTACTTTCGACGGCCCTGTGGTTTTAGCGGGCGACTTTAATACGTGGAACGTGAAACGCCATTTGATTATGAAATCAATCTTCCGGGATTTAAATCTTGAACATTTGGATCTTGAAAACGACGGCAGACTATTAAAGCTTGATCACGTCTTTGTCAGAGGATTTGACGTTTTGAAAGCGGAAGTGCACAGCTCCGTATTAAGTTCTGACCACTTCCCACTAGAGATCAAACTGAAACTATAATCTCCGAAATCCGTTAGACTTCCATATTATTCGTCATCAAAGGCTAGCTCCCGCTGGCTGCTATTTTGTACACATCAATGTTTATTAACTTGAAAAGTAAACCAATGAGGTGTACATTGGGTTGGTCTGTTATTGTCGGGGATCGTGCGACAAAAGCTCTAAAAAAGCTCCCGAGGCACATTGCTGTTAACTTCTTGGGGTGGGTGGATGATGTCGAGACGGATGGTTTATTATCCGTTCGTAAGCTGCCTGGTTATCACGATGAACCCTTAAAGGGAAAATGGATAGGGTATCGATCCATTCGGTTAAGCAGATCTTATCGGGCAATCTACCGAATTGAAGAAAATGTGGCGAAAGTTATTACGGTCGTAGAGGTGAATAAGCATGAATACTAAAAAGAAGTCAGCTACGGTTCGTCAGTTGGAAAATTTGATTGGTTCTGAGATGACCTTTGGGCTGCGCTTGAACTCAATTCGTAAAGGCGAGGGGCAAACTTTAGAGGTATTTGCTGCACAACTTGATATTTCAAAGCAGCATCTTAACGATATTGAAAAAGGCAGAAAATCGGTTAGTCCGGAAAGAGCAGCTAGATTTGCAAAAATTTTGGGATTTTCCGCAGAGCGGTTTATTCAACTCGCTCTGCAGGATCAGCTAACTCAAGCAGGGCTACCCTACAAAGTACAGGTTTCCTAGGTTTAACTATGTCCAAAATGCAGATACTTCTTCAAAGTCATCTTAGACACGGAAGCCATCTCCCCAGCGATCACAGCGCCAAAGATCCAGAAAACCCCAGCCTCCCACGAAATCCCGCGAGCAAGCATTGCAAACACGCCCAAAGAAACCAACGCTACAGAGCCAATCGTCAACACACGAGAGCGCATCAACACCAACCACTCGTCATATTTCAAAACCAAGCGCGCAAGAATGAAAGTCACCGCCAGATAAAAGGCCCCGCAAAAAGCCTGACAAAACATCGGCGAGATTTTCATGAAGACATCCATCAAGCCTTCGCCACCGAAAAACAAACGCGTGCCAAACTGAGGACAGGCCATCAGGGAAAAGAAGGAGCTGACCAGATGAATTCCACCGAGCTTTAAAGCCACAGAAGATTTCTTAGGAGCCGTACGCGCAATCTCCGCATGGATTTTGTTTAAGACAAAAGAAGAGCCCGCAGTTTCACCTGCATTGCCAGTAAAAGACTCAAAATCATTTTTAACGTCTTTCATTTTTACTCCTTAACGCCTTTAAAGCCCGGCTGACCAATTGACGAATGTTGCTGTCTGAAGTCTTCATTCTGCGAGCCATTTCGTCATACTCCAGCTCATCCAAATACCGTAAACGCAAAGCCTCTTGTTCCCGGGGTTTTAGCTCGTTCAGCAAAACCGCCGCTTCTTCTTCATGCTCTATATTAGGAGGGGAGTCGTCATTTTGTGACAACTGGTCATCCCATTCGAGGTCTGTTCGGTTTTCTTTCTTCCGGTAGTCCTTTAATTCGCTTCTGGTGATGACATAGATCCAGGCTAAGGCCTTGTGCTTGGGGTTGTAGAGATGTTTTTTGCGAAAGACCTGCATAAAAACGATTTGCAGGACCTCATCCGCTTTTTCCGCAGAAAGGCCTCGTTTTTTCGAATAGGCAAGAACGCGCCCTGAATGTCTCAAGTAGAGATAATCCAGTGCCTTCGTCTCTCCATCAGCCAGAGAGATTAAAAGTTCTTCGTCTGTTTGGTCTTCCAATTTTTTTTCAATCACTTTGTCACAAAACCTTTTGCCCTATCCTAATAGCCTATGAATGAACACACAAGCAGGAAGTCGAAATGATTAAGAAGTTCATACTCACACTTGTAGCAATAACAACCGCTCACACCGCTGCGTTCGCGCATCCGGTTTCCTATCAGGGAGCGACTTCGCTTATGTCATATAATAAGCCTGAAGAAAATGAATTGCTCTTAACATATTCTTTTAAGCCCTACCTTGCGGCAGGACTGTATTACTTCCGTGAGGCAAAAACGAACTACACCATGCCGCGAGTAAACTTTCTCGCAAAACGCTGGAACAACGAAGACTCGCAGGCAAATATTTATCTGGGGGCAGGCTATGGTGTAGAGAAATCCTTCGACGAAAATAAAGCCGTCACCTACGGATCGATCGATGTCGATTGGGAGTCCCGCAAATATTATACTGCAGCGGCATACAGTCGTTTTTTCAGAGATAACTCAGGCCCGCAATACCGGCCCGATTTTGAAATGATCAAAGCACGCGTGGGGTTTGCCCCGTATCTTGCGGAATACAACGACATCAATGCGTGGCTGATTTTGCAAGCCGATAAAAAAAATGATTCCGGTACAGAGCTCACTCAATTCGTAAGACTATTTTATCGAAATGTTTTGATCGAGCTGGGTGCTGGTTTTAACGGAAACTGGACATTTAACTATATGGTGCATTTTTAAAAGGAGAATTCATGAAAGCGATTATCTTATCTGTGGCTGTTCTATTTTCATCATTGGCATTTGCAGCTGAAACTGAAACGGTCGGTGTGAATGGAATGGTGTGCTCATTCTGTGCTCAAGGCATCACAGCTAAATTCAAAGAGCAGCCGGAAGTGGACAAAGTCGATGTGAGTCTTGAAAAGAAGTACGTAAAACTCACTTACAAAGAAGGCCAGAAACTTTCTCACGAGAAAATTTCAGCGCTTTTAAAGGATGCGGGTTATGAAGTTAGCTTCGACAAAAAATAGTTTCATTTCTTATCTGACTCTTTTTAGTTCTGCGGGAACGCTGATTTGTTGTGCGCTCCCGGCACTCTTGGTGAGTGTCGGATTGGGCGCGGTGCTCGCAGGACTCGCCAACAATGTGCCTGGGCTTATTTGGATTTCTGAACATAAAGTTCAGGTGTTTATTTTCGCAGCAGTGATGCTTTCCTTAAACGGAGTATGGCTCTTTTTAAATCGTAACGCCCCTTGTCCTATCGATCCTGAGTTAAGAGATGCCTGCATAACAGGCAGAAAATTCTCAGTTCGAGTTTACGCTATCTCCGTCATCATTTTCTTAGTCGGCGTTTTCTTCGCCTTCATCGCTCCAATCCTGTAAAAGGTCGCACCGGAGGTAAAGACACACTTTCTCCTAGTTATGGAGAAAGTGTGTCCGTACCTTCGGCGCGACCTTTGATCTAACGCGCCGAGCCCTAAAAGGTATTTAGGCCCACTCCGTTCGTTGACTGGATGCAATGTTTTTATTATCCCTAAGTCTTCGTAATTTAAACGAGAAATCAAACATGGAGTGCAACAATGTTTAGTAATAACTTGCTGATGTCTCCGGCGATTGCTGGGGTTATTGGTTTGGTGTTGGCAGTAGTTTTGTACCTTCGAGTGAAGGCGCAACCAACTGGCAATGAGACTATGAATCGTATCGCGGGCTACGTTCGTGAAGGTGCGATGGCTTTCCTTGTACGTGAGTACAAGGTTCTTTTTGTCTACGCAATCGTCGTAGGCTTGGTTCTATGGTTCGCATTGGGCGGAATCGCAGCGGGATCATTCATCCTTGGTGCTTTCTTGTCTTTGCTAGCTGGCTTCTTCGGTATGAAAGCTGCGACTTACGCAAACGTTCGTACCACTCAGGCGGCAGCAACTGGATCTAAACCAGCAGCTCTTCTAGTGGCACTTGATGGTGGCGCGGTAATGGGTCTGTCTGTTGCAGGTCTTGCTTTGATCGGTTTGGGCGTTATCTACATGATGTTCAAGGATCAAACTGAAATCGTTGGTACAATTCTTCACTCGTTCGCAGTGGGTGCTTCTTCTATCGCACTTTTCGCGCGTATCGGTGGTGGTATCTATACTAAAGCGGCTGACGTTGGTGCAGACATCGCTGGTAAAGTTGTAGAAAACATTCCTGAAGACGATCCTCGTAACCCAGGCGTTATCGCCGACAACGTTGGTGACAACGTGGGTGACGTTGCTGGTATGGGCGCAGATATCTATGAGTCCATGGTTGCAGCTATCGTTTCTGCAATGGCGATTGCTTTGACAATCCCTGCAGAGGGTTTGAGCAAACTTCTTGCTGACTCTACAGATGCAGCAGTTGTTCGCGGCGCTGGTGTGGCTTTGCCTCTGGTTCTTTCCGGTCTTGGTATGGTTATCTCTATCGTTGTGATCTTCTTGGCGCGCGCGTTTAAAAACGGCAAGCCAGCGACAGTTCTTCGCAACGCTTTGATCATCCCGCCAATCTTGTTGACGATCGCAGCAGCAATCGTTCTTCCGATGTTCGGTATCAACCAATCAGTAACTGTTGCTTTGGCAGCGGGTGCTTTCGGTGGTGCTTTGATCGGTCTTATCACTGAGTACTACACTGCTCATCGTCCAATCCGTCTGGTTGCTGAAGCAGCTTTGACTGGTGCTGGTACGGGTGTCATCCGTGGTTTGGCAGTAGGTATGGAATCCACTGCTATTCCAATGATCATCGTAGTGGCTGCAGCTTACATCGCTGACCACGCTTTGGGTCTATACGGTATCGCAATCGCAGCAGTAGGTATGCTTGCTGGTACTGCGGTAGTAATGACAGTAGACGCTTACGGTCCAATCGCAGACAACGCGGGTGGTATCTCTGAGATGTCTGGTCTTGGTAAAAACGTTCGTGACATCACTGACGAATTGGATGCAGTTGGTAACACAACAGCAGCTATCGGTAAGGGTTTCGCAATCGGTTCTGCGATCCTGACTGTTCTTGCTCTATTCTCTGCATTCAACATGGAAGTAAACCACGTTCGTTTGCAAAAGGGCATGGAAGCAATGTCTTTGGACCTTACTTCTTCAGGTGTATTGATCGGTATCTTGATCGGTTCAATCCTTCCGTTCCTGGTTGGTTCAACAACTATGACTGCGGTTGGTAAAGCCGCTCAAAAAATCGTGGTTGAAATCGCTCGCCAATTCAAAGAGATCCCAGGTCTTCGCGAAGGTAAAGCTGAACCACAACCGGCTCGTATCGTTGACATCGCAACTCAGGCTGCGTTGTTCGAAATGATCCTGCCAGGTATGATCGCTATCCTTGCTCCAGTGGCAGTTGGTTTCTTGCTAGGGCCTCAAGCTCTTGCAGGTCTTCTTGCTGGTGGTTTGGCAGTGGGCGCAACATTGTCTCTGTACATGGCGAATGCCGGTGGTGCATGGGATAATGCTAAGAAATTCATCGAAAAAGGTGGATTGCCAGGTCATCCAAAAGGTTCTGACGCTCACAAGGCGGCAGTTGTTGGTGACACTGTAGGTGACCCGTTCAAAGATACTTCAGGTCCTGGTATCGCGATCTTGATCAAAGTTATGTCTGTCGTTTCTTTGTTGATCGCTCAGTTGATCGCAACTATCTAATAAAAATACGCTAGGCCCACCAAGTGTGGGCCAGTGGATTAAAGTGGGGAGTGCATTAGCATTATCCCAAATAAAAAAAGGAGTCGCTTAAGACTCCTTTTTTATTTGTGGACGATGATGTTACATAACGTATTCATGCGCCGTAACAATGTGCTTTCACAAGAAAAACCATGTCGAATGACCTAGCTACTATCCCTTAGCTGTTAAAACCCAAATCCCGACCAAGATGAACAATGTGCCTGACACATACTTCATCATCTGAGGATTCAATAGTTGTCCTAAGTAACGTCCAAAAATCACACCCAATGCTCCAGCAAGTCCCAATGCTAATACAACAGCGATAAGAACGGTCATAGTGGATTTGGTCTGGCTTGAAGCAGCAAGGGCTGCAAATTGAGTTTTATCACCCATTTCCGCTAAGAAAATTGTGATAAATGTGCTCGCAAAAATCTTCCAATCCATAATAGGTCCTTTAGAATAAAATAGATTCTTAGTCATAGTTTCTAGGCGAAAGGAAAGCAAATTGAAAAGTGAGTTTATTGCTGCCATGGATTTGCTTCAAGAAGAGGCGGGCCACGGTGACCTTTCCTTAAAAAAAGTTTTCCAACTCCTGGGGGAAGAGGGCCATGGAATGATTTTATTATTCCTGTGTCTGCCATATCTTTTCCCGATACCGGTTCCGGGGCTTTCCACCATTTCGGGAATTTTGATTGTCCTGGTTTCTTTTTTTCTCTTACGCCGTCGTCCACCATGGCTGCCCAAGCGTTGGGAGAATGTTTCTGTTTCTTCAAAAACGGTTCTAAAGCTTAGCAACTACGCCGAAAAAGTATGGACCTACGTTGCCAAGATCGTCAGAAAGCGCATGATGTTTTTCCACGATATGCAGGCGTTTCGCGTGCTGAATTTTTTGGTGCTGTCGATGAATGCGTGTCTGTTGGCGCTGCCTCTGCCGATTCCATTTTCAAACACAGTACCGGCAATTGCGATCGTGCTTTCTGCAATCGGATATCTTGAAAAAGACGGACTATTCACACTCTTTAGTTATCTGTGGTGTGTTGTGGTCATAAGCTTTTTTACCTCACTGGCCTTAGGAGCAAAACTTTTGCTGTAGAACGGCAAATCAATATTGCATCAAATCCGATCAAGGCTATCATATCGTTATTCCATAGGAGGAAAAATGAAATCTTTGATCGCATCTTGTGCCTTCGCTTTAACAGCTTGTTTCACTGTAAACGCTTTTGCTCAATCAGAAGAGGTGACTCCAGCCACTTCCACTCCAGAATCCGTCACGGCCCCAGCTTCTGGCGCTATTAAAATGGATGGTCCTTGTGCAAAAGATCGTGAAACTTTATGCCCGGGCGTTGCTCCAGGTAAAGACATGCACAAGTGCATGCGTAAAAATAAATCCAAAGTTTCCAAAGAGTGCAAAGCTAAGATGGCTGATATGAAAAAAGCCTTCAAAGGCATGCACCAGGCTTGCCATGAAGACGTTGAAAAGTTCTGCGGCGAGATCAAACCAGGAAAAGGTGCGGTTCGTGAGTGTATGAAAAGCCACGAGGACGAAGTGTCCCAAGCTTGTAAAGACGAATTGGCTAAAATGAAAGAAAAGCACAAAGATAAAAAGTAATTGTGCCAATAACGAAAAGCCTCAACGATCTGTTGGGGCTTTTTAGTTTTTAAAAGTCTTGTTTTAAAAATGAGCGGTGAATATTTTTATCCGCATAAGTGTCTTCCGGATTTGCCATGTCACTAGCGTTGTAACCACTTTCAATTCGTAAAACTGAAACTGTCCCAGCCACTATAGTAAAGACAGCACGCCAAGTCCGGTAAGCAATGATGAGCTCACCATCCGATAAAGCCTTTACACGCTTTTTCTTGCTGTTTGTGGGTTCAAATTCCAACTGGTGCTGCAAAAAGGCGCGCAAGTTATCAACTCCGTGATTTTCCAAAAACACTAAAGCCTTTTCAGTCGCTTCTGAAAAAAGCACTGTATGCTTTTCCGCTTCTTTTAACCATTCCGGCTCAACCTCAGGAAAAGAATCCGCATAAGCCACATAGGGCTTAATATCCAAAATCGGCGATCCATCCAGAATGTCTGCGCCTGAAACTTCAATTTTAAGTTTATCAATACGAACCACATCCACACAGCTCATACCAATGGAATTAGGACGGTAAGGGGAGCGGGTGGCAAATACACCAATCTTGGTGTTACGTCCTCGTGGTGGCAGCACCATGGGATTCCAGTGGTCATTGCGATGAAAACTAAAAATCACCCAGATTTTCTTGCAACCTTCAAGTCCCGTAAGCGCCTGTTCGAAATTCTGACCGCCCTCAAGTTCGATCGTACCTATGGCATGATGACTGTCAGGTTGGCGTCCCGCTTCGTAAGGATGCACCTGTGTACTTTTAAAATACCCAATGGGAGTAAACTCTATTTTCTCGCTCGCCACTGTCTCATCCATTCAAAACCCGCGACCGCAGCGGTTACACCAACATTCAGCGAGTTTTTTCTGCCACGCAAAGGAATCACGCGGATCTCATCAATGATTTGCAAAATCGAAGGATCCAGTCCAAATCGCTCATTACCTAAAATAAAAGCCGTCGGTTCGGATTCGAAATTTTCAAATAAGTCTGAAGCTGAAGCCGCTGTTTCTAAAGCGACGAGGCGATAGCCGTTTTCTTTAAGCATCTCCAGGCACTCCATCAAATGGGGATGTTCTTCCCAAGTCATGTATTCCTGAGTGCCCATAGCAGTCTTTTCAACCTTCCACTGAGTGGGATTGGGAGTATAGCCGCAAAGGCAAATCTTTTCAGCCCCTAGGCATTCAGCGGTTCTAAAGATGGAGCCGACATTGAAAGCAGAGCGGATATTATCCAGAACAAACACCAAAGGAAGAGTTTCTTCGGGAGCCGCCGCTTTATCATTTTCAATAATCAAAAAATCATCATCCTGCAGGTTGCGATTCAAAATTCTTTCAAAAGGAATCGCAAAGCTGATGAAATGTTTTAGGGTCATTTTCCTGTGCAGATGATCTCGCAGGGGAGCCAAGCGCACCACGTCCGCATTTTCAGACGCCGCCAGCTGCGCAATTTTGTCTTTTAAATTCGCCAGTTTCTGGGGATCAAAAGAAAAATCCCCCGAGGATTTCTCAAGCTCATTAAAAAGCTTATGAATTTCATCGAGGGATTTTTTATCCTGAGCTGAAAGGCTCATTATTTCACTCTTTGGCCAACTTGTGCGCCATTGTCAGGGGAAAGCATAAATAAGTCACTTCCACCAGTGCCTGCCGCCAGGATCATGCCTTCAGACATTCCGAATTTCATTTTGCGTGGTTTTAGATTTACGCACACCAAGAGTTTGCGACCCAAAAGCTGTTCAGGCTTATAAGCAGCTTTGATACCGGAGATAATCTGACGGATCTCACCATTACCAATATCAACCTTAAGACGCAAAAGCTTATCAGCTTCTTTAATCTCTTCAGCCTCAACCACTTGACCAATACGCAACTCAACCTTTTCAAAATCAGTGAATTCGATCTCTTCAGAACCCGCCGCCGTAGCAACACCTTCTACGGGCTTGCCCGCCGTAGCTTTAGCGGAGGCGGGAGCAGTTGAAACAGCTTTTTTCGCAGCCTGGATCTCTTCGTTAATCTTACGACCTTCTTCGACCATGGCTTTGACCTTGTCAGCTTCAACACGAGTCGCCAGATGTTCGTAATCGTTGATCGTACGATTCGTAAGGACTGTATTTGCATCACTCCACTTATAGTCGCCTTCGCCCAAAAGCTTAGCCACTTTCTCAGTGTAGTACGGAAGAACAGGTTTCAAATAAATCGCAAGCATTCTGAAAATATTCAAAGTCGTTGTGATGACCTGCTTTGTGCCCACAGGATCTGCATCCAGCGTTTTCCAAGGAGCTTTTTCATCAAAGTACTTGTTGGCGTCATCAGCCAGTGTGCGAATTTCAGTCAGAGCTTTAGCGAAATCACGGGCCTCAAAATGCCCCGCGATTACTTCAGATTTGCTTTGCGCGTGCGCGATCAGCTTCAAACCTTCAGCATCAGGCGTGCTCATGACGCCATCCATTTTTTTCTTAAGCATCTGCCCGCCGCGAGATCCCAGGTTCGTGATCTTACCCACAAGCTCCGAGTTAACACGGTTTACGAACTCTTCCAGATTCAAATCGATATCATCGACAGAGCTGTTCAATTTCGTCGAGTAGTAATAGCGCAGATATTCAGGATTCAAATGATTCAAATAAGTGCGAGCCGCAATAAATGTCCCTTTGGATTTGGACATTTTCTCGCCGTTCACCATCAAGTGACCATGAACAAAGACCTGATTTGGCGAACGGAATTCCGCAGCCTTCAAAAACGCTGGCCAAAAGATCGTGTGGAAGCGTGCAATGTCTTTACCGATAAAGTGATAAATTTCACGCGACGGATCCTGCCAGATGTCTTTCAAAGTTTTTCCTTGAGACTTGGCCCAGATCTCTGTCGTGGACATATAACCCATCGGAGCATCCACCCAAACATAGAAAAACTTTTTGCCATTAGTTCCCGGAATCGGGAAGCCAAAGTAGGGCTCATCACGGGAAATATCCAGATCATGAAGATCTTCGTTAAACCACTCGAGCATTTTTTTAGCGATATCCGGAGCGCAGTGTTTCGGAATCCACTCTTCCAGGTATTTTTTGAAATCATTAAGCTTAAAGAAAATACTTTCAGAATCTTTAATCACCGGAGTTGTGCCACACATTGAACAGTGCACATCTTTCATGTCACTCGGAGAATAAGTCGAAGCGCATACATCACAGGAATCCCCGTATTGTTCTTTAGCTCCGCATTTAGGACACGTACCTTTAACGAAACGATCCGGAAGGAACATTTTGTCGTGGTTACAGTAAAGCTGCTGGATCGCCTGAGTACGCGTGTGATTGCCTTCAACAAATTTTCCATAGAACTGCTCAATCAAAGCTTTGTTCTCAGGAGCATTGGTAGAACCATAGTGAGAAAACTTAATCTGGAAATCTGCAAAGTCAGAAGTATGTTCTTTAAAAGAATTTGCAATCAGTTGTTCTGGAGTGATGCCCATTTCACGGGCCTTAACCATGATCGGAGTTCCATGCGTATCATCAGCGCAGATAAACACGCACTCATTCCCGCGCATAGTTTGAAAACGTGCCCAAAAATCAGCTTGCAAATACTCCACCAAGTGACCCAGGTGAATGTAGCCATTGGCGTAGGGAAGAGCACAGGTCATCAAAATTTTACGCGGGGAACTCATCAGTCTAACTCCAGTTTTTCTCTAGTCTTTCCACTCTACTTTGCCTGAATCCAGGTGATACAGAGCTCTAGAGATTTTTACATCACCAGAGGCTACAGCGTCACGCAAGATTTGCGATTGCATCAAAAGATCGTGGGCCACACCAGTGACATTGGCGAAGGATTCCTGCACCAGTCCACGAGACGGTGTTTTGCCTGCAAAATGAGTAATACGCGGTTTGATATCATCAACGATCGCATTTAATGCAGGGCTACCAAGATCTTCGCCTTTTAACGCCGCATTCACTGCGCCGCAAGAGCTATGCCCCAGTACTACGATCAGATTTGCGCCCAGGTATTGTACGCCGTATTCAACACTTCCCACAACAGTTTCATTCAAAGCGTCGCCCGCAGTGCGTACGACAAAGATTTCGCCCAGCTTTTGGTCAAAGGCCAATTCCGGCGGGACGCGCGAATCACTGCAAGCCAGAACAATTGCATGGGGTTTTTGTCCCTCGGTCAAACGCATGCGATCTTTGGCAGAGGCGCCATCAGAGCGCAAACGGCCTGTAACATAACGAGTGTTTCCATTTTTTAGCCAACCCAGTGACTTATCAGCTGGGACCGGACCGTGGAAGCGCTGTTTTGTAACTTCGCCTGACGATGTCGCAGGAGTGGCTGCAGCAGTGCCTGCAACGGCAGCGTCTTTTTTAGCTTGTTTTGCTGCTTCTACAGCCACAGCTTCGCGCAGTTCTTGAGCGCGGGCCTTATCTTCGGCCGTTCCCATATCGGCATCAGGCGCCGCCTTCACATTCCCTTTTTCATCTTTAAGGGAGACTTGCATCTCTTGATTCGGGGTGCGTCTTCCCTGAAAAAGTGAACACGCGGACAAACTCATTGCAGCTACTAACAAGGCCACACGAAAAATCATTGCATCCTCCCTGATGTCTTAAGCATTTATTGTCCGAAGCGCATGAAGTAAACGTCAAACTAAATAATAAAAAACTTGCCATTTCCAAGATGCCCTTCCGAGAATAGAGAAGGCTTAAAGTTTCAAGAACAAGGATGGCTTTTCATATGTCAGTTAGCTTACTCACACCCGCTCAGATTCAAGCAAAGCTTGCCGCGAAAAACTATCCTGCACAGCAAGCATACTTAGCCATGTACAGCACCTGGTGGGGCGGCATTGTGACAGAGCCGGGACTCATGACTATTCCGGTGGACGATCATCTGGTTCATCGTGGTGATGGAGTGTTTGAAGCCATCAAGGTCGTAACCGGTCGCATATTCTTATTTGCAGAACACATGCGCAGATTGCAAGACTCTGCCGAACAGATCGGATTGAAACTTCCAATGTCGGCGGGTGATGTAAAAGACATTATTTCGGAAGCCATGCGCGCCGCAAAAGTACAGGATGCGCTATTACGTCTTTATCTTTCCCGCGGACCGGGCGGCTTTACCACAAATCCCTATGACTCTGTCGGCGAGCAACTTTATCTTGTGGTGACGTCATTAAAAACTTTGCCTTCAGAAAAATACGAGCAAGGGGTAAGTATTGCGAAAAGTGCCGTGCCTCCCAAAGACCCGACACTTGCCAGAATTAAATCCTGCAATTACCTCCCAAATGTTTTGATGAAAAAGGAAAGTGTCGATCGGGGAGTGGATTTCACTATCAATATCGATTCAGCTGGAAATTTCCTGGAAGGCAGCACAGAAAACATGGTGATCCTGGATCACGCCGGAAATTTAATTCGACCACCGCTTTTTCAAATTCTAAAAGGCACGACCATGATGCGTGCTTTCGAGCTTGCCGAGGCGCTGGTGAAAACGGGTCAAATCAAAAACATTCAGGAACAAAACATAACTGAAAGCGATATCGTGAATGCGAAAGAAGTCATGATGATCGGAACGACTCTGGATGTATTGCCTGTCACCAGTTTTGAAGGAAAGAAAATTGGCAACGGCACTCAGGGGCCCGTGGCAAAAGAACTTAATCAATTGATCCGCCAGGATTTTGTAAACGGCATTCAAATCTAAAAAAAAAGCCCCGGCGAACCGGGGCTTTTTAGTTTTAAACTTCCAGCTGAATTTTATCCAAAAGTTCTGGATCCGAAAGAACCGCTTCGCCACCCATGGCGATCGCAGTCAGTGGATTGTCGGCGACCCGAACTGCCAGACGCACTTCATTTTGAATGCGCAGATCAAAATCACGAATCAAAGCTCCGCCACCGGCAAGTACAACACCACGCTCGATAATATCAGAAACCAATTCAGGTGGGGTGTGCTCGAGCGCCTTATGAATCGCATTGATAACTTCCTGAATACAGGAATTCATCGCAAGACCCACTTCTTCAGAGCTGACTTCAATAGTTTTCGTCATCCCGGTTTCAGCATCGCGACCCGTGATGGAAGCCATTTTGATATCTTTCTTCGGAACTGCCGTACCGATTGCGACTTTCAGATATTCTGCCGTCACATCGTTGATGATAAACTTTTTGTAGCGTTTAAAGTAATCAATGATCGCATCGTCGATCTTGTGACCACCCACGCGGGCTGCCTCACAGTAAACGATATCAGCAAGTGCGATGACGGCCACTTCCGTAGTACCACCACCCATATCGATGATCATATTGCCTTCGGCTGATTTAACATCAAGGCCTGAACCAATGGCAGCGGCCATCGGTTCATCAATCAGGAACACTTCTTTGGCGCCTGCTGTTTTGCAGGACTCGATAACAGCTTTCTTTTCAACTTCAGTCACGCCGTAGGGAAGTGAAACCACGATGCGGGGACGGGAGTAAGCCGATTTTACACCGGGCTGACTTAGGAAATGTTTTAGCATGACTTCTGTCGTTTCAAAGTCTGCGATAACGCCGTCACGAATTGGTTTTTGCGCAAAGATGTTGCCCGGATTGTTGGCCAATTTTTCTTTGGCATCAGTGCCCACCGCGATCACGCGTTTTCTGCCTGGACTGGTTTGCTGGTAGGCAATCAGGGAGGGCTCATTCAAAATGATTCCCTTTCCACGACCTGCGATCAAAGTATTTGCGGTACCCAAATCAACATACAGGTCAGCAGCTGTTCCGGCTTCGTCTTTAAATAACCATGAAAACATATTAATTACCGAATCCTTTGCTGCTTTCAAATGGGAAGGTCGCAAAAATACTGATGTAAGTATAAGATTTATTTAAATCAACGCCGACCTCGGCACCCAGATTCATCGTGCCTTTAAGGTCCGGGTGTTGCCATTCGGTTCCTACTGCCAGGTTGGTGGCGACGTAGTTATCTTCTTTGGTGTTCAGGTAAGTAAAAGGGATCGCGATATACGGAACTGTCATGCCGTATTCTGTATCAAATTTTTTACTTAGTAGAGGTGCCAGTTGTACTTGCAAAATATTGTCGTCATCTTCGCGGGCAAATCCGACGCCAGCACGAAAACCCATCGCTGGTTGGTTGTCCACGTCAGGAATTGGAATCCACTTAACACTTGCAAAGGAATTGAAGTCGATGGTTCCACCGCCAATTAAAAAACGGGCGCTGGTGGAGTCATTAAATCCGGTTTCAATAAAGACGTCGAAGTTCGCGCCACTTTCACGATTCGTTAAAATCTGAGGCTCGACCCCCACTTGGATTAGGTTCGAGGATAGCACTTCGCCGGACTCCAAAATGCTAAGATAAGCATGAGCCGTCGACGATAAAAACAGACATAAAACGAAGTATTTAGCAAAATTCATCAAGAAAAACCTTTCAACTCAAAAAAATGGTATCGAGTTGCGAATCATTTGACAAGACCTTGATCGAACACCAATCTAAATCAGTGACGAAACTTCCCATTTCTCTTGTTGTGATTGCCTTAAACGAAGAAGCGCACATTGATCGCTGCATTCGTTCTGTTCCCTTTGCCGACGATGTTGTGGTGGTCGACAGCTTTTCGACGGATCGCACTGTGGAGACTGCTCAAAAAGCAGGCGCCCGTGTTTTCCAGGAAAAATGGCGCGGATTCGGTCCGCAAAAAGCCTTCGCGGCCGAGCAAGCCAAGCACAACTGGATTTTGTCCTTGGACGCTGATGAGGCTCTGAGCCCAGAGCTTGCCTCCGAAATCATCGCAAAATTCGCAAGCCTTGATCCGGCAGCGGGGTACCTGTTCCCTCGCAAGTCTTTCCATTTAGGTCGATGGATCATGCACGGGGGATGGTATCCTGATTTCCAGCTTAGGCTTTTTAATAAATCCCAAAGTCGCTGGAATTCCGCCAACGTACATGAAAAGGTCGAAGTAAAAAGTCACCTTAAAATGACCTCTCCTTTATTGCATTACGTGTTTGATGATCTCAGTGATCAAGTCAATACAAATGACCGATACTCCGGTTTAGGAGCTCGCGAGCTGCAGGCACGAGGGGCAAAGTTTTCGTACTTAAAGATGATCTTTAAGCCCTTTGGTAAATTTATTGAGACTTATTTCGTAAAAGCCGGATTTTTGGACGGTTTACCAGGATTTGTTATCGCCATGGGCGCCGCTTATTCGCTATTCTTAAAGTATGCAAAACTCTGGGAGCTCGAGCGTGTTAAAGAAAATACTTAAACTTAAAGTCCTACTTTCACTCTTTTCTTTAACTGCTATTGCCGCAACGGCAGCTCCACCCAGATATCCTGCGATTGAGGAAGTTACCGGTAAGGTGATTTTAACCAATAAAGACGGCACAAAGCTGACTTTAACCAAGCAGACCGTTTTGCAGGAAAAAGCGCTATTCGAAACCGGTGACGATTCAAGTGCAGTGATCGCCTTCGGACCGGTTCGCAAATTTACAGTTATGCCCAACAGCTCCGTCCTTTTGCCAACTATCAGTTGGGAAGGGGGCGAGGCGCCGGTTTTAATCTTGCGCTCGGGCAGTCTGCGTTGGGTGCAAAAAGAGGGCGAAAAGACCCGCTACAACACCGTGCTGCGCACCGACCTTTATGAATTTATCCCGCCAGCAGGGGACTTCGTATTTAGCATGAACCCACCAAAAGCCTACGGCGAGGTGAAGGTCATCACGGGCACTATCGAATTTTCTGCAATGAACGGGGAAACCTCAGCCACAGTCAAAGCGGGGGAGCAGGTTGGTTTTCAAGGAATCATGGAGGGCGGTGAAATCGCCTATGACGTCCTTTTGCAGGGACGCAAAATTCCTCGCGGAAACCTAACTCCGGTCACCAAACTTTCCTCTAAAGAGATCGCTGCCTTTGAGGGAGCCGAAAAGAAACGCAAAGCCCAAGAAGCTCAGCGCGCCCGTAAGCAGCGCGAAGCCGCAGAGGCTGCAAAGCGTGCGGGGGGAGTCTGTTCTGCTCCGCCAGCTAATTTTAACGAGTGCTCCTGGGCGTGTAAGGGCAACCCCAAGGGAGAGAAAAAGCAGTGTTTGCTGTCCAATCCAGGGGTCACCTGCGAGCGCCGCCGCTGTAACGCGAACGGCGAATGGGCCGATAAAACCGTCCTATCTGCGCAAAATGCGAGCATTAATTGCCAGGCTCAGCCCGTCGTAGCCCCTTGTGATTACTAGCCTTTAAAGAATTTTGAAAATCCGCATTTTTCCATCTTGCACTTTGCCCGGCAAGGCTCTATAAAAGACCTTCCTTTTGTGGTGGCCGTAGCTCAGTTGGTAGAGCATCGGATTGTGATTCCGAGTGTCGCGGGTTCAAGCCCCGTCGGTCACCCCATTTTCTTCCTTTTTAAATCTATTAAATTAATGCGCGTCTCCAAATTAATGGACATCTTTTTTTGCTGATCAGTAAAATAGGTTCATGAAGAATTCTATACATCACTTTTTGGCGATCGCTGTTCTTTTATTTTCCTCAATTGTTTCTGCTCATTTGAATCCCCCGCAAAAAATAAGTCTGGTTCCTCCCGGGAACAACTTGGAATACGAAAATCAAATTGAAGAGCTATGTCCAAAATCTTTAAAAGACGTAGATCAATGTCGAAAAGAGAAACTCGCCCCTAAAACCTGGAAGCTTGGAGTTTATGAAAAGCCTGATGCGAAATTTCCAACTCTTGGTGAAATTCATATTATAGGAACTCCGGGCAAAGGAATGAATGCTCTCTATATCCAAAATAAAAGTAAGCCTGTGGATTTTCCGAGTGATTCAAAAGGAACGGATTGGGGTTACTCCTGTTATTTTGAGTTCACAGTCAGTGATGTGAAAGGTGACTGGATTCAACTACCCAGAAATCCTTTTACGAACCCTGTATGGATCAACCTCAAAAAAGATTGGCCTGTGAAAAAAGAGGGAGAGATCCTTCCCGCGCCTGAATCGTTAGAGGTTGGAAGCATTTATTCGGCAGGTGCGATCGGCAATATAGTTCCAATTAAATTTTCCGGCGCCGAAATAGTTTATCGCAAAGAAAATGCAAATGACATGAACTGCGGTGATGAAGTGAAAGAAGTTTCCAAAGAAGAATTGAAAGAACTAAAAATGCCGATTTCAAATCTATATGATAAGGACGGCCATTTGATAGTCTGGCCAGCTTACTGTCGTGGTTGCTGAATAAAAAATATGAGGTCCCGATTGATCAGAGGCAACAAGGTGTTAAGAGTCAGCACATTCCTTATAGTTATGTGCCCGCGATCAGGCTAACTTGCGAAGGCCAATGACGGCAACACTCATAGGAGCAAAGTATGGCTAATCAAAAACCACAATCCCAGCCGAATGAAAACAGTCAGTCCTCTCAAGGTGGAAGAGGAAAAGTAAATCAAGATCAGGAAAGAAGAAGCTCAACAGAACAAAACCAACAACAGGGTCAAAATCAAAATCAAAGATCCAATGACAGCACATCTTCTGAAAAAAGAAGAGCATCAGATTCAAGTTCAATCGATAACGAATCTGATGATATGGATTTTGATCAGGAAGATCAGAATAATCAAAAAGAACCACGCAACGTGAATCGCCACTAGGTCATATATAAAAATATTTTCGTAAAAAAGGCCTGCTCAGATGCGGGCCTTTTTTTATCACAAGAATGAGTTGCAAGTAATAAAACTAAAGCGAATTTTTCGATAAAACCGAAGTCGATGTAACAAAACTAAATTGCTCACATTTCGAACCCATCTAGTGTGAAGGAACACCATAAAAAATATTGTGCCGTCAATTTTTGGGCATACCATTGAGGTAACAAAATCCAAGGAGGATTATATGGCTAACCAAAACGCAAACCAAGGAAACAAAGGCAGCAACCAAGGTCAACAACAACAAGGACAAAAAGACTGGGAACGCACTGGTCAAAACCAACAACAGGGCAATCAAAATAAATCCGGTGGTCAGCAGTCTTCTAATACTGGCAGCCGTGAAGGTACAAACCGCTAATTAAACAAGATTTTTTAAAGTTCCCTCTACGGATTTTCCGTGAGGGAATTTTAAAATTTCGCATTAACTGGAGACTCTTATGAGAAATCAAGGATCAAAAGGCAGCAAAAAAGGTCAAGACAGTTCCAAAGGATCTAGTAGCAGCAGCAGTGGCAGATCTGGAAGTTCCAGCGGCAGAGAAGCAACAAGATCTGGTCGTTCCTCTTCGTCGTCATCTTCCCAATCAACTAAGAGATCATCTGATCGGAAATAAATATGTGGTAGGAGCTCATGAAGAGCTTCTACTTCATCTGAACTATTTCAACTCAATAATTATTTAAATTTAACTGCTGGTGTTGGTTTTCAAAGTGTACTTATCCCTAATGGAAAAAATCAGTTCTTTCTTATACGATTTGCTGAACGCGAATTCAAATGTCTTTCAAATTGCAAAGCCATTTCAGCTTCGCGAACCGCCGGATATTCGTTCTCTTTTTAACTTTGAGGTAGCAAGTTCCATCGTGCGCGAACAGTATGGTGATTGTTGGCTTGCGAGAAATGGGAAGCTGCCGGCTTTGCCTGAACTTAAATCGGGATCTCTCACTGTCGAGCAGATGTGTTCCGGAATAACCCAGGGCTACAGTCTCGTGATTAGACATGCTGAGTATGCGAACAAAGAGCTTTCGGCAATAGCAGAAGTATTCTCTGCCATCTTTCAGAAGCCTATCGATATACAGTTGTATTTTACGCCAGAAAACTGTGAGGGATTCGATTGGCATTTCGATTACGAAGATGTTTTCGTGTTTCAGACTTTCGGGGTTAAGGAGTTCACTCTGAGGCCTAATAGTTTCTGGCCGGATGTATCAGGCCAGATGCAAAGTTCTCTATACTTAAACGAAGTGTTCACAACTGAAATTAAATTTGTTTTGTCAGCTGGTGAGTTTTTGTTTATTCCCGCTGGTTGGTGGCATAAAGCTAAGGCAATGACTCCTTCATATCATATTTCCGTTGGAGTCCTGACGAATGATGTTCGCAGACCAGCGAGGATCGAACAATATCTCTAGTGTTTGATTGCAGGTCCAATTGAAAAGTAACTGAGACTCTTCTAGGGTGAAATCTTATAGTAGGAAGCCATGGAGATATATGATTTATTGAAAGAAGATCATGAGAAAGTAAAGGGCCTGTTAAACGCTTTGCTGGGACTCAGAGATGATGATGACGATACCAGAAAACGTCTGGTCGCCCAAATTAGAGATGACCTGATTCCTCATGCGCGAGCGGAAGAATCTGTTTTTTATAATTCACTAAGATCAGTGGATAGTTCAAAAGATTTGGCCATGCATGGTTATAAAGAACATCTTGAGGCTGAGGGGCTATTAAGGCTTCTGCAGGTTGAAGATAAAACCAACATGAGCTGGAGGAAAACGGCAGAAAAGCTCAGAGATGCTTTGTTACATCATATTTCTGAGGAAGAGGGGCGGATGTTCGAAGTTGCCCGGAATAATTTCAGTGCTGAAGAAGCAACAATGATGGGGGACGCGTTCCAAAAAATGAAGCCCGAAATTAAAGAAGAGGGTCTCATGGGTACTACCTGGGACATGATTGCGAACATGATGCCGCCGCGATTCACGGATTCCTTCAGAAATTCCCAATCGCCACCACATCGATAAAAGGCCGGTCACCCAGTTAGAAATTAACAAGGAGAATTTATGCAATTGTCTAAATTAATGGTATTGGCATTTTTTGGAATAAGCCTGGTAAGTGCGAACTGCTTTGCTCTCGAAGATTCTCAAATAACGGAATTCATGAAGACCGCAAATTCAGGTGAGATCGACGCCGCAAAGCTCGCTAAAAAGAAAGCTACTGACAGCTCTGTAAAAGCTTTTGCCGAAAAGATGGAGAAAGAACACAAAGAAAATCTGGATAAGGTTAAAGAGGTTGCCAAGAGTGAAAAGCTTAAAATGACATCAAGTGAAGAAACCAAGAAGCTAAAAAAAGATACTCAGATGAAAATGAAGGATCTAAAAAAGGTCAAAAAAGAAGAGTTTGATAAAGCTTATATTGGTACTCAAGTGGTCATGCATCAGGAACTCCTGGATAAACTGGATCAAACGCTGATTCCTGAATCTAAAAATGCAGCCTTAAAATCCTATTTACAAGAAACTCGTACGCATGTTCAGAATCACCTTAATGATGCCAAAGGCATTCAAAGTAATCTGACAGGTGTAACGCCAGCAACGACTCCGACGGGCAGTGAATCAGGACATAAAGAAACTAAGTAAATAATCAAAGCAATGTAGCATATTTTAGTGAGAGAAGAAAAAGAAGCTCCACAGCGAATATGCGGAGGCTGCAACTAAAATCAGCCCCGCAATTCGCTGCTGGCGCAAGGGAATCTGGCGCAGGCCGTTTTGAATCATCGCAGGCAGAACTGCTAAAGCAGGCAGTCCTCCAACCCAGAACAAAAACATCAGCGCTCCCCCCATGAGTGGACTTTGCAGAGCGACGGCCGCAGTGACGTAGGTATAAAGCCATCCACAGGGCAGTAAGCCTGTCAGAATGCCTACAACGAATCCTGATTGATTCAAATGAAACTTTCGAAGTTGGCGGAAAACTCTTATCAATCCGTGAGGATCTAATTTGGGAGTTAATTTACTTCCCAAATGGGGCGCAAGCAGTCGGATGCCCATGCTGAATAAAACCAAAGCAAAGATCACCGCCGAAGCAGTTCGCAGCCACGCATACTGGGAGGCTAGTAACAGCTGGCCCAGGCCACCAGCTAAAACCCCCAATGTCACATAAGACACCAGGCGTCCCACGTGATAGCTGATAAATGATTTACGCTGGCCCATAAGACAAGCAATCGGGCCACACATGGCAGCACAGTGCCAGCTTCCCAAAAAACTCGTGCTTAAAATACCAAGCGCTAACATCACTCCCGGGTTCATTGCCGCGGCCCCACTATGATCAGTTCTTTTTCGCTGACGTTAATTGTTTTGTCGTGGTGGCTTTCAATTCTTACCTTGGTTTTAATTTGCCCTGAAGTTCCCTGGAACATGCTTTCAGGAAGTCTCACAAAGAAATACCATTCTCGGGCTTCGTGCGGTTGTAGCACCAAAGGATTTTCACCGACAGTCAAGACCACGCCGGATTCAATGATTTTCTGATCTAAAGAAAGCCGATATTCAGTCGGAACACGTTCCTGGTTTTGGATATGAATTTTGTATTGGTTCTGAATAATATCTTTGCGTTCATCGACCTGGATATAAGAATACGGCATGCCCTGACCACGCAGCAACGTCCAGTGAAAGGCGTCTCTGGTGGTAATCGCATAGGTTAACCCGGAAATCAGCATCATCAACACCGCCATGTAAACCATTGGGCGAGGGCGGGTTAGTTTGATTTTACTAAAATCCAAAGTGTCATAACGAATGAGCCCTTTCGGTTTATTCACTTTCTCCATGATCTCATCACAGGCATCAACACAGGCGGTACAAGCAATACATTCCATCTGCAGGCCGTTACGGATATCGATGCCAGTCGGGCAGGCATTCACGCAGCGGTTGCAGGCAACACAGTCACCCTGTGATTCCCCAGGTTTATTGATACCACGTCGAGGTTCGCCGCGTTTGGTGTCATAAACGACGGCCATGGATTTGTTATCAATCAACAATGATTGAAATCGTCCGTAAGGACACATGATCACGCAGAACTGCTCCCGGAACCAGGCAAAATCAAAAAGCACGACTGCAGTGACAATGCTCACCAGAAGAAAATAAGTCCAATTTTCAGAAGGCGGATTCTCCATCATTAGCAGCAGATTTTTTGCCCCGGCAAAATAAGCAATCAGGCTGTGTGCGATCAGCGACGAGACCAATACGAATAAAACCCATTTGCTGCCAGTTTTTCTGAATTTAGCGAACGTCCAGGGTTCGGTACGAAGCTTGCGTCGCTCGATATAGCCACCTTCAGTCCATTTTTCAATGCGGCGGAAAACGGCTTCAATAAATACCGTTTGCGGGCAGGCCCAGCCACACCACACGCGCCCCCAAACAGCCGTTACAAAGGCCAATCCCAACACCAAAGTGCCTAAAATAAAAAACAGCAGGGGAGTATCATGGGCGTGGAACAAAATTCCAAAGAAAGAAAATTCGCGATCAGGGATATTGATCAGAATTGTTTGCACTCCACGGATCGTGGTCCATGGAAGAGCCAGAAAAATCACTAACAAAACGGCATGCACCCACGTGCGATGCCGTTTGTAGAAACCTTTTACCTCTGCGGGGATAATCGCGATTCGATCACCATGTTCATCAACTGAGGTAAGAAGGTTTGGATCTAGGGTCATTTTACTTCTTCTCCTTGTGGTGGTTTAGCACCAGTAGGTTTCGAGTCTAATTTGGACATTATATACTTTGCGGTTGCGTAAAGCTCCTCGCGTTTTAAGCTCGTGCCCCAAGGCGGCATACCTTTTTCTGGAGCGCCTTCGCGGATCACCTTCACGATGTCCATACGAGTTCCTTTGCCATGAATCCAAAAGTGGTCGGTTAAATTAGGACCAATCAAACCTTGCAGGGCCTGACCATGACAGGCAGCACATTTACTGGTGAAAACCGCAGCGCCCATGTTCGCGTCAATTTTATCAAAAGCCGCAAGAAGAGCATCTTCTGTTTCTGCCGGTGCCGCAGCTTCGTGCTCTGATTTTTGTTTTTCCAGTTCGGCCATATGAATAGCCAGTTCATCCTTAAGAGTCAGTCCACCTGCAATTTCATAGTGAAGGTAGTATAAGGCTCCAAAGATAATGGTTAGAAAAAATAACCATAACCACCAGGTCGGAAGATTGTTATCAAGCTCAATGATACCGTCGTACTCGTGAAAGTGCTCCGCCGGTTTTTGCTCATTTTGATCTTGCATTTGAAAACTCCTCATCCATCAGTGGCATCTGCTCCATAGCCCCATAGTGGCTCTTGCTGCCTTTGCGATAAACCCAAAACAAAACACAAACAAAGAAAACAAAGAAAATGATCAGCCCAAATGACGTAAGGTAGGTGTCAGTGAAGGCTTTTAAACCTAGTTGTTTCATTGTGCTTTTCCTTTCTGACCCAGCGACTGAAGGTAAGCGATCAAAGCGATGATTTCTTTTTTCTCCATGCCGCGCGGTCCACCATTTGCCTCAATGTCAGCAGCAATTTCTTTGGCTTGTTTTTGTGCGATACCATCAGCATTGGCTGCGGTATTATCGTCATAAGGAACACCCAAAAGTCTCATCACAGAAATCTCTTTACGCAGGCGCATGAAGTCTGTGTTTTTATCTGCTAACCACGGATAGTTCGGCATGATACTGCTTGGAGTAACTGCGCGAGGATCGATCATGTGGCTAAAGTGCCATAGGTTCGGATACTTCTTACCCACGCGGGCCAAATCAGGTCCAGTGCGTTTAGAACCCCATTGGAACGGACGATCCCACATGGACTCTTCAATAGTTGAAGCTGGTCCGTAACGTAATACTTCAGAAACAATCGGACGAATCTGCTGCGAGTGGCACACGTAACAGCCTTCACGCACATAGATTCCGCGGCCCGCAAGTTCAAGGGGAGTATAAGGGTCGGTGACTTGAGCTGGATTGATGTATCTATGCAGTGAAAGTGTCGGATAGATCTCGATGAAAGATCCCACAGCGATTGCCAAAAACGCAAGCACCGAGAATACGAAGCCCATGCCTTCAAGTTTACGATGCCCTGTCGTAGGAATCTCATCGTAACCTGTACGAGTAACTTCAACTGCTTCCGGCTCTTTGGATTGTTTAGGAGCCAGCTTAATAGTCATGTAGATGTTGTAGCACATCAAAAGGAAGCCAATCAGGAACAGAGTGCCGCCCAAAGCGCGCGCCCAATATAGTGGAACAATGCGAACCACGGTTTCCATAAAGTCCGGATAAACCAGAGTTCCTTCTTTGGTCACGGCTCTCCACATAGAACCTTGAGTGATACCAGCGACAACCATCGATACGTAGTAAACGATGACGCCTGCAAGTCCCAACCAGAAGTGATTTTCCAAAAGCTTGTTCGAGTAAAGCTTCGTTTTCCACAGTTTAGGAATCATGTAGTAAAGCATCCCGAAAGTCAGGAAGCCGTTCCAACCCAATGTACCACCGTGAACGTGGCCCACAATCCAGTCCGTATAGTGGCCCAGTGCACTCACTGATTTAATCGATAAAAGCGGTCCTTCGAAAGTCGCCATACCGTAAAATGTTAATGCGGCAACAAAGAACTTCAGAAGCGGTTGCGTACGCAGCAAGTGCCATGAACCCTTCAGGGTCAATAGACCATTGATCATACCACCCCATGAAGGAGCTAAAAGCATCACAGAAAAAATCATTCCCAGTGTTTGCGCCCACTCAGGAAGTGACGTGTATAGCAAGTGATGGGGACCAGCCCAGATGTAGATGAATACCAAAGACCAAAAGTGGATAATCGAAAGTCGGTAAGAGTAAACCGGGCGATTCGCCGCCTTGGGAATGTAGTAGTACATCAACCCCAGGAAAGGTGTCGTTAAAAAGAACGCAACCGCATTATGTCCATACCACCACTGGACCATGGCATCTTGAATCCCGGCATAAACCGGATAAGACTTCATAAAGGCCACCGGAATTTCAATCGAGTTCACGATATGCAACACTGCTACCGTAATGATCGTTGCAATATAGAACCACAAGGCAACATACAGATGTTTTTCACGACGACGATGGATCGTCATGAAGTAGTTCACCGCAAACACCACCCAAATCACCGCAATGGCGATATCAATAGGCCATTCAAGTTCGGCATATTCTTTTGCCTGGGAGTATCCCAAAGGTAAGGTGATCGCTGCAGCCACTATGATCAGCTGCCAGCCCCAGAAGTGAATGCGCGATAGCACGTCTGAATACATGCGTGTTTTCAGAAGACGCTGAGAAGAATGGTAAATCCCTGCAAAGATCGCATTACCACCAAACGCGAAAATCGCGGCATTGGTGTGAAGCGGTCTCATCCGGCCAAAGGTCAGCCATTCCATATTCAGGTTCGCCGGCCACCACGGAATTTGGATAGCAGCGATTAAGCCGAAAAGAAATGCCGCCACGGCCCAGACCATTGTGGCAAGCGCGAATTTCTTTACGACATCGTCGTCATAGATGATTTTCTCTATAACTTTATTTGATGTGTTCACGTTCAGTCCTTTCGTTTTCATCTAAAAGCATACGGTGGGCCGGGGTCTCAAGGTCATCGAATTGTCCCTTGGAGCTTGCCCAAAAGAACGAGTACAGGAAACCGGCACCCAGTAGTAAAGCCATTGGTATCATTAAAACTAAAATATTCATTTCATCCCCCAAAGTGAGGTGAGCACGATCAGTACGGAACTAATCGGCATCAGGATGGCTGCAGTCATTGGATCGATATAACCCAGCAATGCCGCACTTCCGCCAATCAGGTTGTAAAGCAACGACACCGAAAGCGTTCTCGTCAAAACTCGGCGTGTTTTTTCAGCCAGAGAAAATAGATCCAGAAGCGGTTGCAATCCACCGCGCGTGAAATAGATGTCGGCATACTGAAGGCTCAAATCGACGCTGCCTTTCACCGCAATACCGACGGTCGCCTGCTGCAGTGAAAGTGAATCGTTGGCTCCGTCACCAATCATGCAGCTGTTCGGATATTTTTTGATCAGTTCAAACTTATCCTGAGGAGAAAGCTCCCCAAACGCATTGCTCACCGGAATTTCACATTCCTTCGCCACTCCCTGCGCGCGGATCGTTTTATCTCCGGAAGCAAGGAAAGTTCTTAAACCCCGTTTGTGTAAAGTCTTAACAATGTCTGGGGCATCGACGCGCAGTCGGTCGTTGAAAGAAAGTTTCGCGATGATTTCATTATTGCAGATCACATCAACAGCGATATCCGAGTCGCCAGCTGCGTGGGCCTTAGCCGGTGCAATTTCATACAGATCACCGCTAAAGAAGCCCCGAACACCTTGCCCCAGAACTTCTTCAATTCCACTGCCACCTGCTGCCGGAGTGATATGCCCCCAAACTTTACGAAGCGCAAAAGCGACAGGGTGTTGTGATTTGGCTTCCAAAGCCAGAATGATCTCTTGCAGTTTTAAGGGAATATCCTCTGTGGGATTTAGGCTCAAACTGCCTTCTGTTAAAGTTCCAGTTTTATCAAAGAAAATGTTTTGGATATTCAAAATCTTTTCAAATGAATTTGAACTTTTAATCAAAATCCCCATGCGCTGGGCCTTTTTTAGAGCAAGTCCCAATGTTAATGGCGATCCAAAGGCAAGGGCACAAGGGCAAGCAATGACTATTAAGGCCAAGGCTCTTTGAAAGGCTTCCAAAGGATCTACGAACGAATACAGAAACGCAAAGATTCCAGCTATAGAAAATACCAGGACGATCAGCTTTTGTGCCAACCGCTCAGTCAATCCCACAAAATGGCTTTTTTGATAACTCTTTTGATCCAAGTCGTTAAATAACTTACCGATCTGACTCATCTCAAACGAAGTAGTGGCTTGCACAGTAACGGCGTCACTTAAAAGCTTTGTGCCACCTAAAAGGTTCATTCCCACACTATAAACCTGAGGCAGGGATTCCCCATTAAATAACGAAGTATCAATGGTCGCAGGGTTTTCAACCAGTGTGCAGTCCGTCGGAAGTGTTTGGCCTTGTTTAACCTTAAACAAATCACCTGGACGAATATGATTCCAGGGGATCAGGGCAGATTGGCCATTATTGATGCACTCATAAGTCTGATTCTGAAAGTAGGTCTGCATGCGGGCTGGGGCGAGATAATTTTGTTGAACGCGTTTAAGCAGATATCTCGCGCTTAAGATTAAAAACAAAAAACTTGCAGTGCTATCAAAGTAAATGTCACCCTTGCCTTGAATGAAGTTCCACGTCGACAAAAGAAATCCACTCAACATCGCAATAGTGATCGGCAAGTCCACGTTGATAGTGCGGAATTTTAGCGCATTCAGTGTACCCTGATAAAATGGTTGGGCACTAAAAAGCAGAATGGGCAGAAACAACAAAAGCCCAATAGCATTGAAAACCATCTCCCAGGTTCCAGAAAGGCCGGCATAAATAGGAATCGTGAAAAGCATGATGTTGCCGGCGCAAAAGCCAGCCACAGCGATCCGTTTTAAGAACGTACGATTTTCCTGAGTGTACTTATCCTGAATGTTGTCGTGGGCGCTCAGAATTTTTGGAACATACCCCAATTCTGAAATACTTTGGGCTGCTTTCGCCAAAGAGCCTTCCGCTGATAACTTGATCGCCACTGTGGATTGCCCAAAATTCGCTCGGGCTTCAGTAACGCCAGGGCAAAATTCTGGAAGCTTTTCCACCAAGTGCACGCAGGAAGAACAGTGCATTCCTTCGCAAAAAATCAAAAAGTCATAATCTTTGTCGTTGCTTTGTTGGTACAGATTTTTGAATTCTGGTTGATCCAGGTGTTCAAACGGATTTGAGGATGCAAGGCGAAGCGGACCTACTTGCGTATCCAGGATCCGGCAAGCCTCACAACAATACTGCGATCCATTTGATGGACTTTGACAGTAAATGCATGTGGTTTCCCGATCGAGCTCCATGTGTTCAGTCTCCTAACATGTGCTTGATATCTTTATCGGCGAAATATGCACGATTAGCAATGATAGGGACGCTGAGTTCAGCAAAATCAAACTGGGGTGGAGAGGGGAAATAGAGAGAAAACTCTTAACTTATCTGAGTTAAAAACAGGTTTACTGGTGTTGAAGACCTCTGGCGATGGATCGATCCAAATCTTCCATCGCCACTCTACGCGCCATGGTTTGTTCCGTAATTTTTGAAATCTGGCGTTCCAAAATAAAGTTGAAAATCGTCTCGTGGGGAATGCCGTAAACTTCCGCGAGCTTTTTCAGAACAGGGATTGGTGGTTGGGACAGATTGCGTTCCCAATTTGAAATAAATTGTCCCGATTCGTAGCCAAGAAGACCTGCGACTTGAGTCTGAGACAGACCTTTGACTTTTCGGCAATTGGCTAGAAATTCACCGCACGAACGCATTTCTTGGATTCCCCTCTAAACATTTCTGAGTGCACGTCCGAAGTATCATCGTGTTGTTGTTTATGCAAACAGGACCGTGTTTTTTAAAACATACCAAGAGGAAATTACATGAACTTTTCATACCGCCTCATCTATACCATCGGCGCAAAAACGGAACAGGAAATCAGCTACGTTAACAAGTGTTTTCACCTCTGGTCGACAGAGTTCGGTGCGGACCTTGCTTCTCGTGGAGCAAAGCTGAATCACGACGAATTTCAGCGTGCGCGGGTGATTGCGGTCGTTTTGAAAGACGACGAAGTTGCGGGCTTCCATCTTTACAGTCCCTTTGATCTGCGGGAGTCCAGTAGTTTGGAACATTCTTACGTGCGAGCAATGTCAGAAGAGGCTCAAGTTCAACTTAAAGAGCGCGGAATTAATTCTTTCTTAGCGATGGAATATCTGACCGTGGCGCCAGGGTTTCGCTCTAAAGAAGCGGGTGGGCCGAAGGTCGCGGAATTGATCGTCCGATTAGGACTAAAGGTCATGAACGAGTTGGGTCTTGAAGGCGCCCTGGGTATCGCGCGCATGGATCGCAAGGTCAATTTTCTTGGAGACCTTATCGGCTTCACAGAAATCGCTCAAATCAGCAAATACAATAATCTATGTTCCGTAATGGTGATGAGTAAATACGAAACGCCTAAAGAAGCCGACGAATTTACCAGAAAAACCATCGATGCCATGTGGGGTGGTAAACCTCAATCGCGAAAAATCGCAGCCTAAATTTAGAAATTTATTAATACAGGAGAAGACAATGAAACCAGCAGAGTTCCGTCAAAAAGCGACTGCCAAAGTGGATGAAATGTGCAACTTCATCGAAACAATGCCATGGGAAAACGTTAATTTCTATAGTTCATGGGTAGCACAGACAAATGCTTTCGTTGCTCATACGTCGACGTTTCTTAATTTGTGCAACGACCTCTTGCCAAAAAGTCATCCATTGAAGGCTCAATTCGAACACCATATCGAAGAGGAAGAAGGCCATGAGAAGATGAGCAAGAACGATCTTAAATTCATGCGCAGCGAAGCTTCCGCTGTATTTAGCTTCACAGACGTATTCTGGAAAACACAATACTACTGGATCAAAGAAGTCGGTCCGACTTCCCACTTGGGTTATTCTCTTTTCCTGGAAGGTCTTGCTGCGAAGTCCGGCCCTCAAGTTCTTAACAGAATTAAAGCTGCCGGCATTAAAGGTTATACGTTTTTAAAAGTGCACGCCGAAGAAGACATTGAACATTTTCAGGATGTTTTAAAGGCGGTAGATCAGGTGACAGACCAGGAACGCGCACATATCTATCAGAACCTGTGCGAGTCCATGGAGATTTACTACAGAATTATGAATGAATGTGCGAAGGTTTCACACCCTCAAGCAGCCTAAAGGTTTCCAGGGCAGCAACTGCCACGACGGTTGTACCAATAGTAATTGGTGCAACCGCGCGAATCTGCACTTCAGAAGTATAGCGTCCCTGTGAACGCAGTTCTTTTACCGTATGAACCGGAATATCCGGTTGGACGGTGGTTTTATTCAAACCCATAAAGGTTTCATATCCAATTTCCTGTAACTTTTGCGAGATCATCGGATCACGCTCGTACAGGTTCCACCATTGACCGGAAAACATCACATCTGGAGCGTACGAGGAAAAATCAAAAAGCTCCGGGTTGGCAAAAAGTCTGCGCGAATCACTCCCGTAAATCTCAACCACATCGCCGTCCTGGATTTGATTCAGGAAACTGTCTGGAGCTGTGAAATTCAAGCGAGATAGATAATATCTCAGGACATCGCGGGTCTTTTTATGATTCCCACCAGAAGCGACAAACTCCAGGATAAACTTCGACCAACTCTCTAAGCTTTGCAGAAGATTCAGCTGTTCAATATTTGATAGAGTAAAGAAATGGTCATCAAAGCGCGATGACAGGTATACGCGGCCTGTAGCCTTCAGAGCCTCACGCAAAAGCATGCGGGCATCTGTATATTGTTCAGAGATATTCGCATAGGGCAGTTCGAAATTGGCGCTTTTTTCCATGTTCCCTATGTACCACTCCTCACTAAATAAACAAATATTTTCCCAAGCACCCTATGGAGATTGCAGGTTTGATCATTTTTTAGTCAGGCTCACGTAAAAACTATATACTCCGCGTTGTTTACTCCGGCAGCTGTCAGGCCCCCAAAAAAACAGGCATGGAACTGGTAATGATCTAATTTCAGATAGGAAAATAACTCATGAGAAAGCATATATTGATTAGCACTTTCATATTGTTGACAGCTGGCTGCCAACCGAACAGTGATGGCAATTTGCTGTCTCAGTCTGAGACAGACCTCTACACACGAAATTCCAAAGATTCAGGAGAGGTATCGGTCAAGACCCTGCAAGGCGGTCAGGTATCTAAATACGATCAAAAAATTACGGTGGAGCAATCAACAGAGGCTACCCAGTCACAGTCTCAGGCGTCCGCCCAAGAAGTGATTCGAGCAAAAGTATTGGATGCAGTTGTTAGATTAAGAATGGATCTGGCGGGGATAATGAATCCGACCCCAGAAACGATACTTCTAGAGAAGCTCATTCAAGAATCTAAAGATACCAACGGCATAGCGTTCTATCGGGCCCTGAAAGAAAACAGAATGCCTTTTGCCCTCCCATTGAGCCCCACCAATGTAGTTGATATCAGTCTATTGGCTCAAGCCTTCAAGCAGGCTGCAGCTTTTTATGGATTCGATACCGACTCTCAGGAGCAGATTTCAAATGCCATTTTAAAACGAAGCACTTTACTCGCACCGCTTGAGTCTCAGAAGGTTATGGCTTCTGTGAATGCAGAGCTGCTGCAAAACAAGGTCAATACTCTTATTGAAGCCACAGCGCTGAATTTCAGTGCTTTTTGCCCGTCTTTAAATGGATTTATAACTTCCGGTGAAAACTTTTATGAAGATAAACAGTATGCATTGCCTTCACTGATTGGCAGAAAGCTGACTATCTTTAAATCCATTTTAAAATCCGAAATCGCAGATTGTGCCACGGGTAAAATATCCCGCACTCGTTCTTTAATTGAAAACGTGGATTCCGTGGTCGAAGCGGTAGGCTTTGATCGCGGCTCATTGGAGCTGTATTTGACTCCGGCAAATGATTTTAACTGGGAAGAATACAAAAACTATAAAGTTAAAGCAGTTCTGCAGGAGGCTAAATTCCCAGGTCAGGCGCGGTTGAGTTTCTCTGATATTCTATGCACTATTGATGGTCGGCAACTTCAGCTAACCGATATTACTAGCCCCGCTGGTGGCGGTGAAGTCGCAGGGTTTGACTATACTCTTGATGGCGTGAACCCTTTGGTACTCGAAAGATCAGCGTCTCAAAGAGGCGTAACTCTCGCGTTCGTTGCTCAGGGAATTAAAGTCACAACTTTTAATAAAATGACACTGACCAAAATAAAGCCTGATGTTTTGGTTCCCGCTGTAAATCTGATCCCAGGGCAAAAGCAGGAATTCAGCCTATTTTTCCACTCTAAAAAGGGTTCCGCGGAATCCCATCTGCAATGTCAGGTTCAAGGCTTATGATTTCCCGAATACTCCGAAGAGCGGCCGTCTGTGCCGCTCTGGTGGAGTCATTCGATTCGAAAATTTAACTCACAAAGTCTGCAATCAGTTTCCATGAACATCGCACATTGAAACTCTTGAATACGAGAAATCTTATTCTGCGCACGCAGTGCTGTGTTTTCAGTTATTCTGCTATTACTCGTGGGGTGGGTGCTAATGAACTTTTCTGTTTCAACGTTGCTAAGCTTTCTATTTGTCTTTCACGCGTTCAATGTCATTAGCCCCTTGCCTGGTAAAATCAGAAATAAAGTCACTCACTATCACAACGTCCGAAACAAAGCGCTCGAGCAGGCTATGCCGATGGAAGTCTCAGGGTTCTATGATGCGACACCGGGCGGGGAATCGTTTATTAACGCCTCAAGTGTGAGTACTCCAGCGAAGCCACTCGTGACTTTCGAAAAGTACATAGCGCAGAAGAAAGCTCGAAAGCCATCTCGGCGCTCTATCGCCAGCCTGTCTCAAATCTCAAAGAGCAAAACCGTTCACGTGAAGTCAAAGCGAATGCAAAAGTAGATTCCCATGCTCAGGGCGTTGACATGTTCATATCCTGAACAGGTTTTTGGAAACCCACCGCTTTACAGGAGGTTCCATAAATGGAGTCAGAAATAGTTCTCCGAAGTCTATTCATCCAAGCTCACACAATACCAGGGGTTTAGCGATGGTTCGCTCCTTGCTTTAGTAATCAGTAAAGCAGGGGGAATATATGACACAAAGATGGATAATGTTTTTTGGAGTCACGTTCTATCTATCGCTGGCGACAGCTCGCAATGACTTTCATTCCTTAATAGAAAGTACAACTGTCGAAGGCGAACAGATTCAAAAAGGACTCGCCCGGGCTGTAAGTTCCGAGAATACATTTAAAGCCGACGTCGTATCAGTAAAGAGGGAGCGGGCCTATAACCCCGTGACTTTTAATCCTCTGGCGGAGACCGACGGTGATGTCGAAGTAATAGTAAAGCATCGGGATCCCCAATAATGAGTGTAGATTCACCAGTATGCGGATGGAGGTTTGATAGGCAGAGTTTTCTGAGAAGAGTGGAAATAAAAAAAGAGCAGGAAAACTTCCTGCTCTTTTTAATTTGTGTTTTGATATTTAACTAGTGGCTGTCTGTAGTTTCAGTCTCAGTAGTTGTTTTCGAAGAGCCATCAGAATGTTTTTTTGTTTTCTTTTTGGCTTTCTTCTCCATCTTCTTGTCGCCTTCATTCATTTTAGTCGTTTCTTTTTCAGTTGTAGTCGTAGATCCTGTAATAGGATTTTTAGAAGTGTCTGTAGTTTTGCTTTGTGATTGTTCAGCATCATTTGCAAAAGCAAAGTGACCAGTGAAAGCGATAGCTGCTGCAATTAGAAGTACGTTCTTTTTCATTATATCCTCCTTATGGATAATGTTGCGCACTTGAAAGATAGTGGCAGTGCTTTGGACTCTTATGGGATTTACATATATGTAAAGTGCTGAAAGACATGTGTTTTTAGGCATCCTCAGGTTACAGCACAGTTTCGCTGGCATTTTTGCCTATATAATAGAGCCCGGATTTTCAGCATGAAGCGCTGCGGAGGTAGATTATGCCCATAAACTCGGCAAAAAGTGCACTTTTTGCCCGATTAAACTGCAAACGAAAATAATAAAAAAAGCCCTTGCCTGAATTGGGTAACGAGCCTATAACTCAGCCTCACCGCCGCGATGTTTGAAAAACCAAGCATAAACAGCTGATCTAACTTATTGATTTGTATTCAATAATGTTAACTCTTGCTGGCAGCTGAACCTCTGATCAATTTTCTGAATTTTTTCTTTCTGAAAAAAATTGAGAAAAAAGATTGAGAGGGTGTTGACAAGGACTTCGGTCTTCGATACAACCGTCTACCTCGTCGCTAAGTAATATTAACGATGAGAAATGTTTCGCTCTTTGAAAACTGAATAGCTAGAAGAAATAGATTTTTGGGCTCTTAGAATACTGAGTAATCAGTATTCACAATTTCAAAAAATATTCGAACAAACAACAAGCGTAAGCTAGTAGTTTGCAAGATTCAGAATTTAAACTGGAGAGTTTGATTCTGGCTCAGAACAAACGCTGGCGGCGTGCCTAATACATGCAAGTCGAACGGGGAAAGCTTTCGGGTGAGTACTAGTGGCGCACGGGTGAGTAACGCGTGGATAATCTGCCTTAGAGTGGGGGATAACTAGTCGAAAGATTAGCTAATACCGCATAAGACCACAGGAGCTGCGGCTCTCGAGGTCAAAGGTTTTTCGCTCTAAGATGAGTCCGCGTAAGATTAGCTAGTTGGTGAGGTAATGGCTCACCAAGGCGACGATCTTTAACTGGTCTGAGAGGATGATCAGTCACACTGGAACTGAGACACGGTCCAGACTCCTACGGGAGGCAGCAGTAGGGAATATTGCACAATGGAGGAAACTCTGATGCAGCGACGCCGCGTGAGTGATGAAGGCCTTCGGGTCGTAAAGCTCTGTCGCAGGGGAATAACACAATGAATGTACCCTGTAAGAAAGGATCGGCTAACTTCGTGCCAGCAGCCGCGGTAAGACGAGGGATCCTAGCGTTGTTCGGAATCATTGGGCGTAAAGCGGGTGCAGGTGGCTATGTAAGTCAGGTGTGAAAGCCTGGGGCTCAACCCCAGAAGTGCATTTGATACTGCGTAGCTTGAGTGCTAGAGAGGATAGTAGAATTCTTGGTGTAGTGGTAAAATACGTAGATATCAAGAGGAATACCGGTGGCGAAGGCGGCTATCTGGCTAGACACTGACACTCAGACCCGAAAGCGTGGGGATCAAACAGGATTAGATACCCTGGTAGTCCACGCTATAAACGATGGATACTTGTTGTTGGAGGTATTGACCCCTTCAGTGACGAAGCTAACGCGTTAAGTATCCCGCCTGGGGAGTACGGTCGCAAGATTAAAACTCAAAGAAATTGACGGGGGCCCGCACAAGCGGTGGAGCATGTGGTTTAATTCGATGCAACGCGAAGAACCTTACCTAGGCTTGACATGTACTGGAATATTGGCGGAAACGCCGTAGCCCGCAAGGGCCGGTACACAGGTGCTGCATGGCTGTCGTCAGCTCGTGTCGTGAGATGTTGGGTTAAGTCCCGCAACGAGCGCAACCCCTGCATTTAGTTGCCAGCATTCAGTTGGGCACTCTAGATGGACTGCCGGTGTTAAACCGGAGGAAGGTGGGGATGACGTCAAGTCCTCATGGCCCTTATGCCTAGGGCTACACACGTGCTACAATGGTAGTCACAAACTGAAGCGAAGTCGCGAGATGGAGCTAATCGGAGAAAAGCTATCTAAGTTCAGATTGGTCTCTGCAACTCGAGACCATGAAGTTGGAATCGCTAGTAATCGCGGATCAGAATGCCGCGGTGAATACGTTCCCGGGCCTTGTACACACCGCCCGTCACACCATGAAAGTTGGTTGTACCAGAAGTCGCTGCGCTAACCGCAAGGAGGCAGGCGCCCAAGGTATGGTCGATGATTGGGGTGAAGTCGTAACAAGGTAGCCGTAGGGGAACCTGCGGCTGGATCACCTCCTTTCTAAGGATTATGGTGATCGGCATTTCAAGCTTGTCTTGAAAAAAGCAATCACAATCTTAGGTCAACGCTTCTCTTCCCGAGATAGCGTGAGTCCCAAAAATCTTTTCTAGCTGTTTAGTTTTGAAAGAGTGAAAACTCTTATACGCATCTAACATGGGCCAGTAGCTCAGTTGGTTAGAGCACACGCTTGATAAGCGTGGGGTCGGAAGTTCGAGTCTTCCCTGGCCCACCAACTTTCAACAAATTGAGTTGGTCTGTTAGAGGTGAATAAGAAGTTTCGCGCTTGAACGATTTTCGTTCTTTGACAATTGAATAGATTGATTTAGTTGATTTTTAGCGAGGTTAGTTCCATTTTTTAAAGCTACAAAGGGCTTACGGTGGATGCCTTGGCACTAAGAAGCGATGAAGGACGTGGTAAGCTGCGATAAGCTTCGGGTAGTGGCACACACACTTTGACCCGGAGATTTCCGAATGAGGAAACTCATCATTTTATGATATCATTCACTGAATACATAGGTGTCTGAAGCGAACGAGGGGAAGTGAAACATCTCAGTACCCTCAGGAAGAGAAATCAATTCCGAGATTCCCCCAGTAGTGGCGAGCGAACGGGGAACAGCCTAAACCTTTTTCATTTATTTGAAAGAGGGGTCGTGGGACCGCGATATGGGACCGGAGAGTATAGAACAACAGTCTGGAAAGTCTGGCAAGATAGGGTGATAGCCCCGTGTTCGAAATGCTCAATGGCTCTAGCGGCATCCCGAGTACCACAAAACACGTGAAATTTTGTGGGAATCTGTGAGGACCACCTCATAAGGCTAAATATTCCTTAGTGACCGATAGTGAACAAGTACCGTGAGGGAAAGGTGAAAAGAACCCCGAGAGGGGAGTGAAATAGAAACTGAAACCGTAAGCTTACAAGCAGTTAGAGCCCCTTACGTGGGTGATAGCGTACCTTTTGCATAATGAGTCAGCGAGTTATGTTTGCAAGCGAGATTAAGCCGTTGAAGGTGTAGTCGTAGCGAAAGCGAGTCTGAATAGGGCGTTTAGTTTGCAGGCATAGACCCGAAACCCGGTGATCTAATCATGGACAGGTTGAAGCGAGGGTAACACCTCGTGGAGGACCGAACAAGTTGAGGTTGAAAACTCTTTTGATGATCTGTGATTAGGGGTGAAAGGCCAATCAAACTGGGTGATAGCTGGTTCTCCCCGAAATATATTTAGGTATAGCGTTGAGTAAAAAGTATCGTGGAGGTAGAGCACTGAATGGGCTAGGGGTCTTTACCGGATTACCAAACCCAAATAAACTCCGAATGCCACAGATATGTTCCTCAGCAGGCAGACGCAGGGTGATAAGGTCATGCGTCGAGAGGGAAAGAGCCCAGACCAACAGCTAAGGTCCCTAAATGCACGCTCAGTGGAGAACGTTGTGGAGTTACTTTGACAACTAGGAGGTTGGCTTAGAAGCAGCAATCCTTTAAAGAAAGCGTAATAGCTCACTAGTCTAGTGACTCTGCGCGGAAGATACAACGGGGCTAAGCGTGTTACCGAAGCTTTGGATTAAGATATTTTATATTTTAGTGGTAGGGGAGCGTTCTAGCGTAGGATGAAGGTTGACCGGTAGGACAGCTGGACGAACTAGAAGTGATCATGCTGACATAAGTAGCGTTGAACTCGGGTGAAAAACCCGGGCGCCGAAAACTCAAGGATTCCTGGGTAAAGATAATCTTCCCAGGGTTAGTCGAGTCCTAAGATGAGGCCAAGTGGCGTAATCGATGGCAAAACGGTTAATATTCCGTTACCTAGCAAATTGTGTTTAAGGAATGACGGTATAGGCTATCTCAGCCTCTTATTGGATTGAGGTGTAAGCGTGTAGGTGGTGTCGTAGGCAAATCCGCGGCACATAACACTGAGGCGTGAATGCGAGGATCTTTGATCCGGAAGTGAGAAAAGCCATGTATCCAAGAAAAGTTTCGTAAATTTAGATTTGTTAGCTCGTACCGTAAACCGACTCAGGTGAGTGGGGTGAATATCCTAAGGCGATGGGGTGAATTTTGGTCAAGGAACTCGGCAACTTAACACCGTAACTTCGGGAAAAGGTGTGCCCGCGAGAGTGTAAGGATTTACTCCCCAAGCTTTTTCGGGTCGCAGAGAAATGGGAGTAGCGACTGTTTATCAAAAACACAGGTATGTGCAAAGTCTCAAGACGAAGTATACATACTGACGCCTGCCCGGTGCTGGAAGGTTAAGAGGATTAGTTAGCGCAAGCGAAGCTGAGAATCGAAGCCCCAGTAAACGGCGGCCGTAACTATAACGGTCCTAAGGTAGCGAAATTCCTTGTCGGGTAAGTTCCGACCTGCACGAATGGCGTAACGACTTCTCCGGTGTCTCGACCAAATGCCTCGCGAAATTGAATTCTCGGTGAAAATGCCGAGTACCCGCAGAAAGACGGAAAGACCCCGTGAACCTTTACTGTAGCTTGGCAGTGATTTTAGAGTTGGCATGTGTAGGATAGGTGGGAGACTTTGAAGCAGGGGCGCTAGCCCTTGTGGAGTCAACCTTGAAATACCACCCTTGGCACCTTTGAAATCTAACCTGCTGCTCTTTACGAGCAGAGGGACACTGTCTGGTGGGCAGTTTGACTGGGGCGGTCGCCTCCCAAAAAGTAACGGAGGCGCGCGATGGTCCCCTCAGCCTGATTGGAAACCAGGCGTCGAGTGCATTGGCATAAGGGGGCTTGACTGCGAGACCTACAAGTCGAGCAGGTGCGAAAGCAGGCCAAAGTGATCCGGTGGTCCCGCGTGGAAGGGCCATCGCTCAACGGATAAAAGGTACTCCGGGGATAACAGGCTTATTCCATCCAAGAGTCCATATCGACGATGGAGTTTGGCACCTCGATGTCGGCTCATCACATCCTGGGGCTGGAGCAGGTCCCAAGGGTTTAGCTGTTCGCTAATTAAAGTGGTACGCGAGCTGGGTTCAGAACGTCGTGAGACAGTTTGGTCCTTATCTTCTGTGGGCGTATGAGATTTGAGTAGACCTGTCCTTAGTACGAGAGGACCGGGATGGACGAACCTCTGGTGTTCCTGTTGTTCTGCCAAGAGCAATGCAGGGTAGCTATGTTCGGAACTGATAACCGCTGAAAGCATCTAAGCGGGAAGCAGACTACAAGATAAGATCTCACTGGGGCTTCGGCCCCCTAAAGACTCCTCGGAGACTACGAGGTTGATAGGCGGAAGGTGTAAGTACAGTAATGTATTCAGCTGATCCGTACTAATAGGTCGTGAGGCTTTTTTAAAAAAACATTCTTCTAACTTTTAAGTTACGAAGATTTCGTCTCTAAGACTTCCCTTCATTGGGAACGAGAGACTAGCTCTCTGAATAAGTAAGAGAGTTAAAACTTGGAACTAACAACGACTCGCTAAAAATCAATTAAATCAATCATTCAGTTGTCTGAAATAGAAAGTAACTTCTCCATTTGTATTGGAAGTAAGTTGCAAAGAAGAACGACGAAGTATAAACGTACTTCATCTTTGTTTTAATAAACGCTTTGCTGGTGTTTATAGCAGAGGGGCCACACCTGATCCCATTCCGAACTCAGAAGTTAAGTCCTCTTGCGGCGATGGTATTGCATGGGCGACCATGTGGGAGAGTAGCACGACGCCAGCTCTTTTTTTACTCGAACCCGGTCTGGAAACAGATCGGGTTTTTTTATGTCTGAAATATAAAGCAATTCATATTTATTTTGAGTACAAAATAAAGCCTAAAATACTACTAAAGTTACGTCTAAAATATCAAAATGATCGTCTCGATTTGAGACCGTGAAACGTCTTAAGTTATTGAATTTAGGCGCATAATTAAAATTAGTCCAGTCGCGAGAGCTTTTTGTCGGGCGCCATGATATTCTACTAGCATCAAAAAACAGGAACTTTCTTCCTGTTCGCTTTTTAAGTCTTTTTTCCGCATGGATTCAAAAAAAGATCTCCCAGAGAGTCATCTGGGCAAGGGAACTAAAAACTGAATAAACGACAAGAAAGGTCATCCTAAACGGTGCTTTATGCCATATGCATATCTTGCGGCGGCAATTATTTTCGAGATCCTGGGTACGATCGGAATGAAATACGCAGATGGGTTCACTCGGCTGATTCCATCCGTGTTGATGGTTCTGTGTTTTGCTATTTCTTTTTTCTGTATTACGTTTGCGCTTAAAACTCTGCCGGTCAGCGTGGTTTATGCTATTTGGGCAGGAGTTGGTACAGCCATCATGGCAGTACTTGGACTTGTTATTTTCAATGAACCTTTACCAATGCAAAAGGTGTTGGCGACATCATTAATTGTGTTGGGTGTTGTGATGTTGAATTTCTCTGGCGAAAAGCCGGTTGATCAAGTTGCAGCTGAAACTGAAGTGAAAGAGTTGAAAACGGCTCCAGAAAAAATGGTGATTACACCAGCGGTTGAGCTTCGATCGCGATCTGCTGTCGTAAATCGGAATTCCGGCTAATTATTTAATAAGAAAAAGCAAAACAGAAGAACGAAAAAAGACCGAAGAAACTCTTCGGTCTTTTTTTGTTACAATGGTAATCGCAGAGGCAAGGATCAATCCAGGCTCTGACTACTCTGATGCAAGTCATGGACATACTAATGGGGATGGTTTTCATCGTGACTTTGTTTTTGCTCTTCGAAGAATTCATTGAGTCGATCAAAGGGCGTTTCGCTGCGCGAAGCGTATTGAAGAAAGCCATGCACAAGTTTTTTTAAGCGTTCGGTTTGTTTTTGATCCTTGAGTTGATCTTGTTCGTCGTATGCTGTTTCGGCAAACGCCACTCCAAAGTAATCCGGATACACAAAAGCTTTTAGAACATGAAGAGGAACTCTGCTGTGGAAATTGCCTTTTATCGCAGCAAATTGACTTATAGAGGCGCCAATTAGCAGGATCTGCTTTCCTTCAAGTGGCACGGGTTTAAGGCGCGACAGCCAGTCTATGGCGTTTTTGAAGGGGCCTGGAATGCTGCCATTGTATTCAGGCGAGGAAATGATGATCGCGTCGGCGCCAGTGATTTTCTCAGCGAGCTTGTTTACGCCGTCAGGAATTCCTTTTTCGGTTTCCAGGTCGCCATCATAAAGGGGCATCGGAAATTCGTTAAATTCGCAAAGTTCAACTTCGGCGCCAGGAAATTCTTCGGCAAAAGATTTCGCGATGCGAATGAGTTTTTTGTTGTAGGAACCTTTTCTAAGAACTGGAGCAAAACAAAAGATTTTCATTCGAACATCCTTTCATGTAGCGACAGGACTTTTCGGGGATAAGAAAACAGTCTGTGGTGCAAATCCAGATGCCGATGTGTTGCTCAATATTGGCGTATGAACTGCTCTTGCCCAGATTCTTCGGACGCAGGAAATCTACTCTCAGTCGGTACAGTCACTGTCTTGAATATTTTAAAAGGTAATTCCATTTCCTGAGAATTCTTAAAGTGTTTTTGCTAACAAACACGTCTGAGATGGTTTGGGTTGGCGAAGAACCTTCGGGTGTAGAAGACGTATTGGTGAGCTTGAAACATAAGATTTTAAGTAATATTGGAAATTATGTGGTTTAGAAGAGTTTCAGTGCTTGAGTGTGGAGACATCTATGATGGTTTGGCAGCGGTTTTTTCTGAAAAAACACATGGAGTGAAATTAAAGAAGTGGTGAAGCTTAAAGAAGTGGAGTGAAGTTTGAATTTGCGGAGTGAAGATTAATGAAGGCCAGTGAAGATTAAATAAGCGGATTGAAGTTTAAAGAAGCCGGTAAGGTGCCGACTTCTTTAAATGAAGATGGTTATTTTAGAATGGATTTTTTTAGTTGAGCGACGCCATCGTCCGAGGGTTTTCCCAACCAGATAGAGAATACTTTTTCAATCAGGCCCGCGGGGCCTTTGATCTCTGTGACACTGCCGGTGGTTGTTTCATAGGAGATTTTTTCGTTACCGTCTTTAAGGCGTGTACCCAGAATAGTAAGAGCTTTTCCTTTTTCCGCTTCGCCGCCTTTTGAAACCGCATCCAGGAACTGTTTGATTTGGGCGTCATCTAAATTTACAGAATTAGCTTTTAGAGCATCTTTGAAAGACTTCTGAACATTATCTGCATCCACTTCGCGCATGAAGTGCAACTGAATGGCTACGGCTTTTTGATCTTTAAGGGAAGTCATAGGATCGGCTTTGTTAAGCTTCCCTGTATCTGCGACGTATAGTTCGCCGACGTAAACTTTTACATTTACCATAAACACTTTTTTAGCGCGCAGTCCGGCTCCAACTTCGCTCAGTTTGATTTCTTCACCTTCTGAGTTTGTCGTGGCGGAAGATGAGAGAGTCACACTCTCCAATTTGTTGGTGCTGGCCTCTGTTTTAAGAAGGGCAGCATTTGCAGATAAGGAAACCAAAACGGAAAGAATGGGAATAATGATTGTTTTCATAGCATTAGAATTCGGGGATCGATCTAGATTGTCAATTTAGTTTCAAGAATTTCTGGTAGCAAGTACGGGTATAGCGTAACATATCGGTGTTTATGGCAGAAAAACGTCCTGCAATTTTCTTTCGACAGAAGTTGGAGCTCTTGCTGTTGAGTCAGCGAGAGGATGTGTTATCCCGTGTGCGCAGTCTCATCTCAACTCACGGATTCACGTTTCGTCACGTTCTTGCGTTGGATGATGTGAAGAATCGTCCTTTCGAAACACAGCGAGCCGTTGTCATTGTTGTTGCACAAGAGGAATCCGAGCACATCGGTGCATTCTCCGAACGTATTCTGGGATTGGTTGAGAGATTTCCATTATCCACGATATTCACTCTTACTCATGAAGCTCCCGACAAGAATAAATTTTCTGGTCCGAAGTTTTCCCGGGTCATTTTAATTACGCCGCTGGATTTTTTTAAGAATTTCAAATTTGAATACATGCTACTTTTAAAATGCCGGGCGCGTTTTTTCGACATTCTGCCCACGGATTTATTTTCGATGACCACGCTGCCTTTTACAGTGTTTGTGCGAATGCCAGTAAACCAAAGAATTATGGGTGTCGCCTTCCGGGGAGTCGTTCTTTCGGATTCCAAGTATCAAAAAATGCTGACGAAAGGAGGCTTCTTAATTCAAGGTTCTGAGGCACAGGTTTATTTGGATTATATCAATACTTACTTTGATCGCTCAGGCATGTCCTTACGGAAAAGAGTTCGTGCGCACTTCGTGGCTATTGCAGCTTTGTGGGCGGAATTGAGTGAAGTCACGTTGTTTGAATTTAAGACTGCAACTGATGCAGAAATCAATGGCATATACGAACAACTTATCAAAACTGCCGGTCTTTTTGTCGAAACCATGCAAAGTGAAGAAAATCTTTGGGATGCGTTTTTGGAGGCCATGGATAATGACCTCTTTAACAAATGGCGAAGCCCCTGGGTGGGTGTATATGCTGCCTATATTTCGGTGAAATCTGGCGTGGGAAATCCTGTTGATGCGTTACTTGCTGGATTATTATGCGATGTCGGATTGTTTGATATTCCAGATGAAACATATCAGCTGTTTTTGAAGTCTGGTGAATCGGCTCTGGATCCTCAGCAGACTGATGAGTATCGCAAACATCCGATGATGTCTTTGAATCGTTGTTTGTTCAAAAAAATTCCAGTGAGTGAACAGGTCAAAGCTATAATGGTTTGTGTCCACGAACGAGCAGATGAACGTGGTTTTCCGAGTCAGACGCCGTTTGACATGGTACCGGTTGAAGCATCTCTGATCCGATTTGGTGAACTGATTGATCTTGGAACCCGAACCACAATGCATGAAAAGTCCATAGGCTTTCGCTATCTTCGAGAGAAGATCTGGGATGAAGCCAAGTCTAAAACAGGGAATTTTAGCCCTGCATTTCTTGAAAAGATCTCGGAAAGTCTTCTGTAGGTTTGACACCTATTGTAAGAGTTAGATTCCTTTTGCGCCGACAAAAGCTTTTGCATTTAATAGAGCCTTAATTAAGGAGTTTGTAGAATGCTTAAAGTTTTAGCATTGGTGTTTGCAGTTTTGACGGGCGTGAGTGTTGCTGAAGCCAAAGATTTAACCAATCGCCTGGGCGTGGGAGTTAAATCACATTCAACGCTGGATCTTCCGGAGCTGGCGGTGGTTTATAACCCTTCTTCAGAAATTCAAGTTACTGGTGGATTGGGAATTGATACGCAAAAAGATCAATCCAAGTTCGCAGTTCTGGCTGGAGTTAGAAGAACAGTTTTTAAAGAACAAAACATGAACTTCTACATGGGTGGCACTATCGGTTTGTTGAATTGGGAAGAGCTTAACGATGCGGGTACCAGAGAAAAACAATCCGGTTTTGAATTGGATGCGGTATTTGGTGGTGAGTTTTTCTTTACCGGTCTTGAGTCCCTGGGTTTTACTTTCGAAGGCGGTGTCGGCGTTATTTCTGCTGACAATGTTCGTTTCAGAACTATCGCAGACAGCCCATTCCGCGCAGGTATTATTTTTTATTTCTAATTCATAAAGGATGTTTATATGAAAAAAGTTATTCACACAGACAACGCACCTAAAGCTGTTGGCCCATATTCACAAGCAGTTGCAATGGGTGATTTTTTGTTCTGCTCCGGTCAAATCTCGATCGATCCGAAAACAAACGAAGTGTTCACGGGCGATATCAAAACGCAAACAGAGATGGTGATGAAAAATGTTGAAGCGGTGCTTGGCGCCAACAACATGGATTTTTCAAATGTTGTTAAAACCACAATCTTTCTTACGAACATGGCTGACTTTGCGGCTGTAAATGAAATCTATGCGAAAGCTTTTACAGCAGCTCCTCCAGCTCGTTCCACAGTGGCTGTAGCCGCGTTGCCAAAAGGCGTGAACGTGGAGATTGAAGTTCTTGCTCACCGCTAAGGCGCTGGTTCGCACACGCATATTCTGGATTGTGATTATTCTGGGAGCGCTGATCACTCAGCGCTTTGTGCGTGAATACCATTTTATCGAAAATGAGCCGATGATCTTCTGGACGCGAACTCAGAATGCCGATTGTGCAGTCGTTCTGACGGGGGGAGCGGGGCGGGTGCGCGAAGGTTTTGACCTTCTTGCAAATCAGAACGTTAAGAAACTCGTCATTTCTGGTGTCTACTCCAACGCACGCATGAGAGAAATCATGCCGGTTTGGCCCTTCTATGGAAGTCTGAATGAAAATGATGTGGTGTTGGACCGTCGTTCTGAAACGACGTTTGGTAACGCCCAACAAAGCTTGCCTATTGTGGAAGCTCTTAAGTGCCGTGATATCCTGTTGGTGACTTCACGCCTGCATATGTATCGTTCCTATAAAACCTTTCGAGCGGCATTTCCTGAGAATATATACATTCAAAAACATCCCATTGTGGGAGGCCGTTACGAGGCTTCGGTCCTGGAGACCGGTTTTGAAGCATTAAAGTCTTTCTTTTATTCCTTGTGGGCATACTAAATCCAGACCTTGGTTTGTAAACGAAAGTTCTATTTTTACCGATAAATTCCCTAGGAAACTGGGGAAATCAGATGAATTCTTTACTCTTACAAATCGACTCCCTTGGGAGATTTGTGACAAAGAACATGGAGTACACGTGGCGTGTTCTCCTGATGGTTTATCTTTCTCTTCGTGCCACCGTTCTGGATCAGACACAAGGGGCACGCCAAATCGTACGAGTCATTTCCGCACAAATTTATTTTACCGGCTGGCAGGCGCTTCCTTTGGTGAGCGTTCTGGCTTTGGCGTCGGGAAGTGTATTGGTGTTGCAGTCTCTGTCGAATCTTTCAAAATTTGGTGGCTCGCAGATGGTGGGGCCGTTTCTGATCGTGATGGTGTTGCGGGAAGCAGGTCCGCTACTGGTGGCGCTGGTGGTGACTGCGCGCTCTGGAACAGCGGTCGCTTCCGAAATTGGTAATATGCGTGCCAATCGCGAAATCGAAGCCCTGGAAGTCATGGGAATCAATCCACTAAGTTACATCGTTTTCCCTCGGGTTCTGGGTGGCGTGATCAGTATGCTGTGCCTGGCATTTTATTTTAATTTTGTGGCATTGATCGGTGGTTTTTGTGTCACGAAGTTTATTCAGGACATGCCGTTTGCGTTTTATGCGGAATCATTGATGACGGCGTTTTCTCTCGATGATTTTTGGATTTTCCTACTGAAGAACAGTTTTAGTGGAATGATTATATTCGTTGTTTCCTGTTATCAGGGACTGTCCGTGAAAAAAAGTCCCACTGAAGTCCCACAGGTCACCACGCAGGCGGTGGTGAACAGTATCATTTTCGTTATCGTATTTAATTTAATTGTAACAGCTTTGTTTTATTTAAATCAGTTGCGCAATCTGGGGGTTTTATAATGAAAATCGAAAATTTAAAGTTTGATGGCGTATCGTTTTCGCATGAGGGGCAAGATCCGGTCATTGCGAATGTTGAGTTCGATTTTCCCATGAATGAAATCCTGTGGGTGAAGGCCGAAGAGGGTGCAGGGAAAAGTTCTTTATTGCAGATTCTGGCAGGATTGCAAATGCCCCAGTCAGGTCAGTTTTTGATCAACGGTCAAAACGTATGCGAAATGTCCTTTGAGGAATTTTTGCCGTATCGCTTGCAGATTGGTTATTCCTTTGATTACGGCGGTTTGATCAACAATCAAACACTATTTGATAATATGATGTTGCCGCTTTTGTATCATAAGGTTTTAAGCCCCGAGGATGCCAAAGCGCGAGTTGACGAAATTTTTAAAATCTTTGATGTGACGAAGTTTGCCCATGAAAGACCGGCTCATGTGCCGGGGCGCTTGCGTAAGCTTACGTGTTTGTTGCGTGCGATGGTGATGCGCCCGCAGATTTTGTTGCTGGATGATCCAAGTGTGGGCTTGGGGCAGGACAGTATCTATACCTTGGTGGACTATATTCACCAGTTGCGTAAAGAGGGCTGCTTAAATCATGTTTTTATCAGCTCCTATGATGAAAAATTCATGAACTTGTTCAATTACCAAATCGTTCATTTGGATGACGGTCAGTTGTACTTCCAACCCGTGGATCCAGAGAAGAGAGTTGTCCATCTATGATGAATGTAAAGTTCAATAAATTTGAACGAGTTGCAGGACTTTTTGTAGGCCTCGCTATTTTTGGCGTGCTGGCTACTGCTTTCAGTATTGCTGTGAAGCAGGGATGGTTTGACTCGAAAACCTACTACACGACGACCTTTGATAATGCCGATGGTCTGCATCAGGGGACCACTGTGCACATGGCGGGTCTTCGTGCAGGTGCCGTTGAAGAAGTGGAACTTCGTGCGGATAATAAAATCCAGGTCACGTTCTATGTGTTAAGCAAATTCCAGGAGCGCATTCGTCAGGACAGTACGGTTCAGCTGAATCGTCCGTTCATTATTGGCGAAAAAATTCTGGAAGTAACAGTTGGATCTGAGAATGCGCCGGTCCTGGCGGGTAATGCGTTTATTCATTCGAATGAGTCTATGGATATTGTTTCCATGTTAAGCAGTCGAAATATCAGTATGACGATGTCCCGAGTGGGCGGCCTCCTGGAAAATCTGCAGATGCTGGTTGAGGCTTTTGCGGATAAAGACCGTGCGGCGAGCTTTGTACGTGTGATCGACCGTATGGATCCGCTGATGAAAAACATGACGGTGATGTCCCAGGAAGTTATTAAGCTTTCCAAGCAGGCGACCGCAAATGATTCGATGGAAGTTTTGATGAAGAATCTTGCGACAACCACCACCGAGATCAATCGTATTTTGCCCGAGCTCAACCGACAAAATCCTGAACTCGCAAAAGATTTAGCGGTGATGACGCAAAATCTGGCAGTGGTCACTCAGGCAGTGGGACCCGCAGCTAAAGAATTGGGGCCAGAGTTTCCGCAGGCTTCTCGTCGTATGCTTGAAGTGCTGAATGAAACTGTCGTGACTTTAAAAGCGATGCAAAAAAGCTTTTTCATGGAAAGCAATGTTCGCGAAGTTCGCAAAGAGGAAGCTCTGCAGCGTGCTCCCGCAAATTCTAAAACCGCAGATAAATAGCCTATAAAAGGCTTGAATCCCACCAATGAAACAATAAGATGAAGAGATGCTAGTTGGGCATCTCTTTCGTCATTTTATATTCTCTAAGCGCGCGGGGGCGTTGATTCGTCGTATCGCATTTTTGTCCATCGGTGGCATCACCGTCAGCGTAACAGCATTTTTGGTTGTTCTTTTTGTGATGAATGGAATGAATGCCAGTATTCGTAAGCGCATCCTGGGGCTTGAACCTCATTTGTACGTGACTGTGCCCGGCGTGCAAAACGCCATGGGACTGGAAACTCATCCGGTTTATTCCCGAATTAAAGAGGACCCTACAACGCAGGCCTATGTATATGAAACTCAGGACGTGATCTTGCGCAGTCAAGACGGTCAGTTCCGGGGAGCATTCGCTCGTGGAGTTACGCGGCAGAGTCTGGAATATTTTATTTCTGAACTAGCACGACTGGATGCCGAGAAACCTCAAAATGCACGGGGAGGACCTCCTTCCTACGTTTGGGATCCACAGGATGTGCCTGATGAGGGAGAAGTTGTTCTTGGCGTTGATCTGGCTGCATCGCTTGGGGTTTTTGATGGGGATTTCATCACTGTGGTTTCTCCTACGGGTTTACTTTTGCCTCCAGGACAAACTCCAAAGTTTGAACGTGTGAGAGTTAAACGAGTGGTTACGACGGCGTTGCCGGATGTAGATGCGCAGTTTCTTTTTTATCAGCGCGGTAAAGCGTTGAAGGCCCTGGGTAGCGGAGATCTAAAAAAATTGGGTATCGAGATGTGGCTTGCTGATGATAGCCGCGTGGATACCGTTAAGAATGATTTGATGAAGTTCTCGGATGTTCAGGTGGAAACCTGGATGGAACGTAACTCGGCCTTGTTTTATGCTCTGAAGTTAGAAAAGCTGACTATCGGTGTTTTTCTGGGACTTGCTGGAATGATCGCCGCAAGTTCCATCCTGACTGTTCTCGCGTTATTGCTGTCACAGAAACGACGCGATATCGCCGTTTTGCGTACCATCGGACTTTCTGGAAAACAGACGGTTAAGATTTTCACGCAAATTGGTTTCTTGTTAGCCGGATCGGGCGTGCTTATGGGAGTGGTTATCGGAACTGGGGTGAGTTTGTACATTCAAAACAACCCTCTGACGATGTGGTCCTCACAAACCTTCTATGACACGACAATCCCGAGTCTGGTTGACTGGTGGTTGGTTTTCGGAGTTCTACTGGTGAGTTCGTTGATTGCGTTACTTGGGTCCTATATTCCTGCAAGAACCGCAACGGATGTTCAACCTTCTGAAGCTTTAAGAATGAAATAATAAAAAAGCCCGCTCAACTAGCGGGCTTTTTTATTTACTGATCTTTTCTTTAAACGCTCACTTGGAAATCTCTAAGTGCATCTGTCAAAGATGTTTTTAAATCCGTGCTCGCCTTGCGCTGACCAATAATCAATGCGCAAGGGACACCAAATTCGCCTGCGGGGAACTTTTTCATTTGTGTGCCAGGAATGACAACGGAGTTCGCAGGAACGCGGCCCTTCATTTCAACCGGCTTGCTGCCAGTTACATCAATGATTTTTGTGGAAGCTGTGATTGTTACACCAGCTCCTAAAACTGCACCTTCTTCAATAACGGCACCTTCAACTACAATGCAACGACTGCCGATGAAGGCGTTATCTTCAACGATAACTGGAGAGGCCTGTACGGGTTCTAAGACTCCACCAATACCCACGCCGCCGGATAGATGTACGTTCTTACCGATTTGTGCACAGGAACCTACTGTAGCCCAAGTGTCTACCATTGTTCCGCCACCCACATAGGCGCCGATGTTAACGTAGGAAGGCATCAGGATCGCACCTTTTTCGATGAATGAGCCTTTGCGTGCCAAGGCATGAGGGACGACGCGAACACCGTCTTCTTCAGACCATTTTTTAACCGGAATCTTGTCAAAGTAAGTGAAGTCTCCGGCCTGCATGACTGTCATTTGCTGAACACGGAAATACATCAGAATGGCCTTTTTAACCCATTCGTTGACCATCCATTGATTGTCTTTCTTTTCAGCGACACGCAGGCGACCGGCATCCAAGCCCTCGATCACTTCGAAGATCGTTTTCAGATCGTTGGCCATAAGTTGATCAACGCGTTTGCCATTTTGAATTTCAGTATAAAGTTGCTCGACAGATTGTTGCATGGTGGCTCCTTACTTATCGTAAACTTTTAAAGCGTCCAAAATTGCAGGGACATGAATTTTGATAATGTCTTCTGCAATCTGACCGCGTTCAATTTCATAGGTTAATGTCGGGCATGGTCTTTCAAGGCCTGCGTACGTACCAAGGCACCCTGGTGTTGGATAGCCGATATCGTCGTCGATTTTATATCCCGTGTGTTTTTCAAGAACCTTGGCGAATGCATAGCAGTCACCATTCACATTAAGAACCGGCTGCCAGGAGTGCAGTGATAAAACCAACTGAGGTTTTTTCTCATCAAGAAACTTCATCAAACCATGGTTTTCTGATTCGCTGCCAGCTTTTGGTCCCGGGTGGTAGCGTGGAGTTTTAATTTCTGGCGACCAGTCTTTTGTTGGCAGATTGCGGTTCAAGTCCACGCCATTGCCATTACCACGGGTTTTGTAAATCACGCCTTCCAAATTGAATTGCGGCACCAAAGTCAGTTTGAACTTGTGATCAAATGAGTTCATGAAATGTTTTAATAATTCTTGTGCGCAGATCACGCCTTCAATTTCATCTCCGTGAACTCCACCCAAAATCAAAATTTCCGGGCTTCCCTCATGGCCAAACTCATAGGCCAGCACGGGCATGCCTTTGGAAGTGTAAGTAAAAATAGAAGTTTTCATGACAAACATCCTTTGTTCGGCAATGATATTAGCACGAGGTTTTTGTGGAATACATCAATAATGAGCTTCATTTTGGGCCGGATAAAAAGAACTTAATGTCGTTGTGCGCGAATTACATTCGTCCCATCTACGTGTATGACCTCGCATTTATTACTCAACGGTTTAAACAATTGGCAACAGCGCTTGATGGGGTGCGTTTATATTTTGCAGTCAAAGCCAATCCGAATCCACAAGTATTGCAGTGTCTGAAGCTGGCCGGAGCTGGGGCGGATGTAGTTTCATTGGGTGAAATCAAGCGAGCGTTGGAAAGTGGATTCTTACCCGAAGACATCGTGTATTCAGGAGTGGGTAAGACACGCCATGAAATTACTGAAGCCTTAAAGCTTGGTGTTCTGCAAATAAATGTTGAGAGCCTGCCAGAATTGGAACGCATCGGTCAGATTGCCCAGGAGCTGGGAAAAAAGGCGTCGGTTGCTTTACGTCTGAATCCCGATGTAAGTATCCAGACGCATCCTTATATCGCGACTGGCCTTCGCGATAATAAGTTCGGAATGGAATTGGGTTTGCTTCCTGAGTTGTCCCAGTGTTTGAAGAGGTATGCAGGCTCTCTTGAGTTAGTTGGAGTGAGTTTGCATCTGGGGTCGCAGATGCTTGAGTTTTCAGGATATCAAGAGGCGTTGACAAAGCTGAAGGCTTCTTTTTTGAATCTTAAAAAAGATTTTCCGACTCTTCGACGATTTGATTTCGGCGGGGGCTTGGGTGTGGTTTATGAGAAATCAGAACTGGATCTTGAAGCCCGGTTGTTAAATGAGTACGCAGGTATTACCAAAGGAATTCTGGCGGATCTTAACTGTGAACTGCAGTCAGAACCCGGGCGATGGTTGGTGGCCCATGCAGGGGTTTTGTTGTGTCAGGTTCAGTACGTTAAAAAGACTTCAGCAAAAACCTTTGTGATTGTGGATTCGGGAATGAATCACCTTATTCGTCCGTCGCTCTATGAGGCCGAACATCGCATTCTACCTTTATTAAAAAATCCCGAAAGCATTACTTGCGATGTTGTGGGGCCGATTTGTGAATCTTCAGATTTCTTTTTGAAGGATTACAGTATGCCAGTGGTAAAAGAAGGCGACTTTGTAGCGATTCTGGATGCCGGGGCCTATGGGTATTCGATGGCCAGCACCTACAACCTGCAGGAACTGCCTTTGGAGATTTGTATTTAATTTAGATCGACGACTTTAAATTCGTCAGCTTTAACCGGCTTTAAAATTTTCAAAGCCATTTCGGTAAAATGCGCTGATGAATCCGTCGTCATGATTTCTATTTTCTGATGACTGGAGTTGGCGTTTCTGCCCAGGCGATTTTTACTGAAATCACGTTCCAACCAGCGTGCAATAGCTTCGCCAGAATCTACCAGCTCGATGGACGATCCAGTCACTCGTGCTATGGAGTTTTTTAATAGCGGGTAGTGCGTGCATCCCAGAATCAAAGTATCGATCGAGTGCTGCAGAATTTGGCTTAAGTAGCGAAACACAATCAAATTGGTCACAGGATCTGAATCCCAGCCTTCCTCCGCTAACGGCACAAATAATGGACAAGCCTGGTCGATGACTGAAGCAGACGGATCAAGATCCATGATTTTGTGTGAGTACGCTTTGCTATTGATTGTGGCTCTTGTACCAAGGACGCCGATGCGTTTGCTTTGACTGACTTCAAGTGCTCGCTGAGCACCTGGGCCGATCACATTGTAAATCGGGAGACCTTCAAGTTCCGGTTCAGGAACTTGTGTTGAGGCTGTATTGCAGGCAATGACAATAGCTTTCACATCCAGCTTTTTTAGAAACTGGATGTTTTGTTCTGAATACTTGCGAATGGTGTGAGCAGATTTAGAACCATAGGGAAGACGGGCCGTGTCCCCCAGATAGAGAAAACTCTCGTGGGGAAACTGCATGGCCAATTCTTTTAGAACTGTAAGGCCACCGATGCCTGAATCAAATACCCCTATGGGTCTGGAATCCATTTTACTTTACTCCGTGTGCGCGAGACTCAGAGATACCATTAGAAGACATTTCCATAAAGAGGGCTTTGTCTTTTATCTCTGCAATGCTTGTTGCATTGATGTAGCTCATGCCGGAACGGATCCCGCCAGTTACTTCGTGGATGACGTCTTTAACGTGTCCTTTAACATTTACCTGAGTGGATTCGCCTTCTGGTGCCATGCCTTCAGGAACTCCTCCGCGCCAAGAATCCTGGGCAGAGCGGGAAGCCATTCCGCGGTATTGCTTTTTACCGTTTTTGATTTCCCCTGGAGTTTCGATAGTACCTGATAACATGCTACCAAGCATGACCGTGCTAGCACCAGCTGCAAATGCTTTTACCATGTCGCCAGATGTACGAATGCCGCCGTCGGCGATCACAGGGACACCGTGGGCAGAGGCGACTTCTGAGCATAGGGCAATGGCCGTCAGTTGCGGAACTCCGCAACCCGTGATGATACGAGTTGTACACATGGAGCCGGGTCCGATACCAACTTTGATTGCATCTGCGCCCGCTTCAATCAAATCACGGGCAGCATCTGGAGTGGCCATGTTTCCTGCAATCAAGTCCACGTGTGGATATTGATCCTTAAGCCATTTCATTGTTTCCATCATCTGCACGGAGTGTCCGTGAGCGATGTCGATAGTGATGATATTAACTCCGGCTTCAACCAGTGCCTTAGAGCGGGTTTTGAATTCTTCGCCCACACCAACGCTTGCGGAGATCAATTTTACGCCGGCCTCTTTCAGGCGGCGGGCCTGTGCAGATTGTTCTTCAGTGGAAATAAAGCGGTGAAGAATTCCCATGCCTCCCAGGTTGTGCATTGCCAAAGCCATATCGTATTCAGTCACCATGTCCATGTTGGCGCTGATAATGGGAGTTTCCATAGTGAAATTACGAGTTACTTTTGTCGTCAAATTTGGATCGCGACGAGAGCGGATATCAGAACGTGCCGGAATGATGAGTACGTCATCAAATGTCAGGCCTTTTCCACGATTTTTTACTTCTTTCCAATTAAACATGAGATTCATGTCGTCTTACCTCGTCTTTAAAAACATTAAACAAAAGCTGTGTTGAAATGATCAGTAAATAAGTATCCAGCAAATTCAGTATCAGACTGGCTACCGGTGTTTTCCAGAGCAGTCTGTAGGAGTCAAACAAGCTGGTCAGTATCAGGGGGATAAAAAGATGAAACAAAACCAAAATGCCGGTGATTTTAAACCAGTGTTTGCGAAAGACCTTGGCTGAAGCGGATAAGGCATCAATTTGACCTTCGTCATATTTTCTGGAGCTTGTTACTACAAAAGGTACCATGCTGTACTCCAGAAATTTCCAGATTCCAGGAAGGATGAAAAGCAAAGCCCAAAGGAGTGTTTTTCCCCAGGTACGCAAAGTTTCGATAAAGATTTGATTTATATACTTTCCGTAAAATTCGGAAAGACCTTCTGAAATCTTCTCGGACTGCATGGCAAATAATGCTGTGGTGATCAGGAGTACAGGGAAAATGATGCTGCTGATGATCGACAGGAAGCCAAACCAATAAACTTGAGGAGCGGCACCCATCGGATCCCGCAACGCCGTTTCGACTTGTTGATTGAGAAATTGATCGATGTTGCTGGACAACACCAAAAGTACGAATAGAGGAAAAGCGACTTTTTTAAAAACCTTCAGGTTCTCGGTAAAAAATTTCACCTCACAACTAAAGCGAGAAACCAGGGGGGAGTCAAGCGGACCTTTGTTAATATACACCTGTATAAAGAGTCACCAAGTCAGGATAATCAAACACTATGAAAGAACGCATTTTGGTGACCGGTGCTACCGGAAAAATTGGACAAGAGGTGGTGGGACGGCTTTTGGGAAGACGAGCGCATTTTGTTGCTGCAAGTCATCGTGATTCCATTTTTGCACCCGAAGTCAGGCATTTGAAATTGGACTTGGGCGAGCGAAGCTTGGTTGCTGAGATGACGAAAGAGATTGATTTGCTGTTTTTGAATCTTCCGATATCAGAGTCCATGTTGCTTTTTGCTCAAAATACAATCATGTCCGCTAAAAATTCGGGCGTGCGTTTTCTGATATTGAACTCCATTTTGGGAGCAGACGCGGAATCGGAATTTTTACTCCATCGCATGCATGGCCAAGTCGAGGAAATGGCTCGTGACAGCCGCATTCCCTTCGCGATTATTAGGCCTAATCTGTTTATGCAAAGTTTCGTGTCGAGGCATGGCGAATCAATTCGTCAGGGCGCTCTGTTCTTGCCTGAAGGTGAGTCGCGAAGTTCCTACGTTGATATTCGTGATGTCGCAGATGTGGCGATAAAAGTGATCGAAAATCCCTGGCTTTATGAACATCGCACGATCAGTCTGACGGGGCCCGAGGCTCTGAGCAATGAAGATGCTTTAAACAAAATATCCTCCGTGTTAGGGCGCAGGGTGAGTTACGTCCCGGTGACTGAAGAGTCTGCTAAGCACCGGATGTTGCGCGAGGGGATCAGTCCCTGGATGACCGAAGCGTTCTTAAGTCTGCATCGTTCTGTAAGGCAAGAGATGGCGGCATTAATTCATCCTAGCAATGAACAGGTGCGAGGTGTAGCGCCGCGAACCTTTGATGATTTTTGCAGAGAAGTTTCCCATCAGTGGCTTCTAAATTCTAATTCTTTGCGTGAAGCCTCATTGTGACCTAAGATTTCGGGCATGATCACCCTAATTTCAAAATCCTCTTATATTCAAATGCCCTGGAAAAATGGCAAAGGCCAAACAGCGCAAATTGCCATTGGACCGGAAGGGGCGAGTTTTCCCGGTGATTTTTCCTGGAGAATCAGTTCCGCCGCGGTAAATAGCGATGATCCTTTTTCGAGCTTTCCAGGTTGCGATAGATTGTTGGTCGTAACTGAAGGTGCTGGTCTTTCCTTGAATGGAAAAGAATTACCGCCGCTAAAGGTCTTGCGGTTTTCAGGCGAAGAATCGATGGATGCAAAGCTGCTGGAAGGACCTGTGGTCGACCTGGGCATCATATCGCAGGAACGTTTTGGCTTCGATGAAGATTTTAAACCTCTCTGACATTTCTGAAGTCGAATTGGGGCAAGGAGAGTATTTTATTTTCTGCCTGCGGGGAAAAATTCAATTGGATGAGCTGGAAGTTCATGCCGGAGATTGTGTGCGAATCAATAACACCGCGAAACTGGCCCTGGGTGGGCTTAATCACAGTGTTTATGCATTGATATCCATAGAAAATGCCCCGGTTAAGATGCCAGGGCATTGAGTAAGTTATCCTTCTTGTGGTTGCTCAGCCTCAGCTACCGCGGGGAAATACACTCCCTTTGGATTGATCACATGTCCAGCTGGTAAACCTGTGCCAAGTTCTTCAGCGCGGAATACTGATTCTGGTAGATTCAATGTTTTGCGAACCTCATCCATTGTAGCTGGAGCGAATGGAGCCAGCATAATCATTAAGTTCTTCAAAACATAGAAGCATGTGAATAAAGCATCTTTGCGTTCGGCCTCGGGGGCGCGGTCATCGTGTGGTTTGTACTGCGTGAACAAAGAGTTGATTTGTCGCGCGTAGTTTTCCACCTGACCCAGTAAAATTGCATAATCGCCCTTTTGCATGGAGCGAAGATACATTTGCACGAGCTTCACAGTCTCAGCCTCTGCTTTACCGATCAATTTCCCTTCCGGAACTTTTCCGCCGTATTTGGAATGACATGCAGAGATTGGTTTTTCCAGGGCAGCGTTCATTGGACCTGCCAGGAATTTGTTTCTTTCCGCGAAGTGTTCAAAATCAAAATTCGAAGCTTTAACTGGCAAACTTAGCAATGCCAGATAGTAGCGTACCTGGTCAGCCGAGTAGCCCATTTCTAACAGTTGATCACCGCTGTAGAAGTTGCCTTTGGACTTCGACATTTTTTCGCCGTTTACCATCAAGTGGAAGCAGCTTAAAATTTCTGTCATCTGCAAATCGCCTTTTTGCGGAAGTTGCTGAGGATTGTTCTTGTGCCCAAGCCACATAGAGCCTTGCATGATCACATAAAAGAAAACGTTATCCTGTCCCAGGAATTGCACAACTGTCGCTTCCGGATCACACCAGAAATCTTTGTATTGATCAGGATTTCTTCCTGATTGTTTAAGTGCGACTTGAGTGAAAACGATCGGTGCAATCAACGAATCCGGCCACACATAAAGTGTTTTACCGATCATATCCTTGTCGATTTCCGGTGGCACAGGAATGCCCCAGGAAACGTCACGAGTGATCGGGCGATAACCCCATTTGTCAGTAACTACAGACGGAATGCCGGCAGCTTCAAGTGTTGCCTGGCCCTGAGCAAGTTCAGCTTTGTTTTCAAAAAGACATTCAACTTTTTTTCCCGGTACATAGCGGGATTTATGTTTTGGTAAAGTATCTTTAATTTCTTTGTACTTTGGCTCATGGATATTTTCAAAGCGGCAGCCTATCAACACCGTGTTGGTCACTTCCTGAACCACGGCAGAGCGCCAAGCTTTTTGTTTTGTATCGATCCAGGATTTTAAAGGATCTGCGACTTTCCACATATCCAGCCACCAATGTGCTGTATCCTTTAATTCAGGTTTTGCATCACTGAGTTGGCTGCGTGGGTTTTGAAGCAAGCTTGGGTCAAACTGTGTGCCACAGGCGTCACATTCGTCAGAATAGGCATCAGGATTTGCACAGTTCGGGCAAGTTCCGCGAACGAAACGATCCTGAAGGAAACGATTCATCTTAGGATCGAACCATTGTTTCGTGATGCGTTTTTCCAAAAGTTCATTCTTGTAAAGCTGGCGCAGGAAATCCTGAGAGTAAGCTTCATGCAACGGATAAGTTTCCGGGCGGGATGTTCCTGTGAATACATCCGTTTGAATCGAATAATTTTTCAGAGTCTCTTTTTGTTTTTCATGAATTGTATCAATGAACTCACGAATTGTTTTGCCGGCCTGAACTGCTGCGACTTCACTGGTGGAGCCGTGATCATCATTTCCGTTTACGAACAAAACATTCTCTGCACCAATCAACATACGCATCCAGCGTGCGTAAACATCGGCTGGAACGTGGGCTCCGGCCAGGTGACCTAAATGCAAAGGGCCGTTGGCGTAGGGCATGCCTGCGGTAACAACAACTTTTTTAGGTTTCTTGTACGCCTTCAATACGGAAGGAACGTCAGTGGGTGGAGTGAACTTGTTTTCTGGTTTGGATCCTGGTTGCATAGTAAGTCCTCTGAAAACACTAATTTATCCAAAATATCCGTGGCTTGCATCAGTTTCTTGCTTTAGGTCGGGGAGTTTGTCTTGTGCGGCAGGTGACTTTGAGGGCCCTAAAATGGAAAAAGCCCCAAGGTTTACCTTGAGGCTTTTATTGGTTGCGGGGGCAGGATTTGAACCTACGGCCTTCGGGTTATGAGCCCGACGAGCTACCAGACTGCTCCACCCCGCGACAGTGACATGTGAATGTCTGAGAAACCAGTTGTAGGCGCATAAGGACTCTGGGTCAATAGATCATTTGTGAATTTTAAAAATGGCTACATGTATCATTGCCTCATTCTTGTTCAGTTCATTCACCTGTGATGTGATGTCTGCATGAATTGGAAAAAAGTTCTTAAAATATTAGCGATCAGTTTTTCATCCGTCGTAATTGTACTCGGTGCCTTTGGCATTTGGGCTCTTTCAAAATTGCCAGGTCCCAGTCAACTGAATGAGGCGGTGCGGGCAGTTGATGCAAATCTTGAACAAACTGCTAAATCTCACTCGGCAAAAGTTGAACCTGCTGTACCGGAGCAAAGCGCATCTGGCGATAGGGCGAAGTCTAAAGACGAAGCAATGCAGGATTCTGCAGAACAAAAGAAAGTCGATGTCAGAGCCGCTGTAGAGTTTTTGGCTGATCCAAATCAACCGATGAGCGATGCATGTCGCGATTTAGGAAGAGCGGGCGAGAGTGGGTTTTTCCCAAAAAAAACGGATCGCAGTGCTGTTAAATTTTTTGAAGTCCTTGTTAAGCCACAAAAAGATCCTGTGATTGAGTCGGTAGCTCCGCTTTTGCGCTTCGTATTCCGCGCTCCTGGTGTCAGCGAGATTTTGAAGATGACGGAAAATTCCACGGGGGAGGACTCGCTGGCGGACAAGGCGGCTCTTTATGCAGAAATCCTGCGGACGGCAAACTACCTTCGCACTAATGGAACGGAAATGAATAATGTTCTGCAAAAGTCCTACAACATACACATGCTCTCCAAGGCGGTGGCATTAAAGCCTGAGCTTGCAAGCCAAAGCTCAACAGTGAATTTTTGCGAGCAGATTGAAAGAAGTCTGGTGGATCGCCAGGATCTTAATGTTGAAGAGCAAGTTCAAGAAATGGAAAAATTCCTGCAAGATTCTGGTATAGACCCAAAATCCATTGGTTTTGATCCGAAATACCGTGCTCGGGTGCAGACAGAGTTCGACAAGAATTCTCTGACCATTAAGGATGCATGGTTAAAGGAACTGTTCAGTAAAGGTTTGATGTAAACTGAAGGAGAATTCATTGAAACAGGTTTTGATCACAGGAGCCTCCACGGGAATTGGTTTTGATCTGACACGGACCCTTTGCGCGCGAGGTTACAAAGTCTGGGCAGGCCTTAGAAAACCGGAAGTGTTGGATCGCCTGGCTCAAGACTATGAAAATCTGACTTTGCTTCGCCTGGATGTCACAAACCCGCATGACATCGAAAGAGCTTTTAAGAGTGTCGCTAGCGAGCTGAACCCGGACCAGGAATTCGTTCTGGTGAACAACGCCGGGATTGCCAGTGGCGGTCCGATTGAAGGTCTGGAACTTGAAGAGTGGCGCAAAGTTTTTGAAGTGAATCTTTTCGGCGTCGTTGAAATGACGAAAACCTTTTTGCCTTTGTTACGTCAAACCAAAGGGCGCGTGATCAATCTTGGGTCTATCAGCGGCCGTTTCGCCTCTCCGTTTATGGGGCCGTATACGACGTCCAAATTTGCTTTAAGAGCTTTTTCAGACTGTCTTCGTCGCGAGGTCAGTGATTTTGGTGTGCATGTTTCTTTGATTGAGGCTGGTCCCATTAGAACCGAAATCTGGTCCAAGTCCATTGAAGTGTCAGATGAGTTGGCCAGTGGTTTCACCCAGGAGGTGCGATCCGCTTATGGCAAAATGATGTCTTCGTTGCGGGAGGGAGTCATCAAAACCGCAAAAGAAGCCATTCCGGCTGAAGAGGTCACTATGACTTTGCTTCATGCCATCAATAGCCGCATGCCAAAAATTAATTATCTGGTTGGTAAAAATATAAAATGGCAGGCAAATATTCTGAAATTTATGTCGCCAAGAATGCTGGATCGGGCTGTGAAGAAAAGTCTGCGCTTACATAAAAGCTAAAGCGCAGACCGATCCCTAGGATTATTTTTTAAGTGAAACAGTTTCAGCTTCACCTTTGTCGTTCAATTGAACAACTTTGGTTTTGCTTACACGAATGGTTGGAATGTCTGTGATGCCTTCCGCTTTCATTTTTTCGATATTAAACGGAACAACTTGTTTGCGCGCTTTTTTACCGGGATGAAGTTTCAATCCATGGGCGCAATTTCTGGAGCAAGTGTCTTTTTTAAACTCAAGTTCAATACAGTTTACGCAGACCATGCCCGGAGAATCACAGCGTAGGCATTCAATTTTGATTTCAGACGGCTGACCACAGTGAGGGCACAATCCGTATTTCTGCGACGGAGCAAGGTTTTGATCCACAGCCACGCGGTGGTCGAACACGAAACATTCGCCCTCGTACTGGTCATTAGGATACTCATTCAGGTAGTTTAGAATACCACCTTCCAGTTGGAAGACGTTGTTATAGCCCTTGTCCTGAAGCTCCAAAATTCCTTTTTCACAACGAATGCCGCCCGTGCAGAAGATCAGCATTTTTTTGTCTTTCGAGATTCCCTGAGATTCGATGTACTGTGGAAAGTCCGTAAATTTTTCGATGTTTGGATTCAGAGCACCCTTGAAGGTTCCGATTTTGTATTCGTACCAGTTACGTGTATCAATCATCACGTAATCGGATTCTTCTTTCATGACTTTGTTCCACTCGGACGGAGTCAAATGGTGATTCACGCCTTCTGGCGGCTGCATTTCCGGAATACCCGTCGTTACGATTTCTTCGCGGATTTTTACCTTGAAGCGACGAAACGGGGCTTTGTCGGAATAGGAGTCTTTATAGAATTGAGTTGGCTTTTGGAAGTATTCGCGCACGAACTGTTTCCAAAGTTCAAAGGATTCTTCTGAAACTGCAGAGACTGTGGAGTTATAACCTTCAGTTCCTAAAATGATCAGACCCTTCACGTTCAGCTCTTCCGCTTTCGTTTCAAGATCTAATTTAACTTGTTCGGGATTTTCGATTTTTTGGAAGCTGTAAAAAGTCGTAACATAATGCTTCTGAGCATTTTCAGTCATAGTATCACCTTCAGTTATCCGTACCAGGTTCCAAACCTGGTGGAGTTGTTAGTTCGAAGAGGGTTATAATGCCCCGGTGGTCCTCGGCGCAAGAGGGAAAAAGACAGCGGGCGTTAATTCCATCCCGGGAGGGGGATTCCCTTGCCCCTCTGGATATGATCGAATAAAACGGTTTTTTATAGTCAATTTAAAGGTTTAAGTATGTTAGCGACACCTCAGATTCAAAAAGAAATTCAAAGACGCCGTACCTTTGCGATCATCTCGCATCCCGATGCCGGTAAGACCACTTTAACGGAAAAACTTCTGTATCACGGGGGCGTGATCCATGAAACGGGCGAGGTTAAAGGTAAATCCGGTTCAAAAGCCGTGACTTCTGACTGGATGGAGCTGGAGAGACAAAAAGGGATTTCCATCACGTCGTCTGTGATGACCTTCGATTACAATGACCTTCGCGTAAACCTTCTGGATACTCCGGGACATAAAGACTTCTCCGAAGATACTTACCGCGTTTTGATGGCCGTGGATTCCGCAGCGATGCTGATCGACGTTGCCAAAGGTGTCGAGGAACGTACCAAGAAACTTTATGAAGTTTGTCGCTTGCGCAAAATTCCTATTTTCACATTCGTAAACAAGCTTGACCGTGAAGGTAAAGATCCACTGACGTTGATTGACGAAGTTGAAAAAACTTTGAACATGCAATGCTATCCGGTGACTTGGCCTTTGGGTATTGGTCAGCGTTTCCGCGGTATTTATAATCGCCTGACTCAGGAAATCTGGATCTACGATCAACGCCGTGAGGAAGTCGAAGACTATCAAAAAATTCCATTCGTAAAAGGTAAAGACGATCAGATTCTTTATAACTACCTGGATAAGGAATCTGCGGACCAGGTATTGGAAGAACTGGATTTGATCGAAGGCGCCCTTCCGCCATTTGACGTGAACGAATTTCTGACAGGGCAGATTTCCCCTGTGACTTTCGGTTCCGCAAAACAAAATTTCGGGGTGGACACATTCCTTCAGTTCTTCACAAAATACGCTCCAGGTCCTCAGCCGCGCGTAACTAAAGACGAGCAAAAGATGGATCCACTGGATGCAAAATTCACGGGTTTCGTGTTTAAAATCCAGGCCAACATGGATCGCCGCCACCGTGACCGTATCGCGTTTATTCGCATTTGCTCAGGAAAATTCGAGCGTGGTATGAAAGTTCAGCACAACCGGTTGGAGCGTGAGCTTCGTTTGTCGTACTCTTCTCAATTCGTTGCGGCCGATAAGGAAACCGTGGACGAAGCATATGCAGGCGATATCGTCGGGGTGGGTGATACGGGGAACTTTGCAATCGGGGACTGCGTTTCCTCCTCTGGAAAAGTTCAGTTCGAAGACATTCCTAAATTTGCGCCGGAGTTGTTCGGTCGTCTTTCTGTGCGTGATGCTTTAAAACGTCAAAAACTTCAGGAAGCTTTGAAGCACTTATCGGAAGAAGGTGCGATTCAGCTGTTCATCGAGCCCCACATTGGACCACAAGATCCAATTATCGGTGCGGTCGGTGAACTTCAATTCGAAGTATTGATGCACAGACTGCAGGATGAATATAATCTGGAAGTGAAGTTGAACCGTCTGCCATACAGCGTGTGCCGTTGGCCGCGCACTGCAGATGGCAAAGCTGTCTCCGCTCTTAAGGGCGGCGCTAATATGGCGGAAGACCTGATCGGTAATCCGGTTGTATTGGTAAACCAGGAGTGGGACTTGAATTGGCTGAAGCGTGAAAATCCTGATGTTGAATTCCAAACCAGCATCTCAAGAGCTCGCTAATGCTTCCGTTAAAAATTACTGATCTTAGGAAAAAATATCCCGGGGGCCAGGAGGCCGTTAAGGGTGTCAGCTTTGACGTCAAACCCGGAGAGATTTTTGGTTTGCTGGGGCCGAACGGTGCCGGCAAAACCACGATCATTTCCACGATCACCACCCTGGAAGAGCCTTCCAGCGGTATGGTGGAGGTCTTCGGACAAAACGTGATCGACAATCCACGCTTTACCAAACAGCAGTTGGGTGTGGTTCATCAGGAAGTGATTACTTCCGGATTTTTCAGTGTCGAAGAAATTTTAAATTTTCAGTCCGGCTATTACGGCATCAGCAAGAACAAAGAACGTATAGATTTTCTGTTACATAAGCTTTCCCTGTACGAGCATCGCCATAAGAAAGTGAAGCAACTTTCCGGCGGAATGAAGCGTCGTCTGATGATCGCAAAAGCATTAGTGCACACTCCGCGCTTGTTGTTGCTGGATGAACCGACGGCGGGCGTGGACATTGGTTTGCGCGAAACTTTGTGGCAGTTCGTTCAGGAATTGCGTAAAGACGGCATGTCGATCCTGCTGACCACTCATTACCTTGAAGAAGCCGAGCAGCTTTGCGACCGTATCGGGATTATTAATCTGGGTAATCTGGAAGCTTTAGGGGAAACCAAAGAGCTGGTCAGAAAGTACACTCAGAAAAAAATCCGCCTGACTTTGTCAGAGCCTTTTGCATTTCAAAGCCAATACCTGTTTTTCCAGGAAGGCAACGAATTCATGTTCGTGGTTCCTCCAGGTAAGCAAATGGGCGAGTTCTTAAATGAAACCGGAGTACCGGTAAATTTAATCAAGGACGTGAAAATCGAGGAAGGAAATCTGGAAGAGGCCTTTATGAAGGTGGTGAGTAAATGATGACTCCTTTTATTGCCTTGTTTCGCCGCGAAATCGCGCGATTCCTTAAAGTCATCGTGCAAACAATCGTAACACCGTTTGTATCTTCGTTTCTGTATCTGTTGATTTTTGGTGTTTCCTTGGGTTCGACGATGCCAGCTCATCAGGGTGTGGCGTATTTATCATTCTTGATTCCGGGTCTGATGATGATGGGATTGATGAATAATGCCTTTCAAAACTCCTCGTCCTCGATTGTGTCTTCCAAGTTTTCTGGAGATCTTGAGGATTTGCGGGTGGCACCGATCAGCAATCAGGAAATCATCTGGGCAATGAGTCTTGCAGCCCTGGTGCGCGGATTTATCGTGGCGCTTATCACCTACATCGTGGGTACGGTGTTTTCCTGGTATCAGCAGGGCGAAATTCTTTATATCGCGCATCCGATTTACACTTTGTATTTCACGATTGTTGCCGGTTTAATTTTCGCACTTCTGGGGATTTCAGTGGCTTTTTGGGCTACGACGTTTGATCAGTTATCGGCCTTTTCTGCTTTCATTTTGTTACCACTGACTTATCTGGGGGGAGTGTTCTTATCTATAGATCACCTTCATCCATTCTGGCAGATGCTTTCAAAGTTGAATCCACTGTTGTATTTGATTAATGGACTCCGATACGGAGTCATTGGTGTGAGTGATGTGGGCATGGAAGTGGCGGTTCCGGTTTCTTTATTGGGGTTCATTATTTTCTATGGACTTGCCAATTTCAGTTTGAAACGTGGTTCGTTTCAGCGCTGGTAGTCCTGGTTTCAACAAATTGACACCCCTTGTCGGGGTGAGTTCTTTGTGATTGCCGGGCGAATGAGTTAATTAAGTTCGATTATTCGGAGATTTACGATGTTTGAAAACTTATCTGATAAAATTATGGCATCCCTTAAAAAGGTTCGTGGTCAGAACAAGATCACGGAAGCCAATATCGAAGACGTCATCAAAGAAATCCGCTTAAGCTTTCTGGAAGCTGACGTAAACTTTAAAGTCGTTAAAAACTTTATCGATCGTGTAAAAGCCAAAGCCTTGGGAGCGGATGTTCTTCAAAACGTAAACCCTGGACAGCAATTCGTAAAAATCGTGCACGATGAACTGGTGCAAACTTTGGGTGGCGGAGCTGTTGATATCAACGTGCGCGAAAATCCAAGTGTGATTTTCATGGTGGGTTTGCAGGGTGCTGGTAAGACCACGTCCTCTGCCAAATTGGCTCTGTATATCCGTCAGAAACTGGGTAAAAAACCAGGTTTGATTCCTGCTGATATTTATCGTCCAGCGGCGATTGATCAGCTTCAGACTTTGGGTAAGCAAAATAATATTCCAACATTCCCAACTCCAATTGGCATGAAGCCAGAAGAGATTCTGGAAAAATCCAAGCAATGGGCCAAAGACAATATGATCGACGTGGTTATCGTCGATACTGCGGGCCGTTTGCAGGTTGATGATGAGTTGATGGGCGAGTTGGGTCGTCTAAAAGACATCTGGGCTCCACAAGAGATCTTATTGGTTGCTGACGCCATGCTGGGGCAGCAGTCCGTAAACGTCGCAGAGGGCTTCCATAAGCGTTTAAATCTGACCGGCCTTGTTCTGACCAAAGTGGACGGTGACGCCCGTGGTGGTGCCGCTCTGTCCATTCGTGAAGTGACAGGTATCCCTATTAAGTTCCTGGGCGTGGGTGAAAAAGTAAATGCTTTGGAAGTATTCCATCCGGACCGTCTGGCGGGTCGTATCCTTGATATGGGTGACGTTCTTTCCCTAGTGGAAAGAGCGGCGGAAGTGATTGACGAAAAAGCCGCTCGAGATTCTGCCAAGAAGATCATGAAAAATGAATTCACCCTGGATGATTTCCTGGGGCAGATTCAGCAGCTTAAAAAAATGGGCGGGTTTGAATCCATCCTGAAATTTTTACCGGGTATGGGCGAGATCTCCAAACAGCTTAAGAACATGACTCCTCCGGATAATGAGATTAAGAAAATTGAGGCGATCATCCGTTCGATGACTATCCAAGAACGCAATAATCATAAGATTCTTAATGCATCGCGTCGCACGCGTATTGCAAATGGAAGCGGAACCCAGGTTTCCGACGTAAACAAGCTGATCAAGCAGTTTGAGGACGCTAAAAAGATGATGAGCGGTATGATGAAAATGGGCATGGGCCGTGGTGGAATGAAGTTCCCATTTTAAGGCTTGATATTTTATTTTAAACACAGTACACACTTGAGCTTACTGTTTCGAACAAGAGGTTTAGAAAAATGGCAGTTGTAATTCGTTTGGCTCGTATGGGCGCTAAGCATGATCCTAAATACCGCATCACTGTTGCGGATTCTCGTCGCTATGTTACTGGTAAATTCCTTGAAATCCTTGGTGTTTACAACCCAACTCCACGTGGTAACGACAAAAAGGTCGAGCTTGATCTAGCAAAAGTAGAAGCTTGGATCAAAAAAGGTGCTCAACCTACTGACCGTGTAAAACACGTTATTAAGTTGGCCCAAGGTAAATAAATAGTTGGCATCTGAGTGATATGCGATAAAATATCACTTAGGTAACTTCTGTTGGGGGTAATATGGATAGCTTGAAAGACCTCGTTGAATTCATGGCGAAGTCCCTTGTTGATAAGCCTGATAATGTTGAAGTGGATGAAATCCCTGGTCAACAAACGACTCTACTTGCGCTTAAAGTAGATAAAGAAGATCTTGGTAAGGTTATCGGCAAACAAGGTAAAACTGCGGCAGCAATGAGAACTATCATTCGCGCGGCGGGTACTAAGCTGAATAAACGCTATCACTTGGATATCGTTGAATAGTATTCAGAAAAATTAAATTTTCGATTCTTAGGGAAGGGGTTGTGTTACACAACCCCTTTCTGTTTCTTGAGGTAAGTATGAAATTAGTTGGTAAAGTCAGAGAAGCGCATGGCTTAAAGGGCGACCTGTACGTTCTTATTTTTTCAGGCGAGATCGCCTGGGCAAAGCGCATGAAGAAATTCACTCTGCAAGGTAAAGACGGATCTACCAGTGAATACACTGTAGAACGCACGAAGCCTTTTAAAAAAGGTCTGATCGTGAAAGCTGCGGAAATCGCAGATCGCACGGCTGCTGAGGGAGTTGAGCACATGGAATTCCTGATCGAAGAGGAATTGATGGTCTCTAAACCAGGCGAAACAATCTATCTTTCTGAAATCAAAAACTTCAAATTGAAAGACCCGGAACAAAACACCATCGGTGAAATCGTGGATTTCTCCAGCAACGGTGTTCAGGACCTTTTGGTTGTGGAAGTGAATGGCAAAAAATTTGAAGTTCCATTCGTGGATGCTTTCATCAAAAAAATCGATTTCAAGCACCAAGCCGTGGTGATGGATTTGCCAGAGGGCTTGTTCGAACTAGAGAACAAGTAAATGCTAAAAGTTGATGTGATCACTCTTTTCCCTGAGATGATTCAGAATGCTGTCTCATACGGCGTTCTGGGGCAAGCTCTGAAGAGTGATCGCCTCGAAGTCCAGGCTCACACACCTCGTGAGTTTGCTTCTGATCGCCACAAGACTGTGGATGATCGTCCTTTCGGTGGTGGCGACGGTATGATTATGCTGGCTGAGACCCTGGAAAAAACAATCGGCAAAGTGAAACATAAAAATTCAAAGGTCATTTACATGTCTCCACAAGGAAGTGTGCTGACTGATGAAAAGGCCCGGGAGCTGGCGAAAGCGGAACACCTGGTTTTGATTTGTGGCCGCTATGGCGGTATCGATCAGAGAATTATTAACTCCTACGTCGACGAGGAAATCTCTATTGGGGATTATGTTCTGTCAGGCGGGGAGCTTGGTGCTTTGGTGGTGGTTGATGCGCTCTCACGCTTTATCCCTGGGGTTTTGGGACATAACGAGAGTGCAGACAAGGACAGCTTCTCTGCGGGGCTCTTGGAGCACCCTAACTTCACTCGACCGCGGGAGTTTGCGGGAGTTGAAGTGCCGGAAATTCTATTGGGTGGAAATCACAAGCTGATCGGGGAGTGGAAAGACAAAGTTTCTGCTTTGGTCACACTGGTAAAGCGTCCGGACCTGTTTCAGGAATATCTTGAAACTGAGAATGAAAAATACCGTTCTTTAAAAAAGAAAAAGACTGAAGCTCCGTTGAAGGAGCTGAAAAAATTTTGGATGAATTTGTCCGAGACTGATCGCCGCACATTGGGCTTATCAGAACTTGGTGAGGAAGATTTCAATGGCTGAAAATTCGACTTACGTTCCACGCCTGGCGATTGGCCTGGTTCATTATCCGGTGCGGGATCGTCAGAACAAAACAGTGGCGACCAATATCACGAATTTTGATATCCATGATATTGCGAGAGCGGCTCAGACTTTCGGGGTGGAAAAATATTACATCATTCATCCGATGAAAGAGCAGTTGATGTTTGTGGACCGTGTATTGGATCACTGGCGCACAGGGCAAGGGGCAAAGTACAATCCGATGAGAAAGACGGCTTTGGGCTCAGTAAAAGCAATTGAGAGCGTGGAGAAGGCCATTGAAGATTGGAATACTCCTGGGACTCTGTTAATTTCGACTTCGGCCCGGGAAGAGGGCTTAAAAAAGTACTCGTTTAGCGAGCTGCGTCACGAAATGCACGTAGAAAAAAAGCCCGTATTCATGTTATTTGGTACTGGTAACGGCATGACAACAGAGCTTCTAAGATCCTGCTCCGGAGTATTAGAAAGCATTCGGGGAGCTCCCCCGCAAGATTACCGCCATCTTTCTGTAAGATCGGCAGTAAGTATCTGTCTTGACCGCGTAATGGGTCCATGGTAGACCCTTGTTTTACTTTTTGTGAAAATTTGATTGGCATAAGGGACTAAGCAATGGCTAAAGCTGTAAAAAAGACTGTAAAAGCAAAATCTGAAGTTAAAGAAACTAACCTGGTTCGTCGCGTAAGCATTAAAGCTGCTAACAAAAACATCCAATCTTTCGACTCTGGTGACACTGTTAACGTTTACGTTAAAGTTAAAGAGGGTGAGAAAGAACGTGTTCAGCTTTACAAAGGCATCGTAACTAAAATCCAAGGTGCAGGCGCTGCGAAATCTTTCACAGTTCGTAAAATCTCTGCAGGTGTTGGCGTAGAAAGAACTTTCCCGTTCAACTCTCCAGCATTGGACAAAGTTGAATTGGTTAACATCGGTAAAGTTCGTCGTTCTAAACTTTACTTCCTTCGCAAACTTTCTGGTAAAGCTGCGAAAATCGAATCTGAATTGGCTTCTCCAGTTTCTGCTGCTGAGTAGTCTTAGATTCCCGAAATTTTCTGTAAATGAAATTTTCAAAGACCTGGTTCTGACGAGCCAGGTCTTTTTCTTTTTTCCAGTGACCACTGGAATCTCCTCTGTCTAAAATCACCCCGATTTAGCAACATGGTAATTCAGCAAAACGGCGGATAAACGGACATGGCAAAACAAAGCAAATCATCAGCGAAAAAATCCAAAATCACGGGGAAATCCTCTGCGGCAAAAACTGCAGGTAAGGCCGTGAAGTATGCGACCGCTGAAAAGTCATCCCGTACCGCGAAGTCGTTGACCGTTGTTAAAGCCAAGAAAGCGGCGAAGCCAAAAAAGAACTCTGCTCTTCCAAAGGTGGAGTGGCAGGAATTTTTGCCGACACCTATTATCGGTGTGGATGAAGTAGGGCGTGGATGCCTGGCAGGACCGGTGTTTGCGGCAGCGGTGATTTTCGAATCCGCAGAATTACAGGATCTGGTTACAGATTCAAAACTTCTGTCCGAAGAGCGTCGCGAAGAATTGTCGGCGTTGATTAAGCAAAAACATAAAGTGGGTATCGGATCTGCAAGCGTTGAGGAGATCGACGAGTTAAATATCCTGCAGGCCTCGTTGCTGGCTATGAAGCGCGCTATTGAGGCTTTGGGTGTCAGTGGCGGACACGTGTTGGTGGATGGGAATCAGAAGATTCCAAAGCTGACAGGCTTCCAGCAAACCACAGTGATTCAAGGGGACCTTCGTGCGGCGCCGATTTCGGCGGCATCGATTGTGGCAAAAGTAGCTCGTGATAACTTGATGAAAGAGTTAGGAGCGAAATACCCGGCTTATGGATTTGAAGCGCACAAAGGTTACTCAACCCCGGTACACAAAAAAACCATCGTCGAGCATGGACCTTGCGAACAACACCGCAAGTCCTTCGCCGGTGTTAAAGAATACGTCAGTTAAAAAAGTCTATTGGGCGCACGAGCGTGGCGTCCAATCCGAAGAATTCGTTTCTAAATATTATATCAATCGAAATTATCTGCTTCTGAAACAAAGGGTGAAAACACCCTTTGCGGAAATCGATTTGCTCTTTAAAACTCCCGATCGAAAAAATCTGCTGATGGTGGAAGTAAAAACCGCGAATCAAGCCACATTCTATAATGCGCGAATTTCGCCACGACAAAAATACCGCCTGCGGGGAGCTGCGACGTTTTTAGCTTCGCGCTTTAACTGTCTGGTTGAAGTTCATTGGGCCTTTGTCACTCGCTTTGGCGAGATCACCATTATCGATGACATTACCTGATTAGAAACCGAACTGATCCAGTGCTTCTGGTGGAATTGGGGGTTTCAGGTTTCCGTCGAAGTTGAACTCGAAATTCAATCGTAGATTTGTATCACCGCCGGTGATTTGGTCTTGGATGAAAGTGATCATCCAGCAGTCGCCCGGTGGTTTAAATTGTGCGATGTAGGCCCAGGATTTTGGATTTCTCACGCCGGAGTTTTGGGTGTTGGCATCGTAAACCAAGCGACCCATTAAGTTGATGTAGCGGGAAATAAAGCCCGCAGAAAATGTCCAGTCTTCAGTTCTGCTGGATTCATCAACGGCTTTGCCCGGTGCAATCTTATATTGTTGAGTCAGTGCCACTTGCGCGAACTGGCCTTTTTCATTCAGCGCACGCACACGGGATGAGGCATTGGTGACGCCGTGATAGGGGTAGTAGTTGAAAATCGAATAGGTCTGGAATCGTGGCAGGCGCACATCCAGGATGGCACTTAAATCAGACCAGGGCTCTGCCTGGGATTTATTGTTTTGAGTGCCGTCATAGGATTGTGCGAGCTTCAGATAACCAATCTGCTGATACTCAGGACGATCTCCCACCCAGGATTTACGAATCAATTTATTCGTCAGAGACAAAGTCATCAGATTGCGGTCGTAAACGCGGTCGGTGTAGTCGAACTGCAAGCCGTAATCAGAGCCCAAATCCAAATCCGAAATGGAATCTGTCGATGTGTAGGGAGCATCATTGGTCTGGCCTTGTCCATAGAAAGGATGAGGCCCCTGATCAATCCACGGAATATTAGTGTAGGAAATTTCAGGAATGATTTCGTGTTTAATGCGCGTGGCTTTGGCATCAATGCGATCGCCATAGATGCGACTAAAATCCATGCGGCCCGCAAGCTCGGTGCGCGCGTATCTGCGCACGTAGTATTTTTCGTCACCCACTTCAAAGCTGTAGTGGGTTTCGCGGTAACTCACGCGTGGCAATACATCGATGCCATCCATGACTTTGATTGGATAAGACAACGTCGGAACGAAATCCAGGCGCTGACCCGTACGAATTAAATCTGTGTCTGGGTCGTAGGTGCCATCGTATTCTTTGTGACAGTTTGGATTGTCAGACCACTTTGGTGTGTTGCAGGAGTTCTTAACATAGCGAATGCGGTTACCATTCGTGGGATCCGTGTAGTAAACCATGTCGTCATAGGCTTGACCACTGCGGGTAAAGTTCACGTAATCCAGATTCAAAGTATAGACGAAATTCGATTCGCCGATATTTTTTTCCACCTGGGACCAGCGAATTTCCGGCAGGCGGTGGACGGCATCTTCGTTATTGGAAAGTGGATTCGATTGCAAAAGATTGTAGTAATAAGATGTATCCACACTGAAGTGGGTGTCTTTTTGATTCTTGGTCACTGAAACACGGCTCTCCATTGCAGAATCACCGTAATTCATAGTTTCAAGCGGGAAGTCCTTGGGGTACTGCAAGTCGCTCGCAAGATTGATGCTGGAGCGATGAATATAACTTCCCGGCATGTCGTAGTAATGATCGTACTTTACGTACCAGCGATCAAGGGGTTGACCCTGTTCGTTGGGAGCGCGGAATCGATTTAAAAGTTGGTCGTTACCGAAAGATTTGTCGTACACGCTGGCCGTGGAAAGTGTGCCCTCGCTGTCTTCATTTAAAGCATAGCGATACTCCAGCATTCCCTTAAGACCACGCTTTTCGTAGTTCTTTAAGGTGATCGTTGCATCAGTGCTGCGCGAGATCGCCCAGAAATAAGGAAGGTAGGCCGTGAAGCCCCCTTTGTCTGACAATTCGAAACCGGGTGTTAGAACACCGGATTGACGATCACTTTTTAGTGGAACGACCAGGTACGGAAACCAGAATACTGGAATGTCAGAGATGCGTAGAATCGCATTTTTAATATAAGCGTAGCCGCCCATTTCAGCACGGACTGTAGAACCAGAGAAGCTCCAAGACGCCGGGCAGTTTGTACAGGTCGTGTAATCCGCATCGCTGACGATGAATTCCTGAGGGCCGGTTTTTTCAAGTACACTTCCTGAAAAAGCCACCGGGCCGGAAGAAACATAACCATTATAAATAATGCCGGTGTTATTTTCATAATCGAGTTTCACGTGGGAACCAGCGATGGTGTTTTTCATGTCGCTGATTTCTACGTTGCCGTAAAGCTCTGCGCGATGTGTGCGCAACTGGACTGTGGCTTTGTCCGCTTTGATGTGCTGCCCTTGATATACGATCTGAACATTGCCTTCGAGTTCAACGGTTTCTTTCTCGTTATCACGGAACATGCTGTCAGCATTAAGCAAAATACCCTGAATTTTTGCTGCAGGTGTTTCTACGGTCTGAGCCGCAGAAGGTGTCGCGTAGGACATGATTAGAGCTAATAACAAGATGAACGAACAAAGTTGCACCAAACTATGGTAGGGAGTCTTTAGCCCTTTGTCGAGCCTGAAATTTGGACTCAAAACGGCATGAATTTAAACCGTTAAGTATCTGGATAATGAAGTGCAGAAAGGGATTTCCATGGAATTAAAACTCGTTTTGGACGGGGATATTACAATCATTTCTTTAAGTGGGCGCATCGAGATTGAAAAGACTCAATCCTTCAAAAAAGCATGCCTGACCACTTTGGCAGACAAGAAGGTTGTATTCTGCATGAAAAATCTGAATTTCGTGGGTTCTTCAGGGATTCAATCATTCTTTGGTTTGTTGAATGAACTGAATGTCGAGAAGCAGTTGAATGTGAAAATTGCGGGATTAACACCTGATTTCCAGCGCCTTTTCGCATTTTCCCAATGTCCGGCGCTGGAAGTTCATGAAAGTATTGAAGGCGCTTTGCAGTCCTTCTAGGGCTTTCTTAAATCGTTTAGTTTCTGACTGAGCTCAAGGTTTAGGCGTTCCAATGCGGCCGCTGCAACCTTGAGTTTTTCATTTTCTTCGTTCTTCGCATTCCACATGTAGCGAAGGCTTTCCAATTGCTCAAAATACTGGCGATTTTCTCTTTCCAGTTTCTGAATAACTTCCTGATCCTGAACCACGCGAATTTGCAGGTCAGCATGCTCTACGCCCAATTTTTGATTCTGACGCGTAAGCTCCGTCATGCGCTCTTGCTGGCGGTTGATTTCCTGTTCTAGGCGGTGACGAACTTCTTCTTTGCTTCGACGAACGACAACCAATTCATTTTCCAGAGTGTCTTGTCGTTCCAACGCAGAATGAAGTTTTGCAGTTTTAACTTCAAGATCTTCTTGAGCTTGATGTAGCACTTGAAGTTCTTTGGACATCACTGCGATTTGGTCCTCGTAATGCTGAACCATCTCTTGAGTTTTCTTTTCAGAAGTCTCAACCTGGTAGCGGGCATTTTTGGTGACTTCGATCACTTGATGGCGCAAATCACGAAGCAAGGCTTCCTTGTGATTCAGGTCAGCTTCCAGTTCACTCACGCGAATATCTTGAGCGGCTGAGTATTCCTTCAATTGAGAAATATAAGGCTTAACCTGAGTTTTGATGCGATCGTGATATTTTTGATGGCGCACCAAATCCGCGTTCATGTTCTGAACTTTTTCTTGAAGAGCGCGAAGCTTTTCAGTTTGCACTTCTTTTTCGCGCTCGATCTGATCAACCTTGTGTTTCCACATGTTGTCTTTTTCTCTCCAGACCAGGATTTGATCTGTGACGGAAGACTGAGAAAGTCGTGCCTTTGCGGATTCTTCGCTGAGTTTTTGATTTTCATTTTCCAGCAAAGAAAGGCGGCGGATCGCAACTTTAAGGCGTGCCATTAAATCTTCATTTTGAGAAATAAGATTTTCCACCGTTGAAGATTTCAATATTTCTTTGGGTAAATGACTGACATCGGCTCTTTTTGGGAGCTCGTCCGGTAGTGGAATTGAAGCCATCGCATTCGGTTGTTCGAATTCGAAGTCTAGATGTCCTAATTTAGCGCTTTGGAATTGTTCGGTGTCCATAGCCCTCCTCCATGAAGTCTAGGTCGCCCTAAATCTAGTTTCTCAATATGAGGCAGGTCCGTCAAACCAAAGGCTTAAGACTGGACCAAGGTGGGGTGAAATGGGCTTTATACTTTATTCAGAAAATCCGAAAAGCTATCCATGGCTGTTCCAGCAATTAAAGACAATGCCGCTATGGCGACTGAAATTAAGAAACTCGATGATACGGGCCTGTTTGATATGGGCACGGTGGATCGATCTGATTTGGGGAATCCCGAGTCGTTTCGCTATAAAATTCTGACTTGGGTGCTGGCAGAGCGATATGACCGCGCCATTGAAGAGTTGAAAGACTTTTTAGAAGCTCCTTCGGACTATCCTGATTTTAAAGGTAAAGTGACACGTTATATTCATCATGGAATTGACCTTATTTATGCGATCAAAGCAAAAAGAGGTTTTCCGGGGATTAACTCTTTAACCCGTGCAAAACAACAAGAGCTGCGCGAGAAATTTAAAGAGCACTTTAAAGAGCTTCAGTACATTCTTAAAACTATTGAGAAAATTCAAACTGATTTGCGTATCGCAGATGCTCGCTCGACGATTTATGTGGTCAGAGCGCTGTGTGCGGCTTCCTTGGGAATTATCATTCTGGGGTTCTGGCTGGATATCGTAAATGGTCTGGCTCAAACAAGTGTGATTGTTTTCGATGATGCCTTTGGCAGGCTCGCCAACTGGTTGGTTGGCTTAGTCGGCCTTTAACGAAAAAAGCCACCCTGGGGGGTGGCTTTTTTTTATTCTACTTTTTGATAGCTCGGTAAGTTTCTTCAAGGACTGGTTTAGATTGTCCGCCCGTTAGAAGCTTTCCATTCACAAAAACAGTCGGTGTTCCCTGGATCTGCGCAACTTCTCCTTCTTTTGCCATGGAGCCAATCAGTTCCAGTGTTGCAGGATCGTTGGAGCATTTTTTAAGTTCGTCAGCTGCGATTCCAGTGCTCGTTGCAACTTGATCCAATAGTTTATCTAAAATCGGTGCCCCCATGAATTCAGCCTGTTTTTCAAAGATGAAGTCGTGAGCAGCCCAGCCCTTTTGTGCGATTTTCTCAGCACAGAATACAGAAGCTGCAAGACCGCAGCGAACACCATCGCCGCCGCCGGTGACGGCTTTGTTGCAAGTGCCATCAATAGGGAATGGCTTAAACACAAGTTTTACATCCGGGTGGCTTTTCACAAAGGAATGAATTGGGGGTGCCGCGTGTTTGCAATGCGGGCAGAAGAAGTCAGCAAATTCAACGATTGTCATAACTGCAGGCTCAGTACCCAATTGCAAAGTCAGGCCTTTGCTGTTGTCGAATTGTTGTTCTGGTGCAGACATCCAGTAGCCAACTCTTTCTTTGGAGATTTTCTCAATGTCGCCAAAGCCTTTGCTTTCCGCATACATCAGGTTCGCGATGAAAGCGAAAACTGGAATCGCAACAAGGCAGCCCAGGAACCATTTATCTGTAACAAAACTGTCTTTGATATCTTCGATAAGACTGCGGGCTGACAGGTTTGAAGCACCTTTCCAGGCGCCAAAGAATGAAATCAGGGAAAGAACATAAGTCCCGATGCAAACCAGGCAATAAGCTGTCATTGCTGTCAGGGAAATAAGACCCATCACTACGGAGCCCATTAGAACCAAAGCTGACATAAGGAGCGCATAGCGGGATGTCTTGTCGCGATCCATTGTTAGATTCCAACGAGTGATGCTTAAAAGGAAAAGCAGGATCAAGTTAGCTGCAACTCCCCACATGGCCATCGGAATCCCCAAAAAGGATGCGAACTTGCTGGCAGTTACAGTGTCACAATTGAAAGTGGAGCTAACGTTGCAAAAGGATGTGCCTTCCAGGGTGCCGAACTTTACCGCATAGAAGTGTTGAGTCAGGTAAGTGTGACAGCCGATGGCGATAAGGGTCGCAATAATGGCCACAAGAAGGAACAGGTTTTTGCTTGATGTGTTTTTCATGCCTTATTGAATCTTAGAATCATGTTTGAAATCAACGAATTTTATGTAAAAATTAGAGCCGCTATCAAGGAAGACAGCTTTGAACGACATACAAAAGTGGATTCGCATTCGCAAAGACCTCTATCTGCAGATGGAGAAACAAGTTCGTCATCGCCTGGGGGAAGACACCCCGGAGTTGATGCGTTATCATAAAACCTATCAAAGTGAATTCACACGCAAGTGGCAATCTGCCCAGCAGGGTGAACTGTGGGATCAAATCGCTGATTCTCAAGTGGTTCTCATGGGGGACTTTCATGCTCTCCATCAATCGCAAAAGGCGCAACTGCGGGTTCTGCGTAACATTCCTAAAAATCGTCCCACAGTTATGGCTGTGGAATTTTTTGATGCCGCTGATCAACCAAAAATTGATAAGTTCATGCAGGGTAAGCTTTCTGAAAAGGACTTTTTAAAAGCCATTAAATGGGAAGTTCGCTGGGGCTTCCCGTGGGAGCACTATCGTCCTATATTGCGTTACGCTCAGAAACATAAGATTCCTGTTTTTGGGTTGAATAAATCTTTTGCTAAACGCAATGCCACAACTTTGAAATCCCGGGATGTTTTTGCGGGTAAGAGGATTGCGGAGCTAACCAAGCTCTATCCAGACAGTCTGATTTTCGTGATCTATGGGGATTTGCATCTGGCGGGGGCCCACATTCCAGCGGAGATTCAAAAAAATCTGGGGAAGCCTTTTGCGAAAAAGGTGCTGAGCCTGTTTCAAAATTCCGACAAGCTGTATTTTCAATTGTTAAACAAAGGTACCGAAGGCAGTACGGATTTGATTCGTATCAATCGAAATACGTTCTGTCTGATGAGTGTTCCGCCTTGGGTGAAGTGGCAGAATTACCTGATGTATCTGGAGCAAACCTATGATGAAGGCTTGCACTTTACAGGTGATGAAGACGAAGACTGGGACGATGAGGATTCGGACTATGAGCCGTTGGACTTCACCGATCACGTCGGTCGCTATGTGAAAATCATGTCTGAGGAATTGGGACTGAAAGTGTCGCTGTCGGGATTGTCGGTTTATACCGCCCATGATGACTCGTTCTGGACTCAGGTGCGAGAACACTATGATGCGAAAAAGCAGATTTGGATTCAGCGTCTGATCGAGGATGAAAATTCGTTTTATCTTCCTGAAATCAGCGCGGCTTATCTGGCGCGCGGAACTGTAAATCACGCTGCAACCCTGGCTATGCACTATATTCATGCGCAGGTGAGTGAGGCGAAATCCTTTTTTGCGGATATGCCGCAGGATTTTTTGCGTTTGATCTGGATGGAAGCCGTCGCCTATTTCGGTTCAAAAATGATCAATCCCAAAAGGAAGACCGATACCATTGTGGATATTAAAGCCAGCCTGGCCCACAAGGACTCTTCTGACATTGGTAAAGAGGCCCTGCAGCTGGCGCTTGCGCAGAAAATGCATGAATTGATGGTGATCACAGGTGTGCCTGGTCATCGCCTGCAAGCCCGTCCTCGCCGAAAACTGAGTTATATGGTGGCGGCAACTTTGCTGGGGGGGATGATGGGAGAGCGGCTTTTTAACGGTTATCAAAAGAAGCTTGTGAAGGTCGCAACCCTCAGTTCGTTTATGCAAAAATCCATGGAGAATAAAAACTTCGAGGCGGCTTATTACGGCATTCTTGAAGTTGTTGAATCATTGCCCGCGCCATTTCAAAGTAAAAAGGAAAAGTTATGAAAAAAACCTGGTTTCGCAGTGTGAATTTAAAACCTCAGGGGCCATTCAGTCTGGAAGAAATGCGGGCCTTTATTCATCGTGGGGAAGTGGGCTTTCAGGATTTGATTTTAGATGAAAGCAAAGGCGAAGTTTGGAAGCCAGCGGCAGAGTGGGGTGTTTTTGAGCTTACACTTTTCCCCGCAGGGCAGTCGTTTATACCGGGAATGCCGATCGATGAAGAACTGCCGGAATGGGTGGTCTTGGTAGGGCAAAACGGCGGTACACCTTTGCAAGAAGGACCTTATTCGGTAGCTGATATCAAAGCGGGGTTGAATGCGGGGCAGATTTCACCGTATCAGTTGATCTGGAAAAGCGGCTTAAGTGGCTGGTGTCAGGTCAAAGATAGACCTGAGTTTTATGCCAGCATTACATCTGATCAACTTAGTTTAGAGAGTCTTTAAGATCTTTACCTGGTTTAAAGCGCGGCACGTGAGCGCTGGGAATTTTAACGGTTTGACCGGTTTTAGGATTGCGGCCCTGACGGGGTTTTCTGGTGGCTTTGGAGAAAGTTCCAAAGCCAACAAGTTTAACTTCGTCACCTTTTTTTAAGGCCTCCTGAATGACACGAAGGGTAGCGTCAAGAATATTTTCTGATTGAGCTTTCGTGGATTTTGTACGTTCAGCCACGATGTCGATGAGTTGAGCTTTATTCATTGCCATCTTCCCTTTCAGCGCAGGGGACAGACCTTAAGTTTGAGTTCGAATTTGGTCAAGGTAATTTACAGAAAAGAGGAGATTGAAAATGGGAAATTTGCTTCGGTGTTTGATCATTTTATTGTTTCCATTGACTTTATCTGCGCAGCAAAAAGTGGCGGCAGAACTATTTGCTTTGAAGTCTGAGAGAAAGCAAAAGCTCTATGATTTAAACCTGGAAATTGCTCCGGAGGGCGGTGAAAACCGTATGACGACAGAGTTTCGTGACACACAAGGAAAAGTGGTGGTGACTGAAAAAGGTGTCGCTGCAGGTGACAAATTTGTCAGTTATGAAATTGTAAGGCCGCAGACCGGAGAGTCCGGACGAATTTCTGTGGAAGGCGATAAAATTAAATTTGAATATCAGGGCGCTGACGGAAAAAAGAAAAGTGCCGAGGAGAAAAATAAAGGTCTTTTGTTATGCACCTCTAATTTTGGCCCCTTTGTTTTGTCCAACTGGAGCAAGTTTCAAAATGGAGAGTCGGTCGGTGTTCGTTACGCTGTTTGGGATCGTCTGGAAACAGTGGGGTTCACAATTAAAAAGGTCGGCGAATCGGAAGTGAATGGTGAAAAGCTGATGGAGCTGCAAATGAAACCCACAAGTTTCATCATCGCAGCACTGGTGGACCCGGTGCATTTCTGGTACTCCGAAAAAGACAAGAATCTGCGGGTGATGAAAGGTCGTGTGCCGGTGAAGCAAATGAAAGGTGGCAAGTGGTCTGATCTGGATGCGGAAGTGGTTTACACTAAGGTCCAGGACTCAGTCTCAAAGTAATACAGTCTCAATTTTTATCAGTTTCCCGCCGATAAGTGGGGCATGAAGAATCAGAACTCAATCTTTGTGGTTTTCTGTTTGTGCCTCACAATCGGTATCGTTGCCGTTTATGGAGTGTTGGTTGGACACTTTAATGGCCATCAGAAATATGAAATGCAAATCTCCGCGCTCAATAAAAAAATTGAGAAGGAGCAGTTTGATAATTCTCTGTTAAGTTACCAGCTTAAAGACTTTCAGCAAACGGTAGCTCAGGTGCTGCCGGATAATAAAACCATTCAGGCAAACTATGAGCTGAGCAATCTGGCTTCGGCGGTGCGCACTCCGGCAAGTGATTCCGGAGTGGATTTGTCGCCCGTTATCTATGAGCGCGCGAAGAAGTATTTCACCCAAAAAAACTATGACAAAGCCATCGTCGAGTTCAATGGTTTGCTGGAAAAGTTTCCACTGAGCTCGCACGGTGTGGAAGCACATTTTTTTATTGCTGAAAGCTATTTCCTGAAAAAAGACTTCCGCAGCTCGCTGGCGCAAATTGATGACATGGTCACGCAGTATCCTGATAACGATTTAACCGGGTTCATTTTGCTGCGCATGGGGCAGATCAGTGAATACAACAATCAGGTTGATGAAGCATCTGAGGTCTACAATACGGTTCTGAAAAATTTCAAAAATGAAGATCTTCGCAAGCAAGCCCGCAAACTTGCCAACAGTGTGGAATTCAAATAATGAAAAAGGTTTTTCAGCTTCTGATCTTTTTGCTGGCGTTTCAGGTTGAAGTTCGGGTTCGGGCTTCTGCCGATACGTTGCAGGAGCCAGTGGCGTGTTTAAAGACCTCTGAAAGCTGTGCATTGCATGTGGTGGGGGCAGCATTTCATCTTAAGCAGGAAAATCTGAAATTGCATTCAGGAGAGGGTTCCACGCTGATGCGTTTGTCGCAGTCGAAATGGCGATTGGTCAAAGGTGTTTTGTGGGTGGAAAATGCACCTGATGTGCAAATTGAAACTCCTTATGTAACTGCAAAATCCAGTCACGGTCAGTATTGGCTGATCGAGCGCGGGGATCGCCTGATTGTCAGAAACGTGGATGCGGAGCTGAATGTGGAGCTTCGTGACGGTAAAAAGCTGGAAGTACCGGCTGGCTTTGAGTTCTGGGTGACCGGAATTAATTCCAAAGGCAAAAACGAGTATGGGATGATTCAGACGATTGATTTGAAGGATCATCTGGCTCAGTGGAATCGTCTTTTCGACGGCACCAAAGAGCAATTCAAATCCCAGGTTTCTGATTTGCGCGGAAACTGGTCAGACCTTAGCGAACGGGGCGCTGGATTGTATGAGAAAATCGCTCTTCGCCAGATTGCATCGGTGGAAGACGGACGTCGCCGTGAGGAGGCCCGTAAGCGTGAAGCCCAGGCTGAGCGCCAGAAAATCCGTGATTTGATGTTCCAAAGAGCCTTTGACAGGTAGTTTTCCTCAAACCTTGGTCCTGATTTTATTTCCCTCATTCAGAGTCCTGAAGTTTCTTGGTCCTCCGCATGTTATTCTGCAGGCTGGGGAGGATAAGGATGTCTTCTATTTCATCAGATCGCGCGCGCCAGGACGAAAAAATCAGACAGACTCGTGAAGAGTATGAAAATCGGGAAACCGAGAATGCCAAGCGCCGCAATGCCGAGATCAAGCGTCTTGAACAACGTTATCATGACGAAGTTAAATCCATTACCGATAACTACGAAAATAAAATCGACTCTTTGAAAGAGCGCAATCGCGAGTTGTTGACGGACAAGGATCTGGATAACAATCGCAAGATTGATGAAGTTCGTAACACCTATCGCGAAGCTTTGCGTAATAAGACGGAAGAGTCCTATAATGACCGTGCTATGTTGCGCGATTCCTATGAAGGACAGCTGGATAAGCAAAAGCAGGTGAACGAAGCGCAAAAAAACAATCTGGTCGGGCAGTTAAACACGGAAATTAAAAACCGTGATGAGCAGTTGCAGCGCTCGACTGATGAAAACCGTGAAAAAGCCCGTCAGAACGTGGCTAACAACGCCCGTCGCCTGAATGATGCCCATGAAAAAGAAAGATCGGCTATGGCGTCATCCCATCAGCAGGAAGTGGCTTCGAAGAATCGCGCCATGAACGAGATGAGGAAGTCCTACGATTCACGCATTAAGCAAAGCGAAACGATGCGTGAGAATGAAAAAGAAACCTATCAGCAGAAAATTGCAGATATCATTACTAACGGCAAAGAAACTTATTCTGATAACTTGCAGATGAAGCAAGCCATGATGGATTCTGAGTTGGATCGCGTGCGTGATAAGTACCAAAATACTTTGGAGCGCAAAATGGAGACTTTGGATTCCCAGAATGCGGAATTTAGAGATTCAGTGAATGGTCGTATCAATTCACAGGTTCGCTCAAAAGATTCGCAAATTCAGCGCCTGAACAGCAAGCTGAATAACGAAATGGCTAAAAATGAAAAACTGCGTGGGATTGAAAGAAAAAACCTGACGCAGGCTTATGAAAAGCAATTGGATTTGGTTGAGCAGCGTCGTGAAGATGCAGTTTCCCAAATGCGTGAGTTGTCGGACGAGCGCGTGGATAAAATGAACGAAAAAAACGCGAAACTTTTGCGCAACGTGGACCGTGAGTATCAATCTCAGGCCAATGTTGCCAATGCGCGAAATTCCACGGACCGTGAAACTATGAAACAGCAACATGCTGATCAAATGATTCAGGTGAACTCAACGGCGGAATCCAGAGTTAAGAAAATTACAGATTTGTCTGCGAAAAATGCAAAACGCCTGGGTGAGTACTACGGAAGCTCTTTGGAGCAGATGGAAGACAATTACGCCCAACGCATGGATGGCCAGCGTCAGCGTTTCACGGATGATCAAATTGCCTCTAATAAGGCAATGACAGAGCGTTTCCGCGGCATGGAGCAGACATTCAATACAAGATTAGAAAATACTGTGAAGTCTTACGAGGACAAAATTGCTCAGCTTAAAGACAATCAAGACAAAGAAATAAAACGTCTTGAGCGTATGTACGGCCAGCGCATGGATAACCAGGGAAAAGCTTCTAAGAACGAAAAAGAATCCGTGACTATGCAGTATGAAGCTAAACTTGCGCAACTCAGTGAGTCGCATCAAGATCAACTTGAGAGAATGAATAGACGCCACCAGGAGGATATGCAAAACTTGTCGGTAAAGATGAGTTCATACTCTAGGAAGGCGTAATTTCCATGTTAGCAGACCGACGAGCGAAAATTGTGGCGACCATCGGGCCGTCAACTCGTGATGAAGTAAATCTAGAAAAAGCAATTAAGGCGGGCATGAATGTGGCTCGCCTTAACTTTTCCCACGGAACCCACGAAGATCACTTTAAGGTGATTCAGTCACTTCGAAAACTTTCCAAAGACCTTAATGCACCTGTGACGATCCTTCAGGATCTACAGGGACCTAAAGTTCGTGTGGGTAAAATTGAAAACGGAAAAATCGAAATCAAACCCGGCGAAAAATTCACTTTCACCACAGCACCTATATTGGGGCGTCAAGGGTTGATTCCTTCAGACTTTAAAGAGCTTCCTCTGGCTTGTACTCCAGGCACACGCATCCTTTTGGATGACGGTCTGATGCAGGTTGAAGTGTTGCAGGTCCGCGGTGAGGAAGTCGATGTCGTCGTTATTGATGGCGGTATCCTGAAAGACCGCAAAGGCATGAATCTGCCAGGTGTTAATTTGCCGGTGGATCCAATGACTCCGAAAGATCTGGAAGATCTTGAATTTGGCATCGCGAACAAAGTGGACTATATCGCATTAAGTTTCGTGCGCCATGCCCGTGACATCCGCAAGCTTCGTGAGATTATCGAAGCCCGTGGTTCCCAGGCAAAAATCGTGGCAAAAATCGAAATGATTGAAGCCCTCGAGAATCTTGAAGAGATCTGCCGTCTTTCAGACGCAGTGATGGTGGCGCGCGGGGATTTGGCTGTTGAAGTCGGTCAAAGCCGTCTGCCAGGTTTCCAAAAGCGCATCATCAATGTTTGTAATCAGTTGGGCCGACCGGTTATTACGGCGACTCAGATGCTTGAAAGCATGATTGAGAATCCTCGACCGACACGTGCTGAGATCACAGACGTGGCGAATGCGGTGTTGGATGGTTCTGATGCTTTGATGCTGTCGGCGGAATCTGCAAGCGGTAAACATCCGTTTAAAGCAATTCGCACTATGCATGAAATCATTCTTGAGGTTGAGCGCAACGAAGAGAAGTACTACAAAATCTCTTTGGAGAGTGAGTTCCTAAGCACGCCAGCGGCGATTGCAGCCAGTGCTTCCTTGAGTGCCTTGAAGTTGAATGCAACGGCGATCATCTGTTTGACCAGCACCGGTAAAACAGCCAGCATCATCTCAAGCTTCCGTCCTAAGGCGCGTATTATCTCTGTAACTCAGCATCGTGAAGTTTTGAATTCCATGGAGCTTAACTGGGGTATTCAGACTCATGCGATCAAGCCATATAAGAATATGGAAGATATCTTGTCAGAGGTGGATAAACTTTTGGTGACTCATGGTCTGTCTAAAACCGGTGATAAAGTCATCGTGACTTTGGGGCAACCAATTGCCAGCGGCACTAAGACGAATTCACTCTATGTTCATACGGTAGGGGCTGAGTCTTTGACCAGACTGCCAGACGATCAATTGCCACTTCGTTGCCAAACCGATCCAAATATCGATTAAAAGGTACGGACACACTTTCTCCATTTATAATAATATAAAAAGGCTTTAGTTCATCACTAAAGCCTTTTTATATTTAAAATCTTCAATAAAAATGGAGAAAGTGTGTCTTTAGCTCTGCCGGGACCTAGCGGACCTAGCGAAGTTTACGTTTTAGATTGTTTACCAGCGTCCAATTCTGCGCTTGAGGCTCGACGAAGCTAAGCTCTACCGGGGCGAAGACGGATGTGCCATCCATGATCTTGTCGGTTAAGTATTTCTTCTCGATCAGGCTGTTGGCGTCATCGGGTTTGATCAATGAACCGACTTCTTTCACGGATTCATTTTGCACCAGGTTCAAATCAACTTTGTTAAAGCCTTTATTATCAGCTGGAACTTTTTTGGCGAACAGAATCAAAGCACTCAATACTTTGCATTCCTGCTCCGTCAGCGGCTCTTTGCGATCCTTTTCCTGCTTGAATAACCAGTCATTGTACCAATCAACAAAAGCGAACAGCTCCGCAGGTTTAAGATTGGTGATCTTTTGGGTGCCATCGCCCCGGTCTTCCTGAGTAAGGTAACCAAGCTCTGTCAGGGCATTCACCATCGCAGTCATTTTATTGGTGGCTTCCTGAAAGATCTGAATCGTGTAGTTGCGAAGAAGTACCGACGAAACACTGACGCCGTTGGCTTCAGGTTTTCCATACTTGTTAAACACAAAATTCAGGATCGACATGAATTTATTAATTACATGTGGTGGAAAGCGCTCTTCGTCAGCGTTTGCGGTTTCAAGCTGTTTGATTTTTTTATTGGATTCACGAATGGTTTCGTTCAGATTTTTCAAAATCGCGCGAACCCACACTGGCAGCTGATCAAGTTGTTTGTTCAAAGAATCATAGGGGAGAGCGATAACCTCTGTCTCTTTGATGGCTTTTACATTGGCACTACGGGGTTTGTTGTCGAACAAGCCCATTTCGCCAACCATGGCGCCGGGATTGATTTCTGCAAGCATGACTTCGGATTGACCCTTGGTTTTTGTAACCGCCAGCAAGCCGGATTTAATGATGTACATTGCATCGGCAGCATCCCCTTCACGAAACAGATAATTATCTTTTGCCAGCTTTTTTGCCTCAGCCACGCACAGGTCCTTCCCGAGAAATTGTTGCATTTAGTATCTCGAAAAAACAGAAGGGCGGCACTGGGAAAAAATATGACTAGACTGAGGTACGGACAAGGTAAGTCCGTACCGTTCAGGGAATTTTTAGAATGTCATCGCTTTGCAGTCAGGTGCGATGGTCATTTTACCTTCGGTGGCTGCAAGGACTTTTTCAGGTGACAGATCCGGTGCGTATTCTTTTAAAACGAATCCTTGATCTGTTACTTCGATCACGCCGAAATCGCTGACGATTTTCTTGATACACTTGATGCCAGTTAATGGCAGAGTGCATTTCGTGCGAAGTTTGGAGTTTCCTTCTTTGTCAGTGTGTTGCATGGCTACGATAACATTGCGTGCGCCGGCAACCAGATCCATCGCTCCGCCCATGCCTTTAACCATTTTGCCAGGCACCATCCAGTTTGCGATAGAACCTTGCTCGTCCACTTCCATTGCGCCCAGAACCGTCAAGTCCACGTGGCCCCCGCGAATCATCGCGAAAGAGTCAGCGCTTGAAAAGAAACTGGCACCGGGAACTGCCGTTACAGTTTGCTTGCCTGCGTTCACCAAATCAGCATCCACTTTGTCTTCAGTCGGGAACGCGCCCATGCCTAAAAGACCGTTTTCACTCTGTAACATAACTGACATGCCTTTTGGAATGTAGTTGGCTACCAAAGTTGGAATGCCGATCCCCAGGTTTACGCAGTAGCCATCCTGAACTTCTTTAGAGATACGTTGTGCAATTTGTTCTCTTGTTAATGGCATGACTACCCCTTGCTCACTGTGCGCTGTTCGATGCGTTTTTGGTAATTCGTTCCTTTGAAAATTCTTTGAACGAAGACGCCTGGAGTATGAATTTGATCTGGATCCAATTCACCCACCTCAACCAATTCTTCAACTTCAGCCACTGTGATTTTGCCAGCAGTTGCTGCCATAGGATTGAAATTGCGAGCGGTTTTTCTGAAAACCAGGTTTCCGAATTTATCGCCCTTCCAGGCTTTTACCAATGCAAAGTCACCGACGATGCCACGTTCAAGAACGTAATCGCGGCCGTCGAAGTTTTTAATTTCTTTGCCTTCAGCGATCAATGTTCCCACACCAGTCGGAGTGTAAAACCCAGCGATACCCGCACCACCGGCGCGAATACGCTCCGCCAAAGTTCCTTGAGGACAGAACTCAAGTTCCAGTTCCCCGCTCATGAATTGCTTTTCAAACAAAGCGTTTTCACCCACGTAAGATGAAACCATTTTTTTGATCTGGCGTTTTTGTAAAAGCAAACCCAAACCAAAATCGTCGACACCAGCGTTATTGGAAACGCAGGTCAGATTTTTTACTCCGCGCTCAACCAAGGCTGCGATGGAGTTTTCAGGAATCCCGCAAAGACCAAAGCCACCAACGACCAAAGTCATTCCGTCTTTCACGCCCTCAAGGGCAGACATGGCATCGGCAAAAACTTTTTTGCTCATGGCCTACGCCTTTTCGATGATCAAAGCCACTGCTTCACCACCACCAATACACAAAGTCGCAAGACCATAGCGTTTGTTATGAGTGTGAAGAGCGTGAACCAAAGTCGTAAGGATACGAGCACCAGATGCGCCGATCGGGTGACCGATAGCAACTGCACCACCGTGCACGTTTACTTTTTCAGCCGGGATTTCAAGTTCCTTCATTGCCACCTGAGTAACAACCGCGAAAGCTTCGTTGATCTCCCAAAGATCGATATCGCCCACTTTCAAACCAGCTTTGTCCAAAGCTTTTTTGATCGCGCCCACCGGAGCTGTGGTGAAGTATTTTGGTTCGTGTGCGAATGTGCCGTGAGCCACGATTTTCGCCAAAGGTTTTGCACCACGTTTTTTAGCTTCGGATTCAGACATCAAAACGTGAGCCGCGCCACCGTCGTTGATTTTGGAAGCATTCGCCGCTGTGATTGTGCCCGCTTTATCAAAAGCCGGTTTCAAGCCTGGAATTTTATCGAAGTTCGTGTTGAATGGTTCTTCGTCTTTATCGATAACCACGTCGCCTTTGCGACCTGCAACAGTTACCGGAACGATTTCGTTTTTGAAAACGCCATCAGCCCAGGCTTTTTGTGCTTTTTTGTAAGAGTCGACTGCGAAAGCATCTTGTTGTTCGCGAGTGAAGTTATGCTCTTTTACGCAAATTTCTGCAGCATTACCCATGTGGAAATTGTTGTATGGATCCCAAAGACCATCTTTGATCATGGAGTCAGTCATTTGTGTTGGGCCCATGCGGTACCCAGAGCGGGAATTTTCAAGCAAGTGCGGAGCCAGAGTCATGTTTTCCTGACCACCAGCTACAGCAACTTTTGTGTTACCCAGTTTGATGTTGTCAGCTGCAAGCATAACGGCTTTCAAACCAGAACCGCAGACTTTATTGATCGTCATGCACGGAGTGTTGTTGCCAAGTCCAGCATAAAGAGCAGCTTGACGAGCCGGAGCTTGTCCCACGCCCGCAGTCAATACTTCGCCCATGATCACTTCATCAATTTCATTTGGGGAAACACCAGCGCGATTCAAAGCTTCTTTAATCGCAGCGGCGCCTAGTTTTGGAGCAGGTACTGCACCGAAACCACCTTGAAAGGATGCGACAGGAGTTCTGACGCTGCTGACAATCACTACATTTTCCATAATTCACCTCTTCATGTTGAAAATCGTAAAAAAATTATCTTAAATAGAGTCTGAGTCAATATTTCAGAATTTGGAGACAACGCATGTCAGCGATCACGGTCATCTTGATGAGTCTTTTTGTTCAGCCTCTTTTTGCAGCCACTTTTGAGGCGCCGGTTCAAGAAGGGACTCGTATGGTCATAAAAGGTCTGGACGCCCAGGTTCAGCTGGTGTCAGTTCCAGGCGCTAATACTGTGAAAATCTCAGGTGTGGAAGAGTCAGGGTTCGAAGGCGCTTTCGTAGTGACTAAGAAAGAGAATATCATTGAAGTTTCCATGAATGAATTCGGCAGTAAAAAAACCTGGATGAATATCTTGCCAAAAGCGAGCTCAACCACGAAAAAAATTGAGATTTCTGGTGCCGCTGTTCCAGTTGAAATTCAACTCAAAGGTGGTAGTGTTGTTGCCCAAAGATGGAGCAAAGATCTGAAAGTGAGTATGACTTCAGGTCGTGTTGCTACGGCGAACGGAACGGGCTCCCTGCAGCTTTACGTGCAAAAAGGCGAGATTAGTGTCGCGGATCACGTGGGACGCGTAAACGCAGACGGTTATTCCGGTGTGATGAATCTAAAAAACATCCAGGGCGATATCGACGCATCCATGTTCTCGGGGCAACTGAATTTGGAAAAGGTGCGTGGCTTTGTTTCCCTTACGACGCAGCAGGCGACGGGCAAGGTCAATCAAGGTTCCGGCACCATTCAATTTGAAAATGGTAAAGGCAGTTTGAATCTGCAGGCGTTCCAGGGACGTCTTGAAGGTCAGAATCAGGAAGGCAATGTCACGATCACTATGACTTTGGATTCTGAAGTTGATGTTAAATCAAAGGCGGGACGAGTTAATATTATCTCTCCAGCGGCTTCGGGAGCCAGCGTCAATCTGTACACCGTGGATGGCGAAATCTTTGTTCCCAATGAATTAAAAGTCAGCAAATTGAGTTCAGAAAAAAGTGTACGAGGGCGTCTGCGTGGCACAGCACAAAGAGGCAGCATTTCCGTACGCGGCCAAGAGGCAACAATTCAAGTAAAATGAGTTGACAGCCCAAGCTCTATGATTCAGGTATTTGAAGGTACATTCATCACCGTCAACTAGGTAAAACAATGGCAAAAATCGTAAAAAAGAAGCCCGCAGCAAAGACTCCAGCCAAACCCGCTAAAAAAGCGCCGGTAAAAGCTGCGTCTAAACCAGCCCCTAAAAAGGCAGCGCCTAAGACAGTTGTTAAAAAGAAGGCCGAAAAAGCTCCCGTAAAGGCAGCTCCCAAAAAGCCGGAAGTTAAGAAAAAGATCGAAGCCAAAGTTGAGGCGAAGGCGAAAGCTCCTGCGAAATCCGCTAAGGAAATCAAAGAGACGAAAGCCGAAGTTTCCAAAAAGGAAAAAGTCGAGAAAAAGGCGGCTCCAGCCCCTGCACCTGAAAAAGCCGTAGCTCCTAAGAAGGACGCGAAAGCCCCTAAAAAAGGCAAAGGCAAAAAGGAAAAAGACGAATCCGAAATGGACGATGACTTTATCGCTGACGATGATGCGATGATGGGCGACGAAATCGGTGAGTACGAAGAAGAACTTAAAGCTGTCGAGGAATCCGAAGAGGAAATCGAAGTTATTGAGGACTGGACGGCCGAGGAAAAAGACAAGTCTGACGAAGAAATCGTTCTGACGGATGCTGAAGGCCGCCGCTACTGCCGCGCACGTGATTGCGATCAGGTGGCAGTTGTTGATGTTTATTGCCGTTATCACTACCTGTTGTTCTGGAAGAAGATCCAAGTACGTAAGAAAATCCTTACGGATGGTAAACTTGAACGCTACGTTGAGGAATTGACGTCTCGTTACCCAGATAAATTCCTTGAGATGATCCGTCGCGATCTTCGCACTGAAAAAGACTTCCTGGCTGCGATTCAAGAACTTGAAATCGATGAATCAGCGGGTGAGGGAGAATTTGAAGAGGATACGAACGCGTTCATCGAAGAAGTCAGAGGCATGGGCGATTCCGGTGGTACTGTTTCCGACGACGACGAGTACTAGTCGCGCACTGGCAAATACGATTTACCTGCGTTGCTGCGTCGTCGCTGTACTTGCAGTACAGCTTCCTCCTGGCGCCTTGTTAAATCGAATTTTCCAGCACGCTTGAGTTAGTTTTGGGTTTTTTGGGCACCGACGGTGCCGGTAAATAGCCTCACTTTTTTAAGTGGGGCTTTTTTTTGGTTTTTTTGTGTGGCGCGTAAATACGTGAAAAATCGGCGGTTTTGGGGGATTTGTTAAGGGAATTGATAGTTTACAAATGTTAATTTTGCACATCTCGGGATTTGCAGGTGCGTCATGAAATTTTGTGGTACAAATTTGAATTGCAATCTGGAAATGGGATTGGTAGCAGTAGCCGCAAGTTGAACCCTGAATATATGTCGGAGATATGGTCCGACGTTTCTACCTGCCACCAGTATTAATGGCAGACTATTTGGAGATATATGAAGAACCTATTCGTTCTTTGCGCGATTCTAGTCGTTTCCCTTTCATCATTTGCACAAGATGCATATCCTGAGGGACCAGATCAAAACCTAACACCAGGTGCACTGTGCAACCGTCCAACGGAACACCGTTACCCTGAGCAAATCAACTACTGCGAACGTAATGTTGATACTCAGACTAAAAAAGGTCGTTTCGCAGCATACGATCAACAGTTGGGTTACCACACTCGTCAAATGAATCGTCAGGATTTCAAAATCGACCATTACATCCCACTTTGCATGGGTGGATCTAATGATGTGAAAAACCTATGGCCACAACACAAAAATGTCTATGACATCACAGATCCTTTGGAAGGTCTTTTGTGCGAAAAAATGGCTCAAGGCAAACTTTTGCAAAAAGACGCTGTTCAAATCATCATGCGTGCTAAGAACAACTTGAATGAAGTTCCAGCGATTTTCGCTCGCGTACAAGATCTTTAATCTGAATTAATATCTCTCATCGAGGGGTTTGGCTCACTTCCATTACTGGGGTGGGCCTTTTTCATTTCTGGGAACAGTATTGTCGACGTTTGATAAATGAAACTTCCTTTTAACTTGAAGCTGAAGGCCTGCGTGGATATGTTTCGTCTAAATAAATGGGGAGTTATCCGATGAAAAAGTCACTGGTCGTATTCAGTATTCTTGGGCTTGCGCTGACTGCTTGTAGTTCTGAAAATCACGATTCTAAAGGAGTTGTGCCACCATCGTCTGTCTCCAATGATGGTCAGGGTAATCATTCTCCTGAAGCTCCTCCTTCTGAAGAAGCTCCGCAAAATGATCAAGGACTTGTTGGCACTGTTTGGACACAGAAGAATACCAATGAAAATTCCGAGATCACTATTGAAATTAAATTTGAAGATTATGTCGTTAGTGCTTCGTCAACTTGTCGTACGAAAAATTCCCTCAGTTCTATGGAACATCATTCAAGAGTTCTTTATTCAAATGAAGGAAAAACAGCAGAGGTGGTGTCTTCCATCAATTTTAACTTCGGCGACTGTAAGGCCGAGATTCCTCAGGGTATCAAATTTGAATTGGAACACGATCAGATTTTCGCGATTGATAACGGAAAGCGGTTGTTGACCGGGCTTAAAAGAAAACAATAATTACATCGACTTTTGAAGTTCGCGATTCAAATAAAAAAAGCTCCTAGTGGAGCTTTTTTTTATTTCCGCTGAACATGCGCGGTCCGCTTTCATCGTCGCCGTCTTCATTTTCCGGCTCTGATTCTTCGTCGTGATCTTCATAGTCTTCGTCGTCACGGGGAGGGCTTAGCTCTTCGCTTTGATCGGCACGTGCCAGAGCATCTTCGGATTCCGCTTCCTCAACCACGATGCTGTCGTCTTCGACGCCCAGGAGACGGTTGGCTTCTGCTTCAAGGTTGGAGTTTTCTGTAGAGAATTGCACGTAAAGTTTTTTGCCCTGGAAAGGGATTTCTTTCCAAACATACGGGAAGTCCACTTCGCCATCGTTTTCAAAGTACTCCATCATCATGGAAGCTGCTGCATCCACGCAGTTATGAATACGTGTGATGGCGTCTTGCTGTTCCTGAGAGTAGTTCATAGAAACTTCAAAATTCGCTTGGGCAAGGCGGCCATTTTCATGGTATCCGACGCGTAGCACAATCTCTTCTGTGTAGATGCGGCCTTCGATAATCAGTTCAGCATTCTCAAGGTATTGCGCGAAATTTTCGTTGAACACCGTCTGAATTTGATCTGAGTACTCTTTGGGGAAATTCGTCCATTTTTTTGAACTTTTCAGTCTTGGATTCATAGCGAGAAGCTCCTCGAACTTTGACATTTCTAAAGTGCTCCTCTATAACTCACTTTCTTTGATGACACAAGAGGTAAGACAAGTGGATGAAGTGAGCCAAATTCCTGAAATCACCAAGCAAATTGAAGGCATTAATCAAGATGTTGGTCAGGGCCGTGGTGTCTATATTTCCACTTACGGATGTCAGATGAACGTGAACGACACGGAACGCATGTACTCCTTGCTGGAGATGCAAAACTTTGCGCCCGTGGATAAACCTGAAGACGCGTCTTTGATCATCATCAACTCCTGCAGTGTGCGTGAAAAACCGGTTCATAAAGTTTATTCCGAAGTTGGAACTTTCAGAAAAATGAAAGAGAAGAATCCGGATCTGCGTATCGGTGTTGGTGGTTGCGTGGGCCAGCAGGAAAAAGAAAATCTGATCAAAAATCAACCGATGATCGACTTCGTATTCGGTACGGATCAAATCGACAGCCTGCCATATTTGGTTGCTGACAGCTTTATGGATCGTGAAAAGCGTATCAGCGCAAAATTCCAGCACCGTGCCCCTTATCACATCGAAACGATGGTAAGAAATCCGGGCGTGGCAACTTTCGTAAACATCACAAAAGGTTGCGACAATTTCTGTACATTCTGTGTGGTGCCTTACACTCGCGGTCGCGAAAAGTCCCGTCCATTGCAGCACATTCTGACAGACATTCGTCATCTGGTTAAACGTGGTATGAAAGAAGTGACCCTTCTTGGGCAGAACGTAAATTCATACTCCGACAGCGATGTGGACTTTGCTGATTTGATGGCCAAGGTTGCTACTGAAACGGAAGTCGAAAGAATTCGTTTCACGACGTCGCATCCAAAAGATTTCAATCAGAAGCTCGCGGATACGATGGCGAAGCATCAGGATAAAATCATGGAATACATCCATTTGCCTTTCCAGAGCGGCAGCACGCGCGTTTTGGAGCGTATGAATCGTATTTACACTCGTGAAGAGTACCTGGAAAAAATCGCAATGCTTCGCAAGTCGATTCCTAACGTGGTTTTCTCGACAGACATCATCGTGGGCTTCCCAGGTGAGACTGAAGAGGACTTCCAGGATACGATGAAGATGGTGCAAGAGGGTGGCTTTGAAACTATTTTTGCATTCAAGTACTCGCCTCGTCCATTTACCAAGGCGGCAAAATTTGAAGATCAAATTTCCGAGGAAGTTAAAACGGAGCGCTTGAATCGTCTGTTTGATATGCACGACAAAATGTCCTTCGAATTGGTTAAACGCTATGAAGGCCAGATTTTAAAAGTTTTGGTTGAGAACACCGACCGCGAGGAAGGCAAAGTTCACGGCCGCTCTACAGGAAACAAGCTTGTTCACTTGAAAGGCACTCCTGATTTGATTGGTAAAACAGTGGATGTACGTATCACGCGTGCCTTCCCGGCGACATTCCATGGAGAATTGGTTCAGTAATGAAAGAAGACGTTTTGGATTTAAACAATCTGAAAGCCCAAATCATTTTCGCGGATGAATCCCGCGACGAAGAAACTTTTCATCAGGACGATCTGGTTCAATTGTTTCCATATGGTCTTTCGGTGACCGGGGATATCTCCCGTCCTTTTCTTTTGTTAAAAGACGAGTCTCATGCGCATACATTGCCAGTGGCTGTTTCGCCTATCGAGGCGGGCGTGGCGCTTTCTCAAACCAATAAAAGTATCGCAGAATCTACTCCGCATAAATTTACTGAGCTATTGATGCAATCCTTGGGGATTGAAGTTCGTCAGGCCGTTTTTGTGGAGATCAAAGGCGCCAATCAATACGTTCGCCTTTATTTGACCGGCCACCCTAAGACGAATTCAATCAAGGTTCGTGCAGATGAGGCCATGTCACTTTGCCTGCACTTGGGAACTCCGATTTTTGCGACCAGAAATTACATCGGTCGCTCCAAGGTGATGAATGCAGCGGTGGAGAGTAATTCCCACGTACTCCAAAACATGTCTGGCGAAAAGCCTCGCTATTTAAATTAAAAAAAATCAGTAAAATTGCTGTACTGCAAATTGTGAATTGTTCCTGTTGTTGAAACAATAGGGACATGATTCATTTACCCCCATTGATTTACGATCTCGGCATTATCCTGGTTGTGGGCGCCCTGGTGACGCTTCTATTTAAAAAACTTCGTCAACCTGTGGTGCTTGGATATCTCGTTGCTGGTTTTTTAGTCAGTCAGCATTTTCCTTACTTACCAACGATTCAGGACAAAGCCAGTGTTCATACCTGGGCTGAAATCGGCGTTATTTTTCTTTTATTCGGTCTCGGCTTGGAGTTCAGTTTCAAGAAACTGGTGAAGGTCGGTGGCTCAGCAGGATTTACCGCCGTCTTTGAAGTCATCTTTATGGTGGGTTTGGGGTATCTAGTCGGTCGCCTGATTGGTTGGAATTCTATCGACAGTTTATTTATGGGTGGCGTTCTTTCGATCTCGTCCACGACTATTATTGTGCGGGCCTTCCAGGAATTAAATATGAAAGGCCAGCGCTTCGTTGAGCTGGTTTTTGGAATATTGATCGTGGAAGACATTGTGGCAGTATTGCTATTGGTTCTTTTGCCTTCCCTGGCGATGAGTGAAGGTTTCAGCATGAGTTCCTTTGCCACAGTCACATTCAGAATGGTGTTTTTCATTTTGTTGTGGTTCGTGGTCGGTATTTTTCTTTTGCCGGTATTTTTGCGTAAAATTCGCAGTCTATTGGAAGAGGAAATCACTCTTATCGTTTCCATCGCTTTGTGTTTTATGATGGTGGCGGTTTCTGCGATGGCAGGTTTTTCCCCGGCGCTGGGGGCTTTCGTCATGGGCTCTTTGCTTGCGGAAACTCCTGAGGGTCACCGTGTTGAAAAACTGATCAATCCGGTTAAGAACCTGTTCGCCGCGGTCTTCTTTGTTTCTGTCGGTACGATGATTGATCCAAAAATCATCATCGAAAAGCCGGGACTGATTTTGTTGCTCACCCTGGTGACTATATTCGGTAAATTTATCAGTACGTACCTGGGAGCTTTGCTTTCCGGTCAAAGCCGGAAAACTTCGATGCAGTCAGGGATGAGTCTGGCGCAAATCGGGGAGTTCTCTTTCATCATCGCTTCATTGGGTATGACTTTGAAAGTCACCAGTGATTTCATTTATCCTTTGGCGGTTGCGGTTTCTGCGGTGACCACTTTCACAACGCCATACCTGATTAAATCCTCGTCGTGGTTTTCAGAAAAAGTGGACCGCATTTTACCCGACCGGGTGAAGGCGGCTTTGGATAGCTATAAATCCTCCTTTGAACGTCAGGGTACTCGTTCCGTGTCCTCCATCCTGGTCGAAGCGTATGGTATGAAGATTTTGGTTAATGCCGTGGTGATCGTGGCGTTGACTTTTGGTTTCAAACTTTATGCGACTGAATTCCTGCGCATGCTTTTCCCGGACTTCAGACACATTCAGCGTGTGTCACTAGGGGTGTGTATGGTCTTGTCGGTGCCGTTCTTTTGGGGATTGGTAAAGGGGCGACCTGCAAAAAAATTCAGTCATGACCTGGACATCATGGCAAGGTTGCGTCTGTTAATTCCCGGCGTAACGATTGCCCGCGTGTTGTTGGCGATCTTTCTTTTATCGGTCATGGTGGCCCAGTTTGTATCTCTTCGTGTTGCTTCAGGCGCCTTGGTGGGGGCAATTCTGGTGATGAGTGTTCTGGCTTATCGCTATGGCGAAGTGGTTTATAAATTCTTCGAAAGGGAGTTTTTATCAAACCTTACTGAACGTGAACGGGAAGAGATCGCCAAGCGTGATGAGATCACCCAGCTGTCTTTGCCGTGGGACGCATCTATCAGTTTGATTGAGGTGACATCGGATTCCACTTGGGCAGGAAAAACACTGCGCGATTTGAAGTTTAAGGAAAACTACAGCGTGACGATTGCTTCTGTAATTCGTGGAGCGCGCCGTTTCTTTGCCCCTTCTGGTGATTTTTTATTGTGGCCCTATGACAAGATTGTTTGTTTCGGCAGTGACTCCGAACTTCAGGATTTGAATCACAAAGTCGAACAAGAACGCGTCAGCAGAGTGGCTGAAGTCGAAGCTCCGAAATATCGCATGGGCTCTTTTGTTATTCAAAAAGGTGACGTCTATGATGGTAAGACTATCCGAGAGACTGGCATTCGTGAATCACAAAAAATTCTAGTTGTTTGTGTTGAAAGAGGCGCGACCAGAATCCTGGGACCGTCTGCTGGTACGGTTTTGCAGGCCAGTGATCTAGTCTGGTTCGTGTCGGAATAAATATTTACGAAAAATTTTGGTAGCGGGAAAATAGGAAGATCTTTTCAAGTCAATTTCTGGAAAGGCTTCGCTTATGAAAACAAGGTTTTCCCGCAAGTTCTATTTCTTTTCAGTTCTGATTTTATTAACGGGCCTTTTCGTCGGAGGCTCCACCTTCTATGCGGCCCCCTTTTTACAACTCGAAGAAACCCCGGCCCGGGAAGAAGTTTTTGCTTCTGAAGAGGAAGATTCAACCGAAAATGCCATGAGTCCCCTGAACCCGAATTTCAGTCAAAGCATGGTTTGGATTCCAGGTGGTGAGTTCTGGATGGGTAGCCCCAGTCAGGCAGTGCTTGATGCTCAGCCGGTTCATCGCGTGCATGTTGATGGATTTTGGATGGATCAGTATCTGGTCACGAATCGTGATTTTGAAGAATTTGTCGAGGACACCGGATATATCACAATCGCAGAGCGCCGCCTGGATCCAAAAGATCATCCTGATTTGCCACGAGAACTGCTTGAGCCCGGCGCAATTGTTTTCAGTCCCCGTATTGAAAGAACAGATTTGGGAATCAGCGGTTCAACCTATTGGCGCTGGCAGGCGGGTGCAAATTGGCGTCATCCGGAAGGACCGTTAAGTGATTTGCGTGGGCGGGAGTTGATGCCGGTTATTCACGTTTCCTATACGGATGCGGAAGCTTATGCAAAATGGCGCGGCAAGCGTTTACCGACGGAAGCAGAGTGGGAGTTTGCTGCCCGGGGAGGTTTGGATCGCATGCCTTATAGTTGGGGCCGCGAGTTTCGACCTGAGGGCCGATTTATGGCGAACACCTGGCAGGGAAATTTTCCCTATTTCGATTCTGCAGAGGATGGATATAAAGGTTTGTCTCCGGTGGGAAGCTTTCCTGCAAATGGCTACGGTCTTTTTGATATGACTGGAAATGTCTGGCAATGGGTTTCTGACTGGTATCGCGCTGACTACTTTAAGGAGTTCACAAAGAATTTGGTTGTGAAAAATCCCAAAGGACCGGATAGCTCAGAAAATGAATTGGATCCTTCATTTAAAAAACGTGTGCAAAAAGGTGGCTCGTATTTATGTACGGATTCATTTTGTTCAAATTTAGATCCGGCAGCACGAAGACGCGGTGATATCTGGAGTGGATCTCCTCAGGTGGGTTTTCGTCTGGTTACCTCTGAACCTGCAAACGTCTCCCGGGCCAAAGGGAAAAATTATTCCCAAAATGCAAAGGGGATGTGATAATCTGGGGCTTGAGGTTTACATATGAGCACTCCCTTTGTTAAGGCCCGTGGCCAGGTTCCCGTAGTCGCAGAAAAAGTATTTATCGCAGACAATGCGCGAATCATTAGTGACGTTGAAATCGGAGAAGGTTCTTCGATTTGGTATAACGTGACAATTCGCGGTGACGTCATGCCAATTCGTATTGGCAAGGAAGTGAATGTTCAGGACGGCAGTGTCATTCACGGAACTTATGGAAAATATGGAACGACTTTGCATGATCGGGTGACGATTGGACATCTGGTGATGCTTCATGGTTGTGAAGTGGGTCGTGCGACATTGGTGGGCATGGGATCCATTTTGATGGACGGAGTAAAAGTGGGTGAGCACTGTTTGATCGGTGCAGGTTCACTTTTGGTGGAAGGAACTGAGATTCCTCCCCGCAGCCTGGTTGTGGGCCGTCCGGCCAAAGTAAAACGCGCTTTAACTGATGAAGAGGTCGCGTTGCTTGAGAAATCCGCAGATAATTATCTGCTCTATAAAACCTGGTACGAATAAGCCACGACTTTGGTCAAAATCCTGACTGATTCCTGATGGTGTTCTTGTTGAACTCTGACCTGATTCAACACAGAATATCCTCAGGAGTTTTATATGGAACGTGAGATCCCTTTTGCACTGACATTTGATGATATTTTGCTGCTTCCCCAATTTTCTGAAATCACTCCCACAGAAGTGATTCCCAGAAGTTTTTTTGCGCGGGATAAATTTCTAAACACTCCGATTATTTCTGCGGCGATGGACACGGTCACCGAAAACCGCACGGCCCGCGTGATGGCACAATTTGGCGGACTGGGAATTATTCACAAGAATATCTCCGTCGACAAACAAGCTCTTGAAGTTGAAAAAGTTAAAAAATACGAAAGTGGAATGATCATGGATCCTTTGACCTTGGGGCCGGATCACATGGTGCAGGAAGCTTTGGATCTGATGGAAAAATACTCTATCAGTGGTGTGCCTATCACAGTTGATGGTTTGCTTGTGGGGATTTTAACGAATCGTGATTTGCGTTTCGAAGAAAATTTCAACCAGCCCATTCGTAATCTGATGACTCAGGAAAATCTGGTCACAGCGAAAATGGGAACTACACTTGAAGAAGCAAAAAAGATTTTGCAAAAGCATCGTATCGAAAAACTTCCGGTGGTGGATGCCAAAGGAAAATTGAAGGGCTTAATCACCATCAAGGATATCGAAAAAGCCAAGAACTATCCGCAGGCCACCAAGGACAATCACGGTCGTCTGTTCGTAGGTGCTGCGATTGGTGTGGGAACTGATTCGGCGGAGCGTGCCGAAGCCCTGGTTGCGGCGGGCGTGGATGTACTGTGTGTGGATACTGCTCACGGACATTCGAAAAACGTTGTCGACATGGTTAAACATATTTCCAAAAAGTTTAAAGACGTGATCGTCGTTGCCGGAAACGTGGTAACCGCAGAGGGAACGCAGGTTCTGATCGATGCGGGCGTTGACGTGGTAAAAGTCGGCGTGGGACCTGGAAGCATCTGTACGACTCGTGTTGTTGCCGGTGTGGGTATGCCGCAAATTTCGGCGGTGATGGAATGTGCGCGCATCGCTAAGGCCAAAGGTAAAACAATTATTGCTGACGGCGGAATTAAATTTTCCGGTGACATCACGAAGGCCCTCGCATTGGGCGCGAATACGGTCATGATCGGTAATTTGTTGGCGGGTGCAGAAGAATCCCCGGGCGAAACGATTTTATTCCAGGGTCGCAGCTATAAAGTTTATCGCGGCATGGGTTCCATTGGTGCCATGGCCCGAGGTTCAAAAGATCGCTATGGTCAAATGGATGTTGAGGACAATGAAAAACTGGTGCCAGAGGGTATTGAAGGTAAAGTGGCTTACAAGGGACCTGCCAGCGGAATCATTCATCAGCTTGTCGGTGGTTTGAAATCCGGTATGGGTTACCTGGGTGCGGTTAATATTGATGAACTTCAGTCTCGGGCAAAGTTTGTTCAGATCAGTGCATCGGGTTTGCGTGAATCTCACGTGCACGATGTCAGCATTACCAAAGAAGCTCCGAACTACAGAATTGAAAGTTAATAATTATGCTACGTGGTTTTATCATCCTGGATTTTGGTTCGCAGTTCACTCAGTTGATTGCGCGCCGTTTGCGTGAAATGGGATATTACTCAGAGATTCATTCTTACAAGTATCCCACTGAAGAAATTATTAAAAAGAAACCTTATGGAATCATTCTAAGTGGCGGACCTAATTCAGTTTATGAAGCCGGCGCTCCACAAAGAGATATAAAAGAGCTTCGTAACATAAGTCCTTTGTTTTGCGTTTGTTATGGAATGCAGCTTTTAACTCACTCATTGGGTGGTCGGGTTACAAAAGCTCAGCATCGTGAGTATGGTCTGAATTATGTAACATGGACTGAGGTCATAAAGGGCGTTCCGCAAAAACAAAAAGTTTGGATGAGTCACGGTGACGTGGTTGAAGCGGTGCCAGAAGGTTTTCAAATTATTGCAACGTCGGATGGAGATCATCCGGCAGCGATGCGCGGTGAAAATGTTTTGGCTGTGCAGTTTCACCCAGAAGTTGCTCACACCGATCATGGTTTGGATTTACTAAAGCACTTCGCGACAGATATTTGTAAAGCCCCTGCTGACTGGGATGCGCCTCACATCAAAGATCATCTTATGGAAGACATTCGCAAGAAAGTCGCTCCTGATGATCACGTTCTGGTTGGGCTTAGTGGTGGTGTGGATTCCACCGTGGTGGCCACTTTATTAACGAAAGCACTGGGTGCTGATCGTGTTCACTGCGTCTTTGTTGATAACGGATTGTTGCGTAAGCATGAGTATGAAAACGTTCTGCAAAGTTATCAGGGCTTGGGTTTGAATGTGAGTGGCGTGGATGCTTCGCAGGAATTTATGGCCGCTTTAGCAGGAAAAACAGATCCGGAAGATAAACGCAAAGCGATTGGTCGTGTGTTTATTGAGGTTTTTGATAAGAGTTATGATAAAGCTCTTCCGATTAAATGGCTGGCGCAAGGAACTCTTTATCCCGACGTCATTGAGAGTGTGTCGTCCATTGGTGGCAGTGTCACTATCAAATCCCATCACAACGTGGGTGGCTTACCTGAAAAAATGAATTTGAAACTGCTGGAGCCTGTGCGTGAGCTTTTTAAAGATGAAGTTCGCGCCATGGGCGCGCAGCTGGGCTTATCCAAAGAACTTCTATGGCGTCATCCCTTCCCGGGGCCCGGGTTGGCGATCCGTGTTTTGGGAGAAGTTACTCCTGAGAAGTTGCAGATCTTGAAAGACGCGGACGATGTTTACATCTCTCAACTCCGCAAGCACGGCTTATACGATAAGATCTGGCAGGCCTTCTGTGTGCTTCTGCCAGTGAAAACTGTCGGCGTGCAGGGTGATTCCAGAACCTATGATCACGTCCTGGCTTTGCGTGCGGTGACTTCGAGTGATGGCATGACAGCGGATTGGTATCCGTTCGAATTCGCCTTTCTGCGCGAGGTTTCAAACCTTATTACCAACAAAGTAAAAGGTGTGAATCGCGTCGTGTATGACGTCACCAGTAAGCCTCCCGGCACTATTGAGTGGGAGTAGTTTTTTTAAACAGGCGGAATTTGGCCCGCCTGTTGGTGATACTGTTAGGGTTCACATTCCAATCTGAATTTTTCCCAGTTTCCGATTTGTGTGGCGTCGGTATGTATCGTGTCAGTGATGCGTCCGCCACCTCCCACCGCTGTGACATAGTTGCCAGTCAAGGTTTGTAAGGCATAGACGCCATTACCCAAGGAAATAGCTTTAAATTTTTCCCATCCCTGCAGTTGAGTTGCATCAGAGTGGATAACATCAGTGATGCGTCCTCCGCCGCCCACCGCAGTAAGGTAGTAGCCTTTTACTGTGCGCAATCCATAACTGATAACAGAGCCACCATCGCAGGAATCCACGAAGGTGAATCTTTCCCAGGAGCCAACGCGAATGGCATTAGTATGAATGACATCAGTCAATCGTCCCCCGCCCCCAACGGCAGTCACGTAGTGACCGGTGTAAGTTTTTATTGCACATTTGATGGGACCGTTGCAGGCAAGTCCCAGGCTTGCCATGCCTTGAATAAATAAAACCGTGATCGCGCCAAAGATCAGATTCTTTTTCATACTCGCTCCTTATGTAGATAACGTTGTTTGGATCTTAGCTGTAGGAAACTGCTAAGGGGGCCATTGGGCAAGGCCGGATTTGCATGGTTTGTCATTCGAGAAAATGTGTTTTGACGTTGGATCTGGTGATTGTCCGGGGACGTGATAAATCTAAGGCAAATCATAGTTTGAAAAAAACAAATCAGGAGGTCGTGGTGAATCGCGTGAAGTGGATTTTGCTTGGGGTTACTTCGTTGGCAGCAGTTGCATTTGCTGCTGAACATATCTTTTTTCAAACGGCGGGAACTTCAGCATTTGGTTATGTTAAAGACATCAACAATCTTCGTCAGGTCAATAAGGTCCTGCAAAATTACGAATTGTTGGTGATCTACAATCAGCAAAATTCCAAAGATGATCTGTATCTGGTCGATACCAACTTAAAAACAAAATACTCCCTGGATGTCGATGGTATAACCGGCAAGCTAAAAATGAATACTCGAACCGGTGATAATCTGCAGACTCTGCTGTGGGAAAAAGCTGAAGATGCGACGGAGGTGAACTACGATCACGAATTCGGCCTGGTGACGACAGGGCTGTCACAGTGTTGTGGTGCGAATACTGGATATAGAATCTATGATGTGAAATCAGGATATCTGATTCTTTCCTTCAATTCATTTTCTGATAATCCGGTCGTGCAGCATCCTTTCGTTTTAGATGTCCCGAATTCCCAAATGCCTCAAAGATATATTGGAATTATCGGAGCAGATAGTACGCGGGATCAGGATTTCGGCGCACCTGATGCCGGAAAAGTAAAAACGGCGTTGGTTAAAATGGGGATTGTGAATAAGTTTTATCAGCGACTGCAAATTGATATGGCGGTGGCCAGTGGTTATGCTCCCAGCATTTTGTCTGTGACCATGGAGAAAGATTCAAACGTCACTGGCAGCGATAAGATCGAGATTTCCCGGGATGTGGCTACCCTCTGGAATATCGATGGTAGCACTGAACCTAACGCCGTCGAAGGGGTGCAAATTAAGATTATCTTAAACGGTGGTCTGGGAGATAAAACCGTGATCATTCCGGTTTTAAAAGATCGCTTAAGTCTGGATCAAGCCACAGTTCCTGAGGGTGTAAGTCTGAAGGCTCTGGCGATTTAGCTTTCACGAGTTTACTTCTGTTAAGCGTTCTTGCGAATTTTGTGAAGTCACATTAGAATGAGCAATGCTTATAAATGTGACTCCGCTTCGCAAGTATCGTGATTTCCGCCTTCTTTATTTTGGTCAGATGGTTTCTCTTTTGGGGAGTATGGTTACTTATGTGGCGATTCCCTATGAAGTTTACGAATTGACCAAGGATAATTGGCTGGTCGGAATGCTGGGGTTGGTGCAGCTTCTTCCGGTTCTGATCTTCGGAATTTTGGGAGGAACTTATGCAGACCGCATGGATCGTCGTAAGTTGCTTCTGACTTCTGAAATCATCATGACTTTGATTATTCTGGCGCAAGCATTAAACGCCTGTCGGGAAAAACCCTCTGTTCCTTTGATCTTTGTTTTGGTTGCCATCTTCCAGTCGGTGATGGGATTTCATCGTCCTGCCATGGAAGCCATGACTCAGAAAATTGTCGAGCCCGAAGACTATCCCGCGATAGGTGCGCTGGGAAGTTTTCGTTGGGCCGCAGGCGCGATCGTGGGACCGGCATTGGGCGGAGTGCTGATTGCAAAATTTGGTGTCAAGGGAGCGTACTTTTTTGACGTCATCAGTTTTGCCGCAGCCTTCGTCGCTTTGTATTTGATGAGTCGTATGCCTGCTCCGGAAAAACGTGATGTTTCTCCTCTGGAAGATGCAAAAATCGGATTAAAGTATGCGCTTTCAAAACCGGAGCTTGTGGGAACTTATGTGATTGATATCGTGGCGATGGTCTTTGCATTTCCTGTCGCATTGTTTCCGGCAATGTCTGAAAAGTGGGGTGGAGCTACCGCTGCCGGAGCTTTGTTTTCGGCGATGGCGGTGGGTTCCTTGATCATGACCTTATTCAGTGGTTGGACTGGAAAAGTTCGTCATCACGGACGAGCGGTGGTGATTGCGGCCACTCTATGGGCGGTTTTTATTATTGGAGTGGGTTTTGCGCCAAACCTATGGACGGCCGTTTTATTTTTGGCCCTGGCGGGTGGTGCCGACATGATGAGCGGTCTTTTCCGTGGAATCATTTGGAATCAAACCGTTCCTAATAATTTACGTGGACGACTGTCTGGTATTGAAATGATCTCGTACATGTCGGGACCGCTGTTGGGAAATGCCCGCGCGGGATGGGTCGCTGCGAAATATTCAGTGCCTTTTAGCGTGGCCAGCGGTGGCTTGATTTGCGCTGTGATGGTGGTCATAACGGGCTTTTTGTTGCCCCAGTTTTGGCGCTATAAGAGTCAAGGCAAAGATGAGGAAAAACTTACTCCCACAGAGGGGTTAACGCAAGGCTCCTAATTTGAATAAACGACCTAGCTAAGATAAGAATTTAACATGTCTTTTGTTCATCTTCACGTTCACTCAGAATACTCTCTTTTGGAAGCTGCCTGCCGGGTCAAAGCCATCGCTAAAAAAGCGGCGGCGATGAATATGCCGGCCGTGGCTTTGACCGACAATGGCAACATGTTTGGTGCTGTTGAATTTTACTTTGCCTGTAAGGACAACAACGTAAAACCACTTCTGGGTTTGGATGCGTATCTAGCGCCTGGTTCCCGTTTGGAAAAAAAGCAGGACCGTGATCAGGTCGCGCAAGGACCACGCCGTTTGGTGTTCCTGGCGCAAAATCAAAAAGGCTATCAAAATCTTTGTAAGCTTTCGACGATCGGTTATCAGGAGGGTTTCTATTGGAAGCCTCGTATCGACTATGAAGTTATCAAAGAATACAATTCTGATTTGATTTGTCTGACTGGTGGTCTGCGCGGTGAGGTGGCTGAGGCCTTTATGAAAGAGGGCGCGGATGCTGCATTGGCAAAAATCCGTCAGCTTAAAGAAATTTTTGATGATCGTCTGTATTTGGAAATGTGTCGCACCGGTGTTCCGGAGTGGGATCAAATTAATCCGTTCCTGCTGGAAGCTTCAAAAATCACAGGTGTTCCTGTGGTGGCAAGTAACGATGTTCACTACATGACTCAGGATGATCAGATCGCCCAAGAGGTTTTGATCTGTATCGGTACCAATAAGACTTTAAGTGATGAAGGTCGTTTCCGTTTAGGAACGGATGAGTTCTATTTAAAAAAGCCAGAGCAAATGGTGGAGCTGTTCTCTGATATTCCAGAGGCTATCAGCAACACTTTGCAAATCGCTGAACGCTGCGATGTTAAGTTTAAGCTTAAAGACGACGTGGGCAAGCCGATTTATCACTTGCCAACTTTCCCAACCGACGAAGGCGTCACCTTGAAAGAGGACATCGCCCGTCGTTCCAAGGAAGGTTTGCTGCTTCGTTTTGAAGAAGCAGCTGAAAGAGGTGAGGCGGTTCCGGAAGAGAAAAAGCCGGAATACTTCACTCGCCTGGAATATGAATTGGGCATCATTGATCGCATGGGATTCAACGGTTACTTCCTGATCGTCCAGGACTTTATCGGTTGGGCCAAGGATCACGATATTCCCGTGGGCCCGGGGCGTGGTTCCGGTGCCGGTTCCCTTGTCGCCTATGTTTTAAAAATTACGGATTTGGATCCGCTTCCAAATTTCCTTCTGTTCGAGCGTTTCCTGAATCCAGAACGTATCTCCATGCCCGACTTCGATATCGACTTCTGTCAGGATCGTCGTCAGGAGGTGATTCGTTATGTGACAGAGAAGTACGGACAAGCGTCTGTTTCTCAGATCATCACTTACGGTAAATTGCAAACTCGTGCCGCACTTAAAGACGTGGGCCGTGTTTTGGGAATGCTTTTCGCCGAAGTGGATCAGGTAACAAAATTAATTCCGGATAAACTGGGTATCAGTTTAAAAGAATCTCTGGAGATGGAACCCCGTCTGACTGAGATGATGGAAATGAATCCGACAGTGGCAACACTGATCGACCTTGCACAGCGTGTGGAAGGTATGGTTCGAAATGCGGGTATCCATGCCGCAGGTGTTATCATCGGTGATGGTCAGCTGGTGAAGCATGCGCCTTTGTATAAGGGTGCGGATGGCGAGCAGGTCGTTCAATACGATATGAAGCATGCCGAGAAAATCGGTTTGATCAAATTCGACTTCCTGGGCTTGAAGACATTGACTCACATCAACATGGCCTTGAAGCTGATCAAAAAGAATCGTGGCAAGACGATCACGTCGCGCATGATTCCGATGACCGACACGGCAACTTTCGAAATGATGTCCCGTGGTGATACCGCCGGGGTGTTCCAGTTCGAGGGTGAGGGCATCACCGATGCCACCCGTAAAATCCGTCCTTCAAGTTTTGCCGATATCACGGCGATCACGTCATTGTACCGACCAGGTCCGATGGCGAACATTCCTGACTTTACGGATCGTAAGCACGGGAAAGCTCCGGTGGAGTATCTGCTTGATGATACCAAAGAGGTTTTGTCAGAAACCTATGGGATCATGGTTTACCAAGAGCAGGTTATGGGTATCGCCTCCAGAATCGCCGGTTATTCCCTGGGTGAAGCCGACATGCTTCGTCGTGCGATGGGTAAAAAAATCAAAGAGGAGATGGATCAGCACCGCGAGCGTTTCATGAAAGGGGCCATCGAAAGAGGTCATAACAAGGAACGCTCTTCAGATTTGTTTGATCTGATGTATAAGTTTGCGGACTACGGTTTCAATAAATCCCATGCCGCTGCTTATTCGGTCGTTACGTTACAAACAGCGTGGTTGAAGTGCCATTACCCGGTTGAGTTCTTTGCGGCCCTTCTATCTACCGAGTTATCTGACACTGAGAAAATCGTAAAATACTCGAAAGACGCCGCGAAACGCGGCATCACAGTTAAATCCCCGCACGTGAACTTCTCGGAGTATTTCTTCGGTGCCCATGGTGAGGAAGTTTATTTCGGTCTGGGTGGTATCAAGGGTGTGGGGCAGAATGCGGTTGAAGCCATTGTCGAGGCACGTGAAAACATGCCTGATAAAAAGTTCAGCTCCCTGGATGAATTCTTTAATGCGATAGATCTTCGTCGCGTGAATAAAAAAGTGATCGAGTGTCTTATCAAGGCCGGTGCATTTGAGGGCTTTGGTGCGCATCGTGCACAGTTGATGGCGGGCTATCAAAAATTCCTGGACCGGGCGCAAGGTTTGCAAAAAGACCGGGAGCTTGGTCAGTCTTCATTGTTTGATTTGGGGCCTTCGACAGAAACAGTGGTGAAACTTGAAGAGGTTAAACCGTGGAATCGTACAGCGACCTTGGCTTATGAAAAAGAAGTTTTGGGTTTCTATCTGAGTGATCATCCGCTGAAAGGCTTTGATACTCTTTCAGAAATCTTTACGACGTGTAAAGTGATTGATCTGCCAGCGCAGATGCCAGCCCAAGGTTCCCCGGAGTGGGAAGCCATGCAGGCCGCGAAAAAAGACTGGAAGAACCGTGATGCCGCAAAAAAACGTGTCATCGTCGCGGGTCTTATTACCGAGCTGCGTGAACTGATCACAAAAAAGGGAACCCGTATGGCCTTCGGAAAGATCGAGGATCTGACCGGCGCTGTGGAATTGGTGATTTTCCCTGATGCCTTTGCGAAGAATGGTGAAATGCTGAAAGATGAGCGACCGATGTTAATCGGTGGCGGTCTTGAGGTCGAGGAAGGCGTCGCTAAAATCATGGTGGACTCGGTGTCCCCCCTTGAGGATATACTTAAGAAAACCAAGCGTATGGTCTTTAGACTGGATCGTATTCCTTACGAGGACTATGGCCGTCTGAATTCCCTGATGAAAGAGAATCCCGGTCCAACGGCAGTAAGTCTGGAAATTGATATACCCGACGTCCGCCGCCGTGTGATGATGGAAGTAGGCGATATTTCCGGGGTTAACGTCAGTAACGAATTCTTTGAGGGCGTCCACTCGTTGTTTGGACGAACGGATTTTATTGAATTGAGGTAAGAAAAATGCGTTTTGCAACTTTGATGTCTTTCTTCTTGATGTTTTCTTCCGGTGCACTGGCGCAACAGGCAGAGTTGTTGGAACGCAACTTTGCCGGCACTTCAAAACAAACCACTCCGCAGGCGGCAAAAGCTGATATTCAAAATCAGGCAGCGCAAAAAGTTTCTGAAGAAGTGATCAAAGATCTGATCGGGGAAGAGCGCTATACAAAAAACAAAACGTTGATCGCGAATAAAGTGATCAAGCTTTCCCCACGCTATATTCCTTTCGTTAAACCGTCGCCTATCACTCAAGAGGGTGAAGAATTCAAAATGACAGTGAACATGAAAGTTTCACTGGCTGATTTGAAACAGCTCCTTCAGGTAAATTCCCTTCTGAATGAAAACGATACGATCCCGGTAGTTTTGCCGGTGATTAGTTTCGTGGACCGTGTCGAGGGCAGAAGTTTCCGTTGGTGGCAGCCGTCGACCGACAAAAACCAGGGTTTTCTGGTAAAGCAAAATCGCACGCTTGAAGAGGCGCTGCGCGGTTCATTCCTAAAAAGCAATTTCTTCGTGATCAAACCGGTGGAAGCGGGTTTGGGTGCGAACGTTCCAGGCAGCTATCAAAATGAAAGAGTTGCTGGTGACGATGCTCAGTTTTTTGCCCAGTATTTTAATGCCCCGGTCCTGATTGATGGTCAGGTTTTCCTAAGCAAAGCAGATAAAGGCAATGGCTTTAAAATTGAAGTTCGTATGACGGCAGTTCAGGTCAGTAACGCCCGCCCTATCGCGGATGTTTCACGTCGTTATGATGTGCAGGGATCCTTCGAAGGTGCCGTGGATAAAAAAATCCGCGAAGTGGCAGAGGCTGTCGCGAACGATCTTTCCTCTCAAGTATTCGAAGCCTGGCAGCGTGGTTCCGTGGGTACGTCTGTAATTCGCGTGACGGTAACTGGAAAACATACTTTGCCTTCCATGGAAGCTTTGAAAGAGCGTATTCGTTCTCAGTTGACTCAGGTTAAAAACATTCGTGAGCGTTTGGTGAGTTCTGATTCTGTCAGCTTTGAAGTTGATACAGCGGTATCAGCAAACGAGCTGGCTACCAAGCTTGAAGCTTTGGATGTGAACGGTAAAAAGCTTGTGAAAGTTTCTGAAGACCGTGAAGAGATCGTTTTAAGACTGGCGCAATAAGGAGGCTCTGGTGAGATTGCTTTTGGCATTGGCAGTTGTGATGTCCATGGTGGGATGTATGACTGTAAACCGTTCCGGTGGTCCGCAACGTGAAGTGCGTGACGAGAATCAGGTTTCCTATAAAAATGATTCTGCCCCAAGAAAACGTCTGATGATTTTACCATTTCTGGATTCTTCTGAAAAACGCCCGCAAAGTGTGCGTGATCGCGCACGCTCGGCATTTATTGCGGATCTAAATCGTTCTGGTGAACTGATTGCCCTGGATAGTCGTGAATTGAATTTGGATCTGACAAAGATGATGGACCCGGCCGGTGGTTATAAATTGGCTGATGTGGCAAAAGCAGCAAACTCCCTGGGTGTTAATGCCGTCCTCGAAGGGCGTGTGTTGGATGTTCGTGTTAAAAGAAGTGCTGACAACGTAGGTGTGGTTCGACAGCTAACCACAGGTTTTGAGGTTGTCGCGCAAGTGCGTGTTGTCACGGCTCGTGGAGGTCAGGAAGTTTTCAACACGGTAAAGACTGTGATTCTTAAAGATCAGGGTGTGCGTGTTGCTGAACGTGTCGAGTCTGATAAATTCCTGCAGAACAATCCGGATATGATTGATGTAATTGTCAAAGATGCCTTTTTGGATTTCTCTCCGCAGGTTTTGGCAGCGCTTGAGAAAATTTCCTGGGAAGGTCGAATTGCGGCAATACAAGGTGACCGCATTTATCTGAACGTTGGCAAAATTTCCGGCTTGGAAATGGGTGATCTATTGAAGGTCATGGAAGACGGTGATGATATTTATGATCCAGAGAGTGGGACGCATATTGGTCGTGCCCCGGGTCGACTTAAAGGAACTCTCGAAGTTATTTCTTACTTCGGCACAGATGGCGCAATTGCAATCATTCATAGCGGCTCTGGCTTCAAAGAAAACGACCGCGTAGAGCTTTATTAATTCCTGTATTTAAAAAATGAATCGGGATAGGATCGAAGTGTGAAAACAATTTTTACACTTTGTCTTATCAGTCTGTTTTGTTCAGTCTCATTCGCGAAAGACTGGAAAGTTGCTGTTCTATACTGGAGTATGAAAATCGAAGGCCAGGTTGCCATGCGCAAGGGCCTCGAGGAACAGGTTCAAAAATTCAATACCGAAAATAAAGGCAAGAACTCTGTTACTTTGATTCCTTACGTTGCCGGTGAAGGTCGAAAAGGAGTTGAAAATCAGACGACACAAATGCAGCAGGTTTTAAAAGATAAACCGGATGCCATTGTGATTCAACCCACAGACAACTCGGCGCTGGCGGCAGGTTTGGCAGAAGCCAACTCTTTAAAAATCCCGGTCATCGCTTATGATCAGTACATCGTAAATGGCGAGCTGACAGCTTTTATCACCAGTGCCAATTATTATGCTGGTCAGGATAATGGTCAGTTTATAACCAGTCTGTTTAAGCCTGAACAAAAAATAAAAATTGCTGTCTTTGAATACCCTGCTGTGTCCTCCACAACCGAACGTGTGGATGGTTTCTTTGATTCTTTGCGGGATCAAAATGCCAAGTTCGAAGTTGTAGGGATTTATCAGGCAGTGGATCCCGACTCTGGCAGGACGGCTGTTAAAAAGTTTTTAAAGGATTTTCCCGGCAAGGGCAGTGTGGATGTGATTCTGACTGTCAATGACGGTGGGGGCATCGAGATTGTTAAAGAGCTCTATGCAAAGAAACGTACGGAAATTCGTCACGTCACTTTTGATGGCGATCCGGAGTCGGTGGAAAACATCCGCAACGGACGACTGACTGTCATAAATTCCGCGCAATTCTGCGGGGAGCTGGGGCGGGAGACGGCACGAACGCTGGTGAAGGTTTTAAATGGCACCGCCGTTGATAGAAAGATTCGCGTCAGCACGTTTCCCATTACCAAGAAAAATATTGCAGAATACCCGGGCTGGATGGGGGTACCAAAATCCCAGCCAAGAGCAAAAGTCGACAGACCGTCCCCAAGTATTTTGCCGCGGGAAGAGTTTGATCGAAATCAAAAACGAATTATTCGCATCGGTACAACACCTCTTTGTCCGTATATTTGTGAAAAATCCCCGGGAGTTTGGACAGGCTACCTGTTTGAAATCCTGGGCGAGGTTGCAAGAAATCTAAGAGTTGAACTGCGCTTGGAAAACGTCACACCATCGCGTTTAAAGCAGGGTCTTCAGAATCGGAAACTCGACTACATCATCGCGCCAGAGTATCTGGTTCGATACATGGATGATATTTTGGTCGTGGGTCCTCAGTTAGGCGTGAATTATACAGGGGCGTTGCTGCCTAAAGCTAAAAAAGCTCCGCATATTTTTGATCAGCAGTCCCTGGCAAACCAAAAGATCATTTATTCAGACTTTGGATTTCAGGACGGTCGGATCGAAAACGAGTTTTCGGGACAGAAAATCAATAAGCTTTCGGGATCTGACGTGGTGGAGCGTATGTTCCGCATCGTGGCACAAAAGCGTATGGATGTAGCCCTGGGCGACTATAACGTTCTTAGGTACTACCTGGTGCGCGACAAGGGGCAATTTACACTTCATCCAACGTCTATCACTGGATTTAGCTTTCTGGTCCTGGTGGGGCTTAAAAAGAACAATCAGGTTCACCTTTTGGGGGATGGCTTGAATGAATGGTTCACCCAGTCCCGTAAGAATTCTCATCTTCAGGAGATTCTGGGGCGCTATAATCTTACGGATTGGAACATCCTGACTCGCGATTAAAATATTGATTTTATAGCGAAAAATACATAATCATAGAAGGTCAGTTGAAAGGGCTTTCTATGCAAACAACTCTGGTTAAATCACTTTTTAGAGAAACTGAAAAATTCCTGGATAAAGAAATCCAAATGTCTGGTTGGGTTCGTAAGATCCGTGACCAAAAGAATTTTGGTTTTATCGAGTTGAATGACGGCTCTTTCTTTAAAGGCGTGCAGGTTGTATTCGACGAAAAAATGTCAAACTTCGAGGAAGTTGCAAAGCTTTCGATCGCAAGCTCCATCATCGTGACTGGTAAAGTAGTAAAGTCTCAGGGTGCAGGCCAAACTTTTGAAGTTCTTGCTTCTAAAGTGGAAGTAATTCAAAAAGCCTCTGCAGAGTATCCTTTGCAAAACAAACGTCACAGCTTCGAGTACCTGCGCGAGATCGCTCACTTGCGTCCGCGTGGTAACACGTTCTCTGCGGTCTTCCGTGTGCGTTCCGTGCTTGCGTACGCGATTCACAAATTCTTCCAGGATCAAAACTTCGTATACGTGAACACACCAATCATCACCGGCTCTGATGCTGAGGGTGCGGGCGAGATGTTCCGGGTAACGACTTTGAAGCTGGAAAATCCACCTAAAACGGCTGATGGCAAAATTGATACTTCTAAAGATTTCTTCGGTAAAGAAACGAACCTGACAGTTTCTGGTCAGTTGAATGGTGAAACATTCTGCGCGGCTTTCCGTGATATCTACACATTTGGTCCAACATTCCGTGCGGAAAATTCAAACACGTCCCGTCACGCGGCTGAATTCTGGATGATCGAGCCGGAGATCGCATTTGCTGATTTGTCAGCGAATATGGAGCTGGCTGAAGACATGATCAAGTACATCATTCGCTACGTGATGGAACAATGCCCAGAGGAAATGGAATTCTTTAACCAGTTCATCGAAAAAGGCTTGTTCGATAAGTTGAACAACGTATTGAACAACAACTTTGCTCGCGTGACTTATACTGAGGCGATCGACATCCTGAAAAAATCAGGTAAGAAGTTTGAATTCGCCGTGGAGTGGGGTATTGACATGCAGTCTGAGCATGAGAGATTCCTGGCTGAAGAGCATTTCAAACGCCCGGTGTTCGTGACTGATTACCCTAAAGAGATCAAAGCGTTCTATATGAAATTGAACGAAGACGGTAAGACCGTTCGCGCGATGGATTTGTTGGCGCCAGGAATCGGTGAAATCATCGGTGGTTCCCAGCGTGAAGACAATCTGGAGATTCTGGAGTCCCGTATGACGGGTCATGGTCTGCACCTGGAAGATTACTCTTTCTATACAGATCTACGCCGCTACGGCAGCTTCCCGCACGCAGGATACGGCTTGGGCTTTGAACGTATGTTGATGTACGTGACTGGTATGACCAATATCCGCGACGTAATCCCGTTCCCACGCACGCCAAACAACGCTCTATTCTAGTTTGGTTTAAAAAGGCGGGTGCTGGTGGCACCCGCGCTACCAAGAAGAGGCGCGTCAATCGCCTGCACGCCCTATCAAATACTTGCCCGAGTCCTTGGGAATAGATAAATTAAACACCTCACCAAGTATGTGCGGATATAGCGTAGTTGGTAGCGCGCTTCCTTGACATGGAAGAGGTCACTGGTTCAAGTCCAGTTATTCGCACCAAATTTCTTCCTCAATTAAAAACGCAGACAACATGTAAATTTCATTTCCGCTGCGGAAGTGATGTTCTTTGATATAAAAAAAAGGCTGATCGTTAAATCAGCCTTTTTGATATTCGAACTCTGCCGCCACGGTGGCAGCAGAAAGAGACAATGCGCGATGCAGAACCAGATCGGTTTTGATGCGCGTTAAATATTTTTGTTTTTAGCTGGGGGAGTCCAGTTTGGATCTCGTGCCATATTGAAATAGGCTTTAGACGTTTTTAAATGTCTACTGCTTAGATTGGATTCTTTAATCTTTGTCAGACATTTTGCGATCAGCTTATGGGAGTTTCCAAGATCATTCAATTCCCCTTGGTTGGCGGCCTTCAAAACTAAATCAGCATAGGCACAAGCTAGCATTTGTAGTTCTTCATCGTGACCAAGTTTTTTCTTTTTAAGACAGTCCTCGGCATATTGAAGTGTCCAACTGTTCAGATCAGAGAATGCCACATTCTTAAATGCTTTCTTTTGTCGGGACGTAAGAGGTTTCATTTTTCGTGAAGCCGTCAAAAGAGATTCGGCATCGCGGATTTGTTTCTGGATAGAATTCATTTCGTTTTGAAGTTTTTCGATATTCTTTTCAATGTTTTTCGAAATTGCGGTTACGTTTAATTCAGGGGACGATTTTAACATCGTTTCAATTTCTGCAATTGAAAAGCCCATTTGTCTAAACTGGAGAATTCTTTGAGCATTAACAATGTCATCTTTCCCGTAGACTCTATATTTATTTTCTGGATCGCGGACACTGCGAAGAATGCCCTTTTCTTCGTAAAAACGAATAGCACGCGGTGTAAGGCCTGATATTGCAGCAAACTTTTTTATGTTCATATTAATCTCCTGATTGGGAGTTTCAGGCTTTACGTAGCGTGAAGGTCAATAGTTTTTTTATTCGCAAGCCATTTCCTGTGGCATGAACTTATTGTTTTCGCCACACATGGCTTTTCTGAATAATAAACGCACTGGGGCTGCAAAGGTAAGCTCATGAACCGTCATCTCGCCATTACCTACACGTGACAACTGGGCCAGCATGTCGGCCTGCTTGTAAGGACTGAATCTTTCGATGAATTTTCTGTCGATCTCTTTCAAATTCAAAACGACTTTGGTGAAGGGGATTTTGATGTTTTTATATTCGGGGTCGTAGTCGCCATCAAAGGGCTTTAGTTCCTGAAGTAACTCGCGCTCATTCAAAACAGTCTTTGCGGTTAACATGCTGGTCAATTTCAATTCACTGCGGAAACCGCGATTGTAAAGCTTAATACGGCCTGGAAGAAGATCGTGGAAACCGCGGATAGCAGCTTGCTCCAGGTTGTTCGGAAGTTCGCGCACGGCGGTCTCCGGAAACTTTTCCTGCAAGGCGCGTTCGTAGAACTCACGAATCATTTCGTGAAAGACGATCACAGTTTGTTTTCTGGCCTCTAAAGGGGAGTGTCCTTGTTTCATCAAATTCGTGTAGTGATTAACAAGTTTCATTGCGACTGAATAAACCGCTGCATTTTCGGAGTTCTTGGGATTGCCAGCCAAGTACCAACGTTTACCGTTTTCAAATTCAAAAATGGTGCTTAGATCCAAACGGCCATTTTCCACATTGATTTCTTTTTTATGGTCCCACGAGAAAACATCATGAGACATCAGGCCGATCACGCCCACATCCTGAACGGTGTAATACGCGTGTGCTTGCGAATGAAAAATAACTGAGAAAAGAAGTGGTAATCCGAATTTTAAGAAACGCATTGATGCCTCCGACGGGAGTCTTTCTTGTCACGGTCAGAGAGAAATGACAAACAGGAAGCGAAAATTTATCAATGCGTTTTCAACTAAAGGAATGACTCCAAAGAAACTAGTAAATACGCCGGCGTGCCATGCGGCCATAGACGACAAAAGCGCAAATGCCAGCGGTGATCAGCCAATAAATAATCGGTTGAATGGATCTGTCGCCAGAGAAGAAATGAAGCACGCAAAACATGAGCATTTCAAGACCGATAATAGCTGCTGCAATCGGAATCAATTGAGTAAAACGTTTGGTCACTCCAGGAACCACCAAAGCAACGGCACAAAGAAGTTCGACGATCGCAAGTACGATCCAAACGGAAGGCTCTATCAAAGCAAGAGAGGGCATGGTTTCAGCAGGCGTGTGAGAGAACTTCCAAAGTGCGCCAACGCCCGTGTGAAGTGCCAAAAGAATTTGCAGGACCCATAAGACGATATTCATGCCGACCTCCCATGGCTTAAGACTACAGCAAATCCATAAAATGGCAAAAAAATCCGACCTGTGGCGAATGGCAGATTGCGAATTGATAAACCGTTGCTTTTTCTGAAGCTGAGATATTCAATTTGTACTGGAGGATTCATGATCGATTTTTATACTGCCGCAACACCTAATGGGCGCAAAGTTGCAATTATGCTTGAAGAGTTGGGCGTACCTTATCGCAAACACATGGTGGATCTAAAATCCAATGAGCAAAAGAAACCGGAGTTTCTGGCAATGAATCCCAATGGTCGCATTCCTGTCATTGTGGATCACTCGACAGAAGGTGATTTTCCGGTGTTTGAGAGTGCCGCGATTCTTTATTACCTTTCAGAAAAATATGACGGCAAATTCTTTGGCGCAAACTTGCAGGAGCGCACGTCGGCGATGCAGTGGATGATGTTTCAGATGTCAGGAGTGGGTCCGAATTTTGGGAACCTTTATTTCGGTAAGAATTCAATGAATCCCCCGAATCCGGCATTTGTTGAGCGCTTTGAAAAAGAAAGTCGCAGAATAATCGGCGTTTTGGAATTGGCGCTGACAAAGTCAGAATATCTGGCCGGCACGCACTATACGATCGCAGATATGACAACCTATCCATGGATCGCAGCTAAGCTGCAGATGGCCCCGGAAATGTTTTCCGAGGCACCAAAGGTTAAACAGTGGGCTCAGAGGATATCTGAACGTCCTGCTGTTCAGAAGGCGATGGCTTAAGACCTTTGAAGTCCCACAACTCGTGGTCCATCATCTGACTGGGTTTTACATTTCCCATGGCCGTTTGGATGGACGCGTAGATGTTGGGAATTTCTTTTTCCAGCTCGCGCACTAATTTTTTAATGCGAACACGTTTAAGGCCATCTTGAGAGCCGCACAGATTGCACGGAATCACCGGGAAAGCCCAGGCTGCGGCAAGCTCTTCGATGTCACGCTCAGAGACATAGGCCAAAGGACGAATCAAAATATTGCGACCATCATCGGAACGTAACTTGGCTGGCATTGCGGCCGTTGTGCCGACATAGAACATATTTAGTAAAGCTGTATGCACGACATCGTCACGGTGATGACCCAAAGCCATCTTTGTGAAACCCAGCTTGTGGGCATAATCATAAAGAACTGCGCGACGAAGGCGAGAACACAAAGAGCAATAAGTATTGCCTTGAATTTTTTCTTTTACGATCGAGTAAGTGTCTTTTTCGATGACGTGAAGTTTAACACCAATGGATTCAACCCAGGCCTTAAAATTTGCAGCATCAAATCCCGGTTGTTTTTGATCCAGAATGGCCGCTTCGATCTGAAATTTTCGTTCCGAACGGCGTTGAATTTCAGTCAACAGACCCAGTAAAACACTGGAGTCCTTGCCGCCAGATACGCAAACCATCAGTTTGTCGCCATCTTCGATCATATTGAAATCGTTCAGGGCCTGAACGATTTGTTTGCGGATTTTAATAGCAAGCGGGTGCTCAAAGTTTAGTGCTGTCATCGGGGGTACTTTTAGACGAAACCTCGACAACTTGTCGAGCTAATTTCACGCCCGCCGCTGTAAGATCTGCGATTCCCCGCGAATAGACCTTATCCCCAATGCTGTATTGGGAGCTGTAGTGGTCAATAAAGTAAATAATTTTCAGCTCCACCCAATTTTCGTTGGCATCAGACACATAGGCCCAGGGGGCCGGAATGCCGCGAACCTCGCCAATACCGGCCACGATCTTTTCCAAGATTTGCTTCGCAAGCTCAATATTCTCCCCATAAGCCAGGCGGAACACCTGACGACGCAGAATAGGGTTATCCGGCGGGGAAAAATTGGAAATCTGCGCGTTGGCCATAAAACGGTTCGAGAAGGTGATTATTTCGTCAGAAAAACCCACCAGTGTTGTCGATCTCCAGGAGATCTCTTTGACCTGCCCAGTGGCTTTTTGAATGCCGCTGGTGATCTCCAGCCAGTCGCCGATTTCAAAGTTTCGATCCAGCTGCAGGGAAATCCCCGCAAATAGATTTCCCAAAGTATCCTGCAGCGCTAAACCCAGAATAACCGAAGCTGCGGCAGAGGTTGCCAGCAAAGGTCCCAATTCCAATCCAAAGATGCGATTGATACCCCAGAATAAAAGCACGATGGACATCAGCAGTGAAAAAATATTTACCAGAAGCAAAGGCACACCGTGCTTCATTGAACCTAGAAAAAGGTATTGAAGCACCATGAGGCGGGTGGTTTTAACAAAAACGATGTTAGCCCAGATAAATGTTAGCAAAGCAAAATACGGTGTGAAACGGTTGAAGCTTGCCAACTGAGCTTCGGAACTTTGCAAGAATATAAACAGAACAAACAAGAAACTCAAAATAACGAAATGGCGAATCAAAATACGGAAGTGATTGCGAATACTTTTGTGACGCTCTTCACTCACTTCTTTTAAAAAGAATTTATAAAACAGCCAGGATATTGCGAGCAAACATCCAATCAGAATGAAGCCTTCAAGTTGAAGAATGTCATACAGTACCTGAATTTTGATGAACTTCTCTGCCATGCTGATCCCACCGTCGTTAACCATTAGTATAGTGACTAATTTTTAGTCTAGTCGAGGGAAAATTTTTTGTCGAAATCGGTTAGGCAGCTGCGTCGATAAACCGATAAGTTTCCCATGAGAAACTTAGTATTATCCTTAAGCGCATCCGTTTTTTTAGCTGCTTGTGGGCAACAACTTCCTGTTGCTATTGATGATATGGCATCTCAGACCGTTTCAGACATTGCTTGTAAAGATCAAAAGCTGGAAGAAAAACTCTATGACGGTTTAAAAAGTTATCTAATTGAACAAAAAACAATTCCCACTGCAGAAGAGTTGAAAACTGCCATGAAATCCCATGTGGATAAACTGGCATCAGAAAACCCCCGCATGACTTCAGCGCAGACTGTGCAGATTCAAAAAGATCTGGATGGCCTGGTGGACTCATTGCTTGCAGAAGCCCCTCAGGGTGAGCGGGTGGAAAATTCTGACCAATTGCTGATTTTACTTTCTGCTATTGATGTGGGTGACCGATCCACGACTTTTCGTAACTACATGCAGGATCGCGTGCGCGCGAATTTCAATCAGCTTTCATCAACAGTCAGAACTTTGGATTTAAACTGCCCTGAAGATTCCGGTTCAAACAATGCCTCTGGCACTGATTCTGTGACTCCAACCACTCCAGAAGTGGAAGTGAATTCTGATTTCGAGTATCACAAAAAACAAGCGGTGGCAGCAGGTGTCCCATTGGCAGTGTTTGGTGAGCGCTGGGCTTTGGCAACCGCGTATCAGTCTTGTAACAGCGTTAAGATTCCAGCCCTCGATGACAGTGTCTCGGATATTCAGGGGATCGCAATCACCGGTAAGCATTCCGATGGTGTCGGTAATAAGCGTGTGATTGCCAGTCTTTCAAAAGTTCAGGCGACACATCCGTATTTAAAAGAAGAATCCAATTATCCTTCAAGCTGCTTTAACGTGCGCCAGAATCCGTTGATCTACGATTACGGTGGCAAACCTTATGCGACAACGTCCACAAGCTCGCCGATCAATTTCTTTAAAAACAGTGGAAGCGGCACCAGCGTATTGGGTATTGATTGCTCAGCCTACGTTTATTCGTCCATGGCAACGGTGGGTTTGCGTGTGAAGGAAGGCCGGGCTTTAAAGGGTTCAGATTCCTGGGCCTGGGGGTCAACTGCATTCGTGGAGCCTGCTAAAAATGGACTGACTTGCTTAAATAAAATCACAGTGACACCGGATGTGAGTTTGAAGGCGGGCGATATCGTGGCAGTTCCTGGTCACGTTTTGCTGGTTGATAAAGTTGGTACTGATCCATTTGGTATTTCAAGTGCGCGCACCGAAAGTGATTGCAGTAAAATTTCTTCTGATGATTTTGATTTCTCGGTGGCACAAAGTTCACCAAGTAAAGAGGGCGTCGGAATCAATCACTCTGTAGCCAAAGACTACTTGCCGACCAGTGAAAAGATGAAGGCGGGCCTACAAAAGTATGCGTATTACGCGTGCCTGGCGAAGATTAATTCCAAGAACTACACTCCGAATTTAGGTACGTTGTCGGTGATTCGCCATAAGGGCACTTCGGCTTGTATGGATAAGCGGGTGGTTTTGGCTCAGGAAAGCTGCATCCAAAGCTGCTCTTCCAGTGTATTTACTCAATAAAATGCCTGAAAAAAGGACATGGGTACTGAGGGTTCCATCTATTGGAGCCCTTTTTAATTATAAAAGAGAAATATCCGAAGCAAGTCTTTGAAATAGAACCTGTTTGGGCTATAAACGGCCCCATGAAAACACTTAATTTGCTGGTTTCTTTGGTTTTAATGACGTCGGGGAGTTTGGCCTATTCTGCATCTGCATCCTACTGCGATGACATCACCCGCCTGGATCAACTTCCCCATTTAAACTCCGACCAATTTAAGAATTTTTTTATTGATGGCACCAAGGTCGATCGCATCATCATCTCTAAAGATCGCAGAAAGCTTTACGCACTTCGTTCTGATGTTGTTTTGAAATCCTATAATGTGGCTTTTGGTGCAAATCCATTCGGTCACAAACAGTTTGAGGGCGATCAAAAAACGCCCGAGGGCACTTACACTATTGACTCAAAAAATCCAGAAAGCCTGTTCTATCGTGGGCTACATATCAGTTACCCAAACAAAGCGGATCGTGCTTATGCAAAATCCCAGGGTAAATCTGCTGGCGGCGATATTATGATTCATGGTTTTCCAAATGATCCAACCAAGAACGCCCTGGTAACCGCAGTTCATCCTTTCTATAATTGGACTTCGGGTTGTATCGCAATGACCAATGCGGAAATTGAGCAGCTGTATATGATGACAGCTAAGGGAACAGTTGTGGAACTGTGTAAAATGAGTGCTCAAACTCCGACTCCAGTGCCGCCTCCGGAAATTCCTAATCCCCCTGAAGAAATTGAACAATAAAGAAGTGATTAGAGCTCCCCCCAGAGGGAGCTTTTTTTATGTCAAAAATAGTCCAGTATTTACACTTATTCTTCGAGAAATCTGAGGATATCCCATAACATAATACAAAGCGTGTTTAGCATGAATATATGGACTTACGTCAGTTAAGTTCGGGTTCTTGTTAAGTAATTACCGTGATGTACCGAAAAGAACCACAACTATGAGGTCGTTATGAGATTGAAATTGAAGCCGATGTTAGCCATCAAAACACTTGCAGCGAGTGCATCCATATTTACATTTTGTATGGCGCCCGTGGCACAAGGGGCAGCAGCGGCTAATCAAAAGCAATTGATAAACCAGTTTTTGAAGGATACGAAAATATCCACGCAAAAACAAACTGTTGGTCAATTCTGGCAACGTGTTCGTCACGTTTTCCCGAAGCAATCGCAAAATCAAATGGACCAATGGGTGCGCATCAATGGCAGTCAGCCAATGCCTTCCGTTGAAGCTACCAGCTTTAAAGGACCAGATGGTAAAGAACAAATTCGTTTGAACCTGTTGATGAACGACGGCAAAACGATGACTTTGACTTTCACTGGTGACGAAGACAGATTTGTTAAAGTCAATTCAGTCTACTTGTCTGAAAAAGACGTTCGTCGTTATAAAAACCTGGATCAAATCGTAGCGAAACTTGCTAAAGACCCAATGATCAAAAAATCATTGCAGGTTCCAGTTGAAAAAAATGTGAAGACTTCAAAATTCACAACGCAAAAAAGATTCCTAAAAGGCCGTGAGATCGCGAAACTTCCAACTCTTCGTGCGCAAGTGGACTATTTGCTTCGTATGAGAGCGGCTTCTGAAGTGGCAGATAAAGTCTTTACTTCAGGCGGTAAAAAAGGTGCGATGAATGAAATCCTGAATCACCAGGATCCAGTTCAATATGTATGGGGTTTGATGATCCCGGATGCAAACGCAGCAACGGGTCCATGTGTGGCTTCCGGTTGGATTGCTTCTTATCATCAGAATTCATGTGCTCGTGCTGATATGGGCCGCGATACGTTGATTGCGAAAGCGCGTGAGCTTCCATTTAATGACACTATTAAAGGCAAAGTGGAATCTTGTGCGAATACGGGCGGTCTGCCTTGTAATCCGATGATCTTCGGTTTTGAAGATAACAACGGTACGCCAATTTGTATCAAAAAATCCGTTAAAACGGCGACTTATCAATGTAACGAAAGAGCTCCGCTGACGACTGCGGGTAAAGAAAAAATCATTCAATCCATCGTTGCTGCAAAAGGTAAAGATGGCTCTCTTTGTAAGTTGAATGGTGAGTCCACAGTTACTCAGTCTTGCTTGGATGCTCTTGATAACTACACTGACGGTCTAAGACAGCACTATTCCAATGCAGCTGACTTCTGTACGAGTGGTTCAGTTAAATCTCCTGAAGACAAAGCTTCATGGGTGACTCGTTCCGATATCAAAGGTGACCAGGCTCAAGCCTGTGACGCTCTAAGAGATCGTTACTTCGGTTTGGCAGCGTTGGTTGATCAAGGTCCACCAATCACGATTGCTCCTCCGCCTATTAAAGAAGACAACTGTGCTAAGGAAGTTGCTGGCACAAAAATGAATGCGAATGGCCAGTGTGTTTGTGAATCCACAAATGCTGCGCCAACGGATTCTGAAGAAATCGGCAAGAAAACAAAAGTCTGCGCAGCCGCTGTGGGTGTTGCTGGTGCTGGCGAAAAAGTAGCTAAAGACGAAGAGTGTTCTGAGTGGAGCTGGTGTAAGAAAAAAGGTCTTTATATCGGTGTGGGTGTAGGTATTGCCCTGCTTATTGCTGGTCTTCTGTTGTTGAAAAAAGACAAGAAGAAAGACAAGAAAGATCCTGTATACGAAACTCCGGTAGAAACACCAGAACCGACAGTGACACCGCCGACAACTGAAACGTGTGTGGCTCCAAATACGATCGTGGATGGCGTCTGTACGACTCCGGGCACGGTGATTGAGACTCCAGAACCGAATCCGGAGACTCCAACGTGTGATGCTCCGAACACAATCGTTAACGGAGTTTGTACTCCACCGACGATTGTCCTTCCAGAGCCTCCGCCTTCTGAAGGTGGAACGACGACTGGAACGGTGATCAACGGCGGCGTTCGCTAGAAGTCACATGACTTTAAATCACGAAATCGACAAACATAAAAATCCACAGCGGGCTCCTCGGAAACGAGAAGCCCCTGTGCCTTTTTGGGGTCCGACGAAAGATGTTTTTAAAACTCCCAAGGACTTGGGTTTTGTCGGTACAGGGTTTCAGGGTGGACCATCCCGTAAACGCAAAGGCTATCGCCTGGCTTTGTGGTCGCTACTGGCATCCTTTGTGGATTTTCTGATATTGATTGCGATCAGCTGCGCATTCCTGATCGTCTTTTCGTTGTTGATGAACTCGTCAGCAAGCACTGTTTTAAAAATGCTTTTTCACTCTGAATCAAAACTGATATTGCTTGCGGAAATCTTTGCGGTCAGCAGTTGGGTTTACTTGATTGCGATGCGGGCTTTTATGGGCTCCAGTATCGGCGAGTGGGCTTGCAATATCCGATTGGGGAAACCCCATGAAAGATTGGAATCGCGCTATATTCTGCGGGTTTTAGCGCGCACGACGTTGATTGTGTTGACGGGTGTGGTTGTGCTTCCGGCTTTATCCTTGATTCTGGGTGGTGATCTACCAGGAAAAATCAGCGGTCTTCGTTTATTTTCTTTGAAGTAATCCTAAAACTTCATAGTGATTTGTTTGCGGGAACTGATCCAGTATCGCAAGCTCTTTGAGTTCATATCCAAACGCCTGCAATCGCTGCATATCAATCGCCATGGATTCCGGGAAGCAGGACATATAGATAAAAAATGGCGGTCTTTGTTCGGCCTTTAAGGACTCCAGCGGATTTAAAAATCCCATCAATCCCGAGCGTGGTGGGTTTGCCAGTACGCCATCAAACTGCGAAAAATCCTGCAGAATCTTTTTTTGAAAATCACCGCGATAGATAGTCAGTTTTTCAGCATGTTTTTTTAGTTCGGAAGGTAACATAAGAACTGTTTTTTCAAGTCCCTCTAAAGACAAAGCATCAATCTCGCAAGCCAGAACTGATTTTGCTGTCGCCAGTGCGGGTAAAGTTAAATTACCAATACCGGAACCGAATTCAATGATGCGGGCTTCAGGATATTGACCGACCCAGGCAGAGATCTTGTTTGCGATCAGAACGTTTGCTTTTAAACTTGGCTGGGTGAAGCTCGCGATATGACAATAAAGCTCAACCGGGATTTTATCCATCCAGGTCGTAAACCAGGTTTTAAGTTCAGGATCTTTAAGCTTGTATTCACTGCCATTCCAAACCGGAACTTTGCGACGCTGCCCAATCTCCACGAAGGACACTTCCTGAAGTTTGCGCAGGATATTCTGTTCATCCAGCAGAGATTTGATGTCGATGTTCGCAAAGTCCAACCAGACGCCGCGTTCACCGCGTGGGCCCACGCGCAGGCGAATTGAACCCTTTGTAAATGGCCATTTGATTTCGCGAAACTCGGTATACCATTTTTGCAGTTCAGGAGATAGCTGTGCGCAGATCTCAATGTCGACAATTTCCCGGGAGTTTTTTCCGTAAAGACCCAATCTGCCGTCTTGCAGGCTGAAATCCAGGCGGTTCCTTAGGTGGGCGGCACCGGCAGAAAGAAAATCGATTGTATTCGGCGTTTGAATGCCATGGCACTTTAATAATTCCCGCAGCTCTTGAAGTTTTGTCTCGGTCTGTTTGCCATAGGGAATATCCAGCAACTGGCAGCCAGAGCAGGTTTTTTCATAGGCACAAGGGATAAGAGTTTGCGGATCTATTGCAGTCATTTAGAACGGGGGCCGGGCTCCATTTTGTATATGCAGCTGGCAGCATCTTTAGTCACGCCATCTTCATAGTGTAAGTCCCGCTCAGTATACCCCAGAGTTACGTGGGGGAAAAACAATTCCGCTTTAAATTCACCGGATTTCCCGCCTTTTTGAATATACAACTCCTCAATAACCTTACGAATCTGGAAAAGGGCTTCGGATTCCACGACAACGAAATACGTGTTTTCCTCTTTTCCTTCAGATTTAAGCTGTCCCTGACCAAGACATAGGGGGCGATAAGGACTTTGTTGTATTTGCATCTTATGAGCGACATCGTGAATATCCTGCATCTTAAGATGGCGGCTTAAAACCTTATCGAACTCTACTGGAGTGATCACCGTGATATGGGCTTCACCACGGTTTTTTAAAGACTTTTGCAATCTTGATTCAAGCTGCTGCAAAATCGGCTGATAACCCTCGTAAGGTAAATTCATCGCCAGATAGTTTTTAAAAGTCCCGCTCCCGGCGTGGGGAATGAACGCGGCCGGCGAGTAAACTTCGTCTGTATAGATCAGATCCGGCATTGAAGAGGGTGTTCTGACGGAAGAGCAGGAACTTAGCAAAAGCATAATGAAAACCCATTGAATTGCGCGCACAAGCATCCCCCTAAGATATTTGACTTACTGAGTGTTGTACTTCTAGCCTACAGGCATCTATGAAAAAAGTAAAAGTGCTACTTGGAAATCTTTTGTGTTTGTTCGTATTCGCAGCTCACGCTGAAACACCTGCGGGAAGTTTCGTAAATACCCCGAACAGTTTGATAGGTGAAACACGTCAGTTGACTTTTGTGGGGAGCAAATCCGGCGAAGGTTATTTCAGCCCGGATGGGCGTCATATGATTTTTCAAAGCGAAAGGGAGCCTGGAAATCCTTTTTATCAAATGTATGTGATGGATTTAAAAACTGGTGGCATTCAACGGGTTTCCACTGGAACAGGCAAGACCACCTGTGGGTGGATTCATCCATCCATGAAAAAGGTGATGTTTTCCTCCACGCATGCTGATCCAGATAGCAAAAAGAAGGCGACCGAGGAACTTGAGAATCGCAAAAAAGCTATCAAGGCCAAGTACTCCTGGAGCTTTGATGAAAACTACGACATTTGGACTTCAGATCTAAAAGGAAAAGGCCTTAAGCGCTTAACCAAAGAAAAAGGCTATGACGCTGAAGGCGCTTACTCTCCGGATGGAAAGCAAATCGTCTTTGCTTCTAACCGCGCGGCCTATGCTGGTAAGTTGTCTGAGGAAGATCAAAAGTACTTTACCCAGGATCCATCCTTCATGATGGACATTTACATCATGAATGCTGATGGAACTGGAGTGAAGCGTTTGACGGACTCCAAGGGATATGATGGAGGTCCGTTTTTTAGCGCTGATGGGAAAAAGATCACGTGGCGTCGGTTTAATGCGACTGGAACGATGGCAGAAATCTATACGATGAATACCGACGGCTCTGATCAGACAGCTGTCACAAAATTAAAGTCCATGTCCTGGGCGCCTTTTTTTCATCCGTCCGGGGATTATATCGTGTTTGGTTCCAGCGTATTGGGCTTTGCAAACTTTGAGTTATTCATTGTCGATGCTGGGGGAAAATCGGATCCAGTTCGTGTGACCTTCACAGATGATTTCGACGGACTTCCGGTATTTACACCAGATGGCAAACAGCTTTCCTGGACCCATAGAAATCAAAAAGGGGATTCCCAAATTGTGCTCGCAAGCTGGGATGATAATCAGGCTCGTCGATTGCTGAATCTTCCGCCGGCTGATCCTATGAAGGCTGCTTTGAGTTCCAACATCGAATCCACAGATTTAAAAAACTGGATGGCCTATCTGACTCAAAAAGAGTTTGCAGGACGCAATACCGGCGGCGCTGAAGAAAAAATTTATAGCGAGAAAATGGCCGAAGCCTTTAAGTCCTGGGGACTAAAACCTGCAGGAAGTAACGGCACTTACTTTCAATCCTTCGAATTCACTTCAGGTGTCAGTCTGGGTTCTAAGAATCTACTTGAGCTTGTGGGTAAAGGTCAGACATCTTACAGGGTTTCTCAGGATTTTGAGCCGCTGTCTTTCTCAAAAACCGGCCCTGTCAGTGCAGCACCAATTGTATTTGCTGGTTACGGAATTAAAGCCCCCGCTTCTGACAAAGAAGCCGGCTATGACTCCTATAAAGATCTCGATGTGAAAAACAAGTGGGTGATGGTGCTGTCGGATCTTCCTGCTGATATTCCAGCTTCAAGACGGCAGTATTTGAACTTGTATGCACGAATGCAACATAAGGTGACGGTTGCCAAGAACGAAGGCGCTGTCGGTGTGATCGTGGTTCACGGTCCAAACAGTGGCCTGAAAGACACCTTTGGTAAAATCAAATTCGAAGGGGCGCTGGCAGAGTCCAGTATCGCCGTGATTCGAATGTCAAACGCCGTGGCCAGTGATCTGGTTAAAAGAGCGGATAAAAATCTAAAGTCAGAACAAAAGCAGTTGGACTCAGGCTCATTGCAAACGGGTTTCGCCATTCCTTCCGTGTATTTAAAAGCCAATATTGATCTACAATTTCAAAGATCCCAGGGCATCAATGTTCTCGCAACTCTTCCTGTGAAATCCACTAGTGCCGTTTTAATCGGGGCTCATGGGGATCATCTGGGATTGGGTTTAAGTGGCAGTTCGCTGGCAAAACACGAAGAAGCTGGCCTTCCTCATGGGGGTGCTGATGACAATGCTTCTGGTGTTTCGGGTGTGATGGAGCTTGCTCACTACTATGCGAATCTGCAAAAGTCCCAACCAGGAAAGATAAAGAAGAACATGATGTTTGCTGTGTGGTCAGGCGAAGAGCTTGGGAATCTAGGTTCCACTTATTTCACAAAAAACTATAAAGGCGCCAAAATCGAAGCCTATCTGAACATGGATATGATTGGTCGCTTGCGGGATCGTCTGTTTGTTCAGGGTGTCGGCTCTGGGGATTCCTGGACTGCACTGACTGAAAAAGTCGAGGCACAAACTCGTCTGCCTTTGGTTTCCCAGGAAGATCCGTATTTACCGACGGATTCTTTGGCGCTTTATATGCACGGAGTTCCAACTGTCAGCTTTTTTACCGGGGCCCATCCTGAATATCACACGCCTCGCGATACGATGGAGCTGATCAACTTTGAGGGACTTGTAAAGGTACTGAATGTCGTTCGCAGCTATACCGACTTAATTGCGCTATCACCGAAAGAGTCAGTACGTTACGTGAAGGTCGCAAGCTCTCAAAACAACATGGAAGGAAGAAGCTTCCGGGTTTACGTGGGTACCATCCCAGACTACACGCAGGAAGGCACCAAGGGAGTTCTGCTTTCAGGGGTATCTAAAGACAGCCCTGCTGAAAAAGCCGGACTTCAGGAAAAAGACGTTTTAATTGAATTTGATAATACCAAGATCGATAACATCTATGACTATGTCTATTCTCTGCAGGCAGTGAAGCCCAACAAAGAGACGACTTTAAAAGTTCTAAGGAATGGCAAAGTTCTGGAGTTGAAAGTCACACCGAAACTCAAAGAATAGTGCCAGGGGAGTCCAGGAAAATGAAAAGGGGAGTAGTTAACTCCCCTTTTTTATTTGGCTTCTTAGATCGCCGGAAATTTTAGTTTTGGACATTTCTTTTTAAGGAACTTGGCCAGATTTTTATCCGAGTACTTCACGTAAGGATCACCGGAGTCGGTATAGCTAAAGATATCACCGATAGCGACTGAGCAGGTTTTGCCGGTTTCGTCAGTGAAGGTACCTTTATTTTTTGGCAAAGTCGTGGGAGCAGTCCCCATTCTAAAGCCCGCATCAAAGACCAAGCCTTTGTACTTCAGGACCTCAACCCCGCCTTTGTTGGTTTTTGAAATTTCCGGGGAGACCTGGATCTCCGCCTTGTCCATGCCCTTTGGTTGAGCTGTCTCATAATCAAAATAGAACTCATCTCCTGTCACGGAGGTGACGACCAGGTGGCGCTGCTCATTATTCCAGGTCACGGTAGGGTATTTATTGCGACGAGGGAAAAAGTAAAACTCCCGGGCCCCTGTGGTCTCAGAAACGGTGCCGCTGCCAAAGGAATTGAATATCATCAGGTTTCCATCCACGGCGAAAAGATAGTTACGATAAAACATCGAATTAATCTTGAAGTTCCCAACAGAAACAAAACAATCACCCGATTCAGTGGGGCGCATTTGCATTTGAATGGAGCCTCCGCGCTCGACGCGGTCCTGGCACGTTTGGCTGTCTTGGGCTTGGGTAGAAGCGAAGACCGGCATCGTAAAAAGTAACGAAATCAAAAGTTGCATAAAAACCTCACTGGGTTCATTAAGCAAACCTCACTGCTCTCTGGCTGTCAGTAAGGGAAACGCAGCGGCAAAACATTTCTTCAACAAAAGTTTAACGAATTCTGGACTCGATGTTCATTAACCTTTCGTGGTCTTATAGGAGTCTCCCATCAAGAGGGTTTGCCGATGTCTACTTTTTCCGATGAATTTAGAAAGTATCAAAAACAAGAACGCCGCTTAACAGGAGCGATCGTTTTGGTGTCTGTTTTGGCGCCGGTTTCTTTTACTTTGTTGCTGGATAGAAAATTTCATTGGCTAGTATGTGGAACGACAGCCTTGATGTTTCTGGTAGCGGCCGTGGCTCTGCATATTTATCGTTCACAGGTTTCGCAAAAGCTCCTGGCGAAATATGAGACGTTGGATGTGGGTTCGGTGCTGGCAAAAAAGATTTCTCCAAAAGCCCCACGTCGTTTTGTGATCACCAACACTGGCTACAATCATTTCTACTTGCGCTGCCTGAATACGGGAGAGCAGGTTCTCGTGTCTAAACACAGAGTTCGCGAAGATTTCGACATTGCAAATTGATTTCAAGATTCTCCTAGAGGAGCCTATCCGAAATGGAGGCTTCAGTGAGAATTTTTGCGCTGTTAGCGGCGTTGATTTCATTGTTTTATCTGGAGACATCCTTAGCGGGTGTATTTGATTTCCATTGCTCCTCCAAATCTTTTAATAATACGAACGTAAAATACTGCATTAATGATGTGAACCGCACCGTTAACGAAGACGTCGTTTATTTCTTCCATGGAATTTCCGCTTCGGAAAAGTCCTGGTTCAAGAAAAACGACACGCGATCCATTGCCAAAGAATGGGTTCGTAACGGCTACGAACCCACAGTTATTACGATTTCCCTTGGACCGGTTTGGATGCTGGTCGAAAATCAAAAACATCAATATCTTTCGTTGTTTCGCGATCAGATCTTACCCTATTTAGAGGATCAAATCGGGGGACTTCGTCAGGGGCGTCGATTGATTATTGGTCAATCCATGGGGGGATTTAATGCCGCCCAGGCAAGCTTCAAGATACCCGGACTTTTTGAGCGCGTGGTCTTACTGTGCCCGGCAATCACTGTGGTAGGACCTTATTCAACACCACAGGAAATCAGCGACTATAAACGTCGCACCCGTGCTGAGGGATTGCTGGTGGACTCTTTAGTGGGCATTTCCAAGCGGTACATCATCGATCTTCGGGACTGGGATGAACATAATGTTTTAAATTTGCCAGCGCGCTATCCAATGGGATTTTTGAAACCCCTCTATTATGTTTCAACCGGTCGGGGAGACAACTTCGGTTTTCAAGAGGGTTCTGAGCTTTTTGCAAATGCAGCTAATAAAACAGGCTTCCAGGCACAGTCGGTTCCGGTCTTTGGGTATCACTGTAGTTTTAATCTAAAGGGAGTATCCAATTTCATCAGAGGAGTTTCACAATGAATGATTTTGAACCATACAAGGGGTTTAAAGACGAAAATCGCATCAAAGGTGATGACGTCAACGCAGATGAATACCGCGAAGAGATTCGCACGTTGATTGAAAAGATGGTTCGATTTTTGGTGGATCAACCCGAAACAGTGACGGTCACAACATACGTGGGCCCTAAAACAACAGTATATCGCGTGAATTGTGCCAAGGACAACTTAGGTCAGGTGATTGGTGCTCAGGGGAAAACCATCATGGGTCTTCGTGCGGTAGTTCATGCAATGACAGCGCGAAATGGAATTCGCTCTATAGTGGAGATTCCGGTTTAGGCGGAGTAATGACAAAAAATTCCTTGTTCCTTTTAGTCGTCCTGTTTGTGGTCGGATTTGGTATCTGGTTTACCAAATTCGGTCAGGAGCTAAAACGAACTCAGGATTTAGTGACAGAATCCAACGATGACACTCAAAGACTCTTAAAGCGCCGAACTGCTGCAGTGCCTGAAGTCACTGCCTCTACACCGGCAAATTCCCTGCAAAAAGATCAGCTGCAACAGGAAGTCCAGGGTCTTTCCAATCAGCTTTTGCAGGAAAACCAAAAGCTCGACACACAAAAACAGTATCTGGATCAGTTGCGGGAGCGAAACAATCCCGATCGGTTGGAATTCAATTACAATAACCAGGTCAGTCAGGCCCACGAGGAAATTCAGTATCTGACTGACACCTTAAATAATGAACAATTCAGCGAGTCCCGATTGCAACAGGAAGTCCAGCGTCTGCAAAGCGAACAGGATGTGTCTTTGCGTTTTTATAACGAGCAGATGGATCAAAATATTCTGCAGCAAGAGGCAGTCGTTCGCAAAGCTCAGCAGGATTTGCAGGAATGGGAATTGAACTATAATGATCTGACCTTGCGCGAACAGCGGGTTCAGGAACTAAGAGCCCAATTGGTAGAGCAAACCCAACTGCTTCAGGATATGAAACTTCAAAAACTCCAACTGGCAGCCCAGTCCTTGGAGCGGACTCAACAAATTCAGGAACAGGCCCGCGACGTGGCCAGCCAAAACACAGCGGCACGAAGCGAGATCCAGGAGGAAATCGCCTCTTTGCGGGATGAGATTCAAAGGCTGGAGTACTCCTATCGCCAGACGCGGTTTACGCAGATGTCAGCCCAAGCTCAGATTCAGCAGGCAGAAAGAAATTTACAAGGTCAAGAGGACGTGATTCGATCTATTCGTGAGCTGTTGCAGGAAAAGCAAACTCAACTCAATCAGCTCCAGTAAGGTTTAGTCATCATGAAGAAAAAGCATCTTGCCCTGATTGCCCACGACGGTAAAAAAGCTCTTATGGTTTCTTTTGTACGGGACCATATTGAAGAGTTTAAAAAATACAAGATCTCCGCCACGGGAAACACCGGGCGACTGTTGCAGGCGGCGGGACTTAAGGTCACTCGTAAGTTATCAGGCCCCCTGGGTGGAGATGCACAAATCGCTTCTGAAGTGGCCACTAAAAAGTGTCACGGTGTGATTTTCTTCAGGGATCCATTGGGTATGCATCCCCATGATCCGGATATCTCGATGCTGATGAGACTGTGTGATGTGCACAACGTGCCCTTAGCGACAAATCCGGCATCAGCAGAATTACTTATACGGGGCTTAACGGAATAAAAAAGGAAGGAAGTATCATGGAAATTTTAAAGAACAAGAAGGCGCTCGCCCTGTTAGCGGTATTGGTTATCTTGATCGTGATTTTTGTGATCTTCTTCCCTAAAAAAACTGCGACGGATGTCGAGGTGGGCGGAGATGTCGGGGAGATGAAGCCTCCGGTGATTCCTGAAAACCTTTTATCGCGGGTGCAGTTACCCTCCGGCACTGATCAGGTGAAAATTTTAGATAATCCCAAGCCTGAAGTTCCGTCACTGGAATTAACAGCTATTAACTTTGAAAATCTTGTTCCCCGATGTTTCAAAGGGGAGCCATGTTTACTAAAAGACGATCCGATGAAAATGTATCAGGAGTTTAAAGCGGCTAGAAACACCAAGGCCATAGATCATCTGATATCATTTTTACGATCCCAATTAAGAAAGCCTGAGTTTCGAGACAGGTATAAAAATATCTTAATTGATATGATTGCCGATTTTTATCCCCCTGAAGAACAGCAGTTTCAAGAGGCGGCTTACTACAACTATCTGGGTGATCTAAATAAATCCCTAGAGCTGTATTTGGATCTGCAGGAAAAAGCGAAACATAATTCATCCTTGAAAAAAGCCCCGCTTTTAAACATTGCAAACACCTATTATGACCTGCGAAAATATGCTGAGGCGCAACCTTATTACGAACAAGCTTTGGCGGAATTAACTTCTGGAGCGGAAGTTCCACTGCCGGATCCAACGCCGTTCGTTGAAGAACGGATCGCTGAAATCAAGGCGCGCCTGTATCACTATCAATAACCAAGGAAAAGATCATGGATGAATCTGATTTCGAAGGTACCGAAGTTTTGGAGCAAGTCGCAGCCATCGGTAAACTGGATGATTTCTTTGAAGCCATTGATTCTGATGATTTTAGTCGGGCCGTCTCCCTAATGAAAAAGGCCCGTGTGGATTCTGAGACGATCGCCATCGTCGTCAAAAAGATGCAGGAAGCAGACGGCAAACACTGAGCGGTGACCTTCAGACACCAAAATCCCCAAAACTACAGAATCTATCCCGTTTTAAGTATATTTTATAAGCTTTTAAAGGGGAAATATCGACCCAGATACGGTTAAACTGATTTTAAAAGAAAACGGTTACCACTGGGCACCACTGAAGTGGATATTTGCCGCGAGCTCTACTATAAAGCTCCCATGATTTCTCCGTTAGAATACCAGGAATACCAGCCGTTTTTACGCGATCTTTTTGCCAGCAAAGTGGCCCATCGTAATATGAGTCTGCGCAGTTTTGCCAGAATCGCCGGCATCAGCCATTCTTATTTATCGCGCGTAATGAACTCGCAAAAGACTTTATCTATTGGTGCCGCCAGCAAAATCAGTCAGATCCTGGATATGTCACCAGAGGAAGAAGCTCATTTGATGCGCCTGGTGGCCAAGGATCAATTGCACGAAAGTTCACGCAGTGGTCAGCAACTTCGCGCACGCATTCTTAAAACTCAGCGCAGTTCAAAATCCGTGATCTCCCAGGACAGTTTTAAAGCAGTCGCTGAGTGGCATCACTTTGCTATTTTGGCTTTGTTGAATACAAAAGACTTTAAAGGAACAGCAAAATGGATCGGGGAGAGATTGGGAATTCCTCAGGAAGTTGCCAAGGATTCCTTTGCCCGTCTGGTAAAAATGGGATTTATCGTAAAAGAAAACGGCAGATACGTGGTGATGAATAACGGAGACATCCAGACTCCGCACGATGTGCCTTCCCAGGCTGTGCGCGAGAATCATCGTCAGCACCTGCATTTGGCAGGTATGGCATTGGGTGCTCAGCCGACAGAACAAATTGAATTTCAAAATGCTTCCATACCGATATTAAAATCAGATATTCCAAAAGCAAAAAAACGTCTGCGTCTTTTTATGGACCAATTCATTCGCGATCTTGAAAAAAATCCGGGTGAAGAGGTTTATCAGATCAACCTGCAGTTTTACGCACTTTCTCAAAATCCTAAAAAGGATACTCTATGAAAACTTTCTTGTTTTTGATCATCAGTATTTTAGCAGGAACAGCATTCGCAGCACCACGTGTGAACAACGGTGGCGGCGGCTGGGCTTGTAGAAACAAGGATTCCGGTCAGGTGGTTTGGATCAAAGCGGCCGACTTAACCAAGGTTGAATTTTACAGTCCAGGAAAACTGGCTGAAAAAGACGGGGATGTTTGGGGTCTTTTGCGTGAACAACACGATTTAATCGATAGAACTTTGCCCTCATTAGCGAAGATTTTAAAAGACAATCCATTGGATATTTCCAAAAAACTTCGCGCAGCTCCAGATGCCTTAAGTTATATCCCTGATGCGGAACTTCGTTATAAACCACCTGTGACAAGCTGCCCAGGGGGCGTGGTTTCCTTTGTGCAATTGGCAGACGCGACCTTGGATGGTGAAATCATTTATTCAAAACGTGTTTGGGATTTGCCGGTTTTTTCCAATTATCAAAAAGCGGCAATTCTTTTGCATGAAGAAATCTATTTTGCCCTTCGCAAAGTGTTCGGCGACGGCAGCTCATACCGCACACGCCAGATCATCGGTTTGATGTACTCGGGACTGTCTGATTTCGAATTGAACCGTCAGGTTGAAGAAGTTTTAAATGATAAAGCCCGCGTGCAAAAAGGGATTTTCGGTTTTGCAAACGGACCTGCTTTATTTAACGTTCAGGTGACTTGTACATTAAATATCAATGATGGCGAATACACCTATAGCTGGACTCCAGATCTGGATGTCCCTAAATTCTACATGGTGATTCACGGGTTTAAATTCTTCGTGGATATCAACCCCGTGGATGGCAGCCCCAAGCGTTTGCAAATCAAAGAGATGACCAGCAAATTCAGTGCGATTTCTGAAATCACCGAAACCGTGCCGATGTTTAACTCGATGAAACGCGCTCAGCTCTTATTAAGAGGCGAAACATCCAAAGCTCGATTGAGCTGTGAATCAAACAGCCAACTGGATTTCGATCCTTTATAAAGGCCTTAAAAATCTAATATTAGGCGGTCAAAAGGGTCATGGAAGAGGCCCATAAATACTTCTGATAAGTTATATTATGTAACATACAATTATAGTGTGTATTTGCTTTGGGGCTTATTTAGGCGTTTAAATGTTCTATATTTGATTTGGATATAAGCTGGGTTTCGTTGTCCCGCTTCATCTATTGTTTCAGGTTTGTCTTCTGAATCAAGGCTCTGTTAGGCTTCTCCAAGTTTCTGGACCCCTTATTTCAAGGTCTTTTACGACGGAGTTTGCATGTTTAAGGCTGCTTTATCCCTGATTTTGGCTCTTTTTGCCGGGTTTATCCTGGCTTCATGCACACCTTCAAAAGATGCATCTAAAACCCCTGAAAATACCCCGATTAAAGAGTCTCAAAAGCCTGATAATTCATGGCAAAACGGCTATCCATCACATTGGTGGAAACCAGTTCCGCGCGAACAGGCAAAAAACTGGGAAATATTGCCTCAAGATGCTGGGTTTATGGAGGTCGTTTTAAGCAAACGAAATGAACTGGGCATTTTATCGAATTTCGCCGAAGCTTCCTTTGTATTCCATGGGGTTTGTTATCCGACCGTAGAAGCGTTCTGGCAGATGATGAAATATCCTGAGACCGAAAATGATCCACGCTGGGCTTGGGCTAAAAATTGGAAATATACGCGCCAACAAGTGTCTCAATTCAATGGATATGCCGCAAAATCTGCAGGTAATTACGCGAATTTCCTAATGGATAAGAACGATGCAAACTGGGTGACCTTTGAAGGCAAAGTTATTCCATTTGCAACCAAGGAACCCCAGGAACATTATCAATTGATCTGGAATGCGTTGCTGGAAAAAATCCGTCAGAATCCAGAAGTTTTAAAAACTTTGATCGCTACCAAAGATCTAAAATTGATCCCAGACCATGGTATATCCGACAAAGCACCTCGTGAATGGCACTATAATTTGCTGTGGATGGATATTCGTAAACTCATTCAAGATAATCAGCTAAGCCTTGAAACTCAGGAAGATCTTTCTTTGAAAACCTGCAAAGGTTTAAATAAGTAATTATGTTTCATAATTTTGCAGGTGAGTTTGAGAAATACAAAGACACCCGCTTTATTAATTTAAACAACGGCACCTTGGGACTATGTCCTTCAAGCGTTATTGATCTTCAAAAGGCCGAGCTGGAAAGTTTCGAATTGAACACCTCTTTGGGGTTGGGGAATTCCTGGCAACGTTTATGGGGCATTCAAGAGCGTTTGGCGAAGTTCTTAAATACCAACGCTTCAGATCTGTTTTTGCGTCCCAATGTCACTTTGGCTTTAAATGAAATAGTCATGGGGCTTAGTCTCCCCGCCGGATCTGAAATTCTAACGACCACCTTTGAGTATGGAGCGGTCGTTAATATCCTTAAGTTTAAAGCCCAAAAAGGCAGTCTTTCCTTAAGGTTTATTCAGCCGGATTTTCTGTATCAGGATATCTCTGCAAATGCGGCTGTTGATCTGTTAATGCAAAACGTTTCAGATAAAACCAGGGTCTTAGCAATCAGCCATATCTTTACCGGGAATGGAATCGAGATTCCCCTGAAAGAATTGGCAGCAGCTTGCCGCAAGAAAAGCATTCTTTTGGTTGTTGATGGTGCCCACGCACCTGGAATCAGAGATCTTGATTTTGATTCTGATTTTAAAGAGGTCGATTACTATGCCGGTAACTTACATAAATGGTTTATGGGCCCGAAAGGCACAGCATTTGGCTGGGTAAATCCCATTCATCAAAGTAAAACCGGTCCTTGTTATGGCTCCTGGACAACGGATGCAAACACACCGCCAGTGATGCAGGCTTTTTCGCAGACTCCGTTTTCTGAGCGCATGCTTTGGTCTCATTCGCAGAGTTTTTCCTCTTACTATGGCTTAGAGGCTTGTTTTGATTTCTGGGATCACCATGGGAAAAACGTGATTTTTAAAGAGATCGAACTGCGTATGAAATACCTTGAAGAAGGTTTGCGTGCGAAAGGCCTTACGCCCTTGAAATCTGCAGATTCAGAAGTTCCTGCCAGACTTCTATGCTACAAGCTGGATGATTTTAAGAGCATTGAATTTGATGGACTCTATATTAAGAACGCAAAATCCCTGGTTCAAGTAGGTCTTCCCAAAGTTCCTGGAGTTCCTGTTTTACGATTGACCCCGCATATTCATAATACTCAAACGGAACTGGATACCGCGATCCAAGTACTGTCCGCCCTTGTTTAAGGCTTGTACGCCTGACGACGCAAATTGCCTCTTTCTCAAAATGAGACGGGGAGTTGTTCTACTCTCCCCGCCCAGGTCTTTTATAGTGCTCAATACCTAGCACAGGGCTTGCTTTTAGATTCCATAAGAACAAGAGGAGTCTATTTTATGCCTATGCATAGACTGTTTAATTTTATCCTGTCACTGGTCCTGGCAATCAGCTTCATGAGCCCGGCGCAAGCTGCTTTGATGTGTGAACAGGTATTTACCGACCATCTGGTTAAAGCTCGTGGCACGAATTTCGGTTTGCGCTCTGAGACCAATAAGGTGGAAACTCCTCGCGAACTTTTGGAGTTTAAAGCTACAAAAGAAAAACTATGGGCCACACTTAAAAAGATACCAGCTGAGCGCAGGGCTCAAGTTGAACATCTTTTAGCGGCTGTTGAGTTTTTTGATTACACCCATACTGCCAAAAAGATTTTGCCAAACTTCCTTGAGGGCAAGAACGATGTTTTGGATTTTTCAAAACTATACGATCGTTCCGAAATGGTTGAGGCTGCTCCTTATAAGGGCTTCATCAATGCTCGCGACAACTACTTAAGAAAAGAAAAACCACCAATTACGGCCGATCTTTTGCCAGAAATTCATAAACGCATTATGGAAAATGGCGTTGAAGGCATTGGCCCAGCACAGTTAGGTGTATGGCGCAACGGTCACTGGATGGGTAACGTTGCCGGCGAATTTAAAATGATTCCGGCGGAAGTAAAAGTCGTCGAATTGAATAAATATCTGGCATTCCAGCAAGACGGCCGCGAAATGCGCGACCTTAATATCGGTCTTTGGGAAAAAATCAAAATCTGGGGCGAACAGCGTGACATGACAATCGGTGGTGGCACGATCACTTTGATCAGTGGTCGCATACACTATCCTTTCGTGACGACACCAAGACAGGAAACAGTAGACCTGATCAAAGATTCTCACCCAGAATTGTATGTAAAAATTCAGGAATATCGTAAAGAAAAAGGAACGTCCTATTTTGGTCAGGCCACTCCAGAATTGGAACAGGCTTTCACCAAAGCACTGGTTGAAAACCGCTTTGCAAAATTCAATGCAGAACGCGCCTCATTGGGCGAAATTAAAATCGGCGTAAACGAACAACAATACATCGATATCGTTGCGGACTTCCAGCGTGACCTGGTGGCGATTCACCCGGTTCTGAATGGTAATGGCCGTACGACTCGCCTATTCATGAACTATCTTTTGACTAAAGAAGGTTTGCCACCGGTTCGCCTGGTGGATCCTTTCCTGGATGTGCAGGTTTCTCAAAAAGACTGGCGCGAATACGTCCACAAAGGTGTTGTTAACAACGCAAAACTGCAAACTGATATCCTATACCGCCTGCAAAACGGTATGACGATCGAACACTCTCCAGAGTTGTTGTACCCGGGTTTGCCGGAGATGGTTAGCATCTCCTTGAAGCAACAAGGTAAGACCAAAGAAGTTAAAAACTATGCGCAAGCAAAGGTGGACAGCGAACAGTTCAATGCTTTCCTAAAAACACTGGTTCAGGCTCACCCTGAACTAAAACAAGAAATTCTGAATGATCGCCTGCGTACGATGTCGCGTATTGCTGACATGTTTGTGGAATACTATCGCTCTAAAACAATCCGCTATATCCATGACAAAGATGGTGAACGCCAAATCGGCTTGCGCCTGGTAGATCCAGACTTTATTGAGGGCTTTGGTAAAAATAAATCCGGTTCGAAGTTCATGTGGGATGCTAAAATCAGCCGCTGGTACGACAAGGATCTACTGGTATGGCGCGGTCTTTCTGACAGACGTCGCGAGCCGACTCGTCAGGACCTTTTGGAATACTTCAGAACCCCGACTTCGCACTTGGTATCAAACAGTGTTCTTAGAGCTATTCACGCCGGCAAACCACTGGTTGAAGCGATCAAGAGCGACTTTGATTTGTACAATAAGGAAGCTATTAATGGTGATATGGTTGAAATGGCCATTGACCACCACAGAAGCGGTCCTAAATATGGAAACTCTTATGGTTACTCGACTTCAAAACGTGAAGTTGTAGGTAAAGCCTTCGCCATGGGCGCCATGGTGGTGGGTAAATACGGTGATCACATGGATCCCGCTCTTCAGGAGAAGCTAAAAGGCCGTGTTAACGTAGCCTCTTACCGCGCACTTAAGGATGTGGATTTGGGTCGCTTAAAAGCCTTTGATCCGAACTTCTCATACACTTACGGCCGTCAGGCTGAAGTTATGGGTATTGGTGGAACTGATCCAGACGCAGTGATGTTGGTTCAAAGATTGGATGCAAAGGGTAACGTGATCGAAACCCTTTTAAGAAATACTGACAAGCCATTTGAAGTGATGGTTATCGAAGGTCGCTATGTGCCGGGCGAAGGTCCTCTTCCAAAAGAGAAGATCAAAGAGCGCCTGACTATTCAGCAACCCACTCTTTAAATCCGGCTTTCTGGGCAGCTGCCAGGTCCTTACGATCAATTTCGTAGACATTGCAGTTGCCAGTCGGACTGCCGCAAACTTGAATTCGCATCATTCCGTCATTTTGATTTTTGCTGGAAAAGACCTGGATAGTCCCCAGGTCTTTTTGCATTTCAGCGATGGCAATTTTCTTGCCCTGACCGCATTGCAAAGAGCCATCTGGTTTGAATACTTTCACACGGTCTGTTGAATTACTCGTTGCCACAGCAGCTCCTGGTTCAGATTGAGAGGCTTTTCTTTTCTCCCCACGGCAGTCACCATGAGAACAAGCTGCCAAAATAAGTACTGGAATCAATGCCGTAAATAATTTCTTCATCGCGTGTTCTCCCCGACTAATATCCGTTAGTAATTACTGCGAACCCATTGTGCATCAATGGCGTAAAGATTGGCTTCCCCAGAGATAAAATACACACGGTTAGCACCTTCATCGACTTGCGGAGAAGACAAAATACCGCGGCCTGGCTCCATAGAACCCAAAGGCTGGCCAGATCCTGCATCCAGGAATTGCAAATGCCCCTGGGATTCACCGAACGTCAGAATGCCTTTAAAAAGTTTTACCTGTGTTGCAATTCCATCTTTAACTTTAAAACTCCAAACGGTCTGACCCGTCGTTTTATTCAAAGCCAAAACTTCGCCAGCCGTCGTTGGATAATAGATTTTATCCGCAGCCACTGTCACAGAGCTATAACCGCCCTGATCTACGCGCCAAAGAATCTCTCCCTTCGCAGCGGAGACGGCATAAAGCTTGTCATCGTAACCTGCGATGTAGATTTGATCTCCATCCAGGATTGGACTTGCATCGATATCGCGGAAACGCTTGTTGCGATTTAACTGAAGCTCCCAGGCAACGCTGCCGGTTTTCGCGTTAAACGCCACCAAGGATCCGTCAGAGAATCCAATATACAAGGTCCCATTACGGATTGCAGGCTTACTGCCACCGCGGATCGAGAAGACAGACGTGTCCTGACGGGAGTACAACCAAACCTGACGGCCCGTCGCTGCATCTAAAGCATAAAGCACATTGTTTCCAGCCAGGAAATACACCACGCCATCGTCAAGCAATGGTTCAGACAGGTTTTCTGATTTCGTTGGGAAAGTCCACTGCACGCGGCCTGTGGAGGCCTCGATAGAATAGAAGTTCCCATCGCTCGCCCCAATAAACAGGCGGTCGCGAATCATGGTAGCGCTAGGCTCAGCCCCGTTTTTTATTGGCAATTTCCATTTCAACTGTCCGTCGGCGCGGCTGTAAGCTGAAATAGAGTCCATACCATTACTTTGAATGACCAGGTCACCCACAAGTAGCGGCGTCATGCGGTTGATTTTTCTAAAACCCAGATTTTCTTTATAAGTAGTCTGGCGAACCCAGGCCGTTTTCACTTCAAAGGTTCTTTTGCTGTTATTAAGAGCGCGCCACTGGTCCACAGTCTTATCGACTGATTGATCCACTGTCGTACAACCCATCATAATTAGAGCCACAGCCCCCAGATACAAAAACTTCATTTTGATCCTTGAATCCTAAAGATTCTTTTTTGCCTTTAAAAGGCGAAGGTATTTAGCTGCTTCACGAGTTGAAGCTGAATCCGCTGTTGGCGAATCCACGTTTTTTGCCACTTCTGAGTACAGCTGCTCTGCTTTTGCAGAATCATTCAAAGATTCATAGCAAAGACCCTGGCGCAATTTCGCCTCGTCATGGGCATAAGAGAATGATTTAGAGGAAACGATCATGTCCCATTTCGCAACTGCACCTTTGCAATCACCTTTATCAGCAAGCACGTTACCCATTTGCATCCACACCAGACCAGAAGTCAGATCAGATTTATTCAAACCAGCCTCAACCTTGCTTAAAGATGCCAAAGCCTGATCGTACATTTTGTAAGACAGGTAGATGTCGCTAAGGTTCAAAGCTGCCATTTGGCCGGCAGTTGTTTTCGGGGAGTCATTCAAAAGTGCTTCAAAGCCTGTGATCACAGTGCCGTAGTCTTTTTGCACGTCACCGGATGGCTTTTTGCTTGGATCCACAACCGGAGCGTTCTTTTTGTCTTTAGCCGCTGCTGCAGTTACTTCCGCACGCAAAGCCTCATCAAAGCCACGTTTTTTCTCGGTATAAGCTTTTTCCAAAGAGAAATACTTAGCCTGCGATTCAGTTTGTTTTTTGGACGAGAAATAATTCATCAAAGACCAGCCGCCACCAACAACGATGAACGCAAAGATCGCTGTAACAACGATTTTGGAGTGAGTGGTAGTCCATACAAAACCTTCTCTTAAGGTTTTTGTGACTTGGTCTGGATTCTTCAAATCTTCTTTAGAAAACTTCGTGCTCAAGATAATTCCTCGCTGTTAATAAATACTTAGACGAAATAATTGTTAAACCCCGACCTTCGAGAGTCAAGCTCCCGCGGCGCATAAAAAAGCCTGTTACGTTCAAGTAACAGGCTTTTTATAGTTTATCTGGAATCAGACGGGATTATCGGTTGTAAACTTCTTTAAGCGTCGTGAAAGAACGAGAAGATTTACCTGGGTGACGTTGCTTCAAGCGACCAATTGTATTGATACGCTCTTCAGCCATACGGTCAGCAGCAGTGTGCGTACCGATATTGTCACGTTTTGCAATTTCGTACACTTTCAAGATGTTATCGTACACGCGTTTCGTTTTCTCGAAAGCGCGCTCTGGAGAGTAGCCCTCAAGTTCAACGAATACGTTCATCAAACCACCGGCGTTGATAACGTAATCTGGAGCGTACAGGACACCCAATTCTTTCAATTGGTCACCGTGACGTGCTTCAGCCAATACGTTGTTTGCGCCACCAGCGATAACTTTAGTTTTGAATTTAGTGATGGTTTGATCGTTAACAATCGCACCCAAGGCACATGGAGCCAGGATATCACACTCAGTGAAAAGGATTTCGTCAGAGCTTACTGCCTTAGCGCCGTAAGTTTCAGAAATTTTCTTTGTGCGAGCCATATCGATGTCAGCCACTGTGATTTCAGCGCCTTCTTCTTTAAGGTACTTAACCAGGTTTGAACCTACGTTACCAAGACCTTGAACTGCTACGCGCATGCCTTTCAAAGCATCTGTACCGAATTTTTCTTTTGCAGAAGCTTTGATACCCATCAATACACCATGTGCAGTGTATGGAGATGGATCGCCAGAACCACCGAAGTCTTTAGGGATACCAGTCACCCATGGAGTTTCCATGTAGATGTGTTCCATATCCTGAACAGAAGTACCCACGTCCTCAGCCGTGATGTATTTACCATTCAAAGAGTTCACGAATTGACCGAATGCACGGAACAATCCTTCAGATTTTTGAGTTTTAGCGTCACCGATGATAACAGCTTTACCGCCACCCAAGTTCAAACCGGATGCCGCAGCTTTATAAGTCATACCTTTAGAAAGACGTAGAACGTCAACCAACGCTTCATCTTCGTTTTTATAGTTCCACATACGAGTACCGCCCAAAGCAGGACCCAAAGATGTGTTATGAATTGCGATGATTGCTTTTAGACCAACAGCTGGATCGTTACAGAAAACGACTTGTTCATGGTCACCGTGCTTAGAGATAACTTCAAAAGTTCCCAAGGTAAATTCTCCTTCAAAAAATTAACGCCTTGGGATCATTGTTCCATTTGAGTAAAAAGACTAGCACTTATGCTCAGTGCTAGATGCACCGAGCTATGATCCAAAAGAATGCCCTTCAAGGCGGCAATATGTTTCCGAATATCGTCAGACAAAAACTACTGCATCTGACTTCATTATCCCCTCGTTTACGGAATACCTACTGCAATACAGATGCAATCGGAGGTCCCCATGGCAGGATCGAAGAAACTCAAAGCGTGCTTTACGGCACTTCTTATATATGAGGCCTCCATATCATACCGTAAATGCATCACTTTAATGTATTTACATTTTTGTATTTACAAGGTAAGATTTAGATGACAAAGATTCACGGTTTTGACTGGGATCAAGGAAATATTGGCAAAGTCCAAAAGCACGGATTAACCATAAAGGAAATCGAGATCTTCCTTGAAAGAAATCCCCTGCTTTACTCGGATATTAAAAACTCAACAAGTGAGACACGTTTCTTTGCTTTCGACCGGTTTGGAAACAAAATCTTATTCGTGGTTTTCACAATTCGAGCGATCGAGGGAGTGCTAAAGTTCAGGGTTATCTCGGCTCGATATGCTCATAAAAAAGAATGGGAGAAGTTCAATGGCAAAATCTAAAAAGAAAAAGTCAGACTCTGACCCACTTGAAAGAGACATGTCTTTTCTTCTGAAAGAAAAAGGAAAATGGGTTCGTTTAAATGAGCTCTTCCAACTTCAAAAGAAAAACAAAACTATTACATTGCGAGTTAGCGACGATTTACTTAATGAAGTAAAAAAAATCGCCAAAGACGATGATATTGATTACCAAAAACTTATAAGAAATATCCTGATTGAATACGTCTCCAAAAGAGCGTCCTGACAGCGTGCGAGATTTACACTCCGACTGAAGTTACAGCCAAGGAGGGTTGTTTCCTAATACATCTGTAGGCGACAAACCTAGCTCAACCACACGGCTCCATTCTTTTGACAAAAACTCCGCGGCGAAAAAATCCATAGATTTCATCTCCCCGGCTCTCATTCCAGTTTCGCAGGCAGAATCTTCTTCATCTGTTCATCTCGAATGCGAAGAAAAGCTTCACCAATCAAATGATCGGGCCACAGCGGCACTCCATCAAAATCAATCTGATGGAGCTGCTTTTGTATGTCTCGCGCTGTTAAGCGTGAACTCATCTAATAGATATCCTACATTTTATCAGGAGCTGGCATGCCTAAAACGGCCATACCTTGCTTCAAAGTTGCCCCAACGGCCGCACTCAATGCTAGACGTGCTTCGCGAGTGGCTTCGTCTTTTTCAGTACCGATTGGGCACTCGTGATAGAAAACGTTGAACTTCTTAGCCATGTCATACAAATAAGTACAAATTGCTGCTGGTTTAAAGTTTTCCGCGGCAGATGCAACGGCTGTATTGAAACCAGAAATGTGCTGCATCACCTGACGCTCTGAAGGATGTTGCAACAACCCCCAGTTAACACTTTGTCCAGAACGAGCAAACTTACGACCCAAACTCTGGATACGTGCATAAGAATATTGAATGAACGGTCCAGACTCCCCATCAAGTTTCAGCCATTCATTCATATCGAAAACGATTTTCTTATTCGTATCCATACGAAGCATACCGTAGAAGATGGCACCTTTCGCCACTTGTGCAGCGATCAACTTAATATCTTCCTTAGACCATTCGTTTTCATAACGAGACAAGTAGGTCGTTTTTACGTGTTCTTCCATGTTGCGAACAAGATCATTCAAAGGAACGATATTGCCCTTGCGTGAACTCATCGCGCCATCTGGAAGTTCCACATAGTTGTATTGAAGATGGAAGCAGTTCTTAGCTTGCTCAAAACCCAGCATCTCGAGAACGCGGAAGACTTGTTTAAAGTGCAAAGCCTGGCGCATATCCACGATATAAACTGATTTCTCAATTTGTACGTCCTGGAATTTATGACGAGCCAATAGCAAATCTTTAGTCGCGTAAAGTCCTGTGCCATCGGATTTCAAAAGCATACAGAAGCCCAATTTCTCAGCCTCTAGATTCTTACCAATCGCACCTTCGGATTTTTCAAGCTTTCCTTCAGCATAAAGCTCTTTAACCCATGCTGCAGATGGAGCGTCCATTTCAGACTCAAAATACCATTCGTCAAATGTTACATCTGCCCACTTATAGACAGACTTCATCAACTCGATAGACCACTCGCGTGTTTCTTTCCAAAGGTCATAATAAGGACCGCTTTCAGCTTCCAATTGCTTTAGGATTGCTGTCAGCTCCTGACGATTTAAATCTTCCTGGGGAGTTCCGTTTTGATCTTCCAAAAGCAAATTGGCTTTGGAATACATGCTGCCCAGCCATTCGCCTTTTCCAGTTGCAGGAACAGGCTCTTGGTTGTGCTTTTTCATGTACCAAAGACATTTCGCCACGTGAGTTCCCATATCGCCTGGGAAAGTCGCAGAAACGATTTCGCGACCCGCGTATCTCAACATACGAACGATAGAATCACCCAAGCACAAGTTACGCATGTGACCTACGTGAAGTTCTTTGTGCGTATTTGGTTGAGAATACTCGATCATTGTTTTCGGTGCTTTTTCAACAAGGGCTTTTTTAAAATGCTCGCCTGTTAAAATAGGATTCAAAACTTTTTCACCGAAAGCTTGCGGAGCAAAAGTCAGATTCAAATAAGGACCTGCGGCTTGAGCCTTAATAAGATTGGAATCAAGTTCTAGATTCGCAGCCAATTCGCCAGAAATTTGCGGAGGACCTTTTTTAAGGGATTTAGCCAAAATAAAACAGCCATAAGCCAAGTCACCCAATTCAGAATTCGGCGGCTCAACCAATGCTTTATAGATTTCGTCTGCAGACAAAGAATGACCCATCTTTTCAATCGCAGCGGCGATTTTTTCAGTGGCTAAAAGGCGGATTGAATCGTGTTTAATCATATAAATTTCCAAACTAAAAAGACGGCAGCCCAAACGAGCGACATAGAAAGAATGAATATACTGATTTTTCGGTGAAATTTAAGGTCTTTTTTAAGCTTTGCGACTTCTGCATTCAAAGCGTGTTTTTCAGCGGTAAAACCATCCAATTTACGCGATAAAACCGACATTTCTGCCTGTCTTTCGGCTTTTTCTGATTCCAATTCCTGCAAAGCCTTTTGATGAAGGACTTGAGGACTTTGATTCATGAAATATTGCGGCGTAAGGCCTGGGATTTTTTCGTTCAAAATCGAGTACCACTGAAGAGCGCGCCAAACATGCGGGGGAGCTTCATCGCCTTGCTTAGTCCATCGGGTCCAACTGCTTGGATCGACCATCAATAATTGACTCATTTTACGCTGTGAAAGCCTCAGACCCAAACGAATCGATTCCAAATCCCCCATCTGACGACGGAGAACTGAAACTTGGGCTTCATAATGCATCCTTAAAGATGTCTTTGAACGGGGAGCATCCTCCCCTGCCTCGATTTCAAATGAAGGATTCAAAGCACCCTCAATATACCCCTCGTTTGAAACGTCATTTTCGTGGGGGTCCAAGACCAGACCCTGGGTCTCCATATCCATTTAAAGCCTCACAGACTGTTGTTTTTCACAATATAAGTGTTGTTATACGCATTGAAATGCGTTGTGAAATACATGTATACTTTAAAAGGTCCCGATGAGGAGTCAAGCTAAGCCTTTGAAACCACAAAAGAATCCGTCCTGGGTACCCCTATAGACCCCTTTTTCAATTCAGACTATAGCTTATGGCTATAAGCTATAGTGCTATCTATATGTTTTTACTTGTTATTTTATACGGTTGTTTTTGAAGGAATCGCTTCGACGCGTCTAGTCTAGTAGCACTAAACAAATATTATTTACCTATCAACACTTTGAATACAATGCGTTATGAGATATCGATTGCCAGACCCTATTTAACTTTTAAAGATAAATCATGGCTCCGGCACCTAGGTATCAACTCAATAAAAACAAATATCTCCTCGAACCCGAGGTCGAACGTTTGCGAAAAATTCTCACGGATTTTGAACTCAAAGATCCACGCAATTGTTTGATGTTTTGGGTGGGTTTAAAGACCGGCGCGCGGGCCCAGGAAATCCTTAATATTCAAAGGTCAGATTTAAACCCCTACGATGAAAGCATCTTTATCCGGGGGCTTAAGAACTCAAATGACCGGGAAATCCCGATTCATTCAGCTATTTTTGAACGACTTCATCGGTTCGCCGAACAGCAGGCCAAAAATCAGACAGGAAACCTGGTTTTTCCGATCACCTATCCCCGACTTTATCAGATCTGGGAAATGTATCGCCCTGTCCCTAAGAAATTCCATTCTTTAAGGCATACTTTTGCGATCGAACTGTATCGAAAAACCAAGGATTTGCGCCTGGTGCAGGTCGCTTTGGGACACAGGAACATCGCAAATACGATGGTCTATGCGGACTACGTTTACTCCCAGCAAGAGCTTCGTAAGCTTATTCTTTAATCAAAAGACGATGATTAAACACCTTGGGCAGCTTGAAATAAAAAAAGCGCTGCTCGGGGGAAAGCAGCGCTTTAAGGAGTGTTTTGCACATTTAGGGGTTATTTAAGAATCTATAAATAGATTACTGGTCCATGTTGCGAATTTCGTTCGCAAGACGGTCGAATTGCATGTCTTTAGCTGCTGGCTCAGAAGCTGTTCTTTCCTTAGCAAAGCGCATGAATTCTTTGTTTGTTGGTGAATTATAAGAAGTGCCAGTAGCTTCAACGATGACGATCTTTTCTCTTGCGCCAGACTTAGCCACTTCGCGTGTATCCTGAAGATTATCACGAACGGCGTGGTGAAGTTCTTTTTGAGCTGCTGCATTTTCAGAAATCATAGAACCGAAATCTGCAACTTTAGCGAAAGAGGTCATTGGGATCAAAGTCATCATTGCGATCAAAACTTGCTTCTTCATAATTCACTCCTTGGTTATACCAACTACTAATGCATCCCTGGTGCCAGGCCGTGCCAACTTAATTTCGATCTGAGGAAGCCAAGTGACCTTTCGCGCGAAGCGGCTGTAAAGGAAATGAACATCCCCGCTTGCGTTGAGGGTCTTTTCAGCCTAAAGTCTCAATATTAGACAGGAATTTCGTCTCAAATTGATAGGGAATGTGATGATTAAAACCCTCTTTCCAACATTCGTTTATTACGGCCCCCTTCAGGACGCGGCTAAAACAAAGATCTTAAATAAAGACCTTAAAATGGAGTCCTTAAAAATCGCTGAAATCGATGAGGAAGGGCGGCAGTGGTCCCGCAAAAACTATAAAGGCGGTTTCACTTCATACGGGTCCATGGCTCAGCTTCATCAGTTTTCCAGCACCTTTAATGATTTGGAAAAACAGATCGACAAACATGTTCGCAAATTCGTAAAGCATCTGGAGATGGACATTAACCCCAAAGAACTTCGCATGAGCTCGTGCTGGGTTAACATCATGCCGTCCAACGTAATTCACACCATGCATCTTCACCCGCTTTCTGTAATAAGCGGGACTTACTATTTGCAAACACCAAAGAACTGCTCAGCCATTAAGTTTGAAGACCCGCGCATGGATTCCTTCATGGCATCACCTCCACGCAAACACGATGCAAAGGTACATAATCAACGCTACCACTCCATCGAACCTCAGGAAGGTCATGTGGTATTGTTTGAAAGCTGGCTTCGTCACGAGGTTCCCGCAAACAATTCAGATAAAGAACGCATCAGCATCAGCTTTAACTACGACTGGGTTTAAATAATGCCAGAGGTTTCAGGAATTCAGATCACACATCTCAAGAAAAACTTTGGAACGAAAGAAGTTCTAAAAGATTTTTCGCTGCAAATTCCTGCAGGATCTTTCACATCCTTGGTCGGGCCTTCGGGCTGCGGCAAATCCACAGTTTTAAGATTGATTGCTCAACTGGAATCTCCCCAATCCGGCGAACTTAAAAATTCCGAAGTAAATCATTTTGGTTTTGTCTTTCAGGAAGCAAATCTTCTGCCCTGGAAAAGCGTTTTTGAAAATGTGGCTCTGCCTTTTGAGCTTAACAAAGAGATCAAAGGAACTTCCAAAAACGAAATCAAATCCCGCGTCTTAGAGACTCTTCGTAAAGTAAATCTGCACGAAAGCGCCGAATTATTTCCTCACCAATTGTCTGGCGGCATGAAGATGCGTGTTTCCATCGCAAGAGCGCTGGTTACAAAACCCAAATTGTTATTAATGGACGAGCCCTTTGCGGCCTTGGATGAATTCACTCGCTATCAAATGCAATTGCAGCTCCGTGAGCTATGGCTACAGGAAGGTATCACGGTTCTTTTTGTGACTCACTCCTTGTCGGAGGCCGTATTTATGTCTCAGCGAGTGATTTTAATGAGCAAGTCCGGTGGCGAAATAGTTTTGGATCAGAAATTAGACTTGCCCGAAAATCGCACTGAAGAGTTAAGAACATCGCAGGAGTTCAATTCAATAATCAGAAAACTTTCAGAGGGTCTGCGACGATGAAACGAATTCTGCCAGCCCTTGGATTTTTCCTTTTAGTTACCGTGCTTTTACAGATTTTGGTGAAGCAAAATGTAATTGCAGAAAGTTTAATTCCATCACCGGAAAACGTCGTAAAAACGTTCATTGAACTGAAAAGCGATTATGTTACATCGTTTTTGCAGACTTTTAAAAACACGCTCGTTGGTTGGATGTTCAGCATTCTAATCGGCACTGCATTGGCGGTGGGGTTTTCATTATTCAGCCTATTAAAACGCGCTGTTTTGCCATTTGCGGTGTTTTTTCAGACAGTCCCAATCATTGCTGTGGCTCCGTTACTGGTGATCTATTTCGGCTTTGGCGCACCCACTGTGATCGCTTCAGGTTTTATCGTTTCGATTTTTCCGATTATCGCAAACACCCTGATGGGTTTGGAAAGTACTCAGGCAAATCAACTGGACCTGTTTAGAATTTATCATGCGAGTCCGTGGCAGATTTTGTGGAAGTTAAAACTTCCCGCTGCGTACTCACATATTTATTCCGGTCTGAAAATTTCAGCCGGCCTATCCATCATCGGCGCGATCGCTGGAGAATTTGTTGCTGGTGGCGGATTAGGGTCTATGATTGACTCAGCCCGTACCCAGCAACGCGTGGATATTGTTTTTGGAGCTTTGATTTTGCTTTCTATAATGGGGCTTTTAATGATCGGGGCTTTAGCGCTCTCTCATCGATTGATTCAAAAACGTCGCCCCTATTTTACTGGAGATTTATGAAATCACTTTTACTACTTTCTTTATCCCTGTGGGGAGCCGTCGCATTTTCAGCTGAACCCACAAACACCAAGTTCACAGTGGCTCTAAATTGGAAAGCCGAGCCCGAGTTTGGTGGTTTTTACGAGGCCTCTTTAAACGGCATTTACAAAAAACACGGCATCGATGCGACCATCCAGGAAGGTGGCTCCGGAACTCCGACAGTGCAAATGCTGGCGAATGGTAAAGTGGATTTCGCCATCGTCAGTGCTGATGAAGTTGTCATCTCCCAGGATCGCAATCCAAAAAACAAAGTCGTGGCGTTGTTTGCAGTTTATCAAACCGCGCCCTATATCGTGATGACTCATGCGGAGCGTGGTTTCAAAACCCTGAAGGATGTTTACCTTAGCGAAGGAACTTTGTCTGTTCAGGCAGGCCTTCCATATCACCAATACCTGCTGCAGAAGTTTGGAAAGCCTAAGGTCAATGTGGTTCCATATCTTGGGGGAGTTTCTAATTTCCTGAATGACAAAAACTTTTCGCAGCAAGGATTCATCACGATCGAACCTTTGGCGGCCGAAAAAATGGGCGCGAAAGTTAAAAGCTTCCTGATCTCTGACGAGGGCTTTAACCCTTATGTGGTGGTGCTTGCTGCCCGCGAAGAGACACTAAAAAAGAATCCTGAGCTGGTAGGCAAGATGATCGAAGCGACTCGCCTGGGTTGGGAAGGATACTTAAAAGACCCCACAAAAACCAATCAACACATGGCAAAACTGAATAAATCCTTGGATCTGGAGACATTTAACAAAGGCGCTCAGATTCAAAAGCCGTTAATTGAAGCCAAAGGTCTGAAATTGGGCCAGATGACGGCGGAACGCTGGGAAACTCTGGTAAAACAACTCAAGGAACTGAAACAGATTAAATCCTCCCCTAGCGCCCAAGAGCTGTTCAGACCCTAAAAGGTCTCCATGATGACCATTCTCAACTTGACGAAGCGCTTCATCCCTTTTACAAAGGAGCGCTTGTCGGAGTCTATTTATATGAAAATTAATCTACTAGAAATTCCAGAAGAAGGCCGTACGTATGTGTGGGACACCCAGTCTGGCGAGGCCAACGCCGTTTTAGCTGATCTTATCGGCAAAAACACCTATGCAGCAGAGTTCACGATTCGTCCGTTGAACTCCAAAGACTTTGAAATGACTGGCAAAATCAATACGAAACTGCCAGATCAGTGTTCACGCTGCGGGACTGACATTCAGTTCCCAATTACCGAGAAATTCCGCGAAATTTTGATCCCAAAACAGGATCAGCCGCGCAATTCCAAATATTCGAAAGTAAATCATATCAGCGACCTTTCCGGCGATGAGACTGATTTCTGCGAATATGAAGGCCAACATTTCGATATGGGCGAGTACCTGCACGAAGTGGTTGCCCTGGCGACGCCGTATAATCCAGTTTGCCCTAAAGCAGACAACCCAGAATGTTCTATTTACACAAATCCTGAACCAGAACGCGGCGTTATATACGATGAAACGATGCCGGTTGAAAAACCGGAAAGTCCTTTTGCGGCTTTAAAGAATTTAAAGCTTAATTAAAGACTTGATTTTTATCATAGTTTATATAAATTACCGTACTTCTGATTCCATATTGTTAGATTTAAAAGAGGTCTGAAATGCCAACTCCTAAGAAAAAAACATCCCGTTCTAAACGCGATATGCGCCGTTCTCATGACGGTTTGTCTGCTCCAGCAGTAGCTTTGAACAAAAAAACTGGCGAACTTGTTCGTCCACACCGCGCAACTAAAGGTGCTGACGGCGCTTTGTACTACAAAGGCAAACAAATCAGCGCAGCTAAGTAATAACTTAGGGTTAGGTTGACATCCATGGCAGGAATGTATCGATCTCGTGTAGCAGGGATAGGCTCGTATCTACCAGAGAAAGTTCTTACGAACTTTGATCTCGAAAAAATGGTAGAGACGTCCGATCAATGGATCGTTGAACGTACTGGGATCGAACGCCGCCATATCGCAGCCGAAGGTGAAGGCACATCTGATCTTTGCCTTCGTGCCGCTCAAAAAGCTCTCGCAGACGCGAATCTTACAGCTCAAGACATTGATATGATCATCGTCGGTACCGTTACTGGTGACCGTCAGATGCCTTCCACAGCTTGTTACGTACAAAGTAAACTTGGCTGTCGCAATATCGTGGCTTTTGACTTGAACGCAGCTTGCTCGGGCTTCCTTTATTCTGTTTCTATTGCTGATCAATTTATTCGTACAGGCATGTACAAAAACGTTCTGGTTCTTGGTGCAGAAGTTCTTTCTCGCTTCGTGAACTTTAAAGACCGTGAAACTTGCATCCTGTTTGGCGACGGTGCTGGCGCCTGGGTTCTTCAACGCGCAGAAGAAGGCGACAATAATGTGATCGCGTCTTCTCACCTTCACGCCGATGGTGATTTGGCTGAACTACTGACACTTCCAGGTGGCGGTAGCTTGATGCCTCAATCCCAATATGTTCTAGACAACAATTTGCACTACGTTTCCATGAAAGGTCGCGAGATCTTCAAGAACGCAGTTCGCACAATGGCTCTTTGCTGCAAAGAAGCTTTGGAAGCAAACGACATGTCCCCTGATAAAGTGGACTGGATCGTTCCTCACCAGGCTAATAAGCGCATTGTTGAAGCTGTTGCTGATCAATTTAAATTCCCAATGGAGCGCGTGATCCTTTACCTTCACGAAACAGGTAATACATCCTCCGCTTCAATCCCGTTGGCCTTTGACTGGGCCGTTCAAAATGGAAAAATCAAACGTGGTCAAACGATCTTGCTTACTGCATTCGGTGCAGGCTTGACGTCTGGTTCCGTTCTATTGAGGTACTAAAATTATGTTCACCCTGGTATTTCCCGGACAAGGCAGCCAACAACCTGGCATGGGCCGTTTTTTATTTGATAACTTCAAAGTCGCTCAAGAAATCTTCGAAGAAGGTTCTGAAGCTCTAAAACAAGACATGAAGAAGCTTTGCTTCGAAGGCTCTGAAGCTGATCTGGCTTTGACCGAAAATACTCAACCAGCACTGTTGTTGGTTTCCACTGCGACTCAAAAAGTTTTGCGTGCTGAATTTGGTGTGAAAGTTCAATCTGCCGCTGGTCACTCTATCGGTGAATACGCAGCCTTGGTTGCAGCTGACGTGATTCGTTTTGATCAGGCGATGCAAGCGGTTCGCACTCGCGGCCAAGCAATGCAATCGGCAGTTCCGGTTGGCCAAGGTGGTATGGTTGCAGTTTTGGGTCTTGAGCCTGAACAAGTTGAAACACTTTGCCAGTGGACAGTTAAAAATTCTGGCTTTGGTCCGTTGTCTCCGGCGAATTTTAATTCCCCAGGACAGATCGTAATTTCTGGATCCATGAAAGCTATCAGCTGGTTGAAAGATAATTTTAAACCAGAAGCTATCTGGGCTGAAGCTCCGAAGCGTGCGAAGCTAATTCCTCTGGTGGTGTCTGCTCCTTTCCATTGTGAAATGATGAAACCCGCAGAAGACACTATGCGTTTGGTTTTGACCGCGATGGAATTTAAAACTGCGGCCTTTCCTGTTGTTCAAAATTTCCATGCGAAATTTGAAACTGAAGGCGCGGCTCTTCGTGAAAATCTGATCCGCCAAGTTTCAGCTCCCGTGCGCTGGATGCAAAGCATGGACACTTTGAAGGCATCTGGACACTCTCAAGTTATCGAATGTGGCGCTGGAAAAGTTATCCAAGGGTTGCTGAAGAAAATTGATGGCGAATTCTTTAAAGTAATGACCACGACTAGCATGGAAGATCTTAAAACTATTGAAGATTTTTTGAAAGCTACGAGTCATTGAAATTTCTTGAGCTTTACTATGAGTTCGGCCAGAGTGGACACGCATAAAAACTGATGAGCTTTTACCCTAGTTTTTATAGCGCGCACTTCGGCCCAGTCGAAGTAGGAAACTTAAGGAAATACTGATGAGCGGAAATTCACTTCAAGGTAAGAAAATTGTAGTAACCGGTGGCAGTCGTGGTATCGGCGCCGCTATTGTTAAACTTCTTGCTGATGAAGGCGCTCAAGTTGCTTTCACCTACTCTTCCCGCGAAGAATCTGCACAACAAGTTGCTCACACGCTTAAAGGCGACGGCCATTTCTATATCAAGATGGACGTTGCTAACGAACAATCCGTAAATGAAGCGGTCGAGCACATTCTTGAAAAATGGTCTGACGTAGACGGCGTTGTGAACAATGCCGGCATCACAAAAGATCAATTGTTGTTGCGCATGAAAGCGGAAGATTTTGATTCTGTTATCTCTACAAACTTGCGCGGAACTTTCCTGGTTACCAAAGCTTTCACCAAACCAATGATGAAAGCACGCAAAGGTTCCATCGTTAATATCACTTCCGTTATCGGCCAAACTGGAAATGCGGGACAAGCGAACTATGCGGCTTCTAAAGCTGGCACTGTGGCTTTCGCAAAATCCGTGGCATTGGAACTGGCTTCCCGTAACGTGCGTGTGAATAACGTGGCTCCTGGTTACATCTCGACAGAAATGACAGATGTTTTGCCTGAGGAAGTAAAAGCGAAGATTTTAGAAAAAGTACCGTTGAATAAAATCGGCGAAGGTACTGACGTTGCTCAGGCTGTAAGATTCCTGCTTAGTGATGAATCCAAATACATCACAGGCCAGACTCTTAGCGTGAACGGTGGAATGTTCATGGAATAGTTCGCTAAAGCGAAGTATTCCATGAATCCGCCATAGCTTTAGCGACGGCGGATACGAGTTAATTCACAATAGACTCGACCGAAGTGAGTATATGTAATTGTTTTTGATAAATTTGATTAATACTTAATGGGATTAATGTACTAGGAGGATTAAATGGCATTGCATCCAAAAGTTAAAGACATCATCGTAGAACAACTTGGCGTAGATCCAGATAAAGTTAAGCCTGAGGCTTCTTTCATCGACGATCTTGGTGCAGACAGCTTGGACATCGTTGAGCTAGTAATGGCTATGGAAGAAGAATTCGATCTTGAAATTCCAGACGAAGACGCTGAAAAGCTTAAGACTGTTCAAGACGTTGCTTCTTACCTTGAAAAAAAAGGTAAAGCGTAGGTCTTTATGACATCCCGATATGAACGCCCATCCATTTCACAAAGAAGAGTCGTTGTAACAGGTGTTGGTGCCGTTACTCCCCTTGGTAATACCATTGAGGAGAGCTGGACTAATGCTAAAAACGGTGTATCTGGCATCGCCAAGATCACTAAGTTTGATACAACTGGCTTCGATGTGACTTTTGCCGGTGAAGTGAAAGGCTTTAATGCTGATCAGTACATCGAGAAAAAAGAACAGAAGAAAATGGATGAGTTCATTCACTATTCAATCGCCGCTTCAAAAATGGCGATTGAAATGGCGAAATTGGAGCTTTCTGAAAAAGAGAAAGCAACAACGGGAGTGATCATTGGTGTGGGTATCGGCGGGCTTCAAAACCTGGAAGAGACCTCCATCAAAATGAAAGAGAAAGGACCAGGACGTGTGAGTCCTTTCTTTATCCCGAGCGTGATTACGAATTTGGCCGCTGGTCAGGTTTCAATTGCCTTGGGTCTTAAAGGTCCAAATTATTCTGTTACATCAGCTTGTGCTTCAGGTGTTCACTCTATTGGGGATGCAGTTCGCTATATCCGTGATGGTGTTGCTGACGTGATGCTGGCTGGTGGTGCAGAAGCTACTATCTGCCGTTTGGCGGTGGGTGGTTTCGCTGCGATGAGAGCTCTTTCTACTCGCAACGATGCCCCTGAAAAAGCCAGCCGTCCTTGGGATAAAGACCGTGATGGTTTTGTTCTGGGTGAAGGTTCTGCGATGTTGTGTATTGAGTCTTTGGAGCACGCTGAAAAACGTGGCGCTAAGATTCTTTGCGAGATCACAGGTTATGGCGTTTCTTCAGATGCGTACCACATGACTTCTCCGGCTCCTGAAGGCGCTGGTGGTTATGCGGCGATGGCCATGGCGTTGAAAGACTCCGGCCTTAAAGCATCAGACATCCAATACATCAATGCACACGGAACTTCGACTCCGGTGGGTGATGGTTTGGAAACTGCTGCTATCAAACACCTTTTGGGTGATCACGCGAAAAACGTGATGGTATCCAGCACTAAATCTATGACAGGCCATGCGTTGGGTGCAGCTGGTGCGATTGAATCTGCCTTCTGTGTGATGGCGATTCGCGATCAGATTGCTCCACCAACTTTGAACTTGGAAAACCCAAGCGAAGATTGCGACCTGGACTATGTACCTCACAAAGCTCGTGAGGCTAAGATCGACAACGTCCTTAACAACAGTTTTGGATTCGGCGGAACAAACGCTTGTATGATCTTCTCTAAATTTAAAAATTAATTAAAAGCCCCTCTTAAAACAGGGGCTTTTTACTTCGTACGACTTCAAGGAATTTATCATGATTATTTATATCGGTAGCGACCATGCTGGTTTGGATTTGAAAGTTAAAGTGATGGCTGCACTTCAGAATGTTGAGTGGCAGGACCAGGGAACTTTAACTGCGGATTCTGTCGATTATCCTGACTATGCCGACAAGGTTTGTAAGGAAATGACCAAGGTTGAAATTCTTAATCAAAAATCCGGCACGGTAGATCCTATCGATGGCCCGGCAATTGGTATTTTGGTGTGCGGCTCGGGACAAGGTATGGCCATTCGTGCGAATCGCTACCCACAGATCCGTGCGGCTTTGTGCTGGAATGAAGACATCGCCCGTCTTTCACGGGAACATAATAATGCAAACATCCTGGTTTTAAGTGCGCGTTTTACCGCCCCGGATCTTGCAATAAAAATGGTGCAGGAATTTTTGAAAACCAAATTCCAAGGCGGCCGACACAAAACCCGCGTGGACAAATTGGCCACCGACACTGGTTGTTGAGACTTTTAAATTCCCTCAACGCAGGCAATAATTCAATTACACCTGTATTTCGCAATATTAGTTTTTACAAGGCGCGAGCAGGAAGGCGTACTTCTGGTACGCCGACGCCCGAGCAACGCAGCTAACAACTAATATTCCGAAATACCCCCGAACGGAGTTTTCACATGCATTCTACGTCTTTGTCTCTCTCTCAAGTTGATCCTGAAGTTTTTGGCGTTATTCAAAAAGAATCTGAACGCCAGCAGTATGGTCTTGAGATGATCGCTTCTGAAAACTACACCTCAAAAGCTGTGATGGAAGCTCAAGGCTCTATTCTTACGAATAAATACGCCGAAGGCTATCCAGGCAAACGCTACTACGGTGGTTGTGTTAACGTGGATACAGTGGAATCCCTGGCGATTGAGCGCGCGAAAAAACTTTTCAACATGGGTTTTGCGAACGTGCAACCGCACTCGGGCTCCCAAGCTAACATGGGTGTTTATCTGGCTGCCTGCAAAGCTGGCGACACAATCCTGGGTATGGACTTGTCTCACGGTGGACATTTGACTCACGGGTCTCCGGTGAATTTTTCAGGGATGCTATTTAAAGCAGCCTCTTACAAATTGGATCCTGAAACGGGTCGTATCAATTACGACACCATTCGTGCCGTTGCCAAAGAAACAAAACCAAAATTGATCATCGCAGGCTACTCGGCTTATCCACGTGTTTTGGATTTCGCAAAATTTAAAGAAATCGCGACTGAAGTGGGCGCAGATCTTTTGGTCGACATGGCTCACTTTGCAGGACTTGTTGCGACGGGGCACCACCCGTCTCCGGCTGAGTACGCTGATTATGTAACAACGACGACGCACAAAACTTTGCGTGGTCCTCGTGGTGGTATGATTCTGACAAACTCCGAAGAAAAAGCGAAGCTTATGAACTCGCGCATTTTCCCAGGCATTCAGGGTGGTCCATTGGAGCACGTGATCGCTGGAAAAGCTGTGGCTTTCGGTGAAGCTTTGAGACCTGAATTTAAAGAATACAGCCAAAAAGTGATCGACAATGCGAAAGCATTGTCTGAAGAACTTCTAAGCCAGGGCTTCAAACTTGTGACTGGTGGCACAGACAATCACTTGATGTTGATTGATCTATCTGATCGCGAGATCACAGGTAAAGTGGCAGAGATCGCATTGGATGAAGCCGGTATCACTGTGAATAAAAACACAGTTCCGAATGAAAAACGCTCTCCGTTTGTCACAAGTGGTATCCGCGTTGGTACGCCGGCACTTACGACGCGTGGAATGGGAACTTCAGAAATGAAGAAGATCGGCAAATGGATTGCGCAGGTTTTGAACAGCGCTGACAACGCCGATGTAAAAAACAAAGTGCACAGTGAAGTGAAAGAAATGTGCAAGCACTTCCCTATCTACTAACACCTAGCTATTGGTCGAGATAAAGCTCTATTCCTGTCAGGGACTGAGCTTTGCCAACTCACCTAAATGACTCAAAAATAGGCATTTTGCACCGTATCTTTTCTGTCGCTTTTTATACCTCTGAAAGGCAAAAAGTCCTTTGGATACGAGTCCTTGTGGGCTATAGTTGAGACATGACACCAGGATGGAAACAACTAGTTAACTTTGCAGGATGCATATTCGCGTCAGGACTATTAGGGTCCTGCTCGACTTATCACACACCTTTATCGCGCGAGCTGACAACCGGCTCGTTTTCAGGTGGACGCGAAATGGCGTCTGATCAACCCCTGACAATCGGCGACCACTCTTTTGATCAAAGATCCTTTGATTGGCCTGTCGATAGCGCGCGCATGACTCGCGGATTTTTACCTAACAAACGCAGACCTCATTTGGGGATTGATTTGGCAGCCCCTAAAGGAACGCCGATATTGGCTGCCCAGGGCGGTACAATTATCTATGCAGGTCGTGAGTTCAAAGGTTACGGAAAAATGGTTCTAATCGAGTCTGGCGACGGCTGGGCGACTTTGTACGCTCACTTCGATAAGATTCTGGTTTCTGAAGGTCAAAAAGTTCGTAAAGGTGAAGTTATCGGAGCGATGGGCCGCACAGGACGCGCTACCGGAGTTCACTTGCATTTTGAAATCCGCAAAAACCGCGGACCGATCGATCCATTACCTTTGCTGCCGTCTACGGCCGCAACAGCGACGGCTCAGCTTTAAATATTTAAAAAGGAGGGTTTCCCCTCCTTTTTTTTAAACATCCAGGTCATTCTCGGCGTTTTCATTTACGAACTGAATCAGCTCTTTTAAAAACGGCACAACGTCAGTTTGCTGTTTAAGGCGATTTCTGGCTGCCGTCGCACCATCTCCCACTTTGATGGAGATTCCGGATTTACCCAACGCCACAAACATATCTTCGTCAGTTCGGTCGTCCCCCAAGCATACGATCGTGCTATTTGGACCTTTTTCCTTCATCAGCCAACGAACGAAGTTACCCTTATTGCACTCGACGGCTTTGGCCTCGACAATTTTATTTCCCATGCTGATTGTGACAGGCTCATTAGCCATACCCACCTGCAACTCATCATCAAGCTTTTTAGACTGAAAAGAGGCGAAATCCGTCGGCGACAATCGAAAGTGCCAGACCAGGCACGCCTTCTTTTTTTCAACAAAGGATAACGGCACTCTTTCTGAGTAATCGTTCATGATGCGCTCGACATGCGGGTACCACGATTGAACATCGGTTGAAATACGACTCACCCAATCTCCGTTAGGCTCGCGGTAAAAAGCCCCATGCTCTGCAATCAAACCCAGATTCATTCCTTTTAACTGCGCATCCAAAAATTCCCGCGTACGACCGCTGATAACATAGACATCGGCCTGCTGGCTTAATCTTGTTAAAAGATCGCGGGTTTCCTCCATCAAGACCACTTGTTCAGGTCGTTTTGCTATCGGTACGATCGTGCCATCATAATCGATCAGGATTTTCAAGCGTCCCTGACTTAGCTGCTTATTAAATTCGTCAGACCAGGTGCTCCTGGAAGGTTTTAAAACTTTAGGTGAAAAGCGCATCACCTGATGCACACTCTCTAGTTCTTTTAAAAACCCCCGCGCCCATTTGCTGGAAGAATATCTGGAGAGAATTTCCTGCAGATGCTCCATGCGACTATTTCGCTCTTCCATGTCCATGCAATAAGCCTGATGAATGGCATCGGCGATGGCATCCACATCCCAAGGGTTTACGATCAAAGCGTCACTTAACAAAGATGCAGCGCCCGCAAATTCACTTAAGATCAAAACTCCCGGATCCTGCAGATCCTGCGCCATGACATATTCCATCGCAACCAGGTTCATACCGTCACGTTTACTGGTTACCAGAACAGAGCTTGCATGACGATACAGGGCCAGCAATTCAGTTTCAGAAACAGAATTAAAAACGTAGTGAACCGGAGTGTAGCTGGGCGAACCAAACTCTCCGTTGATATTTCCGACCAGTTGATCGACTTCTTTTTTTATTTTCATGTAGGCAGGAACTTTTTCACGCGTGGGAATTGCAATTTGCATTAGCGAAACCTGTCCTACCAGGTCAGGATACTTGCGGAGTGCTGCTTGCAAGCCTTTTAATTTTAATTCCAATCCCTTGGTATAATCCAGGCGATCAATTCCCAAAATCATAAACGGGGCATTGCCGCTGCTTTTGTAATTTTCCACTTTTTGCAGAACCGCTTCGGAGCGGGATTTTTCTTTAATCTCTTCACCTTCAATACTGATGGGATAAACACCAAAATGCGTGGTACGACCGTTATACTCGGCACGGAAGAAAGAGGAATCAACGCCCAGGCAGGCTTTCAGGCTGACTACGAATTGTCTTAAATAAGAATGCTCATGAAATCCCACCAGATCACAACTCAGAAGCCCACGCAAAATTTCTTCGCGAACCGGAAGCTGTCTGAAAAGTTCGGCACTTGGAAAAGGAATGTGCAGAAAAAATCCGATTTTAATATCCGGCACCAGCTCACGCAGATACTCGGGCAAAGTCATAAAATGAAAATCATGAATCCAGACGGTGACTCCAGGGGTGGCAACTTTCGCTATCTCCTGCGCCATTAATTTATTGGCGTCCTTGTATTGCTCCCAATTTTTTCTATTGAAGTTCGCAAGATGACTTTCATAGTGAAAGAGAGGCCAGATAATATCATTCGCAAAACCGTTATAATATTTGTCGTACTTATCTTTTGAAAGCACGACAGGATAACAATCCAAATGCGGTAGAATCTTGCGCGCCTCTTCGGGAATTTTCGCCGCATGCGATGCATCAGTTTCAAATCCAAACCACGCAAAAGGTTCATTCTGACAAACACCCATCAAGGCTGATACCAGTCCACCGCTTCCCCTTTTCAGTTCACCTTTGCTATTCATATTGAATGGCAAACGATTGCTAACGAAGATTCTTTTGGACTTTGATATCATCAATTCCTCCTTTAGGATAAATGGCAGCGAACAACGAAAGGATTGAACATGTCCGTTAATACCAATCCGTTACATTCACACCGATATAACATGGGCCTTATTGGCAATTGCGCATACACAGGCCTGGTGGATCAAGAAGCCAACATCAGTTGGTTGTGCTGGCCCCGTTTCGATTCAAGTTTTATTTTTGGTTCCTTGATAGATGACGAAAAAGGTGGAGAGTTTTCAATCAAACCAGCATCTGCGGGATTTAAATCCACACAGAAATATATCAAGAACACAAATATTCTCTGCACTCAATTTGAAGCAGAGGATGGCGCATTTGAAGTGATAGACTTTGCGCCGAGATTTAATCTCTATGAAAGATATCATAAACCCTTGATGCTCTTTCGCAAAGTTAAAAAGCTCTCTGGCCAACCACGCATTAATGTAAAATGTCGTCCCGTGGGTGATTACGGAAAAATAATTCCAAATCGTCTTATTGGCAGCAATCACATTCGCTACGAAGGTCTTGAGCAGCCTTTACGACTCACAACAAACGCACCAATTAGTTATCTCACCGAAGAAAAATCATTCGTAGTGAATGATGAAATCTATTTTGTATTAAGCTGGGGCGTTCCTTTTGAAGCACCGCTTGAAACAACATTTGAAGATTTCTTCACACGAACTGAAAAATACTGGAAAACGTGGGTGGAGCGTTGTCATCTTCCAAGCGTTTTTCAAAAAGAAGTGATTCGTTCTGCACTTGCTTTGAAACTTCACCAATATGAAGACACTGGTGCCATCATCGCGTCCTGCACCACAAGCCTGCCGGAAATTGATCAGGAAGGTCGCAATTGGGACTATAGATTTTGTTGGGTACGAGATACCTACTACACTCTTTCCGCCTTGAATTCTTTGGGGCACTTTGAAGAGATGAGAAAGTATACGAATTACATCGAAAATCTTGATGTTGATAATCTTGCGAACTTACAGCCTTGCTATCGCATCGATGGCACGCCTGAGATGACGGAGGTTATCGAGGACCTGAAAGGATATTTGGGAAATGCTCCGGTTCGCGTCGGCAATCAGGCAGGAAGTCAGATTCAACACGACGTCTATGGACAAGTGCTTCTGACATTTTTCAGACTTTACACTGATGAGCGATTGAACGTAAAAAATTCCTCGCCACAAATTATCAAATCTATTTTGAGACACGTTGAACGCTACATGGAAGAGCCCGACAACGGTGTATGGGAATTCCGCGGAAAGCAGTCAGTTCATACTTACTCGTTGATGTTTCACTGGGCCGGAAGCCTTGCCGCGAAAGCCATTGCTAAATCGATCAACGATGCTGACTTGTTATCGCGTGCGGAAAAAGCTGTTCGTCATGCGGAAAGCCTGATTGAGAAAGCCTATTCACCATCAAAGAAAGCCTACGCGCAGGCCCTTGGAACCGACGAGATGGATGCAAGTATGCTTCAATTGATTACTCTGGGTTATTTTAAGAACAAAACACCCGGCGCAGCTTTGGATCATCTGGAAGCCATTCGCAAAGAGCTGGAAATTTCGCCAGGATTTTTACTGCGCTACAAACACACCGACGATTTCGGCTTGCAAAAGTCAGCGTTCCTGGTTTGTAGCTTCTGGTACATTGAAGCTCTGGCAAGCTTGGGACACGCCCATGAGGCGGAGAAATTGCTTAAGCAGGTCATTGCAACTCAGAACCATGTCGGTCTTATGAGCGAAGACTATGATGTGGATTCAGATGGCCAATGGGGAAACTTCCCGCAGACCTACAGTCACGTGGGTTTAATTAATTGCGCTTTCGCGATTGATCGCGCCTTAAATGCACCGGCATTCTTTGTTCACGAATAAAAAAAGGCAGCTGTTATAAGCTGCCTTTTTTGTTTTTCTTAAGCTCCATATGCAATAGTGGAAATGGGTTACCCTGCCCATCAAGTGGAGAGCGCCCAACCTGACTGAAACCCAAATGTTTATAGAAGGCAACTGCATCCGGGTTTTGTTCATTAACATCAATCTTCGTAGCTCCCTGAGTAGCAATTGCGTTTTTAAGCAAAACCGAACCAATTCCTTTTTTTCTATGAACCGGTGATATAAAAAGCATTTCAATATTTTGGTCCGCGACTCCAATGAATCCGACAATTTCATTGTAATCATCTTTGGCAACTCTTAAGCCTACTGCATCAAAATAGTGTTCAAGGATCAGTGGCTTCAGCGTCTGAATATTCTCCTCACTCAGGAAGTCATGGGTCGCACGGACTGAAGCTTCCCATATTTCTATCAATTTCAAATAGTCCATCTTCGTTGCTGTATCGATTTTCATGCGCACCTCTTATCGGTAAGGATGACTTTTGATTACCGCGTTCAAGGTTGTCAATTTCATTTCCGCTGCGGAAGTGAAAACAAACACATTGTTCGCATGCTGAAAATAAAAAAGGCAGCTTTTAACAGCTGCCTTTTTCTACTGGAATTTTAACTTATCTTCACAGTTTACTCTTAAGAACCAAATCCAATTCTGCTTTCGCAGGATAAGATCCAATTATTAGAACATGTTGATTGTAGCAGAGATACCTACGTTTGTAGTGTCTGCTTGAGCGTATTCTGGAGCGAACTGGAAGTTCGGGTACAAGTACAAGTCACGAGTAACTGCGATACCAAGACCTACTGATTGAGTCCACATGTTGTGGTCGAAAGTCGTCGCGTCGTCGTTACGGTAGTGATCGAAGCTTGATGGACGGAATACAGTTCTGAATGAGAACATGTCGTTGAACGCGTATTCTACGAATGGGAACAAACCGATGGAGTAATCAGAACGACCAGCGCCACCGCTAGAAGCTGTATCACCCGCGTTAGCACCGTCATCAAAGAATACATAGCTTAGAGACAAGCTAAGACCTGGCTGCCAGTTTGTATTTGGGATTTCACCCAATACAGTCCAGCTTGCAGACAAAGATGAATTAGCTTTGTAAACTTCAGTCATGTACGGAGTTGTGTAGTAGTAACCACCAACAGAAACCGATTGCTGCAAGTTCATTGCGCGGAAAGAACGACCCCAAGAAACATACGGAGTGGATACAGAAGCTTTTCTGTTACCATTTTGGTTTGTTGCCTCTTCGGAGTTGTTTTGTAGTGGAGTATCGATGTTGGCACCAGCACCGAAACGAAGAGAGTCACGAGCAGACAAACGGTAAGCAACCGCGATATCAGCTGACAAAGATGTATTAGAATCAGCACCAGAAACACCCGCATAGTTTGGACGAATTGGTCCAAATGGATCTTCAAGATTACCACCGTTGTAAGTCAAATCCATAGCGATAGAAACTTTGGATTTAGAACCGGATTCAGCACGCATTTTTGCATTCGTGATTTCCTGATCCAAGTCACCTTTAGCTTGCTCGTCCTTTTTTTGAACGTCAGTTACTTTAACTGTGCTTGTGTTTGCAGATTGAGATTCTTCAGCGTGAGCAGTTGCTACTACCAAAGAACCAGCCAAAATTAGTGATGAAAGAATTTGTGTTTTCACCTAATTGCTCCCCTTTTCGTTTTCTTTTGTTAATCGTTAATACGTTTTAAAAATTCCGCTGCCAAAAATTCAATGTCGGTTGCTTGTCAGATGTCTTTCGTTTCACATTCACTACGATTTCATCTGGAGCACCAACTGGTCCCAAAATGGAGCCAAATTGAATATAAGCAATGAAAGTGCCAGTACTTTGGTCCCATTTCAATACCATTTCTTAACAATAACCTAATATTTCCGCGGAGAAGACGCGTTTCAGCTTAAAAACTAAGCAGAATCGATTTGGATAAATCGACTCAAGGGAAGCTCATTTTGGCTCCAGAAGCGGCTTATAATTTTTCCACGCAGCGTGTTGCCTGCGGCTGTAATGCTACATGTTGAGTACGCCTCCCCGAGTTCTCATAATTCCACCAAGGGGGACCGATGAAAGAGAATCGTGAATTATATAGAGAGACAGAATTCCTGCACGACATCGGCACCAACCTGAATGCGGCACTTTTTATTATCGATCGTCTGATTGAAGAAATTAAAGAGGAAGAAGGCCGTCTGGAGACAGACTCGGAAACAGAAAAGCTCTTTCATCATCTTGCGACCTACTTAAATAGAATTGATCGCACCGTAAAAGATCGACGCACCCATTTATCTGAAATACTGGAAGCAGAACGCCGGGCGGAGCGAGAGGAATTTAAGAATAGAACTTTGTGAGTGAGAAAAAAAAGAAGGGAGCCGTAGGCTCCCTTAGCGAGGTCAGCGCTCTTTCAAATAGAGTGGGATAGCAAATTTGAAGTCACTATCACAACCTCGTCTTGTATACATTTTCGCAGTGTCTCCTCCCACTCGCAAGTCCAAAAGGAGTCGGTATCTATGTCAAACCTAGGCCTGGTACTTTCAGGTGGCGGCGCACGAGGTGCTTATCAGGTTGGCGTGTTGCTGGCAGTTTCTGAAATCTGCAAAAAACTTTCAATCGACAATCCTTTTAAAATCTACACAGGCATCAGCGCAGGGGCCGTGAACACCTGTGGCCTGATCTCTCACCCGGAAGGTTTTCACGCCGGCTGTGGGGCCCTGGATAAACTGTGGAGCAATGTAAGAAGCCAGGATGTTTTTATCTCGGATCCCTACTCGATCACCAAGGGTGCTTTTCACTGGCTGATGGATTTATCCAGTGGTGGCATGAAGCGCACTCCAGGAAAATCGCTGCTTAGTACACAACCCCTACGGGAACTCATTCAAAAAAACTGTTCTTTTGAAAACATACAAAAAAGAATCGATGCCGGTGAAATTCACGGTGTCGGCATTTCCGCTTTGGACTTTCATTCATCATCAACAGTCACCTTTATTCAAGGAAGCACGGAGATTAAATTATGGGAAAGAGTACGAAGACAAGCCGTCCGGTCCGAAATCACCGTCGATCACATCATGGCTTCATCGGCGATTCCGGTTTTGTTCCCGCCGACTGCAGTGGATTCCAGATACTACGGGGATGGGTCGATCCGGAACTTCAGCCCCTGCGCTCCCGCCATTTACATGGGTGCGGATCGCATTCTGGCCATCGGGGTCCGGCGCCAGCAGGAGGTCTGCTATTCTTCGCACGAAACCGCGCCTGCGCAGGAGCCCAGTGTGGCACGTGTAGCGAGTGTCTTACTTCATGCCATCATGAGCGATGGTCTTGAGTTTGATATTGAGCGCATCGAGCGGATCAACCTGGCTCTGAGTAAAATCACCGCCGATGACCGCAAAAATCTGCTGCTAAAACCGATTGATGTACTGTGGATCTCCCCGTCGGAGGATTTCTCAAAAATCGCAGCGAAACACGCGCACGAATTACCGCGCATGATTCGCTATCTTTTGCGGGGATTGGGAAGTCTGGAGGAATCTGCGGAGCTTTCGAGTTTCCTGTTGTTTGAGAAAAACTATACTCAGACACTTTTGGAAATCGGTTACCAGGATGGAATGCAGGCGCGGGTAAAAATTGAAAAACTGCTGGGGACCGAGAAGCCACTTAAGTCCTCGGCCTCGCCATCAGTTTGAATTAGATTTCGACCTGAATACCCACTTCGATCACCTGATTTGGTGGGATGCGGAAGAAGGCCGTCGGTCTTTGCGCATTTTTGGACATCACGGCAAACAGACGTTCGCGCCAGTGAGACATATGCGGCTCATCCGGACGAGGCGGCCCGCCTTTGGTGGCGATAATAGTCTCGCGTCCCAATACGAACGTGGTTTCATGGACGTTGAAGTTGATATCCTTGTTGCGACACGCTTCCAGGATGTGCTTCATCTTAGGCGTTTCCATGAAACCGTAATAAGCCAGGATGCGATAGAAATTTGGAACGATCTCCTGAATGGAGATGTTATCTTTCTTGGAAACAAACGGCACTTCGCGCGTTTGAATGGTTAGAATCGCCACGCGCTGATGCAAAACTTTGTTGTGCTTTAAATTATGCAGTAGAGGTGCCGGCACACCCCAAGGATCCCCGGACATGTAAATTGCTGTTCCAGGAACACGAATCGGCGGCTCCCGCAGAAGCTTTAACATAAAGTCTTCTGTTGCCATCGAGCGTTCCTTCAGACGACGGAACAAGACCTGACGGCCTTTTTGCCAGGTGGTCATCAGCATGTAAATAACAGCGCCGATCACTAACGGCACCCAACCACCATGTGGAATTTTGTGAACGTTCGCTGCAAAGAACGCGGCATCGATAATAAAGAACACACCGAAAATACTGAACGCCTTAAAGAAGCTCCAGTTCCATTTTTGGCGGGCCACTTCATAGGCCAGAATCGTCGTGATCACCATGGTTCCGGTCACAGCAATACCATAGGCGGCAGCAAGATTGCTGGAGGTTTTAAATGTTAACACCAACCAAACGACACCGATGAAAAGCGACCAGTTGATTGCAGGAATATAGATCTGGCCGATTTCCTGTGAGGAAGTATGAACGATGTTAAGACGCGGGCAAAAACCCAGCTGAATTGCCTGGCGAGTGATCGAGAAAACCCCGGAAATCAAAGCTTGGGATGCAATAACAGCAGCTGATGTACTTAGGCAGACCATCGGAATGATCGCCCATTTGGGAGCCAGCAGGTAAAAAGGATTGGAGATGGTCGTCGGATCAGATAACAACAAGGCGCCCTGACCGAAGTAATTTAACACCAACGCCGGCAATGCGACAAAGAACCAAGCCATGCGAATCGGTGTTTTTCCAAAGTGACCCATATCCGCATAAAGAGCTTCTCCGCCCGTTACAACAAGGACCACGGAACCCAAAACCAGGAATGCGTGAACTCCGTTTCTAAAGAAGAATTCCACAGCATGATGCGGCCACAGTGCTTCAAGAATTTGGGGATTACTGATAAGCCCCATGACTCCCAAAACTCCCAATGTTGTAAACCACAACATCAGAATCGGACCAAAGACGACACCAATTTTTCCGGTCCCGTATCTTTGCATCAGGAATAAGGCATTAATAATAAAGATCGTCGTGGGAATGATGTATGGATCAAATTGATTGGTAACGACCTTTAATCCCTCCATCGCAGAGAGCACCGAAATGGCGGGAGTGATCACACCGTCCCCGTATAGCAAAGCTGCACCGAAGAGCCCCAAAATCGTCATCACCCAACGGCGCTGAGTAATATCCTTCGTATGTTGACTGCGCACAGCCAGCGCCATCAGAGAAAGAATGCCGCCTTCACCTTTATTATCCGCACGCATGACAAAGGCCATGTACTTTACGCAGATAACAGAAATTAGAGTCCAAAAAATTAGAGATAGAATGCCAATGACATTTTCAGGAGTGACATTGAGTCCGTACTCGCCGCCGAAACATTCGCGAAGGGCGTACAGCGGGCTGGTACCGATATCACCGAATACAATTCCCAATGCTGCGAGCGATAGCATAGCCAAATTGGTGTTCTTACGACCATGGTCCTGGTGTTCGATAGCGCAACTCCCTTTAAGTGGAAAACCTAAGTGTAGGGAAAGACAAACCTCTTGTCAGTAGCCGGACGTATGTTCGTAACGCAGCACTTCACATTACGGCTTCTTCAGTTGCCTTCTTTTTGTGCGATGGCGGAAAATGGAGGTTCAGGGAGTAAACTTATGTTTCGATCTGATCTTAAAAATCCTATCCTGCGCACCATAGCCCACTCTAAATGGGCTTTGGCGGTATTAATCGTGATAGGGCTGATCTATTTTGAAGTTCGATTGACTGATAAACACGTGGCTGACAACCGCCAGCCCGCTTCGGCAACTACGACTTCTTTGACGCAATAACTGAGTTCGCGTCGATTTTGAATGCAGACAGAGCCGAAACAAAGTTTCGGAACCCCGTCGCCTGTTTCACAAGTAACTGCTTGATGGTTTCATCTTGCGGCTCGCCTTGGTCATTCAAAACTTTCGGAGCATTCATGATGAAGATTCGCTCTGGATAAATAAAGGCATTTCTGTATCCAAACACCTGTTGCAAGTGTTCAATCGGGCGCAGTCCACCAAACATCCATCCCAAGCCAATGAAACACACCGGACGATATTCGAAAGTTTCTGGGAACTTCATATGATCAATGAAGTACTTCAAGGCACCGGGCATGGAGCCGTTGTACTCAGGACAAATAACGATCAACCCTTCGGAGGCCACCAGTTTATCCAGGTACGGTTGCAGACCTGAATGAGATTTTCCGTAATGAGGTCCTGTGTGCAAGTGTTCCTTCACCTCGACCAAGTCGATAATTTCAACGGCCTCGCCCTGGGCATGATAAATCCCTTGAACATAATGGGCCAACTTCAGTGTTTTGGAATCCGGGCGATCAGTCCCTGCGATAATGTACTTCATTCGTAAATCTCCTAGACAAAGTGATATACCTTTCGCTGTAATAAAGGCAATACAGATTTCAGAAGGGTGTCTTGGGAATGTCGAAAATTTGGTTTATCCTAAATGAAGGACAAGTGACAGGGCCGTTTGAGCCAGAGGACATTGAATCCCAAATAGCTTCCATGAAAGAAGTTTCAATCTGGGGCCGCGGTCAGGGTGAATGGGAATCCCCTGCCAAATGGCGCACCAAACTTAAAAGCATGCCGCCAGCAACCGCCACATCTGATCAGAATAAAACCTGGCTGACTCGCATCGAGGGCAAGGCTGCCAAGACTCCGGTGATTTATTCTGAAATGATCGCTCAACTTAAAAAAATGACGGATCTCTCGCAAGTGGATATCTCCACGGATGGCGGTCGCACCTGGAAGGAAGTTTACGCCCTTCAACAAGTCGTCGATGACTTGGGTATCAGCCGCAGATCGCATCCCCGTGTTCCGATCGTGGGAACTTTGGAATTTGAACCGGCTGAAAATGCAGCATCCATAAAATGCCGGGTGATCTCGATCAGTGAAGGCGGCTTGGGTATCAACGATGCCGACAGCCTGCAGATCGGGCAAAAGTTCTTTGCGACTCTAACCAGTCCGAATTTATATCAGACTATCACGACAACGTGTGAAGTCGTTTACATCGGCAATGATGGTTATGCAGGTTTGCGTTTCGTGGGATTGCCAGAGGAATTTAAGTCTTCGGTTATTGAATACGTGCGAAAGTTCGCTACGATCTCTTAACATTAGCGTGTCTAATCACTCACAGCTGTAAGTCCAGTTCTAGTTTGGAACTGGCATAGTCTTTTGACAAGTCTAGCGCCCAGTCCGCATCGTGGTATTCATGCTAGAACTACTTTTTTCCCTCTTAGTGTCCCCTTCGAATGCCCCTGTGACGAACTATGCAACAGTGATTCAAACTTTGCAGCAGATTCAGCAGGCCAATCCCACAACAACTCAACTGGTTGACCTTGGGCCTTCTGATTCCGGTCAGAATATCATCGGTCTGAAAATCGGTGATGGAGAAAGAGCAAACCTGATCGTGGGTACTCACCACGGCAATGAATACGGTTCCACTGCGGTAGCCATGGGAGCCGCAGACGCATTTGCTAAAAATCCTCTAAAAGGTCATACGGTCTATGTTGTTCCCGTTCTGAATATTCCGGGCTTTAACAGCCGCTCCCGCTATGAGCGCGTCGGCGGAATGAATTCGGTCGATCAGAATCGCGACTATCCAGGCCCTTGCATCACGGGGAAGCCCTTTAAATCCAAAGCGACAAAGGCATTGGCTGATTTTATTGAGCAAAAAAATATCATCAGCTCTGCAACTTTGCACACTCACTGGCCGGCAGTTCTTTATCCGTGGGGATTTTCCACTCGTGATGTGATGACGAAGGATGATTCCACTTTCATTCAACTTTCCAAAGATGCTGTCGTTGAAAGTGGCTATGATGTAGGTAACTCTAAAGACATGCTTTACGCGGCAGATGGTGCATTCGAGGATTACGCATACTGGAAGCATGGTATCTGGTCATTGCTGTTTGAAATGGGCACGACTCACAACCCTTCTGAAGCCCAAATGGCGCAGATGGTTTCCGTGAATGTTCCGGGTATTCGTCGCTTCTTTGAAAATGCCCCCAAAGAGCGCGCTAAAGACCACGCCTTCACTGGAAAATGCGATCGCAGCATTATGCAAAGAACTCATCTGGAATAGTCTGACAACAGTCTCTTAATTCAGTGAAAAGCCAACGTCAAAAGTTGGCTTTTTTTATTTTGAAGTCACCCTATTTGGGGCTTTTCGCGAAAATTCACTCGCATTAAGGTGTTCCCCAAGTGGACGCCCCAAAACGTCACCTGTGACAAAATTAGGCGCAAAAAACCTGTCAAAACCACTACAACCGCCTTTTAACTGGCGTAGGCCTTGCTCGTAATCTTGCGGGAAAACTTTTAACCCGGAGGATTACACATGGAATTTTTAATGTCACTTGGTCGCGGTTTTACTTCAGGAGATGCTATCTGGATGTGGACTATTTTGGCTGCTCAGATCGTATCAGTAGCTATTATTGCTGAGCGCTCTGTCGCGCTTTTCATGAATCGCAAGGTAAATCAAAAGGATATCTCTAAAACAATCGCTGACGATATTAAGTCAGGCAATCTTGATAAGGCTCTACGCCGTTCAATGCAGTTGGGTATGACTCAACCATTGGGTGTTGTGGCTTCTGCAGGTATCCAAGCTGCGATCGATATGGGTGGTAAAGAGGAAATCCAGCTTAAAATGGATGAGGTTCTTCTTGAGGAATCCAGCCGTGTTGAAAAACGCATCGGTTTCCTGGCGATGTTTGCCAACGTTGCAACTCTATTGGGTCTATTAGGTACAATCACGGGTTTGATCCACTCTTTCGCCGGTATCGCTAATGCGAATCCCGCTGAAAAAGCAGCGATCCTTTCTCAAGGTATCTCTTTGGCGATGAATACAACAGCTTACGGTTTGATCGTAGCGGTTCCTGCCTTGATCATGTACGCGGTTCTTCAAAACAGAGCGGCTCGTTTGACGGAGGACCTGAATAAAGGTGCTTTGAACCTGTTCATTCAGCTGGGTTACGCATATTCCCCAGTATCCGACAAAAAAGAAAAAGCACTTAAGTAATTTTAATTTAAACGTGAGAGGGCTCTATGAGCGCATCATCAGGTTCTGACGACAAATTAAACTTCGAACTCAATATCCTGCCGATTCTGGATATCCTTTCTGTACTCATCTGCTTTTTGCTTTTGACGGCAGTTTGGTTGCAAATCGGCACATTGGATACGAAGCAGGCTATCGGAGACAACTCCACAGCAGGCGCTGTTAACCCCCCGTCCCTTTGGGTGACGATGGAAGCAGATGGCAGCATGCAGTTGTCCTTGCGCGATATTCCGAAATCTAAAACTTTGGAAGAGCGTATTGCAAGATCATCCAAGGGCGTGGATCTGGCTAAGCTGGAAAACCGCCTGCAGGCTTTGAAGGCGCAATGGCCAGAGCTAAAAACAAGTGTTGTTCGTCCCGGAGCACAAACCAATTATGGCGATGTGATTCGTGTGATGGATAAATTGAAGCAAAACTCATTCGAAGGTGTGGGCTTATCCCCACTAGGGTAATTTTATGAGAACTTCATTCTTAAATGCCAATCAAAAACGCTCGCCCCTGGTGGAAACGCAAACGCTTAAAGCGGGTGCGCGCAAAAAATCAGGTGCAGCTCGTAATCTGGCTTTAGCGTTGCCTTTGACTTCATTGATCGACGCTTTTTCTATCATCGTGATTTATCTTTTGATCGGTACCCAATCCACCGGCATCGAGGTTAAATCAGGTCCCATCAATCTGCCGACGGCAGATCACGCGACCAGCGTTGATAAAGAAATGGCGATCTTGAGAATTGAAAAAGGGAACTACTTTATCAATGACGAAAGAGTTGCTGGCAGCCAGCTGGGATCAAAATTGGAATCTTTGAAAAAGGATCCCAAAGACAGCGTTGAGCTGATGATCCAGGCTGACACCGAGATGAAATATGCCGACCTGGATCCTATCATAAAGGCAGGCTCCCTGGCTGGTATTGAAAAACTTAAATTTGCGGTGGTACCAAAACAATGAGAACACTAAAACGCCTCCTCATTCTTAGTCCTATTCTGGCAGGTGCTCTGTTCACGCAGATCGCCCAGGCAGAGAAGATGAACAACGATACGCAGGATCTTGTTGTCGGCAAGATGGAGCGCGTTTTATCCGCGATGGATTCCAAAGATCCTTCATGGATCCCTACCCAACAGCGTCTGGCTGACGTTTTGGCGGAAAGAGCGCGTACGCGCTTCATGCTGGAAGTGGAAGCCAATTGTGACGGCTGCAAAGGTTCCAAAGCCGATCGCCAAAAAGCGATCGAAATCTATGAGAATCTTTTAAGCAAAATTAAATTGAACGAACATGGTCCGGTGCTTTTCCAATTGGGTCACTTGTACCAAATGGCTTCTCAAAATGACAAAGCCATCAGCCTTTTTGAAAGCATCGTTAAGGATTCAAAGAAAAAATCCATTTCTGCTGAAATCGTTTCCCGTTCCCATGCAGAATTGGGTGATTTGTATTTCCAAAAAGGAAACTTCAAAGACGCGAAAAAGAACTATGTCATCGCTTTGAAAGACAAGAAACTTCAAAACCGCTCTTTGGCTATCTATAATATGGCCTGGAGTGATTTCAACGACGACAAGCTGGCTTCTGCCATCAAAACTCTGGAAACTTTGTTAAGCAAACCAGAGCTCATCACCCGTGACACTGAAACCGGTTCTGCTTACGATCCGGTTTTCCACGCAGACATCGTGCGCGATCTGGGCACATTCTATGCGCGTGAAGCGATCACAGTTAAACACATTGCCCGTTACGAAGTGCTTTCTCCAAAAGAAAACCGCAAGGAATTGCTTCTTGATTTTGCAGGCAAAGCAGACCGTATCGGTCAAAAACAGGCGGCCCACGATATTTTAAGCCGCTATATGGATCAAGAGGGTTTGACTAAAACTGAAACTCTCGAAGCCTTCGTCCGTATGGCAAAAATCAACTACGACCGCGGTCAAGCCGGTCAATCCACTAAGGACTTTGCTAAGGCAGCAGCAGCGTTTAAAGACACTGACTGCAAAGAAGCTTCCAAATGCGAAGAGTTGAAAAAAACAATGAAGCATTATGTAACTGAGCTTCACCGTTCCAAAAAATTAAAACCCGATCAGGATCTTTTGAATGCGTATGTGATCTATTCAAATACCTTCCCGGAAGATACTGATATGACCACGCGCGGGGCGCAGCTTGCAATGGAGATGAATAAACCTTCCATCGCAGCCCAGCTTTACCGTGCTATCAGCGACAACTCTTCATTGTCCGAAAAAGATCGTCAGAACGCTCTTTTAAATGAAGTGGCTGCCGGTGAAAAATCCAATGATATTAATATTCAAAAAGCGGCTTACATCAACTTCCTTAAAAAAGGTAAAGATGAAGGCAAGACTTTCGAAGTTCGCTACCAAATGGCTTACTTAAGCTACCAACAAAAGGAGCTTAAAGAAGCGGCCGTTGCCTTTAACCAACTGGCAAACGATAAATCCGGCAAAGAAGAGCTTCGTAAGAAGTCCGCGGACCTGGCTTTGGACAGTTTGGCGCAGCTTAAAAATGACGAACAGATTCAGGAACTGGCAACAGACTATGCCAAACTATTCCCGTCTCACCGTGCAGAGTTTGAAGCCACTTCCCGCAAGGCTTTGATGAACCAGGCTGCGGCTTTGGCCAACAATCCAAACTCCAGCAAATCTGATATGCGCACGGTTCTAAAAAGAATCTCAGCAACAAACCTGAATGCCGCAAAATCTGAGGAAAAGATTTTGTTCTATTCAAACGAGGCGATCCTGGCTCAAAAATTGGGCGAGGACGAAGTTTACGTTCAGGCTTTGAACAAGCAAATCGCAGTTGCTGATTTATCAGCAACCAAAAAAGAAGCTTTGCTTGAGCAACTGACTGGTTACTACGAGAAGAAACTTGATTTTGCCAATGCTTATAAGACGGCATTGCGTTTGAAAATGCCTAAAGTATCTGACAAAGACCGTGAGTTCCGTCTGGGTACATTAGCGGATCTAGCGAACTTGAATCCCGAGAGACACTACCGCGCCTCCTTGCGTGCGGGTCTAAAAGGTGACCGTGCTTTGGTAATGCGCACCCGTTTGGTTTTACTTGCTAGAAACCCGGTGGCAGAACTTAAAGCTCAGGCACCAGAGTTGAAACGCAAACCGACGCTGTTGAATGATACAGCTTTGCTGGTGTTTGCACGCACAGGCAACAGCAGCGGTCTTAAATCGGTATTGGAAATGAAAGAGATCAGAAATCGTTCTGCCGCTCAATTCATTCAAAAACAACCGTTCTACAACAAGGCTCAGGCGTTCCGCTCTCAAATCGCGGTTCACATGATCGTGACTAAATCTGACAAGCAGATGCAACGGGGCATTTCCGAGCGCATGAAGCTATTGTCTCAAGCTGATACACTTTTAAACGAGGCCAATCGCACTCGCGATATCGCAGCTCAACTAATGGTATTGGAAATCGTGGCTCAGGAAAATCATAGAATGGTTCGTGATTTGGCGAATCTTCCTATGCCTAAGGGTCTGACGGCTCAGGAACAAGCTCAATATATTGAAATCCTGAAAGGCAAATCCAAGCCGTATCTATGGAAGGCGAAATTCGCTGAACAGCGCGAGCAGGACCTGCTTAATAACTCCAAGGCCCTGGCACAACTGGCTCAAGACTACCTTCATGCCCGTCCCGAGGTTCAAAACGTCCTGAAACGTGAGATGACGATCATCGCACAAATGCAGAAGACGGGAAAAATGAAGTCAGCTGTGGTGAGTGCGCTTAATTCGTCACCGGTTCAAAGCAGTGATTTGGCCTCCGCGCGCAAATCAGTGGCAGCTGAGCCTAACAACGCGGCTGAGATTGTAAAACTTAAATCTCTAGAGACAAAAATGGGCCATCCGTTGATGGCGTCATACCTGGAAGGCCGTTTAAATCAATTACAGAGAGGTAAAAGCCTATGAAAAAGCTGATTTTATTGGCCCCCTTCTTGCTCTTAGTGCTGGGTGGACAGAACTCCTTGGCAGCAAGTAAAGCTGCAAAGAAGGCTGAAGGCATGAAACCCCGACTGGGAACTTCCTTTAAACTTGATGGAAGTACACTGCGCGGGAAATACCAAAGCTCTCTGAATACGAAAGCTACGGTGGAAAACGATAAACTATTGGAAGATCTTCTGGCCGGCAGAACAGAATTTAACGACCGGATCCAAGACGATCAAAACAGAAACTAGGACGTAATATGAACGCAGCAAAACTCATCATTCTGGAAAATATCGCGGGACAACGGGTCCGCACATTTGCCGTGGATTCAGAGTCCTTGAATATCGTGTATTTGAAGGATCAACGCCGCGTTGAAGCTTTGGCTGATCTCACGGTTCTTAAAAACAATAAAGTCGACTACAGTCTTCTTAAAAAGATCGATCTTTCCAAAATGTCAGCTCAAGGTGAAACTCTTCAGGGTTTGGGCCGAATTCGCCTGGCAAATCACGATGATATCTCTAGCCCGAACTATGAATTGCATGACGAAAAAGACCAGGAGCAACTAAAAACCATTTTGAACCGCACAGCCGTGGGTCACTTGGTTTTGGTGGGCATCATCATGCTGGGCTCTTATGTGGTGGCAAACTACTTCTCCAAAAAAGAAGAAGCTCCTTTGGTAACAATCGTGATTCCAAAAGACACTCCAAAAGTTGTTGAGAAAAAACAACCGGCTCCCCACGTGAAGGTTTCTGAAAAGAAAATCAAACCTTCAAACAAAGTTTATAAACCGGTCGTTAAACAACAGCCTTTGAAAACGAAAAAATACACAGTGAACACGAACAAAGCCCGTAACGTTCAACGCGTAGGTGCTTTGGCAGCTTTGGGTGGCACACCTAAAGGCACACGTGGTTTCGAAGGTCTGGATAACAACTCCATGAAAGCAATCCGCGCGGCAGGTATCGGTAATGGTGGCGGCGGCGTTGGTTCTGCGGGTCGTGGCGGCATTAAAGGCTACCTTCCAGGCAACGGTCTGATTGCAGGATCTGCCGGTGAAGGTGGTCGTGCACAATCTGCTGGCGGTTACGGCACACGTGGTGTTGGTGGCGGTCGTGCGGGTTACGGCAAAATGAATATGGTTGGCGGCACAGCAGCAGCAAGTCTTCCTCTGGATGCAGAAGCAACTGCTGAGGGCGGTTTGGATCTTGACCAGATCATCGCGGTTATTAACCGTAATAAAGGTCAAATCCTGTATTGCTATGAAAAAGGTTTGCAGGCGCAACCCGCAATCGGTGGCCGCGTGGCGGTTGATTTCGTAATCGGTCCAAACGGCCGTATAACCACAGCCCGCGTAGCGCAAAGTTCTTTGCGTTCTGCGATGGTGGAAAACTGCATGCTTTCAAAAATGAAAAACTGGCAGTTCCCGAAACCAGTTGGAAAAGTAAACGTAGATGTTCTTTACCCATTCGAACTAATGCGCGTATCAGCTCGCTAGATTTGAACGAAGCATTAAAGAGGTTTATATGAAGACGGTAAAAAGTTTGATGATCATGATCCCGGCAGCGATGACTATCACAGCATGTGATGGTTGGCAGAAAAGTCCTTCATCGGACCTTGAAGACATGCGCGCTCATGCGAAAGTGATCACAGAAATGGGTCCGGATAAACCTGTCGAGGTTACCAAGACCACTGTCGTAGTAAAACCTTCCCCGGTTGAAGTTATCAAGACTGTTATCGTGGAAAAAGAAGTCGAAGTGAAAGTTAAAGAAACGGACGTTACACGTTCGATGATTCTTTTAACGGCTGACTCTGAAATGACTTTCTCTGAAGGCGCTGCTTCTTCTTATAAAATCCGCGCATCCCTGCCGATTCCAGGTGCGACTGTTACTTTGACGGCTTCAAACCTTCCTGAAGGCGCGGTTTTAAAACCTTCCAATGAAAAAGACGTTTACGTTTTGACTTGGAATCCTCCTATGTACACTGTGGATTCAGGAAAACTTCTTAAATCCATCCCTGTGAAGTTCACAGCGACAGTTACAAATCCAGGACAAGCGAAAGACGCTGCAGCGGTTAAAGGTTTGATCAACGAACTTGATAAAACTCTTTTTGTAACTAAAAACCAGGTGGCTCCAAGTGCATTGTCTGTATCAGGCATCGCTTCTGAAGTTATGGAAGACCAATTAATTCCGTTTTCGATCACGGTCACAGTTCCTGGCATTGACGGTAAATCCGAGCAAAAGCCACGCGTACTGATCAGCAATGACGGCAATTCCAACTCTGCAGGCAATGACTTCCTGGAGCTTGATGGTTCCCGTTATGTTATCGCCGACCTTAACAAAAAAGATGCAGAGTACCTGGGTGATTCCAAATGGAAAATCAATTTGATCTTTGATACTAAAAATATCGCGGTCCAACCGCAGCTTTCCAAAGACGGTACTATTATGTTGCAAGCTAACGGCACGCGCGTACGTTTCAGCGTAAAAGTATTCAGCCCGAACGGTCTTTCCACTGCAGAGGCTTTAGTACAAACGAAGATCGTTTACACTAAAACCATCTCTGCTCCCCGCTTTGATGTATCGGGTCTGGGAAAGCAAGGTTTGGAGGTTTCTCCGGGTGAAAAAATCGTTCTTCGCTTCTCTGCAGGTTCCAACAGCAAAAATGCGGTTGTAGCGGTTGAATCCAAGAACACAGATCTTCCAGGCAACCCACAAGTGGCTTGTGAGGCTTCTGCAGCTGGCAGCAACAAACAAGACTGTACTTTGACTTGGGAAGTTCCTTGCGATGCTACTGCAAAAACTTTGAAGGGCGCAATCCCTATGACTGCGGTAGGTACTGCTAACGGTCAGGTTTCCAACGTAACTGAGTATTCTTTGAAAACTTTGAAAGCGGCGAAAGACAAAGGTCTTTGTGCAGCTCCAGCCAAAACCACTGCTAAAACTGCGGAGGCAAAATAGTTATGAAAAACTTTAAACTTCTTTCAGTAACATTCTTGTTCCTCGCACTGAGCTCTCAGGCTGCTTTCGCGGCTCCTGCTAAAAAAGCTCCAAGAAAAGCGGCTCCAGTCGCAAGACAAGCCCAGGCTCCGGTTGATAACTCTGATATCACTGCTGATATCGATTCTTTGGGCGGTAACGAAAAGCTGATGAACATGGCTCAGAACATCAAGTCTGAAAGCCGTTCCCGTATCGTTCAGGATCGCATCGTTGACAGACGCAACCGTCTGGAAGTGGGCGTAAACTACGGAATGAATTTCGGTGGTGATGCTTACACTCAAACTCAGGCATTGGGTGCGGCGCTGGATTTCCATTTCACTCCACGCTGGTCTATCGGTGCAAGATACTATGACTTCGGAAACTCCCTGTCTCCGGAAGGTAAACGTATTTTTGAACAGGCTAAGGCAAACTACGCAGCCGGTGGCCGCGCTTATGCGGTGGACATCGACTACCCGGAAAATGCGGTAATGGCTGTTCTGAACTGGTATCCAATCTATGGTAAGACTTCTTTCATGGATATCGGTGTAACTCAGTTCGATATGTACTTGCTGGGTGGCGGCGGTCAAATCACTTTGTCCAGCGGCTCCACTGCTGTTTATACAGCGGGCTTGGGTATTGGCGCATGGATCACGAAAAATCTGACAGCAAGAGCTGAAATCCGTTACATGAACTACAACGATCAACCTGTGACTGGTGAGCGTAATCTGAATGTAGTAACCGGCAACCTTGGCTTTGGATGGATGTTATGATTTCCAGAAAGTCTTTTGTCTCTCAACTATTAATGGTCACGGCTTTAAGTGTTGGTCACAACGCTTTGGCTGCTGAGCGTTTCTCGGTGGAAGACTGGGGCAAGTCGCTTCAAGCTTCTTTGTCAGAGAAATCCGGCAAAACGACCCTGCAGTTGCTGGACTTTAAAAAACTAGAAAATGACGTGATTGTTTCTAAAGCTGACAGCAAGATGAAACGGAAAATCGAAAAAGCCCGCGAGCTGTTTGCCCAGGGCAAATACAATCAGGCAGTGGCTCTTTACAACGAAATTCCCCGTGGATCTGACTACTGGTTTCAGGTTGTAGAGGAAAAAGGCTGGGCCTTCTTCCGTCAGAACAACTCTGAAAAAGCTTTGGCTCAGTCCAAAACTTTAATCAGCCCGCAGTTTGCCGAAGTGGTGAACTCTGAAGCTTACCTGCTTCAGTCTTTGGCTGAGCTTAAAATCTGCGATTACAAGTCTGTATTTAAAACTACGCAGGCTTTTAAAGAAAAACAGCGCACGCGTATTGCGGCTGTTCAGACTTTGTCTAAGGAAGGTTTCAATGAATCTTTCCTGAACGTGCTTAAAAAAGCTGACAAGTTTCCATTGCAAGCCACTGACGTCGGTGAGTCCTTGTTGAAACTTCCGGTTCTTTACTACAAAGACCTGGAACTTCAAAAACAAATGCTGCGCTTTAAAGTCAGCCAAAAAGGCATGGACGTACTGGCAGCAAACAACACGCAATTCAAATTGCAAACTCAGCTGGACCAAATCAACGAAGAGGCTTTTGGTAAAATCAAAGCCCGCTTGATGACTTTGGCTGCCAATGAGACCGCGGAAAACAAACGCGTCATCGGGAAATTGAATCTGGTTGAAGTTGAAGCCATTCAGCGTGTTCACACAGATCAAAACCTGGATGAGTCCACATTCACCCAGAACGACTTCAAGAAAACCAACTCGGACCAGCTGGTATTCAAAGATGATGGTCGTCCTTGGATTGATGAACTGGACAAATATGACGTTGTTTCCAAGTCATGTGCTCAAAACGTTAGGAGAAAAATGTGAAACCACTTTTAGCTCTTTGCATTTACTTGTCTGCATTTTTGCTTCTTTCAGCATGTGCGCAGGAATCCGGTACTTTGATCGCTCAAAAGGCCATTCCTGAAGAACATGTTGAACTTCCTGTTTTCCCTGACGTGGTTCAACCAGAAGCTCCGGCAATCCCGGTTTATCCGGAAATTTCCAAGCAACAATTCACGTGGATCACTGAAGACGGCGGTCAAAGTCAGCTTGATTTCAACCCACGCGTTGACATCCTGTTTGTAACTGACAACTCGGATTCAATGAAAGCGGCTCAGGCGAATCTGATTAAAAATCTGAACCGTTTTACCAATGGTATCACCAACAATCGCATGATCGATTACCACATTGGGGTGATCGCTCCTTGGGATAAAAGCTGGAATGATCCAAAAAACAAAAAAAGTGATGCTTATCAGATTGGTGAGCTTCGTTTTGCAAAAACGGCTTCCGGTGCAGATACACCAGCTCGTTTTGTAACGAAAAAAGACTCAGCCGCTGTTTTGGCTGCGACACTGAAAATTGGTGTGGCACCTTACACTGCAGGTGGTCCTGAAACGGAGGAGTTTTTCTCTCCTTTGATGGCGGCTTTGGAAAAAACCGGTCGCGGTGCCGCGAATGAAGGTTTCTTCCGTGAAGATGCTCAGTTGGTTGTAATTCTTTTGACCGATGCTGATGATTCTTCATCGAATATCACTTATGAGCAAATGGCTCAGGCTTTGGTTGATTTCAAAGGTGGCCGCCAGGACAAAGTTTCTGTGTACGGTGCCCTGGTAAATAAGAACACTCCAGAGCAATTCAAAGACTGGGGTCTGCGCGTTCACCCGACTTACCATGAAGAATGCTTTACGCCGGCAAAGAAAAGAATCGCGGGCAAATGTCTTGAAGGATTTGGTCCGGATAAACTGGAAGCGATGATCGTTAAAGCCAACGAAGGCAGCGGCAATCCATCAGAAATCCGTGCTAAATACATCATGGATATCGTTTCCCCTGATTTCGGCAAGAACCTGGGTAAAATCGGTGATTCCATCACTGTTAAGACTTTGGAAAAACAAATTTTCCTAAGCCAGATTCCCCGCATGGATAACGGTAAATTGATGGTACGCGTACGTTACGGTACTCCGGATGTATTGGCACAAGGCAAGGGTCAGTTGATTCCAAACAAAGTTGACGGTGGCTGGAGCTACAACCCAAGCTCAAACTCTGTGAAGCTTTCCGGTAATATCAAATACGAATACACTGAAGGCGCCCGCTTTGCAGTGGATTTGATCCCTGTTCCGCTTGCAAACTAATTAAAAGACTTCAAAAATGAAGGTTCTGATTTTTCAGAACCTTCTGAAGCGTCCCATCCTGTTTCATTTTCGCCAGTGCAGAATTGAATTCCTTCAACAGCACTTTCCCCTGTTCATCATTCTTAAAAGCAAAATAGCAGTCCTGACTGGATACGGGGTTTTCCTTGCTATAGCTGATTTCTTTCGCGCGACTCAATTCCAGAGCACGCAGCCCCGAACGCTCCTCGGCAATAAAGGCATCAATCGTGCCATCACTCAGGCGACGCATGTTGGTGACATCGTCATCTGCGTAGGTGAATTTGATTTTTAAATCACCCTGAATTTCCGGTGGATAATGATAGCGAAAAGTCAGACCGACTTTTTTGCCCCTTAAATCCTTCAGAGTTTTAAACGGGTTTTTCCCGCGATAGAAAATGTAGTTGGTGCGCACATAAAATGGATCACTTCGCAAAGCATCTTTGGGAGTGGAATTATCCATTCCCGGGAAGTAACCGGTTGCAAGACCGTTGAAAAACTCAAGCTTTGCCTTGTTGGATTTCAAAATATCTATCTTGAATTTTACTGGCACTCTTCGGGCGATTTCCTGAGTCAGGTTTAGGAACACTCCCTGATTCTGGCTTTCAACCAATAAGGGAATTGGAAAAGTCACCAGGCGGACTTCCTTGGTTTCTGCGAAGGTAGATAGTGATGTAAACAGTGAAATCAAAAGCAGAAGTGTTTTCATTGACCACTTCAGTAGACTTGCAACTAAAGCATCGGGCAATTAAATTGTGTTTATACCTTAAGAAACACCACTCGCTCTTACTCCCAAAGTCGAGCCACGCTTTGTGAAAAAACCTTCACGTTCTGTGATGCTAAATCCGTTATTTTTTAATGCCCGTTTTAACGTACCTTTAACAGCGTATGTTGTAAGCAGACAATACGGCTCTGCAGATTCGCGCAAAAGGCGATTCAAAAAATCCTCTTCCCAAAGATGCGGATGGGTTTTTGAACTGTAAGCATCATAGAAAAATCCATGATAACGGGACACAAACTGGACATCGGCATGCAAAGGTCCGTGAATGTCTGCCACAGTTTGAAAGTGATCCTTTAAGAAAGACTTGATCTGATTTTCACTGATCTCCGTGCCCTTCAGAACATGCATTAACGCCTGATCATAAACACTGGAAACTTCCGGTGATAAGTTTCCGGCGCGATCATGCAGCCATTGGATAAAAAACTCGCTGAGTTCGGGGATGGCTTCATAGCTGGTGATGAGTCCTACGGAACAACCCCGCTTGATGGCCTCCCGGGCGATATTCATTTCGATATAGCCCAGTCCCAGGCCGACCACCATGAAGTGAGGCTTTTGAATTTTTGTCAGGATTTCCGCGGCGACATTTCCGTAAAGATGCGTAGTTTCAATACTGGCGCCGCCAGAGTGATGCATGGACTCGCCAAAGGCTTTTGCCGGATCCAGAGATTGTAATAAGCGCAGCGTAGGGCTTTCATCCTTCGTGATTTCGATCTCAAAGCCGAGATCCTGCCATGATTTCATTGGTTTATGCTCAGTCATTGACTTCCCGCAAAATAGCACCCATAAACGCCCTATGGAAAAAGGCTGGTTGGGACTTCCCTATCACACTATCAGTGAACACTACAATCATCTCTTTGGTGAGAAGGTCTATAAGATCCCGGTCACCGTGGTGGATAATTGTCCAAACCGTATGGGTCTGAAGGGCATGCAGACCTGCGTGTTTTGTGATGTATGGGGCTCTGCCGCCAACGCTGAAGCCATGACCATGGAACTTCGCGAACAAATTGAAAAGTACCATGATCACATTGCCCGAAAATACAAAGCCAAGGCTTTCCTGATTTACTTCCAGGCTTACACCAACACCTTCACGAAGGTTTCAGCCCTTAGAAACAATTTCGACATTGCCCTGTCTTATCCTTGGGTCAAAGGTTTCACCCTGGGTACTCGCCCGGATTGCCTGTCCAAGGCGGTTTTGGATCTTTGGAACGAGTATAACGAAAAGTCCTTCGTGGCTGTGGAAATGGGTGTTCAGAGTTTCTTTAATGATGAATTAGAGTTCATGCGCCGGGGTCATACAGCGGAAGCTGCAATTGAAGCCATTCATAAGATCGCACAGAACACGAAAGTGGATCTGGGCATTCACTTGATTTTTGGAAGCCCGGGCGAGACCGATGAACGCATTATTCAAACGGCGGAGATCGTAAATTCACTGCCTATTACCAATGTGAAACTTCATAATCTGCACGTTTTAAAGAATACTCCTCTGGAAGAAATCTATCACCGCGGAGAGTTCTCCCCGATTGATCAGGAGACTTACACTCGCCGGGTGGAGCTGTTCCTGCAGCACCTTTCACCGCGCTTTGCTTTGCACCGCCTGGCTGCTTACTCGTCCCGCTGGGATGAACTGGTAGCACCTGACTGGACAAAGAATAAAATGGGCACACATCAGGCCATCATCGATCACTTGCGCGCTCATGGGTCTTATCAATCGCAGTTTTTTAAAGCTGGGAGCGACGCTGACTTGGCTGCTCAAGCGGTTTTGCTAAAAAAATCCCGCCACGTGGACGCAGCTCCGTGCTGAAAATCTGCTCAATTTAAGTTCTTGTAAGATCACGACAGGGAAATTTCAGGCTGGAACCCTCAAAATGGCCTTTCAGGGACTAGACCTTGGTTTTACCCTCGAAGATTTGCTATTTTTGCCACTCTTTTTCGCAGGACAGATGAGTCAATACTAAGAATAAATCTGCTTAAATGATGGGCAACGTCAGAAAAAAGTTGGCGTTATTTGAAAAAATACTCTTGCAACTTCTAAGAAAGAATTACAAAGTTGAATTGAGATCGATACCCGCCTTATTGATGAGGCACCCGGGACCAACCCCTAGATATAGGGGTACAACAGGGAGGTAGTAGGACGTTTTTTCTACTCAGCTAAGGATTAGCAACTCAGTCTCCACCAATCTACATCATTATATAAGACCAACGTCGGGCTTTGCGAGGGGCAAAGTGTGGCGGGGGATTTTTTTGCCCAAATGGAACTGGGCAGAGGGGATAGCATCATGTTGGAAACAACAGCTCACATCATGAGAGTCAAAAAGAGAGACGGAACTCTTGAACCAGTGGACGTGACGAAAATCGTTGAGCGCGTTACACGTAATTGCCAAGGTTTGACTCAAGTCGATCCACTTCGCGTTGCCACGAAAGCCATCAGCGGTCTTTACGACGGCGCAACTACCAATGAATTGGACAATCTATGTATCCAAACAGCTTCTTTGCTTATTGGTGAAGAGCCTGAGTACTCTCGTTTGGCTGCCCGTCTTTTGGGTATCTATATCGATGAAGAAGTTCGCTCTCAAAAGATTCAATCTTTTGCTGATTCAGTTTCTTATGGTTTCAACAACGGTTTGTTGTCTGAAGCAACATACAAATTCGTAGAAGCTAACAAAGCAGCTCTTTGCGCGGCGATCGAACCTTACCGCACAGACCGTTTTGAATACTTCGGTTTGAGAACTGTTTATGACCGCTACCTTCTAAAAGGCCCTACTTCACGTCAGGTGTTTGAAACTCCTCAATACTTCTTCATGCGTGTAGCCTGCGGTTTGGCGCAAACCGTTGAAGAGGCTATCGAGTTCTATCGTTTGATCTCTTCTCACGATTACATGGCGTCTACTCCGACATTGTTCAACTCTGGTACTCTTCGCCCTCAGATGTCTTCCTGCTATCTTTTGGATTCTCCAACTGATGATCTTGAAGCTATCTATAAGAAGTACACAGACATCGCTTTGCTTTCCAAATTCGCAGGCGGTATTGGTGTTGCTTACTCCCGTATCCGTTCCCGTGGTTCTTTGATCAAAGGAACAAATGGTCACTCTAACGGTATCATCCCTTGGTTGAAAACAATGGACTCTTCCGTTTCCGCTGTAAATCAAGGTGGTAAACGTAAAGGGGCTGCTTGCGTGTACTTGGAAACTTGGCATGCTGATATCGAGGAGTTCCTTGAACTTCGCGACAACACAGGTGACGAAGCAAAACGTACTCACAACCTGAACCTTGCAAACTGGGTTCCAGATTTGTTCATGAAACGTGTTGAAACTGACGGCATGTGGTCTTTGTTTGACCCACGCGTGGTTCCTCATTTTGTCGACACTTACGGACCAGAATTCGAAGCAGCTTTCGAAAAAGCTGAATCTGAGAAACTATACACAAAACAAATCAAAGCTCGCGACCTTTACTCTCGCATGATGAAAACTCTTGCGCAGACTGGTAACGGCTGGATGACATTTAAAGATGCATCAAACATGAAAGCCAACCAAACTGGTGAAGCTGGCAATGTGATCCATCTTTCTAACTTGTGCACAGAAATCCTTGAAGTCACTTCAAACTCTGAAACTGCAGTTTGTAACCTGGGTTCTGTAAACTTGGGTCGTCACGTTGAAAACGGTCAATTCAACTTCGAAAAACTGGCGAAATCTGTTCGCACAGCTGTGAAGTACCTGGACCGCGTTGTTGATATCAACTTCTACCCGATCGATACTGCTAAAGACTCCAATCACAAATGGCGTCCAGTAGGTTTGGGCGTGATGGGTCTTCAAGATGCATTCTTCTTGTTGAAGCTGCCTTTTGACTCTCAAGCAGCTCGTGATTTGTCAGCAAAAATCCAGGAAGAGATCTACTACAATGCTCTTCTTACTTCTTGTGAATTGGCTGAAAAACACGGCACTCACGGCGCTTATGAACAAACAAAAGCAGCTAAAGGCTTGTTGCAATATGACCTTTGGAATGTAACGCCTTCTCAACCAGAGCGTTTCACTGCCTTGAAAGCGAAAATCAAACAGCACGGTTTGCGTAACTCCTTGCTGATCGCTATCGCTCCAACAGCAACTATCGCGTCTATCGTAGGTTGCTATGAAGCGATCGAGCCGCAAGTATCTAACTTGTTCAAACGTGAAACACTTTCTGGTGAGTTCATGCAGATCAATAAGTACCTGGTGCAGGATCTTAAAGCGATGGGCCTTTGGAATGAAGATCTTCGCAATGAAATCAAATTGAACGATGGTTCAATTGATGAAATCGCGGCGATCCCACCACAATTGAAAGAATTGTACCGCACGGTTTGGGAAGTTCCGATGAAGTCCCTGATCGAAATGGCTGCAGCTCGTGGCGCTTACATCGACCAGGCTCAATCTTTGAACTTGTTCATGGAAAGCCCAACGATTGGTAAAGTTTCCTCTATGTATATGTATGCATGGAAACAAGGTGTGAAAACGACTTATTACTTGCGCTCTCGTCCAGCGACTAAGATCGCGAAAACGACTGTGAAGTCTTCTAACAACGGCATGGGTATGACTGCAGCGACTGCAAACACTATGGATGCAGCAGCGAAAATTACGCAGGAAGCTCAGGAAACTGTGGCAGAAGCTAAGAAGACTTACACAGACTCAGAAGTCATCGCCTGCTCTTTGGAAAACCCAGAAGCATGCGAGGCGTGCCAGTAACCCTCCTACGCCCAAGGCTACGGCGGGCTCGCCCGCCGAAGCTTTAGCGAAGGCGGGTCCTCTTTAAAAGGAATATATTTATGATTTTAGATCCAGGTTTTAACCTTACACTTCGCCCAATGAAATACCCAACTATGTACGAAATGTACAAAAACGGTATCAAGAACACTTGGACTGTTGATGAAATTGATTTCTCGACAGACCTTGTGGACCTTCACACAAAAATGACTCCGGCGGAGAGACATTTGATCTCTCGCCTGGTGGCATTCTTTGCAACTGGTGACTCTATCGTGGGCAACAACCTTGTGTTGAACCTGTACAAGCACGTGAACTCTCCAGAGGGTCGCATGTACTTGTCCCGTCAATTGTACGAAGAAGCATTGCACGTTCAGTTCTATCTGACTTTGTTGGATTCTTATATCCCAAATCCAGATGAGCGCGCGGAAGCTTTCGCAGCGATCGACAATATTCCTTCGATCAAAAAGAAAGCGGACTTCTGTTTCAAATGGATCGATTCTATCAATGAATTGGATCAACTGAACACGAAAGAAGACCGTCGCCGTTTCTTGATGAACTTGATCTGCTTCGCAACTTGCGTTGAAGGTTTGTTCTTCTATGCAGCGTTCGCATACGTGTACTTCTTGCGTTCCAAAGGTTTGTTGCAAGGTCTGGCGTCTGGCACAAACTGGGTGTTCCGTGACGAATCCATGCACATGGCATTCGCCATCGAAGTCATCAAAACAGCTCGTAAAGAAGAACCAGATCTTTTCAATTCTCAAATGGAAGACATGGTTACGCAAATGCTTGAAGACGCTATTGAGTGTGAGATGGAATTTGCCAACGACGTTCTGCAATTGGGCGTAGCGGGTCTTTCTCCAAAAGACATGCGTCAGTATCTTGAGTACTGTGCAGATCAGCGCCTTGAAAGCCTGAACATCGCTCCACGCTACAACGTGAAAAATCCGTTTGGCTTCATGGAACTTCAGGACATGCAAGAGCTTGCAAACTTCTTTGAAAGACGTGTTTCTGCTTACCAAACTGGTATCAGCGGCTCGGTAGCCTTCGATGAGGCGTTCTAATTTACTTTGGATTTTATTATTCTTAGTATGTATGGGGGTGGGTTTCCTGCACGGGTACCTGCCCCAAGGCATTTCCAGGGATTACATCCTGCGCCCCACCAAGGTGCGCATTCTAATCACTGATGAATCTTTGTTTCCAAAAAGCATTCAGCAAGAGTTGGAAAACAATCTTCGTATCAAATTTGAAGTGACCGTGACCCGTGACTGGAATTCCATCCAGGCCAAGGTTATTGCATCACCCGCGCAGGATATTTTGCTGCTTCCCTACTATTGGGCGAATACCTTAAACAAGCAAAACCTGCTGGCTTCCACATTGGAAAATCCTTTGACGGCGAAAATCGCCGCTGACTTCCTACCTCCTGTCAGCTCCACCCGGGCTATTTATTTTTATCCGCTTTACTGGATGAAGACGGGTTTTAGAACCGCCAACAATGCAAGTTTCGAGGATTTCCTAAAAGATAAAAAAGCGACCACGTTGTTTTTATTAAATGACGAAGACTTGCTGCTAAGACACTTTACTATCTGGCAGGATAAGGGCTGGTTATCAATGCTGGCCCAAAAAAAGATCCTGACGTTACCGCTTGATCAATTGATCACCAGTGAAAAACGCGAAGGCGCCAGCGAAATGCCCCTGAACGAATCAACTCCTGATCTGACCATTCAGGATGATCTAAGTGCGTTGCTGGTATGGGGAGCCTCGGTTCCTGAAGCTTCGGATAAGAAAGATCTCGCTATGGAAATCCTGCTGGCAATGGCCACAAACACCATTCAGGAACAGAACCTGTTAAGAACACCATTTAACAGCACCCTGCAGGAATTAACCAGCCCAGCCCTGCCACCACAAAGACGGGCCACGCATATTCGTGAATTGAAATTAAAAGGAACGATTCTGATTGATTCCAAAAATCTCGAAGCGCCGAAGAAATTGCGCGATGAATTTAATTTGATCTTATAATGTAGTAGCGAGCGTAGCTGTTACCACTGTTGGCAGCAACGCTTTGGGCTGTGTAACCAGTCAAAGTCAGCACGATATTATTAGCACCCGCCCCCAAAGCTGAACCCTGAAGAACGATGTTATAGCGACCATTACGGCAAGTCCCGTAGCCTGTTGCCGTCGTACCAGACATATCAAACACCAGCCCCGCCTGAGGCGTGCCCCCATTCACTGACACTGTGATTTTGTGAGTGGGATATGTGGATGTATAGCAGGCACCACTTAGTTCGATCGATTTGGTGGTCGCAGCCGAACCAAGATTATAAACATCAGCCACCAACTGAAGTTCATTGGATAGCGGCGCTGTATTTAAACTGTGTGAATCAGGATTTGAAGCATCAGAGGAAAGCAGAGAGTTTTCCGATACTGGCGCACAGGACGCCAGCAAAGACATGAACGCGAAACAGGTCGCGAATCTGAATAAATCGGATTTCATAGAAACTCCCCCGTACCTTAAGGATAAATGAGGGAGCGCCCAAAACTGAATCAATTTCTGGAGAAGTCCAGTTTTGAGACGATTTTTTGCTCTAAAGCGATGGGATTTAGGAACAAGAAATACGTGGAAAGCATTATCGTCGCAAAAGGCATAAGCCCCATGAAAATCCCGATCCCCATGTGCATCATAAGCCCCATCAAAAGCCAGACATGACGGCTTTTGTGCCAGATCACCATCGGTGGAAAATAGACTTCAAACAAGATAGTCAGATAGCCTAACACTGGAATCACCCACGGAATTTCACGTAAGAATGTAAAATCCACGGTGGTCATCTGAGGATTTGCAAGGACACTCCATAAAGCGGTCCCATCCCACCAGCTGGCACCTTTTAATTTTTCCCAACCTGTATAGGCATAAATTGCCATAATCTGAACCTGCATCATGCGAATCATCATGCTGGATAATGCATCTGAAGATTTAAAAGTTCTTTTCTCACGGAAAAGATTTAAAACACTCAGACGTTCGCAGGAGTTTGCAAAAATCATGTAAAACAGAAATAGCGATCCGATAACATCCGCACCGAAATTCACCGGGTAATTGCGATAGATAAAGCCAATATTAATAACCCACGCAAGCGCCATCAACAGCCGGCCGCCAATCCCCACAGTCAGCAGAGCAAACAATACAACCAGAACTGTCAACATAGGTGCGTTGGCTGAGTCCGGCCAAAAATTCCACGAAAATGCCGGGCGCCCGATTTCAGGCAAAATCAACAAAGCATTGGCTTTGCTAACCCAGCTTTGATCCGTGAAAAATTCCAGATTATAAAATCTCATGGCGCTCATATAAAGCAGTGTCGAACACAGAACGATGCGCATGAAAGCCAAACCTAGAAGATTTTGCGGCGCAAACCAGAAAGCATCCCATAAGGACCAGGCTTTTTTAAGTTGGAATATCAGATGCTTCATAGACTCTCCTCGTCCCCTGAACCATCACAACGAACAGATGCCTTGGCATAACGGCGCTCTTGCGACATATCCAATAAGTTGATGTCTTTATTCAAAACCGCTTCATCCAGCAGTGGCAAGGTCTCCACCACGTGCTCCATGTCCACGCTTTCAGCACCGGGATACTGACGGCATAACCAAGGACCAAAAATCTGGCGCAGACGACGGGGATCCATGACCATGAATCGCATCACGGCCCATTCGCGTTTTTTGGTTAGCGAAACGGCTTTGTTTTCTTCATCGGGAAGCGGATAAGAAGTGAACAGAGGTTCGCGGTAGGATCCATCTTCTGCAGACGGATAATTCACAACCACTTTTAAATACATGGGATGAGCCGGGTCTGGAGAAAAGAAATTCCATCCGGCATTAAGCCCCACAACGTTTGCATAGGGCCCAACAAATTTCGAAGCGACTCGCCCAAAATAGGAACCTATATTGGGCATCACCATCAATGCTGCGATATTATAAACGATCCAAACACTTGCCAGGATCTTAAGTAACGGCTTCACCTTCGCCATCGATCTCGTCCGCCTCTCCGTAGAACGGTAGTTCATCTTCCTCAGATGACTCCCCTTCCTCATCATCAGCGTACATTTGATCGTCGGAAGCCATCTCGATATCATCATCATTGTCGAAAGCTTCTTCGGCTGCAGTCAATTCATTTTCTAGTTCCGCATCAGCAGACATCTCTTCAGATGCCTCTGTATGCTCTGTCGTGGTTGAATCTGACATTCCACCTTCGGTGGATTCTTTACTGTCACCCTCGTTGGAATTTTGGCCTGCATTTTTAAATGCTGCCATTCTGGCTGCGTTTTCTTCGGCTTTCATTTTCACCAAAGTTGTACCCGCCGCCAAAGCGTCATCGTACTTTTTCAACCAGTTCGCATCGCGAGTGGCCACCGGTTCACCCATAGCCAGGGCTTCGCGGATGTTCTGCGCGCGTTCCAAATCACGCTTTTCAGCCTGACGGGTTTTTTCTTCCTCAAAGAACGTGGACGATGTCGTGATTTCTTCAAGCTGAGAGGAGATCTTCATCAACTCGTCTTCACCAGAAGAATAGCTGACAGTATCAACACCCGTCGCCACCAAAGAATCAGTGATGGATGCCAATGTCGGTTTTTCTTCCGCCATTTGTTCGTCCATGCCTTCTGGCAACAATTCATCAATTTGCGAAAGTGTTGGAAGCTCTTTCAAAGATCTTAGTCCGAAGATTTCAAGGAACTTGCGAGTCGTGCCGTATTGCATAGGACGACCCGGAAGATCAGATTTACCCTCGAAGCTTACCAGATTTTTTTCCATCAAAGCGCGCAACAAGTGACCAGACTCAACGCCACGGATTTCATCCACGTCAGATTTCACACACGGCTGTTTGTAAGCCACGATAGAAAGAGTTTCCAACGCTGGACCAGAAAGCTTGAATTGACGGGCTTTCAAAGTGCGTTTTAGGAAATCCATGTTGTCGATTTTAGTGCGCAGTTGGTAGCCACCTGGAACTTCTTCCAAAGTAACCCCACGACGACCACCGGCGTATTCAACAGCCAGCTGATCCAAAGCACGGCGAAGTTTATCGCCTTTGATATTTGTACCCTTGAACAATACTTTCAAAGATGCCAAAGAAACCGGACGATCGGAAGCGAACAAAACACTTTCCACGATGCTTTCCAGGCGCTCTTCATCTACGAATTCAAGTTCTTCAATGTCTGCAGACTCAAAGCCATCAAGCTCAGTGCCTTCAACAGAAACATCGTCTGAATCCTCTTCAGAAGCTTCCATTTCAGAAACCTCTTCATCAGTGGCTTCAGGCAGGAAGCCTTCAGATTCTTCCTCTTCCTGAAGGAAGATGGAAGCGTCAGATTCGATACCATCAAGTTCATTCAATTCATCAGAAGATTCCATTTCTTCGGACGCCTCAATCTCTTCAGCGGCCGCTTCAAATGCAACTTCTTCTGTTTCAACTTCCGCCGCCACAGCGACTTCGTTTTCCATCACTTCTGTGTCTAAAACTTCTTTATTCTTTTTGGAGTTCTTTTTCTTAGACATATCTACGCCTCAGCTTCAGTCTTAGGATCAGTATCAATAAATTCTTCAAAAACTAGTTCAGATTCAGTTACAACCTCTACCGATGTCGCAACCATTTCAGCAGCCACTACAGCCACTTCTTCTGCCGGATCAAAAGTGACAACTTCAAGTTGTTCCTCAAGTTGCTCTTCCATTGCTGATTCGATGAATGAATCAGAAACCGCTTCAACCACTGTTTCAAGCGGCGCTTCCACTTCTGTTTCAGCGATTGTTTCCAGTTGAAGCTCAGATTCAGCAGCCAAGATTTCCTCGTCAGAAGCCAGCTCTACGCCACCTTCAGCGTTTTCCAGGAAATCCAACTCGGCATCCATACCTGCGATTTCTGCATTCAGATCAGACATGCCCGCTGTGAAATCCATCGGAGTTTCACCAAAGCTCATTTGTGCTGGTGCTTCCGCTGGAGCTGCTTCGTCTTCGATATCAGCCAGATCTTCAGTTGGGTCCGCTTTTTTAGCATCATCCATCATTTGCTGGGCAATTCTGTCAGCGCCCATAGAGTCGTACTCTTCCACGCGTGACAAAACGTCTGTTTCGATTGGTTTTTTAGTATCAACCCAGATGTCAGAATAAACTTCTGTCTGATAAAGACCCACGAAGCCCATTTTACCAAGCTCAAGCAAAGACAGGAATGTGATCAGGGCCTGGCGTGCGCGATCTTCTGTCGCAACAACCAAATCCATCATTGTGACTCTTTGACCCACGATCAGACGTTCCTTGAATTCAAGAATACGACTGGAGATTGATTGTGCTTTCGCCGCAACCTGATGGACTTTCTTTTTCACTGAACGCAGAACTTTACGGTAGGAGGAAATCAGGGAAAACAAGGCATTGTCTTCAAGAATGATTTCGTCCTCTTTTTCATCCAGTCTTTCACGGGAGCCACGTAACCAAACGTCACGGCCCACCAACGGACGATCATAAAGAAGCTTCGCAGCCTCCTGATACTTTTGATATTCCAAAAGTTTTTGAACTAATTCTTTACGTGGATCTTCCTGTTCGATGATTTCGCCGTTTTCATTATACTGTGGCAAAAGCATGCGGGATTTGATTTGGATCAACGTGGAAGCCATGGCGATAAACTCACCGGCCACTTCCAGATCCAGCTCTTTCATCAAACGGATGTAATCAAGGTATTGCTTTGTGATTTCATGGATTTTGATATCCATAATATCCATCTCTTCCTTACGGATGAGATAAAGCAACAAGCCCAAAGGTCCTTCAAACTTGGGCAATTGAACTGTAATACTCATGAAGATGGTCCCCTCTACCAAAACGTGCTGAATGTACGAAATTTTCTAATTCAAAAATTAGGAAATTCCGAAACCACCCAACGCCAACGTAAGCAAACTTTGTGCACTCCAAAATACTGGAACTGCCAGAATGCGCAGTGCACCTGTCAATACCAACCCCATCAACACCATGCTGGTGATGTGTTCGTTTTGTTCTAATTTATAGTTAATCTGTGCTGGCAAAAATCTTGCGAGCACTTTACCGCCATCCAAAGGATGAAGCGGGATCATATTGAAAAATGCCAAAAACAAATTTGTCAGCAAAAATGCTTTTAGGATTTCAATCATGCCTTTGGCATAAACCATGCCGCCGAAAAACTTCGCAACCACGCCAATCAAAACAGCACCCACGATCGCCAATAAAATATTGGAAAGAGGGCCTGCCAGCGCAATCCAAAACATGTCCACGCGGGGATTTTTCAAGTTACGGGTGTTCACCGGTACCGGCTTTGCCCAACCGAAGAAAATCGGTGTTGCCAATACTATAGATACCAGTGGCAAAATAAGGGTACCGATCATATCCATGTGCACCAAAGGGTTCATGGAAAGACGGCCCATTTGCTCTGCGGTATTGTCACCACGAAGGCGTGCTACCCAACCATGCGCGTACTCGTGAAAGCACAACGCAAAGAGGAACGGGATAAAATAAATGCCAATCTTGGCGCCAATTTCTGCAATATCCATATATTTACCTTCAAAGATTAGACGGCAAACCTAGACCCTTGTCTAGTGTGAGACGTCAAATGCACATAATAAGTGCAATCATCATAACACAGCTCGTTAAGAGAATAGCTCTTGTCCGACCCAGTCCTTGAATAAAAATTGCGAAATCGCTATGGTCTTCGGACTTGTTAATTAACGAACCAGGAGAAAACATGTCTGACGTAACAAACGCACGTCCAGCTTTGACAGTACTATCTGAAGACGAAACGGCTTTCCGCGATGCGGTTCGCGCTTTCGCAGAATCTGAAATCAAACCCCATGTGACACACATGGACGAAAAAGCCGAAATGAATAAAGACATCCTTAAAAAGCTTTTTGAAATGGGCTTGATGGGGATCGAAACTCCAGAAAAATACGGCGGTGCGGGTTCCACTTTCACAATGGCTTGCTTGGCTGTTGAAGAAATCGGTCGCGTGGACGGTTCAGTTTCCGTTCTTGTGGACGTACAAAATACTCTAACTACAAATGCATTCCTTAAATGGGGTACAGAAGCGCAAAAAGAAAAATACTTGGGCGCGATGGCTTCCAAATGGGTTGGCGCTTACGCTTTGTCTGAATCCTCTTCTGGTTCTGATGCATTTGCATTGAAACTTAAAGCAGAAGATAAAGGTGATAAATGGGTTTTGAACGGTTCAAAACTTTGGATCACAAACGGTAACGAAGCTGACGTATTCATCTGCTTCGCAAACATCGACATGGCTAAAGGCTACAAAGGCATCACAGCGTTCATCGTTGAGAAATCCTTCAAAGGCTTCAAAGTTGGTAAAAAAGAAGACAAACTAGGTATCCGCGCTTCTTCAACTTGCGAATTGCTGTTTGAAAACTGCGAAGTGCCAAAAGAAAACGTTCTGGGCGAAGTTGGCAAAGGCTACAAAATCGCGATCGAAACATTGAATGAAGGTCGTATCGGTATCGGCGCACAAATGATCGGTATCGCTCAAGGTGCTTACGAAGCCGCTTTGAACTATGTTAAAGGTCGTGAGCAATTCGGCAAACCAATCGCTCACTTCCAGGGCGTTCAATTCCAGTTGGCAGAAATGCGCACTGAATTGGAAGCAGCTCGTTTGATGGTTTACAATGCTTCCCGTTTGAAAGACGCGGGTCTTGATTTCATCGAATCAGCAGCCATGGCAAAACTTTACTCTTCACGTGCAGCAGAAAAAATCACATCCAAAGCTATCGACTTGTTCGGCGGCAACGGATTTACAAAAGAATATCCAGTTGAGAAGTTCTGGAGAGATGCAAAAATCGGTCAGATCTACGAAGGTACGACGAACATGCAACTTCAAACGATCGCTAAAATGGAGCTTGATAAGTAGCAGCGGGACCCCGCAAAATGATCGGATGAAACGTATTCTTCCGGCATTATTACTTTTAGTTTCACTTCAAACTCAGGGTGCTGATTCAAAGTCAGCGCCCTTTGTTTTTCGCCTCCATCTGTCGGGCGAACCCACACAGATGGATCCCAATCGCCAGAAAACTTCTGCTTCCAGCTATCTGCTCACGAACTTGTTTCGTAACATCTACACCTATGACGATCAAAAAGGTCTGGTTCCGGAATTGGGCAGCTGCTCCCGGGAAAAATCCAAAGCACTGGTTTGCAAGTTAAACAAAAACTTACAGTGGAGCGATGACTCCCCGCTGACTTCCGCCGACTTTCTAAGAACTTACAGAAAAATGTTAAATCCAAAAGTTGCAGCCCCTCGGGCTGATCTTTTGTTTAAAATTAAAAACGCTGAAGACATTTACAAAGGCCTGAAAGAGCCGGATACCCTGGGAGTTATTGCTCCGGACGCAACCACCTTGCGTTTTGAATTTCAAGGCAAGGCCCCGGATTTTGAATACAACCTGGCAAGTTTTTTGTTGGCCCCAACCAAGGAAAACATCAAAGTTTACTCCGGACCTTACAAGATAAAAGAATGGCTTCAAGGACAGAAGATTGTTCTGGAGCCCAACCCAAAATATCAAGGCGGCCATCCGCAACGCCCTTTGGTGGAATTTCTATTTGTTGAAGAAGACACTGTGGCTTTGCAGTTATATGAAAAAAATCAGCTGCATTTACTGCGCCGTCTGCCCACTTTGTTTATTCCAAAATCAAAATCTAGGAATGACTTTTACTGGATTCCAGTCATTCGCTTCGACTATTTGGGATTTGGTCCCGATTTACAAAAGGACGAAGCACTTCGTAAAGCTTTAACCTATTCACTTAACTACACGGAACTGCAAAAGCTTTTTTCCTCCAAGGGCCGCCCGGGCTGTGCCGGACTTCCGGATTCGTGGTTTCCCGAAAAAGCTCCGTGCTTTGATTTTGACCTAAAGAAAGTTCCTAAAATTAAAACCACCAAGACCTATACTTTGTTGTTTTCCTCCCTGGGCGGTGAAGATCACAAAAGAGCCACCGAATGGATGCAGGCACAGTGGTTAAAAAATGCGGGACTGAGCCTGCATTTGGAAACCAAAGAAAACAAAGTCTTTATCAATCAACTGCAGACGGCTCCCCCCGCAGTATTTCGTAAAGGTGTGTCGTTGGATCGCCCGACCTGTTTAGCGGCACTGGAGACGTTTAGTTCTGACAGTGCAGAAAATTACATTCAACTCAAAGACCCCGAGTACGAAAAAATCTTAAACCAGCTGGGAAACGCTGAAAAAAGCAGTGAACAGAAAAAATTATGTCTCACAGGCGTGAGATTTCTGATGGATCGACACTTGATTATCCCCATGGGGGCTTTTGATTTCGCGATGTTGATAAAACCTGAATTTGTCGGTTGGAAATTCAACCAAATGAATCAGCTGGACTTGTCGCAACTGCATCCACGACCTTAAACTAATTCCATATGACATTGCTGCCTCAATCCGTGGATATTTTGAAAGATCAGATCGTTTTTACTGAAGGTGATGCAGGCGACTGCGCCTATATCATTGAAAAAGGCCGCGTGCTTATTTTCATCACCAAGGATCACGAAGAGATTCCAATATCCATTTTGGGCGAAGGCGAAATTTTTGGCGAAATGTCGCTGATTGATAATCAGGATCGCTCCGCCTCTGTACGCGCCCTTGAAGATGTCCGGCTTAGCATCGTCACAAAACAACAGCTATTAGAACGCATCTCAATGGCTGACACCGTTGTGCAACTATTGATGCGGGTTTTACTAAAAAGACTTCGTCGCAGTACAACTACCAATACCGGCAACAACCTTAAAGTCGCTGATCTGCAAATTGAAAGCATGGTTGCTGGTGACGACGGCGCTGCTGAAGCTTTACAAAAGATCAAACTTGAGAATGATATTTTCCAGGCGTTTCAAAACAAAGAATTTGAATTGTTCTTTCAGCCGATCGTGGCCTTAAAGAGCCGAAAAATTATCGGCTGCGAGGCTTTACTGCGCTGGAAAAGCCCAACACGGGGACTTATTTCTCCGAATGTATTTATCGATGTAATTGAAAATTCCTCGATGGTGATTCCAATCGGTCACTGGATTATCAGCGCCGCCCTGAAAGAGCTAAAAATTATTCAGGAACACCTGATTCAAAAAGGCAAAAAGAAAGAAGCTGATGAATTCATGATGAGCATCAACATCTCCGGCCGTCAGTTCACTCACTCTGACTTCCTGGAGAATCTGGAAGACCTTCGTGAAAAGCAGGGCCTGGATGCCAAAAACATCAAGCTTGAGGTCACAGAGCGCGTGATGATGGATGGTGTTTTGGCTTTGGAAACCCTTCATAAATGTCGCCAGCATGGTTATGCCATTTCCATTGATGATTTCGGTACAGGTTTTTCCAGCTTGCAGTATCTGACTCAGATGCCGATCACGTATTTGAAAATTGATCGCTCCTTTGTGATGAAGGTTTTAAGCGATCCGAAATCCAAAGCCGTGGTCAGTGGTATTATTTATCTGGCTCGCGAAATGGATTTTGAAATCATCGCCGAAGGTATCGAGCATCAGGACGAAGCCCTGGTTCTGGAAACTTTGGGTGCCCAATACGGTCAGGGATATTTGTTTTCAAAACCGGTGGATCACTTTGCCTTCATGCAGCTGATTTAGCTCCATTTAAAACCTATCGCCATACGAGGGTCTCACTTTGAGACCGCGTAATACCATGGTCCAGTTATTCGAAGAATTCTCCAGGTAGACTCAAGTCGGTTAGACCAACGCCGATAAGATCTATGTCTTAAGACATTTAACCAGCTTAAGATTTACAACTGGAGGTCACACGATGGCTGACAAAAAATTCGAAAAGCAAATCCCAAATAATGTTATTTCCCTTGAATCTGCTAAATGCTGCGGCGAAGGCTGCAAAAAGAAAGCTGAAAAAGCCAGCTTCTGCGCAGAACACTTCACATGGTTCAAAGAAGGTTTGCTGACTAAAGAAGGCGCACGAGCGGCTGACTTCGATAAGAAGTTCTACCACTTCACAGCGCGCAAAGCCGGTTAATTTAGACCTCGTTATTATTTCGAAATCCAATCCGTTAGAAAGCCGGGAATCCCATCCCGGCTTTTTTTATTGGCACCCGCCTTGCTTTTTCTAATTTCCATGAACAAACTCTTTGGCTCCAGTCAGATTACCAAGGTTCTAGTATTAACCCTGTGTCTAACATTTGGACATATAGATGCCGTTAATGCGCGCCTGATGTGCTCCGGTATTTTTACTGAAATATCCTGGGGTACTTTAAAACCTGACTTCAACCACACCACGACCTATACCAAAGAAATCCCTCAAGCCACTGCCATCAAAAATCAATGCAACCTGGGAACCTGTCACCAATACTCGTGGGTGGCGAACCTGGAGCAAAACTACACCGCCAATACCGGGGAGATTTTGGTACTTTCCAATCATTATCTAAGCGCACAACAGATTCTAAATCGCAGTCTGAATATGCTTACCATCGAAGTCAATTCCGCCAAAATCTCGCTGGGAGCCGCTCCCCTAATTTCCAGAAGAGAAATTCTGGATTACGGCTTGATCCCGGAAAGTGCGTGGACTCCGAAGGTTGAGTTTTACAAAGAGCCCGCGGCAAAAAGAATGAACGAGTATCTGGAAAACATCATCGCCCGTACCAAAATTAAAATGAAAGCTGCAGAGTCTTCCCACCAAAAGGAATCTCTTCTTCTGGAGGGCAGGAAACAAATAGAGGAATTTCTGCACAGCTTTATTGGAGAATTGCCAACACAGTTTGAATGGCACGGAAAGACCTATACTCCGACTCAATTTTCATCGGCCTATTTCGGTTTCTTCAAGGTCCCCTATACAAATATGTTCATCATCCGATCACGCAAAGAATCTGACGTAACGACTCACTATCTTGATGAAACCACTATTCAAACCAACATTAATGTCGCTGAAAAAAAAGCTGTCGAACTGATTGATCAGGGACACTCATTTTCTTTACATTATGAACACCATCACGAGTACGTCGATAAAGCCACGGGCATAATGTCCATTCGGGCGTTTTACACCCCTGACTATGCCAAGCCTTTAACACGCAAACAGCGCAAGGACTTCAGCAAAGACTCTGGCGGCCATGTCGTGCAAGTTGTCGGGTATGAACGCAGCCCGTTTACTGGCGAAATTGTTAAATGGAAAGTTAGAAACAGTTGGGGAGATAAGAATGGCGACGGAGGATTCTTTCACATGTACAATGATTACTTCAGAACCTTTGCCAAGGCCGTGACCTATACCACTGAAAACCTGCAAACCATCCCTTTAAAAATGCCCGTAAAAGGCCAATAGGATCGCAGTCCCGAAAATGAAGTATTTAATGCCGATAGAAGCAGCTTCGCGCAATGACATGACTTCCTATCGGCCAGGTCTTTTGCTAGCATAAGTCTTACTTTGAGACGAGAGGTCCAATTCATGAAAAAAGCAGTCGTAATCACAGGCGCGTCCAGCGGAATCGGAGCTGCCACAGCCATTCACTTCGGTAAAAATGGCTACTTCGTTTATCTTATGGGACGCAACAAAGATCGCCTGGCAGAGGTGGCTGCGAAATGTCGCTCAGGTGCATCATTGATGAGCTGTGATCTGACGGACCTCCCCGCTTTAAACAAACGTATTAGCGAGATCACTTCCACAACAATTCATAAAGTTGAAGTCCTGGTAAACAATGCCGGTATCTTCGATGTGCACTCTACAGAAGAAGGCACGGATGAATTGTGGCAAAAAGAGTTCGACGTCAACCTGATGAGCGCTGTGCGCTTGACCCGCGCTTTCTTTCCTTATTTTAAAAAGCACGGCGGCGGATCTATCGTAAACGTATCTTCATCACTGGGGTTAAAACCCACTGCAGCTACTTCCGCCTATTCTGCAATTAAAGCTGCGATGATCAACTACACGCAAAGCAATGCATTAGAAGGTGGTCCTTTCAATATCCGCGCTAATTGCGTGGCGCCAGGAATCGTGGATACGCCTATCCACCCGTTCAACAGTTTAGATGAAGCGAAAAAACAAGAAGCTATCGCGCAGATGAATCCGATGCAACCCTTGGGTCGCATTGGCAGCGCCGAAGAAATTGCCAAAGCGATTTACTTCCTGGGGAGCCCTGATTCCAGCTGGACGACGGGAGCCATTTTGCCAATCGACGGCGGAATCACGATCTCATGATTTTAACCTTGAAGAGCGGATTTTCCGCGGCCCATCTTTATCATCAGCCCCAATGGAGTCCTGAGGAGAACCTGAAGAACTTCGGCAGATGCTATACTGAGCATGGCCACGGCCATAACTACACTCTGGAAGTGGGTTTTCGCTCGCATAAAGATGAGTGGGAAACAAAGCTCGCGGAATACCAGAATCTTCTAAAAAAGCTCACTTCCGTTTTGGATCATGAGCACTTGAACTTTACGATTGCAGAGTTTAAAACCACCATTCCCACGACCGAGAATATAGCCCTGTATTTTCTGGATAAATTGAAAGAGCATTTGCCAGAATCACAGATCGCCCATATTCGACTGTACGAAACCAGTGACCTTTGGACGGAGATCCAGCCATGAGTGAAGAAAAAGAAAAAGTACGTCTAAGCAAACTGATGGCGGAAAGAGGGATCTGTTCCCGTCGTGAAGCGGATGACTATATCTCCCGTGGCCTGGTTATGGTGAATGGCGAAAAGATCGATCAACTGGGAACCAAAGTGGATCCCGGAGTAAAAATCACTCTGGAAGCGGAAGCCCTGAAACAACAAAAACGTCTGGCGACGATTCTTTTGAATAAGCCTATCGGTTATGTTTCCGCTCAACCCGAGCCTCAGTACATTCCGGCAATTCGCCTGATCACTCCCGAAAATCAGTTTGGTGAATCCAAACAACGATTGAAGCCTGAACACCTAAAAGGCATTGCGGTTGCGGGACGCCTGGATATCGACTCCCAGGGGTTGCTGTTATTCACGCAGGACGGTCGCATCGCCAAAAAGATCATCAATGAAGAAACAAAACTTGAAAAAGAATATATCGTGCGCGTTCAAGGAAAACTGCCAGAGGATAAATTAAAACTTCTGCGCCATGGTCTGTCCCTGGACGGCAAAGAACTAAAGCCTGCCATCGTTGAATGGATCAACGACGATCAACTGCGCTTCATCCTTAAAGAAGGCAAGAAACGCCAAATCCGCCGCATGTGTGAGGCCGTGGGCTTGAAAGTCACGGGACTTAAACGCGTGCGCATCGGTAACATCCGCTTAGGCAAATTGCCCGAGGGAAAATGGCGCTTTTTAGAGGACGACGAGAGCCTTGATTAGCACAGCGAAAAGGTGCCTTTCCTGGGCATCTTAGACAGTTAAGAACCCGTCAAATCCACCCTATTCCAGCATTTTCCAGCACCCTCCTTGCATCCGTAGGATAGTGAATATCCGAATGTAAGCGGGACTTTAAAATGAGCCGATTTCTTTTAAAAATCATCAGCATTTCTTTTGCTTTGGGCCTTGGTGCCTTAAGCCCCGCTATGGCTAAAACCTTCTGCAGTATGACCCTTAACTCCAATGATGAGATCGCGACGTTCGCCTCTGCCTTGACGAAACAGGGCTTTAACTTTGTCGAACTAGTTCCTGACAACAAAGATCCCCGCTGGTTTCAGAAAGCCTGTCAGAGCGGTCTGAAATGCGATGTGCTTTTAATCTCCGGTCACTTCGGAGGATTGTTTTTTGGTGAAGGCACGTCCCAAACCATCGATATCGCAGAAATGGAAAAAGCCAGTTGCAGTAATTCCTGCCCGGGAATTTTAAACAATCCCAAGGAAGTCTTCCTGATGGGTTGTAACACCCTAGCTTCGCAAAAACGCGATCACCGCACAATTGATCAGTACCTGAATGTACTTTTGAATGACGGAATTCCTTTGGATTTCGCAGAGCAAGTTGTCGCTTCCCGTTATTCACAACAGGGATTCAGTCTGGAAAAACGTTTTTCAGCTATTTTCCCTGACACTGCAAAATTATACGGCTTTTATAGCACTGGTCCGCTGGGAAAACATGCCGCTCCTCTTTTGAACCGCTATTTAAAGAATGTCGGAGACTACAACGTCCATCTTGATAGCTTGAATTCCTCAGCCAATTCCAAAATTGCCAGCGCCTTCAAGGGCCAGGCCTTTCGCGAAACCATTCCGGCAAAATCCGTCCCCCAGGAGGAACGCGGCCTATACTGCGCCCTTCGCTCCAGCGACAAAACAGTGCAAAGCAAAGCTGTCGAAAGAATCGCGCAGGAAAACAAAGTGACTGCTTACTTTGATTCCTTGGCAAGCCAACTGACTTTCGGTGCTTCGATGGCAAGCCAGATTGATGCTTCCAGCAAGGACATCATTAAAAAATCATTGGCAAAAATTCGCAGTAACAATTCGGATCTGGTAACCATCCAGCATGAAGTTTTACAGGTCTCTTCAAGTCTTGGTTTGATTGATCCTGTCAGTCGCGACATTCAGGTTAGAACCCTTTTGGATAAGGCTTACTACCAAACTTTGAACTATGCCAAGATCCGCCAGATCTGCGGAATCATCCGCGACGAACCGGGCTTTCAAAACATGTCATTCCTGCGCTTGCAGGAGCTGGCAAAACGCTCGCCTTATTTTATGCTGACACTGAGTTGTTATTCAGAACTCAACGATGACACCCGAACCTTCCTGTTCACCAAGATTGCCTCGCCTGATGCTGAATACGAACGAACCATTGCCTTGCACGTGATGAAGACGCATTGGAAGCCGGAAGATATGGACTTTTTGGAGATGGTTTTAAAAACTGCAGATCCTTTACTGCGCACCCGCCTTTATATCAGCGCGCGCTCCATATTAAGTCAGTACAAATACTCCTTACTGCTGACGCCAGGACTGCCGTCTTGTGTATTAAAAGCTGAATCCAATGCTTCTTATTCTCTGGGCGATGAGTGGAGTTGCTTAACTAACAATCCGTCGCAGTTATCCCCGGATGTCTGTGACTACTTTGCCGATCGCAACCCTGATCCTGAAAACGCTGATGATATGAGATGGTACTGCTGGAGTGGAAACAAACAGCGACTGCTGAACTCCCGCCCGGAGTGCTTCTTGCTGGCTGAAACTTTTAAAATCCGCGGCAATCAAATGAAAAATATCTGGAACTGCTCCAACCGCGATATTTACGGTTATTGATCTTCCGGCTGATAATATTTCAAATCCTCAGGATTCACATACTTTGTGGCGATCTTGGCCAGCGTGCCATCCTGACGAATCTCTTTGATGATTTTTTTGATACTGGTTCTTTCCTGCTCTGACAGTCTTTTCCTGGATAAATGAAACCCGGAAATGATCGCCTCTTCCTCCCGATCGGGAATGGAAATGAACTTCTTCATTTTATTTTCACGGGTCAGGAAATAATAAGTGAACGCGGGCGAGCTGAAGGTCGCCTGAATACGCCCATCCAGCAAAGCTTTAAACACCAACTCAGGCCCCGGATATTCACGCAGGCGATGTTTCGCGCGCAACTCCGCCTGTTCAGTTTCCTTGATAAACAAGCGCCCCTCGATGACATTACCAATATTGACCTGGGGATTATTTAGAATTGAGTCGATGGTGCTGTTTTTATCCGCCAGCTTTTTACTGATGACCAGAGTTCGCGGAATTCTATACATCTCAACGAACTCTGCTGATTTTTCAAATTTATCATCAGGAGTTCCCAACGCGTATATATCGATTTTATTTCGCGACATGTTCTCGCGCGCGGTCAGATACGAGTTCACCTGTTCCGTGGATTTACACCCAAGGCGTCGGATAATCTCTAACAAAAGTTCGTAAGCTGTTCCGCTTTTCTTGTTATTTTTGTCTACGAAAAATCCTGGAGCGTCGCCTTGAAAGGAAATCACGTAGCGTTTTTCGCAGGTATTCCTTTGGAGAATTGAATCTTGCGCAAGAACCGTTTGGCTCGTGAATAAAATGAAAAGCACACTCAGCAACAGATTCAACATAGTCCCTATGTTAAACCCAAATTGCTAAATGTCAAAGCTGTCCGCCGGTCAACATTGATATTTTTCGGAGCTCATCATCCACGGCCTGATATTTTTGAAGAATGCGCTCCACACTGCCGTCGTTTTTCATGTTCCGAAATACTGAAATCAAACCCTGCAACTCGCGGCTGTTCATACGACTTTTTGAAAGATAAAATCCCCAGACCATCTCTCCCGTACTAAGGTCGTCCAGAAGGACGTAGTTCTGTGTTTGTACGACTTTATCCAGGTAGTGATTAAAAATAGAAGGACCCGCAATCACAGCGTCGATCCTTCCTTCTTTCAGGGCCCGCATCAAATCGTCACCGTTGATAAAACTTTTTAAACGGTTTTGATTTTGCAGTAATTCAATTTCTTCCTTGGATAAATAAAAGTTCCCGCGAATCAACGCACCGAAGACCAACTTTGATTCTTTAACGTAAAAGCTGGGAGAAGCTATCCCGGTAACGCTTTTTTCTTTACGAATCAGGAGTCTTCGCTTTGAACGCCACAACTCGACGAATTCACTCTTGTCAAAACTCACCCTATTGGAAATCGGCCCCACGAAATCAACCTGATTCCGCGAAAATGCAGTTAGCACAGAGGAAACACTCCCTACAAATTCGGTATAACGACATCCAAGTCTTTTTACCGCCTCCATCGAAAGCTCATAACCAACGCCCAGCTTTTTTCCAGATTTATAAAAGTACACCGGAGGCGTACTCATAAAGCCCACGACATAGTGTCGCTCACAGACTGGAGCGGCCTGGACCAATTGAAGGAAGAAAAAAATAAGAACTACCGGAATTCCCCACAAATAAATTTTCCTCATGAGCCTATGCTAGCGCACCATTCAGGAATGTCATTGTTTCAATTTACACATTGTTTGGCTTGAGCCCGACAATTCACACTATCGCTGCGTGGAAGCCGCCAACGGGTTTATGAAATCCAGGCGCAGATTCTCATAGTATTGAATTTCTTCATCTGTGAAACCCGCCTTTCCGCGCAGAATGCGGTTGATCGGCTCCACACGCTTTGGCAGACGATGACGAAGATCATCCATGCGTTTAGGAAAATCCACGGTGTGATCAATTTTATCCTGCCTGCAGATTTCACGATACCAGCGGGAACCAAAATCGACGTGACCGATTTCTTCAAAGTTAATTTGTTTTACGATCTTTTGAATCGTCTCTTTACCGGAAGTTCCTTCCAGTCGTCGAATCAGTGTATCACCGGCATCCAGGCCGCTGCCTTCCAGATAGCGGTGAACAATCAAAATACGATCCAAAAGAGTGTCTTCAGGTGCAACCGCATACCAAAGCGCTGCGTGCACGGGCCAGTCTCCCCACTTAAATCCCAAAGACTCGATGGCCTCCAGGCACATGCGCAAATGCTGGGCTTCAGAAACAGTCACGGCGACCAATTCCTCTTTGAATCCCTGGGGAGCATCGGGAAATTCCGAAAGAGTGCGAACTCCTAGCTCCATGGCCTGAAGTTCGATGCTCGCAAGGTCATGAAGCATGCGCGCCTGACCCTCTATGGTTGAGAATCCTTTTTTAGGGGGGTGGTATTTTGGATGCAGCAAGTCAATATCGCGGTTAGGATCTTTGGGAGCCAAATAAGGGGTCTTTAACTGAAAGGCCTCCTCACAAGACTGCTCAATCTGATTAATTTTGGTCCAAACATCGGCGATATCAAAGGTCAACATACGAAGCGTTTTACATGCAGCTCCCCAACTTGCCAAATACTTCGTGATCTGGTGAAATTCCTCTCATGGGAAAATCATGGAAAACCGCAGGTAAAGTAGAGAAAGCCCAACAAAAGGGTCAAATATTCACAAAACTCGCGCGCGAGATTCAAGTCGCCGCAAAAGTTGGAGGCCCTGATCCGGCAGCGAATGCCCGTCTTCGTCTGGCAATTGATGCTGCTAAAAAAGTATCCTGCCCGAACGATACTATCGATCGTGCGATCAAAAAAGGCGCAGGCCTTCTTGATGACGGTAAAGTGATCGAAGAGTTGATGTATGAAGGCTACGGCCCTCACGGCGTTGGCGTAATCGTTGAATGCCAAACAGATAACAAACACAGAACAGCTCCAGACATGCGCCACGCTTTCAAATCTCATGAAGGCAATATGGGCGAGACTGGTTCCGTTGCCTGGATGTTTGAGCACGTCGGTCTTTTGGAAGGTGTTAAAGCCGGAACTTTCGATCCAGACGAAGAAGCTATCGAGGCTGGTGCCAACGAAGTTGGCCCTGGTGAAGACGAAGGCTCTTACGAGTTCTACACTGGCGCAACTGATTTGGATTCTGTTCGTGATGCCTTGATTAAACGTGGTTGGAAAATCACGAAATCCGAGTTGTCATACAAAGCGAAAAACATCACGGAACTTAACGACGCTCAAAGAAAAGACGTGGAAGAGTTCTTAAACTATCTTGATGACATGGACGACACTCACCGAGTGCACGCCACTGTTTAAAAGGTCGCGGTTAAAAGGTCGCGGCAGAGCTAAAGACTTACTTGTCCATTTCAAAAAAAGGCAATCCATATGGGTTGCCTTTTTTATTAGGGAAAATATGAAACTACTAATCTCGACACTTCTCTTTTTTATCTCATCAATCTCATTTGCCACCCCCGGAGGATACGGCGCAGGCCAAGGTCACGGCGGAAAAACCGGCCCCTGTCAGAAGGTCAAAACCGCATGCGAAACGGCGGGCTTTGTCGGCGGTGATCGCAATGCACCTAAAAAATTATGGAAAGACTGCGTGGACCCCTTGATGGCAGGAAAATCAGTTAAAGGTGTTTCAGTGAGTGCGGCGGATGTTGAAGCCTGTAAAATGAAATAGAATTTCACGGAGAAAGTGTGTCCGTACCTTACTTTTTCATCTTCAACATGTAGTCGAAGGCTGTCGCGTAGAGTTTGATTTGTTTTAACATTGAGTGCAGACCATTCGCGCGACTCGGGGAAAGATTTCCCTCAAAACCTAGAGCTCTTAAAAACTCCGGTGGCGTCATCAGAACTTCATTGGGTGTTGCACCTGAGTAGACCTTTAGCAACAGCGCCACAAGGCCTTTAACGATCAATGCGTCGCTATCGCCCACCAACATCATCTTACCTTCTTCTGTGACAGAGGCATGAAGCCACACTTGAGACTGACAGCCCTTAACGATGTTTTGTTCCGTTTTCAAATCATCAGACATAGCGGGTAAGGACTTACCCATTTCGATGATTTTCTTATAGCGGTCTTCCCAATCAGTGAATGCGGAAAAGTCGGAGATGATTTTTTGTTGGCGTTCCTGGATTGTAGACATCTTAAATCACTTTCAACGTTGGCAGAATTTCGAACAGGGTTTCCTCTAAAGATTGCCCTTGCTCGCCGATCATTTCGTGGAAGGCTTTTTTATCCAAGTTTGACACGATCTCAAAGCATTTTTTGTAAAAACCTTCCTGATCCTCGTGGTAACCATTCCAAAGCTCTTTGTGCTTCTTCTCATCCATGCTCCAGGACTTTTTCTCGGCAGCAGTTCCATCGGTGCGATTGTGGTAATCCAACAGCTGCATGGTTTGACGTGGAGAGAAATCCAGCATCACCAAAGCCTCTTCCAACAAAGCCAGCTCGACATACCAAAGGTAGTTATTCAGGTGATCCCAGAACTCAATGCCGCGCTCGCCGTAAGAACTTTTACAAAAAAACGTCGTACAAACCACGCCGCGATTTCTCCACACGTTGCAGTTTTGTTTTTCTTTATTGTAGTACGGGCAAAGCCAGTCTTCGCGCTGACCGAAGTCGCCTTCTTCGCGGCTATTAAAGGCCACTTGAAATTTAACGGGAGCCACCATACCGATTGGTAAAGCGTATTCACGTTTCGCCATCTTCGCGCGGAAGATACGATGAGCCTCGGTGGCGTTAGGGTCACTGAAAAGAGCACCCACCATGAAATTTGGAATGAAAGGATGAAAGGTGCAGCACTTCAAATCCTCGCGATAATGGATTTTTCCTTTTTCGCGAGGTCTGGACATAGCACAGGTATCGCAAGTGGCCTTCGTCTCCCGCGGTTCGAATTGCAGAATTTCACGCGGCAGGAGGTTTTGATAAACTTGCGGTAACTGGTACTTTAAAATCATTATTAATTGCAGCGTTTTTCTATCTTCGCTTTAAGATCCAAGAGCGAAGGGTAAACAGAAATCTCCTGATCCCAGAACCAGAGAAAATCCCGGCATTCCACAAAATACGGGAAGGCCATCACGCCACGCTTAGGTTTCCCCTTTTCTGCCACAATTCGTGGTACCAAGTAATCAACTAAAGACCGAACTGAAGAATTTTTTAAAAATCCGCGTCTTTGCAGATCCAAAGCGACCTCTACCGGGGTCACAAAGAACTGTTGTCCTAGGTAAAGCGAAGTTCCCTCACCACCGAACTTAGGGGTGTTATAGACGTCACGGATGTACTGATGGAAGCGAATCCCCGGGTACATCATCGTCATGGTGTTATAGACCTTGGGATCAGCCTCGCCGTTATCCCCCAGCATGATGACGTCTGCGGGCTTGGTGCGATCAATAATCTCCTCGATAACTTTGTATTTGTGATCATCCTTGGAGTGCACGGTGCGGGGGAAATAGACTCCCGCAGGGAAGCGGCCTCTTTTCAGGGATTCTTTGTGAGTCTTAGCCATCAGCCATTCTGGAGCACGGGTCACATAAAACACCGGGGCATCAGCATCTTTGGCAATCCCATGGAGAAGCTCGCTCATGCCGATAAACAAACTGTCTTTATCAAAAGCATACTTCGCGGAATCCATAAGATCCTGCACGTACTGAGGACGAACTGTATCATCAATGTCGGTGATAATGATGGTCTGCGCGTGAGAGGCAAAACCGCCCAACACCACCAATAGAGATGCAATAAACTGCACTAGATAGCTTTTCATAAGCCTAAAACTCCCTGTCTAATCCGTTAACATGGGTTGCACTATTCACGTCACCCGTCTCACTACTGAACAGGGCTCCAAAGTGCTTCAAATTGAGACCAATTAGATCAGGAATTTCAGCTACTTACCAAGGTAATTTTAGGCCCCATGCGCAATTCCTTGGCACACCCCGTGCTTTACCTATCAGTAACAAGACAATAACAAATCTCAAGGGGGATTTATGAAAGCACTTTTAACTATCTTCGTACTGGCTTACTCTTGCAGCTCTTTTGCCTGGATCTCTAAAGATGCGGTTCAAAAGGAATACACTTTCAAATACAAGCTTTCAGGACAATCACTTGAGATTAAAAAGCAGGCGCAAAGCTATGAAGACGCTTACCGTGTTGCTGCTCAACAGTGCTTCAACCACTTTAAAGGTGCAGGTAAAGTTTCTGAAGACCGTGGTCTGGACATCATCGACGTTTGCGCAAATCCACGCTCATAATACAACGCATTAAGCTGCAGGATTTCCTATTCCCCCATAGGTTATCCTGCATTATACTGGCTCCTGTATTATTTTAAGGAGCAGCTCACATGGGAATCATGAAATCCGTACTTGAATTTCTAACTGGCAAAGATCCAGATATCTTCGACGAAAAAGGAAACGTGTCCCACAAGCTCCCTAAAAAGAAATGGGAAGCTTGGCACAACAGAACCAAAACAGACCCAACATACAACTGGCGCAATCACACCGGGATTACCGGCGCTCCTAAGAAAAAATCAAACTAGTTACTTCAGACACCCACTCAAAAAGTGGGTGTTTTACTTTTCACTTCCACGAGCACGCATCTTATGACTGACTCTCACACTGAAAATACGCAAAAACTTTCCGCTACCACAGTTTGGATCATGGCGATCGCCACCGGTTTAAGTGTCGCAAACCTTTACTACAACCAACCTTTATTGGCTGAACTTCAACGCGACTTCGGTGTCAGCGTTAAAGATGTCGGCATCATCCCGACACTGACCCAAGTCGGTTATGCATTGGGAATGTTATTCCTGGTTCCGATGGGAGACATGTTTGAACGCCGTAAGCTGATCGTTCTGACTTCAGCAGCAGTTACAGCGGCTTTGCTGGTCGCAGCGACGGCGCAGAGCCTTTGGGTGATGGTCGTAGCAAGTTTGTTGATCGGTCTATTCACCATGGTTCCGCAGTTGATCATTCCTTTTGCCGCCCACCTGGCGAGCAATGAAAACCGTGGTAAAGTTATAGGCATCATCATGAGCGGACTTTTGATCGGCATTCTGTGCTCGCGCACGTTGGCGGGATTCATCGGCGATCTTTTCGGCTGGAGAGTTGTTTTTTATTTTGCCGCAGCCTTGATGATGGTGCTCGCAGCCTGCTTGTATTTTACCTTGCCAGCAAGTGAAGTTACCTACAGTGGTTCTTACGTGGGGTTGATTAAATCCATCGGCCAGTTGGTAAAAGAAGAGCCGATCTTGCGCGAATCCGCAGTTGTGGGCGCCATGATTTTCGGAGTTTTTAGTTCTATCTGGGCTACATTGATTTTCTTGTTATCTTCACCCCATTTTGGAATGGGTGCAAAAGAAGTGGGACTGTTTGGACTTTTAGGAGCAGCAGGTGCCATGGCAGCCCCGGTAGTTGGCCGGGTCGCTGATAAAAAAGGCGCACGCACTGGTGTTGCAATTGGACTGGGTGTACTGGCGTTATCAGTTCTGATTTTATGGGGCTCTGGTGCAAGTATCATTGGTTTGATCATTGGTATTTTTATTTTGGATTTTGGAATTCAAGCGGCTCACATCGGAAATCAAACTCGGGTGTTCGCACTGCGTGCAGATGCGCGCAGCCGTTTAAACACGGTTTACATGTTTTCTTATTTCATGGGTGGAGCGCTGGGTTCTTTACTGGGATCTTATGCGTGGAACGCGGGCCAATGGCAGGGCGTTTGCCTGGTGTTAAGCGCTGGCACCCTGATCGCGATTTTAGCGTTCTGGTTGGGTCGTAACGCCAAGCCCGCGAAATCTTAGTTACTCCTGCGGGAGATTGAATTTCTCCTGCAAGGCGCGCACAAGCTCCTGGGATTCCCCTTGAGCTTTTAAGATGAAAATATCATCCACTTGTCGGCCCCACGTGTGCACGCGCGCGGATTTTACACTCATATTAAGTTCGCTTAAAGCTTTGGCAGCGGCCGCTAACAATCCCGCCTGATCGGGACCACGGAAACTGATCACCCATTCTTTATCGTGAGCACTCATCAGCTGAATGCTATCGAATTTGACTGCGGGAATTTCTTTCGCTTTCGGTTGAGAACTTTTTAAAAGTTGTTCAAGAGTTTTCAGATTCTTTTGTGTGGTGATCTGAAACCAGTCATAGACCCCCACTTTCTGAAGAGTGTGAATGGAGGCATGGCGAACACCTAAACCGAGAGAATAAAATTGACCGACATAGTCTGCCAAAATCCCCTTGCGATCTCTTTTTTGATGCAGGCGAATCCAAACCTCGCCCTGCTTGGTTTGCATGATTTTTGGAGGCAGGGATTCGGCGGCGTCCTCCGCTTTTTTCAAATCCTCCACCAAATCCTTCATCGAAAGACTTTCAACTAAAACCGGGCCAAGCTCTTCATAAATCTCTTCCGGCATGTGCAGGTGTTTTTCTGCCTTTAAAGTTCTGAAAGTGAAATAATCCTGGGCTTTTTTACTTTCAAGATTTACTACCAGCTCTGCCAGCAAGCGAGCCTTCCATTCATTCCAGGCTTCCGGGTTCGTGGCGCGAATATCCACCGCTGTGAAGATCGCCAGACGCTTTAGCGCGCTTTTCTGGGCGCCCTTATCATGAAGTTCCTGCCACACGCGCGGGTCTTTTGAATTTTTACGAAAAGCGGCTTGAGAAAGTTCCAGATGATTTTTTACCATCCACTTTACGTCGTCTGTCAGTTTTTTAGTAAAACCGAAGGCTTTAAAATCTCGCGCGACGATATCAGTTCCGACTTCGGCGTGATCGCCACTATCCAGACCCTTTGCTAAATCGTGATACATGCATGACCAAGTCAACACCTGCCAGTCATAGGCATTAAGTTGTTTTGCAATGGCTTCAAGCGGCCCCAGCTCTTTGGGTTTGGCGAAAACTCTTTTGATCTCCCGGCAGGCCTGCAAAATGTGTGAATCCGCTGTGTAGCGATGATATTGATCATGCTGAACGTATCCCACCAGTCGTGTGATCTCGGGCACCAGACGATCAATCAGCCGTGATCTGAAGACGCCGAATATATATTCGTCTTTGGCTTTTACATTTAAAACATCATCCAGTTCTTTACCGCGAATTTTGCCCAGTTTTTTAAGATGGTTTACGGGCAAAAGATGATCCAGTTCTTCACGTACTTTTTTCTGCATTAAGACGCCGGGATTTTTTTCCAAAGCTGCAAAAAGATCAGCGGGCTTATAGAATTCGGTGCGCTCAATTTTTTTAAGCACTTCCTCGGGCGCATCGGCGACTGCGATAATCCAGTCAGAATAAAAATTCACGCGCGAAAGTCCGCGCTGCAGGCTGCGCATGAAATCCTTGTGGGATTTAAAACCCATCCATTTTCCCAAATCAAACTGTGCAGAACTTGAAAGGATATCGCCGTGACCTTCCAGATGAAGTTTTTGGCGCAGGGATAAAAGATAATCGCGGTAATAATTTAAAACATTCAGGGCATGACCCGGATGCGTGAATCTTTCAGCAAATAATTCGTAAATTTGCAGACCCTGTTCAAGATCTCTTAATCCACCGGGCCCGTATTTAAGATTGGGCTCAAGGTAATTGGTGATCGAGTCAAAACGATTCTCACGAGCCTTGCGCTCTTCCTTAACGGCTTTTAGCAAACCTTTGCGGAAAAGATTTTTCTTGGACCAGATGCGCTTTTGTTGTTCAAACAACTTTCGCGCACCTTCCGGAGTAAACGGCTTGGCTTTTAAAAGTGCCAGCACGTCAAAGGCTTCCACTCCTTCAGTCCAATCCAATGGATTTGCCGGCATACGGTAGCGGATCTTTAATCCCTGTTCCTGCAATTGATTGGTGAAATCGCGAACCTTATCTTCGTCGCCGCAAAACAAAATATCGATGTCGGATTTTGGGCTCAGTTCGCCCCGGGCCCACGAGCCCAGCATGATGGGATGGGTATCTCTGAACTGTGGATTTGCTTTAAGAGTTTCTTCAAGCTTGGCGCCTAACCACGCGGAAAAATTCTGGCTTGAAAAACAAAACACCTGGCGGACATCTCCGTCAGGTGTCATTAGTGGTGGATTTAAGATCTCTTGTGCTTGAACAAGTTGTTCACTTGAAAGAAACGTCTTGGCTGCCATAGGTAAAATGATCAGCCAATTCCAGTGCTATTGCAAGCTGGTGTTTTCCGCCATTTCCTTCCATTTAGCAACCTGGCTCATCACTTCCAGAGGGCTGGACTGCAACAGTGGATACTTTTGCAGTTCGTTCATCAAAGACTTCACACCTTCAGGAACTACCGGAACTTCCACGGAGTTTGCAGCAGAAGCTTCATGTGATTCTTCAATATGGTCCAGTAATGAAAGCTGACTGCTAGCCTGAACACGTTTGGATTCGATCTCACGCAGCAGGCTTTTTGCACGCTTGGTGACGGTTGCAGGTAACCCTGCAAGCTCTGCCACCTGAACCCCGTAGGATTTCAGAGCTGGACCTTTCACCAAAGTATGAAGGAAACGGATTTCGCCATTTCTTTCTGCAACGGTCATGTGCGCGTTCGTAATTTGGCCATAGCTTTGATCCAAAGTCGTCAGCTCATGGTAGTGAGTTGCAAAGAACGTCAATGCCTTCACGTCACTCAGTAAATGTTCCAGGATAGATTGAGCCAGGCACATTCCATCAAACGTGCTGGTTCCGCGACCGACTTCATCCAGAATTACCAAAGAATTCTGAGTGGCGTTTTTTAGCATCGCGGAAGTCTCGGTCATTTCAACCATGAAGGTGGATAGACCTTCTGACAGCTGATCACTCGCCCCGATTCGGGTGAAGATCGCATCAAAGACCGGAAGCTTCGCTTCGTCAGCTGGAACGAAGGAGCCCATCTGAGCCATGATAGCATTCAATGCCACCTGACGCATCAATGTCGACTTACCGGCCATATTCGGGCCTGTCAGCAACAAGCAGGAATGCGGGTGCAATTCGATGTCATTGGCAACGAAATTAGTTTTAACCGTTTGCTCGACCACGGGATGACGGCTGGCTTTTAAATGCAAAGAGCCGTTTTCCGTAAATTGCGGGCGGGCGTATTTTTCTTCAAGACTTAACCATGCAAGACTTGAGATCACATCCATCTCGCTGCACTCGTGTGCAAGAGTTAACAACGCAGGACACTGAGCCAGGATCTCTTTACGAAGCATATCAAAGAACTCAAATTCCAGATCGGCACGCTTGGTGTTTGCTGAAAGGACTTTTCTTTCAAGCTCGACCAATTCGTCAGTGCAATAGCGTTCTGCATTCGTCAAAGTCTGCTTACGTTGATAGTTCGCAGGCGCTTTGTCTTTATGGGAGTTCGTGATTTCGATGTAGTATCCGAAAACATTGTTATAACGAATCTTAAGACTCGAAATACCTGTTTTTTCTTTTTCTTCAGCTTCCATCTTAGCCACAAGTGCCTGCGCATTTGTGGAAAGATCAATCAACTCGTCAAGCTCAGAGGAAACGCCCTGACGAATCAGGTAACCTTGCTTGGTTGCCAACGGTGGATCTTCAACCAGTGTTCTTTCAATTTTATAGGCCAGGTCACGCAGGCTTTCAAAGTTTGCAGTTGAACCACTGGCTTGAACGAAAACTTCCAAAGCACTGACACCGGCGTGAACACTGCCAGCCAAAGCCAACAAATCACGACCATTACACTGTGGTTGAGAGATTTTACCCAGGCGGCGTTCAATATCCCCCATTTGTCCCAGGATCTGACGAGCACGTTTTAATTCCAAAACATGACTGCGCCAGAACTCGACGGAATCCAATCGGTTTTCGATGGATTTCACATCACGCAGCGGGAAGCTTAACCATTGGCGCAGCATACGGCTGCCCGCGGAAGTTTGTGTGCGGTTGATAGCATGGAACAAACTGCCCAGGCCCTCACCTTTGTATGTCGAGAACACTTCCAAATGTCTTAGCGTCGTGTTGGAAATTTCCAGACGGTGCTCAAGATCTCTTTCCACAAATGGAGAAAGAGTTTTCAATGCTTCCTCGCCTGACAATTGCAGGACGTAGCTAAGAAGTCTTGCAGCTGACGCAGGAGCTGAATTTTTAAGAAGGTCATTTCCCGCATCCATCATTTCTTCATGATGACTGATCAGGATGTTGTCCAGACCTGCAAGCAACGCTTCATGCTCTTTTGCGATCACGATCTCTGCCACCGGCAGAATTTGCACGAAGCGCAAGAGTTCGTGGGAGTTTTTGGATGTAAAGAAGAACGCCTCACCTGTAGTTGAATCCAGGAAGCTGATCGAAGTTTGATCAATGCTTACCAGGTAGTGAGGCTTGGTTCCGTCCAACGTGTCAGAGTCATAGACCATGCCCGGAGTCAGAACGCGCGTCACACCACGCTTAACAATTCCTTTGGCTGCTTTGGGGTCTTCAAGCTGGTCACAGATCGCAACTTTAAAACCGTGAGCCAAAAGTTTATTGATGGGGCCTGCCACAGAATGATGAGGCATCCCGCACATCGGAGTTTCGTCCTGAGATTTTTTATTTCTTTGAGTAAGCGCGATCCCTAATACGGGAGCTGCTTTAACCGCATCATCAAAGAACATTTCAAAAAAGTCCCCCATGCGGAATAGAAGGATCTTATCTTGATGGACAGATTTAATGTCCCAGTACTGCTTCATAAGTGGTGTAAGATTCGCTGACATAGGCTGAAAACCCTACCCCAGCCCCCTATCATCTTTCACTCACAAAACCCACCTAACGCACCGCAGACCCAAAAGGCGCCAGCCACCCTCCCGCCCGCCTCCACAGAAGCAACGCATCCGTCTCCCGTCCGCCCACTTTTATCTTGCATTATTCTGTTTCTAGCCGCGAGCGCACAAGATTTTGCTAACAAAAACAGCATGCCTAGATCTTTACGCGAACACTCAACAGAACACCCTTTTCAAATAACTGCCCGCTGCCGTAATCGGGAATTTTTCCCCATTCCCATGTCCGAGGTTTGGACCATCATGGAGGACTACCTTTTCTTTATCTCCCACGCTTATCAGATCGAAATCATTTCGTTTGTTCTGATGAGTAATCACTTCCATCTAATCGCGAGAACTCCACAGGGAAATTTGAATGAGGCAATGAACTATTTTATGAGTAATACAAGTCGTTGCATTAACGAAAAGGCTGGCGCGATTAATCAGCTCTGGGGAAGTCGTTATCATCCGTCACTGATTGATTGCGACCATTACCTGATGAATGTCTATAAGTACGTTTACCGCAATCCCGTAGAAGCCGGACTGAGTGACCGCGCAGAGAACTACACCTACTCCACATTAAATTTGAAACTCGGAAGAGGCCGGATCAATTTTCCAATTCTTGCGGATACAATTTTAAATGAATCACACAACTTTACGTTGAAATGGATCAACCAATCTGTGGATTTAGAACAAAGAAGAATGATAGAACGAGCCCTCAAAAGACCGCGCTTCGCAATTCCGAAAAAGGTCCGGGGGAATAAAAAAAAGCCCAGTCTTGCGACCGAGCTTTACTAATTTTTACGCACTGCAGACCCGGAAGGCGCCAGGCGCCTTTTGGGTTAGAAGCCGTCGGTGGAGCCTACTTTTCTTGTGTCGTCGTCGAAGGGGATCATGTCGGAGGCTTTTAATTCCTCGGGTTTTACGCTGGTTTTAGCTGTGGGTTTGAATTTTACAACATTGCTTGCTGCTTTTTTATTCAAATCCGCTGCTGGTTTTGCCTTGGATGCATCTTTCTTTTTCTCAGTCATTGCTGGCTGATCTTCAGAAGCATCCACTTTTGCTCCACCACCGACCACTACATTCGATAACGTGACAACGACGTTGAACATTTGTTTCGACTGAGAAGACATTTCTTCAGAAGTTGCTGCGATCTCTTCTGATGACGCCGCATTAGCCTGAGCACTTTGATCCAGCTGATTCATCGCTTTGCTGATCTGCTGAATGCCCGTTGTTTGCTCCGAGCTTGCTGCTGCGATTTCGTTATTCAGGTCTGATACTTTTTTGATGGAGTTTACGATGGTCTTTAACACTTCGCCGGCTTTATCAGCGATTTTAGATCCACCCTCGACCTGATTCACAGAGTCTTTAATCAAACCATTAATGTCTTTTGCAGCCACTGCAGATCTCTGAGCCAGACTTCGCACGGCTTCCGCCACAACTGCAAAACCTTTCCCCTGCTCGCCGGCGCGCGCAGCTTCCACCGCGGCATTTAGCGCCAGTAGATTTGTCTGGAAGGCGATATCGTCGATAACATTAATAATCTCTTCAATCTTTTTAGAGGACTGGGAAATACCGTGCATCGAATGCACCAATTTTTGCATCTCCTGCTCTCCGTCCTCTGCAGCCGTTCTAGATGCCTGGGACAAACTTGCCGCCTGTTTTGCATTGTCCGAGTTCATGGAAACCATCGAACTCATTTCCTCAAGGGCTGCGACAGTTTCCTCTAGGGAAGCCGCAGACGTTGTAGACGATTGGGACAAACTTTGCCCTGCTGTCGTTAACTGCACAATTGCGGAATTCACCTGACCGCATGAATCCGAAAGTTGATGAACAACTTCAGAAACACTGCGACTTAAACGGGAGGCGATAAACATCAGCCCCAGGAAAACTCCCAAGCCACACAGAACACCGATGGCCGTAACCCACTTAAAGATTTTTTCAGTCTCAGCTTTTTGGAATTCATTGCTCTTAATCGCTGTCTCGGAATAAAGAGAAGACAGTTTTTCCGTGGTCTTTTTAATCTCCACAGATTGGGCCTGGTATGAGCCTTCGGCCGCAGCAGCGCGCACCTTCTCGTAATTTTCCGGAGTTGGCGTTTTCAGTGTTTTAATAAAATCTTCCACGTTAGCCACGTAAGCTGCGTGATTTGCCTTCATTGGAGCATAGATTTCTGGCTCCCCTGGCATATCCGGAGAAGACTCGTACTTCTTTACGGCCTCATTATACTCCACCAGCGCCTGTCCCAATTTATCGATATAAATGTCGCGGCGTTTTTCAAAATTCAAATTCGCCAGTGCACCCCAAAGGTACTGACCGATACGCGCTCTTCCGCCTTCGATCTGTCCCAGGGAATCCACATTCGGAATAATTTCCGCATAGGATTTATTCAACATTCCACTTAAAGACGTCAGCCCCATATATGCTACAAAACCAAGCACCGCAAAACCGACTGCAGGCCACGCTGCTGCCACTAAAAGCTTTCCTTTTATCCCCGAAAACCATGAACCCTGTTTCATCATTTCTCCATTTAAACTATGGTGGAACTATCGGTTTTCTCGACTGAGGAATTAAATTTGAATTTACTCTGACCCAATTTGAGACAGTTGCCTCACTGAGTCAGCTTTATGTTACGCGCAATAGTGGATTAAATTCTCATTTCATTTTCTGTAAGATCTTGACGTTATACCGACAGAATTCTATTTAGATGTGCATGCTGAGCGAACTGAGTTCAAACATCAACCTGGCCAAACTGAATTATCAAAGAGGGCACTATCAAGAAGCCTGCGATAATTCCGAACTCATTTGCGCTGAATCCGAGGTTATCGGCGATCTTAACAGCTGGCTTTATGGAGTGCGCTTCTTAATTCAAGCAAGCTCCGAACTTGGCAAGCTGGATCAGTTCAAAAACCAATTCCAAAAACTTCAAGTGTACGAGAAAGCAAATCAGGACGCCGGTATTCACGGTCGAATTCTGCACAACCTGGGGCTATGGAAAATGGCTCAGGGAGATGATTCCCAAGCCAAACACTATTTCCTGCAGGCACTTGAGCAATGCACATCGACTCAGGATCTGGAAACCGTTGCGCGCCTTTTGCAGGAACTTGCCATGGTTTCAATGAAGTCCAACCCCATTGAAGCATTGAAGTACCTGGACAAGGCTCTGCTGCTAACCAAAGAACTAAAACTTGAAGAGATTCACACCAGCTGTCTGGTGGTAAAAAGCCATGTTTTCCTGGACGAGAAGCGAGCGGATGATGCACTGGATGCCATTTGGAAAGCCTACGAAAAAGCTCAACAGAATTCTTTGCACTATCTGATCGTTTATATTTTGGTGCAAATGGCAGCGATTTACGAAGCACAAGGCAAGCGTCACGAAGCGACGATTTATCGCTCTCTCGCGGTCAAAGGGATGGATGGGGATATCTCTCACCGTCTGCGCACAGTAAAGGCTCAGCTGGCACAGGAAACACAAGTCACTTCCGAGGCTGACCTTATCATTGATCAGGTGGCTTTTAAAATTAAGTCCCGGGCCAAAGGCGAAGTGGATTTTAAGAATCAACACATCCTTTTCGATTTGTTAAAGCTGTTCGTGCAAAATCAAGGCACCCGCTTTACTAAAAACTATCTCGTCGAAAATATTTGGGGCTACGCTTACGATCCCTCAGTTCATGATAACATTATTTACGTTTCAATCAAAAGACTGCGAACACTTCTGGAACCCGATCCAAATTCACCGAGCTTCGTTCTGCGTGATCGCAAGGGATACTATCTTCCCGGGAACGTCACAGTAAAATTCATATAAAAAAACCCGGCTCTCACCGGGTTTTTTATTATTCCAAAGCTTTAAGAAGTTTCGTGTAGATCCCGTCAAATCCGCCATTTGACATGATCAGAATCACATCTCCGCGTTTGGCGCGGGATTTTAATGCTGCCACGATTTGATCTGCACCATCGAAATCCTCAGCAGTGACGCCAGAGGATTTTAAGTCGGAAATCAACTCATGGGACGAGAAACGATTCTCGGCATCGATCTTTGACTGATCAAAAGCTTTTGCCAGCATAACCTCATGTGAACCTTTAAACGCTTCCACATAGTCTTTTTGGAAAACCTTACGGCGTGACGTCGCACTTCTTGGTTCAAACACCGAGAACACTTTTCTGCCTGGATATTTTTTCTGAATACCTTTGACCGTTTCACGCACCGCCGTTGGATGGTGGGCAAAATCCTCGATCACTAAAATACCATTGGGCTCGCCCAGAATTTCCTGACGGCGTTTGACGCCTTCAAAAGACTCCAGCGCAATTTGAATTCTGTTTTCAGAAAAGCCCAGGCATTTGGACATTGCAACCACAGCCGTCGCATTCAAAATATTGTAATCGCCCGTGATCTGCATGTTGTAAGGCCCAAGAATTTCACCTTTGTGATGAACCTCAAAGCCCACGCCTTTTTCATTCTGGAAAAGAACTTTGGCTTTGAAATCCGAATCAGCAGCAAAACCGTATGTGAAAGAGTTCTTTGCTTTGCAAAGCTTACGAAGTTCCATGACGTTTGCATCTTCCGCGCACGCCAACAGAGTTCCCTCTGCAGGAATCAAATGCATGAGTTTTGCAAAAGAATCTTTAACCGCCTGCAGGTCTTTATAAATATCCGCGTGGTCAAATTCCACGGAAGTCAGGATGACATGCTTTGGTTTGTAGTGAACGAACTTTGGAACTTTATCAAAGAAAGCGGTGTCGTATTCGTCACCTTCGATGACAAAAAGATTTCCCTCAGGATTCTTGAAACTTTGAGAGAAATTTTTCGGAATACCGCCGATCAAAAAGCCCGGCTTCTTACCCGCATTTTCCGCCACCCAGGACATCATCGATGTCGTCGTGGTTTTTCCGTGAGTACCGGAGATCACAACGCTCTCGCGATTTTCAATGATGAATTCACCCATGGCCTTCGGTAGTGAGGTATAGGGAATGCCCAATTTCATCAATTCCTGGGCCTCTTCGTTACTCGCAGAAATCACATTTCCCACGATAACGAAGTCAGGTTTAGGATGAAGATTTTCAGCCTTGTATCCTTTTTGAATCGTGATCCCCAGGCTTTCCAGCTGAGTCGACATCGGAGGATAAGGATTCATATCACTTCCCGTGATCTTGAATCCGCGGTCTTTTAGAAGACCCGCCATGGAGGCCATCGCAGTTCCGCAAATGCCCATCAAGTGAATATGACTACCAGGTTTTAAATCCATTTATAACTCCTGCTTTAGCTTAAGCGACGGCCGCCGCCTTAAACTCCAGATCTTCTGTAATTTTCAACAATCCAATTGTGAATCTCGGAACGCAATTTGGCAAAGGCCTTATTATCAGACCCGTACAAAACTCGATTCGAAAGGATGTTCACACTCATGTCCAGCTTTGGATCATACCAAATAGAGGTTCCTGTAAAGCCAGTATGACCAATAGAATCCAGTGAGAAATAGCTTCCGCAGCTCGCAGCCCCCGGCGTCGGCATCATATAACCCATTGCCCAGTCACCCTTGCCTTCAGGTAGAGCCCGTTTGGCAAAAAGCTGCGCCGTCTTTTGACGGATGCTATAGCGGGCGATACCCAGCAATTGGGAACGCAAATGCAAAGAGTACCAGCCCAAGTCATCGATACTGCCAAAAAGACCAGCATGCGTGGAAACGCCACCAAAAGACCAGCAGTTCAAATCATGCACTTCGCCCTGCACCAGTTTTTTGCGAACGGGACATTCCTCTGTGGGAGCGAACAAAGACTGTTTAACCGTGGAAGTATTGTTCGGATGAAACTCTAAAGTAGTTCCAGCATAGAATTTATTTTTGATATCCACCCAGACATCCAGCAATGGCTTTTCAAAAATAACTTCCAGAATATAACCCAAAACAATGAAACCCACGTCGGAGTAAACTGCGGTTTCTGATTTTTCAAGTTTCAAACCTTTGACGATGTCACGCAGTTGTTCGCGACGCTTTTCCAAGGGCTGATTCATGTTGATTTCCTGATAGAACGGCATCCACCAAGGAAGTCCAGAGCTATGAGTTAATAGCTCGGTAATTTTCGTCTCTGGAGATTGAAACCAAGGCAGGAATTCAGAAACTTTGGTTTCAAAATTCCACTTACCAAGTTCGAAAGCATACATCATCGCCTGCTGCGTGAAGATCACTTTGGTCACGCTGGCCAGATCGTAATAGGCGTAAGTATTGCCCACGGACACGTCACAAATAATACGACCACCCTGATAGGCGCGAACCATCACGCCCGGAGTTGTATCACGAATACGCTCTTCAAGTTTTGCGATCAGATTTTTTTCCAATACTGAGAATTTCATTAGCCTCTTCCTCCTGAATCAATGGAGAGCAATACCTTGCCGTTTTGCTGCTGCAAAACGCATGAAGTGTTTAAAGGTACTGGTCTCTGAATAACATCGTGGCCTGCTTCCAATCCCTGAAATACAGGAATATCAAGATCATCAGACCAACGTTTAAATACTTTTTTAAAATTATTGGTATTTGTTCCGGGTTCATTGCCGCCAATGAAATCACCCAGAATCAATCCGTGACACTGCTTAAACACGCCCGTCTGGCGCATATGCTCAAGCATCTTATCAATGCGGTAACCGCGCTCACCAGCGTCCTCCAGGAATAAAAACCTGTTCTTAGCCTGAATCTGCCAGGGAGTTCCCAGAGTCGTTTGCAACACGGACAAGTTGCCACCAACGATACTGGATTTTAGAACTTTTATGTTACGTGCTTGAGCATTCAAAGGTTTAAGCTTTTTAAACTCAATGCCTTTATCAGGACCGAATAAAATACGGTGCAGTTCTTTTTCATGTTTGGCGGAAACCTGTCCGCGTCCCAGGCGATCCAGCAATGGAGCATGCAAGGTGCTCCAACCCCACTCCTGCGCAAAGAAGGTGTGCAAGGAAGTGATGTCACTGATGCCGATTAAAAGCTTCGGTTGTTTTGGCTTCTTAAGTTTAGCCAGCATCGGAAGCAGGCGATTACTGCCGTAGCCGCCACGCAAACACCAGATGACGTTTGAGTCTTTAGATTCAATGGCCGCTTTCAAAAAAGCAAAACGCATCTCATCTTCATGAGCATGTAAAAAATGGGGCTTGATAATATTCTTCGGGATTCGTGGCTGTAGTTTCCACTTCAATAAAAAATCCCGAGCGCCATCCACTTCTGGAAGCTGTACCGGATAACCCGGCGCCACTACATCAATGATGTCGCCTTCTTTAATAAAATCCCAACGTGTCATTTTACTTTTACTCTTTTCACGATGTCTTTGATGGCTTTCTTATGCTTTTTGCCGGTAAAGATTTCTTCGATCTCTTTTGGCTTTAGCAAAGCGCGCGCTTCATCGCTGGTCATCAGTTTATCTTTCAGGTGTTCGCCGTAACCCAGGGCATGACAAAGACGCTGAACCAAAACATAAGCATCTTCGCGACGCATTCCTTTAGCCACCAACGCCAAAAGAACGTGGGAGCTGTAAAGCTGCCCTTGAGAGCTTTCGATATTATCCAGCATGCGCTTTTTATTTACTTCCAAACCATCCAGCAAAACGCTCATGCGGTAAACTGCATAGTCAGCGACAATAAAAGCATCCGGAAAAATCACGCGCTCCACAGAGGAGTGACTGATGTCACGCTCATGCCACAAAGCCACGTTCTCCATAGCGGAAACCGCATAGCCACGAAGCAGTCGGGAAAGTCCGGTGATATTTTCGGCACTGATCGGGTTCTTTTTATGAGGCATCGCTGACGATCCCTTTTGACCCTTGGTAAAGCCTTCAGTCACCTCGCCCACATCACTGCGCTGCAAATGACGAAGCTCGACAGCAAGTCTTTCAAGACCGGTACCTACCATCGCCAACGACAACATCATTTCTGCATGACGATCCCGTGGGATCACCTGCGTTGCGATGGGTTCAGGTTTTAGCTTTAGCTTGCGGGCCACCATGGCTTCAACTTTCGGAGACTGACTTGAATACGTTCCGACAGCACCGCTCAGCTTACAAATATTCATGTTATCCAAAGCTTCTTTCACACGCTTTTTGTTGCGACGAAGCTCTGTTAAAAATCCGGCCATTTTAAAACCAAACGTTGTCGGCTCTGCAAACATTCCATGCGTGCGGCCTGCGCACAAAGTTTCTGCATGCTTCGCAACCAGAGTCTGCAAAGATTTTTCCAGGCGAATCAGTGAAGCCATCAATACCTGACCGGCTTCACGTACCTGTAAACTGAATGCAGTATCCAGGACATCAGAAGACGTCATTCCAAAATGAACGAACTTCCCATGCGGACCGACGTTTTCTGCAACATTCGTCACAAACGCGATGACGTCGTGTTTGGTTTCTTTTTCGATTTCATTAATACGCTTTACATTGAAGCGCGCGTTCTTGGTGATGGCTGCTGCCGCCACTTTCGGAATCAAGCCCAATTGAGCCTGTACCTGCGCCACTGTCACTTCAACCTGCATCATTTTACCGAAGCGTTGATCTACATCCCAAATAAGGCCCATCTCCGGGCGGGTGTATCTTTCGATCACAGACCAGCTTCCTTTCTTTTCTCTTTCTGTTCTTTCAACAGTTTTTCTTTCCACCAGTTTTGGATGTGCATCAAGGAAAGCTCACTGCGCGCAAACATCGCCGTCCACGCAAAGTGCGGCCACACTTCAGGCCCATCCAAATGCAGATTCCCATGGGACACTCGACCGCGGCGGGAATTTTGCCTTGCTGAAAACACCGGGAAGCGCGGAGCCCCCAGTTGTGCATAAGTATAATAATATTCCTGAGGGAAACTTAAGACTTCCGGCTGCGCCAAAGAAATACGACGCAACAAAATCTCTTTCATGCGCAAACTACGATTCGTCAGATATTCTTTATTAAAACGCTGCACGGTTGGAATTCTCATCCAAACGTCAAACTGCTCCGCCGAAGATGTTCTTTGCAGAACCATCATATTCTCGTGCGTCCACGGCGAATTCACATCATCCAAAAGCACCGTGTGCAGTGGAAGCGAATCTCTTTCCGAACATGGCTGAATGGAAACACGATAGCGAACCCAGCACCACTCAGATTCAAGCGGACCTTCATTAAAGAAATACTTACCCAGACGATCATTCAGGAAATAAGTTTCCTCGCTGGAAAGCATCCAAACCAATTGTTCAAGCTTCAATAGACCCTGATTCTCACCAGCAATCTCAAGCCCCGTAACAGTTTTACCCGCACCAAATGAAGCATCGACAATCTTCTGAGGCTTGATAACTTCCACACCCTTTTCACGCAACCACTGAAAAGATTTTTCCAGCCCATCTCGCGTAGCCTGACGAACCAAAAACGAAGAAAACAGAGGCAAAGCCTCCCCTTCCGTCGCCGCCAAAGCATTAGGTTTAAAAGTAGTCCCCGCCAACTGATGCGCAAAATGCAAAAGCCAACTCTGATCAAAACTAAAAGAAGAAACGTTACGACTAACAGCTCGTTGCAGTTTCTCATTGGCCGTAGAAAGCAAAACTTCTTTAACATGAGGACTTAACTTTGAGTTATCAATCTTGAATTTTGTTAGAGGCCCCTTACACTCAAAAGGACCTTCCGGAAGCCACAACGTAAAACCATTGTGCAACTCCTCAAAAGAATCGTCAGAATACAAACGCTCCATCTGAGATTCATTGATTCTCTCGTTTCTAAAAAAACCAAATGGTCCTTCAAGATCTTCAGAAGGCCAAACACCCAGCTTAGATGAAACATCAAGCAAAGTAGTCTTAATACCTTCACGAGAAAGCGCAGCCGCCAACCAATGGCCCCGACCAAAAGCAGAAACAATAACTATGGGACTGCGAAGCTCCATCTAACACCCCAAAAAGTAGCTAAGATATTCAAATTAATTAGAAATTCATCCCACCACCAAGTCAAAGATTCGCACCGCGACATAGAGGAAAAATGCCTCCCCAAGAAGATCACTTGAAGGGCGGAGAATGGGGAGACCCCACACGCAGCGACCTCCGTCGGCGCAGGATGCGCGAACCGGCAAAGCCGGCGACGGTGAGCCACGGATGGCGTGTCGCGGAGTGCGGGGTCTCCCCATTCTCCGCCCTTCACGCGGTTGCTTTGTTTTTAGGCATTTTTCCTCTGTGTCGCCGTCGCACCATTGGAGTTGTTTTTCAACCGCGATGAGGGGATGATTTGTTGTTCATGGAACATCTCACAGTTTGGAGAGGTTATGTTTAGAAATTCTGCTTCCTTGATTTTTGGTACTGCATTGGTTTTGGGTTTGCTAGGTTCTTCGGTTGGATTTGCTGAAGAGAAAAAGTCTTCCGAAGCCGTGAGTTCTGAGGCGAAGCCGCAGAGTTTTTATGAGCTTTCTGCGAATGATATTTCGGGGAAGAAGGTTAATTTTTCCACTTATCGTGGGAAAGTTATTCTGGTTGTTAATACGGCTTCGCAGTGTGGATTCACTCCGCAGTTGAAGGATCTGGAAGCGCTTTATAAGAAGTATGCGGATCGTGGATTTGTGGTTTTGGCATTTCCTTCGAATGATTTTAAGCAGGAAAAAGGCGACAACACCGAGGTTCAGACTTTTGCTAAAAAAGAGTATGGGTGTACGTTTCCGTTTTTCGACAAAGCTCCTGTAACTGGTAAGGATAAACAGCCGGTTTATCAGTTTCTGACCGAGCAAAAACCGGGTTTGATTTTTAAGGATGTTAGCTGGAATTTTGAAAAGTTCCTGGTGAATCGCAAAGGTCAGGTGATTGAGCGCTGGACTTCGATTACCAAACCTTCTTCGGATAAGGTCGTTTCTGCCATCGAAAAGGCTCTGGCCGAACCTCTTTAAGCGCCGCATACGGAAATAGGACCTGGCACCTGTTTCAGTTTGAGACACTGGTGCAATCATTGGGTCAATTTGCTAATTTTCCCTGAAGTTTTTGACAGTTTCACTCGATAATAGACTTAGGGGGAACTGTGAAAACCACCGGAAATATTCTACATTCTGGCCTTCTTGCTTTATTGCTTGTGGCGGGCCTTTCTTTGACTGCCACTAACGCCCACGCTGAAAGCCTGGATCAAAAACATTATCTTATCGCACAATCTGATCCAGACGAAGCGTTTGATCCTTTTTCTGACTACTCTGAGTTTGATGAAGATTCTGATGAAGAAGCTGACGTGAACTTCTTCCGTAACGGCCGCTTCCTGACTGTGGGTCTTGCCGGCGGTTACCGCGGTTTCACTGGCAACTTTGCTGATCAGTATTCTGCAGCACCTTCTTTCGGTTTATATCTAAGCTATTTCTTTGATTTAAGTTTGGCGATGACTTTGGGTTTTCAAACTGGTGACCATGCGGTTAAGTTTGGAACCATCGACGGTGGTGGCAATCCGGGTCCGACTTACACAGGAAATGTATCGATCACCTCGATCAACTTTGACTTAAAATACTACCTGAACACGCAAAACGTGACTCGCGGTTTGGCGGATTTAAATCCGTACATCCTGGGTGGTTTCGGTCAGTTCTATCGTACCTACACGATTTCAGGCATTGATTCCTACAGCCGTGACTCGACGATGGGTTTTGATATCGGTGCGGGCGTCGAGATTCCTTTGATGCGCAAGAAAGCCTATCTGGGCCTTCAAGCTGCTTACCACTACGTGAATTTCTCCGACGAGAGCAAAACCATCGTGGATAACACCTACAAGCTCGACAAAAATCTTTCGGGTGACTTTTATGACTTTACTTTCATCCTTGGGATGAACTTCTAACAGACATCCTAGGGATGAACTTCTAGAGTTCCTGGAACCAGGCGATAACCTGCAGTGTATAACCAACAAGGATCACTGCGGGTGCAACCCACTTCAAGATAATAATCCAATGTGAATACATCGAATAGCTAACGAACTTATCGCGATCGATAAAGCTGATCTCTTTGTCTTTTTCTGAAGTCCCTTTGTAAAACGTAAACAGAATCCCCAAAGCCACCAATGGCAGCAACCAGTTGATTAAGAGTGAATCCAAAGACTCAATCAACGAGTGACCGGAAATTCGCACGGTATTCAGCACCGAACTTGAAAGCGCCGGGAAAATCGCCAGCGACAGCGCCGCCGCACCAGAATACCAAGTCGCCTTTGTGCGCTCGACCTTTTTATAACGATCCACAAGATTGGAAACCACGACTTCCAACAGACCAATACTTGCATTCAGTGCCGCCAAATACAGGCAGACAAAGAATACCAGACCGAACAAGGACCCACCGGGAATCCCCAACAGGTATCTTGGCAGAACTTCAAACATCAAAGCAGGATCAGTCAACGGCACATTGGAGGCCTGAAATGCCACCGGGAAAATCATAACCACGGCCAATAATGAAATGACCGTATCCACTAAAGCCACGCGGAAACCAGCTGTTGGAACGTGATCCTCTTCGCGAAGATAGGACCCAAAGGTCACCATCGTTCCGAAACCCACAGAAAGCGTAAAGAAAACGTGCCCCATCGCATGCCCCAAAGAGGACAGCGTCAGTTTGGAAAAATCAGGATAAAACAGGAAGCGCATCACTTCGGGAGTCGATGGCAAAGAGAAAGACTTAAACAACAAGACTGCAACCAGCACAGCGAAAAGCGGCATCATATAACTGATCCACTTCTCCAGACCTTCTTGCACACCCTTTAAAACCACAACAACCGTGATCAGGATGTGCGCACTGGCAAGCATCACCTGCAACCACCCATTCGACATCAAAGCTGCCAAATTGGTTTTATTGGTGGCGCCTTCAGCATCCAAAAACAGCGACACGAAAAACTGAGTCATGAAATGCAGAACCCAGCCACTGATCACCGCATAATACGAAAACACGATCACGCTGAGGATCACCGCCAAACGCCCAACCCAGCGGAAGGAGCGACTGGTTTTTTGACCCATCATATCTGTGGCCACGATCACGGAGCGGCGGGTGTTCTTACCCAGCATCAATTCCGCAATCAACATTGGCGCGCCGACAGCTAAGGACAGGAATACATAGAGGAGGATGAAAGCTCCTCCCCCATTTTCGCCCACGACATAGGGAAAACGCCAAAGATTTCCAAGACCGCAGGCAGAGCCCACGGCCAACAGGTAAAATCCAAAACGTGTTCTCCACGAGCCGCGTTTAAGCATTATTCCTCGATGTTCGCACCACGGCGGGATTTCATACAGAAGATACGAATTGGCAATCCGTGAAGATCCCATTTCTCTTTGATGTGCTTAATCAGGAAACGACGGTAAGAGTTCGTAACCCCATCCGGATGATTCGCAAACGCGATGAATGCCGGAGGACGTTGGTATGTCTGAGTGACATAGTAGAACTTCACGTTCGTAGTACCCCAAACCGGAGCTGGAGTTTTACGGATTGTTTCAAAGAAGAAGTCATTCATCTCGCGAGTCGGGATACGGAAGTTGATTTGTTCAGAAACCTTTTCGATCATCTCGAACAAGTCATCAATACCCTGACCGGATTTAGCACTTGTAAATACGATATGAACGTCAGTAAAAAAGTGGAACACGCGCTCACACTGTTCACGGAACGTTTTACGGTATTCTGGAATTTCCGCGCCACCGATATCAGATTTATTGGCAACCACGATCACGCCTTTATGGTCTTCCAAAATGGATTGCATAATACGCGCATCCTGATCCGTTGGACCTTGAGTACCGTCAATCATCAAAAGGATCAAATCAGCACGACGGATAGACTCCTGGGATTTAAATGCAGAGATGATCTCAAGATCTTCTTCACGACGACGGGATTTACGCAAACCCGCTGTATCCACCAAAGTATAGTTCTTATCATTGTAAACGAATGGAGAATCCACCGCATCGATCGTCGTACCTGCAATATCAGATACCATCATACGGTTTACACCCAGGATACGATTACAGATGGAGCTCTTGCCCACGTTCGGTTTACCCACGATCGCAATCTTCATGCCTTTATCGTATGTAAACGTTTGCTCAGGGATCTGATCTACAACCCACTCCAGGATCTGACCGATACCGCGGCGTTGTTCAAAAGCTGCGGAGACAATGTCGACACCGAATTCATAGAAATCAGTTTTCGCCATTTCCTCGTCCTGGGAGCTATCAACTTTATTGATAACCAAAAGGAACGGTTTACCCGTTTGTTTCGCCACACGGATAATATCGCGATCTTCAGGAATCAGCCCGGCACGACCATCCATCACCGCAATGATGTAATCCACAGAGTGCAGGAATTCAGAAACCTGTTCCTTGATAAGTTTGGAGAAAATATCACCGGCTTCAGTGATACCACCGGTATCGATCAAATCAAATTGCTTACCCCAGATATCAACAGGCTCGATCATGATATCGCGAGTAACACCCGCCTGGTTTTTAACCACGGCTTTACGGGTTTCAGTGATGATATTGAAAAGCGTTGATTTACCAACGTTGGGACGACCAATGATCGCCACCTTAGGAGCAAACTCAGTCCTCTGATTCTGTGACATAACCCAACTCCTTCATAATACGCTTATTATCAAACCACTCTGGTTTCGCCTGAACTTTCAAATCCAGGAAAACCTTCTGATCCATCAACTTTTCAATTTCTTTACGGGATTCCATACCGATTTGCTTGATAACGGTAGCACCCTTACCAATCACGATCGCTTTTTGGCTTTCACGTCCCACCAAAATCTCAGCGTAGATTTTTGGCAAAGAACCCGTCTCATCAAATTTTATGATACGCACAGCGATTTGGTACGGAACTTCCTGATGAAGATTCTCGAAACATCTTTCACGGATGATTTCACAAGCCATGTCGCGAACGTTTTCGTTCGTAAACATCTCAGTGTCATACAGCGGAGCTGGTGATACCGGCAAAATCTCAAGGCATTCCATAAGAATTGCTTCACGCTCTTCCAGGTCGCCTTTATAAGTTTTTGCAGAAACGGAAATGGCTTTACCGCCTTTTTCCTCGATCATCTTTTTCAAAATCAAAACACGGTGAGCTTTTTCCTCGATATCGGTTTTAGTAACCACACCGATCCACGGCTTTTTTGAAGCGGCAACCAGATTAATGATTTTTTCCGCATCATCAGCTTTGGATTCATCAACACTCACTACAGCCAAAAGCGCATCAGAGTTTCTGATAACCTCTTCCGCCTCTTTTGCCAGGAATGCATTCAAACCCTTATCGGCTTTGATCAAACCCGGAGCATCCACAAACACAACCTGACCCGCGTCGGATGTCCACATCCCCAAAATACGACGGCGTGTTGTCTGCGGCTTAGCAGATACGATCGACACTTTCTCATCGACAAGGAAGTTCATCAACGTGCTCTTCCCGGCATTAGGCTGCCCGATTAATCCTAAAAATCCTGCCTTGTAACTCATAACTAATTCGTCTCCTTAAACTTTGCATCTAAAGCGCTTTTGGCCGCGTCTTGCTCGGCATTTTTTTTACTGCGTCCGCGCCCCTTGGACCAGATTTCTTCTTTAACTTTTACGCACACCACGAACTGACGATCATGGGGTGGACCTTCCTCAGAGAGCACTTCGTACTTCGGCGTTTCTTTCATCGCCTTTTGCACCAGCTCCTGCAGACGGGTTTTATAATCCCGCTCAAAATCCTCGTTCGCACAGGTCTTGTCACAAAGGGGCAAGAACTCTTTACGAATGAACGTTTGAGCCGCGGCAAAGCCGCCATCCAGGTAAATTGCCCCAACCACAGCTTCCAAAGAGGATGCCAGTAAGCGGGGTTTCAAAGCGCCACCAGTTTGCGCCTCGCCTTTACCCAGTTGAAGGATTTTGTTCAGCTCCATATCACGAGCCAGTTCAAACAAAACCTCTTCATTCACAATCGAAGCGCGTTTTTTGGAAAGACCACCTTCATTGTCCTGCGGGTATTTTTCATACAAAAATTCCCCGACGACCAAATCCAGAACCGCATCCCCCAGAAACTCCAGCTTCTCATTGTGTTCGGTGTGATTTTTTAATTCATTTGCATAGCTTTTGTGCGTCAGTGCCCGCGCCAATAAAGCCATGTTTTTAAACTTATAACCCAAGCGCATTTCCAGGGAGTTCACGACAAAACCTCCCCGATCAGATGACCTTCCATGTGAGATTTATTGGAATGATCATAGCCTGTGATTTTAACATCAATCTCTTGTCCTGCCCAGTGAGCGAGGAAGCTTTCAGCCCCTGCAATATCCACTGGCCAATAGTCATGGCTTAAGCCCTGACCACCTTTTGCAGCATTCTTTAAAACCAGAACTTTTTTGATAGTTCCAATTTGCAGGTTTGCCTGCTCAGTATAACGAACAATGCTCAGCTCGCGAAGCTTTGCACCCCGCTCGGCACGAACGTGAGGATAAACGGATACATCCATCGCCGCAGCACGAGTCCCCTGGCGCTCACTGTATGGGAATACATGAAGCTTAGTCCATGGAAGTTCTGCCAGACAGTTATAAGTGTCTTCGAATTGCTCGGCCGTTTCGGTCGGGAAGCCTGTGATCACATCCATGCCCACGAAGGAATTTGGAACGCGCTTTTCAATGGCGAGCAAAGATTTACGAACATCATCTTGTGTGTACTTGCGCTTCATATGGTGAAGCACATCGGTGTTCGCACTTTGAATACTCATATGGAAATGAGGACAAAGTCGCGAGTCCGAATAAAGATCCAACAATCTTTCAGAAACCTCCACCGGCTCCAAAGAAGACAGGCGGAAACGAGGCATTTTGGTTCTGACCAAAAGATTTTCAATCAGGTCTTCCATCACCATTTGCTTACCGTTCACTACGTCTTCGTAGTCACCGATATGAACACCGGTCAAAACCACTTCGCGTGAACCTTCAGCATAAAGATCATTGATACGCTGAACCAGGTTCGCAATCGAGATAGAGCGCGATTTACCACGAGCATAAGGAATAATGCAGTAAGTGCAGAAGCTGTTGCAACCATCCTGGATTTTTAAGAACGTGCGCGTGTGGTGTTTTTCAATACCACCGCCCATTTCCAAATCTTCTTTTTTAAAGATGTTGGATTTAAATACTTTCTCGGTCAACTCTCCACGGAAGTGCTTATTCAAAAGCTCTGGCAAATTTCCTTTATGGGAATTTGCCACAACCAGATCAGCACCCGGAAGACTGGAGAAAGAGCCCGTATCCACTTGAGCCGCACAACCAGTGACTACGATTGTGCAGAACGGATCTTTAACCTTTAAGCGACGGATATAGCGAACCGCTTCTTTCGTCGCCTCGGCTGTAACCGCGCAGGTATTCAAAACATGAATGCGCGCGTCTTTTTCACCACGGATCACCGGAGCAAAACCGTTCGCATTCAGATTCTTTTGAATCAGACCCGCATCGTAAGTGTTCACCTTACAACCAAACGTATGAACCTGATATTTCACATCGCGATTCATCTGAGCAGGCGGAGGTGTCTCTACAGAGTGATCCATCCGCCCCCTACAAGTTCGCGTTCGCGATAAAACACAGCGGCCTGACCAGGAGTCACTGCGCGCTGAGGTTGTTGGAATTTTAATTTGAATCCAGTTTCAGTTTTGAAAACCAACGCCGGAGAACCTTTGTGTTGATAACGGATTTTTACGTTCATCAACTCGCCGTCTTGCAAATCACCCAACATGTGGGGATCCACAACATCAACTTCATGGGCAAACAAGTGTTCTTCGTCGCCCACCCAAACCGTGTTGTCAGCAGAATCAATTTTGATCACAAAAAGTTTTTCGTGGTGATCCATACCCAGACCCTTACTTTGACCGTAAGTGTAGTTATGAATTCCTTCATGCTTCGCCATCACTTCCCCTGTTGGGAAGCGTTTGATCAGACCTTTTTTAGAATCCAAAACTGCTTTTGGAACTTGGCCTTTGATAAAGTTTTGATAACCAATACCACCCACAAAGCAAATGCCTTGGGAGTCTTTCTTCTTAGCTGTCACCAGGCCCATTTTCTCAGAGTACTCACGCACCTGGGGCTTCTTCATGTCACCGATCGGGAACAATAATTTTGGAACCAACTCTGGATCAATCGTGAACAGGAAATACGTCTGGTCTTTCCAGTCATCTGTCGACGTGTGGATTGAAGACTTGCCGTTTTCATCGGTTACGATTTTTGCGTAGTGACCTGTTGCCAGGTAATCACACTCAAGCTCTTTCATCTTTTTCACAAGATGATCGAATTTCAAATACGTGTTACAGTTCACACACGGAAGTGGTGTCTGTCCTTCAAGATATGCTTTCAAGAAAGGATCAATAACAGCGGCGCGAAATTTCGCCTCGCAGTTCAGTACGTAAAACGGAATACCCAGACGATCCGCCACTGAACGCGCATCATCCACATCGATAGAAGAACAGCATGTGCCGTTACCTTCCTCGATATCACAAGTTGAGTAATCCCAAACTTGCATTGTGGCCCCGATAACTTCATAGCCCTGTTCCACTAACAGCGCAGCCGCGGCTGAACTGTCCACGCCTCCGCTCATAGCAACAAGCACTCTACCCTTAGACATGGTAAGTCTCTCCCTCTTCATGTTCGATCGATCGCAAACGTGTTACGACCGCTTTTAATGCTTCAACAAATCCATCTACTTCAGCCAAGGTCGTTTCCCACCCCAAGCTCACACGCAAACTGTTTTGCGCCTCCTGACGGCTAAGACCCATCGCGAGCAGAACCGGACTTGGTTCTGGATTACCACTCGAGCAAGCAGCCCCCGTGCTGACTGCATAACCCTTGATGTCCAACGACATCAACATCGTCTCCCCGTCAGCTCCTTTGATCACCAGCGAGCTGGTATTACCCAAGCGCGGAGTTTCAACAGCCGTGATCGTGACATCTGGAATTTCAGCCAGGATGCGAGCTTCCATGTGATCACGAAGCTTACTCACCTCGAATGCTTTATCAGCAACCAGCGGAGCTCTTTGCGCCATCAACCCCAGACATGCGATACCCAATGTGTTTTCAGTACCACCACGACGATGACGTTCCTGACCACCGCCGTGAATCAAGGGACTCACGTTCATGCCTTTTTTCATATAAAGCACGCCCGTACCTTTGATCGAATAAAATTTGTGTCCCGAGATCGATGCGAAATCCACGTCGAGATCTTTGAAATTCAAAGGAGCTTTACCAAATCCTTGAACCGCATCGGTGTGAAACAAAGCACCTTTGGCGTGAGCCATCTCGGCCATTTGCTTGATTGGAAACAATGTGCCGGTTTCGTTATTGGCAAACATAACAGAAACCAATGCGGTCTCTTCACTTAAGTGCTCTTGATAGAATTTCAAATCAATCACACCTTCACGGCTTACCGGAATGTACGAAACGCGAGCGCCCATGGCTTCAAGATGGGCCATCGTTTTCATGATACTTGGATGTTCAACGGCTGAGCACATGAAGTGTGTGCGACGACGTTGCTCCGGAGTTAAGAACTGAGCGGTGTGGTAGTAATCAAAAAGACCTTTGATAACCGTGTTGTTGGCTTCACTGCCACCACTTGTGAAAACGATTTCCAGCGGTGAGATATGCAAAGCTTCAGAAATGGCTTTGCGGGCATCACGAATTAAGTTCTTAGGCTGTCTTCCACCCCAGTGGATTGAGCTTGGGTTACCACCAGCGGTCGCAAACTCGGGAAGAGCTGCGATCACTTCCGCGCACACCGGAGTGGTCGCATTGTGGTCGAAATAGTGAAGAACTTTGGTCTTAAGCATAAGTGGGCGGAGACTACCACATTTGCTAAGTATTGAAAACCTCTATATTTTTAGCGCCTAAGGACTGAGCAATGCTGCAAAAAATTCAGCCCACCCAGACCTAGACTCAGGTTTTCCCCCTTATAAGCCGATAAACAAGACAATGAGCACTTTAGAATGGTTTGAGCATTTTAAACATAAACTTCAAGGACTTACCGACTCTCATGCGGTCGCTGGATCGCCATTGAGCCTTTTGGGCTACGCTTTGAAGGAAAACCACATCCAACCCGACGAATATTTTCCTTGGGCGATGGCTCATTATAAACTTCCTCGGCTTCAGGCAAGATTTTTTACAGAAACTCCTCCTCGCAAAGAAATGTTAGCTAAGTGGGCGACGCATTACTCCTGGACGGCGGAGTGTCTGCCTGTGGCGGAGTGGGATGGCATTCTCGTAGTGGCATGTCTGCAACCGCCACAGGATTTCCCTTCTAATCCTGGCGCCGTATTCGTACTGGCACCTCAGGATGTTTTGGAGAATTGCTGGAATTCCTGGCAATCACAATCAAGTTCTTCTCAGGCAGCTCCCCTTCAGGCTGCAAAATCCGAATCCGAAATGCCGGAAGGATTTGAAGTTTCACTAAAGGCCCCGGCTGCGAAAAAATCCGGCGACAGCTTTTCATTTGAAGATTTAGGTGACGTTTCTTCCTCCGAAGAATCCAATCCGGAAATTGAAATGCCAGAGGAAGGTGCGGAATCTTCTTCTGATGAAATGGGTGGATTGGAAGGTCTGTTTGACACTCCAAAAGTCAGCCTGCAATCCATTGGTTCAAATGAAAACTCCAGTGATGTTGCCGTAGCCGCAATTCCTGAAGAAACACCCGTTGATGGAATTTTAAATTCTGCAACCGCTTCGCCAGAACAAATTCAGCAAACCTTTGAACACACTGTGATGGAGTCCCGTCCAAGTCTGGCTCGCGTAGAGCCGATTCAGGAAAAAAGCTCTATCCCGGCAGGCCCACCGCCTCCGCCAAAGGATGATTTGCCGGAATTAAACGAAGACAGCTTCGGTAATAAACCGATCGCGCCGATCGTGGCTCGCCCGACTGGTGTTGCAAAACCAACAATGAATCCGGTTGCAAGCAGCAACTTTTCATTGGAGAAACTGAAAAAGAAAAACAGTGCTGTTCTGCCTGATAAAATCAAACGTGCCCTTTCAGAAATGAAAGCTCACTTTGAAAAATCCATGATTTTGACTGTGGATGAGCAGGAATCACAGGTGACTGCTTTTGCTTGGGATGAAAACTTCCAGGACATCAAAGATACGTCTTTGCGTGTTCCATTGAAAACTCCAAGCATTTTCAATATCGTGGCTTCCACTCAAAAACCTTTCCATGGTTACATCTCTTTGAATGAACTGAATGAAAAGTTCTTTGAACAATGGAACCAGGGGGCCATCCCTGATCACGTCACCATCACTCCAATTGTGATGGAGGAAAAGATCGTGGGAATGCTAATGGGCTTTGCGGAAAAATCCGCTTACAACAAAGCTTCATTAACCCTTGCGGAAAAACTCTCCAGCGAGTTCACCAAAGGCCTACAGGCCGCTTAAGATAAAAATCCCTTACCGATTTCTCCGGCCTGTAAGAAAATCTTCCAGGCAAATTTCTTGGCTTTTTTAAGTGACGATCCGTCGGCGCTGTCCGCTGTGGGCTGCTGTTCAGGGGAAGTTGTCTTCATAGAGTTTTACCTCCTGATAACTTCAATTTTACGCTTCTGATTTTAATCAGGAAAAAAAGCACATGGATTTTGAGCAAATACAGAGACACATTACGAAGTAAGGTAAGACAGTACCTTAGAGAAGGCGTGAAGTGATAATACGCTCGGATTCCGTAGGACCTTTGGTAATGCTGACTTCAACCCGCTGCCAGTTTAGCGGCAGATAGTCGTAATCCAAACGTTGAGCCCATTCGATCACAACTAGACCTTGTTTAGGAGCAAACAAGTCCCAAAAGCCAGAACTTTCCAGGTCATCGTCGTCATTCAATCGATACAGATCCAAATGATCCATTGCGCGACCTTCGGCATTTTCATAGCGCAGGTGAATCGCGAATGAGGGCGACTGCACGTCCTTCATTCCCAAAATCCCGGCAATAGCCTGCACTGAAGTGGTTTTTCCAGCGCCCACATCCCCACTTAAAAGCAAAACACAGCGATCACTTAAGTGTGGCAGGAAGTCCTGCCAAAACACTTTAAGTTCCGCTGTGGATTTTATGTGAGTTTGTGAGTTTAGGATCGTGGACATAAAGAATTACTTTAAGATCTTACGCATCTTACGCACGGATTCTTCCATGCCGTATTCAAGCGCGTAGCAAACCAAAGAGTGTCCAATGTTCACTTCCTGCAAATAAGGAAGCTTATTGATTTCTTTAGAGTGAGCGAAATCCAAACCGTGACCCGCATGAACATTCAAACCCAGATAGTTTGCCCATTCTGCTGCGTCCACCAGGCGATTCCATTCTTTGGTTTTCATAGCCCCGGTCAAATGAACCCATTTGCCGGTGTGAAATTCAACCGCGTCAGCACCGATTTCATAGGAAGCTTCGACTTGCTCGATGGAAGGTTCGATGAACATGGAAATTTCAATTCCCATGCGCTGAAGTTTTTCAACCATCGGGGCCATTTTCTTAAAGCCCTTCTTTACATCCAAACCACCTTCTGTGGTTAGCTCGGCACGTTTTTCCGGAACAAAGCACACCCAGTCTGGACGGTATTTTTTCGCAAAAGCCACCATCTGTGAAGTCGCAGCCATTTCCAGATTCAATGCCACCGGGCATTCTTTGGAAAGCAGTTTTAAATCGGCCAATTGGATGTGACGGCGGTCTTCACGCAAATGGATCGTGATTTGCTCTGCACCGCCCTTTACGGACTTTTTAACCATATCCAGAAGGTTCGGGTAAGCTGTTGTGCCACCGCGAACCTGACGAAGTGTAGCGACGTGATCTACATTCACGCCCAAACGAATTTTATGTTTCATTAGCTTAGCTCTTTTTCCAGGAAGGCCGCGATTTCGTCGGCGAATTGAGAGATTTCTGTTTTGTCTTTACCCTCGACCAGAACGCGGATCACCGGCTCAGTTCCAGAGAAACGAACAAAGACACGGCCGTTGCCAGCAAGTTGCTTTTCAATGTGCGCGATCAAATCATGGTAACCCTTGATTTCATCAAGCTCCATACGGCGCTTCACACGAAGATTGATCAACACTTGTGGCATATCATCAAAGACGCGCGCAAGGTCGCTCATTTTCTTACCAGTTTGCTTCATCACGGCAAGCACGCTTAAAGCTGCCACACAGCCGTCACCAGTTGTCGTGTGATCCAGGAAGATGATGTGACCTGATTGCTCACCACCTAAGTTGTAACCGTTTTTACGCATCTCTTCGACAACGTATTTGTCACCGACCCCAACCTTTACAACCTTGATACCAGCATCGTTCATCGCCTTCTCAAGACCGAAGTTCGACATTTGTGTCGCAACCAAAGTGTTATTCTTTAGAAGTCCGCGCTCTTTCATGTGCAGAGCACTGATAGCAAGAATACGGTCGCCGTTTACGATCTGGCCTTTTTCATCAACCATGATCACACGGTCCGCATCCCCGTCCAAACTGATACCCACATCAGCGCGGTATTGCACCACGGCCTCAGCAAGTTTGGCTGGATACAAAGCCCCAACCTTGTCGTTGATGTTTGTGCCATTTGGATCATCGCCAAGTTGAATAACTTCTGCACCCAACTCCTGAAAAATAGATGGCGCCACTTTGTAAGCGGCACCATTAGCCGTATCCAAAACGATACGCATACCATCCAAAGTGTATTCCAATGGGAATGTGGATTTTACGTAAACGATGTAACGACCTTGGGAGTCGTCAATACGACGAGTGCGCCCAATTTCTTTACTTGGTGGCAAAAGAGCATTCAGGTCTTCTTCCAAAACCAGGCGCTCGATTTCGCGCTCCATTTCTTCAGAAATTTTAAAACCATCTGCACCGAAAACTTTAATACCGTTATCGTGGAATGGATTATGAGAAGCAGAGATCACGATCCCCGCCACCGCACGCATAGTACGAGTCAGGTAACCAATACCCGGAGTTGGAAGCGGTCCTACCAATTGCACAGCCACACCCATGGAGTTTAGACCGCTCGCCAAAGCTTGTTCGATCATGTAACCGGAAAGACGCGTATCTTTACCGATAACCACTTTACGAAGTGACGGATGTGCATTGTATTTTTGTTTTTGCAGAATGTAACCGATCGCCTGACCGATTTTTACAACCATATCCGCTGTCATTGGGTACTGATTGGCAGTCCCACGGATACCGTCCGTTCCAAAAAGTTTTGCTGATTTCTTTTCCACTTTACTGACCTTTTTGTTTGTCATCCACGTTGTCCTTTATTTCCAAAACTTCGGCCTGAATCTGATTCGGACGAACTCCCAGGATTTTTACCCCGAGTGGCACATCGATCTTATTCAGCGGAATATCGACATAAATGACCCCTGTGCCCCGATGAGAGATATCAAGATTGATATTCTGAGACAAAGAGCTTTCCATAAACTTCTTCAAAGCCGCCCGTGGCCCTGAAACCTTTACCTTGATGTGGTCTGCAGTCTGCGCCACCACGTGTGTTCCTTGAGCCACAGTCAGTTCGATATCCACGTTTTTGCTCAATACAAAATCGCGACGCCCCAGGATGGTCAACCACAGAATCAGGGATATAAACAGGGCTACAATCTTGTAACTGAAATTCTCGGTCACAGCATCCGACCAGCGACGTCTCATGACAGATCTCCTTGCTGTGAAAAGGCTTTGTACTTAAGGCCGAAAGTTTCATACAGAGCTTTACGGATATCCCCAAGCTCCACATTCGGGCTTAAATGCCCCCCTTGAACGATACCAATGGACTTATTCTCTTCAGAGACCACGAACACCAGGGCGTCCGTCTCTTCAGTCAGACCAATAGCAGCGCGATGGCGCGTTCCTAAGTTTTTATCCAGAACCGGGTTTTTGCTTAAAGGCAAAAAGCAACCGGCAGAGTGAATCTTGCCGTTGCGGATTAACACAGCTCCATCATGCATCGGGCTTTCCGGGTGAAAGATCGAAGTCAAAAGTTCCGAAGAAACCTTGGATTCCATCTCAGTCCCGAATTCGATGTGATAGTCGATAACAATCTCGCGCTCCACCACCACAAGAGCACCAAAGCCCTTTTGTGCAGTTTGGATAACACCTTTAGCGATCTCCTCGATCACCTGGGTTTCCTGAATCGTAGAGGCATCAGAGAAGAAGGGATTTGAACCAATGTGCGCCAAGGCACGACGAATCTCGGCCTGGAACAACACAACCACGATCACGAATAAATTCGAGAAGAATTTTTCCAGGATCCAGTTAAACGTGAAAAGCTCAAGCCAGATACTCAGGATGTAACCAATTGCCAAAACTCCCAACCCTGAGAGCATTTGAATTGTTCCTGTGCGCTTGATTAAAACCAGAATGCGATAAACAACCATCCATACCAGGATCATGTCGATCGCATCTTGCACGCGCAAATGCTGAACGATGAAGATGAGGTTGTCTAAAAACTGTTGCAACATCCAGATGCCCAATCAAAAAGTAATGGGGTTAAAGCACAAAAAGCTCCAGGTTTCCCTGGAGCTTTAAAAAGTCCGTTAGATTGTCACTGGCCCGGTATTTCCCACTGGGTCAGAGCCGGAGGAATCATCTTTTTTGCCGATTCCTTTTGCCTCTGCCAGAGCCAGGTTTGTGTCACGACGGTTGTTTCTGTATTTTTCAATTTCAGAAACTGCCGCGCCGTTGATCATCATATCAACTTCATGACCATCAATAGTTTCATATTCAATCAAGGCTTGAGTGATAGACTCAAGAGCTTGCTTGTTTTCGGTCAGGATACGAACCGCAGTTGCGTAACCTGTATTGATGATTTTAGAAACTTCCGCATCGATCTCTTCGGCTTTCGCTTCAGAGTATTCTTTGTGGCCTTGGTGACCGTACTGCATCCCCAGGAATACTTCGCCGCCTGATTTTTCAAACGCCAAAGGACCCAGTTTAGACATACCCCATTCGCAAACCATTCGGCGAGCGATGGAAGTAGCGCGTTCGATATCGTTACCCGCACCTGTCGTCACATCTTTAAAGATCACTTCTTCAGCTGCACGACCACCGAACAAGAAGGCAATCATGTTCTCTGCAGTTGATTTCGACAAAGACACTGATTCTTTTTCTGGAAGAGTTTGAGTTACACCCAAAGCCATTCCACGAGGAATGATCGTCACTTTATGGATCGGATCCAAACCTTGAAGTTTTCTGTTCACCAAAGTGTGACCAGCTTCATGGTAAGCAGTAACCTTTTTATCTTCATCAGAGATAACCATGGATCTTCTTTCAGAACCCATGATCACTTTGTCTTTCGCTTTTTCAAAGTCTTCCATCTCAAGATACTTTTTGTCTGTACGAGCTGCCACAAGAGCGGCTTCGTTCACAAGGTTCTCAAGGTCTGCACCCGAGAAGCCCGGAGTACCACGAGCGATTTTGGAAGTATCAACGTCAGGCCCAAGCGGAGTCTTGCGCGTGTGAACGCCCAGGATTTGCTCACGACCTTTAAGGTCAGGTTTATTCACAACCACGCGGCGGTCGAAACGACCTGGGCGCAGAAGTGCAGGATCCAGAACGTCAGGACGATTCGTCGCTGCGATCATGATCACACCTTCAGAGGATTCAAAGCCATCCATCTCAACCAATAGCTGATTCAGAGTTTGCTCACGCTCGTCATGACCACCACCCATGCCGGCACCACGATGGCGACCTACGGCATCGATCTCATCGATAAAGATCAAGCACGGAGCATTTTTCTTACCTTGTTCAAACAAGTCACGGACACGGGAAGCACCCACACCCACGAACATCTCAACGAAGTCAGAACCCGAGATTGTAAAGAACGGCACACCCGCTTCACCCGCAACAGCGCGAGCAAGCAAGGTTTTACCTGTACCCGGAGAACCCACCAAAAGGACACCCTTTGGAATACGGCCACCCAGTTTTGTATATTTTTTTGGATCTTTCAAAAAGCTTACGATCTCCTGAAGATCGTCTTTCGCTTCGTCAACACCAGCTACTTCTTTGAACGTCACACGATTTTTGTGCTCAGTTAAAAGGCGCGCACGGGATTTACCAAAGGACATCGCCTTACCACCGCCGACTTGAATCTGGCGCATGATGAACAGGAACATCGCCACGATCAAAATTAGTGGCAACCAGTTCACGATGAATGACTGGAAGAATCCGCCGTTATCAGCACGCTCGTAATTTGGCGTGATGCCATTGGCTTCCAGGAATTTGAAACCTTCATCCTGGGTATTACCCACGATTTGGAAATGAGTGCCGTTGTACTTTTTCTCGAACTCCGGTTTCATTTCGCCGAGGATCTCGCTGGATTCCTGACGGAAAGTAACGGTTGCGACTTCCTTCGCTTTTACCGCCTCAGTGAATTTCGAATAATTGAATTCACCAATTAGTTTTTGATGCTTGCTCTCGTAGGCTTGAAATAGAAAAACAGCCATGATGATTAGGAAAAACCATAGAGCCAGCGTTTTCTGAGTAGATCGCATTTCGATTCCTTTCGCTCACTTCGTCCGTCATTAGAACGATTCAGATAGAACCATTTAAGACTAACAGAAGCCTTGAGCTATTAAAAGCAACTTTAAGCAGTTTCTCGAATGAGAAAATCAGGACTCGACCTTGATTTGCTCTGCGTTAATTTCCCATTGGCAACCGCTGACCTTAAAGCTGAGCACTTTCTGAGATTTGTCCAGGCGCTTTTGTATCTCTTCGAGCTGTGATTGTGAAAAGTCTCGTTTTCCAAGGGAGAACAAATACTGGGCCAGCAACCGTCTTTGCTCAAAAGGAGTTAACGTTAGATAAAAGGAACGGGAGAGACCCGCATCTTTCTGTGACTTATAAGCCTCATTTTGACCCAGGAGATCCGTACCCGGCTTATGCTCCGTGGATTGAAGCTCCTGCGCTAAAATCTCAAGCGAACGCGCCAGACTGTTCACCGCACCTTTTTGGCGTTTTTCGAGGGATTTTAGCCAGTCTTCGCGGATCCAGTTGCGAAATGGGTCCAGCAGTTTATTCGAGGGATCCTCAAAGGCACGGAGTTTTTCACTCCGAAGATATTTACGCAGCTCGACCTTGGGAGTCTCCAGAAAAGGTCTAAACACCCCGCCGCTAAAGTACGACATGGCGATCAATCCTTGGCCACCCGTCCCACGCACGATGCGCATAAGACGTGTTTCCAGGAGATCATCGGCATGGTGTCCTGTGGCAAGCACTTCAAAGTTCTCATCACGCTGCAGCCGCGCCAGGGCCTCATAACGCTGCTCGCGATATTGGGCTTCTGATTTAGCCAGTGTTTTGGATTTTAAAATATAAAAAGGCACATCCAGCTTCTTACAAAGCTTTTCACAGAAGACCTGGGCATCCCGGCGATATTCCTGATTCTTGTCATCCCCGTGATGGAAATAACAAGCACCCAGATTTTCTTTGGGAAGCAATTTAATGAGCACCGCAAGAAGTGCTACCGAGTCTGCGCCACCGGATAAAGCCACCAGAAACTTTTTATCCTGCAATTCGAATTTCTTAACCAATTTCCAAACCTGATGATCCAAATCCTGCTTGGTGCGAACTTTATCACGTGCTTTCGAGGTCAATCTCTTCACTGAACTGCTCCAACCCCGACCGTTTTTACATTCACAAATTCCATAATTCCAAAATGTCCAAGCTCCCGACCGTAACCCGATTCCTTGACTCCGCCAAAAGGAACACGGGGATCCGATTTAACAAAATCATTGACGACAACAAAACCTGCTTCCATTTCTTTTTCGATAAGCTCTTTACCCTTTTGCAGATCGCGGGTGAAGACACCACCGCCCAATCCAAACGGAGAAGAATTGGCGATCTCTATCGCCTCTTTTGCATCTTTCGCGACAAACACCAATGCCACGGGACCGAAGACTTCCTCGTGATGAACTTCGGAATTGTTCTTTTCAAACAACACCAAAGTTGCCGGATAATAAGCACCCGGTCCCTGCGGAGCCGTGCCGCCCATCATAACCTTACCACCCCAGTTTTTTAATTTTTCCACCTGAGTGATAATGGTTTGCTGAAAGCCCTTGCTGGCCAAAGGAGCCAGTGGCAACACTTTCATTTCGTGTTCCATGGCGTTTAAGAATTCAGTTAGATTTTTCTCTACGACAATGAAGCGCTTCCCCGCCACACAGCTTTGCCCGCAATTTTGCAAGCGGGTCTTTGCGCAAGCTTTCGCTGCCAGTGTAATATCCGCATCATCCAAAACGATGTAGGCATCACTGCCTCCCAGCTCCAGGACGATTTTTTTTAAGTTTTTTGCCGCCGTCGTGGCGACAGCACGTCCACCATTGGTGCTGCCTGTAAAAGTCACTCCGCGCACCAGGGGATGAGAAATGATTTTTTCAGCGACTGCGTGATCCGCCTGGCAATTTCTTAATAACAACAGATTGGGTGTTAGATCATTAAAGATTTTTCCGATTTTTTCAGAGACACCCGCCGTCAGATCCGCGTGTTTTAAAATAATCACGTTGCCAGCCATCAATGCCGGGGCGGCAAAACGGATTACCTGCCACAAAGGAAAATTCCACGGCATGATACTAAAAACCACTCCCAGGGGTTGAAAGCTTACTTCGGCAGATTGATACGGGGAACCACTGGATTGATTGCGAAGCATTCCGGGAGCTTCTTTGGCGTAGTACTCACAGGTCACGGCGCATTTTTCAACTTCGGCCTTGCCCTCGGGAATCAACTTTCCCATTTCCAGATTCATTTGCGAAGCCAGATCATCACTGTGTTTACGAAGACTTGCGGCAAGATCATTAAGAACTTTCGAGCGCTCAGCGAAGGTAAATTTTCGCCATTGTTCGAAATCTTTTTTAGCATCAAGGATCATGAGTTCAGCCTGATCCCAAGTGACGTGTTCGAATTTCTTTAGTTGTTCACCGGTTGCAGGATTGACTGTTGAAAAGGAGCTCACAAACACCTCCTTAACCAGTCAAACACAGGAATCAGATTGTTGTAAACACCTGATAAAATGACACGGCTGTTCCGACCATGAATACGGAAGTCATCAGACCCCACGCCATGACTTTGTACCCCTTGCCAAGTTGCATGGCACTGCGGGCGTAAGGTCTTTCGGAAGCCAATAGAGGAATTGGTTTAACTACCGAGTGGATCAACTGGCGGCAGCAAAAACAAAATAACAAAACCGATATGAATGTCAGGATTTCTGTTTCCATCATGACACTCTTATCGGTCGTATTTTTCTCAACTTGAGACAGCTTTTGGTCCAGGTCGGAAAGATTTCGCAGCCTAGGCTTCGTCGGACTTGGATTGTTTGCCGGAATCTTTTTTGATGATGTCGATTTCGGCAGTGATTTTGAATTTATGAGTCTCTGCGAATTTGGAAAATTCTTTCACAAAATCAATTTTTTGAATAATCCCCACGACCTCTTTGGTCACGCGCTGGGTGATTTCATCTTTGGATTTATTGGCCCCTTGGATTAAAAGATTCAAAGCTTCCTTAGGAAGTTTCAATTCAGAAAGATAGGATCTTAAACCCTCTTCACTCATGAACGCGGCAGAAACACCCGCCGTGAAGACTTTCTTAACGGTATCCCCCAGCAAACCTTTTAAGTCAGCCGAAGGCTCTTTTTCATCCTTCTTGGAACCTGAATCAGACGCCATACACCTGCTTCACTCGTTTATGGTAAGAGCTCATCATATTTGGCAGATTCACACTGACTAAGGCATTAGCGATAGGACCTGGAACAAACATGTTAAATGTCGCTTCAACCGTGTATGTCGCGCGTGTTTTTCCAGCTTCGTCCTGAAGTTTCCAGGAGCCCACAGAGGTCTTAAACATATCACCGGAAGCAAATTCCCAGGTGATGCTGTTAGGAGCGGATTCTGTCATCCATAGAGAGTATTTGAAGGTTTTCACCACCGAAACGTTGTATTCAACAAGTTTGCGATTGCCTTCGGTTTTTAAGACCTTGCATTGTTTCACTTCTGCCAAAAATTCATGATACTTTTCGTAATCAGAAATGATTTTAAAGAATTGCTCGGGAGTGCAGTTGAAAACTTCTGTCGTAGATGCTTTTGCCATATGCAAACACTGTGACTTTCAGATCACAGACAGTCAACGCTAGCCTAGACCTCCTGCAATGGTTATGTTACATCGCCTTAATACTGCGTTCACCGTTAGGACTTAACTGGACAAGACTGTAAATTTTAAATAAGACAAAGCCCATTTATAAGGAGCCCAGATCAGTGAAATCCAAAATTCTTATCGTCGATGACGAAAAAGATCTGCGTGACCTTATCTCCTACTTTCTGACGAAAGCTGAATACGACGTGGAACTTGCGGAAAATGGCTTTGATGGTTTTGAGAAAATTCAAAACTGGAAACCCAACCTGATTATCAGCGATATCCGTATGCCTGTGTGTGATGGTTTTGAACTCTTAAAAAAAATCAGTGCTAGTCCCGAGCACTCCACTCCCGTGATGTTTATCTCAGGATACGTGGGTGGTGACGAAGATGAACTTCGTAAGAATCCCAACTGCGTGGGCTTTATTCTAAAACCTGTTAATCGTGCGGAGCTATTGGATATGGTGAAGCACGCCTTGGCGTCTTAACCCTATTTCGGAATGCGAATCACAAAAGAGGTGTTGCGGCTTTCATTATCAATGAAGAGCTGACCGTGATGGGCCTCGATCAATCCCCTGGAGATACTAAGCCCCAACCCCGTGCCTTTACCAATTTCCTTGGTTGTATAAAACGGCCTGAAAATTTCGGCCTGGATATCGGCCTGAATCCCTAATCCACTATCGGTGATACGAATTTCCACCTGCTCACCCAAATCCTGAATTCCAATTTCGATCCATCTCGGCGACTGTTCGCGAATGGCTTCAAAAGAATTATTCAAAAGATTCAAAAGCACCTGGGAAATTTGCACGGGACGGCAGTTTATCACCAGATTCGTCGTCGGCGGCAAACGCAAATCAACGTTATTCAATTTAAATTTTTCATAGCAAAGCGATAAGGTGTTATCGATAAGCATCTGCAGCGGAGTTGCCTCCATCGGATCTTTCGCTCCATCGCGGGCAAACGTGCGAAGCCCCCTGACGATGGCGGCAATACGATTCGTGGTCGACTGAACTTTTTCAATGGATTGCTTCATCATAGCTTTCCCCTGAATCGGATCGTCCTCCAGAATTTCCAACTGTTGCTCGGCCGAAAGTAAAATAACATTTAACGGAGTATTGATTTCATGAGCGATCCCGCCGGCCATTTCCCCCAGGGACGCGAGTTTAGCGGAATACTCGGCGCGGGATTTTTGGTTTAACAACTCGTCCTGAGTGGTTTTTAGCTGTTGAATAGCGGAAGTAAGATTCTGCTTTTCAATGTTGAGTGCTTCTTCCGTTTCATAGCGGGTGATCATACTGTGATAAAACTCGCGGGAGTTACCATAGACGTATAGCACGAATGTAAAAACAAAGATGGTCCAAACGCCGTAAGGCAGATCCCCTTGATGATTGGAGAAGGCCAAAAACAGTCCCGGCACCACGCCCACCATAAACAGGAAGTAAACTGAAATACGCGGTTTTAACGCAAGCGAAGTGGCAGATCCCGCCATGATCGCACTCACAATAAAAGATGTGACGAAGATTTTTGAATCCGGATTCAGCGGATCCCAAAATCCCAGGGAGCACAAAACACCCATGCACGTCGTGCTGATCACTATTGCCAAAGAATGCAGCGGGGCCCAGCGGTGCATCGTCGGCATTCCACCGCGGCTGATTTTTATCGCTAAAAATAATCGTGTGACACTGCAGATGATCGCAAGACTTGCCGCTATATTATGGAGGATTAAAAATTCTGGAGAGGTGGAGATGGGTTTAAACAATAAAATTGCGAAAACCACAGTGAAGCCCACTGCGGCCGCTTTGCTGCGACGGCAGAAATCTAGACTGATATTATCCATGACCACGGGACTTAGTACTTTCATGCTATTTCACGGTACCAGTGACCCGCACTGAAGTCACTCCGTCAGACTTTAATTGCGCAGATTATGTTGGTGATCCAAAACTTAAGAATGTCCGCAGATAAAAATAAGAATGCACAACACGAGTGTTGCGCATTCCTATTCGAGTTTCTGAATCCGTGTTTTTACTCTAACACTTTTTTAGTGCGTTTGAGTATTTCCAGTTCTTCCACTCTTATTACCGCTTTTTGGCTGATTCACTTCGCTTTCACGTAATGGTTCAGTGTTTGCGGCATATTTTGAATTCGAACTATCCAGCTCCCTGATGCTGGATGAATTTGCCTCACGTTCCCGGCGTGGAGTCACCCGCTCATTGGAGGCTTCCAGAATCTCTGCACCTTCTTCCGCAGGAACGTCAGGTGTATGAAACTGTTTATGTGTGTCTTCTGAAAAACGCGGAGGCACATCAGACTTCGGCGTATTTCTGGCACCATTTCTTTGAGGCGTTTCTTTGTTAGGCATCTCGGCCCTCCTTTGAAAAATCTCAATCAGGTTACATAGAAAATACTAACCCATCGGGTGATTAAAAAACCACCGACTGAAGGCGCAAATTAAGTTTCGATTTTAGAAAGAAAGAACCCAAAAGACCGGAAAAAAAGCACTAACGTCGTGGCTCGCTATTTTTTGAAATTAAACAGGGCATCTGCCGCCGCACGAAGCTTGGCTGCCTGATCTTCCTGCCCGGCTCCGCCTTTTCTCGGCGTGAAGTAATCGCAAAAGTTTGCGCGCTCTTTTTCGCGCACCACATCCGCCTGGGTTTCGCGGCACTCGTTATAAACTTTAGGATCATAGAAATCACAGTTTTTACAAACATGAACATCAGCGCGACAGTGAGGGCATTCCTCACGTCGGCCGATATTTCCCGCAAAGGACATCTCTTTTTTGCAACTGAAACAAAAAAGTTGAGTACTCATACCTTACGACTTCTTGTTTTTCTTCCAGGTGAAATCATGGAACGATTCAATGGTACGGATAGTACCGGTTTGCGAGCGCATTACGATCGAGTGGCTCTTCGCTTTTCCGTCTGGAAGGAAGCGCACACCTTTAAGCAATGAACCATCAGTGATCCCTGTTGCCACAAACATCACCGAACCACTGGCAAGCTCGTCACAAGTGAATTTTTTGTCGAGGTCTTTAAGACCCATTTTGGAGGCACGAGTTTTTTCTTCTTCGTTTCTCCATTTCAAACGCCCCTGGAAATCGCCACCCAAGCACTGCATTGCGGCCGCAGAGATAACACCTTCTGGTGCACCACCGATACCGATTAGCAAATCGATACCAGAATCCGGCCACGCAGCAGAAACCGCGGCTGAAACGTCGCCGTCGCCGATCAACTGAATGCGGGCACCCGTCTTACGAACTTCATCAATCAATTCTTTATGACGAGGGCGATTTAAAATCACCACGGTCATGTCGCTGACTTCTTTACCCAATGCTTTTGCCACCGCCTGAACGTTTTCAGTCGGAGTTTTATCGATATCAATTTTGCCTTTTGCACCCGGACCGCAAGCGATTTTATCCATGTAAGTGTCCGGCGCGTGAAGGAACTTTCCTTTTTCTGCCACCGCGATGACGGAAATAGAACCAGGTCCACCTGTGGCGCAGATGGTAGTACCTTCCAATGGATCCAAAGCGATATCCAGAGCTGGAGCATCGTCTGTTTTAGTACCGACTTTTTCACCGATATAAAGCATCGGAGCTTCATCACGCTCCCCTTCACCGATCACCACAGTGCCGTCCATACGAAGAACGTCGAAAGCTTTTCTCATGGCATCCACGGCTGCAGCATCAGCTGCTTTTTCATCGCCTCTACCCATCCAACGAGCAGATTCAAGAGCGGCTGCTTCGGTCACGCGTACAAATTCTAAAGCCAGGTTTCTGTCCATGATTCTTTCTCCACTGCGGCCTTGATTTCGGCCGGTAATCTCATAAGTTTCAAATCTTTTCCAAGGGCCACGTGAACAGTCTGTGCCACTGAACATGTGCTGTCGCCTCGCCCGCGCATACGATACTGAAAGATCAAACGAGTCCCTTGAACCCGGGCCTGCACTTCAATTTCCAGATCGTCCCCGAAAAACGTGGGCTTCAGGTGTTTCACCTGTGTTTCATACACCGCAAAGTAACTGGCAGATTCCGGTTTTTGATAATCAATCAAACCTTTGGAAATGGCCCAACCGACCCGCGCTTCTTCGTAAAAACGCAGGTAATTGCTGTGGTGAACAATTCCCATCAAATCCGTTTCGTAAAACTGCACTTTGTGACGATGAATAAACATTGATTATTTCTAGACTAAATTGTTAGTTTAAGTCTACGCATTATTTTTTCTCGGAGCAGACATGGCAGTGACTGAATGGCAAAAAAATCTTCCTATGAGAATCACCGTCAGCCGCATTTTTATGGTGCCGCTGGTGGTAGGTGCCATGTATCCCGACAAGCTGGCTTGGAACATCGTCGCAGCGGTGCTGTTTATGCTGGCTTCCATCACTGACTATTTCGATGGCTACTATGCCCGCAAATACAATGCTGTCAGCAATTTCGGGAAATTCATGGACCCCATCGCTGACAAAATTTTAGTCACCAGCATCCTGGCGATGCTGCTGGCTTTGGGTAAAATTGATGCCTGGATGGTGATCATTATCCTGGCCCGGGACAACTTTATCGGGGGCATCCGCTCGGTTGCTGCGGCAGATCAAATCATTATTGACGCGAAGCCGGCAGGCAAATGGAAGACTGCCATGCAAATGGTGGCCATTCCCTGTGTAATTATTGGAAACGTGGACCAATATATCCCTTATTTGGACAAAGTTGGGTACGCGGTCTTGTGGGTCAGCGTCATTTTGAGTATAACCAGCGGTATCGAATACTATTTGGGTTACTTAAAGAGCAAAAAAAGCTCCTAGGAACGTATGCTTTTACACCTTTCACCAAGCAATTGGTTTTTCATTTTCCTGGCGCTGCTACTTAGCAGCTACCTGAAAATCGCTTCTGCAAAAACGCAGAAGCCGGTGTTTTTCGCATCCGCATCAGTCTCTCGCTTCCTTCCGGCAATTCGCTAAGTAAATATCAAAACATGAACGCGGTAAGATTTAGTTTTACGTAAGGGCTGGTGCCCAGTCCAATGGCATTTCTTGGATTGGGTTCATAGTTTTCTGCCGAGAAATAACGGCGATCAAAGGCATACCCCGCCTCAGCTTCAACCATAAATGTTTTCGACAGCGGTGACTTGAATCCTAAGAACAAACGCTTTTCATCATAAAACAATCGTTCCTGACGATTTTCACGGCCGAAAATATAATAGGTCGACTGAAAGAAATCGAGCCCCAGGGAAACCTTCATCGGACCTGCGATGGAATAATCCACCGAAGTCTTGATCACCCAGGGAATCAAAGTGAAAAAGTTTAAAGACCAGCGATCCACAAACTCCCAGTAGATTTGCGCAAACGGCGCTCCGAAAATTCCACGGAAAGTTTTTGAAGGCGTATACATATACGCAAAACCCGGAATCGGAATGTTATTTAAAATCGGGCGATTGTTTGAGTAATTCACCAGATAAATCCACGTCGCCGTTTCATCGACGGGATTCACATAAAAATAGTTCGCACCAATCGTATTTACGCTGGGATCTTTAAAAGGCTTATCACTGGCGGAGCCGAAATTTGCATTCATCGCCCAGTACTTTTTTTCGTTGATCATGCGACTGTATGTCACGCCAACATCGAATTGATACAGATCCGGCATGATGCCGGTTTGATCAGGATAAAGATCCAACCAGTTTCCCAGTGTCGTGATGGCCCAGCTCTCCTGATCCGTTTTGTAAACTGGCACAGTCGCAACCACGGTGCCACGATTCATACTGGCGTTTTCAGTGCCGTCCTTCAGACTTGTTTCGGGCTGAATAGAACCCGAATAAGAGAACACCCCTCGTTGTTTTCCCGGAGGAGCCATGGCCGAGAAAATTTGCGCCTGGGAAATTCCTGGCAGAGTGACAAACAACGTAAGAAGTAACTTTGAAAATCTATTCATTAAAAATCCTGTAAACCTAAGATGTCTTTGCAAATATCCATTTGCCGATCCATTTCCGCGACCGCCTTTTGCAGGCGCAACATTTCCCTCTCGTCGAGCTCTGCTTCCATGGCCGCTAAAACAATTGGATGCTTTTTTAGCCACGCCCCCTGCTTGGAAGCATAGTTTTCGGGAACTCCCGAACGAAATGCTGCCAACCGGGCGTTCCCATCACGCATAAACTCCACGATGAACTTCAATGTTTCAAAGGTAAGAAGTTTACGATGAGCTTTGAGTCGTGAGGAAAAACCAACTTGTCTGATTCGCATTACAGCCATGATACCTGTCTGCTTTAACAACGCAAGCATCTGATTAAAAGATTAACAAACCAAAGCTTCTTTACTCTGCCGTTGTTTCCACCTACCCTTATTGTGATCATCTGAAAGGATTCAAATGAACAACGAAAAAGAAATGAACTACAAAGCATGGATCGCCGTATTAATTCTGGGAGTGCTTTTGTGGATCACTCCCCCGCCTGAGGGATTAAAAGAAAACGCATGGCACTTGTTTGCCATCTTTATTTCTGCCATTTTTGGTATCGTCATCAAGGCAGCCACAATGGGAAGTATCTCGATGATTTCCATCGCTTTGGTTGCGGCCCTTCAGCTGCGTGCGCCGGGCGATATGTCTCAATCCGTAAAACTTGCCTTAAGCGGATTTGGCAACGGCACGATCTGGATGATTACTATTGCCTTCTTTATTTCCCGCGGATTTATCAAAACCGGCCTTGGAAGAAGAGTGGCCTATTGGTTTATCGTCAAGCTTGGTAAATCACCATTAGGTATCGCTTACGGTCTGGCGTTTTCAGATTTGGTTTTGGCTCCGGCGACACCAAGTAATACCGCCCGCGCCGGTGGTATCTTGATGCCGATCATGAAATCCATTGCCATGGGATTTGGTTCAGACCCTGCGGACCCCAAAACACATCGTCGCATGGGTGCTTATCTGACTTTGAATTCCTATTACGCAAACTTACTGGGTGCTGCGATGTTCATCACTGGGACGGCTTCAAATTCCATGTGCCAGAAGTTTGCAAAAGACTTAGGCGTGGAAATTTCCTGGGGTGGTTGGGCTATGGCTGCCATCGTTCCGGGACTGGTGTGCTTGGTACTGACGCCGTGGTTGTTATTTAAAATTTATCCCCCAGAGCTTAAAGACACTAAAGCTGTTCAACAAGATACCAAGAAAAAACTGACGGACCTGGGAGCTGTGACACGCAATGAATGGTTGATGGTCGTAGCATTTGTGATGTTGCTGGTGATGTGGATCTTTGGACCACAGTTAAAGATTGATGCCACCGTCGGCGCGATGATTGGTTTGGGATTCTTGCTCTTAAGCGGAGTTCTGACTTGGGAAGATGTTAAGGGCGAAAAAGGTGCTTGGGATACCATGGTTTGGTTCTCGGCCCTGGTGATGATGGCTGAAGGTTTAAATCAATTGGGCTTTGTCAGCTGGTTTAGTGGAATTGTGAAAGCAGAACTGGGGCATCTGCCTTGGTACTGGGCTTTCCCTGCGGTGATTCTGGTTTATTTCTACACTCGTTATCTTTTTGCGAGTGCAACAGCTCACGTGGCCGCTATGTATTCCGCAATGCTGGCAGTGGGTATCGCGGTTGGCATTGAAGGCAAGCTTCTGGCATTGATGCTGGGCTTTACCGGATCACTTTCAGGCGTACTGACTCATTACGCTCACGGCCCTGCACCGATTTTATATGGTGTTGGCTACGTCGATCTGAAAGACTGGTGGAGAATCGGTTTTATTTTCTCGGTCGTTTATCTTTTGATCTTTATGGGGCTTGGCGCAGCTTGGTGGAAGATTCTAGGTATTTACTAGAGAGGAAATCGTTGAGCTTGGCAGTCAATTCCATACGTTGACTGCTAAGATCAACAGCCGAAAATGGTCCTAATTTTTTAGAGTTGGTCGTTTCTATTAGATCAACAGCCCTGTGTTTTCATAATCTTTTTAGAAATTCTCTTCGCGGTTTCAACTACTTGTCCGTTTTTAAATAATTCTAAATCTCTCTGGCTTTCGCTTTGCTCTACAAACAGCAATACGAATAAAAATGGAGATTTACTATGACAAAAGTGAAATCAAGAAGCCGCGTGATGATGCTTTCAATGGCCGTAATCTTAGCGTTACCGTCGTGCAAAACTGGCCCCTCGCAAGATCCCAGAGATAGTTTTTTAAGCGGTAAGTTTCCTCGCCAGCTAGAGTGGATGCGCAGCCAGGTGCGCGAGCTTACGCAAAAAGAGCGCGATGCTATCGTGATTCGTCAGGAACAAGATGCGCGCCGCTCAGATCTTTTACGCGTTGGTGTGATTGATAGCGGCGTTGATATCGCTCACAAGGACCTGCAAGCGCAGATTGATTATCGCATTGTCGATGGCCGGGTCGCTGGTGCCGGAATAGATGTAATGGGTAATGGTCCCTCGGGAACTCACGTCATGGTGGATCCATCCCTTTTTGCCTTCGGTGCCAAGCAAATCAAAGATGGCATGATCGTAGAACCGGTGGAAAGCCCTCTCGATCTTTTGAAGCGCTCCAATGAAATCTTCGTTGAACATTTCTACGATAGTATTCAAAACGACCCTGAACTTAAAGAAAGTCTTTTTGCAAAACTGCCTAAGGAAAGTCTTTCTCTTCGTGGCGCAATGGAAATCACGAAACTCTTAACAATCGATGACTACATCGATAGAATTAGGAAGGCGGGAGGAAAAACCGCAACTCCGGAAGAGTTGAAAGACATCAAGCCCTTCGATTTTTATACCGGTCCGGACAAGTATATTCCAAACATGATCAAGTATGCATCGAACCTGGAGCACGGCACTCGTTTTTACGAAGTGATGAAAGACTCGTTGGAAGCCCTCGATCAAAAAACCGGTTTTAACAAAAATTTCGACAACTTGTTTTCATATTTAAAAGTACAGCAAAATCAAGCCTTGCTGGGCATGGATCGTATGCAAGCGACTGAATTCCTAAATCCCGCATTTAATATGATTCTGTGGGGCGCTGACGCTTTTGATCCTCTATCGCAACTGGAAAGACAGATCAAAGCGGATTCAAAATATGACGGCAAGACTCCGATCGAGGTGGCAGAAATGATCATCTCGGAAGCCAAACCCGCCTATGAAGCACTTCTAAATAACCCTGATACAAAAAAGGAAGACAAAGAAGCTCTTCGTAAAGCTGTTAAGAATATCGAAAACTTAAGGTCTGTCGCAAAAGCCCTAGAAGATCGCCAAAAAGATCCATCAGCTGCACTGAAAATGAGATCTGATCTGCGTCGTTATGTCATTCGCACTCAGCATCCTTATCTTGCAAGTGACAGCAACTCTAACAGTCACGCGACCCACGTCTCCGGCGTCATTGCCCACCAAAACTCCAATGTGCGCATCGTCCCAATTCGTGTGACGACAGGCCCTGTAGCGCTGGCTCCAGCAAGACAAAAAGCGCTAAACCAGCAATACCTTGCAGAGTTCAGAGAATGGCTGCAACTGCCTATCGTCACTGAGCTGGTGTCTGTAATCAGCAAAGAATACTCTGGATTAAAAATGACTCCGAAGCGTGCTGAGTCATTGCTGAAAGACTACTTGGAAACTCAAAAGGGATCGCTGGATGCTGTGTTCATCAATGACGTGTTACGGGCAATTGAAGCAGCCGGTGTTCAACAGTTAAAACTGGCTAACGTATCATTGGGAACTACTTTCCAAAAAGATCACAGCCTGGCGAATAAGCGCGAGTCCATGGTAAATGATTTATTTTCGGAATTTGTCCGCTTCAAAATCGGTAGGGCCATGAACGAAAAGGCCCCAGGCACTTTATTTATCGTCGCCACGGGCAACGACGGTGGCTGGCTGGATGGTGTCACTAAAGCTGGGTTCCCGGTGGGAATCACCTCCACCCGCTTCCTGGAAATCGCCAAACAAAAAGGATTGAAAGACACTCCGAACAACGCCGTAAAAAACATCTTGGCTGTGGGAAGTATCAACGTCAATGGCACTTTAACGGCCTTCACGAACATTTTGATTGATCCCAAGGTTCCCCAGATCTTTTCCACGGGTGAGGAAATTTACTCCTCCGTTCCTGCAAAAAATTCTGAAAACTCGGAGAAACTTGTAAGCAAGGGTTTCGATGGTGTCTCGAAAGCGCAAAAGCTTGTGGAAAAGTCCTTTGAAAGTCTGCCTTTTTCAGAAAGACTCGCCCAGCAAAACAAAGTATTCAGAAACACGATGATGATCGACTCGTTTCAGAAATCCATGGCGATTCAACTGCACCTTGAGGCCCCGCTGGGCCGCCAGAATATGTCGGGAACATCGATGGCAACTCCGACTGTCACAGGCATTCTGGCAAACTACCTGGTGGAGAAAATGGCTAAAGAACAAATCTCGTCCCGCGACGTGTACCTTCACCCCAGCATGATGCCGGAACAAGTGGTGAAAGATGTGATGGCTATGGCAAAAACCAGCCCGCATTCTTCTGTCATCACCATCAAAATGCTAAATGAAGGTATCAAAAAATGGGGCACGGCCAAGGAGTCCACTCACCAATCCAAACGAGTGAAAGACATCTTCAAACCCAAAGCTTCCGGCCCGGTTCAGTGCGAAGCGGTCTTTAGATAACCTCCTCCGGAACAGACTCCCAGAGCTCCTGCTTCAGGAGCTCTGTTTCTTTTAGCCCCAGTTCCTTCATGTAATCCCGGACCAGTTCAATTTTCAAATTCCTGGAGGATGCCTCATTCATATGTAAGGTCTGAATGATTTCCTCCAGCCGCGCGCTGGGTATTGTTTGTTTGCCGTTCAGGATACGTGAGACAAAGCTGGGATTGACCGATAGGTCCTTTGCAAAACTGCGGAGCGAATATTTAGGATTTACAGACTGCCTTTGCTCCAAAGCAGCCTTTAATATTTGGTGGACTCGGCTCACGTAAACTTCCCTTTCGGTGCCACTTTGCCATCGTGCAAAGCTCGTAAGGGATAAAAAGCAATACGTGTACCAAAGGTAAGTGGAGGCGTTTTAGTACTGTTGCAAATTCAGGCAACAGAAAAAGAAAAACCCGGAACATCTCTGCTCCGGGTTTTTGAAATTATAAATTAAATATATAAAGGATCGCCTAGCGACCAGTACCGTGGGGAGGTTGGTTACCAGAACCACCAGAAGAACCGCCACCGGCATGTGCACTTTGGCCTGCGCCAACAACAAGGATAGAAGCAATTAATAGTGCGATAAATAGTTTCATGATTCGCTCTCCAAAAGAGTATCTATTGCGGTAAACGCAAAAACCGGGATAGTTCCTTTTGCTTGCGGTTTCTCAAGCAGTTTCACGCGTTCTTTAAAAGCGCGCTCTTCAATCAAAATCCATTCACGATATGTCTCTTCACTTACGTTTTCGAAGTAAACGGACATAAAGTTTGCGAAATTCACGTCGGAATTCTCCGGCTTTAAAAATCGCTCTGTGAGTCTTACCCCAACCGATTTAATAGTTGTGGAAGAAAATGGTGCTCTCACCTCACCTTGACCGTAAAGTCCATTCCCGAGGGGTCGGAGAACTTTAAGGTCTACCATGCGTTCGAGCACGCTGAGACCATAAGAACCGAATCTCTGTTGAACGAAACTGGCGTCGAAAGGGCGTGTTTCAGACAAAACATAAAGCTCTGTGAAACAAGGATCTTTTTGCAAATCTGCTTCAAGATCAAAACTGAAGCGATGAAGAGGCGAAGACTTTAATTGAGGATCTGATTTCTCGAGCTTTTCGCGAACCAACGGAGGCGTTTTTTCGACCAAGTGGTTTAAATCACTTGTTTCCAATAAGCAGGAGTACAGTTTGTAAAGAGTTGTATAATTAGGATTGTGAGTTTTTTCTCGCAATCTGTTCAGGGTCTTTACGTGGATCCGGGACTTCGTCGCAAGCATGCTCAGACCCTTTTTAGGGTCCTTAAAACGCAACAAGTAAGCTTCAATATCCTGGGACACCTGGTCCGGTATTGTGCTTACAGCAGGTTTAAGTTCGGCGCTTTGAATCTCCATTGATCCCCTTCAATTTTGATGGCTTTCACTATCTCAGGAAGGGGTTCAATGCAACGAGACAAAATTTTCTGGGACTTAGCGTTAAGCCCCAGAAAGCTCCCTACTGCAATTAGCGGCAGTTTGGAACAGACAATTGCTTGTTGAACAAGAATTTTTCGTAACCGTTCTTAGTGTTAAGAACTTTGGAAACTTTAGCAGTTACAGTCAATGGGTATGAACCAGAAACTACTTTGTCTGCGCAAGTGCGGTGTTTACCGTTAACGTTCCAGTCACATTCCCAAGCAGTGCGAGTGTAGTTGATTGGAGTAGTTAGGTATTTAGAACCTTTGTAAACTTCTTTACGGTAGTTGTCACCGATAGTGATAACATCGTATTGAGCTACTGGCTTTTTAGTGCGTAGGTTAGCGCCATCAACACACACGAAAGTGTAGTCAATTGCAGAACCCATGAATACAGTGCCAGCTTCGATTTTGATTGTTGGGTCTTTTTCAAGAACTTCCCAAGAAGTGTCTGCAGTGTGAGCCATTGCAGTAGAACCAGCCAATAGAGCGATCATTGCTACGAATTTTTTCATTTTATTCCCCTTTAAGGTAATAAGTGTTTTTGTTTTTAAAACTAAATCGTTTGGAACGAGACGGTGTTTCCGCTTTTTCCCGGGAAATGTAAATTCCAAATAAAGAGCCTTATTTCGATTCCTGGACAGGGCAGACTTTGTCCAGACAAACCCGGGACAAACCAAACTTTGTCCGTCTTTGGGCGGTGTTTTTCAGCCGCTCTGCTTCATCTAACTGATAATTTTTTGAGAATTAGAGTGCCATAAACACTCTTGCGTTTTATACGCGATAGCTCCTAATCTTATGGGAAGAAAGGAATTGTCGTTATGCCGGAATTTTTTAAAAAACATGTAACCGCAAAAAAGATTCTAATCACCCTGGGTGTGCTGGCGATCAATTGCTTTCTTATTTATTCTTTGGTTACCCGCCCGGCTCCTCTGGTCTTTGAAGACATTATCGCTTTGATTCTGTTCAATGGGATGTATTTCGGTTTCTATATTCTAAGAAACTTCAGTGTAAGTAAAAAAGACTGACGATCAACGAACGCACATTCATTTTAGTGTGCACATTTGAGTGCGGATAATTTCTCACCTGCTTGCCTCCCTAAATGCCAAATGCCACGCTTTCATTATCAACATGAAGCAGAGGCAACCGATGGTATCAATCACTTACCGCGAACTATTAAATCAGGAATTAAAATCGCGCATACAGAACGATCCGCTATACTCCCTTCGGGCCATGGCTCGTCAGATTAAAATCTCCCCAGCCATGCTTTCAGCAATCCTAAACGGCAAAAGAAATCTTTCGGTCGAAAAAGCCTGTGATATCTCAAAGGCCCTGCTGTTCACGGAAAGACAATCGGATTACTTTGTCCTGTTGGTTCTTTACGCGAACGTGTCTTTACCGAAGTCGAAGGAAGACCTAAGAAAGAAACTTCTTTTGCTGGAAATGAACGACGACGTTTTGAATGCGTCGGAGAGAAAAGCCAGGCGCTAAGGTTTGCTGTTTGGCTTGGGTGAATCCTTGTTACATTAACAGGATTCGGCGAAGTAAAAATACTGACAGAGCCACGAAGCTCAATAAAATGACCAGTAAAACGACGTAGACAGGGTTTTTCTGAAGATCTTCGCTCCCCTTTTTTCCCGTATCCTTACCAGCATAGTTAACGGCATAGGCCCGCTGATCGCCCTTAAAACCACAATCCGGGCAAAACTCATCCTGATCAGAGACTTCCTTTTTACATTCCAGACATTGAATCAACATCTTAGCTACCCTTGGTGAAGTCGAAGCTTCCCTTTTCCATAACGGGAGAAGGCCCAGTTTTTCGTGATAAACTATATTAACTTTATCAGGGATATTATGAACTAAAATTCAGCTCCTGACCAAAAGGAAACGTATCACAGAAGCTGGACCTACCCGAAACTCTGACTCCAATTTTGGCTTTAGGGAACGCTTAGAACCCTCTTCATTGTCTGAAACTGCGCCTCTGTAACATCGGCAGGATGCTTTGTTAGAGGATTCAAATCGATACTTAGAATATCGCGAGCAAGCACCATTGCAGAGAAGAAAGACCCTACAGTCGTGGGGTGGAAGTTGTCTTCCTGATAAAGAGCGGCATCTGGGACGTTGCCTAACTCACTCCCCATTAAGGCCTGCCACTGATTGCCAACTTTAGACAGAATCACGCTGGCACTTCCTTCTGTTGCCAGAGTAAAGCCCTCATTAAGCAGGTTTTGGTACTCTATCAGATCTGCCCCGTACCAATTTTTGCCGGCATGAACTTCGTTGCTAGCAAATTTCAAACAAGGGAAGCTGGCTTGCAGCCAGGAATGATCCTTTTTGTAAGTCCAATGCGCAAACACCACCGGCGTCGCACCACTGTTCTGAATTAGCGTAATCAACTTTTTAGCGTATTCCACAAACTCCGAACGCCCGATGGGACCGCCGTTGTCTGGAAAACACTTTGGGAGCTCCAAGGGCTCAATACTTTGCGCTTGAAGAATCACGTAATCATATTTGGTAGATTGAAGTTTTTTAGCTACTTCACCCTCGTCAAAGTGACGCTTCATTGTTTGTCCACCTTTAACGATAGCATCAACCTGAACGTCAGCCTGCAAGGCCAGCGCAATAGCTTTGAAATTTTCTGGTAGAGCTGGATTAGAAACATCGCCCGGCTCATAGGTGAATGAATTCCCGACAAACAACACTTTAATAGGCTGCGCACTAGCCAGGACTGACAAGAGTAACGTGACTACAAAGGCCAGGAAAGTTTTATTCATACATAATCTCCATCAGAGATGGACTCTATACCGAAACGTGAGAATTCTGTGAAATAAAAAAAGGACTGAATACTCAGTCTTTTCACAGATGGTAAGATTTACTAAATCCATATCATCAGCTTCGTAATTAATGGAACGGTTACGGAGAAGCCTGCCTTTGAGGGGACAGGCTTAGCATTATACTCCTTAAGCAGCCACTTCTAAGACCGATTCGTTACTTTCTTCTGAAAGACACGAATCTATATCCATTAGTAATACCAATTTTGAATCAATGGGTGCGACACCACTAATGTAGTTTCGCCCTTCCTGATTAACTGGGTTGCGATCGATGCTTGCTTCTTCAATATCCGTCACAGAGTTAACGGCATCCACAATAAGGCCGACTTGTCCGCTTCCGAAATCAACCACGATTGTGCATGTTTCTTTGGAATTTACAGTCTGACTCCCATTAAGCCGCAAATTCAAATCGGCGACAGGGATTATCTTTCCACGCAGGTTCATCACTCCCACGACATGGGGTGGAGCATTGGGCACCTTGGTGATATCACTGATACTATTAATTTCCCTGATCTTTTCGATGGGCAGACCAAAAATCTGCCCATCAACTATAAAGGTTAAATATTGTGCGGTCATTCATCACCTCTTAATTAGAATCCATTAGTCGTGCCAACAGCGCGTTTTTGATTCTGAAATTCCATTTCCTCATTGGCATCCATTGGAATAACCTTTGCGAGATGAGGTTGCTTAGGTGCTTCACGTTTCGGGGCTTTTACTGCCGCAGATGCCGATGCCGGTTGCGCCGCTTGTGCTTTGCTTTCACCGCCATAAATTGCGTGATTTAAAAGATCCACTGCTTTGATCAATTGAATACCTTGCGCTGAAAGCTCTTCGGATGCCGAAGCCGCCTCCTCGGAGCTTGCCGCATTCACTTGGGTCACCTGATCCAGCTGATTCATAGCAGTACTGATTTGCACGATACCGTTTGTCTGTTCCTGGCTGGCTGTGGAGATCTCTGCATTGATGTCAGAAACCTTTTTCACGGAAACAAGGATCTCTTCTAATACTTTACCACTTTGTCCGGCCTGAACACTTCCTTTATCAATCTTTTCGACACTTGCCTTAATCAAATCAGCAATGTCTTTGGCCGCAAGAGCACTTCTTTGAGCAAGAGTTCTTACAGCTTCAGCGACCACCGCAAAGCCTTTACCCTGCTCACCCGCACGAGCGGCTTCCACCGCAGCATTTAAAGCAAGCAAGTTTGTTTGAAAGGCGATGTCGTCAATCACGTTAATGATCTCTTCGATTTTTTTAGAGTCCTTGGAAATTTCCGCCATAGAGCCAATCAGATTTTTTAACTCTGACTCCCCTTTACTTGCGATGGTTCGTGTAGACTCAGAAAGATGTGCCGCCTCTTTTGCGTGACCTGAATTCACTTTCACCATGGAAGTAAGCTCTTCAAGGGTCGCAACCGTTTCTTCAAGGGATGAGGCCTGCTCCGTCGAAGCCTCAGAAAGCTGCACGGCAGACGTAGCAATTTGAGTGGACGCTGATGCCACTTGCTCTGCCCCACCAGTGAGATCTGAAATCACATTGCGGATTACGATACTCATTTGGCGCATGACCACAATTGCAATCATTACACCAATCAGAATACATGCACCACTTAATCCCCACATAACCGTTTTGGCGTTTAAATATGCTGCCTGAGCTTTTTCAACCGAAGAATTAAGCCTTGCTGCAGTAAGAGCATTCATTTGATTGATATACCCACGCATACTCGTGATAAGTGCCGTTTCGTTTTTTTCCCGAAGAGCGGCCACTTCAGCATCTTTATTTTGCTTGGCTAAAACAATAGCTTCTCCCATGACAGCAAACCACTTGGTCGCGTCAGCTCTATACTTTACCGCCAGCTCTTTGCCCTCGTCTGAAGCAATCGCTGAATAGTCATCTATAGACTTTAAAAGAGATTGCTCTAATTCGCCGATTTTCTTTTCAAACGCATTCATCTTAACAATATCGCGCTCGATGATTAGGTCTTTAAAGGTTAAATTTGTTTGCCTTTGAAAATCCAGAATCACACTGGTCTGTTGATCCCGCTTAACATCGATACTGGCAAAATCCTGAAAGGTCTCGTTGATTTCAGCCATTTTGGATACTCCAAAAAAACTGATTACCAGCGCTCCCACGCTCAGAATTGAAATGATTGATCCCACCTTGAAATTAAGACTCTTACTTCGCATACGTTCCCCTAGAGGTCTTTGTTAGATAATTGCATTGCGCAATCACGTGGCCAAATTGATCGGATGCGAGTTCTGTTTACTGAAGAGGGTTTTTTGAAATGTGATTACACTTGGAAATAGCCGGAGGTGTTCGATTTCGATTATCCCAATCCGGGAAGTTGCATTACTAAGGAAGCTAAGTCACTCCTGACTTCAAGAGCGACCTCATTAGTGTCACCCTCTCAATATCCATTCAAAGCTTTTGTGAGTGCTTCAGTTCTCACATCGTCATTCAAAAACACACTTCTCCCTTTCTCGGAGTATGGATAAAGGTAGAAGGGAGTCCAGAGCCATCTAAATCTAGAATTAGAAACAACTCTCGCCTCTGATTTTGTTTGACCTGGCTCATGCTTAACAACCCAGAAAGAATCTTCTTCTGGGTAACCCAACGGAATAAATCCTAAACTGAAGATATAGACTAGAAACCAATACATGTACGGACTGTGATGAGGACCAAAACGACTGTAGAAAGAGAACACAGGTACTTTACTCTCCCCTTCATACTCCTCAATCACACTTTTAAGTTTTTCCGGAGTAATCGGATCTTTAAATGCTACTCGTTGAACTTTCTCAATAGAGTAATTCCGGCAAATCATCCTAAACTGGATGTTCTTCTCAAGGTCTTGCGTAAAGCCCGTTATACGTTCATCGTTTGCGTCGGCTATCTGAAATCCCCCCTCATAACGATGTCCATACTTTCCAAAACGTACAATGCAGTTATCATACTGTTCCTTTACGGGCTCTCGCACAATTCCATGATAAGTCGATTGAGTGGGTATAGAAGCACACGAAGCCAAAATGGATATGGATAAAAGAATACAGACCAACTTCTTAAACATTGGCCTAGCTTAAACACTTTTGCGTATACAGTTAAGTGTTTATTCGGTTTAATTTTAATATGGCTAATACAATTTCATCTCAAGCACTTCCCTCGATTCTGCTTATCGTGAGCACGCTATTCTTTTTCGCTTTAGAACGAATCCGCCCTGGACGCGAACTCCCGAATTCTAAGGGATGGTACGGTAGAGCCATTTTAATTAATCTTGTTCAACTTCTTATGGTAGGTGTCGCTGGCTTAACTTGGAACAAGTTCTTTCGAGACTACACCCTATTTCCAATTGGAAACTGGTCATCCCCTGCTTTAGAAGGATTTTTCTTTTGGTTCATTGGAACTTTCGTCTTTTATTGGTGGCATCGCCTCCGCCATGCCAACGGCTGGTGGTTGATATTTCATCAGCTTCATCACAGCCCATCTAGAATCGAAGTATTGACTTCATTCTACAAGCATCCGGTTGAGATCGCGGCTGATTCGATTCTCATTGGATTTATCATTTATTGTGTTTTTGGCGGTAGCGCCGAGGCTGGGGCCTGGTACGCCCTATATGCTGCAACTGGCGAATACTTCTATCACGCCAATATCAAAACTCCTAAATGGACCGGTTACTTCATTCAAAGACCGGAACATCATTCTATTCATCATCAACTAGGTGTGCATAAGTATAACTACTCGGATCTAACTATATGGGATCGCATGTTTGGCACCTTCAAGGATGCCGATGACTTTGCCGATCGATGTGGCTTCCCAAATGATCATGAAACTAAGTTTAAAGAGATTTTGGCCTTCAAGGATGTATACTAGAACCTACAGCGGAAAGTTGTTGGCGATCCGCTCCCAGCAAGCAGTGTAGACTTAGTATGATTCGAATTTGCGAGCTGCAGTCATTGTGGTTATTTTCACTTCCGCTGCGGAAGTGAAAATGACAACAACGTACTCAAGCAATTTTCTTAACGGGCTGAAAAAACAAAAACCCCTAGTAATTTCTCACTAGGGGTTTTTTAATTTTTTAATTTATCTTCGAAGTGCGGTTTGCTCCAAAATTCTTAGGGAAATTTGGAGCGGGAGACGGGGCTCAAACCCGCGACCTATGCCTTGGCAAGGCATCGCTCTATCAACTGAGCTACTCCCGCGCTCGAAGAGAAGCCAAAATTACAGTTGCCACTGTCCCTTGTCAACGGCTAAAAGTAAAAAAATGAAAGCAATTTTGATGAGCCGCGCGAAAAAATGGATGATTTTGGCCCTAATCGGCTGTTCTGCTTATTTTGCAGGCTATATTCTGGGACAAGACGCACAAAAGGCGCCGATAACGACGCCTCCTGAAATTCAGACTCCAAGATAACTAGTTACAAGTGATCTGTTTGCTTTCCAAAGCGCCTGAAACATCGTTCATAGTAATCGAGATCTTGCACTGACGATATCTTTCCGTGCGATCCACTACCACCTGATAGCGACCCGAAGAATCACCGTCATATCTCAACTGAGCCACGTAATTTACTGAATACTTGGGAAGGTAACCCAAACGAGCCGCTGCCTGAATATCTGCCTCTGCACCAATCACGCGGGCATGAACGATAGCCACGTTTTTAGCCTGCTCCTTGGTCATTGCCTGAGTCTGAGTAAGCATTCCCGCCTGGGACACAGAAACTGTCAATAGCATTGCCATCACGCCCAAAGCTGTCACTGTTTTCTTCATAAGAACTCCCTTATTTGCAACTAAGCCAGATTAAGAAACTCATGGCTTTAGATTGCAAATGGGATGCTTACACCTACAGAGAGGAAATCGTGCGCAGTTGCTCGGACTTCTGAAGGATATTCTCTTTTAAAGCAAGCTTCTGACGTTCCGTCAGATTCATCATGATCTGAGAAATCAGGATTTGCAGTTTTTCCTGATACTGCTGATAAGCGGTCCGATACTCCGGCATATCAAACTTGTCAGCTTGTGAAGTGTACTGCTGAACGAAGTTTTTCATTCCTTCTTTGGAATCCTGATGGGAGATGAACTCTTTAAAAACGAAAGCTTTGTTCTTGGCTTTTAGCTCTGCGGGATAAGGAGATGCTTTTACGTTTTCAGCAATGAACTGCTTCTGCTGGTCGGTTAAAGAACCCACAAACATTTTGAATACGTCTTCGTATTTTTCACGATACTTCTTTTCAAGCTTTGCCGTGTCCTGGGCTTTTTCCAGATCTTCCTGGTTCTTTTTAAAGAACGATTTTTTGAAATATTCAATCTGCTTGGCATCGGTGGAGCTGATAAAGTCCACGGCCGTCACTTTGAAATGGGAATTGATTTGATCGATGTCTTTAAAGAAAGCACCAAAATAAACCGCGACCTTTTGATCCGTCAGGATCCCGCCTTCAACATCTTTTTGGATTTTATCAAGACGCTCCATCCATACCGGCAACAGCGTCGTCTTCATTTCCAATAGATCTTTTTTAATGTCCTTTTTAAGAGCCTTGCTTTGCTCCGAGGAGATATCGAAATAGTCGTCCACTTTAGAAGCGATATACGTATCCGCCCAGCGGTACGCGATATCCAAACGACTGCAACCCGAACAAACCAAAATCCCCGCGAGCAATGTGAACATTAATTTTTTCATGCAACCTCTTTAGTAGAGGCTATCAAACCCTTGCTGGGAGCGGTAAACAGAGTACGCGCTCCCGACCTTCGCTCTAGGGAAAGTGTTGCATCTTCATATTTATAAAGGGCCTTGGAGGGTTTAGCCGGATCAAATATGACTTCGATAGTCCGCCTCTGGACGATCCTCTTCGACTTCGTCCTTGGAGGTCATCGAGCCCGGAATTTTATCGGCCAGAATATCCATGCGCTCCACAATCGGTGGACGAGCCAAAAGATCCGGTGCACGCGCAATCAAGGCTGCGGCAACCTTACCTTCAAGATGCGCACGACGTGCGTATTCATCGGCAAAGGCATCAAAGATCGCAAAAGTCGAAGGACAAATGCGACAAGCGAACCACACTGTCGTTCCCATTTCCTGCTGCACTATAGGCAAAGCATCGCGCAAGAAACATTCTAATTCGAACTCACGCCCCGGCAGCGCCTCCAGATGAATATACAAACCCAGCGTAGTCATGGCATCCTCCCCCGCTTGAATTCACGATACTTTCTCTGGGAAGAGTCTCCAAGTGATACAATCTTGTTTCTAATCACAAAAACTTTCCTTTTTTCCCTCTTTTCACTTCTTAAGTCCTGAAAGATGCCGATAGGTAATCATCGGCTCCCAACAGGAGCCTCAGCAAGGAGTTCAGTATGTTAAAATTCGCAGCTAAGATGACACTAGTACTATCAATCCTGGGTATGGGCGCTTGTGCTTATGTTCCTGTACAGGAAGAACCGCGCACTCCGTCCAGCGTTGTTGATGAAACAGCGAAACCATCACCATGGCACTATCCGTTTGTGCAAAGAGCTGGTGGCGCAAAACCGGGTATGTTCTAAAATTATTTAAAAATGTTCTGACGAAAAAGACCGGGAGTGCACCCGGTCTTTTTTTTTACAGTCGTAGCCGAAATTGCGCCTGTGTCTTAAAATGAGACGGTCCTTCTTTCCCAGAAACAATCTGTTGTTATCCCATCGTAAACGAGATGGTATTTTTCTTGAAATCCAAATCAGATATGAAAAATGTCCGATTTTTCTGCGCTCTTATTTTAGGTTCCATTTGCACGGCCGTAGCCAGTGCCGCTGATATCCATTTGTATGCCTGGACTCCGCCGACGGGAATCATCGCCCCTTTAATTCTTCCTGTGAAGTCTGGCGAATCTCCCGAAGCGGCAGCGGAAAGATACTTACAGAATTTAGAACGCAATCCCGATTTAATGGAGCTTTTCAGCGGACAGCGCCCGGCAACTGCCACTGGTAAATTTGAACTTTTAAAAGGTGACCGTGAATCCCGCGCCCTATTGATCGCAAATCTTCCCAAGGACTACGGTCCCGACTCGGCCCGCGTAAATAACTTCAAAAAACTTTTCGCGCGAAATGGGCATCAATCCTTCATTCTGCCGATGAATGCCAATCTGGGTTTAACACAGAATGAAACGCGCACTCTGTTTGATAAAATCTCTGCCAATTTCCCCCTGATGGTGCCGATGGGTGGCGATGATGTCGAGCCTTCCCTTTATAAGAAAGACAACTATCATTCCCGCAACACGATCCCAGCCAGGGATCAGTTCGAAATTGCCTTAATCAAAAACTATGTTGCGAGCGAAAGAGGTTTCATACTTGCTGTTTGCCGGGGATCGCAAATCACTTCTGTGGCCCTGGGTTATAAACTTTTGCAGGATGTCCCAATTCAAGTCGGACCGAAACTTCCTCATGCCGAAGACTGGCACGACATAGAGGTAAAGAAAACTTCACATGGCATACTCGCTTCCCTTTTACCTGCGGATTCCAACAAACTATTTGTTAACTCCCTTCATCACCAGGCTGTTCAGTTTAGACCCGGCGGTATGCTGGAATTGGCTGCCACAGCGGCTGATGGCGTGACTGAGGCGACGGAATTTAAAAATGGTCGAGGTATCTTATTACAATTCCATCCAGAGTTTATGGAGAACGAACTGGGATTCCGCATTGTGAAAAAAGCCGTCGAACAAAAGCTTCAGGTCATGCCGCGAAGCTGCTCTAAGGTCTTTCAGCACTAAGTCCAAATTTAATCCGAAAATTTCATCAGATTTCAGCAAAAGCCGATCTTCTACCTACATCTTTCAAAAGGTAGGACGTTATGAAAATCGGCTTTTGGATGAAAGGTCTTGTATTCGCGGCTTCATTGTCATCTTTCACGGCCAGCGCACAGACCACCGATCACACAATTGAAATCTTATGGGCAGGTAGTGAGCATCTATCCCTAGGCGAAAGCGGTGCACTGAACGCGTGCCGCGATCTGGGAATCAGTAAAGCAAAATGCCCGATCGCAAATATTCCACGCGGTGATGGCAAAATCGAATTTGCATACGGCGAAGTATTGATGGCAGCAGACTTTTACAATAGCCCCGGTGAGTTCTATTCAGATCGCCGCAAAGGTATTAAGCATGTGATCAAATGTACCCATGCGGAAATTCACGGCGACAAGCCTAAAACCTGCAACAGCCTTGCGACGTTTTTCTCAATGCCAAAGTATCTGGGTGTCGTGACCAAGAACTACAATCACTTTGGCTGGTACAACATGAAAGACTATGTTCGCTATCATCAGGAAGCGATCGATAAGGCACTGAAGTCTTTCGAACTTCGCGAATCGAATCCTGAAAAGAGCATGGAGCTGTATCAACAAGCCATGATCGTAAATGCATTTGCCGATCACTATCTGACGGATGCTTTTTCATCAGGACATGTGCGCGTGCCTCGGGTGCAAACCGCGCAATGGGGTAAAGAGAACTTTAAAGGCTTCTTAAAAAAGAACCGTGGTGATTTGGTAACCATGCTACTGCATGATAATGAAAGTATCGACCTGCACACGGGACGCGAAGTGGGACTTCCGGTTGCCAACTCTTACGGTGACCAGTGGACAACACGGGGGGATGGTCATTTGCATATCGATAGCAACCCGCTGGACCCGGTGCGCCTGCAACCAGAAAATGCCGTTCGTGAATCCGTTAAAGAAATCCTGATGGCAGCTTTGTATGGTCGGGCACCCAAAGGGGTTTTCGCAGCGACCTGGTTAGTTCCGTTCAATACTGATATTCCATTTCATGTGAAGTTTTCAGCCGAATATCAGCATATGAGCAAGATGGACTTCGTAAATTCATTCTTCCGTAAGATTCCATTAATCAAGGCAACCCACGTGGTTCGTCATGACCTGGGACGCTCTTTGGAGGCAATGCCGGAGATCTTTGCAGAATTCCGTAAGGCGGTACGCAAAGACATTCAAACTATTCCTGATCTGACCCGTCGCCTGCCCGCTCCATATCTGGAAGCCTTTAGTAACGTTAACTAGCACAACAGCAGCACTTTGTTGCGTTGGCTCGTGACTCCCTGGATGCTATGAGTTAAACCCATAGCATCCTTGGGGGACATCATTAAAAAGCACATCATCCTTGCATCGATATTTTCTGCCTTCCTGGCCATTGCGCTGCTGTTTGCACTTAATCACTATCAAAATCGTCAACCTGAACTGGGCGGTGATTTTCAGGCAAACTACAACGGGGCTTCCTGGAAGTTTTCCGATGAGCCCAAAAAATTGAATTTGCTGTATTTTGGTTATGCAAAGTGTCCTGATGTCTGTCCCATGGCTTTGTCTTATTCTGCCGAGGCACTAAAATTCCTGACTGATAAGGAACGCGAAAACATCCGACTTATTTTTGTAAGTGTTGATGTTGCCAACGACACCCCGGAAAACGTGGCAGTCTATGCTAAACAGTTTGACCCGGGCTTTATCGGTCTAAGTGGAACTAAGCAGAGTATCGATTTCGCCGTTCACCAGTTTGCCGCAAGCTATATCGAAGAAAAAGATCCAAAGTCTTATTTGGGTTATTCGATCTCCCATACAGATCGCATTTATTTCTTGAATAAAAAAGGCATCGTGCTGGATACTTTACCGAACCCACGATCCGCTCAATCTATTGTTGAAAAAATTAAGGAGAACCTATGAAGTCTATGATCTTGTCAGCAGTTATGGTTTTGGTTTCCTCTGCAGCTTTTGCGGCGGACATCGAAATTTCCAATCCTCATGTATTTGCACCTATTAAGGGCACAAACACAACAGCAGGCTTTGGAACAATCAAAAACACTTCCAAATCAGAAGTAACAGTAAAAATCGTTGAAGCAAAACCATTCAAAGCGGTTGAACTTCATGAGTCTTCTGAAAAGAACGGCCGCATGACGATGACTAAAATGGAAATGTACAAAATTCAAGCGGGTCAAACTCTGGAGCTAAAACCAGGCGGCAATCACATCATGCTATTTGATGCGACTAAGCCAGTTCAGGAAAAACAAACTATCGCGATCAAGCTAATGGTTAACGACAAAGAGCAAACTGTGAACTTCCCAGTGATCAGCCGTATGTCGAAAGAAGCAAAGCCTGAAGAGAAAAAAGAAGAAGGCCATCACCACCACTAAAGCGTGGTTTTGAAACGCTGCCAACTAAACGCGATGGCTGCAATGGCCATCGCGGCAAGCACGGTGACATCCACCATGATCAGATTCGCATCCCCGCCCTTAAGCATGATGTTCCTTAAAAGATCGATGTAATACGTTATGGGATTAATATAGGAAAACATGCGCATCGCCCACGGCATGTTCTCTATCGGAAAAGCCAGCCCTGAAAGCAGCATTGCCGGCAGTAAAAACAAAAATCCGCCCATCATGGATTGCTGCTGATTTTTAGCCAGAGTTGAAATCAACAGACCAATACCCACGGTACAGCAGACAAACATCATCGAAGCCAGCATCAATACCAATAAATTGCCCCGCATTGGCACATCAAAAACGAAGACCGCCACCGCTAATATCAGCGGTATATTACTCATTCCCAGCAACACATAGGGAATGGTTTTTCCCATGATGACTTCTTCCGGCTTCACAGGAGCGGCAATCAACGTTTCAAAGGTTCCCAGTTCTTTTTCTTTCGTGATCGACATACTGGTCAGCAAAATCGTAATTAAACAAACCAGCATACTCATCACGCCCGGAACCAGAAACAAGGCCGTACGCATTGCCGGGTTATAAAGAACCCGCACATCAAACTTCAGCGGCAGCTGAATCTGGACTTCCTTCTGCGATCGCTCCAATTGAATGGCATTTACGTAGCGTTCAATACTTTGCCCACGGGTGACGTTGGTTGCGTTGATTAAAAGCTGCAAGCGACCCTCACCGCGACCGATGCTTTTATCAAGGCCTCCTGGGGGCGCAACAAGCACGGCATCAGCTTCCCCGCCCTGAACCTGTTTAAAAGGATCGGAGGTACTGACCTTAGCCGGAATAAACCAGCCCGAAGCGATGCAGTCGCGATACAGATTCATTAACGCAGAATCCGTCGGCGCACCAAAGACACTAAGTCTTATGTTACGTGCCTCAGTCGATAAAGCGGTGGCAAAAATAGTAAGCTGAATGCACGGAGCAACAAAAAGCAGGATGCGCATGCGCGGATCACGCAAAGTCTGGCGCATCTCCTTTTTCATGAAACCCCAAAGTGTTTTCATGGCTCGACATCCTTTTTAAATTTCTTGGTCGCAATCGCCAAGAGCACCAAAAGCAAAAGGCACAGCATTCCGAATGACGGCAGAATCTGCATAAAGCCACTGCCCTGCAAAAACAACTGACGACTGATTTCAATAAACCAGCGAGCTGGCAAAATCATGGTGAAATAGTAAAAAAACGGCGGCATGTGTTCTGTTGGAAAAATAAATCCGGATAGCAGCATCGACGGAAGAAGCCCTGATAACATCGCAAACTGCATACTTAACTGCTGACTGCGGGTTAAAACAGAAATCAACAAACCCTGCGCCAGATAAGTGCATAGAAAAATCAAAGCCGAGAGCATGTATAAAATAAAGCTCCCCCGAAAAGGCACGTTAAAGACGAGCTTTGACATCATAAAAACAAAGATGATCGAAACAATTCCCATCACCGCGTAAGGTAAAAGTTTACCCACAATAATTGCAAAAGGTCTGACCGGCGTTCCTAATAATAGCTCCATGGAGCCATTTTCCCATTCACGCGCCACGGTCAATGCGGTCAGTAAAATAGAAAGAACTGCGATAATTACGGCGGCCAGTCCCGGCACCACGAACCACTGACTGTTCAGTTCAGGATTAAATAAAAACCTTGAATGAATCTCCACGGGATTTTTTAAATCCGCTGCAGGAAATAACTTATGCATGGAAAGCTGCTGCACACCTGCAAGGTAGCCAATCACAGAGCCTGCTGATGAGTTGTCAGCGCCATCTATCAGGATCTGCACTTCAGACTGTCGAAAGGGTGTGAGGTTTCGCGCAAACTCAGGCTTGATAATTAGCGCAGTCTTGGATCGTCCACCATCCAAAGTTTCAATTGCATGAGCAGGACTGTAAACGGCTTTCGGCACGAAATATTTTGAACTGACAAAGGAATCAATCAGGATTCGGGACTCAGCGGTCTTGCTGCCATCAAAAACCGCGAGCGGAATTTTATCCATATTAAATTCAATCGCAAAACCAAAGAACAACACCATCACAATCGGCATTACAATGGCCACCGCCATCGTGAAGGGATCGCGCACGATCTGAAAAACCTCTTTTACCGCCACCGCCCAGACAGAGCCCCTCATTTACCACCGCCTTCAACCTGGGCAATGAAAACATCTTCCAGGGTCACGTGTTTGGGACTCTTATGGGGGAAAGAATGCTTTTTTAAATTAACTGGTGAATCCAGCGCAATCAGCTCGCCATCTTTCATTAAAGCGATGCGCCCGCACTGTTCAGCTTCGTCCATGTAGTGAGTGGTCACGAAAACTGTTTTTCCACTTTCCGCAAGCTCACGGATCAAACTCCAAAAGCGCTGACGAAATGCGGGGCTTACACCGGCCGTGGGTTCGTCCAAAAAAACCACCTGGGGATCATGTAACACAGAAGCGACCAGGCTGACTTGTTGTTTAATTCCACCCGGCAGATCCCTGACCATGGTGTTTTCATCGCGCTGAAACTTAATAAAATGCAAAAGCTTTTCTTTTTGAGTTTTAAAGCGCACATCATCGAGTTTGCGTAAAGAGGCAGTGAAGGAAAGATTCTCGGCGACGGTCATGTCGTCATAAAGTGTGAACTTTTGCGACATGTAACCCACTTGTTTTTTCACTTCCAATGAATCCGTGCGCACATCAATACCGCAGACGTGGGCATCGCCCTCTGAAGGCGTTAGCAGCCCACACAACACACGAATCGTCGTGGTTTTGCCGGCACCGTTTGCTCCTAAGAAGCCAAAGATCTCCCCCGCTGAAACCGCAAAGGAGACATCGCGAACGGCATAGAAATCCCCAAACTTAACTGAAAGATCTTTCACTTCGACGGAATTCACCGAACCTCCCCTTGCGTATCCAGTGAGGAATCATAACGCAAGAACACCTCGTCGAAGGTTTCACATTTTTCCTGTTTCAAAATTTTGTCCGGTGGGCCTTCAAGCAGAGTCTTACCATCAAAGAGTAAATGCACGTCTTCGCATTTCAGTGCTTCGTCCATATAGGACGTAGTCACTAGAATCGTAATACCTTCCTGATCCCGAAACTCGTACAAAAGCTTCCAGAAATCCCTGCGACTTAAGGGATCGACTCCGTTGGTGGGCTCGTCCAGAAACAAAACTTCCGGTGAAGCCAGCAGTGAGCAAATGAGTCCCAGCTTTTTATACATCCCACCGGAAAGTTGGGAAGCCAGGCGGTCCTCGAAGCGATCCAACCGGGTCATTGCCAGCAACTTCTGCCGGCGCTCGTGGTACGCGGCATCTTCAAGTCCATAGAGAGTTTTAAAAAATTCCAGATGCTCGTGAATACTCAATTCACCATAAAGACTTTGCGTCTGTGGCATGTAGGCAAGATTTCGGCGAACTTCAGAGAAAGACTGCTCAATGCCGTTGTTAAAATACTTAATCTGTCCTTGATCGGGTTTAAGTAGTCCCATCAAGTGGCGCATCAGGGTTGTTTTACCAGCGCCCTCGGGGCCGATGATACCATGAACCAGTCCGTGTCCGAACTGCATGGAAAGTCCCTTCAGTGCCGGGACCTTTTTCATTTTTTTAAAAAGATCCTGGACCGTTATTTCCATTCCAGCGTCATTCCGGGTTTAAGAATTCCTTCAGGATTTGCGAATCTGATTTTCACCCCATACACCAGGCGTGTGCGCTCTTCCCGGGTTTGCACGTTCTTGGGAGTAAATTCTGCATCGGGATTGATAAACTCGATCACTCCCGGAAAAGACCTGTCATCCATCTCGGGCAGATGGGCTTCCACTTGCTGGTTTACTTTCAGATTGGAAATTTCATCATGGGGAAGATAAAAATACGCATAGACCTCTTCAAGATTTCCCACGGTGAATAGCTTCGCACCCGGGTTTACCATCTCGCCCTCTTCAAAGTATTTGGTCAGGACAGTTCCTTTGAGCGGGGAAACAACCTCGCACCATTGCACGCGGGTTTGCAGATCGTCTTTTTTGGCGCGGGATTGATCATAAGCTTCGGCAGAAATATTTCCGCCACGATAAAGCTTATCACTGCGATTGAATGTACTTAAAGCGAGACGGTAACTGATTTTTAATTCTTCACAAGACAAGGACAGAAGTTTTTGGCCTTTTTCAACAACCATCCCTTCCTTCACCGGAAGAGTGTCGATCACGGCTTGCACCCGTGCTGGAATATCCACCTTGGTCACTTCCACCGTTCCGGCATACCTGAAGCTTGAACCGAAAACATACTGACGAATCAAAAAAGCGGCAACGATCAGAACGACGATGACTACTATCGGGATAATCTTTTTCTTGTTCATAGTAAAAAGGCTAGCACCTTCAGATACGAACACAACGAAAGAAATAAAAAAAGCCGATGTTACATGAACATCGGCTTTTTGATTTTAAGTTGTTCTTAACAACTAGTTTGGTGCAAACCAGCAAAGAGGTCTTGTACCAACAGCGTCACGTGGGCTGTAGCAAGAACCAGCTTTGTAGTCTGTATCAGACAATTTGTCGCCAATCGCAACCGGGCACAAAGCACCTTGGAAGTAAGTATCCAAGCGGCATTGAGTTTTCGGGTGAGAGTTGTCAGTGCGACGTACTACAGTTTTATCTGGAGTAGCGAATTTCGCAGGAACTTTGTCTTTACCAAGATCCATGAACAAGTTTGCAACTTGTTGACCAGCTTCAGTGATTCTCATGCAGATCAACTGATCGTTGATGTTAGAGTACTGAGCTTCGCAACCAGCTTTAGCAAGTGGATCGATAGTCATAGTGGAAACGATGGCTGCGTTGTCGTCTTGTGCAAACAACAAGCGAAGGCATTTCAAAGATGCGAAATAGTCAGATGCACCTTCGTTAGAAGCCCATGAACCGCCGTACCAGCTGTCGATTTTAGGAGCGCCAGCATTGTGGTGACCCATTTCGTGGCAGGCAACCAAAGCCATACCTTCGTAACCAATTGCTTGGTGACGAGCCAAACCGCCGTACATATTAAGGATGCGTGTGTTACCAGAACGTTGTGCAGATGCGTTTACAGTTCCATCAGTCCACAAACGGTTGACGCGTAGCTTGTCGCCAGCTGCTTCAACTTCTGGAGTGTAGATCTTTTCGATACGATCCATCACATCGTTAAATTGTTCTTGAGTGATACCACCTGTAGCAAACATACCAACTGGAATGTACATGCTGTTTTCAGGAACGAAACCGTGGCAACCTTCTGAATGCGTGTGCTGAGTTGTGAAACCTACCGATGCGATCAATGCAACAGCGGCCAAACCGCGCAACAATACCTTATTTGTCATGACTACTCCCCTCCTTGAGTCTAGACGTTGAAAAAATGCTACCCTTACTTCGGGAACAATTACAAATATAAAACTTTCGTCCTGCTGCATGGCAGTAACATTTGTTAGTCTGACCGCAAGCCTACCGTCCAGAAGAATTTCTCTCATACAAAAGCGAGTTAAGAAGTCGTCAAAAATTTTCGATAAGCATTTTGAGGGAGAGACTAGTTTATGAATAATTTGAAATCTTGGTTCCGTGGATTGCGTGGAAAACTGCTGCTGTCTGCGTTTTTACCGGTGATTGCTTTTGCAGTGATGACTGTTATCGCACTCAATAGCACAAACAAATTGGGAACGATGTTGAACTCTGCTTACACCGATATGGTGCCTAATATGGATGCACTCGGGCAGCTTGCAATGCAGCGCGCACGCGTCGGATATTTTTTCTGGGCATCTTTGGGAACACATGGTGCGTCACGCGAAGTCTTCATTAAAAAGACGGTTGCAGCCTGGGATGACTTCAAAGCAGCTCAAGATTACTACGAAAAAACTCCGTTCGACGAAGTCGAAACCGCTAACTATCAAGTTGTGAAAGGAAACAAAGACAAATTCTACTCCACAACTGAAGCGATGATGGCACTTTTAGCTAAGCAAACTCCTGAGGACGATGAAAAAGCCCGCACATCATTAAATGGTGGTGAGTGGCATCTTTTGGCTCTGGAAGTTCAAAAAATGTCTGAAAAGAATTTCAAGCATTACCAGGAACAAGCCAACATTCAAAACGAACAACAGGTTAAAGATCGCAAAGCAATGACTCAGATGCTGATTCTAATTGCAGCATTCAGTGCTTTTGCCTTGTTTGGTATCTTAATGTGGATTGCTTACCGTGTTTCCAATACTGTCAGCGACATTTCTGCCAAATTGACTGAATCAGGTAACCAGGTGGCTTCCGCGATCACTCAGCTTTCCGTTGCAGGTCAGACTCTATCAACTTCTTCTACAGAATCCGCTGCTTCTTTAGAAGAGACTGTGGCTTCCCTTGAAGAGATGTCTTCGATGGTTAAGATGAACTCTGATAACGCGAAACAAGCGGCGACTTTGTCCCAGACTTCTAAAGATTCTGCAGAGGATGGACAAAAAGAAATGGCGGATTTGATTCACTCTATGCAGGGTATCTCTCAGTCTTCCAAAAAGATCGAAGAGATCATCAACGTGATCGACGATATCGCTTTCCAAACGAATTTGCTTGCACTCAATGCAGCGGTTGAGGCAGCTCGCGCTGGGGAACAAGGTAAAGGTTTCGCGGTCGTTGCTGAAGCAGTTCGCGCCTTGGCGCAACGCTCTGCTGTGGCGGCGAAAGACATTTCTTCTCTTATTAAAGAGAGCGTGAATCAGGTCGACAACGGTGGAAAAGTCGCAGACCGCTCTGCTGAAGTTCTGAACACTATCGTAAATTCAGTTAAAAAGGTTTCTGACCTTAATAATGAAATCTCGGCAGCAAGTTCTGAGCAAACAACCGGAATCTCCCAGATTTCCCAGGCGATGAATCAATTAGATGCCAGCGTTCAAGGCAATGCGGCTTCTTCTGAAGAAATCGCGGCCTCTTCTGAAGAGATCTCTGCCCAGGCTGAACTAATGCGCCGTCTGGTACAGGATTTGAACAGAATTGTTACCGGTGATACCGAAATTATTGAAGCGACCGAAACTTCAAGACATGACTCCCCTAAAAAAGCGGTCACGCCTAATAACGTGGTGGAGTTTAAAGCTAAACCCGTTAAAAAAGCTGACCACAAAGTGGCAAAAGCCTCCGCTCCTAAAAAGGCGCAGAGCAGCAGCGCCGCTGACATGATTCCTTTTGATGAAGATGATTCCAGAGGAAAAGTAGGCACTACGGACGGCTTTTAATCCGTTGCCGTCCGTTAAATAATAGTACTAATATTGTGGGGCATGAAAATTCCATTTAACTTGCCCCCGCATAGTCACAACGAAGAAAAATACATTTCCCAAGCCATTGCTAATCGCAAACTGTCTGGCGAGGGAGCTTTCAACAAAAAAGTAGTCGAATGGTTTAAGAACCACCTCCGTTGTGAGATGGCCGTGATAACTCCAAGCTGTACATCCGCTTTGGAGATGGCCATGGTTTTAGCCAACATCGGCCCGGGCGATGAGGTCATCCTGCCCTCTTTCACTTTCACTTCCACAGCCAACGTGATTGCGCTTTATGGCGCAACTCCTGTTTTTGTCGATGTCGATCCAAAGACTTTGAACATGGATGTCGATGCGATGGAAAAAGCACTGACCTCGAAAACCAAAGTGGTCATGCCCGTGCATTATGCCGGTGTTTCCTGCGAAATGGATCGCATCATGGCCTTGTCTGAAAAGCATGGCTTTATCGTTGTCGCTGATGCGGCTCAGGCTATTTTTTCCTCTTATAAAGGTAAACCCACGGGAGCTTGGGGACATATGGCCGCTTACAGCTTCCATGAGACTAAAAACATCGTCTGCGGTGAAGGTGGAGCCTTGGTTATTAATGATCCACGCTTTGTCGCACGCGCTGAAATCGTGCGCGATAAAGGTACGAACCGTCAGCAGTTTCTAAACGGTCAGGTGGATAAGTACACTTGGCAGGATAAGGGTTCTTCTTACCTGCAGTCAGAACTTGCGGTGGCGTTTTTGTATGCGCAACTTGAAGACGGCGAAAAAATCACTGCGCAAAGAATTGCTCACTGGAATCAGTACCATCAGGGATTTGCGGATCTGGAAAAGCAGGGGCACCTGACTCGCATGCAAATCCCGGGTGACTGCCAGGGTAATGCTCATATTTATTATTTCATCTGCAAGTCTGCCGAAGAGCGCGCAAAGCTTTGGGCTTTCTTAAAAGAAAACGAGATCCAATCCACCACTCACTATGTTCCCCTTCACTCAGCGCCTGCTGGCATGAAGTTTGGCCGAGTCGCGGGCTCAATGAAAGTCACCGATGATCTGGCGAATCGCATGCTGCGCATGCCGATGTATGCGGATTTGACGAAAGAGGACGTTTCATTTGTTTTAGATAAGGTTCATGCCTTTTACAAAAGCCTTTAAAGGATAGATCAGGATGAAACCAGTTCGCCTGTTGCATGTTATTCATTCATTTTCCTGGGGTGGGCTTGAGCTTTACTCCACGGAGCTTATTTGCAAACTACAACAAACCTCCGTCGAACAATGGGTTTTGTGTTTTGAAGATTCCCGTATCATCAAGGAGCTTCGCGCCCATGGGGTGCGTGTTCTGCCCGTAACGGAAAAGAAACTTTCAAAATTCGCCAAAGCAAAGCTCATCAAGAAAGCGATGCGCGAACATCAAATCACTCACCTACACTCCCATACACGTTTAGATATGTGGGCCACGTGTCTGGCGCGTTGGTTTAATGGTGGCGTAAGACACGTTTACAATCTTTATATGAATGCCCTACCAAAGCGTGACTTTGTTCACAAAGCTTTATTCAAACGCGTGGATGCATTGTGCAGTTCTTCAGAAGATATACTTAAAGACGTAAAAAAGAATTTCCCGATTGCACCGGGAAAACTAAAACTGATCCGCTATGGTCGTGAAACTGAAAAGTTCGTCGCCAATTCTGAAGCTCGTCTAAATATCCGCAAGAAGTACGAAGTTAAATCAGATCAACTGGTCATCGGAACTTTGTGCCGAATCGACGCGCAAAAAGGCGTTCGCGAATTAGTGGAAGCCTTGGACTATCTTTCAGATGAAGAACTAAAAAAGGTTCAAATCTGGGTTATCGGCGATCGCACAATCGTTGGTCACAACGAAAGTGGCGAAACCACTTACGAAGATGAATCCCAAGCTCTGTATGAATGGATCATCGCCCGCGCTGGCAGCGAACGCCTGCGAGGTCACTTGCAACAAATCTCGTTTCAACGTGAATACGTTCCATACATTGATGCCTTGGATATTTTCACACTGGCTTCCTATAACGAGACCTATTCATTGAGTGTGATCGATGCGATGATGATGGGCAAAGCCGTAATCGGAACAAACGCCGGCGGCACCCCAGAACAAGTCGGCGGAACCGAGCGCGGAATCCTAGCAGAACCCCGCTCGGGCCAAGCTTTGGCTGATTGCATTCGCTACTATCTTGCACATCCAGAAAAAGCGCAAAAGCACGGCGACAAAGGCCGCGACTGGGCCCTGCATAATCACAACTGGCCCAATACGCTAAAGCATTTCACAGAGCTTTACCAGAGAATCTAACTAGCGGATTGTTGCGCCCAAACCGTATTTTTGCGGTGATTGTGCGTAGACCGCTTCTGCTTCTGGCAACCAGCTTTTAAGATTATTTTTGCGCGTTTGATCAGATGGATGCGTAGAAACGAACTCTGGAGGAGCCGCCCCCTGTTTTCCTGCGTTCATACGATCCCAAAGAACGATAGCTTCTGCGGGATCGTAACCAGCTTTTGCCATGTAGATTTGGCCTTTTTTATCAGCAGAAGTTTCGTCGGCGCGGCTGAATTTTCTATCCAGGAATGTTAGTGCAAAGCCAGCAGCGACGCCACCGAGAGCACTCCATTTTTTGCAGTCTTCGGTTTTACACAAAAGCTGCCCGCCGATGACGCTGGCACCGGCGATAATCACTCCGGCGTAGCTTTGTTGTTTTGCGCGGATATAGCCTTCCATTCCGTGACGAAGGGTTGCATGGGCTACTTCGTGTCCCATTACTGCTGCTAGTGCACCTTCGGATTTTAGCACTGGCATGATGCCGGTATAGACAGCCATTTTACCACCGGGCATACACCAGGCATTGACTTCGGGACTGTCGATTAGGACTACTTCCCATTGGAAGTTTTCGCCCGAGGCTTTGGCGATACGATCAGCCACGCGATTTACCATGGCGGTCCATTCTTTGTTTGTGGAGATTTTGGATTTGGCTTTGATTTCAGCATAAGCTTTTACAGCTTCAGCGTTGATATCTGCTTCATTCACTTTCGGCTTCATGGAAGAACAGCTGACCAAAAGTGACGTCACTACCAGTAGAATTAGATTTGTTTTTTTCATACGCTAAAGATTAGCGTATTTTAGGAAATTAACAAGACGTTCTGCACCCCTTGTTCTGCAACAAGGGGTTGGGATATTAATCTTACGGCACACCCATGGCGCGAAGACCTTGAACGACTATCACGACCAATACATAGGCGGCCACGTTAAAGACAATCAACTGACCGATCGCCATCTTTGCAGAACCACTTTCGCGCATTTGTACGGCGACCGTGGTCATACACTGCAAAGCAATCATAAAGAAAATCATAAGGCCTATCGCACTGCTGACGGTAAAGATCTTTTCGCCAGCACTGTTCACAGCCGTACTCATTTGCGTCAGCAAAGACTGCTGCATGGAATCTTCGTTTTCGTCAGTAATGTTGAAAGTCACAGCCAATGAGGACACGAAAACTTCGCGGGCTGCGAAGGCTGAAATCATCCCGACACCCACGCGCCAGTCGACACCCATAGGTTTCACGACAGGCTCGATCACTTTACCAAGCTGTCCCACATAGGACTGCTCTAGTTTGTCATGGGCATTTTCCATATTGTAGTTCGGGAAATTCGTACCGAACCAAATGATCACGGCGAATACGAAAATCACCGGACCTGCACGTTTGACGTAGTTTAAAGTTCTGGTCGTTGCATGATGCAAAAGCACGCGCATTTTTGGGCGACGATAGATTGGAAGCTCCATCATAAAGAACGAATTGTCTTTTTTAGGAAGGAATCTATTCACAATCCCCGCAGCGATACCGCCCACAACGATCGAACCCAAATATAAAAGCGCTAAAGTGAAGCCCGCAAGCCATGGCGATTCGCCATGGAACATGAACGCAATCAACAAGGCATAAACCGGAAGTCTTGCGGAACAAGTCATCAGCGGAATAATGAAGGATGTAATCCAACGATCACGGCTGGAGGAAATATTACGGGTCGCAATGATCGCTGGAATGGCGCAGGCAAAACCCGATAAGATTGGAACAAAAGAACGACCACTCATCCCTAGGGCAGAAAAAGGCCGATCGATCAGGGTCGCAGCTCTTGCCAGGTAACCCGAGCTTTCAAGCAAGCCAATACCGAAGAACAAAATGAAAATCTGCGGAACAAAAACCATGAAGGCTGCAAAACTGGAAACGACTCCGTTTGCCAGGAAATCGGCCCACAAGGTTCCAGGACCCAGATTCGCTACGTGTTCGTTCAAGTATGTGAACCCACCATCGATCCAATCCATGAATGGAGCTGCCGCCCAGAAGATGGAGGAAAACAACGTCCCCATGACGGCAATAAAGATCAACAAGCCAAACCAAGGGTGAAGCAGGACGCGATCCAATTTTTCCGTGGTCGCAACAATGCGGTTCAGGCGAACTTCAGGTTTTTCAGTTTTATGAGAAAGAGCTTCATTTGCGATTTTATCGCACTCTTTCATTTTTTTATCTAAAAGATCAAAATCCCAAACCTGGGGACGCTTTGGTTTTACGTTCAAAGGAATTTTTTGAACTGCAGCAACCACTTCCAATAGTCCGCCAGCAAGCAGACCATCAAATTGAATCACAGGACACGCCAGAGTTTTGCTTAGATATTCCATATCCAGCTCAATCCCCTCGCGACGCAAAAGATCGGCCATCGTGATCACCACGATCATCGGGAATCCCGTTTCTTTCACCTGTAACGCCAATTGCAAATGGCGTGATAGCTGAGTTCCATCAATAACGACGATCACTCCGGTTGTTTCACCGAACTCAGGATTTTCATAAATAGATTTTATAGTAACAATTTCGTCGGCACTTTTGGGATGAAGGCTGTAGGTGCCCGGCGTATCCATCGCCAGCACTCCATGCCCCAGATGCGGAGCAAGTTTTCCCAAAGAGTATTCAACTGTGGCGCCGGGATAATTCACAGTTTTAAAACGTGAACCCGTCAGCCAGTTATAAAGAGTGGTTTTACCAGAATTCGGCGCACCTACCAGAGCAACGACACGTTGTTCGCTAGTGGTATTCGTGGGATTTACGACTTCAGTGTTATTTGGGCACATGCTGCCTCCTCACTTCGTAAAGCCAAAAAACTTGTTTTGAATCGAATCAACAAAGGACCACCGAAAGGAGCTCGTCCTAAAACAGTGACTTCCATTCCCGCAGACAAACCCATTTCATGAAGGCGCTCGCGCAAGGAATCCTCCCCAGCGATTTTTAGGATTTCAACGGTCTGACCGGGTTTTAAATTGGCGTCTAACAAAGTCATGATTTCCCTCTGAAATGGTGCCTTATTAGTTAAGTTTTTAGAGTCGCAAAAGGAAGTTCTTTACCCCCTACCTGGACCATTGAAAACCAGTTGAGAACCAGTTTCACAAACGTGAGGCCAAATCGAAGACAATGGTCGTGATTTTAATAGCTTAGATCAAGTTTACCCCCTCAAAACCGATCTATTTTTCAATGACATTCAAAGTACAAAACCTCCTCGTTGTCGGTTTCTGTCTTTTCACTTCTGTGGGCTATGGCTCTGAGCTTTTCTATGCTCCGGGATTCTGCCCTCGCGATTCATTAAAAATTCTGGTGCAAAATAAATCTGCCGAGCCCGAAAAATGGTGGACCCAAGTGCATGAAAACGGCGTGATCAGAGAACGCTATCAAGAGATCGACGCCAAGTCTGAGATGAAACTTGCGGGTTCGGCTTTTTTGCCAGACGACCGGGGTTATTCATTAAAGTCCGCCAATGCAGGAACGCTTAAATTCACAGCGCTGTGTGAGGATCAAAAGGTTCTGCTGGGCTCGGTCACATCACCTCAAGTAACACATTACCTTCCTGCTGAAACAACAGCGGTTAAAATTTCACTATTAAACCTTTACTTGAACTCCAATATTATTACTTTAAAGGCATTCGACACAACTGGTGAATTGACTGAGGAAAAGCTAATACTGCTGGGTAAACACTACGAAACCCAAAACTTAAAGTGGATCTTTAAGCGCGCTATCGCACGCATAGAAGTCAGCGCCACTGCGCGTATGCATTCGGAAGTTTTTTATGGAGACGACTTAAAACACAGTCCGCCGTTGGTTTTAACACCGATGACTTTGCCTACCGACAACGACAAAAAATACTTCATGATCTCTACCAAAGGCCCCAGCGAGAATGGCTCTTTTGTGATCGCTATGGATGACGAGGAAACGATCTCGATCGCGAGGGAACAAATCCGCAATCCTGAGCTTGAAAAAATTGTCGTGGCACGAATTGCGACTGGTGTGGGCTTGGGTATTAACCGTAACTTCCAGTCCAAGGATAAATCACCCTATTCCTGGACCGTGACCCATGTGGATTCTTTTGGCGACTTTGCCCATTTAGACTGCGATGGCAGCCCTGATCTGGTTGAAGAACGATTGCAGCAACGACTCAGCGACGGTGGTCGAATTTGTTTTTGGCGCTATCGTGTGGTGCGCGAACTATCACCTGATGAAGTTCGCTCTGGTATTCTAAAGCCCTAAATTAGCGCGGCACTGTTGTGGAGGCACCCTGACCGGCTGTCTCTTCAACAGTCACCGTGATCAACTGCACCCCGTACTGGGTGAACTCGTTATAAAAATCCTCGGCCAACAAGCGCGATAGATTTTCAACACTGGTGTTGGTAACCGGCAACAGGATCACTTCATTTAAAGGAAATACATAAAAGCGATCACGGAATGTCACTTCCAGGGACTTGTCCGTTTTTTTAAACTTCATGTCGGGATGCTTTTCAGGAAGAAGAACAATTTCATCCCAGCGATCCAAGGCCGCTTTGATATATTTTTTAAACACATTAAAGTCCATGAAATAGCCCTCTGAATGCTGGGCTTCATCGGCTGGGGCCTTGATGTCGACTTTGACCTGATAGTTATGGCCATGGAGCTTTTCAGCGTGCTTTTCATCAAAAATCAGAAAGTGAGCGGCTGAAAATTTGAAATTTTGTTTGGCCAAATGCAAGGTGGTCGTGGACATATTTCTCCCTAATGGTAATATCCATATCATGAATTTTGAACTGAAGCAGCATTTTCAAATTGAATCCGCCCGTTTCCTACCCCATTTACCGGCAAGCCATCCGTGTTCGCGCATGCACGGTCACAGTTTTAAGATTGTGCTGACGCTAGTGGGTCCCTTGGATGGAAAAGTCGGCTGGGTTATTGATTACAATGACATTCAAGCGGCAATGAAACCAATCCTTGAACAAATCGATCATCGTGTTTTGAACGAAGTGCCGGGCCTGGAAAATCCCACGTCGGAACTTTTAGCGAAATGGCTTTATGATCATGGGAAAAAGGTCCTACCGATTTTGACTCGTGTTTCAGTGGCAGAGACTCTGCTGACCGAGTGCAGTTACCCCGCATAAAGACTGGTCCAGTTACGCCAATTGACAGGTTTTCTCTTTAAACTCACTCCTGAGACCTTGTAGAATAAGTTCTTAATAGGAGTGAGTTTTTTGTTTTTAAAGAGCGTGTTTTTTCCAGTCTTATTAATTTCCGCGATGGCCGCCTCGGCATCAGCTCAGACTGTGAAGCGCACACAGCCGCGCAGCAAAGCTCCTGCTAAAACTCAGACTCAACCGCAGGCGCTACCCGAACCACAAAATGTTTCGACAACCGCAAACAAAGAATCCTCATCCAGTTCAATTAAAAAAGTAGCCAAAAAAGCCGAGTTTGAAAATTCCATTCAAGCCGGGATGATCATCAAAACTTTGAAAGCCACTACTTCCGGTGCTGGTAATGACCATAACGTGGCTTTGGATCCCAATACTCCCCCAGGGTTCGCCTTAGGTTGGTCCAACCGCCCTCTAGGTATTTCACTGGAAGCCAATGTCGCAAACGGCAGCGCCCGCGATGATAAGGTCGCAACCTCTGCTGAAGATTATCAGCTGCGCTATTTCAGTGGACGCTTTGGGGCTGAGTTTATTTATCAGCACTATAAGGGATTTAATCAAAGCCCCACCGCCAGTGCGAACAACGATGGATTTATCACCACCGATGAATACTCCCTGCCGAATTTGAAAATCTCCATGGTACAGGCACAGTTCGAATGGGCCTATTACGGTGTGAGTGCTTTGGAAGCATTTGGTCCGAACTGGAAAAAGCCGACCTCAGATGGTCTGGCGTTTTATACTTTGTTGGGTTTGTCCCAAGTGGATATTGAAAATCCTGAACCGTTTTTACCGCAAAGCAATCCTGCCGACTACGGCGAGGACGCCACATTGGTAAAAGGAAAATACCAAAGCATGGCTTTGGGACTGGGCACATCGTATGTGTGGCAGTGGGAGCGATTTTATATTGCGATGTTTGGCAGTGCCCAGGCAGGTCCACAAAAACAACAGTACGATACGACGACAACTCGCTGGGATAATTTGAAATACACCTGGTGGGTGCAGGCCAAGATGGCCATCGGTTATGACTGGGGCCCTTGGTATATGACCATCATCGGTCACACTCAACCCGTCAACGTCGACTTGCGAACGATGGACATGTCCTTTTTCTCGCAAGCCGCGGGTCTCTACTTGGGTTCCCGTTTCTAAAGAAAATTACTTAATTAGCGAAGCGTTCACTCGAACTGATGGGCCCAAGTTAAGTTGATTCGCGAATTTTTCGCGGAATGCTGGTGGGTAAATCATCACGACAGTTGAACCCATGCGGAACATTCCCAATTCATCGCCACGCTTGATGGTTTTAGCCGGAGAATATTTTTTGTGTTGATACTCTGGCACGCCCGCTTGGTTTCCGCGGATGGTTTCATCAAAACTAAGCACGATATGCCCCACGTTTGTGGCTCCAACGAAAACGGCAGCGACTGGTCCCAAATCCGTTTGAATTTCCACCAATACGCGCTCGTTGATCGAGAAAAGATTCTTAACGTTCGTAGTACTCCACTCGTTCACCGGCCACAATTCGCCTGGCATATAGCGCACATCACTAATGCCACCATCCACTGGAGAATGCACACGGTGATAATCCGTTGGGCAAAGGTAGTAGGTCATAAAGAAACCTTCGTCCCATTTTTTGTGGGCATCAGGATCCATGGTGAATTCTTTTAGTTCGTAGTTGTGACCCTTGGCCTGAATCAAGGCACCTTTTTCGATGGGTTGCGCCTGAGTGATCACACTGTCAGCAGGATGGACAGCCCAGGAAGTTCCTACAGGGCGAATTCCGGGCTTTAATTTTCTTACGAAAAACTCGCCAATGCTTGGGTATTCGTTATAAGCCTTTTCCGCTTCATCCAATGCGATATTGTACCACCAGGCAAAGCCACGAATGGAGGCTGCAGCCCACCATTTAGGTCCTTGAAAGTGCATCAGTTTTCCGACGAATCGGCTTAGGCTTCTTTTTGGTAAAATACGAGTGATTGCTGACATATATAAATTATCTAACTGACGATGCCCCCTTTGTCACGGGCGGAACAATCTGTTATACCTTGGTTCACAAAATATTCATCGGTTTGGCGCTTAACAGGTGCCCGCGAGGTAAAAAATGGCAAAGATATTCAACAATATCGAAATTCCTATTGATCAGGACCTGGAAGAAAAACTTCAGTGGATGATGCCAGAACATGGCCCCTACCGCATCCTGAGACAAAGCGTCGACGCAAGACGTGCTCACTCCCCCCATTTCGTTTATTCTGTAGAGGTCGCCGACAAGGGCGAAACTCTTAACATTCCTGAATTCAATTTAGAAAAAATCGCGACACCTAAAGAGCGTCCACTGATCGTGGGAACAGGCCCGGCGGGTTTGTTTGCAGCCCTGCGCTTTGTGGAGCGAGGAGTTCCTTGCGTTCTGTTTGAACGTGGTTCTGATTCCGGCGATCGCATGAAGGGTATCAACCAGTACTGGCGCTACGGAAAACTCGACACCCGCAACAACGTTTGCTTTGGTGAAGGTGGCGCGGGACTTTATTCTGACGGAAAACTCATCACTCGTATTAAGTCACCGCATATTCCTTATGTGATGAATCGCTTGGTGCAATTCGGTGCGCCTGCGGAAATTCAATGGCTGTCAAATCCGCATGTGGGTTCTGATCGTATTCGTCGCGTGATTCCAAAACTTCGTGAATTCCTAAAAGCCAACGGTTGTGAAATCCATTTCAACACTCAGGTGACTGAGATTTTGATGGAAGGAAAACAAACCGTGGGCGTTCGCACCGAACACGGGACTGAGTTTAAATCCCCGCATGTGATTTTAGCGACCGGCCACTCGGCTGAAGACATGATCAATCACTTAAACGATATCGGTGTGCATCTGGATGGTAAGTCCTTTGCAATGGGTCTGCGTATCGAACACTCCCAGGCCGAGATCAATAAAATCCAATATCGTCAGTTCGCGGATCATCCAAAATTAGGTGCTGCTAACTATAAGCTTGCTGACCATGATGACAAGACCGGTATAGGTGTTTATTCGTTCTGTATGTGCCCGGGTGGCTATGTACTGTCTGCCGGAACTGAAGCCGATGGTATCGTTTGTAACGGGATGAGTAACTACAACCGTAACTCCCCATTTGCGAATGCGGCGATTGTGGTTTCTATCGATCACGACAAGCTTTTTGGTAAAGACGTTTTCGGTGGTATGAAACTGCGCCGAGAACTTGAAACCCGCGCATTTAAAACTATCCAGGAAACTGGTGGAACGAAAGAACTTCCAGCTCAAAATCTTTTGGATTTCCTGGGTGGCACTTCCAAAAAAGGTCCGCGCAATTTGCGTGCGGGTTCATCCCCGTCAGGCGCGATCAACATCCGTCTGGATGAAATCCTGCCAGCACATATGACTAAGCGAATTCAAGAGGGGTTGAATAAGTTCAATCGCAATATGAAGGGCTTCGTGGTCGAGGATGCGCAGCTTTATGGAATTGAATCCCGCACAAGCTGTCCTGTACGAGTGACCCGCGATAATGATTCCTTGGAAAGTGTTTCCCACGCCGGACTTTATCCTGCGGGTGAAGGAGCTGGTTATGCGGGAGGAATCACATCTGCGGCTTGTGACGGAATTAAAATTGCCGAAAAAATAATAGAAAAACTTACGTAAGACTGGCGGTTTATTTGGTGTCCATGATAGATTATACCCTCAATGGGAGTCTTCATGGACATTCAAAAAATGCTAGCGACTTTGGATTTAAAATCTATTCCCTGTGAATACTGCGATGTGCGCATCGAAGAAGTATTCGAAAGCTCCGTTGGCTTTCAAAACCATGAACTTGTCACCAGCCTGGAAAAAAGCTCGGTCGGCGCGTTTCTTCGAGTTCGGAAAAACAATCAGTGGTACTTTTCAGCAACCACGGATCTGACGACCCTAAAAGAACAACTTTTAACTCTGGCTAATTCTTTGGATTTTAGCACCGGCAGCACCTGGACAAAGCTTCCAGAAAACTACGGTCATTTCGAAAATATCAGTTACACAAAGAACAATCCATCGCTTATTTTCCTGAACGAGAAAGTCGAACTAATCAAACAGTACGACGCTCTTTCCCTTAAGCATCCTCTGGTTAAAACCAGTCGCTCCCGCTACACCGACATTTACAAAGTGAAATCTTTTAAAAACTCTGTTGGCACTTCCTACCGCTATGACTTCACTCAGTGCGGAGCGGCCTTTGTTTTTGAACTGGCTGATGGCGACAAGATGTTTACAGACCAGGCATCCCTTTATGGAGAAACTTTCGCGGAACTGGCTAACAAACAGGATAAAATCATCTCGGTTATTCAAGAGTGTGAAAAGTTCCTTCATGCGCCACTGGTTGCAGAAGGCAAATATAAAGTTGTATTGGCTCCAGAAATCGCTGGTGTCTTTGTTCACGAATCCTTCGGTCATAACTCCGAGGCAGATTCTTTATTAGGCGACCCTGCCGCAAAAGAAACCTGGAAGCTGGGTAAAAAAGTTGCGGCGGACTTTGTATCCATCGTTGATTGTGGCACTCATCAAGGGGGCTCCGGATATTGCCCAATTGATGACGAGGGCCACAAAGCTGGTAAAACATATTTAATTAAAGACGGCATCTTAACTGGACGCCTACATTCTTTTGATACAGCCTTGGCTTTGAACGAAGAGCCCACTGGTAACGGTCGTGCTATTAATTTCGAACACGATCCTATTGTGCGCATGACTTCGACTTATATTGAAAATGGCACAAACTCCCTGGAAGAGCTGTTTAAAATGGCCGAGGGCGGGATTTACATTGAAACTTATAACTACGGCACTGGCGGTGATCTTTTCACTATCTCCCCTTCCCGCGCCTACACGATCAAAGACGGAAAAATCTCAACGCCGATTCGTGCAAGCGTTATTAGTGGACAACTCTTTGAAACACTTCACAACATCGAAGCGATCGCCAATGACTATGAGTTGAAGCATTCCGCCTTGGGTGGTTGTGGTAAATTAGGTCAGTTCCCGCTTCCAGTCTCTGATGGTGGTCCGACAATTCTTGTGAAAGACATGCAGGTTAGCTAATGCAACATGATTTCTTAACTTTTACGACTGATATGACTGAAATGAAGGCGCAGGGAAACCGCATCACTTCAATTCAAACTCAAAAGATTCAAAAATCAGCCGCGCGGGTATTCAAAAACGGTCAGATCTTTTCATCTGCTGTAGTGGGCGCTACTTCGCCGGAACTCTTGCTTGAAAAAGCCGAGCGACCGGGAAACATGGGTCTGGCTTACGACTATTCTCTACCCACGACTGCTGCGCTGGAAAGTCATGTGGCTCCTACAAAGAGCCGAGAATCAAAACTTTCTGAATTTAAAAGTTTCTTTGAAGACCTGTGCAAAGACTATCCTCACCTGAACATCAGTGGCAGATTTGCCACTGAAAAAACTGGCAAAGTTTTTAAAAGCAGCTATACGGGCGAGCTTTCATCCAGCGGCGAAAAAAGCGAAGGTTATCTGCTTTACAAACGTTTCGGTGTGACTGATTTTGCCGAAGGCTTTTTCAATTTGGATGGCGAATCCCCGGACTTCGTACAAATTCGTCAAAAATACGAACCACTTCTGCAAGCGGTTTCATTGACGTCGTCTATTGAGGCAAAGAAAATGCCCGTGATGATTTTCGATTACGACGACATTATGCAAAGAATCTCTCAAGACATCAAACCAGCAAAATTTCATGCTGGTGGATCTTACTTATCCAATCGTCTAGGAGAAAGTATTTTCAGCCCGCAGGTTACTTTGAAAGATATTAGCTTCGCACCCCAGATCGGGATGTTCGAACGCTTTGATGGCGAAGGTGTATTGCATACGAATCCTGTTGTCTTCGACAAAGGCGTCTTCACCAGCGCATTGTATGATCTGCGCCAAGCTCATAAAGCCGGCAAGCAAAGCACCGGAAATGGCTTACGCAATTTCGATACGGGAATTAACTGTGTTCCGCATAAGTTAAATCTGAATTTCGGCAACACCAAGGCGTGGGACATGATTAAAGATATTCCGGAATGCCTGGTTTTGCTTTGCAGCTACGGCGGCAGCTTGACCGAACAATGGGAATTTTCAAATCCCGTTCAAGTCGGCATGCTTTTCCGTCACGGCAAAGCCGTGGGACGAGTACCCGCTGTCAGCGTGAAAGGATTGCTAAAGGATATGTTGGGTAAAGACCTGATCGGTATTACCAGCGACATTTATTCATTCTCACAATCACCAGCTATCGTTACGCAGCTTGAAGTGATCTCTCACTAGAACTTTGAGTAATGACAAAGTCACTTGATAAAGTCCCCAGAGTCCCCAATACTTTCTTATGTGGAGGTATTGGATGCACATCTTAGGGACTTTGTTGATTGGCTTCCTTGTAGGACTTGTGGCGCGCTTCTTTATGCCGGGTAATCAAAAACTTGGCATTATCTTTACAACTATTCTGGGAATCATTGGCGCTGTCGTTGGCACTTATGTTGGACAACTTCTGGGTTGGTACTCCGAGGGACAACCTGCTGGATTCATCGCCTCTGTTTTTGGTGCGATGATCGTCTTATTTCTGGCGCAGATATTCTCTCGAAAATAAAAACTCTTCTAAGAGGCAATTACTCTAGTTAAAAGTGTGTCTCATGACTGGGATTAAAAGATCATTCTTCTTTGTGTATTTGTAACGAAAAAGCAGGACTTTTCGTTTAATTTACAGTCAATTCGAGACACTCGCTTCTTTAAGATTCCGTTAAAAGACCGATAGAGTACTTATGAGCACTCTTGGAACGTCTTTGTCTCATCTTTTGGCTCGTACTGGAACCGCAGTGGCTGCATTGTCACTGGCCGGATTGCTATCTGGTTGTGAACTTAAACTTTTTATTTCTTCAGACGTTATCGCGGCGCCGTCCATTCAAAGTGCGGCACTTATCAATAATGCCTCCACTCCGAATCAATACACTGTCACTGGAAGTTGCGACATCAAATATCCTGTCACCATTCAGCTTCCGGATGGCTCAACTCAAACGGAATCCTGCATTGGCAATCAGTACTCCGCTGTTATCGATACTTCAGGCTGGCCCGAGGGCCCGAACGAATTCGATGTACAACAGACCAACTCGTCCGGTACCGCATATACATCCACTCAATCTGTTCATAAGGACACCATTCCACCAGTGGTGTCAGTTACAACCGATATTGCTGCACCTTATTTAAATGGAGCAAACGCGAACAATGTGACAATCGATGGGACCTGTACTGAAGAAGGTGCCCCGGTCGCGATCTCTTTAAATTCAGTGTTCTTTTCAAATTCAATTTGTACTTCTGGTGTGTTTTCAGAAACACTGGACCTATCTGCTGTTTCAGATGGCGCTCTGGCGCTGACAGCAAAACAAGTGGATGCTGCAAACAACGAAACCGTCACAGCCTTTACGCCTACCACTAAAGACACCCAGGCTCCAACGGGAAGTTTTTCAATTAGCGGCCTGACACCAAGCCCTTCTGCTACCGTTAGCAATCGGACTTTGAGTTTTACCTTACCGACGGATGCTTCTCACTTTAAGGTTTTCGCCGTAAAGGATGAGCTTTGTGTTACTCGCGTGGCAGATCTTATCAGCTCTTCGGAGTTAACAGCTGGATCCTCGTACACATTAAATATTTCTTCAGATGGCGTGTATCAGGTCTGTGCAATAGCGCGCGATCTTGCAGGCAACTATCAATCAGTTCCAACTTCATCAAGCCTTCTGTCTATCGATACAGCTTCGCACTTAAGTTTGAACACTCCCATGTTTAATCGCTATCAAACGGGTTATACCGTTTCGGGCACTTGTGATGTAGGCGATACATTGGTTATCACTGGCGCGGATGCAAGCTTGCCATACTCAATGCTTTGCCCAGCGGGCGGGACGTTTAGTAAATCCGTCACTTTCAGTGGAGCGGACGGCACTAAAACATTTACAGTGGATTCTGAAGATGCATTGGGCAATACGAATACGGCTTCACAATCGGTGGTGAAAGATACGTCTATCGTGATACCAACTATTTCATCCAGCCACTCCCCTGATTCTAATCCATCAGCAAGCTTTACCCTATCAAATTGCACGGATGCGACTTACGTTTATATTACCGAAGGCAGTACAATACCAACTCTTGCAAGCACCGGCTGGGTGGCTTGTTCGACGGCTGCTAATAATTATCTCTGGGATTTAACTACGGGCGCTGATGGCCTTCGCACGGTGAAATTCTTTTTCCGCGATGAGGCCGGCAACATCAGTCCTTCCAGCAGCGTAAACTTAAACTTTGACTCACAAGCACCTGGAATTCAAATTACGCCGATTTCGGGTCCGATTCCATCGGGAATTGCTTATCCGCTGTCCTGGACAGTCACTGAAGCCGCCATTGATTCTACGGATGTGGTGACGGTGAAATGGTATAACGGTACTAGCTGGAGCACCATTGGAACTCCGACAATTGGACAAAACGGCCCTCTTACAGAGTATTTGATGTCTTTGAACTATACGCCAGCAACAGTGGGCTCTGGACAAAAGATTTCAGTCTCTGTGACAGACAACAGTGGTCTAACCTCGACTGTGGAATCAAATACTTTCGTCGTGGTGAACGATGTCACTCCGCCGTCAATCACTTCACCGTCGTTCAAAGTTAATGGCAGTACAACCCCGGCTGCGACGATTAAAAATGTTTTGGATATTTCTTTTTCATCGCAGGATGCGGATACTGCGACCACGCACTTCTGTTTAAAAACCACAAACTCTGCACCGACCAATAGTTCTGATGCATGCTGGATTTCATTGGAAGATATTGGAGTTTCGCCTGCCAATAGCGTCTCCGTCATTGACTATAAATACGTTTTGCTTCCGCCAGTCAGCGGAACTTACAATATTTACCTGTGGGTGATGGATCGTAAGCAGAATATTTCTGTTCAAACCGCCACACCTGTTGTCGGGAAAGATTATGTTTCGATCATCTACAGCCCGAATAGTATTCCCGAAGTTTCATACGTTTTAGCAGCTAACACCAGTGCGCCTTATTCTCCGCCAAAAAATTCGGAGCTGGTCGTACATGAGGGCGATGAAGTCTTTGTTTATTGGAAAGCCACTGATAATAACTCTGTCGCTTCCGTGGATCTTCACGCTTCCACCGATGGAATTAACTTTTCATCCATTCGCACAGGCCTTAGTAATGGCGTGAATGGCAGCTGCGCTGTTTCAGCAGACTTTACGGGCTGTGCGCGCTGGACGAGCACCTATGCTGATGGCACGGTCTTTTACATTAAGGTATTGGCTAAGGATAACGATGGCCAAATCGGTGTCGGCTTAAGTACTCCATTTAACGGCAATCAGTTCCGCATCATCGCTGGTAACTTGAATTCGGGTGATGGAGGCGATGCCCGTGGCGCATTATTCTCCCCGACTTATTATTCTTCGGCGATGTCGTATGGAATGGCCGTGATGTCAGATGGTAAAATTATCGTGAACGACAACCGCGGACTGGTTTTAGTGGATCCGTTGGAGGGACAAACAGAAGTGCTTTTGGGTGTCACCAACACCGGCACCTATTCCGGTGACGGCGGTCCGGTTCGACTGGCAAAAGCCGTAAAAATCCTAAAGGTGGCTGTCGATTTCAAAGACAATATCTGGATTCAGGATCATCAGAAAATCCGCCGCATCAACACTCATGTATCCCCTTGGATTATTGAATCCATCATTGGTGGCACTAACGATAATATTATCGGAACTTTGAATAACGATATCATTTTGGATCCGCGTGATCTGAAAATCGATACGACCTATAATACTGACAATCAACGACCTCTGGTTGCGACACCTAATGGTGATCTTTATTTCTCGGTTGATAACGACGCCGCCTCCATTCTGGTTTATCGTGGCAGCCTAAGTTCACCTCGCTTGGAAAGAATTAGAACTACCGGCACCGGAACCTGGCAGACCTATAACTCCATCACTTTGACTTGGTCAGATACGATCATTGCAACTGAAAATCGTCCGATCATGTCTTATATGCCGCAATGGAATCTAAGTCGTATCACGACTCATTTGAATGTCTTTTGGGCTGAGTCTGTTGTCGGCAACTCGCACTTTCGTCTGTCAAAAACGAATTTGGATGGTTCGCTGATTGCGCCTTATTACACGCAGCCTTACTTAAATATCACCAATGCCCCAAGACATGTGCCAGCGTTGGACGGCGAGACTTATATTTACAATAAAACAAACTACAATCTTTTCGCCCTGGATATGAAAAAACTGAACAAAGCCGATGGAACCTGGACGCGCATATTAGGTGCTGACACCCTCGGCTTCAGTGCTGATGGCTCAACTGCCATTGGTTCACCGATCCGCATGGAGTCTGCTTTCGTAAACCGCACCGGCGACATTTACTTTATTGAAGCCGGCAAAATTCGTGTGGTTAAAAAAGACAACGGCAAGATTTATACAGTCTACGGAATTTCAAAAGATCAGGGCGACGGAGATCTGGCTTTGAAATCACGCTTTGGCTCCATTCAGGATATCGCTCACGGCCCAGGCAACAATGTTATCCTTCAGGATATTGATGCCATGAAAATTCGCGAAGTCTCGGTGGGAGCAAGCTACAACTCCATGATTCATCTGGGTGGTAATGGAACTGTGACTGATGCCACTAATGGAGCCTCTGCACTGACTTCAGGTCTTAAAATGGGTATTCAAAACAACAATCAGCAAATGCTTGTTTCAGATCCTGATACCGGGGATGTATTCCGCAACTGTAACGGCCTGGTGATTTGTCGCCTGGAACACAGCACGAAAACCTGGACTCATCTGATGAACACCACGGGTGGTACGACGTGGATGACGACGACTACGCCTGCGAACTATTCCACTTTAAGTATTGGGTATAATCCAATGATCGTGCAGTTTGCCAAGGACTCTGGCGGCAATAAGAAACTCATGATCAGTGCGCAGACTTGGAATGGGTCAAACTACAATTCTGCTACCAAGATTGTAAATCTTGCGACGACACTTGCGACAAACATTTATGGTGGTGGCCTGTTGTCACCGAGTGCTCATCCAAATCTTTGCCCTGCGGGAACCTTATCAGAAGAGTGCGTATCGCATCGTTATCCGGGATTCTATATGCAAGCGATTTCCCAGTATATCGCAGCGGAAGATTCCTGGATCGTTCCTATCTTTGACGTGGGTTACTGGCCCGGCGGCGTAGACACACCAAGTGGTTCTTACTTGCGTAAAGTAAAAATCGGCGCTGGGATTGAGGACTTCACCACTTTACCGGGCGAAATCGTGACCAGCTTTTTGAAAGTTTCTAACCGACTGTATTTCTGTAACAACCTGGGCCGCTTCAAGTATCAGGAACTCACCGGAGCTTACCCGATTTATGATGTGCAGCTGCCACCCGGCATCTTCTGCACAGGGCGCTCGATGATTCATAAAGCGGCCGATGCGAATTGGCCCGCGCGAATTATATTCCCTATCAATGGCAATGGTGCCATGGGAGTTATGGAGTATGATTTATAAGCGTATTAGCGGTTCTTCCAGGCGATAGAATGGAAGGATTGAGCTTTAGTATCCTGTTCCCCAGTGACCGCCTGAGCCGCTGTCAGAAGAACATTGACGCCTGTTAAGATGATTGTCACGTAAACCACTGTTTTTTTAAGTTTGGCAATTTTGTTTGTCATACAGAACTATCAATGCAAACCAGAGGCCGTAACCTAACTCACAATTCCCTAAATGAGACACCTGAAATAAAAAAAGGGAGTCGCAAGACTCCCTTTTTTATGGAGAAAGTAAGGCCGTACCTTTTAGAGGTTTCTACGGTATTGACCGCCGACCTCATACAATGCTGTCGTCATTTGATATAGACTGCAGTATTTTGCGGCGTTCATCAATGCGGCGAAGATGTTTCCGCCGTTAAGAACGGTTTCTTTCAGCTTCTTCAATGCCATGTCGCCGTCGGATTTGTGGTCGTCCTGGTATTTATGAACATTGTCGAGCTGTTGGTTTTTCTCTTCGTAAGAGGCACGGGCCAATTCGATTTTCGGTGGAACGTAGTCTGCCGCCATTGTTTTTGGATCGATGAACGTGTTCACACCGATAATCGGTAAAGTCCCGTCGTGCTTTAGGCGCTCATAGTACAAAGATTCTTCCTGGATCTTGGAACGTTGGTATTGAGTTTCCATTGCACCCAATACGCCACCACGTTCGTTGATCTTTTTGAATTCATTCAAGACAGCTTCTTCAACCAAATCCGTCAACTCGTCCATGAAGTATGAACCCTGCATTGGGTTTTCATTCATAGTCATACCGAACTCGCGGTTGATGATCATTTGGATCGCCATCGCACGACGAACAGATTCCTCTGTCGGAGTCGTGATCGCTTCATCGTATGCATTCGTGTGCAAGCTATTACAGTTATCATAGATCGCAAGCAATGCCTGAAGAGTCGTGCGGATGTCGTTAAAGTCAATTTCCTGCGCATGCAAGGAACGTCCAGAAGTCTGGATGTGGTACTTTAATTTTTGCGAGCGATCGTTCGCCTTATAAAGGTCACGCATTGCTACGGCCCAGATACGACGAGCAACACGTCCTAGAACTGAATACTCAGGATCTAGACCGTTTGAGAAGAAGAACGACAAGTTCGGAGCAAAATCATCGACCTTGAGGCCTCGCGACAGGTAGTACTCAACGAACGTGAAACCATTTGAAAGAGTAAACGCCAATTGAGAGATCGGATTCGCACCGGCCTCAGCAATGTGATAGCCCGAAATAGAAACCGAGTAGAAGTTACGGATTTTTTGCTTAACAAAGTATTCCGCAATATCGCCCATCATTTTCAAAGCGAAGTTGATCGAGAAGATACAAGTGTTTTGCCCTTGATCTTCTTTCAGGATGTCCGCTTGAACTGTTCCGCGCACCTGTTGCAATGTCCAGATTGCAAGATCGTTGTACTCTTCAGGAGTAACTTTACGACCCAGTTCTTTTTCTTTCTTTTCAACCTGCTGATCAATCGCAGTGTTGAAGTAGAATGCCAGGATCATTGGTGCTGGACCGTTGATCGTCATGGAAACTGAAGTATTTGGATTGATAAGATCAAAGCCTGCGAAAAGCTTTTTCATATCATTCAAAGTACAGATACTGACACCTGACTCCCCGACTTTACCGAAGATATCCGGGCGTTGATCAGGATCCTGTCCGTACAAAGTTACAGAATCGAACGCAGTGGATAGACGATGAGCCGTTTCACCCTTAGTCAGGTAATGGAAACGACGGTTCGTTCTTTCGGGCGTGCCTTCACCGGCGAACATACGCTTAGGATCTTCATCGGCACGTTTTAGCGGAAATACGCCGCCTGTAAACGGGAATTCACCCGGAACGTTTTCAAGTTTCAAGTAACGGAATCTATCGCCCCAGTCCTTCATTTTAGGAACTACGACTTTGCGGATTTTCGTACCGCTTAGGGATTCACGAACCAGTTTTTGGCGAATTTCTTTGTCACGAACCTGGAACACAAGTTCATCACCAGAATAGCGCTGAACCAACTGATCGTAGTTTTTTAGGGAATCCAACTCTTCCGCTGTGAAATCAGCCTCAAGTTGAGTTTGAATTTTTTGAACTGTATCCGCAGGCGTGCCTAACATTGGTGCAAGCTTTTGCAAACCACCCAGTTTAGAAGCAGCCTCTGCCAGGTCTTCCGTGCGTTTTTTGTATTTATGAACCGTGGATACGATCTCGGCCAGATAGTTTTGACGATCTGGGGAAATGATTCCGTGCTCTTCCGCAGAAAGGATGTTGTTTTTGTATGCGGTATCCACCACCCAGCGGCCCGGTTGTTTTTCTTCCAGGACGTCAGCGATTCTAAAGAACAACTTATTCACGCCGCCATCATTGAATTGAGAAGCCTGAGTCAGGAACACTGGAACCTGAACTTTTTCATCAAAGATCTTGCGAGAGCGTTTGTACTGCTTAGAGACATCACGAAGAGCATCTAAAGCACCACGACGATCCGCTTTATTTACGGCAATCAAATCCGCGAAATCGATCATGTCAATTTTTTCAAGCTGTGATTGCGCACCGAAATCAGATGTCATCACGTACATGGACATATCACTGACCTCAGTGATCGCCATATTGCCCTGACCGATACCGGATGTTTCAGCAATAATAAAATCGAAATCCAATTGACGAACGAATTTTAAAATCTCTGGCAAGCTGGATGCGATCTCACGACCCGATCCACGAGAAGCCACAGAACGCATGAACACTTTTGTACGAGACAAAGAGTTCATACGAATACGGTCACCTAACAAAGAACCACCGGTTTTACGCTTTGATGGGTCCACGCAGACAACTGCGATTTTTTTATCGGGATAAGCATTCAAATAACGCTGAACCAACTCATCGATAAGTGAAGATTTACCCGCACCACCTGTACCGGTGATACCCAGTACCAATGGTGGTTGTTTGGCTTTGAAGTTTTCAAGGCCATAGGAAGACAAAGAAACATCTTTGTTACCATTTTCGATAGCGGTTAAAGCTACACCCAACTCAACAGACGGAACGGTGTCGCCCGCAAAAATGTTCTTTTTATTTTTAAACTCTTTTTGTTTTTCCAAAAGATCGAAGTCGCAACCCTTAACGATCATTTCGATCATACCTTCAAGACCTAAACGACGACCGTCATCCGGGTGGAAGATTTGCGAAATGCCATAGGCTTCAAGCTCTTTCTTTTCGTCGTAAACGATTACTCCGCCGCCACCGCCGTAGATTTGCACGTAGCCCGCACCGGCTTCGTTCAAAAGATCACGCATGTATTTGAAGTATTCCATGTGACCGCCCTGATAAGAGCTGATGCACACGCCTTGCGCGCCTTCTTGAAGAACCGCTTTAACCACATCACTCACGGAACGGTTGTGACCCAAGTGGATTACTTCCGCGCCCATATCCTGAAGGATACGTCTCATGATGTTGATGCTGGCGTCGTGGCCGTCAAACAATGCTGCGGCTGTGACAATTCTAACTGGATGCTTTGGAGTATATGCCATTATTGACCTTTAAAAACTGCTTTACGTTTTTCGATGAAGGCACCAGTGCCTTCCTTAACGTCTTCTGTGTTGAATAGTTCAGCGAAGATGTTGGCTTCGTTTTTCTGAGCTTCTTCAACGTCCATATCCCATGCCTGGTTGATGGAGCGTTTTGCCATACCCACTGCGATAGGAGCTTTAGACAAAATCGCCTCAACAGTTTTCATCACTGTCGCCATAAGTTCAGCTTGAGGAACAACTTTGTTCACCAGACCATAACCAAGAGCTTCTGCTGCTGTGATCATGTTGCCAGTGTAAGTCAGTTCACGGGCTTTACGTTGACCGATGGCGCGAGCCATACGCACAGTTCCGCCGAAACCCGGGATAAGACCCAAGCTTACTTCCGGCAAACCGAACTTTGCATTTTCAGAAGCGTAGATGAAATCACAGCCCAGGGCCAACTCACATCCGCCACCCAATGCAAAACCATTAACGGCTGCGATCACGGGAATTTTCAAAAGAGTCAGTTCGTGGAAAACGGCCTGACCACGCTGAGCGAAGATCATCCCTTTTTCTTCATCAAGAGCATTGATCTCTTTGATGTCAGCGCCAGCCACGAAGGCTTTTTCGCCAGAACCTGTGATTACAAGAGCGCGAGCGTCCACATACGGCATTTCACCGATTTGACGAAGAGCTTCGCCCATCTCTTCAAGGACAGTTGAATTCAAAGCATTCAAGGCATCCGGACGATTGATTGTCAGCAACCATACGCCGTTGGCTTTTTGCTCAAGAAGAAGTGTTTTATAATTAAAACCTGCCATAAAATTTAAACCTTACTTTTGAGAGTAGTCGTAGAAACCACGACCTGATTTACGACCCAACCAACCTGCTTCAACATATTTCACCAGAAGTGGGCACGGACGGTATTTAGAATCACCCAAACCATCATGAAGTACGTTCATGATCGCAAGGCAAGTATCCAACCCGATAAAGTCTGCCAAAGTCAAAGGACCCATTGGCTGGTTTGTTCCAAGTTTCATTGCAGAGTCGATGCTCTCTACTGAAGCTATACCTTCGTGCAAAGTGTAAACAGCTTCGTTGATCATTGGCATCAGGATGCGGTTCACGATGAAACCTGGCATGTCTTTTACTGACTCAACGAAAACTTTATCCATTTTTTCAGACAAAGCTTTAACTGCCTTGAATGTTTCATCAGAAGTCTGCAAGCCGCGGATACCTTCCACAAGCTTCATCAAAGGAACCGGGTTCATGAAATGCATGCCGGCCACTTTGTCTGGACGTTTCGTCACAGCAGCGATTTTAGTGATAGAGATTGACGATGTGTTAGTCACCAACAAGGCACCTGGTTTAACAGCTGCATCAAGGTCTTTGAAGATTTTAAGTTTTAGGTCAATGTTTTCTGTCGCAGCTTCGATCACGATGTCACAATCTTTAAGTCCAGCTGTTTCCTGAGTTGTTTTAATACGACCCAACAACGCTGCTTTATCTGCTTCTGTCATTGTCGCTTTTTTGATCAAACGATCACAACTTCCAGAAATTGTAGCCATGCCTTTTTCAAGAGATGCGCCGCTTACGTCCATCATGACGACGTTGAAACCAAAGTTTGCTGCTACCTGAGCAATCCCGTTCCCCATTTGTCCTGCGCCAACAATACCTATCAATTTGATATCCATATATCACTCCGTGTTAAACCTATTAAAAAGACTGTTCATTCCTACCGGACTTTAGGTCTGTGGTCAAAAGTTCTGGTCTTGAGAGCGGCGTACCGAGAACCGCACAATAGACGAATGCACTCTATATTTTGGTCCGTTTTACCTATTTTTTTTGCATTCCCTTCAGCCCACGGGGCTTTAGCGACCGATGCGAGTGCGGCCATCTCTTTTTACCGTGCTAAAGAAAGCTCTTTTGCCTCTGGCCAGGCGAGTCGAACTTTGCTGGAAAGTCGTCTTTTATCGACGCAAATTGAAAGCACTTACCGCGCGCGCTGGGACCGCAAAGAATATGAATTGGAATCCAACCAACTTCTGCGCGACATCCAAGTGGCTAAATTGGTTGATACCACTTCCTCCTGCCAGCTTTTAGCTTTGAATCGCAATGACTCGGGCACAATTAAAATCCTAAACGCCGGGGCTTCGGTTGAAATACTGGAAACAGATGGTTATTGGGCGAAAGTTAAAACCTATCGCGATCAAGTCACCGGCTGGCTGCCCCTGACGATGCTTAAGAATCGTCATGATGACTCCGGTGTTTTCGTGAATGTCATCGACACTTATCTGCGCAGCGAAGCTTCCAGTTTGGCTAAAGTGATCACCACGATTCCCCGTTTGAAACGAGTGGAGGCATTGGAATTTAGCAAAGGCTTCATGAAGATATCCTATAGCGGCATGACCGGTTTCGTTGACATCAATCACTTCACTTCGCGTGCGGATTTTGCAAGTCTTGCGTTTGTTGATAACAAGTGGATTCCCGTCACGCATAGAAATGGTGAATTCGTCATCGATACGAACTTACGCAAAATTCCTCTTAACAAAATTTTAGGTTTCGTCACCAGCTCCACTCGTGGGGTTGTTACTCGCGCAACCCCGAACGGCCCCCAATTGCTTTCCCGTGTTGAAATCGTAAAACCTGAAGCCAACATCTGGGCCTTAAGCAAAATCGACGGACATGGTGAAGTTTGGTGGAAACGAAACGCGGCTCCTGCAGAGTCCGCTATTGTGACTGCAAAAAACACCATCACTACAGACGAACTGATGAAGCGCGAAATATACTCGATCGCTTTTGAAAGCAAAACATCTGTGCGCGGGATCGTTTCAGCAGAGGGCGTTTATACGACTGAAGATGGTCTGACCTGGAAATCCATTCCACAGTTTGGAAAACAGAACTATCCGGTCTTTATTCACCCCAAGGGCTACTGGTTTGTGGGAGCATTCAAGAGCACGAACCAAGGTCAAAGCTTTGAGCCCTTCGTGCGCTGGGAGCAAGTGGCAGATGCCATTCAGGCATCACTTCACAAAAATCCCAAGCTTCTGCGTTTGACACAGATTGAAGCTGTATCAAACTCACAAATTATCATCAACGTTGATACGGGAACATCCAAAATCAAATTAAGTTCCAACCTGGGAGACTCTTCCAACTGGTCCGTTATCCGTAAGTAACGGAGTGTTAAAATTTAAATTTTCCAGAATCAGCTTCACTTGCCTGAAAAGTAATCCATACTAAAGGCATGAAAAGTTCCCTCTTGTTCCTGATGATAACGGTTTTCATGGCGGGCACACCGGCGCTGGCGAAGGCCACAACCATCACTTTTGGAGTCAACTCGGACTACGCGATGCCTCTTTTAAAGATCGCCTATTCCGGTGAACGCCCTGAGCTGGACGAGGGAATTTTAAAAGACCTTGGCGAAGCAATCAGCAAAGAATTGAATGTCGAACCCAAATGGTTTCTGGTTCCCAAAAACCGTGTGGCGCCCAGCCTGTCAGCAGGCAAGGTCGATATTCTTTGTCATTTAAACGAAATCTGGCAGCCTAAAATTGTTAACGATGTTTGGTGGAGCGCACCACTTTACAAAAGCTCCAACGTCCTGGTTTTTCTGAAGCAACCCAACCCGTCTTCACTTAAGGATATTCGCGGCGAAACAGTCGGCACCGTCTTAAATTTCATTTACACTTCGCTGGATCCGCAATTTAAAAATGGAAGCCTAAAGCGCGAAGATGGGCCGAACAACGTTGCCAATATTCAAAAGCTTTTAAAGGGTCGCTTGCGATACATCGTGATGTCGAATCTGGAATACGCTTACTACAAGAACATATATTCCTCGATGAATTCAGCCGAGCTCGACATGGATGTCGTCATGACGAAATGTGCAGTTTCCAAGAAATCGAATCTGAAAATTGAAGACGTAAATAAGGCCATTGCCAATATTCATCGCAGTGGGAAATTAAATTCCATTCTGCGTTCATATTACATTAAAGACGTACTATAAAAACTGACTCCAAATTTTTATTATGCACCTGATGAATGTTTAAATATTTAATATGCAATAGCCAGAAAAGCCCGCCCAAGGTAAACCCCTTTCATCAAAATCAAACTGATAAAGGAAATAAACATGCGACACTTTATTTTGGCTCTGACCCTTATTACTTCTCCGGCTGCTTTCGCTAAGGCTGACTTCTCAAAAACTTTGGAACTTTGCGCATTGCAGGTTTCTGAAGATCCGGATGCTTACGATAAAGTTTTCTCTGAAACCGTGATCTACGTAAATAAAGCTTCCTCCCTAACGGCTTTGGAACTTGAAATGGTGAACAAACACCTTTTGGAGCAGGAATATGTGGTTGCTCCGTTGAAGACTCTGGCAGAGGTTAAAGAGCTGTTCGCGACGGAACAGCGATACAACGACCTTTACCTGATCACGATGACTTCCAAAAACACAGGAAGAGTCTTTGCTTACGTGAAAAGCTACCCGGGCGACAATCCCTATGGATTGGTATTTAACCCTGCCACGGCCGAATTGCTTGCGTACAACCAGGACGACAACATTACTCTTGTTAAAGGTTCTGAAACTTACGCCTGTCCTTGGCAGTAAACCCTTGAGTTTACTTCGGGTTTAAAAGTATTAATGCCACCTTTGGTGGCATTTTGTTAGGCACGGATCTTGGAAAGCCCCCATACGGAAATACTGTTTTTCGGATAATGGTGTCCATATGACACCTGAACGTTAGGGGCCGCACATGAAGATGTCTAAATTGAATACACAGACGAGATATATTTCAACTCTTCTGATTTCTCTTCTGGTTTTAGGGGGCTGCAGCCCCTCCCAGCCTGACTCCCCGATTTTTAAATCTGACTTGCTGGACGGCCTTTACAGCACCCGCAGCACCATCGCTGAACCCTCCATCTTTATCGTAAAGCTTTCCGTCCCCGCCCTGCTTGAAACGGCAGAACTAAAAGACGGCAAGCCACAGATCGATCCTGCACAAGTGGAAGACATCAAAAAAGAGCAGGAACAAACTCTTCAGGAACTTAAAAAGATCTCCTCTGACATCCGCGTTTTAATTCGCTATCGCTTGGTTCTAAACGGTCTGGTGGTTTGGGCACCCGCTGATGCTTTGGAGAAAATTAAAAAGATTCCAAATATCGTGATGGCTGAACAATCAGCCCAGTTCTCCCGTCCTCAGGACGAAGACGTCGAGTTTAATGAATCCGGTATGGTGGGCGAAAAAACTTCCGTAAAATTTATCGGCAGCGAAGCCGCTTACGCACAAAACATCCGTGGTCAGGGTATGCGCATTGCCGTGATCGATACTGGTATCGACTACACTCACAAAATGCTGGGCGGTATTGGTACTCCGGATGCATACAAAGCAATCAATCCTTCCGCAGAATCTTCTGCATTCCCGAATCGCAAAGTTGTTGGCGGTATCGACTTAGTGGGGACTGATTACCAGCCGGGCGCAGATGATCCTAAAAAACGCATTCCCGTTCCTGACGTTAATCCCTTGGACGAAGCGACTCACGGTACTCACGTGGCCGGCAGTGTTGCGGGTATCGGTGACGGCGTAAACACTTACGACGGCGTCGCACCGGATGCAGATCTTTACGCGATTAAAGTATTCGGCAAGTCTGGCGGAACCAGTGATGAAGTTGTCATCGCGGCCCTTGAGTACTCTGCCGATCCAACGGGTGACCTGACCTTTGCAAAACAAATGGATGTCGTGAACCTTTCCCTGGGCTCCACTTATGGCAGTCCCCATGTGATGTACGGTCACGCAGTGAAGAATCTGGTTCGCGGCGGTACGGTGGTTGTGGCCTCTGCCGGAAACTCTGGCGATGCACCTTACATTGTCGGCGCCCCATCGATTGCTGATGATGCGATTTCCGTGGGTTCAAGCATTGATGATTCCACTCACAACACCTCTTTTCCGGCAGCAGAGTTTACTGGCTTTAATCAGGAAAAATTAAATCTTGAATTTGTGGAATCAAAAACCGCATCTCCACTGGATAAAATGCCTGAAGCCCAGGGCGAACTTCTTTATGTAGGTTTGGCCGATAAGGACTTTGACAGCGTAACCGCGGCTCAGCTAGAGGGCAAATTTGCGCTGATCGATCGTGGTGCCGTTTCTTTCTCTGATAAAATTAAACGTGCTCAGGAAGCAGGAGCTTTGGGTGTCTTGATCGCGAACAATGCTCCCGGTGAAAGTGCCGGCATGTCAGGCGTTGAGGCATTCACTATTCCTGCTGTTATGATCTCGCAGGATGCGGGGGCTCAGGTAAAAGCACTGCTACAAAAAGACACGGTGGTGGTGAATCTTAAATCCAAATCCCGCATTGAAAAACCGTGGTTGGCCGATACGATCTCTCCGTTTTCTTCCCGCGGTCCCCGCTCAGAAGACGGCATGATCAAGCCCGAGATCACGGGTCCCGGAACTAATATTATCTCTGCGGCCCGCGGCACTGGTGATAAAGGTGCCCTGATGTCAGGAACTTCCATGTCAGGTCCTCACATCGCCGGCGTCATGGGTCTTTTGAAACAAAAATTCCCGGCATTAACTCCACTGGAACTGAAATCTGTTCTTTTGGGTCATGGCAAAGTCATCGCTGACGCAAATAAGAAAACATATTCCATTGCACGCCAGGGTGCGGGTCGCACTCAGGTTGCAAACAGCCTTGAGGCTAAAGTAGTTACAACTCCGGCGACACTTTCTTTTGGTATTACCGATATCGAAAAGAACAAGGTCCTTTCCACGAAAGTGACGTTTAAGAATATTTCCTCCCAAGCGGTGGTTTTGAATTCCCAATGGAATGGCCATGCGGCTTTGCAAATCAACGTGGCACCGATCACGCTGGAACCGGGCCAGTCTAAAACAATTGATATTCAGGCTCAGGTCAATGCAGCTGCCATGAAGTCTGCAAACGATGAACTGGATGGCTTTTTGAAATTCACCCAAGGTGATGATCTGATTTTGCAAATGCCAGCCTTGGTAGTGGCCCGTCAGATTTCAAGAATTAAAGCGAGCTCCCTAGTGGTTATGGCGACATCTGAAGACGATGCCGCAGGCAGTGTTGCGAAACTTAAAGTTGAAAACAACTCCGTGAATCGCGGCGACGCTTATCTGTTTACGTTGTTAGGTCTGGATGGGCGCAAAACTGAAAACAAGCCAGACCTTACCCACAATAAGAACTGCGACCTTCAATCAGCGGGCTACCGTGTTATCACTGATGGCAGTGGCAAACGCGTACTCCAAGTGGCACTGAAACTTTACGAAGGTATGACAACATGGCACCGCTGCGAAGTGAATGTGCAAATTGACTCTAACGGTGACGGCCTGGCCGATCAGGAGCTTGCAGGCCTTGTGGGTTCTTTATTACCAGGACTTGCAACACCTAAGTTTGTCAGCGTACTTCTGGACGGCAATCAGGCCCGCGAGCTGCGCAAATCTTATGACGAAGCGATCGCTCAAGGTAAAACCTACGAGGAAGACTACTCCACAGCGCTATTGGATGCTCAGCCAATGCAAACGTTTGATAATTCAACACTTGCGATTATCACTGCCGATGCGTCACTTCTGGCGACATCAGGCACGGGAGAGTTAAACATCAAAGTATCGACAACTCACAATGACAACTATGCTTTGGAAACGGATGACTATCTGGCGAATGAAAAAGAATGGTCCAGAATTTCCCTGAATGAACTGGGGCAGGCTTATGCGGATATTCCGGAAGTGATTTCCTTGAACGGCAACTCCAGTGTGACGACAACCTTGAAGAAAGGCTATAGCGCCGCGGATCTGGTGATTTACTCTCCACAGAATAAATCAGTGCGTGATCCCTTGGCCGAAGATTCCCAATCACAAATAATTTCACCGAAGTTTGAGAATTAGAAATAAAAAAAGCGGGTTCATCACCCGCTTTTTTTTGCTCCAAAACTTTACTGAGTTTTGGTTTCTTTAGCCTTGGCTGGCAACTGACTTGTGATGTCCTGGGTTTTCTCTCCAGGAATCGTCTTTTTTACCGCTCTTAAGAAGGGGGTTTCAGAAACTTCCCAAACTGTCATCGGTTCGCGCTGGACAGTTTTATCGGAACTTGTCGCACAAGCGGCAAGGGAGTTTAGAGCTATGACGGCTGTAAGAATTTTGAATGCTTGTCTCATCTTAATACTCCTAACGGTCTTCTATAATGATACCACCTTTTCGGAGTGCAAGGACCTTACCATGAGGAATTAGTGTTAATTTGGACCTGACAAAGTCGAAGTGTCTAAATTGCTGGCAGCTGTCTGCTAAGAAATTTTGAGTAAAATATCTATTTACTGATTACTTTGGTTCACCAAGTATCGAACTGCGGGATTTCTGAGTCAGATTCGCAAGCGAAGTATATAACAAATCCGGCGAAATCGGTTTCGTCAGATAGTCATTGCACCCAACACTAAGACATCTTTCGCGATCCTCTTTCATGGCATGAGCTGTTAAGGCCACGATAGCGCCCGAATATCCGCCCTCGCGAAGAACTCGCGTTGCCGTGTAGCCATCCATTCGTGGCATCTGCATATCCATCAGAATCACATCGTAATGAGTCTCCGCAACCTTTGCTACGGCTTCCTCGCCGTCTAAGGCGGAGTCACACTGCACACCTTTTTTCTTAAGGTAATGCATTATCAAAACCTGATTATCTTCAGAATCGTCGGTCACCAGAACTTTGATTCCGCGCAGATCCAGCTCCGCATCAGCCAGTTTTTTAACCTCCGGCTTTGCTACGACCTGAGTTTTCACCAACCCCTGTCGAGGAATCGACAGACGGAACGTGGAGCCCTTGCCAGGCACGCTGTTCTTCAGCACGACGTCCCCACCCAGAGAGTGCGCAAGCTTACGTGACAACACCAGACCCAAGCCGGTGCCTTCATATTGTCTGGTGCTGGAAGCATCGACCTGAAAAAAGTTTTGGAACAAACGATCCTGTTGGTCAGTGGGGATTCCTATTCCTGTGTCTTTCACGTCAAAGACCAATTCGCTACCGACTGAATCCACCGACAGCTGAACCGTACCGCCTTCGGTAAACTTAAGAGCGTTGTTAATCAAATTTACCAGAATTTGTTTTAACCGATTGCGATCTGTCTGGATTTCCATTTGCTGCAGATGATCTGACACGGTGAAATTTAAACTGACGTTTGATTTGACAGCTTTGACCTGCATCATGCTGCGCAGTTCATCAACGAAAGGCGCCAAGGGAACTGCTGCCAGCTCCACATCAATATGTCCTGACTCCACCTTGGTGATATCCAAAATATCATTAATCAGTCGTGATAAATTGTGTCCGGTGTTTTCCATGACTTCCAGATACTTTAACTTTTCAACCGAACTGACTTGCGGGTCTTTCAAGATATCAGTCATGCCCAGGATAATTCCCAACGGAGTGCGAATCTCGTGGCTCATGTTTGCCAAAAACAAGGTCTTCACCTGATTGGCATTTTCAGCAAGCAGCCGCTGGGAGATATTAAGATCAAGATCCCGGCTCATTTTATTAATTGATTGAGCAAGCTGTCCTAACTCATCTTTTGAGTGCACCGGCACGGTGATTCCCAGATTACCCTGCCCAATTTCTTTCGTGGCATGATTCAGCTCCAGCAGACTTCGATCCAATCCCTTGGCAAAAGAGAAGGTCAGATAAAGACCAGTACCCTCGATGGTAATCACCGCGAGCACCAGCAACAACATCAAAAGATGCTCCAGCCAACGCGAGCCTTCGCCCAGAACACTGGAAAATTCCGTTTCATATTCTGTAAGCGCAACATTGAGCTGATTGATTTCAGCAAGGATGCGTTTTACTTCCTCGTGATCCACGTCTGGACGTGAAAAAATAGTTCGCAGCTGTTCTGCCTTTGAGATCAGTTCTTCCAGCAAACCATCCGCTGCGGTCCAGGCGACGATCGCGCGCTGAATGTAACTGACGTGTCCCCAATTTCTTAAAATACGAATAACACCGGGAATGTCGTCAGGATGAACGCCACCCTGGATGAAGCCAGAAAAAACCACTGCGTAATCCGGATTGGGTTTCTCCAACTCCTGACGGGCTTTGCGATCCCCCATGGGGATCTGCATGTACTTATGAAAATCATCATAGTAATGCTGCTCTTTAGTGAAAATATAAGAAGTTAAACTGTGTATGGCATTTTTTTGTGCTTTTGACCAAAGCCCCTCGCCACCGACAAACGCACGCACGGAAGAAAGTGTCGACAACGCAAAAACCAACGTACCCAGTTCGATCGCTACAAGCAAAGCCATAGCACCGACAACTGCGTACAGTTTTTTTATTACTGATAGGTTTTTCCAGAAATTAAGCACGTTCCGTTTTTTCCAAGAGCCTTCTTGTAGCGAATGTTCGACCCACAACTCAAGTATAAATCGCAGAGTGTTTGTTATCTTACTGATTAGCAATGCACGCAGTGCTTCTGAATGAATCTTTTATAACGCATGCCATTCAGCACTCAGGATTTTCGCGAATATGACTTCTATCGCTTCTCGCAAAACCGGACTGTACGAGCCACAAGGGCTGGCGAGATGATCAGGACAAATACCAAGGAGGAAGTCCATGAAAAAACTCTTACTGTTCGGTTTTGCATTAATGTCCTTCAGCTTTGCCCATGCAGAAAAAAGTCTGCTGGAAACTGTGATGCAGGATAGAAATTCAAGTCCAGCGAAAATGGATACTACCAACGAAGCCCGACGCGCGCGCCAGGCAAGTGCTGCGGAATATATCCGGGAGCATTCTGAGCCAACAGAGCGCATTTACATTGAAGAGCGCGTGATTGAGCCCCGCCAACGCGATCCTGGCTATCGCTACCCAACAGACTCTGAATAGGAATTACAGGGCTTTCCGAGGCTATAAACGCTTTGAAAGCCCTTCCTCTTTCCTTTGATCCCCAAGCTTGCAATTAAGGCGTTCCATCGCTAAAAAAACTGAATGGCCAAGGAACCCAAAGAGCTTAAGTGGATCGAAGACTTGCTGCCCGAAGCAGGTTATCGCCGAAAATCAATGTTCGGTGGCTTTGCCTATTATCTGGATGAAAGAATCGTCCTTATCACTTTTGAATCCGGCAACAAATCCAACTGGCATGGGTGCATGTTTCCGGTAGAGCATCAAAATCAAGCTCAAGCCTTAAAGCAGTTTCCAATTTTGTCTCCTCACCCCGTCTTACCCAAATGGCTTTACTTACCGATTGAAACCGAAGGTTTTGACGAGTGGGTTACTGATGTCTTGCGAGCTGCATTAAAACCAAACAGTCTGTGGGGAAGTTTTCCTAAAGAGAAAAAGCGCGCGGAAAATCCGGAGCAATACAAAAACATCGACACCCGCCGCCCGCGCATGTTTTCGGATGAGGACCCCAAAGAAATGCTGCAAAAGGCCAAAAAGCTCACAGACCTAAAAAATATCGGGCCGACGCTAGAGGCTTTGCTGCTGGATGCGGGAATTAAAACGCCGCAGCAAATGCAGAAACTGGGCTGGCAAAAGACCATGGTAAAACTGGTTAAGATTCATCCCAAGACCAATCATTCGATGTATGCTTATACAATCATCACGGCGCTGGAAAACAAGGACTTTGGCGGACTTTCAGAATCCCAGAAAACAGAAGTTCGATCTTATATGAAAACGCTGCGGGATCGTCTGAAATCCTAGCTTGTTTTGCTCTTGACTCATTTTCACAATCCGGAGCATAGTCGTTGCGTCATCACAGTTTAAAGTGAAAGGTGAGTTTATGAAATCTGTATTAATCGCTTCTTTGATCGCATTGTCTGCAGCTGCTGCACAAGCTGCTACTTTGGATGTACACTGCACATCTGGCGACGCTGTTGTTACAGCTGAACTTAACATCGACGGCAAAATCATCTCTGGCAACATCAATGCTGATGGTTCTGGCATCGAAGACTTTAAAGCCACTGCAACTGGCAACTACATTTTCTATCCAGCTGGTTCTTACTACAAATTCGACGATCTTGAAGTGATCGAATTCTGGGGCGTATCTGGTAAAGACTCTGTTGCATACAAATCAGTTAAAGGCGAGCAAGGTGTATTCACTCAATCTCTTGTTATCAACAAACAAGCGGTTCAAGGCACTTGCGTAATCACTAAAAACTAATTTTTAGTTTTGTGATTTGAAAACAAAAAAGGCACCGACGAAAAGTCCGTGCCTTTTTTTATGAGTAACAGTTACCTTTTTGTATTGCGACGCAGAACCGAAGCGGTTTCGCGCAATATAAATATCTTCAAAGTCAGGAATTTAAAATGAACGCTGACAATAACAACACTCAGGAAGACTCTCCGGCACAAAGTAAGACAATGATGGTATTGGGTCTTACTTTTGTGCTGCCGGTAGTGCTTACTCTTATCGCTGTCTGGATTCTTGTTTAATTATTTACTTTGAGTCTGGGAAATACGGAAGCATCAAACCGCGCACGTGCTCTTGAAGTTGCGGGCGTTGTTCGATGGTGTAGCCGCTGGTATTGACCGGAGGCAAGACTTCCAACGTGATCGTGCGAGTCCAGACTCCCCAATTCGGTAGGAAACTTCCCTTCGGCATAATCGCAGCAGCTCCCTTAACGATGACTGGGACAATCGGGGCCTTGGCGTTGATGGCCAATACGAAAGGACCGGACTTAAATGGCCCCAGGGTTTCGGAATGCTGCCGCGTGCCTTCTGGAGCGAGCGCGAATCTTTCGCCATTGGCGATGCGCTTTTCAGCTTCCTTGTAGACTTTGAAAACTTCCTCGCGGCGATGGCGGGCGATGGGTAAAATCCCGGCGCGTTTCATTCCCCAACCGAATACCGGGATTTTGAAAAGCTCGATCTTCGCACCAAAGCGGAAACTCCCCAGGTATCCTGACATCGCAAAGATATCAAAGAAGCTGGTGTGATTGAAAACGTAAAGATATCCGCCCTTGGCTTCTTTATGAAAGCCCTTAACCACAACCTTCACCCCAAACATCCAGCAGCAGCCGCGGGTCCAGAAGTAAACGATCTGATCTTCCAGCCAACGATTCGGATACACGAACGTCACCAGCACCATCAGTGCAGAACAAAAAACTGTGTGAATTGGCAACAGTAACGTGGCTAAAAGAGTGCGTGGATAGGAAAGCAATTTTAGAAACATGATTTAACTCTCAGGAAATAGACGTTTGCGGGCAGCCACTCGTTGGCGTTCTTTATAAGCCTCGTGCTCTGACGGACCGGTAAGAACCTTCTCGTGGGCGGCCTGATCCATGATTTGCACCTCGAACGGATAAAAGAAACTAAAAGCCTCTTTACTGCCTTGAGGTTTGATATGAATCAACTTGCGGGAAATAAATTTAATAAATCGATAATCAGAGCCCGAGAAAAAGTTTTCCTTACGGAAGAACTTGGCACTGTCCCCCATCTCCTCAAGCTTGGAGTCAAACGCCGCCTGGATGTTTTTTTCATCCATGACATCCAGACGCTGCGCCAACTCATCACAAACCTGTGCGAAGGTTTCAACGGGATACAGATTGTTGGAACTTTGATCCGGCATGATGTGCGGAAAGCTGATGACGTTTTCACGCACCAGGAAACGCACAACCTGGAAAGTATCAAACAAATTGCGCGTGATAAAACGCACACCAAGTTTATCAAAAATCTTCATGGCCAAAGCATCGGGCTTAGCCAAAAGTTTAATCACCGTACTGGAAGAGGTTTTAAATGGTTTTACTTCAAATCCCAACAACTCCAGCGATTCTGGATTTTCGCCAGTTCCTTTTAGGAAAGTGCGATGAGTGGTGCCGTCATGAAAAATAGCATCCTGAAATGGAGTCAGGATTTGCGATTGAATTTCTTCAGAGAAAGTACTGAAGAGATCGTTCTCGGCATGAACAAAGACATGGATGCCTCTTAGAATCGCACAAGCCCAGCGCTGCATAACAGCCTGGTCCGGATCATGAGAGCTTGCGTATAAAAGCAGCTGACGGATGTCGCCCAGTTTCTTGGGATCTAAAAAGAGCTCAGGAATTTCTGTATCGTTAAAGCCCAGCTTCTCCACCATCAGCACAAGGGCGCGACGATGATAGTACCAAAGCTTTTCCACGTCTGATTGTTGATTGATGTCGAAACCATAACTTAAAAGGAACGCAGAAGCCGCGTCCAAAGTGTGAATGCTAAGTTTCGGAATATCGATTGCGGAACCACCGCCGACAACTGAACCAAGAATAGAAGAATCGAATAAGAATCGTTGAGGCATTGCCCCTATCTTAGATGGGATAGAGGCTCAGGCAAGACGCGGCGCCTTAGTTAAAGAGGCCACAAGATGGAACCCAGAATGACCCCATTACTTGTTGCTGCAAAGAGCTGTTATCTACAGAAGAGTAGTTCTTGAAGTACACAGTGCCTGTTGCATTTGCATTATCATAGGAGCCGTCAAATCCGATCCAACCGTATTGGTCTTCGAAAGTAACTGTGAACTTACGAGTTTGTTTGTTCAACACACCGTTATATGCGGATGTGAATTGTACTTCGTAGGGTGGAATTTCTTTGCCAGTCTCAGGGTCTGGTTGGCCTACAAACGAGTCTCTGATTTGCACTAGTACTTTAGAGTTAGCTCTATCAATAGCTCCCTTAGCATCGAAGCGCAGATTCATTGTTAAGAACACGCCGTTTGAGTTTTTGCCAGTAGCATCGATTTTACCGAAAGCTGAACCCGGAAGATTCGTGGATACGAAAATCTTCACCGCGTCTTCGAACCCTTGTGGGTTGCTAGGGTAGTAAATGCGACCGATAGAGGAAGCGCCTGTAGAACATGTAGAGCTGGTTGTGATCTCACCACCACGCTTTGCAGTTCTGATCGCGGAGTCGCCCTTCTTTGCGCAGGCAGAAAGTCCCATGGCCAAAGCCATCACCAATCCCAGCGTAAGTTTAGAAAGAATAGACGTTTTCATAAATGCCTCCTACACAGGGTATAGGCAAGCATTGGACCAATCGAGGCTAGGCTATATTGGATCTGAACGTAAAAAGGCGTCTCACGCTGAGACGCCTTTAAGGTGACTGACATTTTAGGGATGCGACTGTCTAAGTTGGGTGCGACTTGCCCTTACCAGGGACGGCCGGAGTCGTCTGCTCTTTTAATGGTCCCGTCGACAGGATTTACGAAATAAGAGCGGTCCTCCTGATGAAACAGCCTTAGCTTATCCTGGAATAAGACCGCACCGCTATAATAGTTAAAACGTGATCCTGGAAGATCTGCGACAGGGACTTTCCAAACGACTTCCCCGGCGGCATTTAATGCCCAAACGTTATTGTCCTCTGAACCTTTGGGGAATAGGACCACGATGATCAAACCCTGATATTCGAGGACTTGCTTCACCTTTTCTGGCAGTGAAACATTCTTCTTATCTATTGAAAGTGTGCCGTTGACCAGCTCAAGTTCCATACTAATTAATCCGCTAATTTCTGAGGCTTACCATAAATCACTTTAGAATTGTCTTCAATAAAGTGCTGAACGGTGCCCTCGTAAGAACCAAATTTGTTTTTACCCACGTACCCAGACATCCTCACGGTCCCAGCAGGGACTGTGACATCCACATAGTGAGTTGGAATATTCTCGATTGCCAGCTTTTCTTTAATCTGAGCTGGGTTTAAATCGCCAATAGCATCTTTGTTCATCATCCACCTGCCGTTTGGATTATTGATGCCCTCAGCGTAGTACCGGCGATAATGTTCTTCTGACAGTGTGGGTCCAATCGCCACTGGACGGTCCGCTACGAAGGGCGGCTCCCAATTGTCCTTTAGCCAACGGGCATTGACTTCTTTGCCAGTTCGAATTTCTTTAACATCCATATTATTGATCACAGACTCAAAGCGCCGGTCTTCGTTTACCACCTTAAGAGTGTCTTCGATTGCTTCGCGACTGGCGAATGACGTCTTCTTGCCTTCAATAGCTTTGGCCAGAATTTTCTCTTCGGCTGACAAGACCCGTGATTCCTTTTCCAGCATCTTTAGTACTGGAGTAAAAGCCTGGCGACTTGCGATAATAACTCCCAATGCCGCGGCAGATCTTTCGAGTGCTGAAAGCTTACGGCCATTCGGCAAACAGTTCGCTATCCCGGTGATCGCTTCACAGCCATCGATGACATCACCCACTGGCGTAAGACGCGCACCCATAGCCGCCATCTCTACCAATGTATTTGAATTCAACAAGTTTGCTACAACATTGCGACGCTGAATCGAATAAACGCCTGGCTCCCCACCGGGAGTCACGCCATTCAGCAAAGAGTCCCACATTTGAAATCCAGCTTCAATGTACTGTTTAGCAAATTCGGGATTCATCGCCTCCAGATCTGCTGTAATCTCAAGTGTCATACCACGCGCTTCGTCTGTAACTAGCGTCGCCTCTGCGACGATCTTAGAACTTTCGATTTGCACAGGAGCTTCTTCTGAATTTCCATTTTCAACAGGAGTATATTCTTTCAGCTGCTTTTCAGCCTGGGCGACGACAGCACGATCCTCAGGTGCCACTTCCGGAGAACTCAGTTTTGTAATTCGTTTTTCCTGAGCCTTGGCATAAGCCGCTGCTGAACGTCTTTCGCGTTCTTTTCGGCTGCGTTCGATCTGTGCCTTTAGCTGGCGGGCTTCGTTTTTGGCTTTCTGAATTCTTTGTTCTTTAATCTGCCTTTGAATGCCTGGGTCGGAACTGCAAACGGAATTTCCGCAGATACCTAGAGGTATTTTATCAGAACTTTTCCCATTGGGAGCCTGAAAGGTGCCGGGGATTCGAATCCATGGTCCGCTGGCACTAATGGAGAAATAAACGAGGTAGTCAAAACTGCATCCGTCAGTACCAAAACTGTAGTCTGCAGATATCCGGGTCGACGAACCAGCGCTTAAATGCTGACTTCCCAATGCCGCCGATGTTACACCCGTGGCATGGCTAAAAGTCATCAACTGCGCACCGTTTGCTGCCATATACGCTGTGAAATTATGATCCGATCTGGTTTCAGGAACCTGGATGCGAAGAAATCCATAACTGTTGGCGTGTGCAACTCCATTCAGCAGCAAGGCGAATACGAAGATCAATAAATGCCTCACTTCGCACCTCTACATGTGCTTGCTGAAACTTCCAGCTGCGAGTAATAAAGCTCCAAAGCCTTGTTGGATAACTTGGTTTTATCGAATTCACCAATTAAGTTAGAGCAGCCCAAAGATTTAAGTTTTGTTTCTTTGGCTCCAATACTAAGGGAAAGTGCCTTGCGCGCACGTTGAGTATCTTGTTTTTGCAGGTCAGCTGCGACTGTTTCAAGCTCTGACAATTTTTTTGCGATTTTCTCTGAAAGTGGCTTTTTTATTTCGCCAGGGACTTTTTCACCGACCTTGCTGAGTTGAAGCTTTAAGAACTCCAGCTCTTTAAGGTTGATTTCAATCACACCGAAATATTTTTCTTTACGAGATCTTTGAAGGGCTTCATCGAAGGCCATTCTTTTACTGACTGTGTTCCAGTACAAATCAGCCTTATAGATTTGTACTTGCCCCAGCATGTCGCCGTATGCGTTTTTATTCCACCTGTCAGTAAACTGGGCGGCAATTTTCTCTTCAGCCATAGAGATGGCTTTGCCAAACAGGTCATTGCTTTTAACCGCCAGATTCACTGACTGGGTGGGAACTTTTGAGGAATTCCAAAAATAAACCGGGAATTGCTGGCGAATTGATAGAATTGACTCTTGAATGCTGGGATCGACTGAAATTTTACCTGAAAGATAGGCGTAAGCCTCTTTCCCCACGACTTCTTCGTTCGCAGACAACAACCTTTTCCATTCAAACTTTAGACGGCCCACTTCAGTATTAAAATAAGCTCTATCCAGAACAGCCTCTCGTAAGACCGCAAGATTCTGCTCCAAAGAATTGGACGGCGAAATATCCAGAAGCTGTGATATTTTAAACGAAAGCTTGCGACGTATTGAAATAGCCTTATCCAGTGCAGCGTTGTGATCAACCAACATCTCGTCTAGCGGCTTCATCTTAGCAAGCATGGCTTCAAATTTAGCCAACTCGTTCAATTTGCCTGCTTCTTCAGATCGACACTTGGAAATTTCCTGTTCAAAATCCGCTACCTGTTGGTCAGTCAAATGACCTGCATTAAGATAGGCATCCAGGTCGCATTCAGCCATTGCCGGCGAGGCGACCATCCCAAATACTAAAAATATGGAAAGTAGTGTTAGTTTCTTCACCTGGATTACCTGCCAGTAGTGCGTCGGTTTCCTGGCTCGCTGGGCTTGGGCGCACCTTGATTCCATAGTCTGTTTATTGTTTCAGCGGTAGGGTCCAAAGTTTGTGGATCAAAGACTGCTGGAGGCATCGGAGCCACTGCTGGTTTCGCTTTCAAAGCTGCCTTTCGAATACTCTTTAAAACATCCTTGTGATCAGCGCCGTACTCAACGAAGGAGTTGAAAATGCTTTTGTATTCCTCACTTAAAGTCAGCACTACCATTTTTTGAACTGCATCCTTGCGATCGATACGATCTCCCGTTTCCATCGCTAACTGCATAACTTCCTCAGAACCCATTGCCACGGCTTGATCAGTGACTGCAAAAAGCAAGGCGTCCCGGAAGTCAGCTAGGTTGCCGCCGTTTTCAAGTTGCTCAATACTATTCAAAATCCATTCAACCTGTTTTAATGAACTTTTCACTGCCGCCGCCAGGTCGTCGACCAGCACCAATACTTCAGGACCATATTGATGATGAAGCACCGCTGAGGCAGCTTTTTTCAGAGCCGCTTCGACAACTTCTCCCTGCAAATTGTAGACACCAATAAAGCCATCCAATACACCAATTGACTTTACTCCCCGTTGCGGATCTCTAAAGTCGTCCATCATTCGCTTCGTATCCTCTTGCAATTGTCTAGAGCGCATTTCGATAAGAGCATTAAATATCTCGACAACCTGCGTATGAGAATCGCTTTGATTTTTCAGTGATCGTAACAACGAAGTCTCCGTAAGCTGATCAAGTCCCGCTTGGCGAATCATTCTCAGGACGTCGTCCTGCAATTGATTCGATTTTAGCATTCCTTGATAGTTGGAATTCAGCTGAACCAGCTTTAATAAGTTTTCGCGTTGCTGTTGCAGAAACTCCATTGAATAAGTCACATAAAGGTGCATCAACCGGAGTGCTCCGGACATGTTAAAGAATTCATTGAAGTAGGTATTTCGCATGCTGATCAGCATTGCACGAGTAACTTTAACGTCATTTAAACTGTTCTGAAACAGGACCTCAAAAAGTTTAGGGCTGGTTACATTCAAGGCATAATTGCTGCTCATAAACGAGGAACGAAGACTATTACGCTCGGTAACTGTCAATTTTTCCAAATAGATTCTGAGCAAATCGGAACTTACATTGACCATCCTATTTAGGAGGTACATTCTTTCGATCATATCTGCAGGTAGTTGCTTGCCGCTATAGGCGATATCCATTGCTCTGGATATCAGCAAGGCTTCGTTTGCATTCGATATCCAAAACATTGCCGTAGGATTGGGAAACAGCGCACCCGCCGCGGGGATGCCGTCTTGATGGGCATATTTCAGATCGTGGGCTTTGCCCAGCATTTGCAAATAATAAAGATTCTTCTGAACACAGTCGCTTTTTTCGTTATCTAAACTGTCGTCGCAGGTTACACAACTAATCGTTGGACCCAAATGCGAATTTCCTACATAGTCTACTGCACTAATCACCTGCACTTGAGGATTGATCTGACAGTAAGGCGAACGGCAGGTTTTTGATTTATCAATAATATAGTACGAACGGCAAAATCCTGCTGGTGGCAATTTTTCCCACCATTCCGCAGACGCATTTGTGGCAATAAACATACCTATGATTGCTATTGCAAAGGATATACAACTTTTAAATTTGCCCATCGAATCCTCACTTCAGGAATTTCAAGGAGCAAAAGATATTCCTCGCCAAATCACGATTAAGTCTCGGCCTGGCCACCTCACGTGTATAGCTTCCCAACGAGGAACAATTTATGGCAAAAGGTCTCACAATGAGACAATAAAGAATTTGTGCTTTATTTGAGTGTTCATTCTCCACTACGCCTTTGAGGTGGAGAATGAACTATAGAATTCTTTGAATGGAATTACTTAGCAGCCAGGGCCTGCAACGCAGCTACTTGAGCTGCGATCCAGGCAGCGGCTTTCGCGTCCACTTTACCAGCTTTAAGCAGTTGCTCTGCCAGGGCTGATTGTTCTTCGGCGCTGAGGGAATCAATAAATAGAACAGGATCTATTTGCTGCAAAAGCTCGTTGATTTTACCAGCCAAAGCACTTCTTACCTGGGCACGTTTCACTTCCAATGGGAAAGCCATGCCCTGGGATGAGATGATATTCATCAAAGACACGCGCTCTGCAGACGTCAGGAACGGCACTTCGATTTGTGCGGTTTTAGTTCCACCCTCGCCCACTGCCACGGTCAAAGTCTTTTGTGTGGCAAGAACCATATCTAAAGCCAGGTTACTTAAAATATCCGTGTCAGCCTGATTCAGCACTTCGCTTGGCAGGATCATGTTGATGATTTTATCGCCCTTATCAGTAGCAACGACTGCATTCACTGCAGGAAGAATATCCTGAACTGCTTCGAAGATGACTTTTCTGTTCAGGGTTTCAATCTTAACAAAGAAAGTAACGATCTTCTTTTGTTGCTCTTTCGTTAATTCGTATTCACGACCCGCCAGAGTTTTACCTTTGGCAAGAACACCACTTTCAACCAAAGCAAGCAGGTTCTTTCCAAACCAGTCCGTATCGATTTGCCCCTGGGAATTACGAAGCAAGCCGTTTAGCATCGCTGCATAGCCACCAAAACGATCAGGGATACCGTCCTTGCCTTGAAGAAACTTAGCCGCCTCTGCCAAATGCGCCAGACGAAGAGCTGCGAATGCAGGATCCTGACCTTTACGCGCATTCAAAATACCACCGCTCTTAGCAGCGTCCAATGAAACCAAAGACTGCGCCCGAACCGGCGTTTTACCCGCCATTTCAGAAGTCTCAAACAACACCTGCCCCACGAAAGGCAAATCAATCGCAGCCTTGCCCCATTTGAAAGTGTCGTTGATAACTGTATCCAGGTCATTGACCACTTCTGGTTCATCGCCCGGGTACATACGACCAATAATGGAAGCAAACAACACGTTGACCAGATTTTCTTTCTCGTCACGGCCATCCAGATATTTTCTAAGCAGCGGGTTGTTCCCGTTATCAAATCTCTCGCAACCATAGATGGACATTTTCTGACTGTTCGCCAGACCAATGTCTTCGTCTGTACAGAACATCGAGATCTTAGGATCTAAAGCGCTGTCATCTTGTGAATAAGCCCAGTCCATCGCCATTTTGTCATAGGAAAGTGCCGAGTGCTTGATGAACGCCGCATTCAAAACATCATCCACGCCGCTGACATAGTCCATGATACTTGTGGAGGTTTCCAAACCAGGATGTTTTGGATCTTTCAAATAAGTTTTAGCAGAGTCGTAGATTTCCTGAGTCGTCGCTTTCGCCGAGAAAGAGCCTGCGAAATTGTGACGAAGACCCAAGGCGTGACCCAGCTCATGGGCCACAGTTGCGCGCACGCTGTCTTGAGCTAAACGCAGACGTTGGGAGTCCGATGCCTCGCGAGTCAGTTTTTGCAAAGCCTGAAACTTGTGAGAGAAGTCACACGCGATAGCACCTGCAACCGGTGAACCACCGTTAAGTTGCACAAGCTCACCAGAACCCACTTTCGTAAATACGGAAGGCATGAACACCTGTGCACGCAGGATTTCACCTGTTAATGGATCAGACTGGCTGATCGCATAAGCGGCGCCCGCATCCAACCAGGTCACCCAGCGGATCATGATGCTGCGGTCTTTCGGTGGAGCTTGAGGGTCTACACCTGTTTCTACTTGAACAGCGTTTTTACCGAACACGATATTCCAGTAAAGAGCTGCCTCTTTCACTGCTTCCAGATACTCAGCCGGAACCGCAGAGGAAATGCGTACTGTGATCGGCTCACGCCCTTCAGAGATATCCCATTTGGAAATATATTTGATTGCGTCCTTGCTCATGGATGGACGAGCCAGGCGAGTCACGAAGAAGCCCACAGAACGGGACTTATCAGCCTCTTTGGATTGGAATTTGGATTCCAGGCGGTACGCGCGAATCTGGATGTTCATCGCCAAAGTTTCTTCGCGGGTCTCAACAGCAAGCTTATTGCCTGCAGCTGCCTGACCTACCAGGCTTTGAACTTTGGAAACCTGCTCAAGCTCAATCGCATTGTTATTGATTTGCACATTGCGCGTGAAAGAATCCTGAACCGGAATTGCGCTGACGGAACTTTCTGTCAGAGGGTCATTCATACCCGCGCCAGAGTCCACGTCGTAAGCGTTTTGCGCGATCAAAGATTTAAGGCCACGACCCCAATCAAACGTCAAAGTCGTTTCAGTTTCGCCGATGACCTGGAAAGTCTGAATCAGATTTTCAGTGTTCAGCTCTTCGTAGATGCTGTTGTAGTTTTGCCCCAGCAATGCCACGCGGCTGCCGTATTTTTCAAAACTTACAACTTGTGGTTTAAGATCGTACCATTGAGGTGTGGACCCGCCGGTTTTTCCAGATGCCACCAACAAAAAGATTTTACCCAAAGAGGATTTATTGATCGTCAGACAAGTGGCATTTTCGCAGCGAGCCGCAATCTCGGGAGATTGACTGGTTGGCAAAGAAAAAGAGTCCACAATCGCCTTGGGAGCCTGCTTTTTCTCTATGACAGCGTTCACATCAAAGCCGTTTGTACAGCCTGTTACAAGAACAGTTGTAAGCACCGCACCGAAGGCAAAAACACTCTTAAAAACTGACATTGAGGAGCCCCTCCATTTTTCAGGTGTCTTTATCTCAAAAACTTGCCAAGATCAAAAGTCTCATTAGAAAAAAGAAGCAATCGTCAACCTTATGTACAGAGAGGCCTATGGCTCAAACATCAGAGAAAACCCTATTTGGACATCCGCGTCCCCTGTTTACACTTTTCTTCACAGAAATGTGGGAACGATTCTCATTTTACGGCATGAGAGCGCTCCTGGTGCTTTACATGGCCCAATATCTTTTTATCGAAGCAGATAAGGGCAAAGATGTTTGGGGTTACGGAGCTTTGAAATCCGGGATCGAGTACTTTTTCGGGCCTCAATCTCCTCAAGCTTTGTCTTCCCATATCTACGGTTACTATATGGGGCTTGTATATTTTACTCCCTTTTTCGGCGGAATGATTGCCGATCGTTACTGGGGTAAGCGCCGTGCGGTCTATGTCGGCGGTATTTTGATGGCCATTGGTCACTTCCTGATGGCGATGGAAAGCATGTTCTTTTTGGCATTGCTGTTCATCATCGCGGGCAACGGATTCTTCAAACCAAACATCTCCACTCAAGTGGGTGACTTGTACTCTCCGGAAGACAAGCGCCGCGACGGTGCCTTCACTTTGTTCTACATGGGTATCAACCTGGGCGCGTTTTTCTCGCCATTGGTTTGCGGAACCTTGGGACAAAAAGTGGGCTGGCACTGGGGCTTTGGCGCGGCCGGCGTGGGAATGCTTTTAGGTCTTTTGGTTTACCACTTCGGTGGTAAGAATTTGCCATCCTCTGCACACAAAGTTTCTATCAAAGAAGTTGAAGCAGAAGCGAAAAAACCTTTGACGAAATCTGAGTGGACTCGCACGTGGGCACTAACCTTCATGTGTGCGATCACGATTTTCTTCTGGGGTGTTTACGAACAACAAGGTAACACTTTGCAAATCTGGGCGGATCAATCCACTGACTGGAATTTCTTCGGTTGGGAAATGCCTTCCACTTGGTACCAGTCCTTCAATCCATTCATCATCTTCTTGTTCGCTCCGATTTTGGACCGTGTTTGGATGTGGCAGGCTCGTCGTAATTCAGAAAACACGACAGCTATGAAAATGGCTATTGGCTGCTTCCTGGGGACCGCTGCTTTGGGCTTGATGTTCTTTGCTGCAAAAGCGGTAGGACCTGCCAAAGGCACACCACTGTGGCTTTTGGGATCTACATTCATGCTGACTATTGGCGAACTTTACCTTTCTCCGATCGGTTTGTCTTTGGTGACGAAAGTTTCTCCGAAGAAAATTGTTTCGATGATGATGGGTGTTTGGTTCCTGGCTTCCTTCTTTGGAAATACAGTTTCCGGTTGGATTGGCAGCATGTACGACAAAATGCCTAAGGAACAATTCTTCCTTTTGCTTGCAGCATTGGGGTTGGTACCAGGCGTATTGTTCTTCTTAAGCAACAAAGTACTGACGAAGTCTTTGAACATGGAAGACGAAAAAAAATCTGGCAGCGCGGGCTCCTCTTCAATTGGAACGCACGCCGAAGCAACAGTCTAACTGTCCGATAATACACAGGTGCGCACTGCGCATTGCGCACCTGTCATGTTGTTTTTATTCTGAGCACCTTAATTGAATAATATTTCTTCAAAGGGTGTGGAGACTTCCATAGTAACTTCCAAAGAGAGTAGGGTCGCTTTCTTTACAAGGGAGAGCTATGCCATTGAAAGTCGGACTGTTTGGATTTGGAAGAACTGGATCTATCGTCGCTAGTGAAATAGCCAAGGACCCTGCCCTTTCTTTGCAGTGGATCTGCCGCAAGAATCTGGAAAATACGCATCACTTTGCCAGTCGTGTACTGGGTTTTGACTCTGACTTTGCTCCTTTTGTTTCATTCAAAAATCTGACCGAGGAATTTCTGAAAACCAATCCTGTGGATCTGGTGATTGATTTCTCGACGGGTGCCACGACTCAGCTTTATAAGAAACTTGCCAATAACAAAATTAAAATCGTCAGTGCTATTTCCAACTATAGCGACCAGGAGTTAAGCTGCGTAAAGCAAGTCAGCTCTGAAACTTCTATTTTGTATTCCCCAAATATCACTTTGGGAATCAACTGGCTTTTGATGGCTTCGAAGGTTTTGAAAAGCATGATTCCTCACGCTGACATCGAGGTCGTTGAAGAACATTTTAGACAGAAAAAAGATATCTCGGGAACAGCCTTGAAGCTAGCTCGTCATTTGGATCTGGATCCGGCAGAACACGTGAACTCCATTCGTGTGGGCGGCATCGTCGGCAAGCATGAAGTGATTTTCGGTCTGCCCTACCAGACGATTCGCCTGACTCACGAAAGTATCAATCGCGCTGCCTTCGGTACTGGCGCTATTTTCGCAGCCAAATGGCTGCGCCACCAGCCCCAGGGATTTTACTCCATGGAGCAGGTGCTGCAGGAGTCTTTTAAACAAAAACTCCGCGAGATGCAGTAATTCAGTTACATCATTTCCGCCTGGCTGCGATAGCCGTCAGGCGGCGCCTGATAACGTGAATTTGCGTGCATGGCTCTATGCTCGGTGATGAGTGAACGGAACACCTCACGGCCTTTAGCAGCCATTGGTGACTTCCAGTCACGGAACCATTCAGCAATCATCGCAAGTGACGTGTTCGGAATTGCTCCCGCTTGAATTAGTCTTTGCACGGCCATTTCGTGTTCTTCCTTAGATTGTCCCGCAACGGCATCAACCACAAAGGTCACTTCGAAATCGTCCTCCAAGGCATCTACTACTGGGAATGCCAGACAGATCTCAGTCCATAAAGCGCAAAACACCAGGCGCTTTTTGCCGGTGGCTTTAACTGCCTTTAAGAAGTTTTCATCCTCCCACGCATTCATCGACGAGCGATCCACTTCCTGCGCGTCAGGCAGAATGCTTCTTAAAGATTTGATCGTGGGCTGATTCACTCCCATGTTGACTCCGACAGTGCTTAGAATCACCGGAATATCAAATGCCACGGCCGCACGGGTCAGCTCGCAGACATTGGTTTCCACTGAGCGAGGATCGCTCGAACCAATCCCCTTGAACATTTCCGGTTGATAGTCGATCAAAATCAGGGCGCATTCACTGGCGTCCCATGTGGCGCGATTGCGGCTCATTTGTAAACTCCTTTAGTGTGCTTGTTTGGTTTTTTATTTACATTGCACTGGCAGTGGTAGTTCCACGACTCCCTTGGGGGCTGAAAACAAAAGCAGCCTTTGGAAGTAGTGGATCTTGAGTGTCTCTTCGAGTTTTCCATCAAAGGCGGTTTGCGTGAACTCGGCCTGTCCGTTGTTGTCGGTTTCGGAAACTCCTGACAGGGCTCCCGCCTCCCATTTGAAGGAAGTTCTTTTCACCGGAATGGTGACTACATTCTCACCCTGGGGACGACAGGAAATCTGTACCAGATAACGGTAACCCATCGAGCGTGGACGTGCGCTGAAGACTCTTTCCACCGAGATAATGTGCTCGGATGAAGCTTGAGTCTGAGCCCGGGCCCCATTGTAAAACCCCAAGGCTGCCATGACAGCGGCCACCCATAACGCGTTTTTAAATATTTTCTTTTGCATGAGAACTATTGTCCGGGGAAGTTCACGAACTTCCAATGGGAACTGGAAAATACATACACCTGTCAGAGGTGTGTTTAGAAAAACAAAAGCCGAAGTATTTTGTACTTCGGCTTCGGTTTAGTAAGGTTAACTGCAAGCACTCACTTTCACAACCGGGCCCCTTGATTTCTCAATAAAGCCCTATTTCTGAATGGCGATTACTTGTAAAATTTGGCGTTTGATTTAGCCATGTTCGACAGTGGTGTCGCTGGCTTCAAACGTTTAGCATTGCGGCTGGAAGCATACATTGCCAATTGATCAGCAACGTATTGCGAGCCAATGCTGTCGGCGTACTTCAGCAAACCACCACGGAATGGCGGGAAGCCTGTACCCATGATCATACCAAGGTCCACTTCGTGTGGAAGCTCCACAATATGGTCTTCGATCAATGCCAGGGAACACTCATTCACCATCGCAAAGACACCGCGTTCGATGCACTCTTTGGTTTGGTGAGGATTGCTTGGAGTCCCCAAGCCCAATGCTCCGTAAACTGTCTGATCGGCGTCACCACGTTTGCCGTCCGGAAGATAAGTATAGAAACCCTTACCATTCTTACGACCCAAGCGACCTGACTTCTCCAAAGCTTCCATACAAGGCGCCATTTCGATGCGCTCGCCGAATGCTTTTTTGAAGATTTTAAGAACTTTAATACATACATCCAAACCGACTTCATCCATCAATTCGAATGGACCCATTGGCATACCGAACTCTTTTACGTACGCTTTATCGACAACTTCGATGCTCATACCTTCTTGCATCAACCATGCAGCTTCCGCCATGTATGGCAAAAGAAGACGATTCACCAGGAAGCCCGGGCCGTCTTTTACAACTACCGGCATCTTGCCCATTTTTTTCGTAAGTTCAAAGATGGTCGCAATTGTTTCGTCAGAGGTTTGCGCTCCGCGGATTACTTCCACCAATGGCATTTTGTTCACTGGATTGAAGAAGTGCATCCCTGCGAAGTATTCCGGACGTGGATGGCCTTTGGCCATTTCAGTCACAGAAAGTGAAGACGTGTTCGTCGCGATGATTGCATCCGGGCGCATTTGACCAGCGCACTCACCGATCACTTTTTGCTTGATACCCATGTCTTCAACGATCGCTTCAACCACGACATCCAGGTTTTTGAAACCGGAATAATCTGTGGTTACAGAAACAGCGTCCATTTTTTGCTGGAACTGATACTTGTCGATGGATTTACGTTTTACCAATTTCATCCATAGGTCGCTGGCGTGTTTCAAACCTTTACCCAATGCTTCAGGGCTTAGATCTTTCATGCGCACCTGGATGCCTTTATCAGCAGCCACATAAGCGATACCGCCACCCATGGTGCCGGCTCCCAGAATACCCAGGCCTTTAACGTCTTTTGGTTTTACTTCAACACCGGATACGCCCGTTTGTTTTTTTACCATTTCAGTCAAATAGAAAACGTGAATCAGGTTCTTTGAAATATCCGTCACACCCAACTCACAGAAGCCTTCACGCTCGATGCGCATTCCTGCGTCGCGATCACTCATACCATAAGTTTTTTGAATCACATCCAAAGCTTTTAGCGGCGCTGGATAGTGACCTTTCGTGGCTTTCATCACGCCTTCGCGGGCTTTCTTGAACACGATACCTTTTGCAGGGCCTTCAAGAACTTTATTTACCATGCCATTTGGCTGGAATTTTTTGCGACGTTTTTGACCGCCACCTGCGATGATTTCTTTTGCCCATTTGATCGCCTGCTCATCCAAAAGATTTTGGTGAACGACTTTATCAACCAAGCCGGATTTTTGTGCTTTTTTGGAATTCACTGCCTTGCCAGCAAGGATGATATCCAAAGACGCCTGCAAACCCATGATTCGCGGCATACGTTGCGTACCACCGAAACCTGGCAGGATGCCCAATTGAATTTCAGGAAGACCGATTTTCGTTGAAGAATCATCAGAGGCAATGCGGTAATCACACGCCATGATGAATTCACAACCGCCACCCATACACGCACCGTTTACGGCCGCGATAGTTGGCATTGGCAGGTCTTCGACCATGTTCATGATTTCTTGACCCGCTTTTACGGCGTTATTGAATTGATCGGGAGTTGTCATCCCTTTGATCTCTTCGATATCCGCACCGGCAATAAAGATTTTTGGCTTCATCGATTTAAAGATCACCGCTTTGTAGGAAGACTTGCGCAGTTCTTCAACCACGTCTTTCAGTCTCATCATCACCGGTGTTGAGAATTTATTAACTTTTTCACCCACCAGGTCGAACTCTACAACTGCGATTTCACCCTGAGGTTTGATTCTGATACTTTCAAGCATAGACATTTGTGTAACTCCTAGATGCAAATCGCTAAATTAGTTTTCGTTCTCAAGAATCATTGCTCCACCTTGACCGCCACCGATACAAAGTGTTGCCAAACCGTGCTGTACGCCTCTGCGTTTCATTTCTTTCGCCAGAGTCAATACGATACGTGTGCCTGTTGCGCCAACCGGGTGACCCAAAGCGATCGCTCCACCGTTAACGTTTAGGATGTCATCACGAATCTCGCCCACTTTTGCTGACAAGCCAAGTTTCTCTTGGGCAAACTTGTCTGAATCCATTGCCTTCTGACATGCCATTACTTGCGCAGCGAACGCTTCGTTAAGTTCTACCAGGCCGATATCTTTCATCGAAAGACCTGCACGCTTAAGAGCCAGTGGAGTTGCATACGCAGGCCCCAGTCCCATGCGCTCTGGTTCAAGACCGGCGAAACCGTAAGAGCGAATTGTTGCCAGAGGTTTGTAACCTGCCTGCTCTGCCTTTTCACGGGACATCAACAGAACCATCGCGGCACCGTCAGTGATCGGGCACGAATTTCCGGCTGTGATTGTACCTGTCGCTTTATCGAAGAATGGTTTTAGTTTTGCCAATGCTTCCATCGTTTGTGTTTCGCGAGGCCCGATGTCATCAGCGATCACTTCTTTGTATTCAGGTGCAAGGTAAACTGGAGTTGACTCTTCCTTCATGCGACCTTCTTTCATCGCCTTGGCTGCCAACTGGTGGGAACGCAATGCAAATCTGTCCTGCATCTCGCGGTTTAGACCCCACTCTTTTGCCAGGATCTCTGCTGTTTGACCCATGTTGATACCAACGAAAGGATCTGTCAGACCCAGCATCACGCCGATTTGCGGAAAATATGGATCTTTCATGTTGCCCTGAAGAAGAGCTTTGATTTGATTCACGTCAGCTTTGAACAACTGCCACAAAAGTGGAAGAGCTTGCTTTGGACCTTTCGCTGCGAAAAGTCTTTCGTAGATGTCCTGGAATTTTGCTGGCGCCAGTGTCGGAATTTGCGACATGGATTCAGTACCGCCTGCAAGGATCACATCCATCGTGCCGGATTTGATTTTTTCAAAACCGTTAGAGATAGATTCCATTGCGGATGCACAGTTTCTGTGAACTGTGTATGCCGACGTCTTCATTGGAATACCAGCGTTCAATGCAACCACGCGGGAAATATTCACAGCATCGGCTGGATTCCCGGTGTTACCTATGATCACCTCATCAACAGAATTTACATCCAAGTTCGTTTGCGCAATCAACTGTCGAAGCGCAACCTGACCCAACTGAGCTGGGTGAACTTTTTTAAGTTTTGTACCTGATTTAGCGAATGGTGTACGCACACCTTCAACGAGAACCACATCGCGTGGTGACTTCATAGAAAACTCCTGTTGGTAATTCAAATAACCACTGAAAATCGTACAGGTTTTTCATGTGAGGACCAAACACAAACGCAGAATAACTCTGCGAGGTCTAGTTTCGACATACTTGCCGCTCATTCATTAGGAGGTCGAGGTGATTTTTTGAGGAGTTTTATGGATTTTTCAGAGGTAATTTAGAGTTTCTGCTCTTTTTTAGATGAGGGAGTGGTCTAGTTGAATTGCGATCTGAAGTGTTATGTTTCACTAGCTTCATCCTTCATCCTTCATCCTTCATCCTTCATCCTTCAACCTTCTTACTTCTTTTCTACTCTTTCCCCTATTAGTTTCGAAAACTTCAATTCTCATTTAATGCTCCCTCTAACCTCCTTGCTCTCCCTCCCCCCTTACCTCTCATTCTTTTCCTTCTTATTCTTCAATTTCCGCTCCGAACTTTTCATTCTTCAAATTCGCTCACTCCCAAAACAGATTTCTCCGCGCTACCAAGAAAAGCTGCGTTAAGCAGCTTAGAATTTTGAAATCTTCATTCTTCGAGCTTCAGCCAAGTTGTGCGTTCGACACAAAACTCTAAAATTGGATTCTTCGTTCGATCCGCCTAAGGCAAGCGGCAACTTGTGATCAAACTGAAGTTGGTATTTGCTTGCGCAACGAACTCCATCTTTATGCGTGAATTCGCATTGATGATTCGAATTCTCAAGCAATCGTCTGCGAACAAAAACACTCAGGTACTTTCTTTCTGTGAATTTATTGGAAGATACTGCAGAAGTAGCTACATCCTTCTCTTGATTTTTAGTTATATCATCTGATTCCGCACTCGCTGGAAGAACCTTTAGGTTCTTTGTGCTATTTTCTAATTCTGAATTTGATTTGTGAATTCTTGTTCCCAATTTTTTCTGAATTTGCGCATTCGCCAAGTAAGAAATCAGTTCTGACCAAGTTGGATTCGGCAAAACATGGGAGAACAGTTCTTTCGCGTGATTCAAACTTTTCATTTGATCTTCTGTAAACGTAATTTCCATTCGTACTGAATCATTCTTTTGAGGCTTCACCACTTCGACGTCTTGAATTGGCAAATCGAACTCTGTCGCAAGAATTCTTTGCGTTTCATAACTCGATTTATTCTCCAACATAGCAATAACCGATTCAGCTTTCACAAATAACTGGTTAGGATCTTGGTTGGCTGTTTTCGAAAGGCATTTTTGAACTTGATTAAGCTGAGTTAAATTAATCTCTCCCGATTCAAGCGCCTTTTCAACTGACGGCACTTTCTTCAAGAGCCGAGCCGCTTGAATTCTGCGATAGGCAGCATCCTCAGAATAATGCAGATGACCAGTTAAATATTTAAACAGAGAAGTATAACCAAGATCCAAATACAATCGACGCGATTCCACTTCCACTAAATGTAGCAAAATCAAATGAGTGATTTTACGCTCACTTCGCGCCAGCTTTTCCATTCGCAGTAACAACTCAGAATTTGAAATTGAAACTAGATCCATTGTGCCTCCAAAATTTGGTTAACAACTTTTCGTTTCAAATCTTGTATCACGGGTTTTAAAATCAATATTTCGAGCGATTTAGCAACCAAACAAGAGCTTAAAAAGCACTATCGGAGCACTTTTTAAACGCCTGAGAATCTCCCGAGGTAAACGAATTCCACAACCGAAAGAAGCTTCCGGCATTAATCACAATCGGGGTTCTTATTGAATCCTTGGAGAACGAAAACAACGTCAATAACATTCTTAATTACACTTTAATTATGACACAGCTTTTCCGGGTAGCGCGGATTTTTTCAAAACATGTGCAAACCGAGAAAACACAAACATAGGTGTCTGGATGATATAGCTAAACACCATTTCAAATGACGATCTAAATTTCAAAAGCATGAAGTTAAAGGCAAATTTATAAGATGAAGTTGCATTGGATGTTTACAGGAGGAAGACCAAGTATACGAAATATATTAAGTCGACACCGGTCCCGCGGAAAAGATTGAAAAGAAAGATTGAAAAGAAAAGTTCAAAAAATGAGTTGAAAGAAGAGTTTGAAAACATGAAAAGAAACATCAAGAAAATACGCTCGAACAATAAAACACCAAGAACGATCCGAGATTAATAATTCATCCGAATGCTCACTAACGACCAACCCGAACTCCAAAGACTAAACTTCACAACCAAAAAAAAACCTGCTCCATAAGTACGCACTTTGCCCTCGCAAAAACCACCAGTTCCCAAAATCGACACAAACAAAGCCCCCACCCACTCAACTCCCCCGAATAAAACCCGTAAACCACCCGCGTCATCTCCAATTGCATAGTGCGACAATCAGCCCTTTGATTGACCCCCTAATGATGCATTTGTAGAGTAACTGCACTTATTTCGCGAAAGAGCTAAGGACTTAAAAGCCTTGGAAAATTTCTAAAAATTGAAAGACGCGAAGAAAGCACGAAAGGACGCATCCTTGGAAAAGAATTTGAATAAGAACTCAGACAAAGCACCCGAGACGAAAAGCACCACAAACAACTTCGACCAAGAAGCATTGATTTACCATAGCATGGGTAAACCAGGTAAAATTGAAGTTATCTCTTCAAAACCCTGCGTATCTGAAAAAGATCTTTCACTGGCGTACTCTCCGGGCGTGGCAGCTCCGTGCAAAGTGATCGCGAAAGATCCATCCAAAGTTTACGACTACACAGCCAAAGGCAACCTTGTGGGAGTTATCTCCAACGGGACCGCAGTACTGGGTCTTGGTAACATCGGCCCTCACGCTTCAAAACCCGTGATGGAAGGTAAAGGCATCCTTTTCAAACAATTCGCAGGCATCGACGTTTTCGATATCGAAGTGGATGCAAACGATGTGGATACATTCTGTAACGCCATCAAAACTTTGGAACCTACTTTCGGCGGTATCAATCTGGAAGACATCAAAGCACCAGAGTGTTTTGAAATCGAAGAACGTCTGAAAAAAGAAATGAAAATCCCTGTATTCCATGATGACCAGCATGGAACGGCAATCGTATCTGGCGCGGCCCTATTAAACGCCGTCTCCATCACAAATAGAAAAATGGAAAACGTGCGCATTGTAGTAAACGGTGCCGGCGCGTCCGCGAATTCCTGTGCGAAGATCTTTATCTCTTTGGGAGCACGCCGCGAAAACATCACGATGTGTGACTCTCAAGGTGTGATCTACAAAGGCCGTACCGCGGGCATGAACAAATACAAAGAATACTTTGCCGCTGACACCGAAGTGCGCACATTGAGCGAAGCTTTGCGTGGCGCCGACGTCTTCGTAGGTCTTTCTGTTGCAGGAGCTTTGACTCCGGAAATGCTGAAGGACATGGCTAAAGATCCAATTATTTTCGCGATGGCAAATCCAGTTCCGGAAATCACTCCTGACGAAGCAAGAACAGCACGTCCTGACGCGATCATCGCAACCGGCCGTTCAGATTATCCGAACCAGGTGAATAACGTTCTGGGCTTCCCGTCTATTTTCCGTGGAGCTTTGGATACGCGTTCAACGCAAATCAACGAAGAAATGAAACTCGCAGCGGTTCACGCCCTGGCGAAACTGGCGCGCGAAGATGTTCCTGATCGCGTTTCTGCAACTTACGGTGGTAAGACTTTCAAATTCGGTCGTGAGTATCTGATTCCAAAACCATTCGATACACGTGTACTTCTTTGGGTTGCGCCAGAAGTGGCGAAAGCAGCGATCAAAACCGGCGTTGCCACTCGCACAATCGAAGACTGGGATCATTACCGCGAAACTCTGGAAGCTTTGCAAGGACCTTCCAAAGTATTCATCCGTTCAGCGATCAACCGCGTTCATCAGAATGCAACAGCGATGGGCGGAGAGCTTCCACGCATCGTTTTCCCTGAAGGCACAAGTTCCAAAGTTCTAAAAGCTTTGGCAACATTGGTAGAGGAAAAAATCTGTCAGCCAATTCTTTTGGGCTATCCAGACCGAGTAAAAGAAAAAATCCAGGCCCTGGATATCCCGGCGCTAAATGACGTTCCGGTGATTCATCCTGCGACGTATCCGAAGTTCTTTAAATACGTTGAGAAGCTTTACAACCTAAGACAACGCAAGGGCATCAACATGCGCGAAGCAGAACGTCTGATGGCTGACCCTAACTACTTTGCCGCAATGATGGTGATGATGGGTGAAGCTGACGGTGTCGTGAACGGCGCCTCTGTGAACTATGCAGACGCGGTAAAACCAATTCTGCAAACTGTGGGAGTCTACCAAGGCGGTGTTCCAGCGGGCTTGAACTTCATCTTGCTGGAAGACAAATTCCTGGTATTGGCAGATACGACTGTGAACTTGAACCCAACTGCTGAACAATGCGCGCAAATCGCGTTGCAGGCAGCGAAAGTGGTCGAGTACTTTGGTATCGAGCCTAAGATCGCAATGCTTTCTTACTCGAACTTTAGCGGTGCCGAAGGCACTCCATGCAAAATGAAGAGTGCTGCTGAAATCGTTAAAAAGCTTCGCCCCGGCTTGATGGTCGATGGAGATATGCAAGCCGACACGGCGGTGAATCCAGAAATCATGGAAAGACTATTCCCGTTCTCTGATCTTAAGGGTGGGGCGAATGTCCTGATCTTCCCTAACCTGGAAGCTTCAAACATTGCTTACAAACTTATCCAACAGGTTGGAAAAGTGGAAGTGATCGGACCATTCCTGACAGGAGTTCGCAGATCTTGTAACGTTTTGCAAAGAACGACAACTGTGGATGGTATCGTGAATTCTGTCGTGTTCACGGCTTTGGAAGCGCAATTCATCAAAGATGTTTTGAAAGCGCGCCACGCAGCCAAGCAATAAACTGCAGCGAAAACATAATTCCCCAAAAAAGGCCTGTGGTAAAACACAGGCCTTTTTTTTATCTTCCCGGGTCCCTCCAATATAATAAACTAAAATGACTGGAGGAACTCATGAAGGAAACACCAAAGACGGAAAACAAAAGCAAACCGAACCCTGCCGAAGTCACACCTAAAGAGAACCTTTACGAATCCCTGAACTCTTTATCATTCACACAAAGTTTCACTCTTCTTATCAACCACTATAAACGTGATGCTCTTACCCCAAAAACTCCCACCCGTATTAAGGGTGAGAATCGGTAAACTTCTGGGCTGACTCTGAAGAGTCCTCCCGGAATTCCAGCAAAATTTCTTTACGACCGCCGGTGTCCTCTAACGGAATTCTTTTTTCCGGCAGTGGCCCCTTTTTCGAGATCTGCACTTTGATGGCATAGGTGGTGCTTTTAAATCGATAAGTGATATCGAAACTGCTCCAGCTTTCCGGAACACATGGTGCAATCACAATTTCACCATTGATGATATTAAAGCCCAAAACGGCTTCCAGTCCTGCGCGATAGAACCAGCTTGCAGAGCCCGTGTACCAACTCCAACCACCGCGCCCCACGTGCGGCTCGACCGCATAAACGTCGGCTGCAATCACATAAGGTTCAATTTTATACTTTTGCATTCCCGCGCGGGTCCGTCCGTGGTGAATGGGATTGATGATGTTATATAGCTCCAGTACCTTTTCCCGCTCCTGAAGTTTTGCGAAGGCCATCACCACCCAGATAGCGGCGTGAGTGTACTGTCCCCCATTTTCACGCACTCCTGGCACATATCCTTTGATGTATCCGGGATCTAATTTCGTTTTATCAAATGCCGGGATTAAAAGTTTGATTAAACCCTTTTCTTTTACGATCAGGTTTTCTTCAACTTTACTCATCGCCAGTCGTTGTCGCTCGGGCTGCCCCACGCCTGATAAAATAGACCAGGTCTGTGACAGGGAATCGATTCGACATTCCTGACCCTCAGAAGTTCCCAAGGGAGTGCCGTCATCGAAGTACGCCCGTCTATACCACTCGCCGTCCCAGGCCTTGGTTTCAATCGCGTCGCGCAGTTGAGCCATGTGCTTTTCATAGCGCTGTTTAGTTTCAGAATCACAGTATGGAAGATAGTCATGCATCACCTTGTGCAGGAACCACCCCATCCACACGCTCTCGCCCTTGCCCTTTTCCCCGATGCGATTCATCCCGTCATTCCAGTCCCCGGAACCAATCAAAGGCAAACCATGAACACCCACTTTCATGGAGTGTTCAAAAGTGCGCAGACAATGATTATGTAACGTCGCCTTCTCGTCACTTATTTTTGGTTGCGTGTAGGAGTCCTCTTGTTCAGGCGTCAACAATGGTGCCTCAATGAACGGAACTTCCTGATCCAAAATGCCACGATCCCCGGTCACTTGAATATAGTGAGCCACCACATAAGGAAGCCACAGCAGATCGTCCGAGAAATGCGTGCGCACGCCCCTACCTGTGGGTGGATGCCACCAGTGTTGCACATCTCCTTCCGGAAATTGTCGAGCCGCTGCACGCAAGATATGTTCACGGGCGATTTCCGGAGTGGAGTATACAAACGCCATGCAGTCCTGCAACTGATCACGGAAACCATAGGCACCGCCCGACTGATAGAACGCAGAGCGCGCCCATAACCTGCAAACCAAAGACTGATACAACGACCAGCGATTCACCATCAGATTCAAGGAAGGCTCGGGCGTTGAAACCTGGATTGCCCCCAGATGATGATCCCACATCTCATGCACTCCCTGAAGAGCAGCTGCCACGGCGTCCGGAGTAAGATACTTTTCTGAAAGATTTTGAGCCGCCATTTTCGTTGGTGCTTGGCCTAAAAGAAATACGATCTCGATTTCTTCCTGATCCCGGATGAAGTAGCTGGCTTGGAGGGCGGCGCAAGGATCCTGACCGATACCTGTATAGCCACTTAAGCCGCGGCGTTTTAAGGCTTCGGGATGGGAGTAGGATTTGTTACGACCCAAGAACTCCTTGCGATCACAGGAGAACGACTGAACTTCTGCACTGGTGCGGAAGAACGACACCCGCTCTGCGAACTCGTGATTATAGGCGTTTGTGGCAAACAAAGTTTTATCGTCATTCGCTTCACAAAGAACATACGGAGCAGATTTTTCGCGCTGATTTCCCAGCACCCACTCCACATAAGCCCAGAACGACAGACGACGATTGCGACCACTGATGTTTCTAATTTTCAACTGCGTGATCTTCACCGTATCGTTTGGCGGCACAAACATCGTCAACTCGTGGGAAAGACCAAAGGCACTGTGCTCAAAGACCGAGTACCCCTGACCGTGACGAATGGTATATTGCTCGCGATTCCGAATTGGCAAAGGTGTCGGAGTCCAAACTTCGCCTGAGTCGTCGTCACGGATATAAATAATTTCCGTGTTCGGATCTGAAACCGAGTCGTTCGACCAAGGAGTCAGTCGGTTTTCGCGGGAGTTCACCGCCCAGGTAAAACCAGAACCTGATTCACTGACCTGAAACCCAAAGTCATGGGCGTTGGCAATGACGTTAATCCAGGGCGCCGGAGGCCACTGATCCTCCTGCAGACTGATCACATACTCGCGGCCGTCTTCAGAAAAACCTCCAAGTCCGTTAAAGTACTGCAAACTCTTGTGCGTGATCTTCTTATGTTCATAGGACGAGGGCTGACTCTTCGGCGAAAAGTTTTCGGCATACTTGATCGGAAGCACTTTGCGTGACACCTGCTCCTTGAAAGTTCCCGCATCACTGGAAATCACGACCCGGGCCATCGCCTGAATAAGTGCGCGGTCTGCCTCCTGTAAAGTGTCCATCTTCAGACTGAAAATTCCACCGGGCTTATTCAGCCAGTCATGAAGACCGGCGTAACGAATCTGCCACTGCACTTCATCCTGCAAATCCTGCAGATACGTGGATTTGGATTCATTCATGATGACCAAATCAAATGCCAGACCTTTTAAGCGCAGGTATTCGTGCCCCCGCAAAAGCTTGCGTACCAGACCCATATCTTTTTTATCACCGATCATGACCGCCACAATCGGCACGTCTCCACTGATACCGAATGGCCACAGACTGGCCTGCTCGCGCGTGTGCTCGGCCAGAAAGTGTGCTGGCTGGCGCATGGAAGGATCAGAAAAATACAATCGCTCTGCCAAGCGTTGAAATGAGTATGCAGATTCGGCATCCATTCCCAGATGGCGCAGATCAATTCTGGATTTCGTCCAGGCTAATTTTGATTCACGATCAAAAGAGTGAGCATCCTGATAGCGATCCACCAACTGCAACAGTTCATCATACTTTGATGCATAACCCGTTTTAAAAGTGACTTTGCGAATGCCACCAGGGGGCACGCGCAGTTTAACCCGCAAACTTAAAACCGGATCCAGCACCGAACCGATACTGTTAGACAATGTACTTCCGGCTTTTAAAGCCGCAGGATTTGAAGTGTCTCTCCCCCGTCCGATGAAACGCGAACGATCGGTCTCATATTCAATCTCGCCAACAAATTCTGAATCCACGACGATGCCGTGAAAGCCATAAATCTCACTTTGCTCGCTGGAGCGCGGTCTGCGTTTCACCGTCAGACAGCGTTTTTGTTCCAGATAATCAGTTTGTAAAAACAGATTACTAAATCCGGGATGAGCATGGTCGGCCGCGAGAGTAGCCAACACAGGCTCCAAGTAACTGGTCAGCTCCAGAATTTTTTCCTCACCAGACATGTTTGTAAGAGTCACCTCACGCAGTTCCAGATTGTCTTCAGGCGCCACAATCACCCGGGTGATAGTTTTAATATCCAGGTCTTTTCGCATGAACTCGACCTGATCCTCTGAAAAGACAGCTTTATAAGTATCAGGCTTACGAATGGTCGGTGTATAAGTCGCAGACCAGGCCTGGTTCATTTCCACGTCACGAATATAAATGTATTGACCCCAGTTATCGCGGGTCGCATCCTCGCGCCAGCGCGTGACTGCTAGCTTTCCGTATTTGGAAAAACCTGAACCACTGGTTGAAAGCATCAGCGAGTATTCACCATTTGATAAAATCTGCACCCGCGGACTGTGATGCGGAGATTCGTCATAGACTCGCACAAAGGACTTCATCAACGAGTCGCCAGCGCTTTCCCATTCAATCTCGGCCGCTTTGGGTTCGGTCAAGGCCATGTATTCAGGAACTCTTTCCTGCAACAGCATTTGCGCCGCACGCACGCGCGGTTCCGCATGAAAGCGATTTTGCATAATCTCGGCGTTTAAAATATTATCAATCGCAATTAAGCTCATGCCCTGATGATGGGCCATGTAGGACTTAACCAGTGCGTAGGGCTGCTCCGGTGCAATTCGATCCGGCGTATAGTCGATAGCTTCAATAAAGCCGTACTCAGTAAGTATTTCCGGCGTCTGCATGCTGCGCAGATTCTTAGTTGCGATGACGGGCTCGACCAGCGCAGCCAGGAAACTTGAATACGGCGAAACGACCAGGTCATGACCCAATCCCCGTTTTAAACCCAAGCCTGGAATACCAAAAGGACCGTATTGATAGTTGTAGTTCAAATCACGGGCGTTATATCCCGCCTCTGAAATCCCCCACGGCACATTTAGTTTTTTTCCGTAACTGATCTGCCGGTCCACGACCGCATACAAAGTTTCACCGATAAGAGTGTTCTCGTAACTTTTCATCACCAGATGAGGCATTAAGTACTCAAACATGGAAGCCGACCAGGAAACGAGCGCACGCTTTCCTTCGACTGGCACCAGTTGCCGCCCCAGACGGAACCAGTGCTTGGCTGGAACATCCCGCTTGGCAATCGCCACAAAACTCGCCAGTCGGCATTCAGAAGCCAACAGGTCATAATATGAATTGTCATGACGATTTTCACTGACGTTAAAGCCGATGGAAAAAACCTCGCGATCTTTTTCAATCAGAAAGCTAAAATCCATTTCAGTGAAATAGGTTTCGCAGAGTTCGGAGATCGTGGCCAGATCGTTACACAATCCCACGGTGTTGTTTAAAACCTTTAAACCCAGTTCACGATATTTTATTAGTTCCGCAGGCAAATCGCTTTCGGAAATCTCGTTCAGATGGGCAAAGAAGTTCCGGTATTTTTCAGCCGTCGCATATAATGACTGCGCCTGATCCAGATCGTGGTAACCCGGAATCGTTGCAAGCCAGGCCTTGCTTTCGGGACTGATCAATTGAGTCAGCACAAAAAGCTCAGCGTCCTTTTTAAGATCTACCACCAAAGTCGTCAGAGCATTGGTCCAACCGCGAAGTTTATTATAAAAACGGCCACCGTGTTCCACTTCAAGGGCATCCAGGCTGTCTTTGAAATCTTCCACGGAAAATTGGATGGCGCGAATAAGTCCCGCCCATTGGGAAAGCGTGCCCGGCGCCCCTTCCTCCAAAATTTGCTGAGTACTTTTGATTTGCTCAACCAGGTGAGTGGCACTTAAGGCTCCTGTCTCCTGACGCTGCAATTGAAGTTTTTTAACTTCGTCCTCCATAAACTCCAGATTTACTTTCAGAGCATGAAGGCAGCTTGGGCTGAACAAAGGAGCATCCAGCAATTCCTGGGCGCCCTCTTTGACCACCAGCAGGTATCCCGCCATATTTCCGCTATCAACCGTTGATACATACTGCGGATAAAGTGGTGACAAATTCGTCGTGTCGTACCAGTTCAGGAAATGACCGCGATAACGTTCTAATTTACCCAGTGTCGTAAAGTGGTCACGCAGGCGATCTGAAGCCGCTCGAACAGAAATAAAACCAAAATCCCGCGCCGACAGTGTCGACAAAGCATACAATCCCATGTTCGTGGGCGACGTTCGGTGTGCAACGACTTGCTCGGGATCTTCCTGAACATTGTCTGGCGGAAGCCAGTTGTCCTTGGCCGTCACAAATGTTTCAAAGAAAAACCAGATGCGACGAGCCACTTTGAAAAGGTATTCGTTGTCGTCTGTGGAAAGCTCTTCGCGCTTTTTCTCGATTTTTCGTTGTGTAAGCTTCGCCATCCAAGGGTACACAGCCCACATTGTCAGAAAAGGAATAGCGACCAGGGCCACATTAAAATTCCAGCGAACAATAACTGCCAAAAGAATTACTGCGAGAAGTGTTTCGACCCCCGCTGTGCTTCGCCAAAATGATCCTCCATGGGATTCATGCTTTTCGGCTGTGGCCGCCGTCATCCATTCCAGACGTTTGGATTTCGAAACACGGGTTCGATAAATCGCACGGACAATGGCATCAAGATCGTTAACCGCCCGATGCGGCAGGAAAACCAAAGCCAACAAGAACTGTCCGATGTGAGTTTGAATTTTTCCGAGCTCACTCCAAAAGCTGCTGGTCCAGCTTCCGCCCCGAGGGGATACCATTAAAGCATTCACTAGCTGCAACAGTATAGGAATCGCAATCGTCACCGTCGCGACCCCGGTCCAAAACCACGCATCCCCCGGCAGAATCAACCAAGAAGCCACGTACAAAAACATCAAACAAGGCGCCACCAAACTGCGGCGAAGATTGTCCCAGATTTTCCAGCGGGAAATAAGGGGAAGATCATTCACCACCATTTTTCCTTCGTGATTTTGCACAAAAGGCAAAGTCCAAGGTCCCACTTGCCAGTCGCCGCGCACCCAGCGATGGGCCCGGGCAGAATAACTTTTATAGGAGCTGGGGTAATCATCCATGACTTCAATATCCGTGGCTAAGGCCGTACGCGCATAAAGACCCTCAAACAAGTCATGACTTAGAATTGTGTTATCTGGAACCCGTCCTTCAAGCGACCGATCAAAGGCTTCGATATCGTAAAGACCCTTGCCGGTAAAACTTCCTTCATTGAACAGATCCTGATAAACATCGGACACCGCCGTGGTGTAAGGATCAATTCCGGTGTGCCCCGAGAACACCGAAGCAAAGACAGAGCGCGAAGAACTCTCCAGAGAAATACTCACGCGAGGCTGAATGATGCCATAACCATCCGTCACGCGACGTCGCAGCTCGCTGAACTTTGCGCGATTTAAAGGATGGGCAGCCACACCGATCAGATGACGGGCACCTTCCAGACCCAACTGCGTGTCGGCGTCCAGAGTAATCACGTATTTAAAAGTACGGACGATTTCTTCGGGGATCGTCATGATGGTGTAACTGGTTTCACCCTTGCCTAAAAGAATGCGATTTAGTTCTTCGATCTTGCCGCGTTTTCGCTCCCACCCCATCCATTTTTTCTCATGGGGATTCCACAGCCGCTTGCGATGCAGGAAAAAGAAGCGATCCGCTCCGTGTTTTTCATTAAGTCGATTGATTCCCCGCTGAGTCAGTGAAACCAGTTTTTCATCGTCGGGACGATGCTCGCTGTCGGCGTCCACGAAATCCGTGGCCAGCGCAAAATAAACCTGGGAATCCAGATTACCCAGGTAATGAACTTCGATTCTTTCGACCAGATTTTCAATGGTTTCTTCATCCGTCAGCAAACACGGAACTATAACCAGGGTTCGATACTCTGCGGGAACTCCCTTGCGGAAATCCATTTTCCCCAGTCTGCGCGGATTGATGACCCGGGTTAGTACGTAATTAAAAAGTGTCACGGCCAGGTCACTGAAGGGAATAAACATCGCAAAGACTGCAGCCACCATCCCATACCAGTATTTGGTGTTGGTCATTGCGTAATCAATAGGACCGATCATGGTTAAACAGATCAGAACCGCGATACTGGAAAAGTAAACCAATGTTGGATGTCGTAACGTCAACCGCAACCATGACTCCCGCAAGCGGGGACGATATTTAAAATCCTGCTCCAAACTGCGCAGACCTTTACCATAAAGATAGTACCCCACATGGCAATGATCCTGCTGACTGCGTTCGATAGCGCGTGTGGCGATATCACGTTCCGGCGTTTTGGTGCGTTTGCCAATTCTTTCGATATTGTGACGGTAATCATCCCGCGTGATGAACTCCATCCTGGCATAATCACCTGAAGGATCCTCCTCAAGCAGGCGATCAATCTGACTGACACTTTCAAAAAAGACTTTCCAGTCAATATTGTTAATCAAACGCATACTGGAAATGATATTGGCAATGGTCACCTGACTGGTTGCCTGGTGCTGATGCTCGCGCGCGACAATTTGTTCGATGTTCAAATTTACTTTTGCCAGTTCCGCGTTCATGGCCTCGATGACCGGCCACACGTCTGCTTCCGCATCTCGCAGGCGTTTCGCCACCTGGGCGATAAAGGTCAATTCAGTTTCCACCGAGCCCTGACAGTGACTGACGATTTGCTTTAAGTACTTTTGAAATTTCTTGGGACGACGGACATTTTCAAGGAGTTGTTCGACCAGATCATCGGCTATTGCTGACTGATTAAAATCCCAGGCAATACGCAAGGCCACCCGTCGCAGGTTTTCGACCAAGGCAATTCGCAGCGTGATCGCAACCGCCCACAACTCGCCCATATTTAAATAACTGCGCGTCTGAAATCCCAGTACAAATCGGCGGATCAAATCCACTGATAAGCGACTGTCCGAGTGTGCAATCAAAGCCAGGGCCAGGGCATAAATGCGCGGATAGCCGGCAAGCTCCCCTTCTGTGGCTTTCGGAAGTTCCAGATAATAGGAAGGTGGCAGATCCTCTTCGATTTCCCGCAACTGTTCTTCCACGATATGAAAATTATCAATCAGCCATTCCGCTGCCGGGGAAACGGATTCTTTTTTACGGCCCACGGTTGCCAGCAGGCGATAGGCGATCAGAAGTTTTTTTCCATTTTCAGAACTGCGCTTGATCAGAGTTTTTCGCGATGGAGTGGTTTTTCCGGTTTTAAGGTTTTCGCCCAGATAGACCGCATACTCCTCAAGTCTTTCAGTACTAAAAATCTCAGCCTTGATTGGTATTTCCAAAATATCCTGCTGAGTAATATTGAACTTCTTCGCCATCCCGACTCCCGCAAAAAATCCAGCTGCATTTAAAAGAAAATTTTGATTTGTTTAACCCACAGGGCCAAGTTCACGTGTCTTAATGTGTGGAAAAGCATGAGCCCAAAGGCCGCTTTGGAAGCCATGCACATTGGCAAAAATGGCAAAAAATTGTCTTTGAAGGTACCCATGACAGTGCTAGAATTAAGGTAGACCAAGGGAGGGTTCTTAGATTTGAGTCAACAAGCCCATGTCAAAGTTCACGATAGAGCCATTGTCATCGGGGTCGGTTTAAAGACCGAGCCACTCACCGAAATCAAAGAAAATCTGCTGGAATTGGAAGAGCTCGTCACTGCCGCAGGTGGTGAAGTCGTGGGCTCGATCATCCAGGTTCTGCCCTCCTGGAACCCCGCCACACTGATCGGATCCGGAAAAGTTGAAGAAGTCGCTGAAATGGTTCGCGACAGCCAGGCCACTATCGTGGTGATGGATCATCAGCTTTCTGGTGTTCAACAAAGAAACTTAGAGCAAATAGTTAAAGTTCGCGTGGTGGATCGCAATCAGTTGATTCTGGATATTTTCGCCCAGCGTGCGCAGACCTTTGAGGGAAAACTTCAAGTAGAACTTGCACAATTGCTAGATCAGATGCCCCGCATGGTCGGCGCCTGGCTGGAATCCCTATCCCGCCAAGGTGGTGGTATCGGTACCCGCGGCCCCGGTGAAACCGCTCTCGAAAACGACCGTCGTCGCATTCGCGAGCGCGTCGCCTTGATTAAAGAAAAACTTGAAGGTGTTCGTCGCAACCGCGCGCAACACAGACAATCACGCAAACGCCACGAAATCCCATCTTTCGCACTGATTGGTTATACAAACTCCGGAAAAAGCTCATTGCTGAATCGCCTGACTGGTGCTCAGGTCATGACAAAGAATCAGGTGTTTGCGACCCTGGATCCTACAACTCGCAAAATCTTTCTGAACGATGGACCTCCGGCCGTTGTCACCGACACCGTGGGATTCATCCGTAAACTTCCTACACAGTTGATCGAGGCCTTTAAAGCAACACTTGAAGAATCTGCTGAGGCCGATGTTTTACTTCACGTGGTCGACCTGTCTTCTCCGAACATGGAAAGACAAATCGAAGTCGTTGAGGATTTGATTAAAGAATTCAACTGGGCTGATAAGAAAATCATCCACGTCTTTAATAAAGTGGATGCAGCACCAGTGGAGCGTCAATTCCGGGTGAAACAATATCCACGGGTCTTCGTGAGCGCTCTGACTGGTCAAGGTATGGAGCAATTGAAAAAGCTGATGGCGCAGATGGTGAGCGAAATGCAAACCGATGTGCAACTGTACTTCCCGCGCGCTGAGGAATACAAGATTTTCGATTTGGGTCGCGAGGCACAGATCAGCAGAAAAGAGACTGCCACCGAGGGCACGGTCTGCTACACACAGCTGACTCCATCGCTGATCAACCGCTGGAAAGACTACATCGTAAAATAATCTAACGACCTCGCTAAAAAAAGCGAGGTAACCCGCATATTATAATTAATCCTGGCGAGTTAGAGCGCCTCAAAACAGGATTCTATTTTAAAGTGTTACCGGATCAAAACGATGTAACTGTTGAATGTCAGTTATAATAATCCCATATCGCAGTGGTGGGGATTTTTAGCAGTATGTTCAATAGTAGTAATTTCGCCGTAAATCAAAATCATCTGGGTAGATACGTTTGCCTAAGCGTGTGGGCTGTCAGCATCACCTTTTGCTTCTACTACCTGGCAATGGATGTGGTGCTGGTCAAACTCATTGGCCTCGCAGTCCTTGCAATATTGGGCGTGATCTGCACGACTCTTTTTACGACAGAAAAAAATCTACAAGCCGTCATTATTCAGACAGCCCTGATGTATGCTTCACTGGGCATTTTAATGACAATTCCCTCGATCATCACCCATGCAATCTCAATGCTTTTGATTGTGGCTTTAAATCCGGTGATTTTTTTAAATCACATGCGCGTGGAACTTATTTTCGGAAATCTGATTATTTCACTTCTGACTTTGATCATTTATCAAATGACCAGACCCTTAAGCCCGGTTCCGATTCTGGAACAGCTTCTGGAGTTTTTTATGAAATTTATGATGATAGTTTTTGTCTTCGTGCAGGTTTATGGATTGAGACTGATGTACGATCGCAACCAGTCTCAAGATTCTGATTAGTCCTGACGCTTTTCTTTAAGGCGCTGCTCACGACGAGCTTTGCCCTCATTATAACGACGCTTGTCGTCCTCGGAAGTTAACTCCAAACCAGGGACCTCGATAGGCTTGCCATTCGCACCCAACGCCACGAACGTGGTGTAGGCTGTCGCTGTGTGGAAGGTCTCCCCTGTTTTTGGATCTTCGGCATCTACGCGCACACCGACTTCCATGGAAGTTCTGGATGTGTAGTTTACACTCGCCTTCAAATTCACAACCCAGCCTTTATAAACTGGAGCCACGAAATTAATACGATCGATGGAAGCGGTGACCACGTCTTTATTGGAGTGACGTTGAGCTGCGATAGCGGCAGCGATATCAATCCACGACATGATCGTTCCCCCGAACACAGAACCCAATGCGTTGGTATGTGAAGGAAGAACCAATTGAGTCATTACGACCTGGGAAAAAGAAACGGGCTTCGAAGATTTAGCCATAGAGTGGAGCCTTTCAAGAAAGTCCATTTGCTATCATTAAAAAAACAAAAGGCACAGCATATTATGCCGTGCCTTTTATACTAAACTCTCTGGGAGTTCAGTCAACGCTTTGGGCGTCTGTAATTAGATGCCACCCATACCGATGTCGGAGTTACCATTACGGTTCATTCCGCCACCTGGAAGAGTCGTAGCACCAGCTACAGTCGCAGATCCAGCTGGGATCGTTTGCGTCTGGTTATTGTTGTAAGTCTGAGCAGTAGTCGCATTTTGGTTGTTGCTCTCTGCGCGGATTTCGCTTTCCACGAAACCAAGGTGAGGCAAGCACCATACGATCAATTGTGCACGAGATTTCACATTCATCTTTTTGTAGATGTTTGTAAGGTGAAATTTAACTGTTTTTTCAGTTACAAAAAGCTGGTTCGCAACTTCCTTGTTGGACAAGCCTTTAGACACAAGTTCTGCAACTTCTGCCTCTCTATTTGAAAGACCTTTTTGAATCAGGACATCTCTGAGCATCCTTGCTCCCTCCCGCTAATTGTTTTTTATTTTTCTATCTAAACCGTTTGTACCACCCAGGACTCATGTCCAAAAGCAGCACGACCACCTGTAATAAAGTCTGACATAAATTCTGAGATTCGCAATAGCTTTGGACTCTAGTTTTAAAAAACTAGACCGATAATGAAGAAGATTTTACACAAAATAGCCCCCTAGGAGATATTATGTTTCCCAATACGACCAAATTTTTGATCGTTGACGACTTTTCCACAATGCGAAAAATCATCAAAAAGGTTTTAAACGAACTTGGCTACACGAACGTCGAGGAAGCGGATGATGGTAAAACAGCCCTTCCGATGATCCAAGCCGCTCACGACGCAGGTAAGCCATACGAGTTCATTATCTCTGACTGGAATATGCCTGGTATGCAGGGGATCGACCTTTTGAAAGCTTGCAAAGCGGACCCTCGCTTTAAAGCAACACCGTTCATGCTGGTTACTGCAGAATCCGAGCAAAAACACATCCTTGAAGCAGCAAAAGCCGGAGTTTCCGATTACGTGGTTAAGCCATTCAATTCCCAGACTTTAAAGGGGAAAATGGAACGCGTATGGGCTAAACACGCTGGCGCAAAAGCCGCCTAACCGATTGCATTTAAGGAGTATTTGAAATGTCTGCAGCACCAAAAGTGGATGCAATGAATCCACTCTTTGACAAACGTCTTATAAATGCATTCGTCGATGGGGTGATTAAAACCTTAAAGACTATTGCGCAAACGGATGCCACACCCGGCAAACCATTCATCGAGCCATCCTTTGTACTTAAAGGTGAGATCGCGGGAATGGTGGGTATGGTTGCTCCCCCACTTAAAGGAACTCTTTTGATTTCTTACGGCAAGGATTCCATTTTCCATATTTTGGAGAATATGCTGGGAGAAAAACACACAGAGATTAACAATGAAGTTCAGGACGCCGTTGGTGAGATGACCAACATGATTTATGGCTCGGCTAAGACGACCCTGAATCAAATGGGCTACAACTTCGAGATGGCAATTCCTACGGTAATTTCTGGTAATTTTAATATTACTCAGGCGGATAAGGGCGCGACTCTGGTCATCCCTTTTAATCTGTCCAACAACTCCACTTTCTACGTGGAGATCACGGTGCAATAATGTCGGTGAGCCCGGGAAAAACGGTGGATGTGATCATAGGAAGCCCTCATCCGGGGTTTCTAGAGACCATTCAAACAGTTCTAAAGGGCTACTACCCGTACATCTTGCAGCAATTCAAAAGCTTCGACGAAATCATCGACGCTTCTTCCAACGCCGAATTCAAACCTACCCTTGCCTTGATCGATGGTTCCGCGGGAACGAACACCACCAATGAGTGGGTTCAAACCACCAAAATGAACTATCCCGAATGCCATTTGATTGTTCTGCATTCCTCTGCCCCGCTGGATTTTAACGTTGTTAAAAAGAACGGCGCCGACGAGGTGATGCATATCAACTTTGACCGGGAGTTTATCTCGGACATGGTTTTACAATTGGCCCCGATCGAACTTGAAGGGGAAAACATTCCTATCACCGCCTTGATGCCGGTGGATTTGCGCGACATGGAACCTAACATCGCTTTAAACTTTGATGTGTATGTGCACTTGCCAGCAAATCATCGCTCGGTGATTTTGCGCCACAGCGGGGACGTAATTGAAGAGCGTCACGTGGAAAAGTTTAAAAACATGCGCCAGCAAATGTACGTGAAGAAAACCCAAATGAAGCAGTTCTTTGAGTTTGCCCGCACGATCATGAGCATGCGCAACATTCCTTTTCCGATCTCGATGACAGAGAAGTTCCATCGCTCCAAAAAGAACATTTACGAGTTCATGCAGCAGTTTCTAAATGCCGCCTCTGGGGATTACTCCATGGGAAAGGCGATTTTGGATAAATGTAAAACCATCATCACTGAGCTTGAACTTAATAAAACTCTGCCAACTTCAGAAATTTATGACGAGGTTTGCCGCTATACGGGCAACACCCGTTCTTACTATCACGATGCTTTGTGTGTTTCGGCTTTCGCAGCCTATTTTGCGCAGCTTTTGGATTGGCCCGATGAAAAGCGTGAATCCGCAGCGATCGCAGGACTACTACACAACATCGGCCTGTCCCAGGCGAATTTTTCTGCGACCGAAATCAGTATCGAAAAACTTTCAGCCGAGCAGGCCCATGACTATAAGTTTTATCCAGAGCGCTCTGTGAACATGGTTAAAGCCAAAAAGGTTCCTATCAATCAGGACATCCAGGACGGCATCATGCAACACCGCGAGCTCCCTGGCGGACGGGGTTTCCCGAAGGCTCTGCAGACTGAAGACATCACAGCCTTCGGTAAGCTTTTAAACATCGCCTATTCGTTTCATCAAATGACGGCTTTGCGTGACCAGGCTTCGGCTTTGGCTCCGCAGGTTGCAATGAGTACGATGAAAGACGAAGCCATCAGTGGCGATGGTCAATTTGATCTGGTGATGATCAGCACTATCGCTAAAAAATTTAAACCTTAGTTCGGAAACAACTGCTTTGCGACGACCCGGTAGTAGTCCTTGGGTTGTTCGTTGGGAATTCCTTGCGCCACATCCAGGCGATCTTGTTCGACATTCATCACTTTCATATTAGAGCCGTACATTTGCCCTGACATCGTGTAGAAGACATTTACGAACTGATAGTCACCGGCACTGTCGCGACCGATGAAGACAAAGATGTTTTTAAAGGATGTCTTTTCAGCCAGATAGAAAATCTGTGAGGAGATTTGGGTGCCAGAAACCTGCTCCAGCTTTTTATAAAGGTCTTCCCACCCGTTCACCATAGGCTTAACAGCCCATGGAAATGAATTGTCGCCAGCGGGGCTGAGAACTTGTACACCAATTAGATCGATTTTTGAATAATCAGCACTTGCGGGAGGTTTCGCCAACGCTGTGAAACCGAAAAACAATGAAACTATCAAAAATGCGGCTTTCATCTTATTCCTCCCCCAACTCTTCGCCTAAATCCATGGAGACATCTTCCATGTCACTGATTTGCACCAGGGCGCGCAGGTCAGCCTTGCCGGTATTCCAGTTGATCTCGTTGATAACTCTTGAAGAAAACAACATGCCCTCATAGGCGTAAGACAAAATCAGCAATGTGCCCACAACCCGGCGGATTGTCGGTCTGTTGGGGCGAGGAGAAAATTGCACCACGCGGGTTTCAGCCACCCAATCAGACAGATGAGTTCGGTCATAGCGGAAAAAAGCCAGGGCATAGATCGCCCAGGAGAAAAAGAAAGTCAGACGACTGGTCAACGGACGCAGAACACACTGGGTGTAAAGCAATTCTTTGGATGGATCATCGGCTGGAACCACTTTCAATCCCAAAAGCCATTTTCCCGGCGTCGCAGATATCAACATCAACGAAACCGTTTCATACAAGGCTGGCACCAGGAATAGCATGATCAATTGAAACAGGGAAATTTCGACTTCGCCATCCGTGAACCAAACGCGGTAAAACAAAACCCCAAAAGGCAGATAGCAAGCCAATAAGAAGACCTGATCTATTAATTGAGCAAAGAGTCTTTTCCAGGTGCTGGCCACATAGATGTCGTTCATTCTCTAGTCCCTAAGCTTTCTTTAAATAATTTTCCAGCCACACGAGGGCTTGCTTGCGATCATTCAGCTGTTTTTCAAGCTGCAGATTAAAAGCTTCCTGCAGGCAAATCCCAATAGCAGGTCCCTGCAGTTTCCCCTTCAAATCCTCGCCGGTCAAAAAAGGTTTTGGCAATTCCTGGCCAAAGCCACGGCATACACTGAACAGATTTAAAATACGCTCTTCAAAATGGCCTTCCTTCATCAAAACATCCAGGGCCCAGGCAACACCCGGCTTTTGCATTTGCTGCATCTGCTGTCCTAAACGTTGCAAGAAGAAGTTTTCCGGCGCTTGCCAGATATTCCAGGCATCTTCGATTCCGCGGCGCTCTTTGGTGGAAAGTTTTAATAGCTCGATGCTGTTTTGCAAATCATCAGCCGAGGCTCCACGCAGGAAAAGACTTAGATTTTGCCAAATCTCACAACCTGGGTAAGCAGTCCACTCGACATCCAGGGCCTTCCACGGGAAAAGCACTGACTGCAAACCCGTTTCTTGCATCACTCTTAAACCCAAAGGCACGTTTTTGGATTTCAGAAGTTTTCCCATTTCATCACGTAAACGTTCGCCACTGACGGTTTTCACTAAAGGTGCCATTTCTTTCATGGCTCCCATGGTTTGCTCCTCAATAGCAAAATCCAGTTGCGCTGCAAAACGGGCACCACGAAGCAGGCGCAGGTGATCCTCGGTAAAACGTTTTTTCGCTTCACCTACCGTGCGCAGAATTTGCTTTTGCAAATCCTTTTGGCCTTCGACGAAATCCAGAATCTGGTGGTTTTCTAAATCGTAAAATAAAGCGTTCACCGTGAAGTCACGGCGTTTGGCGTCCTCTTCGGGACTGGAAAATTCGACGTGATCAGGGCGTCGTCCATCCTTGTAAGTGCCATCGTTACGGAAGGTGGCGACTTCGATATCTGCCCCGCCGATCAGAACCCGCATCACCCCGAAAACTTTACCCACATTGATGGTCTTCTCAAAGAGCTGCTCAATCTGATCCGGAGTCGCATCGGTCGCGATATCCAAATCATTGGCTTTAAACCCCAATAAAGCATCGCGCACGCAGCCCCCGGCCAAAAACGCTTTATAGCCTTTATCGGTCAATCTGTGATAGATTGCCTCTACAGCTGACCAATGGGGATGAGATTGCAAAATCGTGCGAACTTGATCCATGCCTTTCAGTGTACAAAAAAACCGGGTGAAAGAAAGAAATTGTTCGCGTGACGCCTCAGGAGATAAAACCTCTTTTAGATCCATACTTGACCGAATTGGGAGTCTCCCACTTTGGCTGGGCGCCATTGCAAAATCCTTTAAGTTTTGATTTTTACCGCAGCTGGATTGCCGAGGGTCTGCATGGCGAGATGAAGTATCTTGCCGATCATGCGCCGATTAAGGAAAATCCCCAAAGCAAATGGTCCCGTGCTGAAAGCGCACTGGTGTTTGCCATGCCCTATTTTCCCCATCCTGAAAAAATCGAAAACTTCCCGCTGAAATCCGCCCGGGTCAGTATGTATGCCCAAGGGATTGATTATCACTTTTGGTTTAAAGAGCGCATGCAAAAGCTTTGCGTGGAATTGAGCAAAATCTTCCCTGACGAGGAGTTTTTGGCATTCACCGACAGCTCCCCTTTATTGGAAAGAGATCTGGCGAAAAAAGCTGCTTTGGGTTGGGTCGGTAAAAATACCTGCGTGATTCATCCGAAAAAAGGCAGTTTGTTTTTTATTGGTGAAATCGTCACTTCATTAAAAGTTGCAACGACGATTGAGCCCCTGCCTGATTTTTGCGGCACCTGCACGCGCTGCTTGGACATCTGCCCGACGGGAGCACTGATTGAACCACGAAAAATGGATGCCAGAAAGTGCATTTCGTACCTGACTATCGAATCAAGACAAATTCCCGAGGAAAGCCTGCGCGAAAAAATTGGTGATTGGTTCTTTGGCTGCGATCTTTGCCAAACCGTTTGCCCTTGGAATCAAAAGGTCTTTAAAGGTCAGCTTTCAATTGAGAAAAGCCTGAGCTTGGCAGCCGATCAGGAAACCAAATTAACGGCGGAGCTTCGTTATATCCTAAATAGTTCCGGAAAAAAATTAAGCCGTGATTTTCTGGGGACACCGCTGGCCCGTGCGGGCTCTTTTGGACTTAAACGCAATGCTTTGATTGTTACCGCGAACCGCAAATTAAAAGAGCTTCAACCAGAAGTTGAAGCCCTGAGAGATCATGAAAAACTGGGTGAACTCGCCCTGTGGACCCTAAGACAACTACAGTCCTAGTTTTTTCAGAAGGTCATCGATTTCATTTTGTTTCAATTTATGTTTTCCAGCATCCTGAGCTCCCGCTCCTTTTTCACTGACACTGGCAGAAACATCATCAGAAAATTTACCGGAAACCCAGCGAAGGCGGTCAATAAACGCCTGGGGAATGGTGGTCTTTAAATTCGCCATGGGCTCGTCAATACGATCCAAAAGAGTGCTTAAAGTTTCAGAGCCATCCAACAAAGTGGCGACACACACATCAAAAAGACTTTGATTGCCCTGAATCTGCGAAGCCTTGTATCCGACAGCCTTACAAAGTGCGGTGTAGTCAGAAATTAAATGAACTGCATGATCCGTGGGCGCAGACAAAGCCAGGGACTTTGCTCCCCCCATAATGCGGTCTACACCGTTCCCATAATCGGCCAACTTCTGCACTTGAGAAAAATCACCTTCAATACCTTCGAGAAGATCTATCAGATCCTCAATCAAGGTCTTTGACTCGCTCACAAAATCTTTTACAATTTCTTTATCAATCGACATTGGTTTAACGATAGCAATCGAGAGGTTTGGAAGCAATGGATTATGTCTCAATTCGCGTGAGCACCCTCAGAGGGGACCAAAAAATTGATTTCAATGCCTACATCAAAATCAACGATAAGATGATCCTCTACCTACGTCGTGGTGACAGCTTTGAAGGCGACCGCCTGAAACGCCTTAAAGAAAAACAACTGCGCAAGATGTACATTCTGACCAGCGAAGAACAAATGTACCGTGGCTATGTCGACCGCAATCTGGATATGGCCTACGACAACTCCTCGGGCAAGGATCTGCAAACCCGTGTTGAAGTCATCCAAGGCGCGCAGCAATCAAACGCTGAAGAGGTCTTTGAAAATCCAGAAAACGAAACAACATACAACTACGCCAAAGACGCTGCCGGAAAATACGTTAGCTTCGTTATGAGCAATCAACAATCCCTGTCCACGATCATGAATATGGAAAACACGGATAAGAACCTGGCTCACCATGGGGTGACAGTTTCTACGCTTGCGATTGCACTGGCTCAGAAGCTGGGTGTGACGGATCTTAAGAAAACGCAACTCTTAACGTTAGGTGCTTTGCTGCATGACTACGGTCACTTCCTGACAGGATTAAACGTAAATCAAAAAGTATCCGCGATGAATCAAGCCGACAAATTGCTATGGTGGAAACATCCTTCCGAGGGTGCCACCCAAGTTCGCGACAAAAAGCACTTTGATCAGACTGTGATCAACATCATTGCTCAGCACGAAGAACTGATTGATGGCTCGGGCCCGCTTGGAATGCGCGAGAAAGACATTGATCCCCTGGCGGTGATTGTTTGCTCTGCTAATGCGATTGATCGTCTGATTACCTTCGAGGGCGTGCCTAAGGCTGAAGCTGCGAAAAAATTAATGCTTGAGCGCGTGGGACAACATCCCCTGCAACACATTCAGCATCTTAGTGATATAATGAAAGGGATTTAATTTCCCCGAGTGACAAGCCGTCACAATTAGAGAAACTAATTCCCATCATCCATTGATAAGAGTATTGCTGATGTATGAACAAGTCGGCAATACGCTTCCAGCTCCACAGACTTATCGAATTATTGCAATACAAGGAATCACTCAGAATCGTGCCGTTCCTGGTTGCGAGTTTCTTTGCTGCCGCTGTTTCTATCATTTACACAAAAATCTTTTTCGCTGCTGAAGAACTCTCGATGAAGCTTCTGCATGAAACCCATTGGGTGATTTCTCTTTTGGCGACGGTGGCCACGGTTTTCTTAAGCTGGTACCTTCCTCACCGACTGGCTCCTCAGGCTGGTGGCAGCGGCATTCCGCAGATGTTAATTGCCAATGAACTTGATCCCACCACGGATTCAAAACTCATTCGTTCTTTGATTGGCATCCGGGTGATTTTGGTAAAAATCGTTTCTTCCATTATTTGCGTACTGGGCGGAGGCGCCGTGGGTCAGGAAGGACCGACGCTGCAGATTGCTTCGGGGATCTTTTTTAGAATCGGTGAAAAATCCACCCAGTGGATCAGTCAAACCTCCACCCGCTCGTTTATTTTGGCCGGCGGTGCCTCAGGACTGGCAGCGGCTTTCAACACCCCCTTGGGAGGCATCGTTTACGCCCTTGAGGAACTGAGCAAAGATTATTTCAACAACTTTAAAACCTATGTTCTATGGTCTGTTATGGCGACCGGTTTGATCGTGCAAACGGCACTCGGGGGATATCTTTACTTTGGTTTCCCTTCCATCATGTCCGTGAATCTGCAGAGCTATTTTTATATCATCGCTCTCGCCGCCCTCACTGGAATTCTGGGAGCGGTGCTGGGTAAAATATTTTTCAGCATCATGAGCTTCAGAAAAAAGATCGCGAACCACAAGAAACTTATCGCAATTAACATAGCCTGCGGCTTCGTGTTCTGGCTGTGCATTTATTTTTGGAATGCCCATGGCGTGGGCGGTGGTAAATCCATCATCACGGATCTTTTATTTAAGGATGCCTGGGCCACTTCGTCTGATGTGTTGGTTCGTATGGTGGGGCCAATCATTATGTCTATCGCAGGCGTGGCAGGGGGGCTTTTTGCGCCAACCCTGGCAATTGGTGCAACCTTGGGCTCTTTGTTTTCCGAGATTATCTGGCCCCATAATCATCATCTATTGATTTTGTGTGGGATGATTGGATTTCTTACAGGCTTTATGAAGACGCCTTTTACGGCGTTCATACTTATATTCGAGATGACAGACCGTCACTCCTCGCTTTTCCCCATGATGTTGAGTGCTGCCGTGGCAGCTGGTATATCCCATATCGTGAGCCAACATTCGTTTTATGAGCTGGTGAAGGAAGAATTCTTCCACACCAAAGGCTCCGAGAAAACCAACCCTTAAGGAACTTCCTGTGGACGAATCCCGCATTGTGAATTTAGAAATCAAAGTATCTCACCAGGATGTGGTGATTGAAGAATTGCATCAGGTGATTTATGAGCAACAAAAAACCATCGACAAGCTGGAAACACTGCTCTCGGGATTAACCAAACGTCTGCAGGATGTCTTAGGAAGCGAAGACGCGGAAATCCGTGGCCACGAAAAACCACCGCATTACTAATCACAGCCAATGCAAATAAAAAAAGAGCAGCCTTAGGAGCTGCTCTTTTTATTTAAACACTTGTTCTAAATCTATTAAGAAGACTTAGCTTGTTTAAAGCGAGTTTTAAGATTGATAGCTGTCAAACGAAGCTCTTCTTCCAAAACTACATCAAACAATTTCTGCGCTGAGATTTTGTACAATCCAGCCAATTTCCACAAACTTGAAATTGGTGGGGAAGAAACTCCGCGCTCCCAATTAGATACAAATTGTGCAGTTTCATAACCAAGAACCGTGGAAACTTCCTTTTGAGAAAGCCCAGATTTCAAACGACATTCTTTAAGAAAAGCTGCCAATTTATTTTCTTGTGTAGCCATTTTAACATTTCCTCCGAGTACGTACCGTGTCCACTTTGAACGCTACCAGCGACGCAGAATAAAAACAAGCGTTCGATAAATTTTTTTTAACTCAACACTTAACCAAAACCGCGGAAGCGAGCAGAACTTCTATTCTTTTTGTCCACTCGTTTCTGTTTATAGCGGGTTCTATCTCCTCGAGGATTGCCATTTCCAGGAGTTGTTCTTCAGTATAAATGCGATCTTCCGCAAGCAGATCCAACAATGCGGCCTCGTAAATGTCCAATTTTCTTTCTGCAATTTTAACCGTTTCTTGATCATATACAAAAGTATATAAACCTTTCTCGCGTTGTAATTCCGAATTGTTCTCGGTCAACGCCAAGACTTGCAGGCTTGGATTAACAGTGATTTGTTTACCTTTGGATTTTTCGATTTCAAAAGGTTGAATTTCAAGCCACGCATGAATCCACTCCCAGTTAACAAGTTCGCGCAGCGCCGGTTTTTCAGGATACTTCTGACGAATAAATCCACTGAAGTAGCGCCAGTGATCCTGCAGCAACCAACTGCTCCACTCCATCTCCTTCAAATAACTTTCCAAAGCCGGCTTTAACATCACACCAAGATAGGCCGTTGTTTTTGGAAAGGATCGCTCAAATGTATGAATAACTTCTGTAGGAAAATCAAAGCTCGAAATGTCGTTCACACTGACCGGCTTTAACCACTGCAGAGTTCGTTTTAACTCTTCATCGTAAATACTGCGCACAGTTGCCGGGATAAATGATGAATGCGTTTGTAAAATGAAGTCGTGATTTGCCTGAATTTTTAGCAGTTGAGATTTTCGAATGGCCCCGACACCCACAACATCGATGTCGCGAACGACGACTTGTTTTGAATTCGGCAGCTGACCATTCCACGGGAAGGACAAAATATTGAGATCATTAGACTTAAACATTACGAATAAGTGTAGTTACTGATGCTCTTTAGAGCAAGATCTGCTCACCATCTAGGCATGACGGTGTTAGTCAATTTGCTTTCTACTTTTGTTATTGACCGCCGTTTTTACCCATGGAACAAGGGTGCCATGAGATTATTATTTTTCGTCCTCACGCTAGTTACTTCGGCGGTTGTCGCTTCTGCGCAAACTGTTGGTGGTACCGTTGCACTTAAGGGTCAGCAGATGTTCCTTAAGACGGATGATCCTTGCAATAACTATCTTGTCGCCTCTAACAACGAAACGGCACTAAGTGCACTCGTTAAACTTGCTCCAGGTGATGTGATCACCGCTACTGGTAAGAAAAATCCTGCTCACTGCACAGTTTCGATTGAAAGTGTTGAGTACGTGGGTCTTCGCCGTATGCTGGGCAACTGGTACTCCAGCGAGGCAGTTATTAATGTTCAGGACTTCAACACGATGAAGTTCTATGCCGCTCAAAAAATCTCTGAGACTGGCAACAAAGACTATAAATCTATTTCTCAAACGCCAATTGAATACAGCTACAGCCTGGTACCTAGTTCCGGGAAAGAATGGGTCATGTTCCTTTCTGACTCTAAGAGTACGACATTTGGTACAATTCAATTCCACCGTGGATCTGCGGTTCTAAAAATTTACAGCTCTGATACAGGGGCTCTAAATAAGACGCTGATCCTTTATAGAATGACAACCGGACAAAATTAATGAGTTGGCTACATCCCACTGACAAGCATCTTCTTTTCACCAAAAATGACAAAGAAGATCCTCGCCTTGGGGAATGCGTACAGCTTCTTCCTAAGGGCGAGCCATCATTTGCATCCTATGATTTTGATTTCGCTTTGTTGGGATACCCCGACGACGAAGGCATTGGACTGAACGGCGGTCGCGTTGGCGCCCAGGTCGCTCCAAAAGAAATTCGCACCTTCCTTTACAAAATGACCCCGCATCTTTCGGCGAAAAGTTTGCCAAAGATTTTGGATCTGGGTGACTTGGTTAACAAAGAAAAACCTCTGGAAGAGCGCCATGCCAAGGGCCGCGAACTGGTCAGCTCCCTGGTTAAAATGAACAAGCACTGGATTTCATTCGGTGGTGGGCATGATTATGGTTACTGCGATAGCACGGCTTTCGCGGAAAACCATAAAGACAATGCCGTCGTGATTAACTTTGATGCTCACATGGATGTTCGTCCCACTGATAAGGGCATGAATTCGGGCACACCATTTCACCGTCTGTTGCAGGAGTTTTCCGGTCACATCGACTTTGCAGAAGTCGGCATTCAGAATCAGTGCAACAGCCAGGCCCATATCGCCTGGGCCAAATCCAAAGGGGCCGAGATCATCACCCTGGATCAGATCAACGAAAATGGCCTTTTGAATTCTTTAAAATCCTATCTGGCTGGTAAAGAACGTAAAAAGATTTTCCTAAGCGTTGATATCGATGCCTTTACTTCCAATGAAGCTCCGGGTTGCTCGCAGTCCTGGACGACGGGTCTTTTCACCAAGGACTTTTTGGAGTGCTTGCACTGGATGATCCAAAACTTTGATGTGCGTGGGATGGGTATTTATGAAGTCTCCCCTCCACTGGATTCTGATAAACGCACCAGCAAATTGGCAGCTTTGATTTCGCACAATTTTATCTTTGGAACTTTAAACAAAGGTTAGAACCATGAATCGCGGTTTTGGCAGCGACAACCATGCCGGAGTTCATCCCCGGATTTTGGACTCTTTGAAAGAGGCCAATGTCGAACACGCGCCTTCATACGGAACTGACGAGTGGACGGAAGACGCTGCTCGCAGTTTTAAATCCCACTTCGGATCCCAGGCTCAGGTCTTTTTTGTTTTTAACGGTACGGCTGCAAACGTAACTGCATTACGTGCGATTACTCGCCCCTGGCAAAGTGTTCTATGCGCGGATGTGGCACACATCAATGTGGACGAGTGCGGGGCGCCCGAACAAATGGGTGGGTTTAAACTTCAACCTGTGCCATCAGTAGATGGAAAAATTTCTGTAGAGAAACTTGAACAGCACTTCATCCGTCGCGGCGATCAGCATTTTTCGCAAAGTGCGGTTTTAAGTATCACTCAGCCCACAGAACTGGGAACAGTGTATTCCCTGAATGAACTGCGCGAGTTGATCCTTTGGGCCAAGGAGCGCAAGCTTCACGTGCATATCGATGGAGCCCGTCTTGCGAATGCCGCGGTTTCTTTGCAAAAGTCGTTTCAGGAAATCACCACAGACCTGGGAGTTGATGTCGTCAGTTTTGGCGGCACTAAAAACGGCCTGATGATGGGCGAAGCCGTAATTTTCTTAAACAAAGCTTTAGCCCATGACTTTAAGTACGTGCGCAAACAAAGCTCGCAACTTCCCAGCAAGTCGCGCTTTATTGCCTGTCAGTTTATCGAATACTTTAAAAACGATCTTTGGAAAGAAATCGCCGGGAACTCGCTCGAGCGCGCGCGCGATCTTTACCATGCGGTTCGCGATATTCCAGGGGTTGTTGTTCGCAACGAACCTGCCAGCAACGCGGTCTTTGCGAAAATTCCCTCGACCTGGGTGAAACCTTTACGTGAGAAGTTTTTCTTTTACGTCTGGGACGAAAACACCTTTGAGTGTCGCTGGATGACATCCTGGGATACTCAAACAGAAGATATTCAAAATTTTGCCAACGCTATCAAGGAGCTTTCACGATGAAATACCCTTCCGTCCATTATCACGATTATTTGGGAATCGAAAAAATTCTGGATGCCCAGCATCCGGTCAGTGTGAAATATGGCAAGCCTGCCCATGATGAATTGCTTTTCATCGTGGTTCATCAGGCCTATGAACTTTGGTTTAAACAAATTCTTTTTGAATTGGATTCAGTGCTGGCGACTTTCCAAAAGTCCAAAGTGGCTGAAGAGGAAATGGGTCAGGCGACTTCACGTCTGGAAAGAATCGTAGCAATTCAAAAATTGATCATGGGTCAAATCGACGTATTGGAAACCATGACTCCCCTGGATTTCCTGGATTTCCGTGACATGCTTTACCCGGCCTCTGGTTTCCAAAGCTTTCAGTGGCGTTTGATTGAAACCAAGCTGGGACTAAGAATCGGAGATCGTCTGGCTTACAATCAGGCTCCGTTCTGGAAATCTTTAAGCGAAGGACAGCAGTCTGAGATGTTAAAAGTTTTGGATCAACCTTCCTTGTTTGATTCTTTGGAAAAGTGGCTGGAGCGCACACCTTTCCTTCAAGGCGAAAACTTCAATTTCTGGGACTCTTACAAACAGGCTGTGAATAAAATGTTCTCTGAGGACATTGCAATTGTTCAGGCGAATGCTGCCATTCCCGCAGAAGAGAAAAAGAAAACTGTCGAGGGTCTGGAAAAATCCCTGCAAAGCTTTGATGCACTATTTAACGAGGAAGCTTTCAACAAGCTTCGCGCTGAAGGACAATTCCGTCTGTCTTACAAGGCCATGCATGCGGCCCTTCTGATTCAGCTTTACCGCGATCAGCCTATCCTGCAGACGCCATTTAGAATTATCCGTGCGCTATTGGATATCGATGAAAACATGACGAACTGGCGCTACCGTCACGCGATGATGGCGATGCGTATGCTGGGTAATAAAATCGGTACTGGTGGCTCTTCGGGGCACCAATATCTGGCTGCCGCGACCGCTAAGCACAAGATTTTCAGCGATTTCTTTAACCTTACGACATTTTTTATCCCAAGAAGTCAGATCCCGGCCTTGCCAAAATCGATTTCAGACCGAATGTCATTTCATTACGAGTAATCAGGGAGTTTAACTATGGCAAAACAAACACAGGCATTTAACGCTGAAATTAAACAGCTTTTGGATATCGTGATCCACTCACTTTATTCACATAAAGAAATCTTTTTGCGCGAACTTGTATCGAATGCTTCAGACGCGATTGATAAATTGAAATTCCAGTCCCTAACTCACCAAAGTCTGCTGCCTGCGGACTGGACTCCGGAAATCCGTTTGGAAGGTAACAAAGAGCAAAGCACTTTGAAAATCATCGATAACGGTATCGGTATGGACCAGGAGGAAGTGGTTCAATTTATCGGAACTATCGCGCGCTCTGGCGCTAAAGCCTTCATGCAAATGAATGAAGAAATGCGCAACAAGCCTGAACTGATCGGTCAGTTCGGTGTGGGCTTCTATTCTGCGTTCATGGTCGCTGATAAAGTGACTTTGCACACGCAAAAAGCCGGAACCAACGAAGGTGTGGTTTGGGAATCCACTGGTGATGGAACTTACTCTGTTGATTCCGTACCGCGCCCGGGTGGCACAGGTACGACGATCACTTTGCACTTGAAAAAATTTGCAGAGGAAGAGGAAGTTCAGGACTTCACAGACGCTTGGGTTTTGAAGTCTTTGGTTAAAAAATACTCCGACTTTGTCGCTCACCCGATCAAGATGAAAAACGACAAGGGTGAAGATGAAACTTTGAATTCGCAAAAAGCGATCTGGCTGAAGTCCCCTTCTGAAGTCACTAAGGACGAACACAAGGAATTCTATCAGCATTTGTCCCATGATTTTAACGAACCTTTGAAAACCATTCACTACCGTGCTGAAGGCACCATGGAATTCAATGCGTTGATGTACATTCCGGGAAAACGCCCTTGGAACTTTAACAACCGCGAGATGGAATACGGTCTAAGCCTTTACATCAAGCGCGTGTTCATCATGGCAGACTGCAAAGAATTGCTTCCGCAGTACCTGCGCTTTGTAAAAGGTCTGGTGGATAGCTCCGACCTTTCCCTGAACGTGTCTCGTGAAATTTTGCAACAAGACCGTCAGGTGACGGCGATTAAAAAGAACGTCACTAATAAGATTTTAAGCGGACTTAAAGACCTGCTAAACAAAGAGCGTACTGAATACGAAAACTTCTGGACGGAGTTTGGTTCGACTTTCAAAGAAGGCTTGCCAGTAGATCCAACAAACAAAGATAAGATCCAGGAGCTATGCCTGTTCCATTCCACGTCTTCAGACAAAATGACGACTTTGGATGAGTACGTGGGGCGCATGAAGCCCGAGCAAAAAGATATTTACTACATCACGGGTGACTCTTTGGCTCAGGTGACGAACTCCCCATACCTGGAAAAACTAAAAGAAAAAGGCATGGAAGTGCTTTTGATGGTCGATCCAGTGGACGAGTGGGTTGTGAACGCGATCAGCACGTTTAAGGACAAGAAACTTCAGTCGATCACGGCTGAGGGCTTGAATCTGGACACTGAGGAAGAGAAGAAACAAAAAGAGGAAGAACTAAAAGCAGCGGCTGCGACTTTGCAACCCTTGATGGACACAATGAAAAAGACCCTGGAAAACCAGGTGAAAGACGTTGTGCTGTCAGAGCGTTTGACGAACACTCCCGTATGTCTGGTCTCTTCTGCGCACGATCCTTCTGCCCACATGCAAAAGCTAATGGCGCAAATGGGTCAGGAATACAACCAACCGGTAAAACGCGTGATGGAAATCAACGCGAAACATCCGTTGTTTGAAAAGATGCTGAAAGCCTCCCCTGACCAACAAGCGAAGTGGTCCGAGATTCTTTATGCTCAGGCATTGCTGAACGAAGGTTCATCGATTCCAGATCCAGTAAAGTTCAGCCAGCAAGTCGCGGAACTTATGATCTCTGCGGTTCACTAGGTGCCTACCTGCCTGAGGCAAAAAGGTACGGACTTACTTGATAATTATAAAATAAAAAATCCCCAGAATTTCAGTTCTGGGGATTTTTTTTCGCGCATCGCAAAACCGAAGTGGTTCTGCACAGCAATAAGAAACAGGACCTGGCACCTATTAAAGGTAAGCGCTTAGCTCTTTAGACATAAAACGCTTGCGCATTTTGATGGAGCTGTTTGTTTCAAGCTTACCAAGACGGCGTGCGATCAAATCGTTTTTAGATGTTTTCTTAGTCAATACTTCCGTGGATGCAAACAGCTCAACACCGCTTTCCAAAGTTTCGTACAATTCAAAAACGTCACACGCATTTAGGTATTCAGTGCGAACAGCCTGGCCATCGAAGTTTTGGTATGTGTACTGAGAATATTCTTTCGCGTCTTTTTCGGCAGCTTTAACAGCGGCGTTAGCATTCGCTGCCTGAAACAATACTACGCGCTCTTCAAGAAGTTCAGCAAAAGCTGCCTTTGTTTTAGCTTTGCCAATTGCGCGAGTTACATAAAGAGTCTTAACAGCGAACCATTTTTTGTTTTTCATTTTACTTCCTTTTTAAGTCTTAAATTATTTTAGAAACACACCGCAGGAAAAAGATAACTGTTACCTTTCTCTTTCAGGGACAAACTTGTCAGTTTGTACACCCGCTACGGTTGTGGATATTACAGGGTTTTTACGAATTTTAGCATCTCGGCGGCGTGGCCTTCGGCTTTGATTTTGCGGAATTCGCCGGCAAGTTTGCCGTCTTCGTCGATGACGAAGGTGGAGCGCTCGATGCCCATGACTTTTTTGCCGTACATGTTCTTTTCTTTGATCACATCAAAGATTTTGCACAGTTCTTCTTCCTCGTCAGACAAAAGCTGAAACTTAAAGTCGTACTTGCAGATGAACTTGTCATGGGATTTCAAACTGTCGCGGGAAACACCGATTACTTCCGTGTTTTCTTTTTTAAACTTAGGCAAAAGCTCGTTGAATTCGATAGATTCTGTCGTGCAACCCGGAGTGCTGTCTTTAGGGTAAAAATAAAGAACAATCTTTTTACCCTTCATGGATGACAGCGCAAAAGTCTCCCCGCTGGAAGAAGGAATTTTAAATGCGGGAACTTTCTTACCTAACTCTACTTTACCGGCCACTTGGTGCTCCTTGATCATGCAGGATCTGCGGTTGTTCTGGCTGCGCCTCCCCTGAAGGTGCCCCATCTTGCATTGGATCAACGTTATTTTCAAGTGGTTGTGGGTTTTCTATGACATTCCCCTGCTCATCCGTCGGCCAGCCTTGATCAGCTGCTGTTGGCGGAGGTGCTGCATCAGAAGCGGATTGCCCCACCCCACCAATCACGCCACCGGGCAGATCGTAAGTTTGCTGATCCATTGGCACAGAAACCGGCTCTCCTGACTTCGCCGCAGCTGCGGGCTGCTGTGATGTGCCCTCTGCAGGCTGACCCGCCACGGGGGATTTTTGTGGAGTTGGAGAAGGCTTGGGTGTTGGTGATGGAGTCGGTGCATAAAGTTCGGTCTCGGTGACAGTGATTTTACCAGTCATCGGAACGTTCGCTTCAATTTTACGAACGTCAGTCAGATTCTCGTAAAGAGTTCCGCGAAGCTTGATCATGTCCTGACCTTCTTTTTGATAGTCATAGACATCCAGGCGAATCATTTGCTCTTTATTTTTTTCCTGAGCCCAGTCCTTACAGTTCAACACCAACAGCTGTTCGTTGGCATTCGTTTTAATGTGACAAGTGATGGGCTTATTTAAAATTGCAGCCCCAATTCCCAAAACCTCTTCCAGACCTTCGGGATAAAAAGTCAGATCAAACTCATGCTCTTTTTGCGCGTACAACATCGCCATGTGCTTAGCCGGAGATTTCGCCGAGCACTTTTCGTACATTTCATATTTTTGCGGAAAACCCGTTTGCGACATCACGTCGCGCTTTACTTCATAACGGTCACAGCGGAATAAAGATTTATTTCCAAGCTTGGCATTCCCTTGGGACAAAATCGCTCTTTGCACTTTTCCAAATGGGGATTTTAACAAGGAACGACGCTCGTTGGTTAACACCCACCAGGCCTCACGGTGCACACTGTCTGCTTGTTCCATCAAGTGCACAAACATCGCCGCCGATTTTTCCTGCGGAGTCAGAACTTTTCTGGGAGGTTGGTTGACCATATTCGCCGCCACCGGGGTCGTGGACTCCTCCACTGCTGTCTCTTTCTTACGAGTGCAGGATGCAAACAGGACCAGTGAAATAACAAGTGTGAAGATGTGGCGCAATTTCATTCTTTAAGTCTTGCAAAGGGGCCAGCTGAACACAAGAATTTCCTTTACCCGATTCGAACCTTTACTCTAGAATAAAGGCTCAGCATTTTAGAACGTCATCAGGAGGTCTTATGGAAAAGATTTGGATCAAAAATTACCCGGCTGGTATTGGACCTGAGATCAATCCCAATGACTATCAGTCACTGACCGAGATCTACGACGAGGCGGTTCGCAAATTCCCCTCAAATAAAGCCTTCACTAACATGGGCGTCAGCCTGACCTTCACGCAACTGGACCAAAAGGTAAACCAATTTGCGTCATTCCTGCAAAACGAGCTGAAACTTAAAAAAGGCGACCGCATCGCAATTCAAATGCCGAATGTTCTGCAATTCCCGGTAGCAGCTTTTGCAGCATTGCGAGTGGGTTTAACCATCGTTAACACCAACCCGCTGTACACAGCCAAAGAGATGCAACATCAGTTCAAAGATTCCGGTGCAAAAGCCATTGTGATCCTGGCAAATTTCGCCAGCAATCTGGAACAAATCATCAAAGACACGCAAATTGAAAGCGTTGTGATCACAGAGCTTGCGGACCTGTTCCCAACTCCAAAAAGAATTCTGGTAAATTCGGTTGTTAAGTACATCAAAAAAATGGTTCCCGCTTACAACATCCCTCAAGCCTACACTTTCCGTCAGGCTTTGGAGCTGGGAGCAATGCGCCCGCACCAAAATGTTTCAAGCACTCATGACGATCTGGCATTCCTGCAGTACACAGGCGGCACTACTGGCGTCGCAAAAGGCGCGATGCTGACTCATAAGAACGTCATTTCAAACATGCTGCAAATCCGCGTTTGGATGAGCCCGAAACTTGAAGAAGGTAAAGAGATCGTGATCGCGGCCCTTCCGCTGTACCATATCTTTGCATTGACCGTGAACTGCTTGGCGTTCCTGAAAATGGGAGCGGAAAATATCCTGATCACAAATCCAAAAGACATCCCTGGCTTTGTCAAAGAGCTTAAAGCCCGTCCATTCACCGCTCTGACTGGTGTAAACACTTTGTTTAATGCTTTGATGAACAATGCGGACTTCGCGACGATTGATTTTAAATCTGTAAAAATCAGTGTCGCAGGTGCGATGACTTTGCAAAAACCAGTCACTGAAAGATGGACTCGCATCACAAACTCCGTGATCGTCGAGGGTTACGGTTTGACTGAGGCCTCCCCTGTTGTTTCTTGTAATCCAATTGATGGAACAGATCGCGTGGGCACCATTGGTCTGCCAATGCCAAGCACCGATGTGAAATTGGTTGATGAGGACGGTAAAGAAGTCGCGATGGGCGAAGCCGGCGAATTGGTAGCCCGCGGTCCTCAGGTGATGAAGGGCTACTGGAACCGTGCTGATGAAACAGCAGCTGTTCTTAGCTCTGATGGCTGGTTGAAAACCGGTGACATCGCAACTGTCGACAACGATGGTTTCTTTAAGATCGTGGACCGCAAAAAAGATATGATTCTGGTTTCGGGATTTAACGTTTACCCGAATGAAGTGGAAGAAGTGATTGCTGGTCACCCTGGTGTTCTGGAAGTCGCGGCTATCGGCGTTCCGGATGAACACTCTGGGGAAATCGTAAAAGTTGTGATCGTTAAGAAAGATCCAGCTTTAACGCCGGAAGAAGTCATCGCTCACGCCAGAAAGAGTCTGACCGGTTATAAAATTCCTAAATTGGTGGAGTTCAGAACTGAACTTCCAAAAACCAATGTTGGCAAAATCCTGCGCAGAGCTTTGCGCGATCCAAAATAAGTTTTCAAATCCACAAATAAAAAAAGGTCCCTCGCGGGACCTTTTTTTTGCACTTAGAATAAACTTAAAGACTAAGCCTTTTTATTCCAAGAAGCACACCAAGCATCTGCAAGCACAAGTTTGCCAGCGAAGATTGTGCAAGTGCCAGTTGTTGCGTCTTTCTTGCCGTAGAAACCGCAAGTTGCGCAGTGATTGCCCTTAGCTTCAGGGGCTTTTTTGTAGTCTGTAACGTATTTTACTGCTTTTGCTACAGAGTCATTTGGGTCAACCATCGGCATACCGCCACCGGATTTTGCTGCCGGAGCTGCTTCTGGAGCCGCGCCTCTTTTTTTCTGTGCGTGAGCTTCTGAACCAAACACTGTGTTCAATACTGTGGGAGCGATGAATGCCACTCCTGCCATTTTAACGAAAGTAGCGAAAAAACCGCGACGATCCATTTTACCGTTCATCTGTTGCCTCCTGGTTGAAATCCTTCGATTCTCAAATAGTATTCATTTTCACTATGTTTTCAATAAGAATCACTTTTAACCAGGCATGACAAGGCCACAAATTGTTGCGCAAATAAAAAAAGCCGCAACTTGTGCGGCTTAAAAATTAAATTTATTATGAAATTTTACCTACTTAGCGTGGCTGTCACACTGACAGGCGCGACGATTCAGAAAATGCGCTGTGACCAGCAAAATGCTTCCCAAGATCGTGACCGTGTTATGCGGAAGCATCGGGAAGATTTCTTCCAGTTCGTGATGCAAAACAGTTCCTGCACAAACTAACAGCAATCCCCCCACTCCCATGGCCGCCACTTTCATCTGACGATGATGTTTGTAACCAGACCAAAACGCGAACAAACCAATTGGCAAAATCACTGCCGCCATGGACAAGTGAACCCAGCTAGACTCGAAGGCTTCACCCAGCGCAGGCAGCGCCAGTAAGAAAACCGGCGTCAACAGGCAATGAATTGCACACAATGAAGAAAGATAGATACCCAGGCGATCCCATAGGTCTGTTTGCTCGGCAAACTGCTCGTGCTGAGAGTGATCAACATCGCAGCAGGCATCGGTCGTCGCTGGATTCAAAGCCAAAGACTGAAGCTCTGCGCTTGAAATGGGCTCGATAGATTTAAATACGGGTTTTTGACCGAGAGGTTGCTTTTCCACACTCACCACCTGATTTATCGGTTATGCGCTTAATGCAAGTCACTGTCAACTAGCCCCAGGGACTTCGTAAACTCTACAGCTTGCTTTTCGGTTCCCTAAAGCCCATACATGAGACATGAGCGATCACTTACCTCCGCCAATTTATGAATTAGGACCCGAGTTTTACGACGAGGTCCAGGCTGCTACGTTCCCTGCGGCCCAGCTTCGTTATCGTAATCAGGCCGCAGCGCAGATTGTGGGTTTGGATCGCATTACTGACGCCGAGTGGAAATCCTATTTTGCCGACTTCAAACCTATGCCCGGAAACATGGTAAGTGCTTTGGCACTTCGCTATCACGGCCATCAGTTTCGCTCTTACAATCCGCAAATTGGCGACGGCAGGGGTTTTCTTTACGCGCAGTTTTTAGTTAAAGGAAAGCTTTACGATTTAGGCACAAAAGGCAGCGGTCGCACGCCTTACTCCAGAACCGGTGATGGACGTTTGACCTTGAAGGGTGCCTTCCGGGAAATTCTGGCAACCGAGCTTTTGGAATCCTACGGTGTGAACACCAGCAAAACTTTTTCAGTTTTTGAAACTGGCGAAAGCCTGGAAAGACACGACGAACCCTCACCGACTCGTGCGGGAGTTTTGGTTCGCTTAAATCACAGTCACATCCGATTTGGAACTTTTCAAAGACTAGCCGCTTTAAAAGAATCCGCCAACCTGGTTAAACTTTTGGATTATTGCGTTCGTTATTACTATCCGGAGCTTGGTGAGTTGAAAGATGACGAAAAGGCAGCGGCCTTTTTGCAGGCGGTAGCTCGCACATGTGCTGAAACCACAGCGCAATGGATGATGGCGGGATTTGTTCATGGAGTTTTAAACACCGACAATATGAACATCACCGGTGAAAGCTTTGACTATGGTCCTTACCGATTTATGCCCAAGTACGATCCGTCCTTTACGGCAGCTTACTTTGATCAAAGTGGTCTTTACTGTTATGGCCGCCAACCCACTTCGGTTTTATGGAACCTTCATCAATTGGGATTTGCTTTAAAAGTCGCCTATGAAAACCTGCCAGTTGAAGAACTCCTTGAAGAGTTCGCTGACAGCTTTAACTTCGCCAGCCGCAGACTGTTCATGCAACGCTTGAATATTCGCAATCCTTTAGAGGACGAAAAAGCGGCGTTAGAGATGGATCAGGAAATGATGATGAACTTCTTTAAATTCCTGGACGAGGCGCAACCCTATTTTGAACAGACGTTTTTTGATTTACACTCTGGCATCAGTGAAGAGCGCCTGCTTCGTTCAGCTCAAGCTTCCGTTTATCAGCACCCAAGCTTTGCGGCGCTCAAAAAGAATCTTGAGTATTATGAAGTCTTAAATGAAAACAAAGCTTCGCATCCGTATTTTGAAGGCACTCAGTGCTGTTCGTTACTGATCGACGAGCTGGAGTCCCTGTGGACCCCGATCGCCGACAAAGATGACTGGACCCTGTTTGAAAACAAACTAAAACAGATCCGCTCTATCCGGGGGCTTTACTAGCCCCCTTGATATCCAGAAATCTTGGCAAGTTTTGCGCGCAGCCACTTTCTAAAGTCATCAATAAAACCAAATGCTGCTGGCACCACAATTAACGTCAAAAGTGTGGAGCTGATCAAACCACCAATGATCGCAATCCCCATGGATTTTCTCATCGCCGAGGCTTCATTCAAACCAATCGCAATCGGCACCATCCCGGCAATCAACGCCAGGGACGTCATCAGGATCGGACGAAGCCGCGTGCGACAAGCTTTAAGCAAGGCATCTTTGCGCTCCATTCCTTCCGCCAAAAGGTGATTCGTATAGTCCACCAGAAGAATCGAGTTCTTGGCCACGACCCCTAACAGCAGCACGATTCCTATCAGCGAGAAGATATCAATCGTTTTACCCGTCACCAGCAACGCAATAAACGCCCCGGTCATCGCCAGTGGCAAGGCCAGAAGAATCGTAAATGGAGTGATGAAACTTTCATACAAGCTTGCCAATACCAGATAAATAAAAGTCACGCCCAGAAAGATCGCAATTAACATGTTGTTGATCAAATCCTTAAAGTCATCGGCCTGCCCCTGAAAGCGATAGTCCACTCCTGGAGGCGGTTTTAATTCTGTCTTAAAGATTTTTTCAATCTCCTGCGAAACAGTTCCTAAGGCTCCGCCCTTGGCCAGGTTGGCTGAAATCTGGATGTAACGACTTTTGTTCTGACGATTGATTTGCGAATAACCTTTGGTCTCTTCACCACGGGCAATGCGTGGCAGAGGGATCATATTGAAATTGGCATTCGGCACCAGGGTCGTCGCAAAGTTACTGCGCAGATCGCGGTTTTCTTCATCAAAGCGCACACGCACTTTATAGTCGATACCGTTTTCACGGAAGATGGTGTTTTCATTTCCTTCAGTACGATTACGAAGCTCTGCACCCGCCGTTACCGTTGAAACTCCGAGTGCTTCGGACCGATCACGGTCAAAGATCACGTGGAACTCCGGTTTACCGGATCTGAAGTTTGTATCCACATCCACCAGGCCTTGAATTTTACTGATGCGTTCAACCACTTTGATGGCGTACTTATTCAACTCTTCCAAATCCTGACCTGTTAAGTTGATGTTCAGTGGTTTTTGCCCAGAGTTCACCGGATCGAAATCACCGATACTGACTGTTGCCCGGTTATTGAATGGTTCCAGTTTTTTACGAAGTGATTCCGTATAATCTGATGTCATCATCGAGCGTTTTTCTGGATCCACCAGACGCACATACAGGCTTGCTTTGTTAGATTCATTATTTGCCGTGCCGACTGTGGTTACCACGATTTCGACTGCTTTATCGCCGTCAAAAATCTTTTCAATTTCCGCCACTAAATTACTGGTCGCTTCTAAAGATGACCCCACCGGCAATTCCACACTGACAGCGAACTCCCCTGCATCGGCATTCGGCAGAAAGGTTTTTGGAATCCAGATGATCGTCGTCATCGAAAGGATAAAGACCACAACAGCGCCAAATAAAATGGTTTTCGGATGAACGACAGTGAACTTCAGTACTCGTTCATAGATATCTTCCAACCAGGATTGGAAGCGATCAAAGGCCGCCAGCATTTTTCCAATAGGACCTTTGCCTTTGTTATGCTCATCGGGATGGGCAAGATATGCTGACATCATTGGTGCCACAGTAAAGGCATCAAACAGGGAAATTAACATCGTGAACACGACGGTTAAACCGAACTGTTTAAAGAACTGACCCACGATCCCCTGCAGGAACGAGATCGGACCAAACACCGCAATCACAACGAGAGTGGTTGCAACTACGGCCATGGCAACCTCTTTGGTTCCATCCAGGGCTGCATCTTTAGGACGTTTTCCCATTTCCAGATGGCGGAAAATATTTTCCCGCACCACGATGGCATCATCAATCAAAAGTCCCACCGCCAATGATAACGCAAGTAACGTCATCAGGTTGATGGTGAATCCCATCGCAAACATAATCACGAATCCACCCAAAAGTGAATTTGGCAATGCCATTCCCGTGATCAGTGTAGATCGCGCGGAGCCCAGGAAGAAGAACACTACCAGGACACAAAGAATGATACCAATAGTGATCGACTCATTCACGTCAGCCACATTCAGGCGAATCGGTCGAGACGTGTCGCGCACCATTTTGATTTCAGCTTTGATGTTTTTGGATTTTAAGAATTCGTTGGCCTTGGCGATATTCTTTTGAATGTTATCTGCCACGGCCACGGTGTTTGAACCACGCTGCTTATAGACGTTCAGTAACAAAGCCTTTTGACCCTGAATTCGTCCGATGGTTTTTTGATCTTCCAGACTGCGCTTAACAACACCAATGTTTTTGATCAGTACCGGACGATCGGAGCCCACGAAGTTGACGTTCACTTCTTCGATTTGTTTTAAAGATTCAAACTCCCCGCTGGTACGTAACGTGGTTTCAGTTTTGGGATTTTCAATTTTACCAATCGGAGTATCTTTGGAGGTCTCGATGACTTTCTGTGAAACCTGAAGCATCGAGATTTTGCGATCCTGAAGTTTCTTTTTATCGATGATAACGTGAATTTCCTGCTTACGACCGCCGTAAATCTGCACTTGGCCGACGTCATCCAGACGTTCAAAGATCGGCTTCACTGTTTCGTTGGCAAGATCATAAGCTTCCCCGTCCGGAAGCTCGGTCACAAGCGCCAAAGTCACAATCGGTTGATCGGCAGGGTCGAATCTTTGAATCACTGGTTCATAGATTTCATCCGGAAGATCGCGGCGGATATTTCCGATGCGATTTCGCACGTCCTGTTCGAGTTCTTTGATATCGGAACCCAAATTGAATTCCAGGATGATAACTGCAACCCCATCCAGATTCTGCGAGGTCAAAGTTTTTAAGCCCGATAAACTCCCCAACTCATCTTCAATGGGTTTGGATACTTGTTTTTCCAGATCCAAAGGCGATGCCCCCGGATAAACGATTTGCACCGACAGGATCGGGAAAGTCACATCCGGGAAAAGATCCACGGGCATTTTAAACAGGGAAAAGATCCCCAGAATCAAAGTTAAAATAACCACGCAAAGAATGGTGATCGGACGACGAATGGAAAGACTTGGTAAATTCATAGGACTACTCCTCGACCGTCATATACAGACGTCCTTGTGCTTCCATTTTTCTTTGTTCCGTTTTTAATCGGCTTAGATTTAATTCCGCAGTGGCGGCATCATTTTCAGAATCCACGACATTCATGGTGATCGTTCGGCCTTTATTAAATAAGTCCGTCGTTGCACGCGCGCGATCGGTTTGCAGTTTGTAAACCTGCTCGGCACTTTGCACGCGTTTACTCATTTCTTCATAGCGGCGCTTTAATTCACTCCAGGAACTGTCACTGTCCAGAAGTTGTCTTTCTGCCTGAAGGCGCGATGCCAGGGCTTCCTTGCGTGCAGCATCTTTTGCAGCACTTTTGACCGAGGTATCAAACATGTATCTGAAATTGATTGCCACCTTTGCAGTCGGCTTTGCGGTATCGGTCAGATTTTGCGTGGCTTCCGCCATATCTTTACTAAGATTGTTCGTAGTGTAAGCTCCGCTTAAAACCAGGTCCGGCTTATAAGCTTCTTCCACTTCCTCTGCGACAACAGCACGGGCTTTGGCTTCAAGGGATTTAAGATAAGCTTCAACCTGGACCACTCGTCCCTTGCCACCTGTTACCAAAGAGTTGATAGGTCGCGCAGCCCCCAAGTCACCTTGCAAATCCGGAATGGGATCTGTGGGTTTTAATTCAAGGAAATCACGAATCGCCTGCTTGGAAGATTCCAGATCATCTTCGGCGGTGATTAGAATCAACTGGCGGCCTGCAACCAAGGCCTGGCCTTGTAACAAGTCAGCGCGATCGCTGATGCCATCATTCACTCTACGACGAGTCCACGATTCAATTCTTTTTGCGCGCTCCAAAGTTCCTTGCGCGGTTTTTAAATTATCAACTGCATACAGGTATTCCCAGAAGGCGATTTCAGCCTGAACCAGAACGCCGCGGATTTGCAAATCGTAGCCGCCTTTTTCAGCAGCCGTCGCAGCATCCTGACGTTCCCAGCGCAAGCGAGTCGCCGCACCAAAGAAGTCTTTCCACAAAGACTGATCCAAAGTCACACCCAGCTGCCCGTAACCGAATTTGGAGAACGACGCAAAGGCCGGATCCAAAATGCCAGGATTATCAAACTCGGTTGTCTGACCCCAAACTGTGACGTTGGTACCAGAGGAAAACTTTTTTCCAAATCCAAGGTTGTAGGAGGTCTGTTTGCTGACGGGAACTCCCAAGAGTGCAAACTGACTTAGTGGATTTTTATCATTAATATAGCTCCACCCTGCTGACATCACCGGAACCAGATCAATATCGCCGGCGGTGTAACGGTCATCAGCGGCTTCCTTTGACAGATCAAGGGACTTGATCGTGCGGTGATTGCTTTCGACATTTTTTAAGTAGGTCTGCAAATCCATTGCATATGAAGACGATGAAACTGCCAGAAGAATAAATACGATCTTGAACATGCTCGTCATTTAAAAAAGCCCTTCTAATATTCAGAGACTTGTTTACCTTAAAAGCGTAAATTAATTAGTGACCATAAACAACTGCTGTGAACAGTGCGACATTTAGAGCTGCAGCTTTAAAAAATAAAAAACCCACCGCGAAGGGTGGGTTTTCAAAAACAGAATATCTTTTGTTAAGACCTATTGGCCTTCTGCTTTTTTCTCTTTGCAACCAGCGCAGTCACCTTTTACAGAGCACTCGCCAGAGCACGCAGCTTTAGCTTTATCCATCCCACATGCACAAGATTCTTTCGTGGATTTAGAAGCACAAGCACCAAGCATCAATGCCAAAACGGATGCGAAAACAATTTTCTTCATGAAAACTCCCTATTGTTATTTATCAGATGAATAATTTTGTGATTAATTCTCGTGCAGAGCAAGCAAACACTTCCAGACGCACCACGAAAGTTACCCTCTGCACCAATGCGCAATTACACGGCATTCTCACGGCCCTCCAAACACTTAACGCAAGAGGATATTTTTAAACAGAATCCTGACAGAATGTTTTGTTGAAACTCCCCAAACACCCAAGGTACGTTTCTATTCATTCGCGGGGGGAATAATGGATTTCGTGAGGGGCATGAAATTCGCTACGTTTATGGGGGTCTTTGCAACAGCTTTGCTGAGTGCAAACACAACCCGGGCACAGGAACAGTTGGAGCAACAATCTCCACCTGTCAATGCATCACAAGCGAGTGGATCACAACAGATTCCTGCACCATATACTGACAAGCCTGAATGGCATCAGTTCTACATGGTCGACGATTCTAACTTTGAACAAGTCACAGTTCGCACGCCAAAATCCGTGGCCAGCGAAATGCTTTCCCCAGGAGTTCTTCTTGAGGCCTTTGCTTCCAAAGTGAAGGTCCTGGTAGTGAACCTGCTTCGTTGGAATCAATACAATTACGACATGCCGGTTCCGGCTGAAAAATACATGCGCAAACTTCACTTCGGCCGCTGGATCAATGATCCCGCTGACGAAACCTGCATGAATACTCGTGCCAAGGTTCTGGTTCGTGACAGCAAATCTGAAGTCACTTATCGCAATGGCAAATTCTGTGTTGTTGAAGATGGCAAATGGGATGATCCGTATACAAATACAGAGCTGACATCTTCGCGCCAAATTCAGATCGACCACATGGTTCCTTTGAAAAACGCTTATATGTCGGGTGCATTTAACTGGGACTATAAACTTCGCTGCCTGTATGCAAACTACATGGGCCTGCGTGAGCATTTAGTTTCAGCTGAGTCCCACGAAAATATGTCCAAAGGCGACAGAGGCCCTGAAGGCTATCTGCCACCATTTGAACCAGGCCGCTGCCAATACATCCGTAACTGGCTGGCTATCAAGATGATCTGGCGTTTGACGGTGAATCCGGAAGAAGCGCAAGCAATCGCTGATAACATCACCAAATACAAGTGCCGCCCTTCTGATTTCGTGTTCACTAAAGAGGAACTTGCAAATCAACGCGACATCATCACGCAGAACTTGAACTTCTGCATGATCAATAAAAGATAATGTTTAATATTCTGTTTGAAGACGATTGGTTTCTGGCCGCTGAAAAGCCGGCCGGACTACCGTCACAGGCGACGGTGGATAAAAGCCGTCCCGACTTTTTCACCGAACTTAAAAAACAGCTTCAAGCAGAACGTGGCCGGGATTTTTACCTGGCCCTGCACCACCGCCTGGACCGCGACACGTCTGGCGTGATGATCTTTGCAAAAAACAAAGAGGCCAATGACCCCTTGGCAAATATGTTTAAGTCCCATCTGGTGCAAAAAACCTATATGGCCCTGACCCGAAATCGCAAAATGCCCGAAACCTGGGAAATCCAGAATCATCTGGGCGAAGTTCGTGACCACAAACTTAAAAAGATGAAGATGAAGTCCACCCAATCCGGGGGTGACAAAGCTCATACTAAGTTTCGTCTGATCGAAAAATTCAAACACGGAATGCTGGTCCAAGCTCAGCCTTTAACCGGAAGAATGCATCAAATCCGCGTGCATCTGGCGGAAGAGCACATGGGTATTTTTGGGGATGATATTTACCCTTGCAACAAAACCCCTCCGCCACCCCGATTGATGCTTCATGCTTTGAGTCTGGAGTTTACACATCCTTTTACTCAGAGCCCTGTTAAAATAGAATCTCCTTTACCCCAGGACATGAAAGATTTTATGCTTCTTCTGCAGTCGACTTAAAAAGGAGATTTCAGATGTTGCGTTTATTATTGTCGTCCCTGTTTTTGCTGGCCACTTTGGGCTGTGCCTCGAAGCCAGTTGCACCCACCAACGCCAACTTCGAGGAAATCCTTAAGGAGTTTATCGAAAAGCACAACATCCCGGGCGGCGCTATGGCGGTTTCTAAAAATGGAGTGTTTGCGTATAACGGAGCGGCTGGTTTTTCAGATAAAGAAAAACAAATGCTGACTTCTGCCGCGACACCGTTTCGTATCGCAAGCTCCACGAAACCCCTGACGGCTATCGCGGTTTTTCAGTTACTGGAAAAATCCGGGGGCGATATTCCAACAGCTTTGAATCGCCCGGTCTTTGGTAACAAAGGATATCTTCCTGAATACAAAAATATCAAAGACAAGCGCGTTCTAAAAGTGACTCTGAAAGATCTGCTTCAGCACACTGGCGGCTGGGGTTCGGAAAAAGATGACTATGACCCGCAGTACGATCTTTTCAACATCTCTAAAAAAATGAAATCTGCCGCACCGGCAGATGCGAAAACTGTGATTCGTTACGTTTTACAATATAAAAATTTGGATCGCGCCCCAGGCAGCCAATACCACTATTCAAATTTTGGTTACAACGTGCTGGCCCGCGTGATTGAAAAACTAAGCGGCCAGCCTTACGAGGACTATCTTAAAACGAACGTAATGGCACCGCTGGGTATCACCGACATGCGCATTGGCGGCAGTCGTCTGATTGAGCTTTTACCGGAAGAATCCCGCTATTACGACGATCCTCGCAGCCCCATGGTAACTTCACAGTTTGATGGCACCACTAAGGGTCCTATGGCTTATAACGAATTCTATCTGCCCACGATGGATGGTCATGGGGGCTGGATCGGAACTCCGTCAGATTTAGTTTTGATTCTGCACGCGGTAACACCGGGCTTGGGAAAAACACAATTGCTGAAACCTGAAACTGTTGAATTGATGGTTGCCCCGAATACTAACATCGGTAACCCCACAGCCTCTATGGGTTGGGTCAGCCGCGAAGGTGGCAAGGAGTTCGGTCACGCGGGAGCGCTGGAAACCGGAACGCTGTCTTACTTTGTTAAGAAATCAAATGGTGTTGCGTGGGCGGTGATTTTCAATCGCCTGCCGATCGAGAAGGTCGAAGAGATCGGGCCTTTGCTGCAAGGTCTGTCGCAAAGAATGGATCAGGAATTTACCAAGCTCAATTAAACAAAAACCCCACTCTTTTGAAGTGGGGTTTTTACTTTTAAGACTATTTCTTTTTAAAGATACAAGTGTCTGCTGTCGAGCCGCCGCCGTAATATTCACTGTAAGTATACTGAGCGGAAACAGTTAGCTCAGTCGCGGTGCGAGCTAGTGTAAAACGAGTCTCCTCGCCATCCCAACCGCTATCACCGAAAGTGACTTTTTCGTTTGAAAAGGAATCAACGTTTTTGATCACTGTCAGATAGCTTGCAGTGTCTTTGAATGCCGTTGTATCACCAACCAAAGTTACAACCACTGCCGATGGGTCGTAGTCGATATTTAAAGTACAAGTTCCACCATTCAAGGATTTCCCAGTAGCTTCATAACGATTTGTATAGGAACGAAGAAGTTGGAACGTGTTTAGTACCTCGTTAGGTACTTGAGAAGCTTGCGCAAGACCTGACAAGCAAAGACCAGACAATAAAACCGCAGTAAATAGAACCTTCATAACGCTCCCTTTAAGTTTTTGGCTGGAACTTCTTCTATCAAAAAGCTGCCCAAAACGAAAGCAGCGTATAGGGACCCTAAAATGATTACCCATCCTTGGGCGCTTTTAGATTAGCCTAATGTAACGAAAGTTACAGTGACAGCAAAACCGAGCCCGTGTCATACCTCTGCCATGGCAAGCAAAATCAAAGAACCGTCCCCACTTGTAGAATCCGTATTAGTTTTAGACAGTTATCTCTCTGAAATCGTTCGCTTGGGCGATAAAATTCAGACCATGGATTTGAAGTCTGACTTCGATTTTGAACAGGCGCAAAAGCTATTGAGCCGCTTTACTGAGTGCGGGCAAGGGGTTTCCGACGGAGTTCTGAAACTCTCCCAAAACCTGACTGAGGCCCGCGCCAAGGCAGAAAAAGCTGCTGAAGTGATCGCCGAAAAAGCTGCCATCCTGGAGGCCCGCCACAACCTGCACCAACAAAAAATGCAGGACTTCGGCCTCTTAGGGCAAAAGGTTGCGGCACTTACTCTATCGCTTAATGATTTAAAACGTCCCGAAGGTTCAACGCTAACTGATGAAGATCGCAGCATCTTAAAAACCCGCCTAGCAGACTTCGACACTCAACTGGAACCACTTATCCAGGAAGCCAAAGATCTAAGAACCAGCGCCCAGGAATCCAGAATCAAATCCCTGGAGCAAAGCACGGAGTCTTTGGTGCAAAAACTTACCACCGTAAGAAAGCAGCTTGAAACTTTTAGGGCGTGATTACCGCGACGCAAAACCGTTCGGTTCTGCATCGCAATACCTCACTTCGCAACTGTTTCCAGCACTGGCACACAGAGTTCAGAATATGCTAGCATGGTCATGCGATGAAAAAGATTTCTGTGATTTTCTGCTGCGTGTTTGTTTTGGGCGGTTTGCGATTCTGTTATTATGGATCGCTGTCGCGTTCTTGCATTTACACTGAAAACGAAGTTCCTCTCTCCGCAGAAATACTTTCTTCAAAAGTTCGATTCATAAAACCAGCCGCGATCCTTCGTGCGCCAGAGCCCGGGTACAGCTGTTTAGAACAAATGGCTAAAATCCCAAATCAAATCGTGCAGACCGAATCCGCACGCTATTACCCAAATATAAAAAGTGATCTTGTGGGAGCCGACTCAGCCTTGGAACTCACGCCGATAAAGCTCATTGACGTAACCAAACATGGTATAACGACCATGGATTCAGGCCCTGGTCCCATTCGCCATCTTATTTTGCAAGATCAATCAGGCAGCCTTTATCAGGCTGCAACAGTGAGCTTAGGCATTAATTCTGGTGATGAGTACCTTCAAGCCACCGGCCCTTCTGGCGTTTTTATCCTCAGTCCTGAAACCAAACTGACAGGTTATTGATTCCCAGGAAACACAACTCTTTCTTGTTGACCGATACCTCGCTCATGGCTGGAATAGTTGTATGTCTGAAAATCGTTACTACTTCCAACACGAAATCGCTTATCAACAAATTCGCCAAAACAACGGAGTTGGTTGGCAGAAGAAAACGTTAAGTGATTTTAGGTGCACCAACACCGAGGCAATTCTTGACTCATTAGTCACGAAACATTTTCCTCAAACTGAATCTAAGACAGCATTGGATTTAGGCTGCGGTGGTGGCTCCACCGCGCACTATTTTGCGGATCTTGGTTTTACGACATCCGGAATTGATATCTCCCCGACTGCCATCGAGTTAGCAAAAGAGATGGCGGCAAAGCTCGGCCGAAATATTTCTTTTGAAGTTGGCGATGTGGTTGAACTTGAACAACGCAAACAATCCTACGACCTTATCTACGACAGTCACTGCATTCACTGTATCGTTTTAGAAGAGGATCGCAGTCGTTTATATAAAGCTATCGCCAGCGCCCTGCGCCCAGGTGGTATTTTCATTATAGATACCATGGCCTATCGTGAAACTGCAGCCATGTGCGCAAATCCCGAACCACTTCGCTTCGATAATGATTACATTCTATGGCACAAAACCAAGAATAACTCTCTCGCTGGTGTAACTGAATACAATGGCGAACTATGGTGCCCGCAAAGACGAGTGTATCCCGTGGATACTCTTCTAAAAGAACTGTGTGCCGCCGGCCTTCAAACGATTGAGACAGCTATTGAAGATCAAGGCCCAGAAAAAACCTATATGCTGCGAGCAGTTTGCAAAACAAAAACCTAAAGGCGAGCCACGAAGGGGCAGCCAGAAAAAAACCACGAGCACCATTCCCTCTCCAAATTTCAAGTTCCGCAGTGCTCTGTAGCCAACTGGAACCCACAGAAAAAACATTGAACCCATCAATCAACAGAATGAAACGTAAAACAAAAAGAACGAGGACTGTCCGAAGAAATTTGGAGAGGGAATGGTGCCTCGGGCCGGAATCGAACCGGCACGACCCTGTAAAGGAATCCCAGGATTTTAAGTCCTGTGCGTCTACCAATTTCGCCACCGAGGCAATCGTGCGTGCGAAGAAGATCAGATCATACCTGTCTTTAGTTCAAGGTCAACTTTGGGCGCGGCGTTAAGATTAAAAAATGAAGCCACCCATGGTGACATAGATCGAATACAACTGGGAGCGTCCATCCAGAGACGATCTTGCCACAACAACAGGCACATCTTTCTCCATTTGAATGCCGCTTTCCCGGGTCAACCACTCCCCGGTCACAGCGACTTCCCAGAACCAGACAGTCTTTGTTTGTGATAAACGCATTCCGCCCCAGGCGACACCCAACATCGGGCCTTCGAACTGGATACGGTTATAGACTTCATCAAACTCTGGAAGCTTACGGCCATCCAGATAGATCACGTTGATATTTGAACCAGTGAAAGCTCTAAAATAAGGAACCTGCTCATCAAACCACCCCGCTGGCAGGCGATATCTAAATCCCACTGACAACTGCGTTCCCCAAATGCGGTAATCGTTCACCCGCGCAAACTTAATCAGGGAACTTGCTTCCAAGGCCCATTTGTCATTCAGGTAATAACCCACATCCGTTTTACCAGCGATACCCGCACCAAAATCCCGCGAAGCGCCGTCAACAAGGTAAACCCCACCCTGAATTCCCAGGCCGGCAGCAATGTGCGTGCCCTCTCTCCAGATCTGATCAACAGCAAACACTTCTGGCGTGGACTCTTTAATTAGATAGTCCTTCTGCTCTTGGGCAATCGCCTGAAGGGATGTCAGCGCAGCTAAGAATGAAAAAATAATTTTAATCATCATTCAAAACTCCAGCTGACGTTCACGCCTTTATAATTTTCTGAAACGATCGGAGCCACATATCCGTACTGGGAACTTGGCAACAACGTGAACGGATTAAATACGTAACCCAACAAACGATACGGTAGAGTTTTCTTGGAGTGATAGTACAAACTTAATTTTTCAAAGCCCACACCCACAACCGCACCCAAGACAGGAGTTAAATACATATCCTGAAAACTTGGAACCTCGGTCATTGTTTCGATGGTAAATTCAAAAGCCATGGACGATGCGACTGTCCAATAGAAAGCTGTCACTTCATCGTAACCGCGCGAGCGATAAAACTGATAATACAACTGCCCCGAATAGGCGTGTTTAAAAATATTGTAGTCGTAGGTGTCCTTGTCATAATCAGGAGTCCAGGGATTATGAATCCAGTTATCAAAAGAGGCATGCTCCTCGATAGTTTCCCATTGAGTGACAAGATATACTCCCCACTGCAAACCATACATGATTCCAAAGTACTTCCACTTATCACCAGGCTCGAACTCTGAAGCTGATTTCGGAAGGTGTCTGTACTGTTCATAAAGATCAGATGGTTTTTTCTCGATCAAATTAGAAACGTCAGGCGTCGCTGCTGAATCCTGGGCATGAGTATTCACCGCGCTGAACAACACGGTGGCACACAGGAGAATACTAAAAACTTTGCGAATAGTTGACAATCAAGCCTCCCGGCACTGGAACCGGATAAAATGTAATCGGATCTTTTTCACCCTTGGTAACCTGCGCACTGGCGCGGCCCCAATAAATACCGAGAGCCGCTGCCGCCACCGTGTCACTGAGCCAGTGCACTTGCGAGGCAATACGAGAAGCCCCAATAAACGTCGCCGTCGTATACGCCGCCGTTCCAATCCAGGGACCATATGAATAAGCCAATGAGGTTGCGATCGCAAAAGCGTTCGAAGTGTGCCCCGAAGGCCAAGCCCAACCTCGATCACCTGTTGGACGTTGACGATTGATACTCGCGGCCAGGGTTACATGAGTCAGTGTCGTTAAAGACATCGCACGCAATGCCTGCAAACCCGCCGTCTGATCCCACCAAAGTTGAGAAACTGCGAGGATCACTCCCGGACCACCACTCCCCAACATCGCGCCTAACTGCTTCCAGTCTTCTGACATAAGATCGTGACTTTGTGTGAAGTCGAGAACCTTGTCATCCTGCGAAGCTGCGGCAGCCGATGCCATCAAACCACCGACGATGATTCGTGCGCCGGTTTCATCAAACCCTTTCACAATCGTGGGTTTGAATTGATCCTCCCACAACCACGGAAAAAACGGCTTGGAATCCGTAGGATCATTCCAATGCAATCCATCAGAGGAGTAGGCAACATCGGCGAAAGAAAATGCTAACATGAGGGTGATACTTAACAGGCGAAAAATCGTCATTTAGAAAGTCTAACTGCTTTTCAACAACGCCGTCAAAGCGATCTTATTTTGCTGTCCTTTGGAAAGAAGAGTATAAAGAGAATGCGAGGCTATTCCATGTCCACGACTCCCACTTCCACATACACGGCATCTTCCTCTCCATCATCGAATCGCTTACTTTGGCTGGTGGCCATCGGCTTTTTCATGGAGACGCTGGACGCGACGATTGTAAATACCGCACTTCCCTCGATGGCGAAAAGTCTGAATACAAGTCCCTTCATGATGCAGGCAGTGGTGATCGCTTACGCTTTAACGATTGCAGTGTTAATTCCCGCTTCGGGCTGGATAGCTGATCGCTTCGGGACCCGTAAAGTATTTTTCTCTGCCATTCTCATATTCACAATTGGTTCTTTGTGTTGCGCACTCTCTCAAACTCTCACTCAACTCGTGGTCTCCAGAGTTTTGCAAGGAGTGGGCGGCGCTATGATGATGCCCGTCGGTCGACTGGCTGTTCTGCGCGCTTTTCCGGCGAATCAGTTTTTACGCGCCATTAGTTTCGTGACGATCCCCGCCCTGATTGGACCTTTGATCGGTCCCACTCTGGGTGGCTATCTGGTGGAGTACGCTTCGTGGCACTGGATTTTCTTAATAAACATTCCAGTCGGCATCATTGGTTGCATCGCCACTTACCTTGATATGCCCGACATTCGCGGCATCGAAACTCCAAAATTTGATTTAACTGGTTTTATTTTACTTTCGTTAAGCATGGTTTTGATTTCCCTGGCATTGGATGGAATGTCGGAATTGCGCTTCCCACAAGCGATCGTCTTAATTTTGATAATCTTTGGTCTGGCGGCTTTAAGTGCTTACTGGTTGCATGCCCGCCATGCTCACCGACCGTTGTTTTCGCTTTCACTGTTTCAATCCTCAACCTACACCATCGGACTTCTGGGGAATTTGTTTGCCCGTATCGGCAGCAGCAGTATGCCGTTTTTGATTCCGCTCTTCTTGCAAATCAGTTTAGGGTACTCGCCCTTTCAAGCGGGCATGACCATGATCCCCGTGGCACTTGCGGGAATTTACGCGAAAAAACTTGCGACGCCTTTAATCACGCGCTGGGGATATCGTAACACTTTGGTTTACAACACACTGACTGTGGGAATCATGATGGCAAGCTTTGCCCTGATTAACGAAAATCAGCCACAATGGTTGCGCATCGTTCAGTTGCTGATTTTTGGAACAGTCAATTCTTTGCAATTCACTGCGATGAACACTTTGACTTTAAAAGACCTGCAGCCGCGCTTGGCCTCCAGTGGGAACAGTCTGTTTTCGATGGTACAAATGCTGGCGATGAGTTTTGGTGTCGCCGCAGCGGGTGCCTTGCTTAGTACTTTTGCCGCCCATTACCCCGGAGCCCCGGGCGGCGGCATGGCGCTGGGAGCCTTCCGTGCTGCATTCCTTTGTATGGGTTTAATTACATGCAGTTCGGCTTGGATATTCTGGCAACTACCGCCCGAGATGGTGGGTCGCCCCAAAGACACTGAAAAAGTCTTGGTTGAGTAGTTTTAAACCTTCCGACGCTGCATTTCAGCGGCGCTTTTCAGATGAAAATGAACGAAGGTTCAACAATAATCCTTGGTGAATTTAAGACTGGGGATTTCTATGGCATTTCGTTGGATCGGTAAATCACAAGACGGTAACACCGTTACTTTGAAAAAACTTATTGATTGTCCTGTTAAGCCACCAGAATACGTCACAGAAAACTGGCTGCACACCAATCAGGATCTGGTTCGCACCGCGATGGTGCTGGATGTGGAAACCACAGGTCTTAATCAGAACGAAGATCAAGTTATTGAAATTGGTCTACGTCAATTTGATTTCAACAAAAACACCGGTGAGATTTTGCGCTTAGGTAAATCCTATTCAGCTTTTCAAGATCCAGGTCGCCCACTTTCGCCAGAGATCGTGGCCCTCACTGGCATCACCGATGAAGATCTCGCGGGCAAGAATATTGATTGGAATCACGTTGATCAATTGATCTCTGAAACTTGCCTGGTGATTGCTCACAATGCCAAGTTTGATCGTCCTTTTATTGATCGCAAATCCAAAACTTCCAAGGAAAGAATCTGGGGCTGCTCCTTTAAACAGGTCGACTGGCACTCAAAAGGTTTCACCAGTCCAAAATTGGAACTCCTAAACATCTATCACGGATTCTTCACGGATTCTCATCGTGCGCTAAATGATGTGGATGCCTTGCTTTACCTGCTAAGCATTCCTGAATCACAAAGTGAAAAACCATACTTGATGGAGCTTACCTCCAACGCCAAACGTATGATGACTCATATGATTGCAAGCTCCGCCCCGTTTGAATCAAAAGAGCATTTAAAATCCCGCGGCTATTCCTGGGACAACACGAATCGTTTTTGGTCCAAAGTTATTTTTAAAGACGATGTGAAAAACGAAATCACGTGGCTTGAAGACACCGTTTATTGCGGCCCCTTCAATGGCATTCAACGTGATATTCCTTTGATGGATAACTTTAAGTAACCTTACTTAACAGAGATAATTTCGTACTCACGAACCTGATCGCCTTGCTCAACAATGGCGACATCGCCCTCGACAAGATCAAGCAGCGCCTCGCCCAGAGGGCTGTTCGGAGTCACGATTTGGACTTTCTTACCCTCGAACGTGACGGTAACACCACCACCATGGGTCATCATGAACAGGTGGCTGGTTTTGCCATTGTTTTCGACTTCGATCAAAGCAGTGCCTGCGATTTTATCGTCAGGACCGAAGTCCTTAACATTCACGTGTTTAAGTACGACCAGGAATTCTTTAATATCTGCGATACGTTTTGCCTGGCCTCGCGCAAGGTAAGAAGCCTCAAGGCCCCGAGTATCGTATTGATTTTCAGCTTTGGATTCTTCGCCCGTGGCAGCTTCAATCGTAGCTTTAGCAGAGGCCGTTAATGCCTCGACGTCTTTTTCGACTTCGCTTCGGATATGATCAATCAGTTTTCGCTTATCCACACGCCACTCCAATGATACAATGACTCCTTTAGGGTGACTGATTTAAAGAAGGATTGCAATATGTCTGACTCGTTTCTTGCCATTGATTTTGGAACCAGTAACTCCCTGGTGGGAGCGTTTCATCAAGGCAAAGTTCACGGGGCCCTTCCGCTTGATCCCAAGTCCGCAGATCCGACATTAATGCGCACACTGCTTTACTTCCCAAATCCTGATCTTTGTTACTATGGTGCTGAAGCCATCGAGCAATACATCGAACAGGACATGGAAGGTCGACTTTTCCGCTCTTTCAAATCGCATCTGGCGAACCAAAGTTACCTCGGCACAGTGATTGAAAACCGCATCGTAACATTAGAAAACATGGTGGGCATTTTCTTATTGGAATTAAAAAAACGCGCTGAGAAACATTTAAATCACACGATTACTAAAGCAGTCATCGGCCGCCCTGCGCGCTATTCGATGGATGCTGTCGCTGATGGCTTTGCTTTACATCGTATGGAAAAGGCCGCAAAAATGGCAGGCTTTGAAGAAGTGCAATTCGTTCCGGAACCTTTGGCCGCCGCCTTTGACTATCGCAAACAAATCACCAAGGAAAAGATTGTTCTGATTGGTGACTTTGGTGGTGGTACTTCTGACTTCACTTTGATTCGTCTGCGCGCCGAAGGGTTTGATAACAAAGATGTGCTGGCGATTGATGGTTGCCCGTTGGCTGGAGACGCTTTGGATTCAGTTTTCATGAGCCACCGCTTAAGTGATCACTTCGGTGCAAAGTCCCGCTATCGCCTGCCAATGAGTAGTAACGTTTTATCGATGCCTCCAGCGATTTCGCAAAAACTGAATCACCCTGCCCACATCGTTCACTTAAAAGAGCGCGACACTTACGAATTTATTCGTGAAGTTAAAAAGTGCTCACTCACTGCCAAGGACAAAGAAAGCATCGAGCGTCTTTTCATCTTACTGGAAGACCAGCAGATCTTTCCGTTCTTTGAAGCCATTGAAAAAACCAAACGAGGGCTTTCCGCAGCAGCGCAGACAGATTTCACTTTCGACTATCCCGGTATTGAGCTTACGGAAGAATTCACGACTCAGCAGTTCGTGGATTGGGCGATGAATACCCGTCATAAAATATTCGAAGGCCTGGATCGCTGCCTGGAATCAGCTCAAATCAAGCCCGAGCAAGTGGATCTGGTTTGTCTCACTGGCGGAACAGCCAAAGTGCCTTTTATTCAGACGGAGCTCGAAAACCGCTTCGGAAAACAGAAGCTTCAGACCCAGGCTCACTTCCACTCCGTCCTGTCGGGCCTGGTGGAATCGGCAAGCTTTTGGGCAAACGGACAAAAGGTCACTTAATTTTCAGCTCATATTCAACCTGTTAGCATTCACCAGCTGTCATCTAAAACCATGACAGCTGTCTAACTTTTTCGCTTCTCCTCCCCTTATTTTACAACTGGCCATGGCCCTTAAGTTGCTTTGTCTCATTGCATGGAACGTTGCTGATCTCAAAAAACTTCATTCGCTCTGGGGAGGGCTTCGATGAAAGCACACATCTATATTAACGGTATCCACGCACTGCCAACCGCAATCAAAAAAGACAAAACACTGAAAGCCGAAATCGTCGAAAATCCGTATGATCTACGTGAGCTGATGAAGCTCGATCCAGACTCAGAAAAAATCATCGTCGCTTACTTGCCGTTTTTGGAAGTGCGCCACTATGAGCTTTACCGCCACCTGCAAAAAAACACGCCGAACTTAAAAATCTTCTTTATCGTGAGTGAACTTTCCAGCACCATGCGCATCCGCCTAAAAGCCGACAATGATTTCGTAGTGATGTGGAAAACCGAAGAAGGCAATATTCTTAGAAATATCCATAAGTATCTGGATGGAAAAAACGTGGAGTCACGTCAGGATCGCCGCGAACACGCGACCTCCAAGGGTCTTTTAAGCCCCTCAAAACTGCCATTGGGCAATCAGAACAAAGGCTTTCAGCCGATTTTGGGCGGAAGCTTTGAAAATCTCTCGCCCCACGGCTCCTGCATGAAAATTCAAGCGCCTTTTTATGAGCATAAGGACTTTGTGAATTTAACATATCAAAACAAAGAAGGCGATTTTGTCTCTTTGGAAGGACAAGTGCGCTGGTCGAAATGGAATAAAGAGACCAACACACAAGAATTGGGCGTGCAATTCCTTTCCTCAGTCGTAGTTTAATAAATTATTAATGTACGTTTTTATTGCGGGAGGCATCAGTTCGTTGGCGCTGCTTCCTGCGTGTCTTTTCTTGCATGCATCTAAGAAACACAGTTTAATCTAATCCATGATTGATGCTTTAAAAGAACGATCCGAATTGATCACGTGGATAATCCTTCTTCTGATGGCAGGTCTTTTTACCTACATCAACCTTCCCTTCCTTTTACCATTAATTCTTGCCGGTATTTTTGCGATGGGATTAATTAATTTTGCAAATCGCATGTGCGCAAAAACCCGGGCTCCGCGCTGGTTGTCGTTGGCGTGCCTTACAATCGTGGGCTTGGCATTGGTTTGGCTTCCGTTGACGCTGGCAACTTATCGCATTGGTGTTCACTTGGCTTCGCCGCAGGAATTTGCAGCAACGCCAGTGATGACTCAGCTACAAAATCTGCAAAAATCTGGTTTGAATTTACTAAAGCAAGCCACGCAGTGGACCGGATACGATTTGGTAACTCCTGCCCAAGGAATGATAGCCTCTGTATTTGGCAAAGTTGGAAATTGGGCTTTGGCTTTTTCTTCTGCCCTGGTTACTCAGCTTCCTGGGATCTTATTTAACTTCTTTATCTTCGTCGTATTTTTGTATGCGCTTTTATTAAAAGCGGCTCCTATCAAGGAATTCGTCATTCGCTATAGTCTGGTTGACGACAAGCTCACAGAAAATCTAATCAAGGTGGCTAAAGAAGCCTGTGCTGTAACGTTGTTTTCAACTTTCGTGATCGGCGTGATTCAGGCATTCTTTATCGGCATTGGCGGATTGATTTTCGGCGAGGGCGACTTCTGGTTGGTCGTGACCGTGACCTTTGTAGTTTCCTTCATTCCCATCATTGGCGCGGCGCCCGTGGGTTTCCTATTGGCAATTTTAGCTTTCATCGGTGATCGCATCGGTCCTGCCATCGGTATGGCCATCGTCGCAACTCTGGCTGGAACAATTGATAATATTCTTAAGCCAATTCTAGCTGGCAACATGGGTGATCAAAAAATCAATCCACTCGTGGGCTTCACTTGTGTCATCGGCGCCGTCATCATGTTCGGAATCCCAGGCCTGCTATTCGGCCCGGTCATCATGAATCTGGCCTACGGCACAATCCCGTTGTTGCTAAACCACCTAAAACGCAACGGCTCCAGCTTCTTCACTAACGACACCTAAAGGTACGGACACACTTTTGGTAGCAATGGCGCATCAAAATAAAAAAGGCAGGAACTCATCCTGCCTTTTTTATTGTTTAAGTAAATCCGTACCTCTTGGTAAGTCCGAATTTTCTTAATGCATTGCTGCTACCAAAAGTGTGTCCGTACCTTTTAGACTTTACGCAGGAAGGACTTGAAGAAGTCATTGCCTTTGTCGTCGACGATGATGAAGGCTGGGAAATCTTTTACTTCGATTTTCCATACGGATTCCATGCCGAGTTCTGGGAAATCCAGCACTTCCACTTTCGTGATGCACTCTTTACCCAAGCGCGCTGCTGGGCCACCAATCGAGCCCAGATAGAAACCACCGTGCTTTTTACAAGCATCCGTCACTTGCTGAGAGCGATTGCCCTTACCCAGCATAATCATCGAACCACGCAGGCTTTGGAATGTATCCACGTATGGATCCATGCGCTCGGAAGTCGTTGGGCCGAATGAACCTGATGCATAACCTTTTGGAGTTTTCGCAGGACCTGCGTAGTAAACGGCATACTGCTTAAAGTAGTCAGGAACACCTTCACCGCGATCCACTTTTTCTTTTAGCTTCGAGTGTGCGATATCGCGGGCTACGATCATCGGACCGTTTAACATCACACGAGTTGCCACTTTCAAAGACGAAAGAATTTTTAGAGTTTCCTCAATCGGCTGATTCAAATCAATGCTGATTGCTTCAGCTGCCGTGTCTTGAAGATGATTTGGCAGATATTGTTCAGGGTGAAGTTCCAATTGCTCAAGGAAGATACCTTCCTTGGTGATTTTACCGCGAATGTTACGGTCTGCAGAGCAGCTCACACCCACACCAATCGGACAGCTTGCGCCGTGACGAGGCAGGCGGATCACGCGCACATCGTGCACGAAATACTTACCACCGAACTGCGCTCCGATTCCGGATTCGCGAGCCCATTTTTCAACTTGTTTTTCCATTTCGATATCGCGGAACGCACGACCACCCTCAGAACCTGAAGTCGGAAGTCCATCCAGATATCCTGCTGAGGCGTATTTAACTATTTTCAAAGTTTCTTCAGCAGAAGTACCACCCACACAGAACGCCAAATGGTACGGAGGACACGCCGCCGTCCCTAAAGACACCAAAACTTCCTTCACGAATTTTTCAAACCCTTCCGGATTCAAAACTGCTTTGGTTTTTTGATGCAAATAAGATTTATTGGCAGAGCCACCGCCCTTAGCCAGGAACAGGAAATGATACTCGTCACCCTTTTCAGAATAGATATCAATTTGCGCTGGCAAGTTGGTGCCGGTATTTTTCTCTTCAAAGAATGTCACTGGCGCCATTTGCGAATAGCGCAGGTTGCGTTTTTGGTAGGTGTTATAAACACCTTTCGACAAAAACTCCTTGTCATCAAATCCTGTAAAAACAGATTCACCTTTTTTACCCACCACAATCGCAGTTCCCGTATCCTGGCAGGATGGGAACTCCATTTGTGCCGCGATAATCGCATTTTTCAATAGATCCACCGCTACAAAGCGATCGTTTGCGGAAGCTTCCGGATCCTGTAGAATATTTTCCAATTTTTGCAAGTGGGCTGAACGCAGCAAGTGCGACACATCGCTCAAAGCTTCCTGAGCAATCAGCTCCAGGGCTTCAGGGTTAACCACTAAAACTTCGCGTTCCCCGATTTTTTGCACGCTGACGTGATCTGAGGAAATCTTGCGATATTGAGTTGTATCTTTTTGCTTTTCATAGAGGGGGAAGTACTTAAATGACATGCAAATGAGAATAATGGCCCAGGGCGTTTCCGGCAAGGCTTGATGCGTACGCGCGCAACCCCTCGGAGGGCTTTTTAAGGTGGGATTTTTGGGTGGGACTTCGAACGCCGCGAAAGCGGCAAAATATGTGGGACCGGGGCTCTCTTGCGTTCGAGAGGGGTCCAAGGACCTTCCGAGGGAGGAGAATCAAACTTGTTGTCTCCTTCTGATACACAACTTATCAACCTGGACCTATAAGCACAAAACGATAATATTTGTCCCTTCCATAAGTTTTGCTTATGGATGAAAACCAGCTCCAATAGCGCTGAATTGAAGCTCCCAGAGGGAAAAACGCGCTGCTCTCTCTGTAAAATGTGCAGGTGTTATTTCAAATGTGAATAGAAGGCTGACTACCAATATCGTGATGCGCTGAATTTATAGCCATCTGAGAGTGAAATTGACCAAATCCTAAAGATTGTGAAGCGAATAAGCGCACTCCCCCGATTGCAAATTCCTTTTTTATCGCTTACGTTCTCCCCGCAAATAAAATTTTGGAGGCTTCCATGGCTTTGTTTCTAGTGGGACTGTGTCTTGCTGCGGTAATCATCCTTTACTTCAGCAACAATCCGTTGGGTCATTCGCGCAAGTTTATGATCCGTCGCTTTATCAACTGGTTCCCTCTGGGCATGTCTTATGCCTTCCTCTATATGGGACGTTACAATCTGAACGTTTCCAAAAACGCCCTGGGCGACATGATGACCAAAGAACAATTCGGGATCATCTTTGCAGCAGGTACCATCACTTACGGTCTTTCTTTCCTAATCAATGGTCCCATCGTCGATAAAATCGGCGGTAAAAAAGGGATCATCATCGCAACCCTGGGTTCTTCTTTGATGAACTTACTAATGGGTGGAGCAACGTACCTTTACCTAATGGGTCGTTTGAAAACAAACATGGTCGTGGCGTTCTCGATCCTGTTCGCCCTGAACATGTTCTTCCAATCTTACGGTGCCGTTTCCATCATCAAAGTTAAAGCCTACTGGTTCCACGTGCGTGAGCGCGGTGTCTTCGGCGCGATCTTCGGTACGCTGATTTCTTTCGGTGTGTACTTTGCCTTCGACTGGGGTCAGGCGATCGTTGAGGCTTCCAAGCTTCACATTGAAGGCCAGATGACGGCTTTCCAAAGCTTCATCCAGCACATCTTTGCTATCGACACAGGTGTGACTAACGCCACTTGGTTGGTGTTTACGATCCCGGCATTCCTATTGATCTGCTGGGCTTTGATTGACATGGTTCTTTTGAAGGATTCTCCGAAGGAAGCAAACTTTGGTGAGTTCGATACAGCGGACGCTTCTTCTGACGACGACGAAAATCTTAAGATCACGATGAAAGTGGTTCTTAAAAAAGTATTCTCCAGCCCTATCATGTACACGATCGCCTTGGTGGACTTTACTTCCGGCGTTCTTCGTAACGGTATCATGCAATGGTATCTGGTGTTTGCGCACGAGATGAAAGGCATCGATGAGGGTTTCTATAACGCCTCTCAGTTCTTTATTAAAAACTGGGGCTTGCTACTGTGCTTGACCGGTATCCTGGGTGGCTTCATGGCCGGAATGCTTTCTGACCGTGTCTTCCAATCCCGACGTGGTCCTCCGGCTGCGATCAACAATGCGTTGATGATCGTGCTTTTGATCCTGATGTCAGTGTTCCTGACTAAAGAACCAAACATCGTGGGTGGTGCGGCGATTATGATCACACTGGCTGTTATCGGGGTTCACTCCCTGATGTCTGGTACAGCGGCGGCTGACTTTGGTGGTAAGAAAATGACTGCCACAGCATCTGGTATCGTTGATGGTTGCGTGTACCTGGGTTCAGGTATCCAGTCTTTGGCGATCGGTTACTTGTCAGTGAAAAGCTGGCACTACTGGCCATTGTTCCTTTTGCCTTTCGCCTTCATGGGCTTGTTCCTTTCACTTCGCATGTGGAATGAACTTCCGGAAGCGACGAAAAAGTACATCCTGAAAAAAGAGCAGGAAGCTGCCAAAGAACAGGGCACGACTCTGGGCGCGGGCGATCCGGCTACAAACTAAAAGCTTTAAAGGCTCACCTCTGGTGGGCCTTTTTTGTATCCTCACAAGATGATTCGGGCTGGTCTTGCCGTCGATAGGGATTTTCGGGCGCAATAGAGATAAGCGCGCGCGAAAATCAGCTGCAGGAGGACGGTATGACAATTATCTGGGCCATGGATGCCTTTGAAGACAACAAAGAACTAAATCTAAAAATGGCCACCTATCTGACTCGTCTGCACGAGCGCACGGGGGCGGACATTTTACCCGTCTATTTGCTGCGAGAAAACGAGATCGTCCTTCCCAGCTACGAAGTGCCAACCTGGGTGACAGATCACTCCAGAACCGCCGAGGCTTTGTTTAAAGAGGTTCTTGAAGACTATCACCTGCCTTTCCTGCTGGAACCCAAGGTGATCCCTCACGCCTCCCAATCTCATGCCGGTGCGGCCGAGACTTTGACCAACTTCGCTGATCGAATCAAAGCCCAGATGATTGTGGTGGGAAATCACGGGCGCCAGGGTTTTCAGAGGTTTCTTCTGGGGAGCTTTGCGGAAAGCCTGCTGCTGGAGTCCGATGTACCGGTGATGGTGGTAGGATCTCAAGCGACTGCCAAGCCCATCACGAACATTTTATTTCCGACTGAGTTCGGCGATCACTCCAAAGAGAACTTCCGCCAGGTGCTGGATCTGGCAAAAAAATTAAATGCCGAAGTAACTCTTTTTCACTGCATAGCCCGCCCTATTGAAAGTCTTTTTGAGATGGACACACGTCCAAAAATTTATAATTTCAAAGGCAAGATGCTGACGCTCGAACAAATCGTCGAGCAGCAGATTGAGCATCAATCCTCACGCGCTCACCATTGGGTGACCTGGGCTCATAATGAAGGCGTCACCGCCCAATACCAGATCGATAGTTCGTATAAGTCTGTGGATGAGGCAATCCTGGAAGCGGCTTCGCAAATGAATACGGGATTGATTGTGATGGAGGCCCAGAGTGGACCGATGAGTTCGGCGATCTTGGGAAGCTTCACGCGCAATGTGGTTCGTAAAGCTTCCTGCCCGGTGTATGTTATCACCCGACACTTTTACGATCGCCCCGAGGATCGTTTTATGGACACGCCAGCTCCTTAGCCGACACGTCCTGATTGGGGGCGCATGCCCGCTGGGAGTTTCTTATAGGCGTTGTTCAAATGAGTTTTCAGAGTGGCTTTTGAAATAAAAAGCTGCTCGGCAATCTGCTGATTCGTTTGACCGCTCATTACCATTTGGATGATGCGAACTTCACTTGGAGTCAAACCGCGACCGATTAAAAACTCGGCCTGCTTATCGACCTTATCCGCACCCTGGGACAGCGGATGAAGAATCGTCGTAATGTTTTCGCCATTCTTAACCATCATCACATCGACATAATGACCATCAATGTTTTGATTTTTAAAAAGGTTCATCCCTTCTTGCAGGGGAGAAAGTTCTGCGACCTGTTTGCACATATCCGCGCAAACCGCATTCTGACAAACGGAACCTACACGGTCTCCGCACGTCGCTTTGGATAGATCATTTTGCTCCAAAACTTCATTGCTGCCATTTCGAACACACACGCTTAGTTTCACATTACCGCCCATGGAATTACCTCCTAGAGAGCATAGCCTATTATCATACGAAAATTCAATTTTACGAATGACCAGGATCATACTTTTCACATTTATGTAAATGTGAGGCCTGACCTCGTTTGCTCAATGACTCGGCGTGATGAAGGACTGTGTTCTCACTGTGCACACTCACTCAACCTACTCTGTATATTACAGAAAAGTAAGAAGGCACCTAACTTAATCCCATGGAAACTCGTGGAATTTTGACTAAGTTTTTGCGGAAATATCCGTAAAAAATTCGGAAAAGAGCGTTTTTTAGATGGTTTTATTGCGACCAAGTAATAAACAAAGAGCTTTTAGGTCTAGTTTCAGAATAAGACAATGGTTCAGAAAAATTTCTCACATGTACCCCTTGGCAAATCCTTGGTACCGCTAAATGATACTTAACCAACTAGTATTGAATATCAAACCGGTATGACCGAATATGAACACGAGCTTAGTTAATAAACCTCAACAAGGAGGAAATCATGGGTGCAAGTCCAATCAGCCACAACAATCCGGACAAAAAGTATATGCTTAAAATTCCGGTGCAAAAACGCTCTAAAGAAACTGTGGCGAGCATCGTAGAATCCTGTGCGAGACTTTTAGTGCAGGAACCGTATCATGCAATCACTACGGATAAGATTGCAGAGATGGCGGGAGTAAGTATCGGTTCGCTTTATCAATTCTTTGCCAACAAAGAAGCCATCGTCGCTGCGGTGATTGATGATCTTTTGCAAAAAGATTTGGTATATATTGAAGAGAACCTGGCAAAACTGACAACAACAGACCTGGATGCTAAAATCCACGCGTTTATTGATATTGGTTTCGCCCGTTTCCACGACAACCGTCCTTTAAGAACAGCTCTTCAAGGTGTTCAGGGCATGTTGGATTACTGGGAAACTCGCCGTGTGTTCTTTGAACATTATCAAAAAGCGGTTCTGCAGCATATGCCACAGATTCCAGGACGTGATCGCGAGATGATTGCACTGTTCATCGTGAGCAGCTTCAATAACATCCTGCAATTAAGTCTTCTGGGTCCGCAGTCCCCTGAGCGGGAAAACGAGATCAAGAAAGAAGTGTATACTTTGATCAGTCGTTATTTGAAAACATAAGGGATAGAGAAAGTTCTTGCCCTTCTAAATCCTCCTCGTATGCTGAATGGTATCGAGGAGGATTTTTTTTGCTTAAGTTCGCGTTCCGATGGTCCGCCATCTCCATCGTTATCGGCCTTCTTGCCGGAACTGCCTCTGCGGGCTTCCTTGCCTCCTTGGACTTTGTCACCCGCACCCGCGTTGAAAATCCCTGGCTTTTATTTCTGCTTCCTGTTGCCGGTATATTGATTGCCTGGCTTTACCACCGCCATGGGAAAGGCACTGAAGCCGGAAACATTCTGATCCTGGATGAAATTCACAGCCCCAAACAAGTGGTGCCTTTAAGAATGGCGCCTTTGGTTTTGTTTGGGACACTTGCGACTCATTTGTTTGGTGGCTCGGCAGGACGCGAGGGCACGGCTGTGCAAATGGGTGCTTCAATTTCAGATCAATTAACTCATTTGTTTAAATTTGATAATAGCGAGCGAAAGCTTCTTTTGATGGCGGGTATCTCGGCGGGATTTGCTTCTGTTTTTGGTACTCCCCTTGCTGGCGCGATCTTTGGCCTAGAGGTCCTTTCTTTAAGAAGAATTCGTTATGCCGCGGTTCTTCCCTGCTTTGCAGCTGCAATCATTGCTGATCGGGTCTGCTCGCTTTGGGGAATTCATCATACAGTTTATAAAATTTCTGATACCGCTGCGCTAAGCATGATGAATATCGGTTACGCAATTCTAGCGGGCATCGCATTCGGCCTTTGCGCACGCTTTTTCATCAAGAGTCTGCATCATGTGATTCGACTTTTTAAAAATGCGATTACCAATCCTTTAGTGCGCACTTTTGTCGGCGGGATACTGGTAATCGTACTGGCTGCTTTGATGCAGACGGATCGCTATTTAGGATTGGGCCTTCCGGTTATTGTGGAAAGCTTTCAGCAGCATGTGGCGCCCTATGATTTTGTTTTAAAAATCCTATTCACCGCAATCACTCTGGGCTCGGGATTTAAAGGTGGCGAAGTTACACCGTTATTTTTTATCGGTGCAACTTTAGGAAATGCTCTAGCTTGGTTTTTACCACTGCCACTTTCCCTTTTGACGGGTATGGGTTTTGTTGCGGTCTTTGCCGGGGCGGCCATGACACCACTTGCGTGTACCGTGATGGCCATGGAACTTTTCGGAACTCAAGGCGCTGTTTTCTGCGCCATTGCCTGCGTAGTTAGTTTTTTATCCTCCGGACCTAAAGGAATTTATCACTCACACCATACTGAGGTAGCAAAACATGCTTAAAAAAATCAAGACACCATTCACCGAACTGATGGGCATCGACTATCCAATTATTGCTGCACCGATGTTTTTGGTGAGTAATGCTGAGATCGTTTCCCAAGCCAGCGAGGCTGGTGGAATCGGTACATTTCCGGCATTGAACTATCGCCCCTTGGAAAACTATGCGGCGGCCTTAAAAGAAATGCGCGAAAAAACCAAAAAGCCCATCGGCATTAACATCATCGTGAATAAATCCAACACCCGTCAAAATGATGATTTGAAAATCGCGTTGGATCACGGGGTGAACTTGTTCATCACTTCTTTGGGTAATCCTAAGAAAGTTATCGAAGAAGCGCACAAAAACGGCGCGAAAGTTTTTTGCGACGTAACCAATCTTGAACACGCTTTAAAATGTCAGGATCTGGGAGCTGATGGCGTGATTGCAGTGGGCGCGGGAGCTGGTGGCCACGCGGGACCAATCTCTCCCCTGGTTCTAATTCCGTGGCTTAAAACACGCCTTCAAATTCCAATTGTGGCGGCCGGTGGCATTTCCCACGGCTCGATGATCGCTGCCTGCCTGGCACTAGGCGCAGACGGAGTGAGCGTCGGTACTCGTTTTATCGCCAGCCGTGAAGCCAACGTGGATAAAGCCTACAAGGACGCCATTATCAAATCCACACCTGAAGATATCGTCATGACCACACGGGTTTCCGGAACTCCCGCCGCGGTGATCAACACTCCTTATGTGCAAAAATTAGGTACGGACTTACCTTGGGCGATGAAAGTTTTAAAAGACCACAAGCTGACCAAGAAGTACATGGTGCCATTGATTCACTTGATGGGGATGAAATCACTGGAAGAAGCAGCAGTTAAGCCCACTTGGAAAACTGTTTGGACCGCAGGGCAATCTGTTGGGTTGGTGGAAGAAATTCTGACTGTGCGCGAGATCTATCAAAAACTGATCTCAGAATACGAAGCGAGTGTGAAAAAGCTTAATCAATTCGGCGCGGAATAATCCGCGCCTGTCTTTAAGTGGGAAACCGATTAGACAAGCTGTTTGAAAAGCACATCAGCGGCAACGCTGACAAGTGTGCCCAGCACTCCACCATGAACCAAAATGCGCAGAGCGATAGGCAAGCTTTGCAGGCGGCTGTAGGCATGGATCATGGTTGGTACCATGCCAACGAAACCGATAATGAAACCTTTTAACCACGGCTGAATATCCCACGAGACAAACGGAATAACCAGGCCCAATAAAATCCAAGTTGCGAATACCGACATGATGGAATAGCGATACTGTGGCGGCTTGGTTTTCGCATCCTTTAGCATCGGAAGAATATCCAAAGTTCCCGCAACAATACCGATACCCAGGGCAATTAAGATTTGATTCAACATCAGTAACTCCGTGAATCTTATGATTTAATGGAGCGATTTCTAACTGACAAAGTCAGCTCGTAAGTCATGACTGGTTCATCGCTTTTGCTTGGGACAATCGCGTAACCCTTCATTTTTCTTTCGATACGGGCTGGATTGGTTTTAGCTTCGTTAATCAAAGCCACCACCGATTCAACTTCGTCACAAACAAAGTGCACATCACCGTCAGCGCGTTTTCCGTACTGAGCGGTGAAGTCTTTGAAAATGAAGTCGATCTTTTGTTTGCTTTCCGCAATCACCTGCACCGCTGGTGCCGCGATGGAAAGCTCTGCCCCTACGCCCAAGGCACCAAAGTACATCGAGTTCAGATGGTTTTTCGTGCGATAGCCCAATGGAATCTTGATCACGAATTTTTTATCCGTCATCTCTACCACTTTTGGTCCGATGAAAACCAATAGAGGAATTTTTAAAAGACCATAGATCGCCAGGAACGCGTTGAATTTGAAAATCTTTGTATTCATGCCTTTAATCTTAAGACCCGAGCCCAGAGAAGGGCCAGCATTTTTAAGTGAGCCCCCGACTATTTTGACATTTTGCCAAGTGAGGTGTTCAATATACTTAGACGGACAGCCCCTTTGAATAAGATCTGATCCCAAGTTCTCATTCCCTCTGAACATCTTATTCTACCGGCTGATCCCATAGACCCCCGATTCAAGTTCAACAAAGGAAGAACTTTTGCAACCGGGGGTTTCCTATTTGAGGCCATCCAGAATTTAAAGCTCAATTCCCAGTAAAAAAGAAGCGATTAGACAGGTGAAAACCGCGAAGGCCATAACAGCCAGGATATAGTCTTTTTGTTTGATGAAAAGGACGCCCGTGAGGAACACACGAATAATTGGCAATGATACTAACACTGCCAATCCGGCAAAGCCGATGATCAGTGGTTGATCGTGTGTGATCACGGCCCAATTCAGAGTTTCATACAGCGACTTGGATTCATAACGGCTGAAACTTGAAAGAGTATCACCGTGCTTGAACCAACCCCATAGCCAACCGATGGTCATCAGCATTCCCGCAACGTAAACACCACTGCGAAGCATTTTGCTGATTCTAAGTTCCAGATCATGAAGAATTTGATCTTGTTGAGATTGAGCCTGCATTACTTCAACCCTTTCATGATCATTTGCACGGAAACTATCGACAACACAACGACAAAGATTTTACGAATCACTGCCGCTGGCATCTTGACCATGGCTTTTGCTCCCAGCATGGAGCCTATGATAATTCCGACTGCCACGGGTGCTGCAATTTCAGGTCGGACATCGCCTTTTAATAAGAATGCTCCGGCACTGGCGGCAGCCGTTACACCAATCATAAAATTCGAAGTGGCCGACGAAACCTTGATCGGAAGTTTCATCGCCCCGTCCATAGCGAGCACTTTAAAGATTCCGCTTCCGATCCCTAACAAGGCCGATAAAACGCCTGCACCAAACATCGCAAACAAACCCAGCGGAACTTTTTCCACCTTATAGGTTTTCCACTGCTCCCCTTCAGGAAAGCCACCGTCTAATTTTAATTTATCAGCCCAAGGGTGATTGCTGGCAGAGTAGTGCTCGTGACGTTTTCTTAGCATCATCAATGCTGAAAAAAGCAGGAAGGTGCCGAACAATAAAAATAGAAATTGCGCTTTAACATACGAGGAAATCAAAAAGCCCACGATAGCGCCACTCACCGTGCCGATTTCCAAAAAAACCGCCAGACGTAAATTTGTTAATGAATCTTTAAGGTAACTTGCGGCTGCACCGGATGAAGTGGCAACGATGGAAATAAGACTGGCGGCAATCGCGTAGCGAATATCGATGTGATAAACCAGAGTAAGAACAGGGACTATGATGATACCCCCACCCAAACCAAGAAGGGCTCCCAGGAAGCCCGCTCCAATGGCTGTTACAAGAAGAAGTATCTCATGCATAACGATCCTAGATGCTTATTTTGCGCATTCAGATAAACGAACCAAACGAGCCCCGAAATAGGTGCCGCGTTTTTTCAGCTCCCAAGGTGGATAAGGCAGATACACCGCCTCAGCACATTGGCCCTTTTGCACGATCGCCCACTGGCGATCTTCAGAAGTGGCTGCGAAAATTTCGTTAGTTGTGGTGTCTTTGATGCTGATTGCGAACGAAAAAACTTTTTCATTCAATTCGCCACCGGATCTGGCAATCAAGGCCACTGGAAGTTCAACGCGTTCAACATTGATAACTTCACCGATCACAGTTTTTGAAAAAATCACGCTGTAGTTTGCAAGTACGATCCACAAAAGACCGCCAATGATTACAAGGAACAAGATTGTTTTGATGATTCTGCCGATTGCTGCCATATGAAAGAATTATCGGCGCTTTTTAAATAACGTCAACAAAAAGGACCGTGCCGAGCCGCACAGTTTTTTAAGTCGAAACTTTTTTGCGACCCGCCTTCACTTCTGAGTGGCGTTTTTTGGTATCAAGTCTTTTGCGCACAGAGCTGCGGGAAGGTTTGGTGGCAATACGCTTCTTAGGCACAAAAAGGGCTTTTTGCACCAACGCCTGCAACTTTTTAAGACAGGCGGAACGATTTTGATCCTGATCGCGAAATTCTTCACTACGAATCAGAATATCACCATCATCAGTAAGCTGCGAAGCCAGCTTCGTCAGCAATCTATCCTTAATGTTTTCAGGTAACATCTGACTGTCACGCAAATTCCATCGCAAAATCGCCGCCGAATTGGTGCGATTCACATTCTGACCGCCCGGCCCGCGGGAGCGAGCATAGGTGAAATCAAATTCATGATAAAACTGCGTTACATCAATGATCATTTGGCAGCGTCTTCCTTCACTGTGAAATCTGCTTTTCCATCATAAATCTTTTCGCCATTCAGGAAAACTTCATATTGCACCGGCGACGTCGGGCACACCATGGCCGTGACTCCACAGTACTTGGTCATGGAAAGTGTGACTGCTTTGATGGCTTGCTCTGGCTTAATGTTCGAGCCTTTGATTAAATATTGAGCACGCACCAGAGTGAAAATCGCCGGATGAGTTTCAGTTGTCTCGGTTTGCGCATCCACATCACAGGATTGCAGATCCAGGCGCATTTTTTTAAGAATGGAAACCACGTCCATTCCGGAACAGGCACAGATGGAGGCCAAGAGCACTTCTTTAGGCGTGGGACCCAGGTTTTGGCCACCCGCCTCTGCCCGCGAATCCATCATGAACTTCAAGCCACGTGACTCGGCCTCAAATCCCAGTCCACCTGTCCAGCGCGTTTTCGTTTCCATTTGTCCCATACTTTTGCCTCCCTGCGCAAAGTGTAGAACGAATAACACACGAAGTAAACCCTCTGAAAATTTGCGTTATTTCATTATGGGCAGTAAACTTAGAGGGTTAGGAGTATTTATGACTGCATTGATTGCTACAGCCCTGGTTGGAATTATCGCCGGTGGAGTTTTGGGTTGGGCCTTGCACAAGTTGAATGTCGCACGCACTCTTCGTCTGGCTCGTGAAGAAGCCCAGGAAATCGTCGATGAAGCGAAGGAAGCGATCGAGCTGAAAGAGCTTGAGCAAAAAGAGCGCATTCAAGAAATCGAAATGGAAATGTGGACCAAAGTGGAACCTGACATGCTCAAGTCCGAAGGTCGCATTGAAGATTTGCAAGAGGTCGCAAACGAGAAAAAAGCCAAAGCGGATTCCATTGTTCAGGAAGAGAAAAAGAAACTTCAGGAACGTGAAGCTGACGTGAAAGCCCAGGAACAGGTTTTAAAAGGTCAGGAAGCAGAACTTGGTAAAATCAAGGATCAGCAAAAGGTTTTGAATGGTGAGTTTGTACAAAAGCTGACTGCAAAACTGGGAACTTCTGCCGAAGATTTCAAAACTGAACTGAAAACCAAAATGGAAGAGGAAGCAGTTCGCAGAGCTGCTCGCCTGGCCCAGGAACACGAAGAAGACGTGAAAGAGCACGCCGAGACTCGCGCTAAAAAAATTCTGGCGCTGGTCATTGACCGTTTCGCACGCCCTTATTGTGCTGAACGCGGAATCGGCGCTGTGAACTTCCCGGATGCCCACGCGCGCAAACTGTTTGTTGATCCCGCAGGGGCTAACATCAAAGCTGTTCAGGACAGCTGTGGTTGCGACATCATCGTGGAGCAAGACATGGAAATGGTCGGCGTTGCCGGCTTCGATCCGGTTCGCCGCGAACTGACTCGCAGAACACTGGAAAGAATCTTTAAAGAAAAGAAAAGTATCACGCCGGAGTTCATCAAGAAAATTGCAGAAAACCAGAAGAAAGAACTTTTCAAAAACATCAAGCACGATGGCGATGCTTTGGCAAAAGAGCTGAAACTAGAAGGCCTGAACGCAGAGATTCGCCAGATGATGGGTTCTTTGCGCTATCGTTACTCTTTCACGCAGAACCAATATTTTCACTGTGGTGAAGTGGGCTGGCTGGCTGGCTTGATGGCAGCAGAGCTCGGTATTGATATCAAGAAAGCCCGCCGTGTGGGCATGCTCCACGATATTGGTAAATCCATGGACCACGTTCAAGAAGGTGGACATGCGGTGATTGGTGCTGACTTTATCGCGGCTCGCGGTGAAGCGCCTGACGTCGTTCACGCCGTTAAGGCCCATCACTTTGATGAGCAGCCTTCCACTGATCATGCGTTCCTGGTTATCGCAGCCGATGCAGTTTCTGGTGCTCGTCCGGGTGCGCGTCGCTCGACGATTGAGTCTTACAATCAAAAAGTTTCTGAACTTCAGGATATCGCCCGCAGCTTCCCTGGTGTTACAGACTGTTTTGTTTTAAGTGGTGGTCGTGAGTGTCGTGTCCTTGTGAACGGCAAAAAAATCGACGACATGCACGCCTTGGATCTGTCTAAAAAAATCGCAGCGAAGATCGAAGAAGAGTGTAACTACCCTGGGCAAATCAAGGTGGTTGTGGTTCGCGAGACTGTGGTTTCCGAGCAGACGCGCAAGGAACTTGCGTAATAACTCAGCATTTCATTCACATTCCTTAAGCCTTAAGGCTGTCGAAATCAGAGACTACTCTGTGTTTCGACAGCCAGTTTATTAAGATCCCGTCAGACACCTTCTTTTAGAAGATTCTCAGTTTTACTTCGGTTCAAATGGGGAAAGTAAGACTTAGACAGGAGATCGCTATGGTGTTAGATACCACGTCCTCAACGGCTTTAGAGAAACAACGCATACCTCGGGTGCTGGTCATTGATGACAGCCTGGATTCTGTGAAGCTGATGTCACATATTCTGGATCATTATAAGTGCGACGTCACAATGGCTTTTGACGGTCAGGATGCAATTCCGCTGCTGGCAAGCAAACCCTATGACCTTGTTGTGTTGGATTGGCAGATGCCCCAAATGGGTGGTCGCGACACACTTTTGTTAATGGACCGACTGCTAACTGAAAAGAAAGTTAATAAGATCAAAAAGACAATACCTGTGGTGATTTACACAGGACACAGCGAAGAAGAGCTGGATTTGCCATTAGTTAGAAACTTTTCATACCTGGGCTTCATCAATAAGCGTCAGGCATTTAGTTCCATGATGCGCTCATTCAATTTCATACTCCGATCTATATAACTAACAGAAATCCAACAATCCGAACTCGGTTTAACCTTTAAATCGAGTTCTTTATTTGTTAAGTTGTCCTCCTATGAATCCTGATCCCTTACCCATGTCCCCAATGAATAGCTCTTCATCCTTCCGCTTGGGAGGTTTAAATGACTGAGCTGATTGTCGTCCTTCTTTGTCTTTTCGTTAACATGCTTCTATCCGGTGCTGAAATGGCTTTTGTAACCGTACGTAAAGTACAGCTGCAAAAAATCGCTAGTAAAGACAGCCGCGCAAGAATTTTGTTAAAACTGAAAGCAAATCCCGAGCGCACTCTTTCTGTCATTCAGATTGGTATCACTGTCGTCGGAGCAATTGCTGCGGCGGTGGGTGGTGCTGGCGCAGAGGAAGCTCTCTCCCCGCTTTATATTGACCTGTTTAAGGTATCGCCAAGCACGGCAGACGCCATTGCGATTGCCTCCGTGGTTTTGCCACTGACTTATTTAAGCGTTGTTGTGGGCGAATTGGTTCCCAAGACCTTGGCTTTAAGAAATTCCCTGAGCATTGCTTTGTGGAGTGCGCGCGGGTTGGCAATCAGCGAAAAGTTTTTGTCGTTGTTCGTCTATATTTTGGAAAGATCCACTCACTTGATTTTGAAAATCTTTGGCCACTCCCAAACCCACGGGGCGGCTGATCACGAAATCGAAATTGAGGATCTTCCCCACCATACCAAGCAGTATGTTATGAACCTGGTAAGCGCCGATAAGATGCTGGCCCGGGATATCATGGTTCCTTGGGAGGAAGTGGTTTTTGTTCGCCGTGACGATGCTATCGAAGACGTCGAGACGATTATCGTGAACTCCGGCCACACCCGTATTCCTGTCATGCACGACGGGGAAATCGTGGGACTGATTAACTCGAAAGAGTTCTTCACTGCGCGCAAATATAAGAACCTGGACTGGCAGACTTTGATTCGTCCGGTTCTTAAGTTTAAGGCCTTTGAACCTTTGTTCCGTATCTTAATGCAGATGCAGCAGCAAAAATCCCATATGGCGATCATTTACGAGCGCGCCAATATCGTGGGTCTGGTCACAATGGAAAACATCTTTGAAGAAATCATCGGGGATATCTTTGACGAAGACGATGATGGCTTCGTGAAGAAGCTATTAGCATCCAAATCCCGTCGCCGACTTACTTAATTTAGATCTGGAATCATTGTTGCACATTTGGAACAATGATTCCTGTATTCGTCCTCTGCCGTTACAATCTATAATGACGATAAGTTAGATACAGAAAGTATCTGACTTATGAATACAGCTCTTAAAACACTTCTGATTCTAGTTTTTCCTTTATCCCTCTGGGCCCAAGTGCCAAACAGTCCAGTGATCGCCAGTCAATTGCCAGCTCACCTGCAGGAATTGGATGAGCTCAAAGAACGGCAAAAGGTTTTGGAGGAACAAATCGCTGCCGAAGTTGCAGAGCTGCGTGAGCTTCACCAAAAACTTCACCCACCTCCTCCCCAACGCACAGCCAGCGAATTAGCTATCAACTTTGCGATTATGTACGGCGCTCAGTGGGCGGTGTATCTGGTCACTCAGCACGAAACGATTCAGGAACACGGCTCCTGGCAAAATTTCGTCAGCTACCCGCTTCGCCCTGAATTCGACAAAGACAGCTTTGACTACAACATCGTAAAGCACGCGATCTCCGGAAATTACTATTATCTTTATTATCGCTCGCGCGGATACAGCGAAGTGGAAGCCTTTCAATGGACGATCCTGTCGTCTTTAGCTTTTGAATTTGCCATCGAGACCTTCACCGAACGCCCCAGCATTCAGGATATGTATCAAACACCTATATACGGGACACTACTGGGGATGGGTACCGAACGGGCCAGCCGCTATTTCTTAGAGCGGGAATCAAAAGTCGCACATGTGGTGGGATACATTCTAAATCCTTTTGAGTTGCTTAATTCCGACAACAAAGACATCAGCGCGGTTCCACTTATTGATTCGAAATCAATGGGCATGACTGTTACCTGGGGGTTTTAATATGAAATCCTTTACTGCCTTTCTTCTTTTCCTAATTTTCTCAAGCTCAGCCATGGCCAGTGATTTCTTTCCCTATAATTGGACAAAAGGAATGCATCTTTTTGCAGGCGTCGGAGCGCACACGGCTTTATTCTCTGACCAGGAAGGCACTTACGATGGCGGCCTGGGACTGAATCTTAAAACCGACGTGACTTATTTCATTGATGAGGACTGGGCCATTGAACTGGGTTCATCTGTGGGATTTAACCGCGTCAGCAACTATCTTCTTTGGGACACATTGTTCACAGTCGGAGTTCGTGTTCCGCTACCAAGTTTAACGCAGTATCAATTAGGACAACCTTATGGCCGCTTGTTTGTGGGACGTGCGCCGACGGTGTTGTTTCTAAACGGTGATCACACTCGCGTGGATAATGGCAACGTGGACAGAATTCAATGGGATGGCCCTGTGATTGGTGGAGCTTTAGGAACTTTACATATGACTGCAAAAGGACAGGTGTGGTTTACGGAGTTTTCTTTTGCCTATCAGGAATTAAAACAGCAAACTGAAATCGGCATGGCTGGCGAAGTGCCGGTGATTATTTCTGATGGAAACGTGGACGGTCACAGCTCGGTTTACAGTTTGTCTTTTACGATCGGGATTATGGCTTTTTAAAAACCTGTCTGTACTAAAACTGCATTGAGGCGACGGGATTTGAACATCTGCCCGTCGACGCGAAAGATGTCGCGATCGTCATTGGCTTCCAGCACCGTTGTCGTAGCACTTTTATTTCGCGCCATCAAATAAGGACGAAATTTGATAGATTTTGCCTCGGGCAAATTATCTTTTTCCATCACGACATTGCATAAAAGAACCAGATCATTTGCATCTTTGGTGACTTTTTTATCGAACAACTGATGGATCGTGTCTACATCCAGTGGACACCAATTCCAAGCCACACCTTGGGAGGGATTGACCACTTCCAGAATGAAATCATTATACCTGCGCAACCCAATCAAAGCTGCCGTCAAGATTAGAACAATAACTGCGAATGTGATGATGATTTTTTTTCTGTAAGATTTCACCAGATGATTATGGCATTTGTTATAGTCCAAATGGGAGACCAGAACTTTAGAAAAGTCGAAAATAGACCGATTTATTTAACATGAGTATGAGAGCTGGAACGTCCCTATTTATTCTCCTCACCACGTTGAGTCTGTTTACAACAGGCTGCTCGATGGATGTTGCCATCCGCAGTGGAGATTTAAATAGATTTCCGACGGCAATAGGCCTTACTCCCAGTGGCAATCAAAACGTTATTACTGAAGATGGCTATCACGCACAAGTATCAATGAGCACACTTAATGACGGTATCGCGACTCGCACTGTGAGCGGTTATACTGTTATGACAAGCTTTCAAGGCACCCTTTTTGATGACGATGTAATCTCCGATTTTCATCGAAGCCAGGCCGTTCCCGCTGTATCAGAATAAGATATGACCTCAAAGTAATTCTAAAGTTATCCGTTTCCTAAACCGAAAATACTTATATATGAACGTAACTGTAGCAGCCTTACTTTTATTTCTGGCACTGGCGGCGGGTATTGTCTCACCTGCGAACGCCGTGAATAGCATGAGCTATCAAGGCCGTATCGTACGCCCTGATGGTCGCCCAGTTAATGCCAAGAACGTTCAAATCAAAGTTCAAATCCGCTCTCCTGGAGACGAGAACTGTCTTTTATACGAAGAACTGCACACACTGGACATGGTGAACTCCAAAGGTATCTTTACGATTGATATCGGTAAAGGCGTGCGCTCGGATCCGACGTTGGATGGCGGTGTCGCGTTTTCTGAAATCTTCTCAAACCGGCCAGCGACTTTAGGCCCCTTTCCTCTTTGTGAAGAGTACGACCCGTTAACTCAGACCACGAACATCACGTCGACCACTTACACTCCAGTTCCAGGTGGCAATCGAAAACTGGTTATTTCCTTTAATGATGGTTCCGGCGTACAAACATTGGAATACCAAAGTTTGTCTTACGTCCCCTACACTGTTGAATCCATGCAAGTGGGCGGATACGAACCAAAACAGCTACTGCGTTTCTCACCGGACGTGAATACATCCGAAATGACAAATGTGGAGTATCAAAAATTTCTGCAGCTTCTTGCAGGCAATTTCCCGGATTACGAAAATCCAGGACAAATTAACAACTCTCCACTTCCAGCTGTGACAGCCAACCAGGTTTATCGCTGGACGGGTTCTGCGTGGGAAGCTTTCACTTTGGTACCTTTGGAACCGGGATCTAATCTTGCCGATCTGACCAGCCCTGCCGATGCCCGGGATAATTTGGGTTTGGGAAATTCTGCAACATTAGATGCAGGTACGGCCGCAGGAAATCTGGTGCAACTTGATTCCAACGGACAGATTCTGGATTCAGTACTTTCACCAAACGTGATGGTGGGATTGACGGCCATTTCACCGTTGGTGAAATACGGCACGTACAATACGCCAAATATTGCAATTGGTTCGGGCACTGTGACCGGTCAGGCGCTGCGCTGGAATGATTCTACAAAAATATGGGATATCACTAAAATCCGCTACACTGATTTAGTGAACAGTACTTTCCTGAGCCCTTGGCCTTCAACAAGCTGCTTAACCAATCAATACATATCCTGGTCATCCACTAGTGACTCATTTATTTGTACTGATTTCCCCGTGGGATCAACAACTGTACAAGGGGTTCTGCAAGTGGGTGCCGGCCTTAGCGTGACTGCGGGCGTGGTCAGTATGCCGGATGTGATGACGGCAGGTTCTTATGCCAAAGTCACCGTGGATACAAAAGGCCGCGTTGTCGGTAATACAAACTTGTCCTCCACTGATGTGACAACAGGTCTTGGTTTTACACCGGTGAATAAAGCTGGCGACACTATGACGGGTGCCTTGGCATTGCCGGCAAACGGCCTTACTGTCGGTACTTCCCAACTTGCAGTCAGTGGCGGCAACGTTACTGCTTCCGGAAATATTACCGCCACCGGCACCGTGAAGGCGGATCGCATGGTCGCAAATACCACATCTTCGACAAATGCGACGATAGAAGTTCAAGGTCAGGTACTTTCAAAAGTCTATAACGCTGGTTCCGCAACTTCCATAAATTGGGACAACGGCAACCTGCAATACACCACTGCCAACTGCGGTGCTTTCACTTTTTCAAACATGTATGACGGCGGCTCTTACACGCTGATTGTTCGCGGTACTGCGAATACCATGTGCAGCTTTTCCCAAGCTTCCCCGACCGCTTTGGCCACGACGGATTTTAAATTTGTACCGACCCTGCAAAATACCAATGGCGAAACAGTTTTCACGTTGCTCCGTGCAGGAAATAAAGTTTACGTGACTTGGATAACGGGTTACTAATTAAGGCATGAGCCTTGGCCGACGTGTCCTTTACTTTCTATGCACATTCACCCTATGGATCTTGATTTTTCTCAAGTGGCCCGGCTCCGCTCTTAGCTCTCCGTGGATTTTACTTCCGGTTTTTTCTTATTTCTTCTGGCAGGAAAAACAATTCCTAAGTTTGCTGGTTGCTTCCTTCGGTCATGCCTGTGTTTATCTGGCGGCGCCAGCAGCTGTAACTAAATCCACCACCGGATTTGAGATGGCGTTCACGATTGGCTATTACGCTCTGTCTTTGGCGGTCGGCGCAGGAATACTATGGGCAGGGCGAAAAATCGTTCGCCCTCAATTGGGACGTGTGCTTTTTATTTTTGCCTTGTTTGAAAGTGTGATTTACCTCGTGCGGAGTGATGCTGCGCCTTTGGCGATGAACCTGCAATGGCTCCTGTGGCCGTTCTTGTGGATCTCAATTCTTCCTGCAAGCAGAAATCTTATCTCCGAAAGTATTCTTTCAAGCCCTGCTTGGAACGTAAAACTTTTTGGTGGCCTTCCGATCGGGGCCGGTTCCCAGGAGCTCAGTTCAGTGTACTCTGACCTTTCAGAAGATGACCGATCTACAAGACGTTCATTACTGATTCTTGGAAGCGGGATTCTGTGTTTGTGGATTGCTGATCTGACAGAACATCTTGCTATCATGAACTTTCCAGTTAAAATGACGGACTTCATTCACGCTGAGATGTCGGTACCCATGCGCTGGGCTTCTTTAATCGCCAAACTTTACTGGATGTTTATTAAAACCGCAGGGATTGCCAATACGGCCGTGGGCTTTGCGCGATTAAGTGGTTATCAACTTCCACTGGGTGCCGTGGTCTTTACTGATGCGAAGCTTGCGGAAAGCTGGTCTAAAATCATGCATTACTTAAACCGCCTGATTTTGATTTTGTTTTACCGCCCTCTTATTAAAAGTTTTTCTTTTATTAAACATCGTAAGCTACGCACCGCCTGTGCCATCTCGGTCAGCGTGCCTTTGTTTGGTTTAATGTATATCATCAATCGTGACATCACCATTTCTGGCACCAGCCTGTACCATGTTCTGATCAACCGCTCAGTCTATCTGTGCCTGGTGGTCTTTTTCTCTGTGACGATGTTATTTCTTAGACCGAACAAGAGAAATTCTGTGCCCCGAGTCTTTGGCATTCTAAGAATATTCGTGGCGAGTTTGTTTTTAACTCCCGTATTGATGTATGGATTCTTAACCCTGCATAATACGGGCGCCACGGCCTCCCCGCTGGAGTATTTTGCTTATCTATTTGGCTTTCAATAGTTTTTCTATAATCCAGCCGCTTAAATCAGATTCCTGATCACGATGATTCTGCCGGTAATGGTGGGGTCTTTCGTGATGATTGTGATGCAATCCAATTCCGAATGCATTTCCAAAAAAGCCAGATAGGTTTCGACTGGCATCGTTTCTTTCATATTGGGCACTTCCCCATTTGGGAGAATGGGCAAAGGCATTGATCGCACCCGAGGCCAGACGTGCCAACTCCACCGGCAGACAATAAAGCAACGCACAGCTATTTGGCTCCAAGACCGCCCACAACAAAACAGAAACTGTTAAAATCTCTGTATAATGACGATGCAAAAAATGCTGGCGATTATCTTTAATAAAGTCCCGAACATAACGACTTTCAATTTTGCTTCCAAACACGGTCAGGGTCAGAACGCGAAAAAAGCCCAGATGCTCGGGAGAATGCGGATCCTCAAAGGTATCTGCCTTTTCATGATGTTTACGATGACGACCCGCCCACACCATGGGACTTCCTGTTCCCGCTCCCATCGCAAGTACCGTAATTAAAGCGGCTTTCCACGAAGCCATCTGAAAACTTCTGTGGGAATAATAGCGATGCATGCCTATTTCAAGACCGAAAACGTAAAACAGGAAAAACGCCAGCACTGTACCAGGCCAAAAAGAGCCATCCACCTTCCCAGCAAAAAGAAGGAATAAGAAAACGGCTGGATGAAGAAATCGTACGATCAGTTTCTTCACGACGTCACAAGTTTCTTTCTGGGTTGATCCAGGAAGCGCAGACTGGAATAAAGGGCACAGGCAATGAACACGGTCACAAAGGGGGCATACTTAAACTGTTGCATACGCAGATAGGTATCAAGTGTTGCAATAAATATCCCCTGAAGAACCTGCAGCCTTTTACTTTTGGGCGAGGTCGCGGGATCCGTCATCATATAAAAAGCAATCAGGATAAAAGCGGCCCCGGTCATAGGTGCCAGCAAAGGTGCCAGACTTAACTTTAAAATTTGTGCACGTAATACAGCTCCCAGGAAAAAAACAGAAATGTAGGTTACGGACAGAATCCAGCGCTGCGCCCGATAGGCAGCGAAAAAGCCCAGAGCAATCAATATAAACGCAAGCTCTGTTCCGCCTCCCCATCGCCCCGCCGTTGTTGTCGCCGCCAGCGGAAAGCAAAACACCATAACCACCAGACCGAAATTGTTAGGATTAAAAATGTGGCGACCGTAGGCTGTTAGGAAGTGTTTGGAAAGATTCATCAACGCGGCACCCACGATATAGGGCCAAACGTAAGGACTATCCAAAAGCAAAAAGAATCCCAACGAGGAAATCAAACCGCTTAGCGGAAAGAAGTTGGTCTTTTTGTAAATTCGAATCAATGCATAGTCTACCGCCAGGGATGTCAGTAAAGACCCGGCAAACTGCCAAGGAGTTCTGACAAAACCCGGGGACTGCAAAGCGTAAGCGACAAAGCTTAACAAGAAAATCAGAATAGGAATTCGCGGATCTTTAAGATTTATCAATTTCATGGTTTCACCACCGAGTGATACTCTCCGGCCTTGAGATTTTTAAGTTCAGTCTTTGAGCCATCAGGCCACGTGATCAGTGCCGACAAACCTTCGGGGAAATCTCCCTTTCCCAAGCCAAAGTGCAGACGCGCATCGGATTGCGCGGCATAGGCGTTTAAAGGTTGCTTTTGGCGCCCCATAGTTCGGCCATCTGGTAGTTTCAAGATGACAGATGCACCCCAGGCATCTTTGTTAGGAGCCGCTTGATGCAGATCAAAACCAATCCATCCCCCAAAGGCACCGTCCCAACGATAAATACGAGGTCCTTTCTCCCAACTGATTGTTGCTAAAGCCTGTCTACCGGAATTATCCAGGTCCACCAGGGCTACGCCGCGCTCGTTAGCAGTAAAGTTTCGTAAGTCTTTAACATCAAGACTGCGGCTTACGAAACGTCCTTTGTCTTTCACAAAAAGACAGGCTTTCTCCTCACCCGACAAACCTCCACCACCGATTGCGGGCCAGCGAAGAGCATCACTTAGAACATGTTTGTCGGCTGCATCCATCACGTTCAAAAAATACCAATAGGATTTTCTGGGAACTTCGCCTGCAAAAAAACCATTGCCGACAAAAAGGTCCAAATCGCCATCGTTCTCAAGATCAAAAAACTTTGCTCCCCAGGACCAGCCACAACGATGAATCCCCATATCGGATGCTTTGTTGACGAACTCATGTCCCCCTGACCAGCGCCAGAACATATTGCCCGCAAGCTTTTGCGCGCCAAGGTAAATTTGACTGACGTAAACCGAGGGACGACCGTTGCCATCAAGATCGACGATTTCTGAATTCATACCGTTACGGCTAAAGGCATCGGTGATCATGTAGTCAGAAACTTCATCCATTTTATTTTGCGAACTTACGAAATAAGTTCGATCAATTCCATAATCGTTTGCAAACCACAAAAGTATGTCTTTGGAATCAGGCATTTTCCAGACAGCCAACGAATGGGCCCAGCCGCGATGTTGAATCGGTGTTTCAATTTTTTGAAATGTTCTTTCTGTACGATGAAAAACCGAAGGTTTTGTGCCGTTCATTGCGTGACTGAAGTTGGTGGGCATAACATTGGTATCCTGCAGATCACCAAAGAAATCTAAATCCACATAAGGTGCAATCAGCAGCTCTAACCGACCGTCCCCATCAAGATCGGCCAAATTAAAACCCGTCCCAAAAGTTCCGCAACCCATGGGCTGTGCGTTGCCTTCCTGAAAAGTTCCGTCGGCCTGCCCCCACGCAATTCGTGGGCAGAATCCCAATAAAAACAGATCCAGATAACCGTCATCATCCAAATCCACCAATGCGGATCTATTGATCACAGACTTTTCCGGCAGCAAATGGATACGGTCATTTTCCAAGGTAAAACCAGTGCCTTGATTATTGATGTACAACTTACCTTTAGCATCACCACCGGGATCCGTAAAATGCAGGTCCATATAGCCATCACCATTCACGTCAGCAACTGCCACGGAGGTACCGCCGGAACTTAAATAGGCGCCGACGTGTTTTACTTTCCAGTTTACCTGTGCTTTTTCTGGATGCCAGCCTTGCGCCCAGGAGCTATCCAGCGCTTTTAAGGGGAAATCATTCTGTGCATTTGCAGTCTGAACAGTGAGCCGGTATTTGAATAAGAAAAAACCTGCGCCCAAAATAATCAGGGTGTAAAAAGGTCCCCGCAAACTCTGCTTCCAATTAAAATTCATTTTTGCACTTTCCCCTGATTCTTACTAAACTATGAAAATGAATAACAATCTGATTCCCAATAAACTGTATTCCTGGATGGCCTATTCAGCCTTGGGGCCTTTTCTTTCCGCCGTTTATTTGGGAGCCACTTATCTGCCAAAGCCTTTGCCTTACCGATTTCTTTTTTCCGTCCACCTTAATCTTTCGACTCTGATCGGTTTCGCTGCTGCCTGGTATTTCCTTTGCCAATCAGCGTCCCACAATCCCACCCGTAAAATATGGTGGCAACTTCTGGTACTATTGCTTTGGACGGGACTCAATGACTCCTATATTGCGTTTCGCATGTATCAGGAAGCCGGAGCGCTCTTTCCGGTTCCTTTTTTAGTTACGGCATTTAATTTAATTTGCCTCGTGTTGATTCATCGAAAAAACCGCTTAGTTTGAAACCTTGTTTAACAGCGTATCCATGGCTTTAACGAATTCTCCATGGGCACTCTCCCGCTCTGCCGTTTGCGCCTCGACGTTTTTAAGTTCTTTTTTAAAATCTTCCGAAGTCAAAGCGCGGCAACTATTCATTCGGGAATGATCAAAGCACACCAAGAATTGAATCGCATTCTTATCAATTCGATTGGTCATCGAAGTGCAATTAGCCGCGCCGGCTTCATCGAAAGTTTCAACGAACGTCATAAATATTCTGCGAGGCATGATCTTCTTGGGATCAAGATCAATCATTTTACCCAGTTCCCGGGTCTGCTGAGTCATGCACCGATAAAGTGCCGGTGTGATTTCTGCGTCCACACCTGCAGGAACCGCCGCCGCCACCGAAAAAAGTTTTTGTGCAAGATTCATTCGTGACAAATAGATTTCCGCTGTCTTACTGGAAAATACCGGCTGCGCCGTCAACGGACCCGGAATTCTTAAGGCCGCCATGGGACTGGATGAAAAATGTGATTGCGGTTGATTTGGCATTCCGCCTAAAAATATCAATCCCATCATCCATTTCTTTTTAGGAATATATTCTTGCCACGTTTTCACTGACGAATACCTCTTCGCATAATGTAGTTTTTAAGTTGTTCAGCAAAGGTGTGTGATGCTGATATTGTCGGAAGTAAAATATTTTTATCATAACTGGGTGACGCGACATCCTTAATAGATAATGTCCCGGTAAGGTAACCTGCCTCATCTGCTGCGCGAACGAAGGCCCGATCCATGACTTCTTGCATGTCGGGAGAAACACCCATTGATGGCGCGATCAACACGATGGAATCCACCTGATACTTTGGCGCGATTTCGCCTTTGAAACGAGCCAGGTTATCTCTTAGAGCATGGACATTCTTATCCGTAAATAATTCTGATGTAGTCTGCGGCGGTATTAAAACTTCCTGGCTATCAAGATGCATTATCTGCCAGGCCATCAAAAGACCACTGGATTGATTTAGAATAACTTTTTCACCGGGAACCTTTTGTTCGATCAGCAAATCCGGAGATACCACGAAAACGACCTGATCAAACTGATATTCTTTCTGCAGATTTTCGAAAGTCGCTATCTGCTCCTGTAACGAGATGCCTCCCCGAGCTATACTTACGATGGAAAACTTACTAAGCGGAGTTTTCACCGGAATTTGCGCTAAAGACTGGTTTAACGAGTAAGCCGTACTTTCCGCCAATCCTTCCCAGGGTTTAAGACCCAAACCTAAAACCGGCCAACCACCCAGCATCAGTATTCTGTATTCACCGGGTTCTTTAGGAGTGTTTTCCCGAAATTGATTGGTAAGTCCGTCTTTTGCCAAAATCATTTTTCGATTACAAATTAATCCTGACACGTCAGACTTTTTGGAATCCAGTAAAAGATTCTGATAATCCACGATGGCCTTATCCAGGTTTTCCTGTTTCAACCAGCGTAAAAGCACCTGGTCCCCGGCGACCACAATGCCCATTAGAATAAAAAGACCAACAATCCACTTCATATTTTAATCAATCCGCGCCTGACTGAAATCCACGAACAACCCGTCAAAGCGCAGACCCTGGATACTTTTTTTGTGAATAACCATGCGACCAGAAGAAATCAAAGGAATCCACCCTGAGTTTGTTCCAACTGCACTGCTCACAGTTTGCAAAGCTTCTGGCAGAGCTTGCTTCGCCACCGCCTGATTCCATTTTGCGGAGAGCCCTGGTGATGCTGTCTCCAGAAAATTCATGAAGCCTGTCCAGTCCGGAGCATCCATCACCCAGTATTGGGAAATCATATCGATACGGCCCGTGGCGAATTCTTTTTCCAGTACCTCGGGTTGAAGGAACTGAGTTTGCACAGTGATTCCCTGTCGTCCCAACTGTTCTGTAATCGCATCCGCAAAAGAGCGAACTTCGCTTATATCAGGCAATCCCAAGCTTAACTTTAAGGGCTTTCCACCCGTAACAGATTTGGAGTCCGCTGACTTCACGTTAACTCCAGGAACAATTTGCAACAAGGGTTTCCCCGTCATCGGCAGCAAAGCATTGACGATCTCTTCACGACGCAGTCCCTGAGAGATGCGCTGTTTTCCGTCTGGGTTTTTCCTCATCCACTGGGGCGAAACTTTAAGATATCCCAGGTTCAGTGCTGGCCCCACCAACAGGACACCTTTTTGCCGCTCCAGTTCTTTTGTGAATACTGAAAACTTAAAATCCCCCAAACGAATACTTTCGGGCACAAACAGAACTTGAACTTTATCGGCATCAAACATCTGCTGATTACTTAATTGCTTACCCAGAAATGTCAGCCTGAAATCATCTTTTCTGCCCTTGCCAATGACCAGAGCCGTTTCGTCCTGAGAAAGAATATGAAATTCTCCAGTTCCCTTTGTCCATGAGGTGAAATCTTTGTTTTGATAAGCTTCCTTGGGAAGAACCAAAAACTGTGTTTTCACGAGTGTTTGAAACCAAAATGGATTGGCTTTTTGAAGTTCAACTTGCAGGGTCATTTTATCCGGAAAAGAAAATCCTGCTGGATATTTAATACGTCGATCCTCTGGTGAAAGTTTCTTCCACTCCTGAATCCCGACAATCCCATCCAGATCCCGAGCCACGATGGAATGTGTTTGCGGATCGGCAACCCGCAATAATGTTGCCGCGACATCTGCCGCTTCAACGTCCCTAACGGTCTTTTCGGAGTCCGACCAGAAAGTGAATCTTGCGCCTTCTTTAACTTTAATAAGGATTTTCTTACCTTGAACCGAAGGTATTTCAGCAACTCCCGCTTCAATGCGGTACTCGCCCGTTTTCGCATCAACTACGAAATTAAGCAGAGGTTGATGCAACAATCTTACGATGCTGGATTGGGGATTGAGATTGAATTGCACCGGATCCAGAGTTTCCGGCAATTTCGAAATGCCAATTGTAATCATCTGCTTTCTTTGAAACCAGGAACAGGAACTTAATAGCAAGACGCTAAATAAAACTACAACTAAACTCTTCACGCCAGAACTCTCTTTGCTTTCAGTTGAGGAAGAAAACTATAATCAAACATCAATGCCTGGCAGGCCAGCATATAAACCGGCAATGCCTGCAGGACGAAAATACCCGCAATTGATACATGCATCAATGTCAGGGCCCACCAGAAAAAAACACGGCTGCGCTTCCAGAAAACAGGCAAGATCGCCCCGCATTGCAATAGTATCGTGGCCCAGGTAGCCACTTTCGCAACGAGGCCACTTTCCGCCAAAATCTTTCTGCCAAATCCAGGAACCATCGAGGGTCCCATTTGCGCAATCGTTTCTAACGCCTGCCCTTGAGACCACAGGGGATGCAGCAGTTTTGCCAATCCGGCATCAACGTAGGTGAGACCCATGACGATCCAAAGGACGTCCTGAGCCCATGTATGAAACTGCCAGGAGGAATCATTCCACTGCGCCTTCTGCGTTTGCACTATAATCCACAATAACAACCAACCCACCATTCCGGTGGCGACAGAGATGGAAGCCGGATTCAAATAATAAAAAACCACAAACCCCAAAAAGCACAACAAACCCAAGGGACGTCGCAAGGAATCCCGGAAAGATCCCACGCATCCCAGAACCACCGCCATCGCACAGAACAATGAGACAACCTGATGATTCCAAAGCGCCCAGTTGGCCTGATCGAGCAACACCCTGCTAAAATCCCAAAGCAGCGTAAAACTCAAAAGAAATTTCCCAGTCAGAAAGATATTAGAGGCACTGTATTTCAATTTGCTCTAACCTTTCTGGGAAAAGACTGCGCGCCTCTCTCCATAACGAGACCTTTTGAATTCCGTCCGGCAAATTCAACTTTGTCGCGACGTTTTCGTCACAAAACATTCTCTTTAAAATACGCTGTCGCTCCGGTGGTAAAACAAAGCCTTCCACCGCCGCCCAATAACTGCGCATTGTGATTTCACTTAACAACATGGAACGTTCATTATTGATATTTTCCAAAGACACCACTTCCAGACCACGTGGGGTTTGAACTTCGCAGTGGATTTTTTGAAAATGTCCATCACCTATAAAGGCATGCGCAAAAGGGCCCACGGCCACCCGTCGGGTTTCCACTCGTGGCAATACAAACTGCGAAGCAATTCGCCAAATGCCAGCGACAAGCAAAACCCAAAAAAGAATGCGCCCGGAAGACTTCATCACGTCTGAAACCTCGCGTACCCATACCCGTAATCCTGTCCGTCCCGTGTGAAGTTATAGCGTTGAAATCCATGGCGCGGTCGCCCGCAAGGACGAACTTCAAATACAAACTCCTCGACCGGATCCTTTACCAGATCATAGGTCGGAATAAAAAATTGCACGGCTTGCGGTTTAATAGCCTGCAGATAGCGAACCACGTGAGCGCGGCACATTTTGGTGATAAGATACACCAAGCGGTTAGGATGGTGGTATCCGCCGTTATATCTGACAGACTCTTTAGAAATCTGAAAATGGTCGTCCTCGCTGAATTCTTCTGGGAAACGCGCGACAATGGGTGTGCGATCGGAATAAACCACAAAATGCCGCTCTCTGTTTTCTTCGTCCAGAAAACGTAGCGTCACCGCTGCATCCGTCGGAACCTGTGAAGGGTCAATCTCTTCCAGGCGTCCCTGCCGAAACAACGGACTGACCAGTTTAAAGTGAACCTGATGAATTTTTCTTATTTGATACTTATTAAAAAGCGCATCCCAGATCACACCCGTAATTTGGGTGATATCCAGATAATCGCGATTTCCAGCATAACTAAAGGTGACCTCTACTGCTTCGTACATAATCAACCTAATTACAAGTACAGGTTGCCGTGTACCACCACGTGCATTCTTTTGCACAGATCTGAGTCTGTGTCAGGGCACTACGATAAATGGAACCGCTTCTACAAGATACAACCGATCCCGCCGGCACTGCTGGATCTGAATCCACTTTTGCGGCACCAGTTCCTTCTCCAGGTTGCGTATAAGGCGTAGGACAAGAAGGGTTCGAATTGGCATATGCCTGGAGCAAATAATAGTTTCCGGGGCACATATTTGACGTGTTGTTGGCATTCGTACAGCAGGACTGTGTGTTGCAGGTCTGCGAGGAAATACCGCTGCAGCCCATTCCTGGCGGACTTCCCGTGGGAGACGGATTATTACACGCGCGGGTCATGGTTCCCCCACCGCAAGAAACAGAACAGCCACTCCAGCCGCCCCAATTTCCGTTGCGCCAGCTGGTGGTCACTTGTCCACTGACCCGACCTACGTTGTCTGTTACGATAACCCGGAAATAATAAGTGACACCGGCGCTGCCAGTGGCTTCAGCATAGGAGCCAGAACACGCCGCCCAACTGGCTGTGCCCGTATCAATAGAACACTGATAGCTGGCGACACCACTTTCATTATCGGTCCCGGAAAAATACACGCGCGATGAGCCTGTATTGGTTCCGGTCCAACTTGTGATACTGACTGAAGGTGATGCCAAATCCACCGACCACGTACGCGTCTGCGCAGCCCCTACGGCAGATTGTTTACCAAAGTAGTCTGTTGCACGCACTTGAAAGGTGTAAGTTGTATCATTCGCCAGTGTCGGAGAAGTATATGATGTAAGAGTGTTGCAGTTGGTCCAGGCTCCGCTGTTCAAACGGCATTCGACTTTTGCGACTCTATAGTCATCGCTGCAACTAAAGTTGATCGTTTCAGCAGAGTAGCTACGCCAACCTGAAAGTGCTGAAGATATTGTGCACTCGGGAATCTCTGTATCGATTGCGCGCCAGAAGGCACCCGTGTTGTATGTGGGCTGTGCCATCACAAAAAGGCTCTTAAAGAGCAAAGGTATTAAAATCCAAAACATACCGAATAACCTATCGCTTTAAAATTTCTTTTGAAGTTAGATTGTTTCCATTTATGCTGGGAAACACAACCCTGCTGTGCGTTGCTGACTTTATTGCGTTCAGTTTTTAACTAGCGACAGCCGCACGAAAGGAAGAAATTGATCTTAAATGCTCAGATGTTTTTTTATTTATGGCGAGTCTTAGCTTTGAGTGCAGCCCTCTTGCTGCCAGCGAACGCTATGTTTACAGTTGTAGGCGCTCCTTTGATTGTGGCTCATGGATTTCATGGCTTCTATCGACGCAGTCGCAGTACGAACAATTCTTTTTTCACCCTGACTGCTTTGCTGGCATTTTTCTGTTTGATTTACTTTCTGCCACCAAAAAGTTTATTCATTACCACGGTTGTAGCGTTGGTTTCGCAAGTTCTGTTTGTAATTCACTTTTCCATTGATGAATTGTTTTTCGAAAAGAAGCCTTTATCGCTAAAAGTACTTCCTGAGATTTTGGTTTTGCCGTTTGCTATCTTAGCTTTGCATCTGCAGAACCATAAATTCTGGGGATTTCTGTTTTTGGTTTTCAGTTTGGCAGCATTGATTATATCGCTGGCGAGCGCAGAAAAACGCTTTAACCGCACGCGCAGGCAGCTTTCTCTTTTAAGCATTTTGATATTGGTTCTATTTTTTGGGAAATTTCAAGGCGCCGCCAGTGTGATTATCACCTATACGGCTCTTGTGCATTTTTTGGATTGGTACGAGTACTCAGTGCGAAATTCAAATTCTGGACAGGGCAAATCTTTGGGAGAGATCCTGGCTTTTCTAATTCCCATTCAGATTTTGGGAGCCTGGTATTATTTTAATACCGAGTCAGCGCCGTTTCTGGCTTACATATTTGATCCTCATTATATTGCCATAGGAATCATTTGGCATGTGGGCTGGTCACTGAATATCAAATCCCTACAAATTCTTCCTGCAAGCAGTCCCCGCTAGAACTCCAGATTGTCGACGGAAATTGGCAGACCGTAAACCCGCTCTTCCAGCTTTCCGTCGTTGTTCACTTCGCCAATGACTTCGATTTTACCGTTCATAGTTGCAGCAACATCTTTTTGAAATGCGATACCGCCACAAAGCATAGGACAGTCTGTCGCCACATAGGTATACTGATGACTGCCGGCCTTTTTAATCGTCAACCAGTCGCCCTCGCCGAGATACTGCAGATCCGCCCCAGAAACCTTACATAGATATTCGCCGTTGACCAATACAGGATCGCGAAGCGAGACGCGGATCTCCTTAAGACGCAGATCCCGCACATGATCAGACCATAGAAAACTGAGATTACCCAGGTTAATGTATTTGGCCTTTATGTCGTTCTCCTCTTGATTCTCTTTCCAGGCTTTACAGCTTTTCGATGTCGACGGTACGGCCCAGATATTGGTGTTCGCTGTGATTTGCAGTTCGGCTTGCGCGTTACCTGTCATAAAGAACATCACCGCTGGCAAAACCATTGCTTGTAGGTATCTCAAGGTAACCTCCGCTAAAGGTACTATGGTAGAGAGCTTTAAAATTTCCGCCAGTGCCCCTGCTAACAATCACGATCCTGAAAGTTTTACCCCTCTTATTTGCGCTTCAATTCGAAATAAAAAGGCACTGAGACAGTAAACATCGAATAATGTTTTTGTAATGCGGCTTAGTGGTGCCCTGTGGTCACCACCCCTCTTTTAATCAGAAAAATACTTTGGTACACAGTGTCCCATCACAAGATAACAAACTTAAATCCAAGGAGTTTTAAAATGAAAAAGATCGTTATGTTCGCAATCGCTTTGTCCGCTGCTGTTACTTCTCACGCGGCACCTTTGGCGCCAACTAAAGCGCAAATTTCACCGGACGACATTGATCAGGCTATCCGCCTGTCTGCCACAAGAAGAGACTCTGCTCTTAGAAAAATCACAGTTGTTGTCACGGACAGCGGCTCGAGTACAGACGTAAGCCCTCGTCATACGATCTATTTTACTTACAACAGCTTTGCAGAAATGGGCAACATGAGAGCTACATATCTGGTAGCGGAAGATGCATTTGCAGATGTTCAGGCTACACGCGTAAGCGCAGGCATTTACGAAGTAAGCTACATCGCCTACAGAGCTGAACAAGGCATGGTTAAAGTAACAAAAACAATCGACGCAACTGAAGCTTTCATCGAAGATAAAGCGAAAAGGGATGCTTGCGGTTATGACTTCTGCGACGCTGCCATCGAGGCGGCAATCGACATGAAAGAAACTTCTAAAAAAGCACAAAACTGGTAATCGATGAAAATAAAAAACCCCGGCTCATCACCGGGGTTTTTCATTTTCAAATATATCTTACAGGTAACTCGCCGCACCCCTAAAAGGTACGGCGTACCTTTTAGCGAATCACTTTGTTAGCGTGGTATTGTTCTTCTGTGAACTCATCCACCAGGATCGCGTCGTAGCGTACGGCATCGGCTTCTTTCATCAGGCCGGCTTCCTCTGCGTTGATCACGTTCTTAGCCAAAGCTTCATCAACCAGCATGTTAGCTTTCTTCTTAGGAAGAACGCCGTCACGGATCGCTTTTTTGATTTTCTTTTCAGCAGCTTCAGCTCTTAGAGAAACTGTGAAAGCGTAATCCAAACGACCTACCGCTTGATCGCGTTCTTTTGGAAGGTAGATACCATCTGTCAAACGATCACGGATACCGCCCTCTTTCATCATTTCAGCAGCGATAGCGTGAGTCCAGCCGTCAGACGCCTGGGAACCGATGGAGTTGATACGAGACCAAGCACCGATCCAGCCTTTGAAGAACCAACGGAAACCCGGGATCTTCAAGTTATCAAAGATACCGTCGAAACCTTTTTGAATTTCAACCATGCACATTTTCAGGTTGTAGTGAGCAAACGCCAGGTCTTCCTCACGACGGCCTTCTGCTTCAAAACGACGTAGGATCGCAGTCGCGATATACATGTGAGCCAGAATGTCAGCGAAACGACCTGTGATTTTCTCTTTCATTTTCAATGAACCACCCAATACGCCCATGGCGATATCAGATAGCAATGCGAAAGTAGCAGACGTCCAGGACATGCGACGGAAGTAAACTTTCATCTCTGGGTGACAGTCTGGAGTTGAAGCCAGGTAACCACGAGAGCAAGACAACAGGATCGCACGGCAAGTATTGCGGATGATGTGACCGATGTGACCGAAGAATGCACGGTCAAAGCCTTTCAGGTCATTTGCTTCGTAAGCTTTTACTTCAGCATATGCGAACGGATGCGCACGAAGAGCACCCTGACCGAAGACGATCAACGTACGAGTCATGATGTTTGCACCCTCAACTGTAATACCGATTGGAGTTGCGATATAGATCTCGGCCAATACGTTACGAGGTCCCATAGAGATACCCGCACCGCCCATGATGTCCATCGCATCAATGATCACTTTACGACCCATTTCAGTCGTATAGTATTTTTGCATCGCTGTGATAACGCCTGGTTTGATACCTTTATCAAGAGCACCCAAGCAATAACGTCTCATTGCTTCAAGTGTATAAGCTGTCGCACCAATGCGCGCTAGAGGCTCTTCAACACCTTCGAATTTACCGATAGAAACACCGAACTGACGGCGAACCACTGCGTGAGCAGAAGTTACGCGAGCAGCTAACTTAGTACCGCCCGTTGCTTGAGCTGGAAGAGAGATACCACGGCCTGCAGCCAAGCACTCCATCAACATCATCCAACCTTTACCAGCGTTGGCGATACCGCCCACGATAGCTTCTTCAGCGTCGACAACAACGTCTTTACCGTGTGTAGGACAGTTATAGAACGGAGTATTTAGTGGATCATGACGTTTACCAAGAACAACACCCGGAGTGCTGGAAGGAATCAAAGCACAAGTGATGCCAAGATCCTCGCCTTTACCCAAAAGATTTTCAGGGTCACGCAAACGGAACGCAAGACCGATCACAGAAGAGATCGCAGCCAAAGTGATCCAGCGTTTATTCCAGTTAAGTTTAATTTTGATTTTGCCATCAGTGTCTTTGAAAAGCACACCGCTGGAAACGATGGCACCCGCATCAGAACCCGCGTTTGGCTCTGTCAAACCGAAGCAAGGGATTTCCTTACCTTCAGCCAAACGAGGCAACCAGTGATTTTTCTGAGCATCAGTACCGTAGTGAGCCAAAAGCTCTGCAGGACCCAAAGAGTTTGGAACCATCACCTGAATCGCAACCGCGATCGAGCGAGAAGATAGTTTCATGATAACTTCAGAGTGGCAAAGTGCAGAGAAACCAAGACCGCCGTACTCTTTAGGTACGATCATGCCTAAGAATTTTTCTTTCTTGATGAAATCCCAGATGGGTTGAGGAATGTCTTTAGTTTTGTAGATCTCCCAGTGGTCGATCATTTTACAAAGCTGCTCAACCGGACCGTTCATGAATGCTTTTTCTTCCGCAGTCAAATCCGGGTAAGGTTCATTCATCAGGTTTTGGAAGTTAGGTTTACCAGAGAAAAGATCTTTCTCTACCCACACCACACCCGCATCCAGAGCGGCTTTTTCAGTGTCAGAAATTTTCGGTAGGAATTGGAACTTTTTAAAGATCGCAAACACACCCGAAGTGATAAGTGCCGTACGAATCGGCGGAACGTTGAAGATCACTGCCACCACAGCGAACACGATCCAAAGCCACATCGGAGCCGCAAAGCCCACCATGATAGCTGCCAAAACGATCGTCCACACGATCAAAGGACTTCCAAAGAAGCCAACAAACAAAAGCGCCACAATCGAGCCCAATACCCAGGCCCAAGTGCAACACTCTAAGAAATACCCATACAACGCGTTGATTGAATCCACCGTGATTCTCCTTATTATTGCTTACCCCATTAATTACACTCCTAAATCCGAGGGCACGCAAGAGAACGATGAATAATTCCTAACAAATACGAGGGCTTAAGTACTGTCAAAACCAGAGCCCCAACTCTATTCCCAACAATCCCTCACACAAAAAAACCGGCAAATCTCTCCCCTTTCCCACTCCCCATCCCCGGAGGGGGGCAAGGGGGCAAAGCCCCCAAAAAGCGGCTGAAAGCCGCCACCACAGCGGCGCTAAGTCGCCAAAAGGCGACAGCCAGCCAGAACCCAGCGGCGCCCGCAGGGCCAGCCAAAAAACAGACAAACACGAGGGCTGATCAAAAAGGTCCAGATGCAAGGCGGAGGGAGCGAACCGCAGCGCAGGCGTGCCCCAGGCACGTTGGAGCGAGGACCGCACCCGACAACGCAGCAGATGGGCCTTTTTCATCAGCCCGCAAGGCAAAAAAAAAAGCCAACCGTCACCGGTTGGCTTTTTTCAGCGTCAGCTAAGACAAACTATTTAGTTTCGCCAGCTGGAGCTGCTGGAGCAGTCGCATCAGCTGCTGGAGTAGCAGTAGCGTCAGCTGCTGGAGCTGCTGTACCTTCAGCTGGAGTAGCTGCAGTTTCAGTAGTAGTTGTAGTTTCAGTAGTTGTAGTTTCTGCTGGTTGGTTTTTAGAGCAAGTGAAACCAGTTGTGAAAGAAAGTGCTAGCAAAGCTGCGATAACGATAGCTTTCATTGTTGTGTCCCTTCGTAAATAAATTCCAGACTTACCGACATTGGTTCGCCTGAGTTTTTTGTTAATCTCGACTAAGGGCTAAGTTATACAAAACTATTATGGCTTAGCAACGAAATTTTAAAAATTATTTCTGGCAGTGGCCGCACCAAAAAGTATTTCGACCGCCCATGACCTTGGATTTTATATGTTGCTTGCAAACAACACAGGGCAAACCCGCGCGGTCATACACTTTGAAAGTGTTTTGGAAGTATCCACTTTCGCCTGAAGTTTGAGCAAAATCACTGATCGAAGAACCACCCTTTTCAATGCTTTCAGCAAGGATGCGACGGATCTCTTTCACCAGTAATTTTGCTCTCTCAAGAGAGAGTTTTTTTGCTGATAAAGTCGGCTTAATTTTCGCGGCAAAAAGTGCCTCGCTGGCGTAGATGTTCCCCACCCCAACAACAACTTTTTGATCCATAATGGCAACCTTCAAGGCCACCTCTTTATTGCGCAAACTTTGCCACAAGGATTCACCGGTAAACTCCGCGCTCAGCGGTTCCGGGCCAAGAATCTTCAACCTTGGATGCGCAGCGACATCATCTGCGGCCACAAAATCAAAGATCCCAAACCTGCGCGGGTCCCGATAAGCCAACCGCAGACCGCCAGAAAAATGCAAATATATGTGATCATGCAAACGCTCATCACCTTGTGGGGCGACTCGCCACGTTCCGGTCATTCCCAAGTGCGAAAGCATTCCGCCCTTGTCAGTCCAAAGTAAAAGATATTTCGCGCGACGCTCGACGCGTTTTACTTTTTGACCAATCAAAGTTTTCAATTGTTTCAACGGAATGGGATCGCGCAGATCCGGGCGCTTGAGTTCTATATCTGTAAGAATCGGTTGCTTGCGAAGAATCTTTTCCAGACCTTTACGAACAACTTCCACCTCTGGCAATTCAGGCATATCAACCTCTTAAATTTGAAGAATAGCGACTTCAACAATGAAAAGCCATTGATTACAGTTGTAAACATTCAAGTTGCCTTGCATTAGTGACGAAGAACATTGCGTTTTTGTGATGAAACTTTGTTTTTACTTTGCTAAGCAACTTCCATGACGGCGATGACCTACAGACAACTTCTAAAGCAGGAACTCGACGCACGCATTTCTGATAATGATCAGTACTCAATGCGTGCGATGGCGAAACAACTAAAGATCTCTTCCGCGATGCTTTCTTCTATTCTTAGCGGCAAAAGAAATCTTTCTGCCAAGCGTGCTTTGGAAATGGCCAAGAGTCTTAAGTTCAATAAAAAAAGAACTGATTACTTTCTGGCGTTGGTTCAGTACGACACTGTAAAGTCTGACGAAGCCAGAGCTGAACTTTTGGAAACTATTTTTTCACTTGCACCGAGGGAAAAACCTGAACAGCTGGATATTGATATTTTCAATTTGATTTCGGATTGGCATCACGTAGCCATCATGAAAATGACAAACACCACGCTAAATACATTGGATGCGAAAACCATCGCGCAACATCTGGATATTGACACGACAAAAGCGGTTGAAGCTTTAGATCGTCTTTTTAGACTGGGCCTTTTGGTTAAAGATGAAAATGGCGCGGTAAAATCAGCGAAGGCGCAACTGCTGGCAAACGCACCCAAGCACGAAGCTTTGCGAAAATTTCACCGTCAGATGATGGAAAAAGCGATCACGTCACTGGAAACGCAAACCTCCCAGGAAAAATTTGTCGGTTCTGAAACGCTGGCCTTTGACGAGCTAGACTTGGAAAAGGCCCGCGATATTATGGAAGAGTGTTTTTCCAAAATCATTCGCCTGGCTGCTGCCCGTCCCGAGAAAAAACATGTCTACCACATGGGCATTCAATTGTTCCGCGTTACAAAGGATCTGCAAAAATGAAAAACCTCATCCTGGCTCTTCTTCTGATTTTGCCTTTGCACGTGTTCGCCGGCGGCGATGACTCTTTTGGGACACGCAATGGTGGCAATGGCCAAGCTGCAGAGTTTTATGACATGGGAATTGAGATGGTTGAACGCTTGAATCTGCGGGAAGTGATCCAACTTTCCACAGGCCAAACGGTTTTTACCCAGTCCCTGGTTGATCTTTTTCAAAAAACTAAACTGGTCGTATCGGACAAGCCCCTGAGCCTGAACGGTTCGCTGGTGGATGCCATCAATTATCCTGACATCAATCGCATTGATCTGGATGGTGCATCCTGGAGTAACAAACCCAGATCACAGAAATACCGTCTGGTAATGCATGAAATTCTGGGCCTGGCACGCATCCCCGATCCTCAGTACAAAATATCAAACGAGCTTGTGCATACGGCCTCCGTTGGAATCGATTGGGACATGGGTTATCGTCCGAATTGCCTTGAGACCCGAAACGTAAGCCCCGCCCTGTCAGCCGAGCTGCTGGGTACTATTCTGGGAAATGAAAATCGCAGTACAATTAAAAACAATATTGCGATTTCTGCCTTTGAATGCCGAACCGGAATCAATTTACAGGGATTTGATTATCACCTTTGCGTTTTAAAACCAAAGCCCGCAGAGAATACAGCTAAAAAAGTGATTGATGTCCTGGATAAGATTGGAATTGCAAAATACACTCGTATTGCCAGCACGGCCCTGGTTTATGAAGTACAGAGTGTTTCCTGCAGCCCCAACGTCCGCACCAGAGCTCCCCAATGCCAAATTGAAGCTTACTGGAACAGGGACTGCCTCGCTAAGAAGTAAACTCGCTTGCGATTGCCGGGATATTGCTGCCATAATATTCTTGCATGGACGAATTCCAACAACCACTCTCACCATTTGAAATGATGCAGGCCCTGGGCCTTGATTACAGTGTTGGTGCTCTGATCGGCGGCACACTGTTTGGAATCGTTGGCATCTATCTTTTTCGCAAAGGTCGTAAGGATGGCCACTCCCCCAACGTTTGGGTTGGCCTCGCCTTAATGCTTTACCCCCTCTTTGTAAGCAGCACTCTTTATACCTACGTTGTTGGCGCCTTATTGTGCGGTGTGGCCTACTATTATTGGCCATTAGAGTACTGAGAAATCTTCGCAGTTTTTAATGTCTTTACATCTGTATCAGTTATTGATACATTTAAGCCACTTTCCCCTAACAAAGGACATTAGGAAATGAATCTATTTTATTCTCCAGGCGCTTGTGCTCTAGCTTCTCAAATCGCTCTTCGTGAAGCGGGTTTGAACTTTGAACTTGTTAAAGTTGATCTTAAAGCCAAGGAGTACTCTGGCGGCGACTACAAAAAAATCAATCCAAAGGGTTACATCCCCGCTTTGCAACTGCCGAACGGTCATTTGATGACTGAAGGTGCAGTGATCCTGCAGTGGATCGCAGACCAGGTTCCTGAAAAAAACCTTCTGCCGAAGTTTGGAACAATGGAACGCTATAAAGCTATGGAGTGGTTGAACTTTATCGCGACGGAAATCCACAAAGGCCTGGGTTCTCTGTTCGGAGGCGCGGTAATGAACGAAGAAACAAAAGAGCAGATCAAAGGTAAAGTTCAGTTGCGTTTGGCTGTTTTGAACAACCACCTGGCGACATCGCCTTACATTTTGGGTGAGAACTTCTCTGTGGCTGATGCCTACGCTTACAACGTTCTTCGCTGGACTGGTTTGGTTGGCGTGGACACGACTCAACACGCGGCTTTGCAAAAGTTCATGACGGCTATGTCAGAGCGCCCGACAGTGAAAGAAGCTGTGGCAGCTGAAGGTATTCGTCTGTAATTAGTTATTTTAAAAAAGCAAAAAGCCCCAGGCTATCAACCTGGGGCTTTTTTTATTTGGATAACAACTCAACTAACTTAGTGGCCACACTGTGGGCCGATTGAGGATTCTGTCCCGTAATCAATCGTCCATCGACCACGACTTTATCCTCCCAGTTTTTTCCGCCTTCATAGATCCCACCACGTTCTTGCAATTTTGTTGCAAGAGGAAATGGCACCACCTTGGAAAGCCCCACCTCTTCCTCCTCAGCATTAGTAAATCCGTTTACTTTTTTTCCTTTGATCAAATACTCTCCATTGGAAAGTTTTATATCCACCAATGCAGCCGGACCGTGACAAACAGCAGAGACCACTCCACCGCTTTCGTAAATTCCAGCAGCAACACGACTTAACTCAGGATTGTTCGGAAAATCCCACATGGCTCCGTGGCCGCCCGCAAAATGAATAACCGTGTACTTGTTGGGATCTACATTCTTTAATGACAGAGTCCTGCCAATTTGTTTCATGACTGCTTTGTCGTGCAAAAAACGCTTGTTCAGTTCGTCTTTTTCATCACGACTTCCGGGATCCAAAGGAGCTGCTCCGCCTTTAGGACTGGCAAAATCAACAATGAATCCCGCGTTGATTAAAGGATAATAAACGTGGGTCACTTCTGACAAATACCATCCCGTGGGCTTTCCGGTAGTACCTAATTTATCGTGACTTGAGACGACAATCAGCGCTCTTTTTTGCTGGTCCTTGGTGGACTGAGCCAAGGTGACGGACGAAGCTAGCGAGAATCCCAGGAATAATGAACTGAATACCTTTAACATACATACCTCCAAGTAAGTTGCTACAACAACTACGTTGCCAGTTATCTATTTATAATTCCAATTCATTGTTTTCATATAAGCTATCTATTATACTCATATCAGAGGTGCTATGAAAAAACCGCTCGACCTGAATCTTTTGTCAGTAGCTGAAAGTCTCTACCGCACATTAAATGTGTCAAAGACCGCCCAGGAAATGAATGTGACTCAGTCTGCAATCAGTCACGGGCTGCACAAACTTAGGGATCATTTCGGTGATGCGCTGTTTGTTCGGGCGTCCAAGGGTATGACTCTTACTGAGACTGCACTACGACTTCGCCCGCAAATCATTAATTTGATGGCACAAGCCCGAGCACTTACCCAGGATCAGGAATCCTTTGATCCTTTAAAAGCAGATGCAAGAATCACTATTGCTGCTTCAGACTACATCGAAATACTAATGATTCCAGCCATTCTTAAAAGGCTAAAAAAAGAAGCCCCGAATCTGCAGGTCTCCATCCGCCCGACCCGAGGCGATTTTCCTAAAGAAGAATTGGAAGAGGGTACCTTCGACCTTGCGATTGCGGGTTTTTATAAGAATCTTCCAGAGGGGTTTTATGAAACCAAAGTCCTGGAGGACAGCTTCTCGACAGCCTATAGAAGAAAGCATCCTTTGATTAAAGGCGATCTTCAGATGCAGCAGTTTTATGATTTGGATCACGCCTTGATTACTTTGCAGGGGGATTTTAAAGACAATCTGGAAAAAAAGTTCGGGGATAAGAAATTAAAGCGCACTATCGTATTCGGCTCTTATAGTTTTACGGGAATGGCCTTTACTTTATCCGAGACGGATCTGGTTCTGACGGCTCCGACTCTTTTACTTAAGAAATACAAAGAGTACTTTCCTATTGAAATCCAGCCAACACCCCTTGCGATGGGCAACATTCAATTGCGGATGATCTGGCATTCCCGAACCCACAAAGACCCTTTGCGATTGTGGTTCAGGAATTTAATAAAGTCGGAGCTGGCGGCTCTTAGTAAGTAAGAGCCCTTCGTTTATTTTGTCTGGTTCAGGGACATGAACACCGCCATGTTGCGGATGTTAAAGTCACGGAAAGCACAGATGCGGTCCGAGTGGTTGAACGATTGCTGTTTTTGCGCATTCATGGACTTGTCATTCAGGTAGGCCACGAGCTTTTGATCATAAGATACATTCATACCTTTTAAATTCGTTGGAAGTGGTGTTTTCAAAACAACACCCTGACACAGCTCCTTCAAACCATTCTGATTATTGAAAGCCAACGCCTGCACACAAAGTTGCGCGCGCACGTTCTCGGCATCATCAAACTCACTTTGGGGCGCTGTTGCGATGTCCAGTTCGCTGCCATAGCGATCGGAATGCTTGAAGCCGTACCAGGTTCCAGAGATTAAGTTGCCCAGAGAGTACTTATGAAGGAACTTCATAACTTTTCTGATTGTAGGATTCTTATCTTTGGCAGTGGAAACCCAGTCTTGGGAACTGTCTTCCAAAGTGCGATCCAGACGCGCCACGAATCCGGTTTTTTCACCGTTTTGAATTTGCTTAAGATTTGCGATCGTACCGATCACATTGTCTTTCAAAAGACCATCTAAAGCCTCCAGATTTCCTTTGTTGATTCTTAAGGCCATATTTAAGTCAGTCTGTACGTTGGAAGGATTTCCGTTGTACATAGCAAGCATCTTATCAAGCATCGCCATACCGGAAGCCGAAAACAGATCTTCCTGGTACGGAGTGAAATCAACTTTGTTTTTCAAAAGCATGATGTAATCCTGATACACAAAGTTCACCATGCGATTTGCCAGGAAGCCTGAACGGGATTGCATCACGTTGAACTGTTCATATACCGTGGTCACCAGTTTTTCGTAAGCGTCTGCCGTTGCCTGAATACGTTCCTGGGACTCCGTCACACTGGCATTATTCGCCAGGGCATTCTTACCGATGACTTCCAGGTTTTCATAAGCTTTTAAAATTTTACTGATACGAACCTGCGTATCCAGAATTGTGGGAACGATGTTCGTGTTGCTGTTGTATGTGGCCAGACGGGATTTCTGTGCCTCTAAATATTGATTGATCGCTTTAAGACTGTCTTGAACAGTGTAATTGATATCGATCGTGGATTCATTCACCAATGCGGCTTTATCAACGATGTACCAACGATTGAAATACTCAATGGCAGAGACATTGGCTGTACGAATGATTTCCTGCATATTTTGACCGATAGTCTCAGTCAAAGCTACGGGATCATTAAAGCTTGGAATGTTCTCCATATTTGCGCGCAGCCATTCATCATAAGACATGATCGGCATGGCCTTACCAGATACCTGATCTGGAACCGGAATGCCCAATAGAGCAAACGGAATCTTCATGGAGTTCGTACTCATCAGGAAGAAGTTCATCGCATCATCATTGCGACCAAAACCCTGTGCGCCCACCATGGAACTTGTGGTCTGAATCAATAATTTTAATACGGCATTTTGCTTGGCCTGAAGATTCGGAAGTGTGCGGATTGTTGCCACGCTGGAGTTGAAATCCCCTAGCAAGGTTTTTACGCCTTTATAGAAGTCCACAACTTCCTGCTGAATCTTATTCTGGAAGGTCGCATCCGTGGGAAGCTTTGGATCCACACCGATCTGGATTTTTTGCAGCCATTTTGTGATATTTGGAACGTGCGTATTTAGAACATAATAGCCGACAAAGGGATTTCCCGCAGCCAGGTCAGAGTTCTTACTTTTCTGAACTTTTAGATCGTTCATACCTTTTTGGAAAAGTCTCATGCCGTCACGGGCCTGACAGTACGACTCACTGGTCACTTCCATCAAACACGCCATCGACGACATGAACTCCTGCTGGTTCAACTTTCTAAGAACAGCCGTGTACTTTCTTTCGCGGGTCAGATTCGTCAATTTGGAAACAGTCGTTGCAATCTGGCTCCCAGTCATATCCTGACCCGAAGAGGCAAACGAAGAGGCGATTTTAACTGCTGAACTGATCATGTTACCCAGGACTGCCTGATTGTCTCCGGTTAAACACTGATCCAATTGCGGTATGGAATCCACCACTTGATTTAACATCGAAAGACCGGTTTGCGTGCTTCGTTGCAAACGTGTTCCAAAGTCACCAAGGCTTTGTGCAGTTTGATTTGCAGCCGTCATATTTGCCTGGCTTTGATCAACCTGTGCGCCCAGTGTGGCGCTTTCAATAGAGCGATCCATCATCGTGCGCAGGATTTGTTGCTTCATATCCGGGGCACTGTTTAGAAATGTTCGAAGTGCATTGATTTCCTGAGGCAATTGGGACAGGCGGCTTACACGAGCCGGCGTATCAGAGGCTCCCCTGACTGTGTCTTCCAGTGTGGCAATCGCCGATTGCACTGAATTTCCAAGGGCCTTACAGTTGGGATCATCTTTTAATTGCAGAGTGACTTTACGCAGGTTCTGCGTGGCCGAAAGAGCTGACTGAGTCCACACCCCTTGAGAGGCACAAGCTCCACCAAACGAATAGGCAGAGGCAATGCCGCCTTCCTGGGCGTGAACAGCTGGGCTAAGACCTATTAATAACAGCACTGATGCGACCGTTTTCATAACGTGTACTCCACTGAAACATTATTCAGAGGGGTAGTTGCAAGCGCAGATCCAGCTTCAATTATGTTAATTTAGACCCTATAGATTTTATCTGTCTAAGGATTAGACAGCGTGACGGAATGAGCCCTGGGGCGTACTCTTACGGAGCACACCCGGCTTGCCTGATTTACATTTAGTTACGAGAGCGGTTGGATTCTTTTTTTAGGTACATTCTGAAAGGACCACCGCACACATTATCAGTGCCGTTGTCTCTAAGAACGATCACAGAAGAACTTTTTTTGCTTCTTTTATTTGATGTCGGAGCGGTCGCCACCGTCACTGTTTCCAATTGCAAAGTGTTGTTGCGAGGACCTTGAAGCATGCCGCCGTATTCGTTCACCAAACGAGTTTGGTTTAATGTGATGCCGCCTGAATTGGTCGAATAAGAACCTTCAGCAATCATGTGACAGTTCTGTCTGCAGCGGTAATCAACGCTGATGATTTCCTGATTATATGAACCATTGCGCTTTAAAGAGAAGCTGATTGCCACATCCTGCATACGCTCCGTCGCAACTTCGTTATCACAACGAATAGTAGCATCGTAGTTGCCTGGCTGAATGCCGCCTTGATTTACATTAGGATTTCCGGGCTGACCGCCTGGATATTGACCGGGATATTGACCCTGATCATAGGGACCGATGACTGTAGGCTGCGGATAAACGCCGTTATTACCACCGTGACCACCAGAATTGGAATCACAACCAACAACTGCTAACGCCACGATCATTACTGTAAGAACCGATTTTACCGTATTCATAGTCCACTCCGACAAATAGTTAGAGAAACAACACGGCTCCCTTATATCATAAAAAGCAAAAGACCCCAGAGTCGCCCCTGAGGTCCATGCAAGACTTACTTGTATGTTAAAACTTTAGACAATGCTTCGGGTACTACCAGCCCGTTTGCTGGCAATAGTTCGTTCTGATCATATAGTTCACATCGTGGACTTCGACATTTAGCCCCACGTTGTTGGTTTGAACATAAACCAGAGTTTTGCGATCCGCGGATTTAAAAAGCTTGTTATGCTCGTCCGAATTCTGCCAGTCATACTTCACGGCTTTAGAAACCAGAATTTCACCACCGCCAGAAACAGTCATCGTCAATCCATCCTTGCAGTCTTGAACCAGGGTCACAGTTTGCGCATTCGACAAGTCACGGCTTACAACCGGACAACGATACGAAGCCGCAGCAAAAGAAGTTGAAGTTGCAAATAAGGCCACCATCATCAATCCGATTGCTTTCACCAAAATCTCCTTGTTAAAAATAAACTCGACAAGAATATGGTGAGTGAACTTCCCATCGGACGCCACCCCTACCGCACCGCCACACCCAACATTTCAACAAAGAAATGCCAAAGGGTGGCTGGCGCCTTTCGGGAACGCGCTGCGGTACTTAGGTGATTGGAAGGACGTCGAGGTCTTTGGGTTTTATTTTTCTAAGGTCCTCGGGGATGGCTTTCATGATGGCCTCGCCTAGGGCTTCGACTAGTTCTGATTTGTAGTGTTCGCGGCGGCAGACGAGTCCGATTTCCCGCGCCGGGATCGGACGCTCGAATTGTACTACTTGGCTGCGCTCCCCGATGGTGTGAGTTGCGAGCTGTGGCAACAGAGTGTAGCCGCCGTACAGGTCCACCAGGTTTTTTAGAGTTTCCAAGGAGCCGCTTTCGAATTTGTATTTGCGCTCGATGCCTTTTTTCTTTTTCACCGAGCATAGATCCAGGACTTGGTTGCGCAAGCAGTGGCCTTCTTCCAAAAGCCAGATGTCATCCATAGCCAGGGACTGATATTTGATTTTCTTTTGTTGAGCATAGTCGTGGTTCTTATCGCACAGAACATAGAACGGCTCGTAGTACAGTGGGTATTCAAACATCGTGGATACTTCTGTCGGAGTGGCTAGCACTCCCACATCGATTTCATCTTTATTCAAAGCTTCGATGATATGATCCGTTTGCATTTCTTTGATATTCAATTCCAAATCCGGAAGCGTTTCCAGACACACAGGCAATAAGCGAGGCAAAAGATACGGCGCCACTGTCGGAATCACTCCCACAGTAAGAATCCCTTTGCGAGAACCCTTGGTGCCTTCCAAAAGAATTGATTCAATTTTGCGCGCCTCAAACAGAACCGTCTGCATCTGAGAAATAAGTTTCTTGCCTGAATCAGTCAGTAAAATTGGCTTTTTGGTGCGATCAAATATGACGACACCCAGCTCGTCTTCAAGCTTTTGGATCTGCATACTTAGGGTGGGCTGAGTCACAAAACAAGCCTCTGCGGCCTTGGCAAAGTGTCCATACTTATGGACAGCCATAACATATTCCAGCTGCGTCAAAGAAAAGTTCACCTTTAATTTCACTATAAACCCCTTATCTATAAAGGATTCTAGGTTAATAGAGAAAATCTATCAAGGTATATTTATAATCTATTTTACTATATTCCTCAGATCCCCTAGTCTAACCAAGTAGCAAGTTATTGATCCATAAGGATCCCCTACACAAACATCATTATTCTGAGGAGAATAAATGCAAACTATCATCAACACGCAAGTGCCTGATTTCAAAGTGCAAGCTTACCACAACAACGGTTTCAAAACTGTTTCTAAAAACGACCTTAAAGGCAAATGGGCTATCTTCTTCTTCTACCCAGCTGACTTTACATTCGTTTGCCCAACTGAATTGGGTGACATGGCTGACAAATACGCTGATTTCCAAAAATTGGGCGTAGAAGTTTACGGCGTTTCTACAGACACTCATTTCACGCACAAAGCATGGCATGATGCTTCTGAGACAATCAAAAAAATCAAATACCCAATGTTGGCAGACCCTACATTCCAATTGACTCGCGCATTCGGCGTTCACATTGAAGAAGAAGGTTTGGCTTACCGTGGTACTTTCCTGGTTAACCCGGAAGGCAAAATCGTTCTTGCGGAAGTTCAAGACAATGGTATCGGCCGTAACGCTGATGAGTTGTACCGCAAAACTCAAGCTGCTCAATACATCGCTGCGAACCCAGGCGAAGTTTGCCCAGCTAAATGGACTCCAGGTAAATCTACTTTGAAACCTGGTTTGGATCTTGTTGGTAAAATCTAACTCCGAAGCTCAGGCTTAGGATTTAAAGTTTATTGAACGTTTCTGAATGTTGGTGCGGCAGGCTCTCTCCTCCGCACCGACTCTCCCTGTCGACGATTTTAAAGGTACTATTCAGAATTTGGATGGCAGCTTTAAAGTCGTTTTTTATTAAGGAGGTTACGCATGTTAGAACAATCACTCCGCGAACAGCTTGTTTCTGTTTTTGGCAAACTGGAAAAACCAGTAGAGCTTGTCATTGCCAACAGCACCCATGAAGACCACAAAGACCTTCTTGAGATGTTAAAAGATGTGGCTGACACGTCTCCCAACATCACGTTGACGGAAGACTCAAACAATCACTCCCCGGTTCCGGCGTTTCATATTGCTTACCAGGGAAAACCCACAGGGATTTCTTTTAAAGGCATTCCTGGCGGTCACGAATTTACGTCACTGATTCTTGCGATTCTAAATACAGATGGCAAAGGCAAGCTATTGGATAGCTTACTTGTAGACCGCGTTCGTCGTTTGAATAAAGGCATCACTGTACAGACTTTCATGTCTTTGACTTGTGAAAATTGTCCAGAGGTGGTGCAGGCTTTGAATCTGATCACGCTCGCTCATGGAAACATGAAGCATGAAGTGATCGATGGCGGTTATGTTCAGGATGAAGTTCAAAAACTGGGTATCCAGGGCGTTCCAAGTCTTGCTGGTAACGGCAAGATGTTTCACTCCGGTCGTATTTCCGTTTTGGATTTGATCGAAAAGCTTGAAAAAACTTTCGGTGTTGATGCCAACGCGTCTGCTGAACCTTCGGAGCCGGCGAATAAAAACCTGGGCCATTTTGATGTTCTGGTTATCGGTGGCGGTCCTGCGGGCGCTTCGGCAGCGATCTATTCAGTTCGCAAAGGTTTAAGCACGGCTTTGATCACAGAAAAAATCGGTGGTCAGGTGCAGGAAACCAAAGGCATTGAAAACCTGATTGGTGTGACTTACACCGAAGGTCCTCAATTGGCGGCACAGCTGAATCAACACGTGGCCAGCTATCCTGTTCGCGTTTTGGAGAATCGCCGTGTGAAAACCATCAAAACTGAAGGCAAGATCAAAACGATCGAGCTTGAAAGTGGCGAACACATGGTTGCTGACTCTATTATCGTCACTACCGGTGCGAAATGGCGCGAGCTGGGTGTTGAAGGTGAAAAAGAATACATGGGCCGCGGTGTCGCGTACTGCCCTCACTGTGATGGACCATTCTATAAGGGTAAAAAAGTTGCAGTTATCGGCGGAGGAAACTCTGGCGTGGAAGCGGCTATTGACCTGGCTGGCATCGTTCGTGAAGTTGTTGTGATCGAATACAACAACGAATTGAAAGCGGACCGCATTCTGGTCGACAAACTTAAATCCTTGCCGAATGTTTCTGTAATCACAGGGGCAAAAACGGAGAAAGTTTTAGGCGACGGCCAAAAAGTTCATCAGCTTGAGTACACGGATCGCACCTCTAACAAACTGGAAAAACTGGATTTGGATGGGGTCTTTGTGCAAATCGGTCTGGTTCCTAACAGCCAATTCCTAAAAGGCACCGTGGAACTGACTAAGTTTGGTGAGATCATTACGGACGAAAAATGCCGCACGAATGTGAAAGGTATTTACGCTGCTGGTGACGTCACTACGACTCCGTACAAGCAGATCGTGATTGCTATGGGCGAGGGTGCGAAAGCGGCCTTGGCGGCATTCGAAGATCGCATGTACGATCACGCCTAAAAAAACATCAATCCGAGCTAATCTATTGCACTGCGGAAGTACAATCTTTCGCGGTGCACCCCCAAAAGGTACGGCGTACCTTTTGGGATTTGCATTTTCTGATGAAGGCGACAAAGATAGACTCCGATGACTGACACCAAAGCACAAACAAAACCTGAAAACTCGTGGCTTAATTTAATCTTCAATATCCTGTTGCCAGTTTTAATTCTGAACAAACTGACAAAGCATATTGGGCCCGGCTATGCGTTGATTTTGGCTTTGGCGTTTCCGCTGATTTACGGAATCTATGATCTGATCAAGCGCCGTAAAGTAAATGCTTTTTCCATTTTAGGTTTGCTAAACGTTGGATTGACTGGTGGGTTGGCTTTCGTTGGCATTCATGGATTCTGGTTCGCGGTTAAAGAAGCTGCCTTCCCTGCCCTGGTTGGTATCTTCGTGTTTGGCTCGGCCTACACAAAAAAACCATTTATCGAAAGCCTGTTCTTAAATCCCAACGTGATGAAAGTGGATTTGCTTGAGCAGAAACTGGCCGAGCACGGTAAGAAAACCGAATTCCACGAGCACATGAGAAAATCCACCATGTTGCTTTCATTGTCGTTCGCACTCAGTGCCATTTTGAATTTCGTTTTGGCCAGATCCATCTTTCTGGATATCGATACGTCGTTAACAGCCGAAGCTCAATCCGTGATCTTAAATGAGCAAATCGCCAAGATGACCACTTGGTCCATGGCGATCATTATGGTTCCTTCCATGATCTTCCTGATGGGTATCTTTTGGTACCTGATGAACGGAGTAAAGAAACACTCCGGCCTGACAACCGAAGAATTGATGAATTCCTAAATCGACGCAGCGCCCTCCAAAAAGGGAACTGTTACGTTTAGAAGTCGCCGTCGAAATTTCCTGGTGGAGGTGGTGGCGGCGGAATGAATTCCGAACCGTTACTGAAGTTGCCATCGAAATCCGGCACCATGGGTGGCGGAGGTGGCGGTGGCACGTCGCCGAAGTCTTCGGGCTGAATGTTTGGAGCTGGCACGTAGCCATCGCTAAAGTCGTCAAACGTCGGTGGCGGAGGGAACGAGGAATTCCCGCCAAAGCTGCTACCACGACCCGAACCAGTTCCAGACGCCGCACTCTTCGTTCCAAAGTTACGCTTTGCAAAATCAAAACGCGGACGTTCTTCATCCAAACCCAGTTCTTGCGCTAGCGTTGGTAAACCTTTCGCTTCGCGGTCTAACTTTTCCATCTTGTGGGCGCGCGCGCTGTACTCGTCTCGAGCTTGATTGTAGGCCTTCTCTTCGGCTTTTTTCTCTCGCTCCCAGGCTTTGTATTCTGCGGAGTTTTCGTCACGGACTGCGACGGCTTTAGGTTTGTTACGAATATAGGCCGCACGATCACGGTCCTTTTCGCTCAACCACTGCTCTTCCTCTTCCATATAGGCTTGCTTGGAACCTTCACGGGCCTCATCGAAGCGCTCCAAGCGCTTTTGATGCTCAGCAAAACCGCGCAAGCGAGTTTCCTCGGCATCCGTTGCGTGAGCAAGCGTCGCCGACAAAGTAAGAGATAAAATAAGAAGAAGGCTGCGAGGAGGATTCATTCTTGACCCAGTCTATCAGGACGCTTCCTTTTTTTTGAGCAAACAAAAAAAGATGCTCGACCTTTGTCCAATAACTTAATAACGTAGGCCCTTGCATCAAGGAGTCACCATGGACGCAATGCAGAGCATCGGAATCTTCGCAGCACAGACCTTTCTAATCCTCTTTGCTATTTTGGCAGTCATCATTGTCATTGCAATCCTTGCCGCCAAAGCCGGCCACAAAACAGAAGTTGAAGTGGAACTTTTGCATAAGAAATACAAGGGCTTCCGCAATCTCCTTAAAGCGCACACGGTTTCTAAATCCGAGCGCAAGGAACTTAAGAAAAAACTTAAAGAAGAACGTAAAGCTCACGACTCAAAGGCGCAAGGACACGAGAAAAAGATCTTCGTGGTCGATTTTGAAGGCGACGTGAAAGCCTCTGCTGTAGAAAATCTGCGTGAAGAGATCACGGCAGTTCTTACGATCGCAACTCCGCAGGATGAAGTGGTTGTTCGCGTGGAAAGCCCGGGCGGCGTGGTTCACGGTTACGGCCTGGCGGCTTCTCAGCTCCTGCGCGTTCGTGAAAAAAACATTCCTTTGACCGTGTGCGTAGATAAAGTGGCTGCTTCCGGCGGTTACTTGATGTCTGTGACAGCGAACAAAATTCTGTGCGCGCCTTTTGCTATCGTCGGCTCCATCGGCGTGGTTGCACAGATTCCGAACCTGCACCGTGCCCTTAAAAAACACGACGTGGACTTTAAAGAATACACTGCTGGCGAATACAAACGCACCGTAAGCCTGCTGGGCGAGATCACTCCAAAGGGTGAGGAAAAATTCAAACAGCAACTTGAAGACACTCATGTGTTGTTTAAGGGCTTTGTTTCCAAATTCCGTCCAAATTTGAATCTGGAAGAAGTTGCCACGGGTGAATACTGGTACGGCGAACAGGCGATCACGAAAGGTCTGGTGGATGAAATTCGCACGAGCGATGACTACCTGATGACTTTGGCTGACAAGCACCAGGTTCTTAAAATTAAGTTCGAACAGAAACAATCCATCAGCGACAAGCTCACGGGTGTTTTGGGGAAAGCCATGAAAAAAGGCGCCCTGTCGATCGTCGAAGAGTTGGAAACACGTCGCTTCTTGTAAGCGACCTCCGCTCCCCCACTGTTTTTGAAATCAACAAGGAGAAACGAATGTTGAATAAACTTGCAAAAGGATTGTTGCTAGGAGCGGCCTTGGGACTTTGTGCTCAAGCTTCAGCGGCTCCGTCGAATGCCGAACTTAAAATCGGTATCTCTCAGGAATTTGAAACCCTGAACCCGATCATCATGTCCATGTCAGCTTCTGCTTACATGTACCGCATGGTAGGTCGTTCCCTGGTGAACCTGACTCCTGACGGAAAATGGGTTCCACAATTGGCGAAAGAAATTCCTTCCCTTGAAAAAGGCACAGCTAAAATTATCGAAGAAGGCGGCAAAAAGAAAATCGTCGCTAACTGGGAAATCATCGATGGCGCTAAATGGGGCGACGGCAAACCGGTTATTTGCGCAGACTTCATCGCTTCTCAAAAGATCGCAACTTCTCCGAATGTAGCAGTTGGTGAAAAAGAGCAATGGACTCAGGTTGAGAAAATCGACATTGATCCAAAAAATCCAAAAAAATGTTCGTTCAAATACGACAAAGCCATCTGGAGCTTCTATCAATTGGCTCAGTTCTTCCCAGTGCCAGCGCACCTGGAACTTCCGGTATTTGAAAAACACAGCAAAGCTAAAGAAGGTTACGAAAAGAACTCTAACTATGTTCGTAATCCCACCAACCCAGGTCTTTACAGCGGTCCATATGTGATCACTGAAGTTAAACTGGGTTCTCACGTGGCGTTTGCACCAAATCCACATTTCTATGGCAAAAAACCTGCAATCCAAAAAGTAATCGTTAAGTTGATTGCAAGTACTGGAACAATGGAAGCAAATCTTCGTTCCGGCACGATCGACATGGTTTCTGTTCTGGGTATGGACTTTGACCAGGCTTTGGCTTTCGAGAAAAAAGTAAAAGCAGAAAACCTGCCTTTCGCTGTGACGTTTGTTCCTTCTGTAACTTACGAACACATAGATTTGAACCTGGACAACCCGATCTTGAAGGATGTTCGAGTTCGTAAAGCTCTTCTAAACTCCATCAACCGCGATGACCTGGTAAAAGCTCTGTTCGAGGGCCGCCAGGAAGTGGCTGTTCACAACATCTCTCCTAAAGATCCTTGGTTCACTAAAGATCCTAAAGTTGTGACTTTGTATCCGTACTCCAAGCGCACTGCTGGTAAACTTTTGGATGAAGCTGGCTGGAAAATGGGTGCTGATGGCTTCCGTTCCAAAGACGGCAAACGCCTTTCTTTGACGTTCCAAACAACTGCGGGCAACAAAACTCGTGAGTTGGTTCAGGTTTACCTGCAAAACCAATGGAAACAAAACGGTATCGAAGTTCTGGTTAAGAACCAGCCGGCCCGCGTTTTCTTTGGCGACACAATGTCTAAACGTAAGTTTGAGGGCTTGGCATTGTTTGCCTGGGTTTCTTCTCCGGAAAACTCCCCGCGCTCGACTTTGTCATCTAAAGCAATTCCATCCGACAAAAACGGCTGGTCTGGCCAAAACTATATGGGCTGGGTAAATCCACAGGTTGATAAAGACCTGGATGCTTTGGATCTGGAGTTTGATGCGAAAAAACGCACGGCTTTGGTTCACGATATTTTGAAACAGTACACTTCGGACGTACCAGTGCTTCCTTTGTACTACCGCTCTGACATTTCCATCGTTCCTAAAAATCTTAAGAACTATAAAATGTCCGGCCACCAATTCTACGAAACTAACTATATCGAAGATTGGTCTTTGTAATTCGTTTTTAAGAGAGGCTACCCATGACTACATTTATCACTCGTCGCATTTTGCAAACACTCGCTGTGATAGTCGTTCTATCCTACGTGGTTTTTGTTCTTATGAGCCTAATGCCCGGCGATCCGGTGGACATGATGGTGGCCTCCAATCCTAAAATCACAGCTGAGGACGTGGCCCGTCTGAAGTCATTGTATGGTTTGGATCAACCAATTTACAAACGCTATGGCAACTGGATCGCGTCCCTGGTGACTGGCGATTTGGGCTATAGCCGTACTTACCGTGTGCCCGTTCAGGAATTGATGGGCCCCCGTTTGTGGAACACCTTCATCCTATCTGCAGCATCTTTGACTTTGTCAATTTTGATTGCGGTTCCACTGGGTGTGGTTTCAGCTTTGAAACCGAACTCAAAAACAGATTACTTTATGAATCTGTTTTCTTTTGCCGGCATTTCCATTCCTTCGTTCTGGCTGGCTATCGTTTTAATTATTATTTTCGCGGTTAAATTCCCAATCTTCCCGGCTGGGGGGACGCAAACCATCGGGGTCGAAAACATGGGCTTTTGGGCCGAGGTGATGGACCGCGCGAAGTACCTGGTATTGCCAGTGCTATCTTTGTCGATCCAACAAATCGGACGATTCTCCCGCTTTACCCGTTCAGCGATGAGCGAAGCTATGCGCAATGATTTCATCCGCACAGCACGCGCGAAAGGCTTGAACAATAAAACTGTGATCTGGAAGCATGCGTTCCGCAATGCTTTGATTCCATTGATCACGATCCTGGCGTTAAGCATTTCCACTTTGTTCTCGGGCGCATTGTTGACTGAGACAGTATTTGCTTACCAAGGTGTCGGTAAACTGGTTTACGACTCTATCATTGGTAATGACTATAATGTTGCGATGATTTCATTCGTGATTTCCGTAAGCATGGTTCTGTTGATGAACCTGGTTGCCGATATCGCTTATGGCTTTGCAGATCCACGTATCGCATACAAGTAGGTCGAGATGTCAGGAAGTGAATTAACTATGAATACTGTGAACGTATCTACAGCATTGACCGACAAAGACCGCGCCGAAATCGACAAGGCCATGCCGATGTGGAAAATGGTATGGCGTCAATTTAAACGCCATACTTTGGCGGTGGCAGGGGCCATCGTCATTGCTTTCTTTATGTTGATTGCGGTTTTCGCAAATCAAATCGAGCAAATCACCGGACTTGATCCCGACGCACAAAACGTTGCGAACCGCTATATGGCACCTTTCACGGCGACTCAAGCGGGTCCCGATGTGCGCGAAACTGAAATTGAAAAGTTCATCAATGCAAACCCGGAAGCCGCTGATAAAATTCAAAAAGCTTTGGTGGAAAAAGGTCTTGTTTCGGTTCCGGAAATTGATGCGATCTATGAAGTTGGCGCAAAAGAAGTTCCGGAAGCGATCAGTATCTTTAAGTCCCTGGCAATTCCAGAGACCAAAGAACTGGTAAAAGAATTCAATAGTTTTAAAACTTTCCATTTATTCGGTACCGACGAATTGGGTCGTGATGTTTTCATCCGTCTGGTTTATGGAACGCGTGTTTCCATGGGTGTGGGTGTTCTGGTAGCCATCGCATCTGCATTGATCGGTCTATTGATCGGAAGTCTTGCGGGGTATTATGGCGGCTGGATCGACACAGTTCTAATGCGTGTGACGGATTCTTTGTTAAGTTTGCCGACTATTCCGGTTTTGATCGTGATGGCAGCCATCGACTTTACCAAGCTTCCGGTTTTAAATGCCATCGTCAGTACTCAGAACGAGTCCGTCTTTAAGATGGTGATCATTCTGTGCCTGTTCTCGTGGATGACTGTTGCACGTTTGGTTCGCGGAAATATTCTGTCTCTGCGCGAGCGCGAGTTTATTTTGGCAGCAAGAACCATTGGTGCCAAAGACAGCTCGATCATCGTTCGCCATATGTTCCCGAACGTGATCGCACCGATTCTGGTTTCCATCACTTTGGGTGTTGGTGAATCCATTTTGTTTGAAGCTGCTTTGTCGTTCTTGGGTCTGGGGATCATGCCTCCAACACCAAGCTGGGGTAACATGCTAAACAATGCCCAGGAATTGATTTACCAGGCTCCGTTCCTGGCGATCCTTCCGGGTATCCTGATTTTAATGACCACGATTAGTTTCAATTATCTGGGCGACGGTCTTCAAGACGCTCTTGATCCAAATTCAGTTCGTCGCTAATTCAAAAAGCCCCGCGAGTCGGGGCTTTTTTTTAATAATTCCTAAAGAACACCGGTACATTATTGATCAGTGCCACAGCACTGGAACAAGCCATGGTTAATGCACCATACGAAGCCCCCACATAATACGTTCCTGCATTTCGAAAACGCAGAGACGTAAAAGTATAAACTCGGGCTGACCCGGAGCCTGTGGTTCCTCCAGCATACACTGGATCAGGAGTCGCAAGCGTTGTACACCCAGCATCCGTGTAGAACTTAACTGTTGGCGTATTTATAAATGCCACCTGATTGCCACCGGAGTCTGTACCCCTGACAATTGCTTGGGGTGATCGCAAGTTAACATTGGTCACACCCGTTGCCGCAGGATTCACCTGAAATACCAATTTCGCCAGAGGGCCTGCCACGATATTGATCGTAAAGGAATCTGTCGCGAGTCCACTGGCTTTCGCACAGATACGCAAATTTGACGTAACTGTGTCGTAACTTAAATTTGGTACATCAAGCAGACCATTAGTAGCGGCAAAAGTACCCGCTCCCGATAATGTTCCAGAGGCAGCGGTCGAGCAACCCGCATTCGTAAAGGCTCCGATAGTAATCGATGCACTTGATGAAGAAATCAGATTCCCGTAAGCATCCTGAACTTCCAAACTTGGGGTCGGTGAAAACACCACTGTCGCCTGCACGTTTCCACTTGGACCATCCGTAAAGACTAACTGTGATGCGGCCGCAGGATTTACCACGACGGCGGAAGAACACCCACTTAGATTTGCACCTTCCAAAGTTTGCGAGGCTTTTAAATACAAAGTGCCCGCTTTGGTATAGTTGACTCCGCTATATGTGGTCACACCCAAACTTGCAGAACCACTTCCTGACAAAGTTCCCCCGGCAAGTGGCACAGTGCAGGCAGCGTCACTGAAAGCACTCAAATATGATTGCCCGGCAAGAATATCTGTATTGCCCCCAGCATCCTGAGCCGTCACAACCGGCTGTGTGGAAAAGTTAACACCGGCGGTTGCGGGTGACGAGGGTTGAGTTGTGAATACCAACTGAGTCGCTTTTTCTCCACCAACGATGACTTGGGACGAACACGCACTTGTTAGACCACCTGAGGTCGCCTTCATATAAATCACGCCAACAGAATCGTACTTCACGCCCGAGTAAAGTAATACTCCATTCACCGCAGTCACCGCTTGAGTCAGCGAACCACCCGCAGGAGTGGAACAAGCTGCATCGGTGAACGCTGTCAAAGTCACAGGACCAGTGAAGCTTGCCACGATATTATTGGAAGCATCCTGTGAAACGATAGAAGGTTGCGCTGGCAACACAGAATTCTTTCGCACCTGACTGGAAGGCTGAGTTAAGAACGTCAGCTTGGTCGCCGTCTGCGCATAAGTTGTAAACAGGATTTCGCCAACTGTGGAAATAGCTGCGCCGGTATTACCACCGGTTCCGCGTGCGACGGTACAATTGGACTCGGTCAAGATTTTTGATCCCGAATAGAAAACATAAATGTATCCACCGCCGCCGCCTCCGGCATTCGTGCCATTCCCGTTGGCTCCATTAGCGGTCACTGTCCCCGTTCCGTCGATCGTGCCTACAGTAAGCCATAAGCTTCCGCCCGCACCACCACCGCCACCGGTTGCAGCCCCTGCAGCACCGTTCGCAGACAGGGTTCCGTTGATAGTAAATGTGCCAGGAACCACAAAAGTTATGGCTCCTCCCCCTTTACCTCCGACACCACCATAAGCTGCGCTCGTAGAACCAGCAAAGCCCCACGTTGTTGGCTGATAAACTGAACCATACTTCGCACCACCGGTAGCGATTGCTCCCGTTAAAGAACTCGCTCCCCGACCGCCGTTACCGCCGCCGGCACCATAAGTTGCAGAACCCGTCGGAGCTCCGGCACCACTTGCACCAGCTGAATAACCCATACCATTGGCGTTGATCGTAGCCCCAGCACCAATATTGATAGAAGCTGCTGCAACTGTGTAACCTCTATTTAAGATTGCATCGCCACCCATCACCAATGATCCGGAAGAAGTCACATCAATCGTGCTCGCAACAAGTAGATGGCCAATTTGAGTGTACACCGTTCCACTGCCGCTCACGGAAACAGAGGCCGCGTTTAAATCTCCATTCACCGTTAACTTACAACCACCGCTCACTGAAATCGGACCGCCGCCACTGAGTTCACTACTGCTTAGAATAATAGTGTTCGCGGTGAAACAGGAAAGTCCTCCACCCGCACCTGCGAACAAAACAGTTCCCGCTGACGCGATAGGAGTTAGTCCCGCACTTCCAGTTCCCGGTGACGCCGTGGCAGCTCCGGTAAAACTGTTGGTCGTGTATTTCACGTAAATACGACCACCACCACCGGCACCACCATTTGTGGAGTTACCTCCGTTGGCTGCCAGGGTGCCTGCTCCGGTAATGGTACCAACATCAAGCCAGATACTGCCGCCAGCACCGCCACCATCACCATTGGCGACACCCGCTTGCCCGTTAGTGCTAAGAGCGCCGTTGATTGTGAAGGTACCAGAAATATTCAGCTTCAATGCGCCACCACCCCGTCCACCACCAGAAGTGTAATTGCCGCCTCCAGAACCTTTTTCTGTCGGATTCACGGCGGTTCCATAGGTCAATCCATAAGTGCTTTGTGAATAACCACCATTACCGCCGTAACCGCCGCCCATCTGTGCAACACCCCCACCGGGGCCAGCCGTTGCCGCATATCCCATTCCATCCAGGTTTAATGTTGCACCACTTGCGATGGTTACGTTGTTAAATGAATAGGTTCCTGCATCCAATGAAGAAGAAACTGGAATGAACAAATCATTCGTACTGCTTTTCACAACAAGGATTGTTCCGACAAGTCCTGTTGGAGTTCCGCCATTGCCATTGAATCCACCCGAATAAGAATTCGTGGAACTGTAGTTTAAATAAATGCGCCCGCCAGAGCCACCGCCCGAACTGGTATTCCCACCATTTCCACCGATAGCGCTGATTTGTCCCGCCCCTGCAAAAGAACCCGCGAACAACGAAATACTTCCGCCGGATCCACCGCCATCACCCGCATTCACACCATTCGTCGCATTCGCGGTGATCGTCCCATTGATTGTAAAAGCGCCTGTGGCCACCATGCGAATAGCACCACCACCTGTACCGCCCGCTTGATTATAAATTGTCCCGCCGGAACCGACAGTGATGGGATCTATGGGAGTGCCGTACGCAGGTCCTCCATCCGAACCATTGCCATGGCGCCCCCCGATGTTACCATGACCGGCTCCGCCCCAAGCAGAAGCCTTTCCAGGTCCTTCATTTTGTGGATACCCCAGTGCATCTGAATTCACGGAGCTGGTGGCATCAATGCTGATATTTGCTGCTTGAAGTGTGTAGCCGACGTACGTAACTGGAGTTACAAGAAACTTCATGACACTGTAGGTGCTTAAACTAAGATCACCCGTGGCGGTGATGTTTCCTTTGACAATTAAATTTGATTTTACTGAAGCGCTGACACCGGTCACCGAAATGGATCCTGCCTGTACATCTCCAGACAACGTCAGTGTGCACCCGTTGGAAATTGAAATATCCCCGGCGGTTGTTGGAAAGTCAGCTGCATCAATCGTCACTGAAATAGGATTCATACACGCGAGACCACCTGCAGATCCCACCATAAGCGCAGTTCCGCTGCCGGCTGCTGGTGATCCACCCGTTCCGCCGTTCACATTCAACGCTCCAGAAAAACTATTCGTGGTGTACTTAACATAAATACGGCCACCACCACCTCCGCCGCCGGAGCCAGCACCATTGCCACCGATGGCATTTAAAGATCCACTGCCGGTAATGGTTCCAACAGTTATCCAAAGACTGCCACCGGAACCTCCACCATCCCCACTGGATCTGCCATTAAACCCACCCGATGAGATCGTTCCGCTGAGTGACAGAGTGCCCGAGATGTTTAGCTTTAAAGCGCCGCCACCATGACCACCCATGCCCATATAGGAGCCACCACCAGAGCCTAATTCCGTTGGCTCCACGACGGTGCCATAAGTTTGTCCTAGTGCCCCGCTAGTGTAGTTACCACCGTACCCGCCGTAACCTGCGCCAACAGTACCGCCACCGCCACCGGTTCCAGTTTGAGGTCTTGAACCCAAACCATCCGCTGCCAACGTGGCACCTGAATTAATGGTTACATTCGTGAATGTGTACTCGCCAGTGGGCAAACTTGAATTTGAAATCACAAACAAACTATTGGTCGCAGAATTAATTATCAATGCAGAACCAATTCGGCCCACATTCCCGGTTGTTCCTCCGGCGGAACCAATAGTTCCACTAAAGGAATTCACGCCACTGAACGAAATGCTGATTCGACCTCCGCCGCCACTGCCGCTTCCAGCGCCGCTGCCATTTCCACCATTCGCGGTTACGCTCCCAGCACCCGCAAGATTTCCACTGCGCAGGTAAACGCTGCCACCAGAACCACCGCCGTCTCCGGATTGAAAGCCATTTGCACCGTTGGCAGAAATACTTCCATCGATTTGCAAGGTGCCCGTCGCAATCAAGTTAATGGCGCCACCACCATTGCCACCCTTACGCATGTAGTTCGCGCCACCGGAACCAACATCAACCGGCACCAATGCAGAACCGTACGTGTTAGGCGGAATACTTCCGCCTCCAGTACCACCGATGCCTCCGTAACTGGCACCAGTCTGAGAGTTTCCAGCCCCAGTGCCAGATTGCGCAGCAGCTCCCATTGAACTGACGTTCAAGGTTGCACCACTGGCAATCGTGATATTTCGGAACGTCATTTCTGTTGCAGTCACACTTGCCGTCGTGGGGATGAGTAAATCATTATTCACCGAATCCAAAACGACAAACGAGCCGGGTGTGCCGGCTTGAATCGTACTTGCACCTCCAGCCGCACTGTAAGTTCCGCTGTAAGAGTTCGACGTTGAATAAGATATGGAGGCTCGACCTCCACCCCCACCACCGCCGGCCCCATTTCCGTTACCTGCGCTGACTGAAACTGTGCCGTTGCCTGTGAATACCGAAGTGGTGATGTTTAAGGTCCCACCCGAACCACCCCCGTCACCCGCAGCAACTCCGTTTCCGCCTTTGGCAGACAGGTTCCCGTTCACTGTCAGGGTACCGGTCACATTCAGAGTGATGGAACCACCACCCTTACCCCCGGCATTTGCATACGAGCCACCGCCGGATCCCAAGCCACTGGGATTTAAAACAGTTCCATAAGGTGCCTGGCTATCCGAATAGGAGGGACCGTTGCCACCGAGCCCCCCATAAGACCCTCCTCCGCCAGAGTACCCGCGACCGGTACCTGCATTGGCAAGGTTTCCATTTGTATCTGCGTGAAGTGACCCAGTGATCGTGACGGTCGTGGCGTTGATAGTGACGCCGATATTGGACCCCGTATTACCCAAGGCTGATGCAGTTCCATTCACGATAAGAGTGTCGAAATTGTACGTTCCCGCAGCAAGCGTGACAGTCGTCCCAGTGATGGTTGTGATGCCGGTATAAGTGCCTGGCGACTGAGGGCCGGAAGACCAAGTCTGGTCGGCAAATGCGCTGACGCCAGAAAGAATAAGAATGATGAAGGCTGTTACGTTCCGAATCATTTCACTTCTCCCAGTGTACTCATTTATCGGAATAAACAGAGAGCAGTATCAGTCGATCAAACCATTTTCCGCTTACAAAAGTAGACGTTCCCCAAGTGACGATTTGGTGACCAACCCTGAAAAAAACACCTGCCTCGGGGTGCTCATCTTCCAGCTGGTGTTCACGGAAACAGGCACGAAACTTGGAGTAGGTTTTTCAAGATTTTCAATGGGAGACTTTATGAAAACCGTTATGTCTTTTGTTTTCACAATTCTATTTGCCAACAATACGTTCGCAGCAGCTTCAAACCAGGTTCCAGCTTCCGGCGAATTAATGTGTCGTTCAAAGGCGAAGGAAATCGCAGCATCCACTTATTCTGGTTGCATGAATGAATACAACACGGCCCAAGTTAACGCGATCCGCGAAGCCTATCAAAAAGACCTGGCTGCGGTGAAAGCCAAGTATGACAAGAAATTGAAGGCCCTTAAAAAAGGCGGCTCTGCAAATGTGAATGCGAATAACACTGCGAATACAGCACCGAAAGCCGCTCCAGCCGTGGCTAAACAGCTTCCAACGAAGGAAGTGACTCAAACTGAGGCAGCTCCAGTGATCGCTCCCACTTCTGACGAACCGGTTGTAGCTCTTAAGCCGGCTAACGACGTGCCGCTAGGGGTCGAAAGTGCCCTCGAGGACCAGAACGAAATTAGCGAGACTACAGCCCAATAGGCCCCAGTCTTGTATTGATTTTCCTCCCTGAGCGGTCTAAAACGTGTAGACTTAAATAAAGCTCTGGGAGGAGTTTTCAATGGGTGAGTTTAGCGTTACACATCTTCTATTACTTGGTTTGATCTTTTTGGTATTCTTCGGACCAAGCCGTCTTCCTCAATTGGGATCTTCCCTAGGCAAAGCCATCCGTGGTTTCAAGCAAGGTTTGAATGAAATTGATGTTGATCCAAAAGACATCAAGGACACGCACCAACAGGTGCAACACCAACAACAAAACCAGCAAGTTCATCAAACACAAAGCCAAAAAGAAACACACAACTCTTAATAGTTGTTAGGGGAATAAAATGGGTTCATTGAGTCTTACACACTTACTTTTAATCGCACTTATCTTCCTGATCTTTTTTGGACCAAGCAAATTGCCTCAATTGGGCCAGTCTTTGGGTCAAGCGATCCGTGGCTTCAAAAAAGGTTTGAACGAAATCGACGCTGACGTGAAGGAAGTAAATCCTAACCAGCAAGTGACTCACAACCAAAACCAGGGTCAGCAAGTTAACCAAACTCAAACTAACAAAGAGCCACACAACTCTTAATTGTTAGCCACAAGTTAACGTTTTCAAAAGCCTTCCAGGGATACCCGGAGGGCTTTTTTGTTTTTGTATGAAAAGCGAACCTGCGCGAACACTTCGTTCGCTTTCCGCTTGCCAGTCATTGGATGCTTCAACTAAGTTCCCTTTCATGAGAATTGACTATAGATCCATCCTCAATGAAATATTTGTCGAGCGTACGGCGGCCAACGCCTCGTACTCCCTGCGTTCCTATGCGCGGGATTTAAAAGTCTCCCCTTCAACGCTGTCTGAGGTTTTAAATGGCAAGAAAGGGCTTTCACCAAAGCTTGCAAGCTCGATTGCCCAAAACCTTAAACTTCCTGATTGGGAGAAAAACTATTTTTGCGATCTTGTGACGAAAGATCACGCAAAGAGCCCGCGTATTCGCTCGGAAGCAAAACGCCGCCTTGAAGAGCGCAAAAAAGAAAACCACGTGCACATCCTGAATCAACGCGCGCTTAAGGCCCTGACTTCCTGGGTGGACCTTGCAATTCTGGAGCTGACTTACATGCCGGACTTTGAAAGCAGTAACTCCTGGATCGCCAACAAGTTGCAAGTGCCGGTGACAGTGATCAGCTCCTCATTGACTCGTTTGATTGAAGCGGGACTGTTAGAGATCAATAAGGATACCGGGCGCTGGTCTGATGTTTCTCCGTTATTTAGTTCGACGGATGGAATCCCCAATGAGTCGATTCGTAACTTTCATAAAACCGTTTTAAATCTGGCTTTAAAGAAACTTGAAAGCCCGGATGTTAAATCCCGAACCGTTAAATCCGTAATTTTTTCTGTGTCTTCGGAAAACGTGCCCAAGGCTCAGCAAATTTTAAACGATGCGATCGCCCAACTGGTTTCGCTCGCTGACAATAGCGATCAACAGCGTGACGAAGTGCTTTGTTTTAGCGGTCAACTTTTTTCATTACTAAATAAAGGAAATTAAAAATGAAACTTTTAAAATCACTTGCTTTCATTTTACTGGGCTCGACCTCCACCGCTTATGGTAACGCCAAGGTTATTGGAAATGGTGGCAAAATTGTCGTCTGTACCGATTCTGCAAATCCTCAAAACATGAAGGTCGTGGATCTTTACGAGGCGCAACTTCTGCGCGGCTGGATACCGCAGGTTCCGGCTGGAGCCAAAGATCCTGTAACACTAGCAGGTCTGGTGATCGAACGAATTAAAAACGTAAATCCGACGCGCTACGAGCGCTATAAAGGTTTCCTTGCAACCTTTCTTGGTGAAACTCGTTTCATCAAAGGGCAGGAATTGATCGACATTCCGGATTCAGATCACCCTTCCTATCCTGAAAACTGTAAAGTTCAACAGGTGGCGACTCAACGAGTTCCACTAACCAGTCAGGATGCTCGTTATCTAATTAATAACGATCTTTGGGAGAAAATGGATCTGACAAATCAGGCTGCCCTGGTTTTGCATGAGATCATTTATCGCGAGCAGATTCTGGTTGGCATCAACACGTCGGCGACGACCCGTTTTATCAATTCAGCATTATGGGCTAATGTCACTGCAGGCATGAACCAGGCGGAGTATTTCAACCTTATGAAAGACTTTATCGCTGACGTCGATTTTGAGGATTTCAATTTCGCGATCTGCCGCCCAGGTTTTGTGGACGGTACTCTCCACCAGTGTGCCCGCCGGGAAATGCCAACCTTCGCTAGAAGCGGCAAGGAATGGTTCGTAAAAGGCTTTGTCCTGCCTTACTGGTCACCATTGGCTCAGGAGAAAAAACAGTATTTCAATCTGGTCGATCCAAAAACCAATACGAACACTCGCTTTATCGTCTTTGGCCCGTACAAGAAAACAGAAAATGGATTCACTATTCCTCACGCGGCCGATTGGTTGGAGCAAATTGGCGTCAATGAAATGAAGTACCAAGGGCATGAAATTAGATTTTTGACCAATCTTCTTCCTTCGAACAAAGAACTCTATCCTTGGTACCCCCGAAACAAAGAATGCTATGAATTGTGGGAATGCCAACCAGAGCGACTGGATTCTAAAATCGACGGAGACAGCAGACCTCCAATCCGCATCTGGTCGACACTTGCAATCACCCGAGACCTTCGCATTCTGAACTTCCATGTGGACTACATGCTGCCACCGATGGGTCATGCGATGAAAAATTGCAGAGGGCTTGTAAGCTTGCATGAAGATGGGACGATCTCCCGCTGTACGGGGGATGGCACTTACCAGGATAAAGATGTAAAACTGGTTTTCGAAAAAACGAACACAGGTTTTGATAAAATAGGTCGTATCGAGTATGCCCTGTGGATGACCAATGCTCAGGCTTTTGTTCAGAACAAGTGGATCCCGATCTCTTCTGTCGACTGGTATGGGCAGGGAAAATACTATTTCAACTCCTTCAGCACCAAAAAAACTATGCGCTTCAATGTTGATGGTCAGGACGTCGAGATTCCTGCTGCGCTTATAGTCCTGAATGAAAAAGGTGAAATCACCCGTTTCCAAAGTTCGAAAGATGACAAGCCCGTACAACTGAAATATGGCAACGTCGAAATCCCGACCAGATGGTGGTACATGTCCGGCACTGACGAAACGTTTGAACCATCACCTGCTGGCAGCCGTTTGATTCGCTTGGCAGTTGAAAAGGACTTAAAGGACAGTCACGGTAATGTTCGCACTTACCAGCCTCAATGGGAGGTTTATATCGACAAAAATGCCGTGGTTCTTGACTGCAAATACCAGGGTCGCAATTGCTTCTAACGGTTCCCAAAATTTAATCCCTCAAAAGCCTTCTGGGTAATATCAGAAGGCTTTTTTTTGAACTGCGTCTTTACTTTGGTTCTTACCTGGGCAGAAACTTAGGTGTGAGAATTTTAAAAAGAAACAACTATCATGAGTTCAATATCAGAAGAGCCCGCCTGGAAGATGCCGCAGGAATTCATGAAGCACACATGCAATCCATTCGCGAGGTTTGCTCTAAAGATCATTCACCTGAAGAAATTCAGGGTTGGGGCAACAGACCTTTTAATGAAGAGAATCGACATAATGCCATCAAGAATCACTGCCTCTGGGTTGTTGAGAGTGACGATAAGATTGAAGGTTACGGACACCTGCAAATTTACGAGCGCGATGGTGTCTCGCTGGCCCATGTGCACGGTCTTTATCTAACACCCAAGGCGCTTAGCAAAAACAACGGCAGGAAGTTGGTTTCGAAAATGATCGAGGAAGCCTCCAAAGCTGCCGTGGTCACAATTAAGCTTGAAGCAACTTTGACGGCTCATTCCTTTTACCAGAAAATGGGATTTGCTGACTCTGCTCCGATGAAGACAGTTGAAATCGGTGGATCCAAAGTGAGTTGCTATCCAATGACGATGGAGTTGAATCCATAGCGTCCGAAGCCCGCTCGCTATCTCATCCTGAGACATTTCAAAATACCTCCATGTGCATAGAACTTGAAACTGGCATTTTGAAAGTTTTCACAGGAGAAATAGAAATGTTTGATACGCTGATGTATGCTAAAAGGCTAGAGGCTGCGGGAATGTCCCGTGAACAGGCCGAAGCTCAAGTTAATATTATTGCGGAGATGGTTGTGGACGGCGTAGCAACAAAACAAGATCTAGCCCTCATGAAGGCAGAGATATCAAAGGAATTAACCGATGTCCGCGCTGAGATGGCGAAGGGACTCGCTGATGTACGCTCTGAGATCCACAACGAAAGCACTCGAAATCTTAAAATAATGGGTGCCATGATGGTCACGAGCACCACGTTTACAATCGCGGTACTTGATCTTCTTTTAAAATAACCTTAAACAATCGTGTAAGACTATTAATTAAGCGTGTCGGAGATGATGCTTTGGGCGCCATTTGCTAACAGCTCTTCCGCGCGGGCGGAGTCATTCACAGTCCAAAAGCTGACTGGTACTCCCCGTTTAATCCAACGGCGCAGCTCCTCGGTGCTCACGTAGCGATGATCCAGATGTAAAATGTTGGCGTGGATATAAGGTGCGAACAGCAGCAGTTTCAAATACCAGCGGTTGGCTGGATCCTTTTCTTTGGTCGCCAAAAGTGCGCGTGGAACTTGTGGCAATAGACGATGAAGCTCGCGCACGGCCAAGGGATTAAAGCTTGAAAACAAAATTCGTTGAAAGGAATCCGTTTCGCGCACTAGGCGCGCCACTTTTTCTTCCAGTCTGTGATCAGTGGCCTTGTTGGTTTTAAGTTCAATATTAAGAAAATCCGGAACGTTTGGATTTAGCAGTACTTCGCGTAGGGTTGGAATTGCAGCAACCTGTTCAAGCTCTGCAGCTGTGACATCTTCCACGCGACGAGAGTCACCGATGATGCGCTTCAGATCCTCGTCATGAAAGACCACGACGTGCCCATCCTTGGATAGACGCACGTCCATTTCGACCATTTTTAAACCGCGATCTTTTGCCGCCTTAAATGACGCCAGCGTATTTTCTCTAGCACCACCCTGCCAGTAACCACGATGTCCTTGCAGGCGTGGCGGTCTAACGGCATTTTTTGGCCAAGGCTCTGCCTTCCAGCACAGGTGCCGATAGAGCATGAAAGCGAATCCACCTATCAGCAATAGTGCGAGAAAAATCATTTCGTGGCCTTATCGCCGTCTGTGAAAGTTGGCAGATCACGACTGCCACCAATTTTGAATTTGCGAGTGGCTTTGCCGTCTTTGGTTTGCACGCTGCCCTTAAGGGTTCCAAACTCATCCCAGGAACCGGTTGTGGAAATTTTAGAGTCTTTCCCTACTTTGGCTTCTAGTCCTAACCACTGCAGACTTTGATTGTTTCTCCAGCGAACTTCGCCGTGCACATCCTTCATCGACAATAACTGATTCACCCACCAAGAATTTGGAGTGACCGGTTTTAAAACTTCCGCACCCGGCGACTCGTCCTCGACATCCAGGCTTTGCGCCTGGGCATGCATCAGGATTTCCCCTTGCTGAAGGTCGAACTTGGCCTTGGATTTTCCGAAGGTCATACCCTCCACATCCAAAGTGTTTAACTGAGCCGTGCCTCGCACATAGGAAACTTTGCCGTCAGTTGTGCGGGCTTCAACATTAAGACCCAGCACACCGATCTCCCCACCATTGGTCATCAGGGATTGAATCGATGGTGCCAAAGTCACTTCATCAATCGCAGAAGTAAACTGCACGTCTTTAAAATCCCGGTCAGCTTTGACTTTGATAGCACCGATGAAACTTCCACCGCGAGGTTCTGCACGATTCACATTGATGTTCCAGGTGTCGCCTTTTAGGGAAATCTCGCCGGCAATGCGATCCACGAATTGGTTTTCGCGGCGGCTTTTATTCGAGAAAATAAACTGCAACCCCTGATGCTCGCCCACCATGCGCACTTCTTTTTCAGAGACGAACTCGGCCTGCCCTGTGAAAGAACCCAGGTCACCAAAGATGCGCGCTTTTTGCGGACGATTAATAAACGCCAACAGCTTATCAATGCGCATATTTTTGATATCAATCAAAAGAGGCTTGTAGCGCAAAGGCTCAACCGAAGTAAAGTTCGCACTCTCCACACTCATTTCGCCCAGATCACCTTCCAGACGGAAATCTTTCACTTCAAACGGTGCTGATTTCAATTTTTCCGCTTCGCCACGCATGCGGGCTTTCGCTGACAACCAAACCTGCTTGCCGTTCAGTTTTTTGGAAACCAGATCGTATTTTTGCAGCACCTGCAAAACCTGACTTAGCGGGATGTGCTTCATATCGGTTTCGACATTCAGCATGTGATCCAATAAAGAATAGTGCGCAATGACGCTGTAGTGACCTTCGCGCCAGTTTCCGAAAAAATGCGCCTGCAGGGATTGCTCTGGCATCTCTTTGTATTCCAGAAACAGATTGGCATGGGACAAGTAATCCCCCACCGTTTCATCTTTCAGGAAATTCGTCTTTGCATGAACTTCAACAATGCGAGGCTCAAAGGATTTTACCTGGGCTCTGAAACTTAAAAGCTCCGAGGGATACTGCGGATACTGGGCCGAAATAATTTTGAAACTTGTGATGTTCAGATTGCTGATGTCGTTTCGGTATTTTTGCGCCTGCTCCAGAGGTGAAAGCGTGACCAGAGGAGCGGCTTCTTTGGGACGATGATTGTTTTCGTTGGCTTGTTGTTTTTCTTTTTCACAGGCCTCTACGGTCCCACGCAAAGTCAGCACGACGTTGTCAGCGTTGATGGTTTTTACCGGAGATTGCTTGGTCAGCAGTCCCCACAATGAAAGCGGCAAACGCATTTCATCAATTTCTAAAACTGGAGCCATCCAGCAGGCCTGATCCGATTCCATGCGCACCTGCTTAATGACCACCGCAAAGCGCGGCAGGATTCCATTGGCAAGACTTAGCTCGGCAGAGTCGAAAGAAACTTTGATATCTTTATGAATGTGGCTGGCGGCTTTTTCCAGTTGCGATTTGATTCGCGTCGGGGAAAGTAAAGAACTGGTGGTGTAGCCAATAAGAAAAGCCAGGATCAAACCCGTTAAGAGGATTTTCATTCCTGGCTGTTCAGAGATCAAATATTTATCAGAGCGACTGCGACGATCCATGACCTATCTTGAATCGAAAGATCATGCTCGCCAAGCAAAAAAGGACCTGTCCGCCAAAGCTTCAGCGACGGCGGAAACTACTTGTATTCGAAGTGAAGGATTTCGAATTCCTTGTCACCTTTAGGGCTTTGCACAGTTACAGTGTCGCCGACTTTTTTACCGATCAACGCACGCGCCAATGGAGAAAGCACAGAGATCATGCCTTTTTTAACGTCTGCTTCGTCAACGCCCACGATTTGGTAAGCCACTTCCTCTTCAGACTCAGTGTCTACAGCTTTTACGTGTGCACCGAATACAACACGGTCCGCTTTAATTGCGGAAACGTCGATCACTTCAGCACCCGCCAATTTGCCTTGGATTTCAGCAATACGGCCTTCAATCATGGATTGGCGCTCTTTAGCAGATTCGTATTCAGCATTTTCAGAGATATCCCCTTGAGCACGCGCCTCTTCGATAGCAGCGATGATAGTGGGTCTTTCCTCTAACAATAGCTTCTTAAGTTCTGCATCCAGCAAAGCTTTTCCGCGAACTGTCATTGGAAGTTTGTCGTTAATACCTGTAGACATGTCTATCTCCACCGTTAAAGGGACATTACTTTTACCGGACTTCGGCGAACTTATCAACCGCACCCCATCCTAGACTCGACGCGATGCATTTAGATAATGCATTGAGCCGCATATTGGTTAAGGCGTACCATAAGGTCATATGGGTCAAAAGAAGAAAGCCGAAATCATCTGCCGCTGCAACAATGTGTCCCGCGCGACCATTGAGAAGGCTATCACAGATGGGGCCAAGACCCTGAATGAAATCTTTGACACCACCACAGCCGGCGTTGGCCCTTGTGGAGGCTCCTGCCGACGCAAACTCGCCCCTCTTCTGGAGCATTACTTAAAAACCGGTCAATTCCCTGAAAAAATTCAGGAGGACTTATCCGGTAAAGTTGCTGCAAAGGAAGATGGCGAGAAAGAATAAATCTAAGAAGCTTTTTGCTGATTCAAACGATACTGAATCATTTTGTGAACTTCAGGACGACAAGTTCCGCACTGAGCACTCGCCGATGTCTGACGAGTCACGACCTCAGGAGTACGAGCTCCCGCAATAATAGCCTGATCAATAGTGTGCGCAGAAATGCCACGGCAATGACAGATTTCCGTGTCTGGAGCAGTTGCCTGCCACTCACCACGCAAACGCATAACCATCTCACGCAACAACAAGCTGCTGTGATCTTGCCCTTCTGGCACAGGCCACTTTGAAATATCCGCACCGAAATGTCGGCGCATTTTTTTAATCATATCCATAAATTCAGTACATCCCACATGAGAGACTTTCAAAACTCTGCCCGGTGCCGAAGGATTATCTCCTTCGGTATCCACTTCAATAAAATCACGTCCGTCGAGTTCGACTTTAATCTTCATATAAGCTACAATTCTAGATGAAGATCCCTCTTGCCCCAAGGCCAGTTATGTTAAATCTCAAAATACTACTGCTCAGTCGAAAATTTGAAATTTACAGCAGCCATCGCTTGGTCGAGGAAATCGTTTCCCGCGAGCATACTCCCGTTCTATGGGATCCCGAATGGCCGCTGGCGCGTTTAAAAATCCAGCCAGACATAATCATTCCCCGCATCAGCAGCTTTCAATTCCCGGAGGCTGTGGCAGTTTTAAAGGCCTTAGAGACGACAGGTGCAACCACCCTCAACCCGTCTCAATATTACTCAGTGGCTCGCAACAAGTGGCAGACTTATCAGGCGCTGCACGCAAATCAAATCGCAACTCCCGAAACTTTTCTGGTTTCTCGCAGCACGAAAAGGGAACTGCCACTTCCATTCATAGTAAAGCAATTGGAATCAAGTAAAGGCGACGGGGTTTTTCTGGCGAATTCTGATGAAGAGGTTTCTGAGATTTTTCAGAAAACTGGAGATCGCGAACTGATTGTTCAGGAGTTTTTTTCTGAAGCTTTCGGGACTGATGTACGCGCATTTGTTATTGGTGATCAGATTCATGCGGTGATGAAACGAACAGCCCGGCCCGGCGAATTTCGCAGCAATCTGGCTTTGGGCGGCACCGCTGAGGCCTGCGAGCTTCTACCTGGAGAATCAGAATTGATTTTAAAGACCACTCGGCTTTTGGGTCTGCAAGTCTCTGGTGTGGATCTATTGCGAACGCGTAAAGGCAGTCTGGTTTTAGAGGCAAACCCTTGTCCCGGCCTCGAGGGCATAGAAAAATATAGTAAGAAGAATCTTGCAAGCAGCATCATTCAATATGCGGAGGCACTCCATGGCCGGCACCAGACCTCGCGTTGAGCTGATTCCAATCTTTGAAGACAATTATGTCTTCTGCTTGATTGACCAGGACAATCAAGAGGTCCTTGTCGTGGATCCAGGCGAAGCTGCTAAAACCTCTCTGTTTTTAAAAGAAAATAACTTATCTCTTAAAGGCGTGCTTTTAACTCATCACCACAATGATCACATTGGTGGAGTGCGCGCGTTGATTAACGAACACCCTGCTCCCATTTTTGCTCCAAAGAAAAACATCACACAAATCGGCAGCGCTGACAGTTGGCTTTCCGAGGGTGAGAAAATTAAAATAGGTCCGTTTGAATTTGAAGTCCTGGAACTTCCCGGCCACACACTGGGGCATATCGCGTATTGGGAGCCAAAATTTAAATGGCTTTTTTCGGGCGATGTTTTGTTTGGTTTGGGGTGTGGGCGAATTTTTGAAGGAACTTACGAGCAGGCCTATCACAGTTTGCAGAGACTCAAAAAACTTCCTTCCGAAACATTGGTTTATTGCACGCACGAATATACGGAATCCAATTTGAACTTCTGCCGAATGCTTTCGAACCTCGACAACTCCCCTATCACTGGGGATAGCGAAGAGTTGGAACTTTATGCGAACCAATTGCTGACCCGCCGGGAAATGAATCTGCCCTCTGTTCCTTTGAAACTGGCAGTTGAGCTAAATGTAAATCCATTCCTACTGGCCAAATCCATTGCGCAGTTTTCTTATTTGCGCGAACTGCGAAACAAACAGTAACGAAAATCCGGAACACTTCGCTCTTGGGTGTTGAACTTTCAAACATCGCTGTGTCTATGATCTAGTCACCAGAAAATGCGACGATTTGAGACGTGAATTCACAGTTGTTTCCACGTATCTTCACCTAATTCGCACTTGGAACACATTCAGACAAAAGACTTATAAATCAGTCGCGACCTTCATTTGTGTGTCCGATAATAAGCTTAAGGGGAAAACATGAAATACTCTTTAGCACTTGTCGCTACATTGTTTGTGATGGGATGTTCGAAATCGAATTTCCCCATCGCGACTCCAGGTCAGTCTTCTGATAATTCCTCTGCGGAAGCGACACCAACGCCAAAGCCTACAGTCTCACCTTCGCCGACCGTGTCGCCTTCGCCTACTGTCTCACCGTCACCTACGGTGACGCCATCACCATCACCTACGGTGACGCCATCACCGACGCCTTCTCCAACGGTCAGCCCGTCACCGACGGTTACTCCTACGCCTTCTCCAACAGCGACTGCTTATCCGACGGTGCCTCCAAAGGCGCCGATTTTTCCCGTGGATAACTCAAGATACTTCGACGAGCGCGAAATCATCGTGCGCTCCTTCAGAAACTTTGAGCAACCATCTAACGTAGCTCGTGTTTTGGATCTGGTAAAAAACAGTGGCTTTAACACCATCTCGATTCAAATTAAGCAGGACGAAGATGACCCAGAGGAAACTCCATCAGGCAGCGTCTTTTATCCAAGCCAGATTGCCCCACGGCCTTCCCGCTATAATAACTGGGACGTCATTAAAGAACTTATCAATGGAGCCCGCCAACGCGGTCTGCGCGTGAAAGCGTGGATGCCTTTGTTCCATGATCAGCAAGCGGCCCTTGCACATCCGGAATGGGCGATGAAAGCAATGATAAACGGTCAGATCGTCAGCTACACGGGATCTAACCAAAGCAAGCCCGAATACTTTATCAATCCGCTAAACACAGATGTGCAGAACTATCAAATCTCAATTATCAAGGAGTTCATGTCGAAGTACTCGGTGGATTCCGTGGTTTTTGACTGGATCCGCTTTGATGACTATCACATGGATTTAAGTGACACGACTCGTGCTGCTTATAAAGCATACTCGGGAGTGGACCCTGCAACGCTCAATTTCAACAACTACAATTCAGCTTTGCAAAAGTGGAATGACTGGCGCACGACTCAACTGGCCCAATTCACAGCGCGCATCACAACTGAGATGCGTAAAATTCAACCTGGCATCGAAATCGGTGCCTATATCCTGCCACCAGAATTCCTGGAAGTGGGTCAGGATGCAGCGAAGCTTTCACCGTACTTGGATTTCTTAGCACCGATGGCCTATGCGGATGACTTCGGAAAACCAATGAGTTGGATCTATAATACAATCATTCCGCAAGTAGTGGCAAAAGCGAATGGCAAGAAAGTGGTGCCTACATTTGATCACGATTGGACTGAGGCCGAGTACCGGGATGTCTTTACGAACCTTGCCGCCAAGTTTCCGCAAATTCGCGCGGTTTCATTTTTCAAATATCAGTGGTGGGACCTGGAAGACGCAGTTTTTGACGACAAGGTCACTCGCAAGTAACAGGCTCAGAAATAAAAAAAGGCTTCTGTTTTTCAGAAGCCTTTTTCATTTGGACGGGGTCCGTATTTATTACTGCTCGATCACTTCACAAGCGAAGCTGCCAACAGTCGTTTTTTCACCCAAGCCCCAGTAGTAAAGCTGTGCAGAGTGGTCTTTTACGTTTACAGAAAGTTCGAACTCTGTGGAACCTTCAACAGAGAAAATGTACTCAACAGAGTTTGGAGTTGAATCGATATCCAGCCACAAAGCAGGACCCGTCAAATCACGAGTGTCCAGTTTCAGACTGCCCACTTGCAAAGACCATTGCTTCAAACCGTGGCGGAACAAAACTTGTGGATTGTTTTTAAGATCCACTTCAGCAGGGATTTCAGCATTTTTATTCAACTGAGTTACAGCGCAATCAAACACGCGCTCGTCAGCGAAAGAAACGGAGGAAATAAGAAGAGTTAATGCGATAACTGCAGATTTCATGTTTTATCCTTTGTTTTGATGGGGCATCCATACCTCACCCCATCCAAAAAGTCGTTAAAAATTTAAGCTTCTGTTTCAACAATCCAGGTGTCTTGGTCTTCAAAAAGCTGCTCCAGCAGGCCACCTTCAATTAAATAGTCCTCAGCAAACAGCTCATGCAGTGTCAGGGCCTTTTTAGTCAGCTCCTGGTAAGACAACGTGCGCTGTACATACTCTTCCTTAGACATTTTAGGACGCATTGGAGGGCGATTCAGAACCTTTTGACCATAAAGCAACGTATCGTAGCTATAGCTATTAAATACCAGCGCTTCACAGGCCGTATAGGGAGAGTTCGTTCCCAGGTTGCTCGCACTTAATGGAGCGCGCTGATTAAATAGATCCACCACCATTTGAGCATCGCCCATTTCGGTGTTAGCGCGACAGTCCTGCCAGTACTTCGTGTCCATTTGCTTGTTATATTTATAGTGCACAGCCAGGAACCAACGGAAGGTATCCCACGTTGCCGCGATTTCCTGATTGATAGCTGCGATGCTGGAGCTATCCTGGTGATTGTTCGGCATAAGCTTACACAACGTCATGATACTGTGAACCGCTGTTTGAATCGCTGTGGATTCAAGTGGCTCGACAAATCCATAAGCGTTGCCCAAACCGAAGACGTTTTTATTCCAGGCTTTTTTGTGGCGACCTGTGCGGAACTCTACCATTTTGTAGTTTTCAAAATGACCGAATCTTTCGCGAGCTTCTTTAAGCGCTTGAGCTTCATCACAGTAAGCTGTTGAGTGCACATAACCATGGTGATTTTCACCACGCATTGGAATTGTCCAGGCCCAACCGTTTGGCATCGTCGTACACTGCGTGTAAGGACGAATGTCGTTGTTGTTAGGAGTATCAAAAGTCAGAGCACGGTTGTTTCTTAGTGTTGAAGTAAATGGAATAAACTCGGTCTTAAGAGCTTGTCCCAAAATACGCGAACGGAAACCCGAGCAATCGATGTACAAATCAAAGGAGTGCTTCTTGCCATCATCAGTTTCGATGGAAGTGACAAAGTCATTGTCATCAAGGTGAACATTCTCAACCACCGCATCGATGATTGGGATCTGGCGTTGCTTAACCACCTTGTTTAGGTAACCGATCAGATTCTTGTTATCGATGTGGTAAGAAAATGGAATGCTTTGAAGCAGGGAAATCATCTCCCCGTTTTTCTCGCGCACTACGGGAATCTTATGATTATCCATCAACACAGAGGCCCAGTTGGCATGATTGATATGGTCTTCGTAGTAGTAGCTTTCCTGCTGGTGACCTGCAAAGAAGTTAAAGTTAAAGTGATAATCCCCTGGACAGCCCCAATCAAAACGAATGCCCAATTTAATTGTCGGCTTTACCGCCTGGAAGAACTCCTGAGGATCAATGCCCAATGTTCTGTGCAGAAAAGGCACGATTTCTGTGGTTGTGGACTCGCCCACCCCGATCACGGGAATTTTGCTGGATTCAATAACGGACGTTTGAATTTTTGGATGCAGTTTTTTTAGCGCCAAGGCTGCAAGGTAACCGGCTGTTCCGCCGCCCAGAATTCCGATGGACTTGATTTCTGTAGCTGGGTATTTTGGAAAACTAAGATAACTAAGATCAAAAGCTGTGTCGATTTGCTCGGACAAAGACGCCATGGGAAAACCTCATTTAAGTGGCCCGGTTATCCCATAACGTCCCTTAGGATTCAAAGGTCTTTAGGGTTCAAAGAACTTTTGCTGCCATTTGGCCCTGCGCTGGTCGGTTACGCCATACTCGCTAAGTAAAAATTTCTGAACGCTCCCGGATTTGGATTTCATTTCCTCCAGGGCGGCGCCAAGGAAGCTCTCGTGGGCTCCCATCATGTATTGAAATCCTTCCATGGCTTTACCCGAAAGAATGCCCTGAAACTGGGTCATTAAGTTATTACGGAAAGGCTCAAGCCCCGTCTGAGTTGCCAGGTAATCCTGCATCACCTGGTTCTCATCCACACCCAAACCGATCAACATCAAAGCAGTTCCCACACCTGTGCGATCTTTACCAACGGCACAGTGCTGAAGCATACCTTTTGTTCCCTGCATTTCATCCAGCACTGCGAACATGCGGTGATAGGCCTGGTTATCAAAAGGCAAAGTCCGATAAAGCTTTTCCATGTACTGCGGAGGAATATTTTCCAGGTGCTCTTTGGTAAAGAAAGAACCTAAGTTAGCACTCATTCGGTAAGCGACAGGATTGGCGGGGCAGTTTTCGTAAGCGACGCCCTCCCACAAAACATCCTTATCGTGCTGGGCTTCAGAGGGATCGCGGAAATCTATCACATGCCCCACTTGAGTTTGCAGAAGGATCACGTCTTCACTGGTGAGTTTATTTAAAGCCCCGGAACGGAAGAATTGCCCAGGTTTTAACTTGTGACCTTGAACGGAAACATGCCCGCCCAGGTCGCGGAAATTGATCGCACCTTTTAGTTTCAAAGGAGACTCCTTAGCTTGTGATGAGTCCTTATTTTGCTGAAGTTCGAGGCGCTATTTCAAGTCTATAATCGCGTGAACGAAAAAGTGTCCTTCGCGCAGTTCATATTTTACGTCACATCCAAGGATGTCGAAGCCGTAGCGCTGTCCCCAGCTCTCTGGAGCCGTTATCGGGTCCTGCCGTTTTTGGAAAGCAGGACGAGGGTCCAACTCTAAAATACTGATGATCAAATTACGAAGGTTGTTTTCGTTTTTAGGATCGCGCTTTTTAATTTCTGCTTCCGCCTCGTCTGAAAACACCACATCAGTGCGTTCGATAGGATCACTCGCCCACCCGGCATTCGCCTCAGGAATCGAGTCTGCATAGGGAATGTACGGCTTAATATCCAGAACTGGAGTTCCATCAAGCAGGTCCACACCATGCACGTGAATTTCCGGCCCACCTTTGGCATCGAAATCGGTCTTTTCAATTTTTACCGCGGACATCCCAATAGGATTCGGACGATGCGGAGAACGCGAAGCCAGCACGCCAACCTTGCGATTGCCTCCCAAACGCGGTGGACGAATACTGGGCTTCCAGTTTTTGCCACCATGTTCATGAAAAACAAAAACAATCCAAAGATGAGAAAACTCTTCGAGACTCCGGATCGCAGTTAACAAATCAGGATCCGGCAGAAGCTTGATAATCCCCTTAGCAGGATTCGCAAGCCCCGGTTGGCGAGGAATTCCGAACTTATCATGAAAGGGCGTTTGCACATACCCGATCGCTGAAAATTCAAATTTCTCGCCATGCTTTTTCATTAGGTGCCAGGTCCTGTTTACGTGTGCGTTGCATTTAAAACCGTGTCGGGTCCCACCATAAGCAGTGATATTACACACTGCATACGTAAACAGGACCTGGCACCTTTTAGTTTTGCACGCCGATTTTAATTTTTTCACCGTCGATATCGCTGTCGTCTACGTGGGCACCTTTTGGCATTCCAGTTAGAGGCAGGATATTCAACGTGTGAGTCAAAGTTTCGGAAGTGATCATGTCCTTGTGCGCGTTCAAAGCGTCAAGCAAGGCGCCGTCGCAGGCGATTTCTAGAGTGATTTTGTCATCTAGCTTGAAGTCTGCGGTTTTGCGGGCCACTTGGATTTTACGCATGATTTCGCGAGCCAAACCTTCACGCTCTTGTTCAGGCGTGACTGTTGGGTCCACTTCGATCGATACCACTTGGTGCACTGAAAGGTTCGCGTTGCCGCCTTTAGGGGCTCTGCGGATTTCAACGTCAGCCAATGTGATCTCTTCGCCGTCAACCGTGACAGAACCACCTGTTTCAAGTTTTAAGATGCTTTCAAGTGGCAAGGCCATAATGCCTGCACCCACTGATTTCATCTTAGGCCCCAAGCGTTTACCCAATACTGGGAAGTTGGCCTTGGCAGTGACTTGAACGAATTGGTCTTCGTTAGAGTTGTAAACGACTTTACGGAAATTCAACTCATCAACGAAGAACGGTTCGAACTTTTTCAAAGTTTCAAGCAACGCCGCACTTCTGTGGATGATTTTGATTTCGTTCAATGGGATTTTCGCTTTAACACCGATTTTTTCACGGTGGTTACGACCAAGGGTTACCAATGTATCCATCGCCTTTACAGCTTCTTCAAGCTCTGGGCGAAGCATAGAAAGGTCTTCTGGTGGGAAGCTTTCCAAGTGAACTGAATCTTTTTTGTTCGGAAGAACTTGCGACAAGTTTTTGTAAGTAACTTCCGACATGAACGGAGCAAATGGCGCCATCAAACGTGACAACGTCACAAGCACTTCATGTAAAGTCTCGTAAGCATAACGTTTCGTTTCCGGCATGCCTTCTTGCCAGAACAAAGAACGGTTGAAGCGGATGTATGTATTCGTTAGGTCCTCGATGAACTGAAGCAAGTGAGGCACAACGTTGTACAAGCGATAAGCGTCCATCTCTTTGTGAGTGTTCGCAATCAAACCGTTCAAACGGGAAAGCACCCACTGATCCAGGATGTTTGGAGATTTCTTGGCATCACCTTTGGGAACAAAGCCATCGATGTTGGCATAGTTCGCAAAGAATGAATAAGAGTTCCACCAACGAAGAAGGATCTTACGAACGATATCGTAAACGCCTTTTTCAGAAAATTTCAATTCCTGAGCTTTCACCACTGGAGAATCAATCAAGTACAAGCGCAATGCATCTGCACCATGCTGATTCAATACTTCCATCGGATCAGGATAGTTTTTCAAAGACTTGGACATCTTGCGACCGTCTTCAGCCAATACCAAACCATTCACAACAACGTTTTTGAATGGAGCCTGGTTGAACAAAGCGGTACCGATGATCGACAAAGTATAGAACCAACCGCGAGTTTGGTCCAAACCTTCAGCGATGAAATCCGCCGGGAAGGCTTTTTTAAACTCTTCAACGTTCGCATCAGGGAAACCCCATTGAGCGTACGGCATGGAGCCAGACTCAAACCAGCAGTCCAAAACACCATCAACACGTTTAAGCGGAGATTTACCAGTTGGAGATGGGATCGTGATTTTATCCACGAACTCGATATGAAGATCTTCAACTTTTTGGCCAGATAGTTTTTCAAGCTCCGCGCGAGAACCGATACACATCACTTCTCCTTCTGTATTTCTCCAGATAGGAAGTGGTGTACCCCAGAAACGGTTACGAGAGATCGCCCAGTCACGAGCGCCTTCCAACCAGTTGCCGAAACGACCATCACGAAGATGATCTGGAACCCATTGTGTTTGCTTGTTGTTCGCGATCAATTGCTCTTTGATTTTTTCAACAGAAACAAACCAGGAAGAAACCGCACGATAAATTAGCGGAGTGTCTGAACGGTAGCAGTATGGATAACTATGTTGGATAGTATCTTGTTTGAACAAGTTCCCTTTTGCTTTCAAAGCCGCGATGATGTCTTTGTCAGCTTCCTTCACACGCTTACCAGCGTAATCAGAAACCTCTGCGGTGAACATACCATCGTCATCCACTGGGTTTACCAATGGGATGCCAGCTTTAGCACAAGCATAGTAGTCTTCCTCACCGAACGCTGGTGCCATGTGAACAACACCCGTACCGGATTCAGTCGTCACGTGCTCAGAAGAGATAATACGGAAAGCACCCTTATCAGCGCGATCGCCGAAATATGGGAATAGAGGTTCGTACGTCAAACCTACAAGCTCCGTCCCCTTCATCATTTGAAGAACTTCAACTTCTTCATCTGGTTTCTTAAATACAGATGGAAGCAACGCTTGCGCCAAGATCAACTTACGACCTGTCGCTTTTTCTTGAACTTTTACGTAGTCCATCTCCAGGCCCACAGCCAAAGCCATGTTCGATGGAAGAGTCCAAGGAGTCGTCGTCCAAGCCATCACAGCCGTATCAGGTTGGTTGATGAGTTTAAACATCACCGTGATCGCAGGGTCTTGAACCATTTTATAGTTTTGATTCGCTTCGAAGTTTGAAAGCGACGTCGAGATCCCTACAGAGTAAGGAACAACTTTGTAACCTTCATAGATCAAGCCTTTTTTGAAAAGCTCTTGGAACACCCACCATACCGACTGCATGAAAGACACGTCCATCGTGAAGTATGGATTTTCCATGTCCACCCAACGACCTACGCGGCGTACAGTGGTTTTCCACTCTGTGGAGTAACGTTTTACAATCGAGCGACAGGCGTCGTTGTACTCGGCCACACCCATTTTGAAAACGTCTTTGCGGGATTCGATTTTGTGAGTCTTGTTGATTTCATACTCAACCGGAAGACCGTGGCAGTCCCAACCGAAACGACGAGGCACTGTGTAGCCCTTCATTGTCCAGTAACGAGGAACAACGTCCTTTAAAACACCGGCAAGCAAATGTCCGTAGTGAGGAAGACCTGTCGCAAACGGAGGACCGTCGTAAAAGCTGTAAGTTTTTTTACCCTTAGGATCCAGAGTCTGTTGGAAAATTTTTTGCTGATCCCAGAAATCAAGAATGCCTTCTTCTTGCTTGGCAAGTTGGACATCAGGTTTTACAGCGCTATATGGAGTCGTTTTGGATGTGTTTGCATTCGTCATAGGTCCTTAAGATTTATCAGGTTTTCCCCGATCTTGCACTCTTTCAGGACCTTAGAAATGGCGAATGCGCCATGCATCAAACACGTTTCACCAAGGCAAACAGATGTTATAGTGCGGATTATGTCTGAATCAGGTTCCTCGCCATCCATTCCAGCCCGCACTATCACTCTTCTTTTAGGTCTTACAGTCGGGGTCATTGCCGCAAATCTGTATTACGCTCAGCCTTTGGTGGCCCTGATCAGTCAGTCCCTGGGCATTCAAACTTCGTCCGCGGGCTTGGTTGTGACACTGACTCAGATTGGGTACGGCCTGGGAGTTTTATTTTTAGTTCCCCTGGGTGATCTGGTTGAAAACAAGAAGCTAATCCTTTGCCTTATGGGCCTGACGATTCTGGCGCTATTAGGTCTGGGCATCACAACCCAAGTGGCGCCCTATTTTGCCGCAGCCTTGGTTTTAGGAATTGGAACTTCGGCGGTGCAGATAGTTGTTCCCTATGCTGCGCACATGACTGCGGAGTCACACAGGGGACGCGTAGTCGGTGGATTGATGAGTGGCCTGATGTTGGGAATTATGTTGAGCCGCCCTATTTCAAGTTTATTGACTGACATGTTTTCGTGGCATGCGATTTTCTTTTTATCGGCAGCATTGATGTTAGTCATGGCTTTGGTTCTTGCCAAATTTCTTCCTCCCAGAAAACCCGAGAATGCGGAACTTCATTATGGCAGCCTGCTGCTTTCCATGGGAAAACTTTTGGTTAACACTCCGGTTCTGCGTCGTCGTGGCGTGTATCAAGCCTGTATGTTTGGCGCTTTCAGTTTGTTTTGGACAGCGGTTCCTTTATATTTGATGAGTCCCACATATCACCTTTCACAATCTGCCATTGCGCTTTTTGCTTTTGCCGGTGTCGCGGGAGCTATCTCTGCACCCTATGCGGGGAAGCTTGCTGATCGCGGATTCACCACGCCTGCAACTATTGTCGCCATGCTATCTGCTATCGCATCTTTTGCAGTGACGCACATTTTGGCTCCGGGATCGTTAGTTGCCCTGGGAGTTTTAGTATTCTCGGCAATTTTATTGGATGCGGGAATCACTGCCACATTGGTTTTAGGTCAGCGCGCGATCTTCTCACTAAAGCCCGAGTATCGTGGCCGCTTAAATGGACTTTATGTGGCGATTATTTTCGTCGGTGGTTCCATTGGTTCTTACGCCGGCGCCTGGGCTTATTCTCATGGCGGCTGGGATTTGACTACAAAAGTGGGAGCCTTATTCCCAACGATCGCACTTCTGTATTTTCTGACCGAATGGATCACTGGATTTAGAAAGAAGTCTGCATGAGTAAAATCGCCGTATTTTTTCAGAGTGAGCCACCTCCCGCGGTGGATGGAATTAAAAAACCTTTTAAGCCTGGCGGCTATAGTGATAGCGGCGCTGATATCGGTTTTGCTCTGAAAGAAAGCGGTCACTTCATTGCGACACCTACAACATTTCCAGATCCTGCGAATGACAAGGACTGGGTTTTCCCAGATACAACAGCGGGATTCGCCAAGGCTTATGAAGCTGGTGCTCGCACATTCTGGCTGAACACAGTTCTTTATTCCGGACATCCTGTGGAGCAAATAAATTATCCTGATGTTAAATTTGTGGGACAGCTTCCGGCTGATGTGCAAGCCATGGACGACAAGTTCACTACGAATCGAAGACTGAAAGATCGCGGACTGCCCATTGCCGCATCAGAGTTGGTAAAGCTCGAAGACTGGCAGTCTGTTCAACTCACCACTCCCAAAGTGGTAAAACCCGTGCGCGGCCGCGGCAGTCAGGGTGTGCAAATTGTGAAAACCCCGGCGGAGTTAAAAGCTTTGGTCGAACGCTGGAAAGCCACCAATGAATTTGGCGACGCGTTCATGATGGAAGAATATCTGCCCGGTGAAGAGATCACCATCACGGTCATGCCTGCTGGTACTTACCGCATACAAGGGGAAGAAGTTGTTAAAGACACTCCATGGGCTCTACCTCCCGTTCGTCGTTTTAATCATATCCAGGGCATCGCACCTTATAACGGCGTTGTAGCGGTCACCGCAAACAGCGCTGTGATACCTCCGCAGGAATTAAACGCACCCTCCATTCTGGAAGTTACACAAGCCTGCGAACGCGCAGGAACCCTGTTAGAAATCCACGCCCCTATCCGTATTGATTGCCGTCAGAATTCCGAAGGGCAATTCTTACTCTTCGATTTAAATATGAAACCCAACATGACAGGCCCTGGAAGACCCGACCGGGATAACCAAGACAGCCTTAGCGGCATTGCCGCCAGAGGTATCGGCTGGGATTACAAGGATTTGCTTCAGGCGGTATTGAGCCAGGCATGGAAGATGGTCGTCAGTAGCCAGGGCTACCTGCGCAAATAGGAACCCACCCTGACTGTCCAACGATTAGTCATTAAAGTAATTTCGACAAGTTCACAGTTTTGCAATCAGGACACATTTTGTTTTCTGTTAGCATCCTGTGCATTGAACGAAATCGTTAATCTATTTTAGGAGAATTCCATGAAATCACTTCTTATCGCTATGTCTATGTTGATCGCAGGTACTGCCTCTGCTTCTGTTACTTCTATTAAAGTTTGCGACCCAGCAAACGGCGCTGACGCTGCAGTTATCGTTGTTAAAGGTGACACTTTGACTATTTCTTCCAGCAAAGGCAAAAACTCTGTAAAGATCAGAGAAGTTATGGAGAATACGAGCAAAGACCTTCGTGAAATGGAAAGCTTTTTTAACCTGGAAAGAAGCCTGGTTGAAGCGACTACTTACGTAACTGATGATTCAGGCTTAGTGCTTGCGGTTGATCAGGACGGCGTTCAGCACTTGTTGACTGCAATCGGTGTTGGCGGCAATTCTAAGAGCTGCAAATAGTTAGCAACGCCACGCCCTTGTGACGGCGACTCGAAAGCTAAAATAGAAAAGGCATTGGTAAATCCAATGCCTTTTTTTTCGCCTTGAAACAGACCTAATCCATCGGTGGAGGATAAGTGTTAAGCATCTCCTGCATCGAAGAACCATAACGACCGTTAGGAATGATCATAGTAGCTTTACGCCATTCAGGTGTCGCAAGAATAAATCGCCCTTGCCCCGCACCAGGCGCATAAGGCCAGGTATTGTTTATGGCATCTGCATCAGGCCAATAATCCGCACCAACATTCACCAAATAACGAGCCGACGCCCGATCATCCGTTCCACTTGCATTGTCCAAAATCAGTCGCGTATCCATGGTTACAAAGACTGCGCGGACGTCACTAGGCACAATGATTAGTTGGCCACCATAACCGTGAGCAAATAAAGGATACTTGGCCTTAAAAGAAACACCCCCGGAAGGCTCCGCGCGATCACCACCGTCCGAATCAAAATCAAACGGATACTTCCACGTGTCGGTGTATACGGGCTTCAAGTCATTTTTTAATAGGCTCCACGTTCTGGTGGACTGAGAAAGCACATAAATCTTAAGACTGCGATACTCCACCCGAGTGTTGGTCGCAGTATTTCCCTCGGCTTCAAAAACCTGCATCCAGGCATTCAACAGAGTACACCAATTGGGTTTGGTGTAAGGAAACCAACTTGGAATATCCGCTTTCGCAGGCGACTGCATAATGATCATTGGGTATCTTTGCCATTCATAACGAATATCAGGAATCACGCCCTCATGCGAGGTTGCGGTTTGTGCTGCAACGACATCCGCTATGGTCAGCCCCGAACCCGTCTGATAAGTCACGCTGCCATCAACTGCGGTCGAAGCGGTATTTGGGTTGGCAGAGGCATCCTGAACTGCGCCTGCACCAATAGTCGGAACCAAAGTTCCCGCACCCGTCACCGCGGTCGCACTTAACGTGTAGGTAATATTATTAGAGGTAGAGAGTGACCAGGTTATCCCTGTCGCAGTCCCCGTTTGCGTGATGTCGGCCGTCGTAAAACTTGCCGCAGAGATCGCGCGACTGAAGGTCACAGTAAAGGCAATCGGCAACGAAGTTGCCGGATCAGCTTGGCTCCCACCCTGAGAGACAGCCACCGTCAAAGCCGCAACAGTCGTGAATGAATATAAATTGTTAGTAGCGGTTGTGGTGCCACCCGAAGTTCGCTTGGCAGTGACACTCGCCTTATAAGTGGTGCCGCTGGACAAAGTACACGAAGAAAAATTGTAGGATGTTGAAGTCGTATTGGCAGTTGCACACACCACAGTGGTACCGTTATTGGCATACACTCTGACATCATAACTATTTGCATTTGTAGAAGCGCCCCAATTAATGGTTGGCACCAGTCCACTGGCAAGCGAGCTATCAGCTGTGGAATCAGTTCCACCCGTCACACCCGAGATTGCAAATGCGCCTGGAGGGGCTTGATAGGTGACGCTGCCATCAACTGCGGTCGAAGCAGAGTTGGGATTGGAAGAGGCATCCTGTACCGCACCTGCGGCGATGGAAGGAACCAAAGTTCCCTCCCCCGTCACCGCTGTCGCACTTAAAGTATAAGTGATGTTATTGGAAGTAGTTAGCGACCAGGTAACTCCTGTCGCTGTCCCAGACTCAGTAATATCTGCCGTTGTAAAGCTTGCGGCAGAAATAGCCCGACTGAATGTCACAGTAAATACCACCGGCAACGTCGATGCAGGATCAACCTGGCTTCCCCCCTGCGCGACAACTACGGTCAGTGCTGCAGCCGTTGTAAATGAATACAAACTGTTAGTAGCGGTCGTAGTTCCACCCGAGGTGCGTTTGGCAATGACGCTCGCCTTATAAGTGATTCCACTCGATAAAGTGCATGAAGAAAAATTATACGAAGTTGATGTCGTGTTGGCGGTTGCACATACTACTGTGGTTCCGTCATTAGCGTAAACACTGACGTCGTAGCTATTGGCATTAGTCGCGGCAACCCAATTGATGGTTGGAACCAACCCACTAGCCAGCGAACTGTCTGCTGTCGAGTCAGATCCGCCTGTCACACCAGAAATCGTAAAAGCCCCTGGAGGTGCCTGATAGGTCACGCTGCTATCAACTGAAGTTGACGCTGCATTGGGATTGCCAGAAGGATCCTGAACTGCTCCGGCTGCGATGGATGGAACCAAAGTTCCCTCCCCCGTCACCGCCGTTGCACTCAATGTGTAATTAGTATTATCGATAGTAGTCCGTGACCACGTAACACCCGTCGCCGTTCCCGACTGCGTGATATCCGCTGTCGTAAAACTCGCTGGATCAATGGCACGACTGAAAGTCACTGTAAAATTAACTGGCAAACTCGCGGCGGGATCAGCCTGTGATCCGCCTTGAGCGACTGCCACGGTAAGTGGCGCCACCGTTGTGAAAGAATAAAGATTATTTGAAGCATTGGTCGTTGTGCCTGACGCTCGCTTCGCAATCACTGACGCTTTGTAGGTGGAACTATAAGACAAGGTACAGGACGAGAAATTATATGACGTCGACGTCGTATTCACTGTCGGACAAACCACAGTAGTGCCATCATTCGCATAAATTCGCACGTCATAACTGCTGGCATTCGCTGACGCATTCCAATTGACTGTCGGCACCAGACCACTTGCCAATGAAGCATTCGCAGTCACATCCGACCCACCCGTGATACCAGTGATACTAAAGGTTCCCGGAATTATTTGATAAGTTACGCTGCCATCAGTTGATGTCGATGCTGAATTTGAAGTTCCGACGGTGTCTTGAACTGCACCCGCGGCAATTGAAGGCACCAAAGTTCCCTCACCCGCCACAGCCGTCGCACTTAATGTGAAAGTGATGTTATTAGAGGTGCTCAAGGACCAGGTCACACCGGTTGCTGTGCCTGACTGTGTGATGTCTGCTGTTGTAAAACTTAAGGGAGCAATCGCCTGACTGAAGGTCACCGTAAATACAATCGGTAAACTTCCTATGGGATCAGCCTGCGTTCCGCCTTGAGCGATCGATACAGTAAGAGGCACAGGACTTGGTGTGACTGTCGGAGACACCGTTGGCGCAGGTGTTACGACAGGAACTTGCGGGCTCTGAAGGGGAAAATCGCTGTTTACACTACATGCGGTAACTACCGAACTCAGAAGGAGTATCAGTCCGATTTTAGGAACCATCTGAGATCGGATTTGATGAAAAGTCATACCTAAATTATCGGACTTTTCACATTCGCTCTATAGATGATCCCCAGCGTATATCACTGTGAAATGTTCCGATTACTGCGAATTCACCGGAACAGTTATATCCTACTTTTGATCACCGGATTGCGGTGTGAAAACCAGACGAGTCAAATTGGCAAACTCTGCTTCAGTCATATTTCTTACTTCATTTGCCAGAATAACTTCATTCAAAAGGCGAACACCTTCAGAGGAGCGTGGAGTTTTTCCGCGGGACAAAGCCACGCGATAGATCACTTCATGCAAAATCGCCGCTGCACGATCCTGACTGTTCAGATCTTTCCAATAAAACGTGTTGATCGTGTACAGGGATTTCTTAGGAAACTGAACGGGCTTTTGCACTACCAACAGTTCCAAAGAACAATTTTTAGCAGGAAGCACAACAACGCCTGAATCATCCAGCACATTCGGCAAATAGCCTTTTACAAAGGAAGCTTCCTCATAAAATGATTTCACGTAGCCGGACAAAGTTCCATAAAGATACGGATGAAGATATTCAATACGTTTCAGATAAGTTTGTGCCAAAACCACTTCATCCGGCAGGCCACTTTTATTTGGCAACTCAAGCTTCGCCAACTCCCAAGTCCAGCCGTATCGAAGTTCCAATTCGTAGCGGTCATAGAAACCTACGACTTTGTCTTTGCAGATAACGATGTTTCCGGCATTACCCACAAACGTCCATGCTCCGCTGACTGCAGGAACTGCCATCAGGCCAACTAATAAAACACTCTTCAATAAGTTATTCATCTGATCCTACCTTCCAGAAACCGTAATTGGCACAAGTTGAACTGCGAGACTGTACACTTCCGTGGTATCGCCTTTATCCATGAGTTCCGCCATGCGCACATTAAAATCCAAAATTATTTTTTTCGCCTTTGCCAGATTCTTGGTGTTGGCTGGGAATACAATGCTGGTGATACTGCGGGAATCCACAGGGTCACGATGCAAAGATGTCACTGAACGATTGATCATCTGACGATGAAACTCACGCAGCACTTCCGAAGGAACTTCTGTTTGAGTCGACACATTTGTGTACGCCGGAACAAAACGACCGTCTTCATTTACAACTAGTCCCGCCTCCATCAGGCGATTCAAAGCGCCTTCTGCCTGAAGCATGGAAATTTCCAGACGATTCACGATGCTGTTCAAAGTATGATCAAAGCCTTTTGTGGAGATCAGATTGTAGATCGCCATGTGCTCCCAATCAGAAACCATTGCAAACTCGTCGTGGGAAACCGAACGCAATGTTGAAGCTGGGTGGGCTTTGGCTGCGGCAATCAGGGACTGCATGCGCTCTTTATCTTCGGGAGCTAACTTTAACAATTCAGCAATACGCTCTGTAACTTTTGTTCCAGGAATATAGCGTCCATGTATCAATTCCCACAGACGACCTTGCGTCAGTGAAAGATCGCGGGCAAATGCACGCATGGAATATTTCGGATTCTTTCGGCGACGGGCCAAAAAAATCTCGTTAAAGAAATTCGAAAGCTCTGATGTTTTTTTCATTGAGTTGTTCCCCATGGCGAAAAAACTATTTCAATAGCGTAACGGGCGCAATGCCCATGCCGTGGTGCTCTGACTCCAATGGAGTCGTAAATTGAAATGAAACATCATCAGAACACTCGTGGAATGTGGTGGAATATCTAGAGCTTGGAGCTTTATGTCAATATCTTGTTTGAATCCGAAAGGCCCTGGAGTCACGGTTTTCACGTTCTCCAAGGGGCTTTATTACGGATTGTGAACCTTGGAAATTTCAAGCTCACGGAAAGCTTCGGTGACTTCGTCATAAAAAGACAGGTGACCGTTTTCAAGATCGAAATAAACGCCAATCAATTGCAAACCACGGTTCTTCACCGCGAAATCAATGAACGGGAATGTTCTTAAATTATCCAAAGACGTCACGATCGAAGTCTTTTCGCACTCACGGCATTGCTGATCAAGACCGCTGTGCGCATGGGTCGCCAAAACTTTGTTTTTAGCGTCCTCCGCGATACTCATCCACTGCTGAACGAAACCGCCTTCGCGAATCACTTCAGGCTGAAATAGAGAGCGAATACCGCCGCACTGACGGTGACCCAGAATCACGATGTTCTCGACCTGCAGATTTACGACAGCAAATTCGATCGCTGCGGAAACCCCGTGGAAACCACGGTCCGATTCGAAGGGAGGAACCAGATTGGCTACGTTGCGAATAACGAAGAACTCACCCGGGGAAGAAGAAAAAAGAATCGCCGGATCCACGCGGGAATCACTGCAGGCGATCATCAAAGTTTTAGGGCTTTGACCTGTGGAAAGATTCTCGTACACAGAGTGCTGCTCTTCTTTAAAGAAGCGCTCGCGGAATCTGCGGAACCCGACCATCATTTTCAAAATTTCTTTTTTGGTAAGAAGAGATTCTTGCGTCATGGGATAATTCTTTAATCCCAAGATCACAATTGTACAATTTGGGGTTTGCATTCTGACGCATAGCGCTGCGTCAGAATGAATGAGGCTGGTTTATATACTTAAGTTCCGGAGCGAGCGACGTAATCAAACATCTCTTTGCGGCCACCAAAAGAGCACTTTCCATCGGTACAATTACGAGTGGCACATTTACCACGCAGAACCTCTGGTGCATTCTGATCAGTTTTAGCGACACATACTTTTTTGAACCCGTCTTGAGCAGCCATCGCTGAAGCCGGCTTGCGCGGCTTTGGGGATGCCCCACCTTTATCCGCTTTCAATGTTACATTGATTTGCGCAGGCTCTGCCGGTTCCTGGGAAACTGCTTTTGGTGGAGCCTTCTTTACAACCGGTTCTGGTTTTTCAGGCATCTTTGGCAACTCGGCCATGGGATCCACATCCAGTTCGGCTACTGCAGCTTCCGCTTTCAATGCCCCTTTGCCTTTTTTACCTTTTTTAAACTTAGCGATTTTTTTCGGGGCCTGGAAGTTTTCTTCCTCTTCCTCAGCAAAATGCTTGTGACGAACTAACTCGGAGTATTGATCAAGCACCGCGATTTCACCACGCACCTGACAATCGTTGTTGGAGCCTTTTGTGCAAATGCGCTCAACGCACTTACCACGCAGACTTGCCAGCGCATTGCGATTGGTTTGACCAATACAGCGAGTGATCACGATTTCATTTTTTTCGTTTGTGCGTTCGGCTTTGCACATATCCTGTTTATCGCCGTCAGCAAAACAGCTGGCTACGATTTCAGGTTCTTTTTGAACAGGCTTGTGGGCACAGCCCACGGCAAGAAGGGCCAACAGTACAACAACGTGCTTTTTCAATGGATTCCCCTTTTGGTGTCTGAATATAAATTTAGCAAAATCTGCTACTTCAGGTAAAGTACAGAGAACCCTCACATTCAAACTGAGACTAAAATAGAGTTCCTTACGGGTTGTTCCCTGAAGGCTTCCTATAAACAAATTATTTCGACTTAATAACGCCTATATTCACTAATAGCTGCGATTTACTGGCTTGTAGGATTCCCATCCCATGAAAGGTGTTGCATACTGAACAGCATGAAACATGTGCTAGTCACGGGCTTTGAGCCTTTTGGCGATCAGACTATTAATCCATCAGAACGGCTCTCCCTGGCACTGGAGAAAGACTTTCCGTTTGTGACCTCCCAAATACTTCCGGTGGAGTTTGAACTTGCCTTCACCGAACTACAGAGATCCTGGAAGGATCGACCTTTTGATGCATTAGTTATGTTAGGCCAAGCCGGTGGACGAAATCACATTTGCCTGGAACGCTATGCTCATAACTGGATGGAAAACAAAAACGCGGATCGCAGAAATCCCGTGATCACTCCCCGGCCGATTAGTGACGGTGCCCCGGCGGCGCTGATGACTTCTTTACCGGTCGAGGAATTGCGCGATCATTTAAACCAAACCCATCACGATACCACCCAGCCAGCGCCTCCTGTGAGCGTAACGTTGTCGGCAGGAAATTACGTTTGCAATTATGTCTATTTCCGCGCGCTTCAGGAACTTTCCGGCAACACCATTCCGACACTCTTTGTGCATGTGCCCTATTTGCCTGAACAGATTTCTGCGACCACTTCAGCACCGAGTATGGACTTCAACAAACAGTTGGCGGTCCTTTCCTCTTTGATTCAGATTCTGGCTAAAAAATAGATTGCTGAGCCCGCTTCCCACTTCTAGACTTATTGAAGGTTTTTTGAAGAATCAGGGAAGAGTTATGGCAAAGAAAAACAGACGTTGGGTGATCAAAGCTGGCAGTAAAATGGTTTGCGATGGTGGCCCGTTATTAATGCGTGCTTGGATGCTACAAGTGGCACAGCTTAAAAAGAAATATGGCATCGAAGTGATTTGGGTTACTTCCGGAGCCATCGCCTGGGCCGTTGCCAGAACCAACTTCAAAGTCGCTAAAAGAACTCTTCCCCAAAAACAAGCTTTAAGTGCGATCGGTCAGCCATTGGTGATGGATCAATACGTATTGGCTTTGCAGTCCGCGAACCTTTTAGGTTCCCAAGTACTGCTAACCGCCGGAGACATGAAAGATCCAGTACGCAGCAAGAATCTGCAAAATACTCTGACGGAACTTTTAAAATGGAAAGTCATTCCGATCTTAAATGAAAACGACGCTGTTGCCACCGAGGAGATCAAATTCGGTGACAACGACTCCTTGGCTGCGAAAGTCGCAGTCATGATGAAGGCCGAGCGAGTGGTCTTAATGACTGATGTGGATGGCTTGTTTGATTCTGATCCCAACAAAAATCCGGATGCCACGCTGATTCGCTATCGTCCCAAAGTGACGAAGGCGGAATTCACCCTGGCTGACAGAAAAGCTGTTTCAAAAGTTGGAACCGGCGGAATGTATTCAAAACTTTTGGCGGCAGAAATGGCTGGCAAGAACAAAATCATCACTCACCTTGTTCGCGGAGACATCCCGAACAATCTTCTTCACATCGCCCAAGGCGACAGTATCGGAACTCAATTCGGAGGTCGCCATGAACTCTCTAAATGATCAGACACTTTCGGATTTGCGTGCAGCAGCCCGCACACAACGAAAAATCACCAGCGAAGTAAAAAATCAGGCCTTGTTGAAAATTGCGGAGCTTTTGGAAAAGTCCTCGAACGAAATCATAGAGGAAAATAAAAAAGATCTGGCAGCGTTACCCGCTGACACGGCAGCAGCCTTTCGCGATCGTCTGACTTTAAATGCCGAGCGCATCGACGGAATGGTAGTAAGTCTTAAACAAGTAGCAGCCCTTCCCGATCCAGTGGGCGAGTTGATTGAAAAAACCACTTTGAACAACGGACTTCTGCTTAAAAAAGTTCGCGCCCCTTTGGGTGTGATCTTTATGATTTTTGAATCGCGCCCGAATGTTATTTTGGAAGCTTTCTCGCTCGCTTTTAAATCCGGCAACGTCATTCTTTTGCGTGGGGGCTCTGAATCCAAGCACTCGAGTGCTGTGATCTATCGCCTGATGCGCGAAAGTTTGACTGCCAGCGGCTTTGCGCAACTTCCTTTTCATGGCGTGGAAGACTACGACCGCTCTTTGGTGGAAAAACTATTAAAACGTAAAGACATGATCGACATCGTGGTTCCCCGCGGAGGCGATAATCTGATCGACTTTGTTCAGCGCACGGCTTTGATGCCAATCATTAAAAACGATCGCGGCATGTGCCACACTTACGTTGCTGAGGACGCTGATCTGGACATGGCGGCAAAAATTGTAGCTAATGCCAAAACTCAGCGTCCCGGAGTGTGTAACGCCCTGGAAACTGTGTTGGTAAACGAGCAGGTCGCTGCAAAATTTTTGCCGCTTCTTTATAAAGCCACCGATGCCAAGAATCTAGAGTGGCACGTCGATGCGCCATCCCTGGCTATTCTAAAAGATCAGCCCCGCGTAAAAGCCGCGACTCCGCAGGACTGGGACACCGAGTATCTGGAGCTTATCATGAACTGCCGAGTCGTGAAAAATCTTGAGGAAGCGATCAGCCACATCGAACAACATGGCAGCAAACACTCTGAAGCAATCATCACAGTTTCAGAGGAAAAAGCGCGCACGTTTCAGCTCGATATCGATGCGGCAGCGGTTTACTGGAATGCTTCCACCCGTTTCACTGACGGTTTTGAATTTGGATTGGGTGGCGAGCTTGGGATCAGCACACAAAAGCTTCACGTGCGGGGTCCCGTTGGCTTGCGCGAGCTAACGAATGCCCGGTGGTTGATCGATGGTAGGGGGCAAACGCGCGGTTAATACGCGCGGAAGAAAACTGGGGAAAATTTAAGAGTAAAGACGGTGCCATCCGAACACGCAGTTTGCAGGGCGCCGGTGTTCACTCGGAAATAGAAAGTTCCGGATTTTTTGTATAAAGCCGAATTCACTCGCCAATTGCCGCTGGTAAAACCAGTACCCGATGTAGTTAGGTCAGCAGCGACACCAGCCGTGGTACAAGTCGCATCTGTGTATGCCAGAATCGTGAAGGTCCCACTCGACATAGATTTTGTATTACCGTAGGCATCCAGCCCGCCCACTGTGATGACCGGCGAAGAGAAATTAATATTTACGTTCGCGGCCGTCGGTGGCTGAGTTACCCAAAGGATTGATGCCAGAGTTCCCGCTGAAATCGTGAATTGATTCGAGCACGCTGTTGTTAAACCAGTCGTACTGGCGCGTAAACGAAGATCCCTGGCTTCGGTGTAACTCATACCAGAGCCGGTCACAGAACCGGTTGTGGTGCTGTACGGACCTGGATTTGAAAGCGTACCTGTCAACAGTGTCGCACTTGTACAAGTGCCGGTGTCGGCCACGGGTTCAAACATGATATCGCCGGTATATGTTGTATCGTTATCGTAAGTGTCCCGAGTAATAACGATCGGTTGATTGGTGAAATTCACGCCAGCATTGGTGTTGCCGGGACTGCGGGTAAATACCAACTTTGCCGCAGTTGCAGGTGTAATCGTAAAAACACTGGAGCATTTCGTAGCACTGACATCTGTATTCGGCTGCGACGCTTTAAAATACCAATTGCCGGCTTTGGTGTAGCTGACTCCCGTGTACGTAGTCACGCCTGATGACAATGTTCCGCTGCCTGCGTAAGTTTCAACCGTCGCTGCCGTCGTACAGGACGCATCGGAATAAATATCCATTTCGGATAAACTTGAAAGTAAGTCAATAACACCATCAGCGTCCCGTGCTTCGATGACGGGCTGTTGAGCAAACACCACTCCCGCAGTCGTCGTCGCTGAAGGCTGAGTGGTAAAAACGAGCTGCGTGGCAATGGCTCCACCGACCGTGACAGCCGCACAACCTGTATACATGCTGCCGGATTTACCTTGAATATAAATGGTTTCGGATCGGTTATATATGATGCCATTGAACCAAGCTGTACCGGCGACGGATGTTGAAACTAAAGGAGTCGCTGCAGTGCGATCACTTAAAACTCCCACCGCCGGAGTCGTGCACGAGGCATCGGTGAAAGCATTTAGCGTGACTGTCGAGTTGAAATTGGAATCAATATTTCCAGAAGCATCTTTTCCCACAACTGCTGGCACTTGCGGAAACGAACTGTTTCTTCTGGCAATCGATGCCGGAGTAATTAAGAACGCAATGGAAGCCGTCACAGAACCTGTCGTAGTATTTTTGGTACCCGCCGCTCCTGCTGCCGAAGTTCCCCCGGAAGCCGCACCACCCGTGACTGTGATATTAGCTGCAGTGAACGTGTTGGCCGTCATAAAATTTATGTAAATGCGACCGCCGCCGCCTCCACCACCGCCGCCAATTCCGTTTCCGCCGTTGGCGCGAATGTAACCGGCACCACTCAGAGTGCCGACCGTAATCCAAAGACTTCCTCCAGATCCACCGCCCGAATAAACTGTACCGATGCTACCATTGGCTGACAAAGTACCAGCGATGGATATTGTTCCTGGCACGATCAATATGATCGCGCCACCACCGGCACCACCAACTCCTCCACCTCCGGAGTTTGCACCACCGGAACCAAGGCGTGTTGGATTCACAGGAAATCCGTAGGTCGCTCCGCCCGCAGCGCCAGCATTTCGACCAACGCCCCCGGCTCCACCGTATCCACCACCTCCACCATAGGTATTCGTGGATCCCACTCCTTCACCAAATCCACCACCGAACCCCGTGCTGTCTGCGTTCATAGTTGAAGTGGAATCAATGGTCAGGTTCGCAGCAGAAACGACGTAACCTGAATCTAACAATTTATTTCCGGTAACTTGTAAAGTTCCCGACGTGGTGACATTAATTGAACCACTCACCAATAAATTTCCGTTCATGTTTAAAACCGCACCACTGCCACTGACTGATACTGATGTTGGAGATATGTCGCCGTTCACGGTAAGCTTACAACCTGCACCAACATTGAGAGCTGTCAGTGGAACCAAATCAGACCCGGGCACCACGATCGTCATCGATGCACAGGAAAATGCGTTCGAGGTCATATCCCTTAAAACCACAGTGCCATCCACTGCAGTTGAACTTGGAGATTTTGAAGCCGTGATCGATCCGGTGTGAGTTTTGGTTTGATATTCGATATAGATACGACCACCACCAGCTCCAACGCCTGAGGTTCCCCCATTTGCAGTGATTGCTCCGGCACCTGCCAATGTCCCAACTTCGATCCAAATGCTTCCGCCAGAACCAGCACCACTCCACCCGTCAGCTCCGTAAGTAGCGCCGTTAGCAGCTAATGTACCGGTTACCGTTAAAGTTCCTGCAACTGAGAAATGGATAGCTCCGCCACCTGAAGCAGCTGAACTCATTCCCAAACCACCACCCGACCCAAGCAACTTGGGTTTAATGGGTGACCCATAAGTTCCTCCTGCCGCAGCTCCACTTCCGGCGCCTCCATAGCCCGCGCCATGACCGTTACCATAAGAAACACCGCCCGCACCTGGCCCTTCGTTCGCACCATAGCCAAGGCCAGTCACTGATACAGTCACACCAGATGGAATTGTGATATCGTTAAAGACATAAGTTCCATTGGAGATCGTCGAATTTACCGGAAAGGTCAGACTTGTTGGAGCGCTTGATTTTACGATCAGCGCGGAACCCGGCATTGCAGTTCCACCTCCTGTCACCGTGATGGTGCCGGAGTGAGTTCTGGAAGTTGCATAAGCCAGATAAATTCGTCCACCAGAGCCAGCACCAGGACCGGTTCCGCCAGTCGACGACAACGCCCCCGTGCCAGTTATGGTATCTGCGGTAATTGAAATACTGCCGCCAGAACCGCCGCCATCCCAACTTGTCCCGTTGCCACCATTTACATTGATGGCGCCACCAATTGCCATGGTACCTGTCACAACAAATTTAATTGCGCCGCCACCTTTACCACCACTACCGCCCCCACCAGAGCCCAGGGCAGTTGGATCTACTGCACTTCCATAAGCTTTACCCGGCCCATAAACATAGGTACCACCAGTCCCGATCGCACCTAATCCACCGTGGCCGGCTCCACTAGCACTATACGAACCAGGCAAACCAGCTCCAGGTCCTTGTCCTGCAGAAAAACCTCTGGCATTTCCGTCGATAGTGCCCAAGTGATTAACCGAGGCCGCAAATATCACCACGCCACTTCCATTCGTGGTCGAAGTGTCGCTGGAAATCGTGACGGTTACCCCAGAGTTGATTGTCAGATTATTAAAAGTGTAAGTACCGGCTGCTAAAGTGCCATTGGTTGTGAATTCAATATCACCATAGGTACCAGGTGGATTTGCATAGTTCCATGCAACGGCAAAAGTTTTCGCTCCAAAAGCAAAAACTGTCAGAAAAAGTAAACGTGCCACAAGAGAAACAAACTTTTGCATCGATAAACTTATCGGATTTATCTGAGCAAAAATTAGATTACTCCAAATAAACATTTATCAGTTTGATACAACCCATCTCCAGCAGAGTTTCAACTGTTTCAATCTGCTTCACTTATGAGAAAAAAATTACGGATTGAAAACCAAGACCAGGTAAACAAAGAAAAGAACCAGGTGTACTGTTCCCTCAAGCAGTGTGGTTCGTCTATTTGAGAACGTCAAAGTGCTTAAAATTAAGGTCATTCCCAACAGAGTCACTTCTCTGGGCGCCAATCCCAGAACAACCGTTTGTCCAGTGATATTACCGATTGCCAAAATAACAGGCACAGTCAGACCTACCGTCGAGGTTGCAGCACCCAAACAAAGATTGATCGTGCGCTGAAGATCATTGCGGGCAACGGCTTTAAGAGCACTGATTCCTTCAGGAGCGAATACCACGGCGGCAACAACAACCCCGCCCAATGCGAGTGGAAGATTTAGTGCCTTGATTTCAGCATCCAAAATTTTTGCCAAACCTTTTGAAAGAAGAACGATCGGCAGGATATTCGCCAACAGCAAGGCGACGTGCTTGCGCATTTCTTTCCAGTCAACAGGTGGTCGTGGGGCATCCACGTCCTCGTCCACCTTGCCTTCAATTTGATGAACATAAAATGCGCGGTGGCGCCCCGTTTGAGTGATCAAAAACACTCCGTAAAGTGCAATTGAAAACACAGAAAAATAAGTGGACTGCCAAAAAGATAGAGTTCCTTCAGAAGATGATGTTGTGAAGTTTGGAAGAATCAACGCAATTGAAGTCAGTGGAATCAGTACTGACAAATAAGATGCTGCACCTTGAAGATTGTAAGACTGTTCACGATGTTTGAGTCCACCGATAAAAAGTCCCAAACCCACGACACCATTCATTACGATCATCAAAACCGCGAACATGGTATCACGACCCATGGTCGGAGCTGCATTCGATCCCAACATCACCGCACCGACCAGTGCGACCTCAATCACCACAATTGATAAAGTTAAAATAAGAGTTCCGTAGGGCTCGCCCAACACGTGAGCTAATACTTCGGCCTCATGAACAACTCCGAAGGCTGCCCACAAAATGACTGCAAAGAAAAGAATAAACAAAACAGCCAACATGAATGGAGAAGACACGCTGTCCATCCATGAAGACAAGAATACGAAATATCCAAGAACAGTTGCCCAAGAAGTGAACAAACGCAAATTAGAAATATTAGCCATACTGCTCTCCTGACATAAGAAATTGCATTTTTTATTTCTTAGAAAGCAGTGAGTTATGTCAAGAAATTCTTACTACAACATCACATTGATAGAAAGAAATCTGGAACTATCCTGATGAAGAATATCCTGAATGATCTGACGACTTTCAGGATCTTGTTTTGCCGCGACCATACATCGAATGCTGAATGAGCGAAGTGCATCGTAAACACTCAAGGTTCCTTCCGCAGAATTTTTTCTTCCGGTAAATGGAAAGACATCAGGACCGCGCTGGCATTGACTGTTGATATTGATTCGACAAACCTGATTGCTAAGTCGGTCGATCATTTTTCCCATTTTTTTTGCATCCTGACCAAAGACACTGGCTTGATTTCCATAAGGGGAATTCACAATGTAGTCTTCTATCTCCTGAAAACTTTCAAACTCTGCCAGTGGAATGACAGGACCAAATTGTTCTTCAATTGCCACACGTGCAGTCAGTGGCACTTGAGCAAGAATTGCTGGAAAGAAAATACCCCCTTGGGTCTTTCCACCTTTTTCTGGATTGGCAAGTTCAGCACCTTTTGCCACTGCATCCTGAATCAGCTCCCGCAAATAATCTGCCTTCTTGGGATCAGGCAGCGGAGTAATCGAAACATTCTTTTCCCATGGTAACCCAGCCGCAAGACCATCCACTTTCTGCACCAGTCTTTTGGTGAACTCGCGGGAAATATTTTTGTGTACGAAAATCATTTTCAAAGCCGTGCAGCGCTGACCATTAAACGACAAAGCTCCACGCACACACTCACTGATGGCATTATCAAGATCGGCATCTTCCATAACAATGGCCGGATTTTTTGCTTCAAGACTTAAGATACTACGAAAGCGAAACGGCTGCGGATGAGCTACCTTAATTTGGTTAGCCACCTTGCTGGTTCCGATAAAGGCCAGTACATCGATCTTTCCTTCTTTAACTACCGGATTAACAATTTCCCTGCCAAGACCATTGATAACATTCACAACACCTGCCGGAAATGCATCACGAAATACAGACAACAAGGGTTCCCACAAAAGCTGGCCATAGCGCGCCACTTTCACCACCGCCGTATTACCCATGATTAAAGCCGGAATGAGTGTCGTAAATGTTTCGTTCAAGGGATAGTTAAAAGGCCCCATACACAAGGTTACACCCAACGGAGTTCTGCGGATTTGTGCAAGCACTCCACCGGAAAACTGAAAACGACTGGCTTCACGGTCCATCGTTTTCACTTCGTTAACCGTATCATCAATGTATTGAATGGTTCGATCAAACTCTGCCTGGGAGTCATTCCAGTTTTTACCAATCTCCCACATTAACAATCGGCAGATCAGTTCGCGGTTTTCCTGCATCCCATTTCGAAATGCGATCACAGCATTGATTCGCTCTTCCATGCGAGCTGTCGCCCAAGCTCCCAACCCCTGCCCCCAGGCGCGAGATGCCGCTTGCACGGCTTCAGCTAAAACCTCTGCACTGACATGAGGTGTAGTTCCGATTTCGACGGGCTCGCCACTTTCCGTGCAGGTTGAATACACAGGAATGCTTTCGAACCCCGAATTCCTTAGTACTCCATTGATCAGAACTCGTCCGTTAATTTTTGGAATCTGGGGAAATGGAGGTAGTGACTGATTCATTTTTATTCCTTTGCAAAAGAATTAGCGTGGGCTGGATAGCGCCAGTTCGCAAGATTCTTCGCCACGAACTGTCACTCTGCAAGTGCCACCTTGAGGCCCTCAGTGTTTTCAGTTAGGATTTCTGGATAGAAAAGGAATTTTTATGCGCGCTAAGGTTCACAGAATTGATGGTCATCATTTTAAATTTGAAGTTCGCGGGATGCAGGGCGATTTGGATGTGGCTATGGCAGATGCAAAATCTTTGGGACCAAGTCCAAAAGAGCTGGTACTGGCAGCGCTGTGTGGTTGCACCGGAACTGATGTCGTGGATTTAATGGCGAAGTTTCAAGTTCAATATGAAAGCTTCGATTTGGAAGCCCGCGCCGGGATTACTGACAAGCACCCAAAAATCTTTACGCAAATTGATTTAACTTATTCGGTCAAAGGACCTTCTGTGGATGCGGCCCAAGTGGCGGAAGCTGCGAAAAGATCCACGCACCAATACAGTGGAACTGCAGCCATGCTATCAAAAGCTGTTCCGATATTTTATACGGTTCAGGTCAATGGCGAAACCATCGCCACCGGACAAGCGCAGTTTGCTTAATTGATTATTCGATGGAAACCAATGGCGAGGAGCTGGAGCTCACTTGAACAGTGATTGTTTTTGAATCCTGTTGAGCTCTGTACTCTGCAGAGGCACTGATCAGTGCATATCCGCCAAGCATCATAACTACCAAAAGACTCAAGGAAATGATTTTCAGAGTTTTCATGCCTCTCAGTATACCGGGCCCAGACTGGCCCGGTAATCACGTTCTCAGTACGAGACAAATTATTCCAGACTGACTAAAACTTAGAGGATAATTCCTACAAAATCCCCCTCTGAAATCGTCTAAAACCCGCACAGTGTATTTCACCAGAATCCACAGCTTTCGGTGACAACAAAGCTCATCATTTTTAGAATGCCTGCATACCCAAGGAGGCCCTGTGGAATTGAAGGATCATGTGATCATCGTAACTGGAGCAGCCAGCGGCATTGGCCGGGAAGCTGCTGTTGTGCTGGCAAAAAAAGGCGCCAAGGTTTTGTGCGCAGACTTCAACGACAAGGGTGCCGAGAAAACTGCTGAAGAACTTCGCGAAATAGGTGTGGTCTCACACTCTTTCAAAGTGGATGTTTCTAAAGCTGAACAGGTAAAAGACATGGTCGATTTTGCCGTGGAAAAATTTGGATCGCTGCACGGAATCTTTAATAATGCCGGCATCGGTTTGGTAAAACCTTTTTTAGAAATGGATCCGGCTTCTTATTTGAAAGTCATCGAAGTAGATCAGCACAGTGTTTACTACGGCATGTACTACACCGCAAAAAAGATGGTGGAGCTTGGAACGAAAGGTACTTTTGTTAATACCGCTTCGATTTACGGGACAATGGCTGCCGAAGGAAGTTTCAACTACAACGCTGCAAAAGCCGCCGTGGTGATGATGAGTAAAACTGCCGCCTTGGAACTTGCCGCCCATGGCATTCGCGTTGTCGGAGTCGCACCGGGTTTTATCAACACCCCTATTTTGGGAGATGATAAGAGTGTCAAAGACATGCTTGCAAAACAGCACATGCATAACCGCCTGATCGAACCCGAAAAAGTGGCCAGCGTCGTGGCGTTTTTATTCACCGATGCCGCCCAAGCCATCAACGGAACCACGGTTCCTGTCGACGATGGTTTCCTGGTTTTCAAAAAATAGTTTCTTCGAACTGATGTATAGGGTTTAAACAGCGCTAGCCAACTAGCGCTCCTGCCTCCTGAGTGTCTCCTCAGCTCCACCCTATTAGCTCTCTGTACGCCATGGGGTGGCCCGGGAATAGCACTTCTATTTTCCGATGAAAAACCTTCGCCTAATTCTAACTTTCCTGACTGTCCTTTCCACTTCCTGGGTCCATGCGTTTGTGGAGCTGGAAACACGCCAAGTTCTGGATGTCGAAGGTGGCAAACTCTCCCCTTTTTGGGCACAGGAGTACGTCGGTGCTGATCTGGTTAAAGAAGACCTTAGAAAAATCCCTGGCCTGTCGCCAGTCCCGTTTTCAATCTTGGATAACGGCTTCGAAAAAGCACACATCAACGTCACTCGCGATATTCAGGTCGACGGCGAAGCCGACCGTGGTCGTCGCCTGACTGCAAATCATGGCACCAACGTCGCAAACATCATCAATGGCCCGGGCATGATCTCGATGTCGGAGCTAGTCGACTATGTTCAGCTTCGCAAAGTTTATCCTGGTGCATTTTATATCAATGCTGTCGACGAGATTCACAAACTTGCAACTCCTCCCCAGGTGATTTCAAATTCCATGGGGTGGCCCGATGAACGCCTGACCCGCTTAGCTGAAGAGATGGACGCTAAAGGCATCATCTGGGTTTTCGCAGCCGGCAACGACCATCCCGAACCAGTGGATGATTTCGAGCGCACTTCTGCTGTGATCTCTGTCGGATCTTACTCCCCTCGAGGGCTACAGACTATTTACTCCCAGGAATCTACAGAGCTTGATATCTTAGCTCCGGCTGATGACTATCAAGCCTCTATTAACGGGCGCGGCGAGCTGGGACTTTTTGGTGCAACCAGTGGCGCCACTCCAATGGTCTCTGGCACTGTTGCGAATCTTAAAGCATTGCTTCCGACACTGAACCGTGCCGATGCAGAATTACTTTTAAAAAGAACTGCTCTTCGTTCATTTCACCAGCTTTACTCTAAGAGCAATAAAGCGGGATTATTGAATTCCTATAAAGCAGTGCAGGTTGCAATTCGCATTCGTCAGGTTTGTGAGACCGACGCGGATTGCGTTCGTAAAGAAATCGGCAATAGAGCCAACTACGCCTTCCTACCAATTGCTTTGAACCCAACGGTTTATAATGTGTGCAAAGACGCATCCTTAAAACTTCCTAAAGAAGACATGCAGACTTTGCGAAAGAATTTTTTCCTGAACTCCAAGGATGCACGTTTTGCGAAAATGCTTTCGTGTGCTTATCGTAACGAAGGATATTCAATCAACTCCGATTATTACGATACACTGAGCCTGATTCAAACCAATCCCTCAGCCGTACAAAAGAAGATTCAGAACCAAGCAGTGGCTGCGGTTGCCCATGACTACACCAACAGCCCTGCCCTGCGCGATCTGGAGCTTTTAGACGGCTCTTTTAAGGAAGCCCTGCTAAAAGCGGCGGCATCGGGCACGGGCATGCCTCGCTACAATATCGAGCTTTATCTAAAACGCCTGGAAAAGGTTCATCCAATTCAGATCCCATAGTGAGACATGGAAGATATTTAACTGTTCCCGATGGTTTCAGGGATTTATCCTGACTGAAACCCGGGAGTGAGTTTTAGTATGTTGGGGATTATCAGTAAATCAATTGCCGTCATCGTTGTTATCGCATCTTTATTCTGCAGTGCCTATGCCTTCGCTGATGACAGCGACGACACCATGGCTGCCATTGAAAAAACCCAACAGGATCTGGTGAACGCACAAACCCGTCAGGGCATGATCAGTGGCTCGAAAGATGCCAAGGAAGTTTCAGCACAAATAAAATCAATGACCGGCAACTCTGCCAACGAACAAGAGCTATATAAGCTTGCCGCGGATGTATTAGGCAATATGAAAGGCCTTTCTTCAGAACAACTGGCGCAAGTTATTCAACAAGCACAAAAAGATCCCGAAGGCTTTCTAAAAACCTGGAGTCCCGAGCAAAGAAAGAAGCTGGAAAACCTGGCGGACCGATTGCCCGCAGCTGGCAAAGGCAAGCGCCCTTAATTGACGACTTCTAAATTTCCGATCATTATCAAGCAATGAAAACAATCTACTTTGCGGCCTCAAGCCTTGATGGATTCATCGCAGACAAAAACGATTCTTTAGAGTGGCTGTTTAAAAACGGCCCCACTGATCTTAGCTTCATCGAAGACTTCATGGCGGGCATCGGTGCTATCGCCATGGGGGCCTCCACCTATCTTTGGCTATTAGAAAACAACAAAGACCCGTGGCCGTACAAAATTCCCTGCCTGGTTTTTACTCACCGCAAATTACCCATGGTTGAAGGCGAAGACATCCGCTTCGTCCAAGGTGACGTGGGTCCCCTGCATAAAGAACTAGTGCGCTTAGCGGCTGGCAAAAACGTTTGGTTGGTTGGCGGCGGCGAACTGGTCGGTCAATTCCATGACCTGGGCTTGGTGGACGAGATGCAAATCCAAACCGTGGCTGTGTTCCTGAACGAAGGAAAGAAGCTGTTCTCCCGCCGAACCGAAACGGCCTTCAAAATCAAAGAAATCAACCAGCGCGGCGATACCTGCGTGGATGTTATCTATACAGTGAAATAGATTTCCACCATTTCCGCCGCAACGCACTCTATTGACTGCGAAAGCCCCGCAAGGTTATCGTTTAAGTCCCTTAACAAGCTCCCCAAGGAGCTTTTCTTTTAGGTGCGCGCCGGTGGTGGAATTGGTAGACACGTACGTTTGAGGGGCGTATGCGCAAGCGTGGGGGTTCAAGTCCCCCCCGGCGCACCATTCAAAAATCCGGAAACACAGTTTTTATGCAAAAGAAGAATTCTGGTTCTTGTCTATGTGGTCAGGTCAAATTTGAACTAGAAGGAACTTTCGAGAGTTTCTTTCTTTGCCACTGTAAGTTCTGTCAAAAAGACACCGGCTCTGCTCACGGCGCGAACTTATTTTCTTCCAATGCTCAACTAAACTGGATCGCGGGGGCTGATAAAGTCAAAACCTATACTCTACCGCTAACCCGACACACCAAAAGTTTTTGCTTGGATTGCGGCTCCGCTCTTCCCAATAGTCAGATGGATGGAAAGCTAATCGTTGTTCCCGCCGGCAGCCTGGACACGGAAGTCACAATAAAACCCAACGCGCATATCTTTTGTTCAAGCAGCGCTTCATGGGAACATGAACTTGATAAAATCAAAAAATTTGATCTGTTCCCTTCCTAAAGGACTTCAACGTTACTTGATCAGGCTGAATACGCTCGAACTAACAATCTGATCTGTGACGCTGATAGAGCACTCACCACCGGTGAACCCCACCTTGATCGTTCCACTGGTGAAACCGGCGGATTTTGATGGAGAGAATGTTCCCTTGTTAGCCGCATTGATAACTTGGCCCGTGGAATCTACGAAGGTCAGTTGTTCAAAGGAAGAAGCACCAACCGCAGCCATCACTTCCTCGACATTTTTTCCTGGAGTAATCGAATCACAGAAGGCTTTGGCAAGGGCTTGCGACTCGGCAGTGTTGTTGTTTTTATAAAAAACCACAATGAAAGACAAAATAGCCAGACCAATGACGACTGCGATAATATTTTTTTGCTGATTCTTAGTCATGTGAATATTGTTTTGCGTGAAGACACGATAGTCAAACTGTAAAGCCCCCCTATACCGGAATATACTTAGAAGGATGCTTTTTCAAAGGGGACCCTGTGGCCAAAGCAATCAAAAAAGAGCCGGAACAACCAGAGTTTAAAATCAAAAGAAAATACTACGAAAGCGAATTGCGCCACCTGCACGAGGAGCTGGTAAAACTTCAACACTGGGTGGTCCACAAGGGACTTAAAGTCTGCATTGTTTTTGAGGGACGTGATGGAGCAGGAAAAGGTGGAACGATCAAAGCCATCATCGACCGCGTCAGCCCCCGCGTCTTTCGCGTGGTGGCCCTTCCCACTCCTTCGGATCGGCAAAAGACGCAGATGTACATGCAACGATATGTCGCGCACTTTCCTGCCGCAGGTGAAATCGTTATCTTTGATCGCAGCTGGTACAACCGCGCGGGAATTGAACGCGTGATGGGTTTTGCTGACAAGGAAGAAGTTCAAAGGTTTTTAAACCAGGTGCCTATGATGGAAAAAGCCATGATTGATTCTGGAATAATTCTTCTTAAGTACTGGCTTGAAGTCGGCCCCGAAGAACAAGAACGCCGCTTATTGGACCGCGTTCATGATGGCAGAAAAACCTGGAAGCTTTCACCGATGGATATCAAATCCTTTGGGTTATGGGATGAATTCACCAAAGCCCGCGACGAGATGCTGGCAAAAACAGACACAGCATGGGCTCCGTGGCATGTGGCCCCTTCGGAAGACAAACGGAAAGTACATTTGAATATCATTCGTCATATCCTAAAGCACGTTCCCTATAAAGCCCTGCCCAAAAAGAATGTCACTTTTCCGAAAAGAAAAATTAAAAACCGCTACGGAGCTGTTAATAAGTTGAAACTGATCAAGGATCACTACTAAGACAGAAGGAAGTCGGAAAGGACTATTCAGACTTCTTTCGATAAGAAAGCAGCTTATCCAGGCTGCCGTCCTTTTTCATCTGCTGAATAATTTCACTGAAAGACTTGGCCATGCGGCGACCACCCTCGGTATCTTTAAAGGCGTAGTATACTTCCTGTCTGGACAGTGGGTTTTCAGAATCAAATGCGATTCCCTTGGCGCGGCTTAACTCCAAAGCGCGCACTCCCGAGCGCTCTTCCACTACAAAAGCATCGATCGCACCGTCAGCCAATTTTTTCATATTGCTGACATCATCGTCCGAAAATACAAACTTTATCCTTCTATTACTGGTTAACTCCACCGCATAAGGATAACGGAAAGTCAGTCCGACTTTCTTGCCTTCAAGATCTTTGATTGATTTTAATGGCTTTACTTTACGGTAAAAAACGTAATCGACCTTTTCATAGAAAGGTACAGTGCGAACAGAATTTTTAGGAGTGTAAACATCCAATGCGGGGAAAAAACCGTCAGCCTCTCCCGTGGTGAATTTTAAGATGGCATTTCCAGTTGGCAAAACATCGATTTTAACATCTGTTTTACTGCGCTGAGCGATATCTCTGGTCAAATCAATAAAGACGCCTTCCGTGGAACTCTCGACCATCAATGGAATTGGAAAAGTTACGAATGATGTTTTCGCCTGAGCGGAAAGAGAGAATAAAAAAAGCCAAAGTATGTGCCAACGCATACTTTTAGTTAAGGTTCACCGACACAAATAAGCAAGATGAATCTTAAAATCCCCACCTTTACAAATTGGATATTATCTGGACACGACCGCGGTGATGATACTTGGTGCTTCGGCGTCTAAAAGAACAATACTGAAATGCCGATCCTCTAGAACTTTTCTGATCTCTTGTTCAGAGTAAAACCGCGTGACCTGTCCGCCCTCGCGCACTTCCCCTGCTCCTTTAGGAACGGATAAAAACAACGCCCCTTTGTTGGGAAGAATCAAATGCAAGACTTCTAGCGAGTGCTCTAGATCTGCTTCAGAAGAATGCTCAAAAGCCGACCCTGCCCAGATTCCACCAATGTCCTTGGGTAACTTCAATGTGCCCAAGTTCGCTGGTGTACCTTCGATAACCTGATAGCCCTCGCCCCGCCATTTTTCAATGCGTTCGCGATTCTCCTCCACGATAACCACATCAAATCCTCGTTTACGAAACTTTTCCGGAAGAGTTCCAACTCCAGAGCCGATCACTAATATGGTTTGGTCGGTATTTACGAAGGAAAGAAAACTTTGAACAGAGCGCAGTGCCTCTGGCGGAATATCAGAGGTTTCAAGCAATTCCATAACAGTCTCCCGATTAGTTCTATTTTGAAGAACTTCCCCGGACCGTTCAAAGTGTATTTTTACGGATGTAATCGACAAAAAGGTGGTCGACTCTTTCTGGAGGTAGCTGGAATGCGATGGCCCCAAGCTCCTTCAGGTAAATTTCCAATATCTGTGTCTCGCTAAGGTCGGGAAATTCACTTTGCATCGCCTTTAGCAGCATGGCCTCTGCCTGACTGATCATTTTTCCGAACTGAGTCCCGGCATTCTTTTCAAGGTAATACAGAACGAACAAATAAGGCATGTTCTGCACGTCTCGCAAAACATCGCGCAGACGTTCACGGATTCCCACGGTTTTTGCGCGCTCAATATTGAAAATCTGCGAGATAACGAATTTATAGGCCTCTTCCAGGACCTTTTCCTTCTCTTTTCCAAAGTAATAGTAAATCAACGAACGTGTGACGTTGGATTCGCGGGAGATATCAGACAAGGTCCATTGCAAATGACCTTTGGCCACTTCCATCTTTAAGATAGCGTTGCAGACCGCAAAATAGATTTCTTCCTTGGATTGAGTTGCCATTCCGCAATTTTGACAAGTCTTAATGAATTCTGTCAATGAATGCCGCAGAATTCGACAGAAACCGCCCAAACCTGTCAACTCAACTCCGAGACAAACAATTTGTTTCTAAATAAATTGCCTTCATAACCACGAAGGAGATCTGAATGTTTACAGTAAATACCGTCGTCCACTCTTTGGGCCGAAAATATCTACAAACTTACGGAAACAGAATGACGACCAGCCACCAGGATCTTCTGGAAAAGCAGGAAAAAAACTTCACAAATTTTAAACGTGCGATGATTGGAACACGCCTTTATAAAGACCTGCGCCTTTCCTACATCAACTCCTATGAAGAGTTCGTCAATCACGTGCCCGCTTTTGAGTACGATGAATATGCTCCCTATATCGACATGATCGCAGCCGGCCACAAAGACATTTTATTTAAAGACAAGGCTGATTATTTCGGCCTGACTTCAGGTACATCTGGTAAAGATTCAAAGCGCGTGCCTTACAACGAACGTATGATTCGTATGTTCATCAAATCGCAAAAGCGCATTGCCAGCAAAATCTCCACCTTGGAGCCTGAAATCAATCTATTGCAAGCAGGCCGCCTGACTTTCGGTTCCGACCCTTATCTTTACACACACAATGGCTTCAAGTTTGGCTATATTTCTGGAATTCTTTCGACGCGAATGCCGAAGGTGTTAGCTAAGAATACATTCCCAAGTCGTGAAGTTCTGGCTATTTCCAATTGGGATAAGAAAATCGAAATGCTGGTGAATGAGTCCATTCAACAAGACATCCAAGTGGTCAGTGGTATTCCGACGTACTTAATTTCAATTTTCGAAGCGGTATTGGAAAAAACTGGCAAGCAATACATCAATGAGATCTGGCCCCATCTTCAAGTTTTCATTTATGCTGCAACTCCGATTAAGCAATATCAAGAGCGTATCAATCGCCTGGTCGGTCACGATTTAAACTATTACGGCGTTTATGCCTCCACAGAAGCCGCAATTGGTTTACCTTATGAAAGGTTTCAAAATGGCCGTCAACGTTACTTCTTAAACCCAGACCTTCTGTACTCGTTCACTCCAGTAAACGGGAAAAAACAAAACCTGGGGCTGCATCAAATCGAAATGGGCGTACCTTACTTCCTCAACGTCGGTACTCCCAACGGAATGATTCACTACTGCATGAAGGACGTGGTCAGTTTTGATCTGGTTGATGGCGATCTGGTTTTTGAATTTGTGGGACGAAAATCCACAGGAATGAACCTAGCCGCAGAAAAAGTCAGCGACGATGATATCCTGAACTGCTACCTAAATACTAAAAACGTCAGCAACGTGGATTTCCGTCACTACTTCCTATCCCCTAGCACGGAAAATGGAAAAACCACTTACCTCTGGACGTTGTTTGTTCCTGAAAATTCCAAAGTCGACACCGAAAACTTAGCGAACACTTTGGATCAGGAAATGCAACGTCTCAATCTTGACTACCGCGACTGCCGCGAGGTCGGAGTGCTGGGCCCAGCCCAAGTACAAATTATGAATGCCGAATACTTGCAGACATACTTTGAAAACAATCGCAGCCGTGGTCAGTTCAAACTTAAGACCACATTTGAAACCGCGGAAGAATATCTAAACTTCATTCGCCAGAATCTGGAACAAGCAGGGACACTGCAATGATTCTATGGATGACTTCCGTGGGTTTTATTTCTGCCTTTGCCTTGGGACCGGCAAGCTTTAGTATTATTCGCAGTCTGGTTTCCCTGCGCACTTGGCCGTGGTCTTCCATCGCGGGATTTTTATTGGGAGATCTCACTTATATTGTGCTGGCGATTTTTTTGCTACAAAGCCAGATTTTAAATCAACTGTGGCTGCGAAATATATTAACCGGCCTGACGGCGGTGATGCTTCTAGGATATTCGCTGTACGTTCTTCTTTCCAGTAAACCAAGAGAAGAAAAGGCACCAAGCCAACTTGGCTTTGGCAAATGCTTGACATTAACACTTTCGAACTTTCATCTCGTGCTAATTTATGCCGGGCTTTTTGTTCACTTGAACGAATCCAACTCCCTTTGGTTGGGAGCAGCCATATACTCTATAGCTTTTATCGCCGGATTCCTGACTTTGTTGTGGGGATTAAAACACCTCCACGGACCTTTAAAAAAGTTTTTAAGAAATATTGAGATCGTAGCCGCCTGCGGTTTCTTCTGCTTTTCAATTTATCTTTCCATGGAGATCCTATGAAACGTCTGATACTTTTACTTCTTTTACTGCCGGGGTCCGCCTTTGCAGACTGTGTTTTAAAAAACGAACTGCGTGGCCAGCGCCACTTTGTCTGCCAGGCACCGGGCACATCGAAAAAGGTTCACGTCCTGGATCTGAATGGCAGTTATGCCGAGACCGCGTACTTTCATGGTTACTTTCTAAGAAAAGAAATCGAAGCCGGTGTTTTACGTGGAGTGCAGGTTCGCTCTGAACGCGCGTTCTCAGCTCTTGATTCCAAATCCCGCGAGCAATTACAACTCATCAAAAAATGCGTGATCAATAACTATAGAGCCAGCGTATCCAGCGATTTCAAAGCGGGTTTAAAAAACCTGCACCGGGGATTAAAAGACGCCGGAAGCTCCGTTGACTGGAAAGCTTTTGAAGAATCCAACTACATGGTGGAGTTTTCAATCTTTGCGGACTCCATGCAAAGACAAATGGAAAAAGATCCCAAGAAAGCTTCTCGCCACGTCTTTGCTTCCTGTGCGCCGTATTTTATCGGTAGCGCTTTAACAAAACCCTTTAAACTGTTAGCTCGTGGTTTAAGATCCATTAAAATGGGTTGCACAGGGATCAGTGCATCTGCAAGCAGCTCCAGGGATGGGGCCCTTATTCACGGTCGTAACTTCGATACGGGTCTATTGGGCTTCTTTGAACCAGAACAAGTCGTGGTGATCAATCGTCAAACCAATGGAACGACTTCAGTCGGCATTGCTTCAGCAGGTTTACACTATGCTGGTGGCATCAGCGGTTTTAACAATCACGGACTTTCTGTAAGTCTGCATGAACTACAAACCGAAGGCACAAAAATAAGTTATGGGTCGGAAATCTCGGATGTCGCTCCATTCTTACTGCACACGGTTCTACAAAAAGCCCGTTCCTTGAATGAAGCGATCGCGATGATTCAAAATCGTAAAGGCTTTGGCGCATGGACATTCTTTATTTCAGATGCAAAAACCGATGAAACCGCTTCGATTGAACTTAGTGGTGACACGGTTGTTGTCGCACGCCGTGCGAAAAACAAATACCTTGGCCAAAGCAATCACTTCCTGGGCACCCAAACCAGCCAGGAAGGATACGAATACAGTCTGAACAAAACTTTGGAAACCAGAGCACGCTTAGCGCATGTTGAAAAAGCTTTGCAATTTGATTTTGGTAACATCGATGCCCAGTGGGTGATCAACCGTTTGAGTGGCCACACCGACGAACTGGTTGGACCAAGAGCTTTTGGTCGTACCACAACCAAGCTTTACACAGCTGCGACTCACGTGATGCTTCCGGCCCGTCAGGAATGGTGGATGAGTGTTGCTGAAACTTACCCAACGAATCGTTCTCACTTTGTGGGATTCCGCTTACTGGGTCCTAACCAAAACTCCCCGGTAGAAATATTGGGGACGACCAAGGCTTGGGAAGATCCTGGCAAAGCTTCGTGGTATGACTCAATGAAATATTATGTTCAAGCATACCTTACTAACGAACAGGATCATGAATCCATCGCTGGCCTTGATCGCACCTTGCAACTTCTGGAAACCGCGTCACGAACGTCTGCGCAAAGTGATGTCTTTGAATTTCCTTACGAGTTTATGTGGGCCAGAATCAAAGTCCTGCGTGCCGCTAAGAATATTGAAAAGGGCCACCGTGAAACCGCGCTTAAGGATTTGAACGAAGCTCAGATGCGTATGACTACAATCGCTGCGCGCTTGGGACCACAGCTTCATGCGTATGAAAACTTCCAGCTGGATATGTGGCAGTTCCGCGCAGAAAATCTGAAACCACAAGCTCTTCAATCGTCTGTCGCGCGAAACAACTTCAAAGTCAGAGCCACAGAGTTGCTGCAAGCTCTAATTCTGAAATATCCTCGGCAAACTGAGTTGTATGACCTGCAAAAAAGTCTGCAACAAGTGGCCCAGCTACCGATCGTCCTTGATGCCGAAATCAGACTGGGAACTGTAGAATAAACTCTGGCACTAATCAGTTAAAGGGCGTATGAATAAAGGCATATGCAAGCCTCCTCCGCCCTTTCTGATTTTAAAAAGCTGATCACTGCCCGTTTTCTTTTTACCCTTGCCGTGCAAATGCAGGCCGTGGTTATCGGCTGGCGCATCTACGAACTTACCAAAGATCCTTTGTCATTGGGATTGGTTGGTTTGGCGGAAGCGATCCCAGCTTTGGGACTTGCACTTTATGCAGGCTATGTGGTCGATCGCTCCCGTCCCTTGAAAGTCTATCGTTGGGTTTTAACCGGAAGCTTGCTGTCCTCAATGATTCTGTTGTTTGCCGCATACAACGGCGAAAACTGGAGCGTTCACTGGCAGGTTTTGGCTTTATATCTTTCGTCAGTATTTTCTGGTTCGGCCCGCGCCTTCTCCCAACCATCCATGTATGCAATTCTTCCAAAGCTCACCAAGCGCGAAGGATTATCCAAAGCTCTGGCCTGGATGAGTACTGCTATGCAAACAGCCCGCGTGGCGGGACCTGCTTTAGGTGGTTTGATTTTTGGTTTTCTTGGTTTGGAAGTTTCCTATTCCGTGATTTTCATTTTGCTGGTCGGTGCGATTTCAGCGACTTACTCGATACAAATGCAGATCGACGCGCCTGCATTGTCGGGCCAATCCCATGCCATGGTGGATGAACTAAAAAGTGGCTTAAAGTTTGTGTTTGGCCACCCGATTCTTTTACCTGCGCTCTCATTGGATATGATTTCCGTTTTATTCGGCGGAGTCACAGCGTTACTGCCGATCTATGCCAGTGAAATTTTAATGGTCGGCCCACGTGGACTGGGACTATTGCGTGCAGCTCCAGCCGTCGGCGCAACGTTGATGGGAATCTATTTAACCAGAGTGGAAATTCGCAAAAATGCTGGTCGTCATCTTCTGACTGCTGTCGCGGGATTTGGTGTATGCATTCTGGTGTTCGCTCTAAGCCAAAACTTTATTCTTTCCATGTTTGCACTGGCATTCAGTGGAGTCTTCGATAGCGTCAGCGTGATCGTGCGCAGTACTGCCGTACAACTGGTTTCCCCAGATCACATGCGGGGACGTATCTCTTCAGTAAATTCAATGTTCATTGGTTCCTCCAATGAGGTCGGTGAGTTCGAATCTGGAGTCGCAGCAAAATTCCTGGGTACCGTTCCGGCAGCCTGCTTTGGAGCCCTGATGTGTCTGCTTACAGTGGGAATTGTCGCCTGGAAATCACCCACCCTGCGCAAGATGGATATGGACAAGATTTAGACAAGGGCCCAATAAGGCTGGCGAAAAATGTTCCGACAGTTTTCAGCAGCCTTATATTGCTTATTAGCTGGTACAAGCCCTGCACATACTGCTCCTGAACATTCACCCAGGAGTCCAAAATGAATTTGATGAGTAAAATTCTGATCGTATCCATGATCGCCTCTGCCTTCACAGGTCTTGCCCACGCTGGCGGCAAGGGTGCTATCGAGGGAGCTCTGGAAGTCCCGGTTGAGGCTGGCAATGCCGAACTAAAAACCCGCACCACCTTCGATACGGGCTTTATGCTGACATTAAAACCAACGGGGGCTCAAACCCTTCGCATCAAATGCCATGCGGCCCTTGGTGCTGACAAAATCTTCGTTTTCTTTAGTGGCAATCAGCTGACTTCCCAACTTCAAGGGAAAATCGACAGCATGGAATCCTGTGCACAAACCCTCAGTGAGATTTCACACGCTATCGAGGCTGGTGCCAGCAGCGTGCGCGTCGAAGTTCATAATGACAACACATTATCTTTTTCCACAAAGTAGTATCTAGCGATATACTCGGCCCTTACCATCCCGGGGGTTTTTAAATGCTTCATCGTTTTCAAATTGAATTGTCTGATATTGATCGAAGCGTTTACGAATCCCTTGATTTTCGCGTGGCCCAACACCCTTCTGAAACTTATCCCTATATGCTAAGCCGCGTGTTTGCTTATTGCCTGGCTTATCAGGAAGGCCTGGAATTCACTCCGGGTGGTCTGGCTGATCCCGAAGCCCCGGCCTTACGCAAGATGGGTCTGCACAATGCTGTGGATCTTTGTATCGAGATTGGCAACCCCTCTGCACGTAAGTTGCATAAGGCCTCTAAAACTGCCAAACAGGTGATGATCTTTACCTATAAAAATCCCGAAGTACTGTTAACCGAAATTCGCAACGGCGACGTTCATCGCGCCAACGAATTGCAAATTTTTGCGTTTAATCCTGATTTCCTGGAAGACCTGGGAAAAGTCGTTGAAAAGAACAACCGCTGGTCCCTGCTGGTACAACAGGGACAGCTGGATGTAACCGTGGGCGAGCAAACCTTCGCAAGCGATCTTAAAACCGTATCTTTATAGCTATATCCAAAAAAATAACAAATTTTCTTAAAGCATTGATTTCATAAGGCAAACCGCCCCTTTCTTGCCTAATTTCTCTCCCATATTTAATTTTTTTATTTTCCCACTAACCCCTGTCAGGGGGCAGATCGTCTTACTTACAACAGAGCATGGACGCTCTGAGAGGGGGATGAAGGCCACGGAAGGCCAGCTGATACCCTCAAAAAGGAAAGTACTTAAGAAGGAGGTACGAAGAATGGAATTAAGAGAAGTTGCAGTTTTCTGCCTCTTTTACTCAGGAGTTGTTTTGTACACCCTGTGGCTCACGATGGTTCAAAAACCTGAGCGAGTGAGGAATCGAAATAAATAGTTTGCGGATCATGAGGGTTTGGTGGTTCCCCTCAAGATCCAGGGGGAGCAGGTGCTCCCCCTTTTTTTGTTTTCACGCAGGCATTGCTTTACGAACCCACATTGTTTCCTTAAGCTAATCCCATGATCGAACAAATCGTGCTTCACCAAAAAGATTTCGCCATTCGTTCCCGCAATGACAATCCCCTGACCCGATTGGGACATCTTGAAAAACTTGAAAGTTTGATCACCGAAAATCAGAACGAAATCTGCAAGGCTCTTTTTGAGGACTTCAAAAAACCTGAAGTTGAAGCATTGATGTCGGAAGTTCTGCCTTTGTTAAAAGAACTCCGCTTTGCAAAAAAGAACATCCGCAAGTGGATGAAACTTAAACGAGTTAAGACTCCCACTTTATTGTTAGGATCAAAAAGCTATACCCACCTTGAACCCCTGGGATCATGCCTGATCATCTCCCCGTGGAATTATCCGATTTATCTAACACTTTCCCCTCTGGTTTCGGCGTTGGCGGCAGGTAACGGTGTCACGATCAAGCCTTCAGAATATGCCCCTCACTGCAGTCGACTTATGCATCGCCTGCTTGCTAAAACTTTTAAATCAGAACAATTGACGGTCATCGAAGGTGGTCCGGAAACGACGACTGAATTATTGAAACACCCGTTTGACCACGTCTTTTTCACCGGCAGCACGGTCGTGGGTAAGGTTATCATGCGTGGAGCATCCGAACACCTGGCGCGAGTAACCCTGGAACTGGGAGGAAAGTCGCCGACCATCGTGGATAACAGTGCGAATCTGCACGAGGCTGCTAAAAAAATCGTCTGGGCAAAATTCTTTAATGCAGGCCAAACATGTGTGGCTCCTGATTATCTGTTCGTTCAGGCCGATGTGCATGACCACTTTGTCAGATTGCTGAGACAAGAAATTGAAAACTCCTTTGGCAAAAGTCCTGAAGCCAAAAAATCCTCTGCCAGCTTTGCCCGCATCATCAACCGCAAACACACGGATCGCCTGAAGGGTCTGCTGGAAAATGCATTGGCAAATAACATCAGCTTTTTAACTGGCGGCGAAGTGGATTTAGACCAAAATTATGTCGCACCGACCCTACTGGATAAAATTCCACCCACGGCGGAGATTATGGGTCAGGAAATCTTTGGACCTATTTTACCGATCATGACTTTTAAGGATTTAAGCGAGGTCGTATCTTTCATCAACGACAATCCAAAGCCCTTGATGATCTATCTTTATTCCAATTCCAACTTCAACCTTCGCGTGATCATGAGAGAAACAAGTTCTGGCTCGCTATCAGTCAACGATTCCTTGATTTCCCTAATGAATCCGCACCTTCCCTTTGGCGGCGTGGGTGCAAGTGGTCTGGGTTCATATCACGGTGAATTTGGTATGGAAACATTCTCCCACAAAAAGGCTGTCTTCAAGCAAGGCTTTGCGGGAAGAATTATGAATCGCTTTTATCCGCCATATGACAATGGAAAATTGGGTTTGGTAAAAGCGGTGATACGTTTCAAAATTTAAAGAAACTGTTACTTCACGCTACAAATTCGTATTTATATTAGGTTGCGTTTTCAACGGGTTTTCATTTAACCTTTTTTCGTGAATTCAAAAAATGCACTAAGCACTGCTGTCTTCGTTCTTTTGGGCATTCTGATCGGTCTTGGCGCGTATTCATTTATATACGCCAAGGGATATTCCTATCTTTCCGATGATCCCAAGGCGTGCATCAACTGCCACATCATGCAGTCCAATTACGATTCCTGGAGTAAATCAGGACATCAATACGTGGCAAAGTGTAATGACTGCCATTTGCCCCATGGAAATATGGCAGCCAAATATGCAGTCAAAGCCATGAATGGATTTGCTCATGGATGGGCCTTTACGTCACAAAAGTTTCACGAGCCCATACAGATCAAAGAACACAGTCGAAATATTGCATTAAAAAGCTGTCTGGCATGTCACCAGCCCATGGTTCAATCCATGGACATTGGCGCACATCAAGGCACTGAAGAAAACGTTAAGAATTGTCTCCACTGCCACCGCAGTGTGGGACATGGACAATAGGAGAATCCGATGTCAGCCACAAAACGAAATCTGCTTATCATCCTAGGAATGACTCTCTTAACGATCGTTGCTGCCGCATTGCTGGTTAACATCTTTGAACGAAAGCAAGAGGGCAAGCAAACTTTCTACCGCGTGGTTGAAATCACTGACGACATCGAAGATCCCGCGGTGTGGGGAAAAAACTTTCCTTATCAGTACGAATCCTATTTAAAAAGTTCTGACATGACTCGCACCAAGTACGGCGGCTCTGAAGCTTTCCCTCACGTCCCAACAGATAAAGACAACCGTACTTTCACTTCTGTGCAAAAGCTTGATGAAGATCCTCGTTTAAAAATCATGTGGAATGGCTATGCATTTTCCAAAGATTTCCGCGAAGAGCGTGGTCATGCTTACATGTTACTGGATCAGGAACTGACCGAGCGCCAGGAAGTGGTGAAGCAACCAGGTGCGTGCTTAAACTGCCATGCCTCCACCTACTCGATTTATAAAAATCTGGGTAATGGTGATCTGGATAAGGGATTTCATGAAATGAACAAAATCCCTTACAAAGAGGTTTCCAAGATGGCGAAGCATCCCGTCGCTTGTATTGACTGCCATGATGCAAAGGACATGTCTTTGCGTATCACTCGACCTGCGTTTATTGAAGGCATCAAGGCCTTTAAGGCCACTCAGGGTATTAAAGAATATGACTTAAACAAAATGGCTTCGCGCCAGGAGATGCGCACTTATGTCTGCGCCCAATGCCACGTTGAGTACTACTTTAAAGGTGAAGGCAAAACTCTGACTTATCCATGGGCCAAAGGTATTAAGGTTGAAGAAATTCTAGCGTACTATGATCAGGAAAAGTTCAAGGACTGGGTTCACAAAGACACGGGCGCTCCAGTATTAAAAGCCCAACATCCCGAGTTTGAGATGTTCTCGCAAGGCACTCATGCCAGAGCTGGTGTCGCATGTACAGATTGTCATATGCCTTACCAGCGTGTGGGTGCGATGAAAGTCACGGACCACTGGGTACGCAGTCCATTATTAAATATCAATCGCGCCTGCCAGACATGTCATAACGTTCCGGAAAAGGAACTTGCTGAACGCGCAAGCTCGATCCAGGATCGCCATCACAAACTGCGTGATGTGGCTTTTGATGCGCTTATTGACCTGATTAATGCGTTAAAGCCTTACAAGGATATCGATCTTGCCAAGACGCCTAACAAGGACCTTGAGGCCGCGCGAAACTTCCAGCGCCATGCCCAGTTCATGTTCGACTTTGTCGAGGCGGAAAACTCCACAGGGTTCCATGCTCCGCAGGAATCGGCCCGCATCTTTGGTGAGTCGATTGATAACTCCCGCAAGGGAATCATGGCGGTTCAACGCTATAAAGATAAAAAGTAAAATTAAAAAGACCGGCACTCTGCCCGGGCTTTTTTTTACCTACGACTATTTTCGGCTATATTGTTTGCGGAAATAGAATAAGAGCAAAATCCCAATGCTCATAATCAGCGAGCCCAGATACTTTAGAACTCTTCCGGGATCTTTATTCACGGACAGAATACTTACGAACTGCGATGAATTTGGCAGCTGATCAAAACCTGCCTGATAAATACTAAAGCCTTCGTGCTGCAAGGGCTCATTCATGGAGATTAAGACTTCTTTCCCATCCCCGTAAGATACGGAGCTTTCATAAGCCATGGCTTTCGTACTTCCCGGATACTGGGACTTTCTAAATTCTTTTAGCTCTAACGGAAAACCCAGATCCACCTGCCGGTTGCGATAGGATAAAAGATAAACGTGCTTATCTGTGAAAATTTTCAGGTAATCATTTAGGAACAACCAGTTCTCATACCCCCCCTGGCGCACCTTTAAAGCGGCCACACTTTGCGGAGTCGGATGATCCAATTTTTCCAGATCCCACTTCACTTCCGCTTTGGGAAAATAGCGGAGCATGCGAAATTCCAAGCCCATCCACGGAGTTGTCACCTTTTCTCCCTCGGCAATATCCCCTTTGATCGCAGGATCTTTTTCATTCTCGCGATAGAAGGCATACTGGGCGCCTTTTTCTTTAGGAACCAGGCGAATTTCATGGCGCCGAAGATTTCGATCCCACAGACCGCCCATCGATAGCAGCACAGGACCCATGTCGTAGTTGATCTTTTCAAAGACATTTCTTTGCACCAACCACTCGATCGTCTGTATGCGGTTATTGGTCATTTGAAATCGCAAACCCGCCCCACTTTGCGCGATCAGGGAGTTTTGCACATTTTGTTTGGGCAAGGCATAAGGGACTGACTCTGCGATTTCTATTTCCGCGTCTTTGGTTTTAATTAAAAAAGGACGGTCGCTTTTAATGGGATTTTTTAAAAACTCAACAGGCTCTGAATGAACGATATCGTAATTAGCTCCATCTTTAGAGCGGTAAAGAATCAATTCTGTTTCAGAAACAGTGACGGCTGAGTTTTTCTCGCCCGGAAGCAGGCGGATTGTACCATCAATGCCTTTTCTCTGGGTGATCACGGCACCCACGATGATCATGATGACACCGATATGGGCAAATATAAATGCTGCATGTTTTTTTTGCCAGGGCCAGCGTGACGCGATTACAGCGATCAGACTGATCACCAGCATCCCCATCGTCAGGTTCATCCATACGGAACCATAGACAAAGACCTTCGCCGCCGTGGCATCATAGCGACTTTCCACGATGGTACCGATACAGATTAAAATAGACAGCAGCAGCAGAGTGATCACAGCCAATTGCAATGACGAAAAAAACCGGACCAGTTTTTTGAAGCCCTTACGAATCATCTGCACCAAGCTCCTGTTTTTTTGATCTACAATCCCTTAATACGAGCGCGGTCCCCTACTATCCACAAAATATCAGCAACCTGAATAACTTCAGCGGAATCCGGATTTAAAATTCGCTCACCACCGCGTTCGATCCCCACAACCAGTCCGTGAGTCTTTTCTCTTAACCCGCTTTCGCGAATGGACTTATGCAGGAACTCGGATTGCTCGCCGACCAGATACTTATCCAATGAATATTCGTTCAGGTCAGATTCTGATGTAAAGTTATTGTTTCCAGCTTCAATAAATTCTTTAAACTTTACCAGCTGCTCGTCGGTTCCGATCACAAACAAAGTGTCATGCGGCATTAACAATACATCACGCCCGGGCGCCATGATCTTTAAACGTCCGCGTTCGATTAGTGCGACTGTCACGCCGAATCGTTCACGAACAGACAGCTCCACCAAAGGAATACCAATGTACTCAGCCTCTGCCGGAACTTTAAATTCCGTCAAATGGGCATCCCAGGGTGCCAGCTCCTGTGTATGCGATCGTGATTGGGGCTTGTTCACTTCTTCTGCAAGGTTCGTTAAAAAACGATTTTCAAACCACATGTACACGGCGCGAAGTTTTGTCGATAACACATAACCCACAACGATCGCCATCCAGGCAGTGATCCCTAATGCCCAACCCAATGGAACGAATTGCGCCACCATCGCAAGCACCAACCCCACAGCCACCGTAATTCGTGAGATCAAAAAGACATAATCCGAAGTGCCGCGATTTTCCTCAGCCACAAGACTGTCAAATTGCTTGGTTCGTCCAAAGGCCAAGGCCCATAAAAATGGTGAACTTAAAATCAACGTTGCCGTTAAAGTTAAAAACTTTGCCGAGCCCTCTGCGATCTGGTGGTTCAACATATACGGCAACGTCACTCTTGCCATTAGCAAAAACACCCCGATTACGATCACGGCATTCAGGAATATTTTAAAGATATAAGCGCGCACCTGATCGCGGGATTCTTTGTGCGCTCCTACGACTGCAGAAAACATGCTGTACCGATCCAGGGATTCGATCATCTTGGATGGCATTTTCTTTTCAAGGACCTGATAAACGCTGTCGGACATGCGAATCATCAGCGGTGTCGTAAAGGCCGTAACCACACTCACTGAAACTGCCAAGGGATAAAGTTCGGGGCGCACGACTTTAAATCCCACACCGACCGTTGCGATGATGAACGAGAACTCCCCGATTTGCGAAAGACTCATCCCGGTTTGCAATGATGAACGTAAGGTCTGTCCTGACAGCAATGCCCCCACTGTCACACCCACGGTTTTCCCCAGGATCACCAATACCGATAACAATAATATCACCTGCCAGTGCGAGGAAATCACATCCGGATCAATCAACATACCGACTGAAATAAAGAAGACGGCTGAAAAAAGGTTTTTAATGGGACTTACCAGATGATGAATGCGCTCGCCCTCAATGGTTTCGGCTAAAATGGAGCCTGTGATAAATGCACCCAAGGCTGCTGAAAATCCAACTTTCACAGCAAAGACAACCATCGCAAAACACAAACCAACGGCGACGACCAAAGTGGTTTCTTCGTTTAGCAACTTCTGCGATCTCTTTAAAGCTGTCGGCAACCAGAAGATTCCCACGACAAACCACAAAGATAAATAGAACGCGAGCTTTAAGAACGACAGCAACATATCGGTGCCGGCGAACTCGCGAGTCAGGGCAATTGACGTCAAAAAGACCAGAAGCAAGACCGCGACCAGATCTTCAATAACCAGTACACCCATCACGATGCTGACGAATTTTAAATTTTTAAAACCCATTTCCTCGATAGTGCGCATGGAAATGGAAGTCGAGGAAATCGCAAGAATGCCCCCTAGGAAAAGGCAATCCATCAGGTCCCATCCTAAAAGCTTCCCAGTGGTAAAACCAATCAAGGTCATGACACCGACTTCAAAGAGTGCTGTAAAACTGGCAGAGCCGCCCACTCGAAATAGTTTTTTAAAACTGAATTCCAAACCTAAGGCGAACAAAAGAAAGATCACCCCGATATCAGCCCAAAGCTGCACACCCTCGCTACTGGTGACTGAACCGAACAATCCGATTTTGGGTCCGATCAAAAATCCCGCAACCAGATACCCCAGAACCACCGGCTGATTAAGTCTTTTAAAAAGAAGAGTAACGATACCTGCAGTACCAAGAATAAGAGCCAAATCACTAATCAGAGCCGGAAGATTATGCATACCTAAAAGGTTACGCCCTCCCATTTGGGGAGGCAATGCATCAAGGGCTGCCGCCGCACCGCACCCCCGAAAGGTACGGCGTACCTTTTCGGGGAATTACCTAAAAAAAAGGCCCGCTTTTGAAGCGAGCCTTTTTTGGAAGTTCTTTTTTTAAGAAGGAACTATTTAGCTGATAGAGCTGCAGTTACTGCTGCTTCAGCGTCTACAACACCAGCACCGTATTCGTTGTTAGTGTTTGGAGATTGAGGAATCGCAGTCGCCATCAAAAGTTGTTTTACTTGAGCGCCGTTAAGGTTCTTGTTAGCTGCTTTCATCAAAGCTGCTACACCCGCAACGTGTGGAGTTGCCATAGAAGTACCTTGGAAATCAGCGTAGTCAGTAGCTACAGTTTGAAGAGTTGCTTTAACTTCAGAACCAGATTTCAAAGAAGCTACGATTTTTTGACCAACAGCTTGTTCGATCATGAACACTGCTACTGGAAGTACAGAACCGTCATCAGTCAAAGCGCCATTGATCAAACCTGGAGCGTTGTTGTAGATAACCGCGCCGATTGCGCCAGCTTTAATAGCGTTTTGAATTTTAACAGAGAAATTGATTTCGCCACGTCCGATCAAAGCGTATTTGCCTTTGAAGTCTTTACCTTTGAAATCTTCTTCTTTACCAAGACCCGCTTCAACCAAAACATTCGTTTCAGCTTTCAATACTTCACGAGCACCTTGGAAAGTTGTGGATGCAACAGGAGCAGTTTTACCTTCAACGCTGATTTTAACGGAAGATTCACGACCTGTACCTTGAGGAACAGAAGAAACAACGCCAACACCCGGAGCTACGATCGCAAGTTCTGGACCGTATTGAGAGAAGTCAGCTCTTTTCAAGTTGCTGTCAACTGCACCAACTGCGATTACAGTTGGAAGAGCTGCTGGATAAGACACGCGGCCTTTACCATCGTTACCGGAAGCTGCTACAACAGTAAGACCTGCTTTAGCTGCTTTTGCGATAGCGTCTCTTTCACCTGGAGTAGACCAAGCGCCACCCAAAGACATAGAGATCACGTCAACTTTTTGAGCGATACCCCAGTTGATACCAGCTGCGATAGCTGCATTGGAGCAACCGTTGTTTGAACAAACACGGCCTGCCAAAAGTTTTGCTTGAGGAGCAACACCTGTGAAACCGTTGCTGTCCAAAACACCCGCGATAGTACCAGCACAGTGAGAACCGTGACCGATCATATCTGTGAAGTCTGAACCATCAGAGTCACCAGTAAAGTCTTTACCTTGCTCGAAGTTAGCTTTCAAAGATGGGTGATTTGCATCGATACCAGTATCAAGAACCAATACGCGAGCGCCTTGACCTTGATTTGATTTTGCCCAAGCTTGAGGAGCTTTAACTGCAACGATACCCCATGGAGTTTTAGCACCCGGAACTGTCGGAGTGTTTCTTACTGGAGTAGACAACCAGCCAGATACTGGAGCTGGTGCTGGATGGAAAACTTCTTTTTCCACGTAAGCAACTGCTGGATCGTTTTGAAGTTTAGCGATCTCAGAATCACCTTTTGCATTAACGATGAATGTATTTAGATTTTCAAGACTTTGCTCGATTTCCGCATTTACTGGAGTCGCTACAGCGTGACCCATTTTAAGTGCGCCGGAACCTTTAACTTTATAAGCCATGTGAGCAGCTTGGAAAGTTTGTGAGTCTTTCATGATAACGATAACACGCTCAGCATGAGCAGATGTCGCAACCAACAGAGACAAGATTAATGAAAACAAATTAAGTTTCATGTGTGGGCCCCCCCTACATTCCTTGGACTCAACTTTTGGAGTCCTTATGGGGAGGGAGTTCATTTCATGCTGTACATTTTATCAAGTACTCTTTTGGAACCACCTAAAAATAATTTTCTGTAATTAAAAAGTGAAATTGTCTGTCAAGGCAGTGATGCGGCGATGCAGTTCCAAATTGGAACCTCAGTTCAAAAATAGAACCAATTCATGCGGAAGTATTAGATATGCTTATGGTAGCTATGAATATGACTAAGAAATGATGCTTAAAATTAAAACACCGCAACTGATGCGCTGCGGTGTTTTTGATAGGTCAATGAACAATATTTGAGCACACTCTTTTAGTGGGAATGCCCACCAGAAGAGGATTCTGGGACCGTTTTCCCCACTGGCAAAAGGAAGCTCAGTGGATGATGAAGGATTCTGCGGAAGACCGCTTTACGAATCGCACGACGAGTGGGTGGAGTCACTCCACGGGCTTTAACGGCAACCAAAAACGCCATCGCAAAACTTACCGACACGTTAAAGAAACCTATTAATAGGACACCAATCACCGCACGCCAGAACAACCATGTTTTTAGGAAGTCCACTCCAAGTACTGGAATTGCGGCTCCCATTCCTCCCGAAGATAGAGTCACGTGGCGCACATCCAAAGGGATACCCAAGAAGCGCATAATTTCTGGAGTCATTCCCAGCAGTACGCCCAAAGAAATATTCCCCAACAGGCCTGAAATGTTTTTCTCAAAGAACATCGCAATTCGACGGGCGCCGACTTTACCAAAGATCGTCATAAGAGTCGGACTGCGCGCTAAAGTTGTACGCAAGGAATTTAGAGCAAACCAATTGTCTCCCCATCCCGCAAACAAACTCGAACCCCACAACAAAATACCGGTAAAGGCCGCATAGAAAATCGCAGGACCAAAGACATCCACTGACGTGAATGATTTCAACGCTGTTGCTTCAGACATAATATGTTTTCCGGAAGCCAGGAAAACAATCGAGTCCATCAACATTGTGGTCGGCACAACCAACAGGATATTACCACCGACAGCGGCCACTTGAGAGCGAATCAGATGGGCGATCTCATCGACCATTTTCTCCATCCCCTCTTCGGTTTCCACATCACGCATGTGCTCGGCCAATGCCGGGCCCGTCATCGCCGGCTGCTTGGTACCCAAAGTGAAGCCAGCAAGGTGAATCACAACGAAGCTGATTGCATAGTTTGTCGAAGCTAAAATACCCAGCATGAATTCAGAAAAGCCCGTCGCCAGAATTCCCGTCTTAATATAGACAGTAAAAGCAGTGACGAAACCGCCACCGGCTGCGGCCTGAACCATGTTGCGATATTCTTCTTTAGTACGAGTGATGTAATGCTCGCCCGTTTCCGCTGCACGCTGTACCACTTTTTGTGCAAGCAAACTGATATTTTGTGAAAGCAAGGCACCGACACTTTGCAGATCGTGATTTTCTTCGATCAAACCCGCTACAAAGCTTGTCACTTTTTTCGCATCGGGAACGTCGGTAATAAGAATATCCACCAGACTGTCGATACGTTGCAGGTAAATTCTTAAACGAGTCATCTGGAAAACCAGATTGATACTGACACCGAAATCATCCAGATGCTTATCAACCTGGGAAAGTTCACGGCGGCACTCCCACACCATCAGGCGCAGACGAGATGCCTTTTCAAAGAATACTTCAGGACGTCCCGATTGGTTGGCTTCGATAAAGTCTTCCAATACCGAGACAATTCCAAAAAAAGCAGAGTCGCGGAAGTTCGGACGATCCAGACGATGACGAATCGCCGGAGACAAACCGATGGCACGCACTTGGATTCCCAAGTACACCAGCGCATCTTCCATATCGCGCTCCATACGGTTCCAGTCCGCTTCAAGCGGTGACGTATGGTAGTTGAAAAGTTCCAGAATTTTCGCAAAAAGATCATGATCAATAGACGCAATCCAAAGAGGATCTTTTTCGCTTGGGAACAGTTCCCAGAACAAGTAACCCAATTCATGATCTAATGGTGGACTTGGCAGAAACTTCATTACCATGCGGTCCATGAACTCGCCAATAACACCTACTTCGTGGGGCAATCCGGTTTCGGTATAAAGCTCAAGTCCGCTAACGTTTTTAATAACCGAACGTAAAATAACCGCCACATCCCGTTTCCATTCGGGATTGCGCTCCAAAACCATCAGGACATAGCGCAGGCGCGCAATCGCCACGTGGTTGGCATCTTGTTTAAATTCATCTGAAAGCAACGGCTCGTAACGAATCCATCTTAAAAGATTCACCAGCCAATGAAGCTGGTCTTCCAGGGCTTTTTGATCCCCGGCAAAGCCCAGCAAGGCATCCAGATCGGCATGAACATCGCCGCGTTTTCTATATAGTTTAAATCGATGAAAATAGTTCTTAAGTTGCGAAAACATATCGAAATTTTGCCCCAGCCTATGAGTTCCTGCAAGCATTGTGCGTCAAAATTGAAGGTGCAACAATTTGTCGTCTGGTCGCGCCACGAGTCCCTGTGTTACAAGCGACCTATGAAACAACTGATTTGTGCTTTTATTCTACTGACCTCATTGGATCTCTGGGCTGCTAAACAGTTTACTTCTGTTGATGGAACAGATGTGCTGACAAGCAAATTTCTTCACCTGGAAACCAAAGCCGCTAAAAAAGGCACAGTTGTCGTCTTTCTTTCAGCCAAATGCCCCTGCTCTGCAAGTCACGAAACTTTGCTGAAAAATCTGGCAGAGGAATTCAAAGACTTTAACTTTGTCGGCGTTCACTCAAACACCGATGAAAATGCCGAGCTTACTAAAACGCATTTCACTCAAGCCAACCTTCCTTTCCCCGTTATTCAGGATTCGAAGTCACGCTTAGCGAATGAATTTGAAGCGTTGAAAACGCCCCATGCTTATTTGCTATCCCCTGAAGGTGAAATTCTATATTCCGGCGGAGTCACTGACAGCAATGTCGGTCCTTCGGCGAAAAAGCATTTCTTAAAAGAGGCGATCGAAGACACGCAAGCAGGAAAAGCTGTACGTAAAAAAGAAGGCCGCGCCGTGGGCTGCTACATTCAGCGCGAGGAAGCGTAAGTGAAATACATCGCCTGTTTATTTTTACTATTATCCGCTTGCGCACAACCTGACTATATTGATCCAAAGTCACCGGATTCTGTGCAAACAGATCCCTCCCATGCACAATGCCCATTGGCTCTGCCAAATTCGGGATTGTGTGCCGATGTTCAGTGGAGCTTGGGACCGCAATCCCCTGCAGAATCTGAATTCACTTTAAAGTTTTGGAACAATACGGACTCTTCAAGCGGTCCTTTTGTTGATCCAGCCAACAATTTAAGTGTGATTTTATGGATGCCTTCCATGGGACATGGTTCTTCACCTGTGACGATTGAAAAAATCGAAACCGGCGTGTACCGCGTTCGTCGCGTGTTCTTTATTATGCCTGGCGACTGGGAAATTCGCATTTCTCTTAAGAACGGTACATCCGCAATTGATCAAGCGACTGTGAGCTTGGTGCTGTGAAATCCATCGCGTTCTTACTTCTTGCTTTAAGCTTTTCAAACTCTGCATCAGCAGCCAGCTGCTGCGGCGGCGGCTTTGCTTTTCCAGCCCTGATCATGGGTGACGACAAAGCTCAACTGACCAGCTCTTTAAGCTATGCCCAAGTGACTGATGATGTTTTAGCAAATAAGAAGTGGATCAAACGCGACGACGGCAATCACAGCCAAACTTTAAAACTTGAAGCAGCAACCCTGCTATCCGACACCGTGCAAACCGGAATCTCTGTCCCCGTCATCACCAGAACCATCGCCCATGAATCCAGCACAGGATTAGGAGATATCGGTTTAACTTTAGGCCACGAAACCCTTCCAGAAAAAAGTTACTCCCGTTGGAAACCCAAGGGCTTAACATTCCTGCAAGTGATCGCCCCGACATCTCCCTCGATCTATGATGCCATGAACACATTAGCATCTGATTCCCGCGGCAGAGGATTCTTCTCGGTCGGCGGCGGTGTTGCTTTAGTAAAAATCTTCGGACGTTACGATGCCAACGCCAGCCTTGAACTGCACAAATCCTTCGCCCGCGATTTCTCAAGCCCCGCAAACGGCGGCACGATCACTGCTACCCCTGGCTTCGGTCACGGCTGGAGCATCGGCGGCGGCTGGAACAAAGGCGACTGGCGCTTGGGCACAAGCTTCACCGGCCTCTACGAAGACGCCGTAGAAATCTCCGGCGCCCAAAATTCCAAAGGCTCTGCCCAAAAGAATGTCACCTGGTCCGCAATGGCAAACTATATGATGGGCATGGAGAGCGCCTGGACATTGTCCTACGCCGACCAAACCCTGTTCGGTGCGCCAGAGAACACTCCGCTATCAAAAACGGTTACAATCAGCTACCAAACTCGCTGGCAGCGATAAGTTATCGGCATTCAGAAATTACTGCACAAAACATATTTCGATTGGTCGATAAACCGTAACCTTACTCAGCTAGCCTCCACTCGGGAGCGTTAGAACAACGAAGGAACTTCTCATCTGCAGAGACCATCACATCCGCCAGCTTAGATGGCCGCTCGCAGTTTCTTCCATATAGTGGCAGCAATCGGTCATAGTCGATTTAAGTGATAGTTCTTTGACTGCACCCAAACTTAGCGAACACAAGTCCTTCTTCGAATACACCACAAAGAATTGAAGTTTCCCATTTGGCTTATTTACAAGATCAAGGTGATCTTTACAGCCAGGTTGAAGCAACGATTCAATTGCACCGGCTACATAGTGACAATTGCTTTTATAATATATCTTCGCTCCATACCCCATCAATAACTCATCCTACCAATTAGCTTCTAGGATTCAAATTAACACCAAAAGACGATCTGCGGACAAAAAACAAAGTGGTGACAATCCGAAGCCAGAAATGATGGAATATAAATATCAATCACTTTACAGGGCCTTTGAATTAATGAGATTCGTCGACTGGGTAATTAAGAATAGAGAACTTATTCTTCGATACAATATCTGGGTTGGCTTTATTAGTCAGCTGGTATGGATTGTTTCGATGATGGAAGAATACCTGAAAATTAAACTGTTGGATTTGACAGGCCTGATTATTCTTTTAATCACCGCTGGCACACTCGTTGTTGAAGCCCTTCTATGTGACAGACTTTTACGAGCGAACAAACGTATGCTTATGATTATCTCACCAATGCCGCTTATAACAGGATTAGTTTTAATGGCGGTTTTGGTTTTACAGACCTGGATGAAGAAGTCTTTCTCTATTCAAAACTTCTCTCTTGTACTTCAAACAGTCTTTACACTGCTAGGATTAATGCTAGTGATTGTAGTTCAAACTGTCGGTTTTGCGTTTATTCTGAGATTTACCTTGAGATCTAGATATGCAAAGAGATTATATCAAAACTTCAATCAAGCTAACTGATCTAACTACTTTTTATAAACATCAAGGATCTTCTTGTAACTGTCTTCCAATCGTACTTTCTCAAAAGTCGGCGCTTTCCATTTACTTCGGTTAAAGTACACTTTTTCAAATATACTTGGATCAATCGTTGCAAGCGCGGAAACAAAGTACTTCCATTCGTCTTCACTGCCTCCTGCCCAATATAATCCTCCCGATAAATTGTCACTTGGACTTTTAACTTGCAGGTGTCCCCTAAAAGGAGAATCTAATATGACCCGCTTCACGTGGAAAACTTTGTATTTTCTAGTGATAGGAAATTTATCTATCAATTCGTCCCCTGCCAGTTCAAAATTTTGATTTCTCTGCAAGACCATAATACCAAAAAACAATATATAAATTAAAACTAGCGAGACAATCACGGCGTTATCAAAAGGTTCAATTTCTAGTTTTTGAGGAGAAGCCATAGAGGCTAACCCCAAAACAAAGAAGACTCCGACAATTGGTAGACAAACCAGAGCCAATAGCTTGCCATAACCAACACCGTACCTTATGTAAGAAAGAAAACTCTTATAATAAATTTTTGGTCCAAACTCTTTCATACTAGTACCTTATTTCCTTAGTTCGCTGGACTCAAGTTAATCCCATTATTCGGAGGCAATGGGCCTAATACCGGAACCGGTGAGCTTGGAACAGTCAGCCCGTTTGACCAAGATCCATCAGGAGCTTGATAGTACATGTCATTTACATAGCTCAACGGATCCAATGTCGTATCAACCGGATAAGCGCCCCCCTTTAATGAGTCCGTGATTGTAGCTGCTGCATCCTCTGCGCTAGACACAATTGTCCCGCCTTGACCAGGATTACCTCCATACACAGATGCAACACCACCCGATATTGCACCGGCAACTATCGCAATAGCCAAACCAGTACCACTTGCACCCATAGCTTTGGCGAACAATCCATTCCCAACAGCACCACCTAAAGCACCAAAAAACATACCCCAGCCTGAGCCAGCTGCGACGTTAAGTCCCAATCCCACACCACCAACATACGTAAACAATCCAGCCGTCGCAATAGTCGCCGCAGCCCCTCCCATTCCAATCAAAGCTCCGTTTCCAAATCCCTGCCAGAATTCTCCATCTTTCGCGTTTATGCCACCAACAATCCCGCCAATTAAACCAGCGATCAATATCCCGACGAAAATCCAACGTCCAGACGGATCTGTAAAAACAGTGGGTCTATTTGCACCGTATATGTATTTATTTACGACACTTGAAGGATGCGCCATGTTCCCAGCATAGGGATCCACTTGGATGAATCGCCCAATCTGAGGATCATAGTAGCGAGCACGGTGATAATACAATCCAGTCTCTGCATCATATTCACGACCCCCAAATAAGAATATATTATTAAAAAATGGGTTAGCTGATATATCAGAGCCCGCATCAGACTTCACGCTTACAAGCTGACCGAATCCCTTATAATCATATCGCTGAATAATACTTCCTGATCCATTAGAAATCGAAGTGATTGAACCAAGATGATCTTTTTGATAATAGTAGCTGCCAGCGTTTTGGGATATTTTTGCAGCTACACCAGCAGTTGTGATATTAGCTCCAAGAATATCGTCAACTGATCGCATATTGTGCGTATATCGAACCAATAACTGACTATTGCCATACTCTGCTAGAATATTTGCACCGTCATAAACATAGTAGCGCTTGAAGGTCTTGCCGACATCTCCGAGAGCAGTGGAATCAACCACTTCTTTCGAAACACGACGTCCTAACACATCATAACGGAATGAAACAACTCTTGTCGGAGAAGCCATTAAATTCTTATATATTTGGACTTGGACCAACTGATTCTTGGAATCGTAACTATATCGAATACTTTCATCGACTGAAGAATCCTTTGCCTGACGCAAAACGAGATTACCAATGAAATCATATTGGTAACTAAATCTATAGTCATCCGTTAACCGCTGACTAGATTCATCATACTGGTATGTTCCACCGCCATCCGACACTCTATCCCCAACTTCATTGTACGAAAAACTTTCGAGCCCTCTATAGGAAGCATTAGCACTCGTAAGCTGTCCATTTGGATCGTAACCGTAGTCAATTTGACCAGATGGATTTCGTTTTGAAGTCGGAAATGTTCTTGAATCGTATGATAATGCTGTGAAGTCCTTTTGAACTGATCCCCCATAGTGAGATATCTGACTCACCAGGCTACTTGTATTGTATTCGTATTTCGTGTATCCCCCATTTCGAGTCAACTGTGCCAATCGCCCTAAGGCATCGTATGAATACCCGAAAGAATCGCCCCAACTATTCACAATGGTCTGCAACCGGCTATTGCTATCATACGTATATGATATCGTCCCAAGGGAACTTTGCAAAGATATGCGATTACCAAGGAGATCATAATTATAGTTTAAAGCTACCGCTGGATAAGAAGATAAAACCCCTTTACCGGAAAGGGTCGAAGTAATTACATTTCCTTGTGAATCATAAATAGAATCAAGAGTACTAGTGTTGTTGGACACTTTTTTTACTCTTCCCCCACCATCATATTCATACGTGAGTATATCATCCGAGAATTGAACTTTAGCCAATTGATTTACAGAATCATACTGGAAATACTTAGTATTGCCATTTGGATCTGCTTCTTCAATTCTTTGCCCAAGTGAATCATACTTAAACGTGTACTCTGCATTGTTTGATTCAATTTTCTTTGAAAGATTACCGACTCTATCGTACTCAAAATTCGTGATTTTGCCCTTAGCATCTACGATAGAAATCAATTGACCTCTTGCTGAGTATTGATAACTAGTAACATCTCCGTTACTCTGCTTCACTGAAGTCAATTTGTTCATTACATTATAAGTATAGCTAGTCAATAGCTCTTGACCATTAGCTGCTACTACAATTTCTTTCAACTTATTCCCAAACACGTCACTTTCATATTTGACATATTTTCCCGAGCTATCAATCATTCTATTCAAACGTCCCATGCCGTCGTATTCAAATTGAATAGTCTGAAATGTTGAGCCATTTCTTAAAGTTTTTTGAGTTACAAGGCCTCGAGCTTCGTACTGATAGGTTTCCGAAATCCCTGCAGGGAATTTCGCTTCAATTAGTAAACCGGTGGAACTATCAAATTTATTCTCAAACTGATTCCCATTTGCATCAGTATGCAAAACCACTCTCCCGCTAGCATCGTAACGTCGCGTTTCGATAGCTCCGGATAATTCATCCTTTGTTGATAACATGTCCCCAGTTAGTTGATCATAAACTACACTGATCTTAGATCCATCTGCCTTTTCGACTTTTGTGGGTCGTCCATATAAGTCGCGTTCAATCTTTGTTTCCCGTCCAAGAGCATCCCTAACTGAAGAGATGTATCCCATATGATCTGCGGTCATACTCGTTGTAACATTATTGGCGTTTGTAACCTTGAATGATTTCCCCTCTCCACCGTAACCTGGGGATTGCATCTCACCTACCACTCCATTCGAATAGTTATTGGCTATTGTCTGAGAGGCGATATCATTTATAACCTCAGAGGATCCATCGGGCTTAGTAACTCTATGCAACCTATGCCATTCGTTATAAGCGTACTCGGTAACTTCCCCCAGTTGATCGACACTCGCAACCATTTGCCCTTTACTATCATACTCGAATTTCTTATCGGTTCCGTCAGGAAACCTAACTTCTGTTAAATTGTCACCATCATAGAAAAGAGTGGTTTTTCGACCAGCACTATCAGTAATAGATTTTAATTTTCCATTGCCCGAGTATTCATAATTAATAGATTGTCCCGAAGGAAACAGAATTTTCTCAAGGCCGTTGTCCACATTATATGAATAGCTTGTTTTTTGTTTTAAGGTATTCTCAAAAATAATTTGATTACCACTTGAATTGAAAGTCTCAATCGAACCATCTCTGCGGATTCTCGACCACATTCCATCTAATGACTTAGTGAGAATTGATTGGTCTCCATTCGATGAAGCAAAAGATAGAGCTCCGCCTTGGGGTCGTGTAAATGCGACACGGCGAATTTTACTGTGACCAGAATCAACAACAATGAGATTATTCAGGTTATCAACGCCTACGTGCGTTGGAGCACACAAAGATGCGAGTAATGCGGATCCACCATCGCCATCGAGAGCTGAACATGCTCCACTTCCTGCCACTCTATTTGCAATTCCTGTTTTCAAATCCAACTGCATAACACGGTTATTTCCGGTATCAGCAACATACAGATAGTTATTGGCAGAGTCGAAATACATTCCTCGGGGATCATTTAGCATCAAAGTAGAGATTGCAACTTGATCTCCAACTCCAGTCCCACCAGCAAACTTACTTATCGCTCCACCAGGAGTTACTTTACGAATCAAACCGTTTTCTGATGAAATGTATAAGTTTCCTGATGAATCATAAGCCAAACCTTTAGGATGATAGATTGACGCCTGTATCGCATGCCCACCATCGCCTAAATCTGAATTTGCACCAGTTCCAGCGACTACTACTTGCTGTCTCGTGTTAATATCATAAGAGACAATACGATTATTACCAGTGTCAGCAATGATTAACTTTCCAGAAGGTGAAAACACTACTGCTGTTGGATTATTTAGGGTCAAACCTGCATACCCAAGAGACCCTTCACCTTTATCAGTAATCATAAACGGAGCGCCATAATAGTTACAGGCTACGTTCTGAGATTGCGGCTCCCCAGGCCCACAAGGATATCCAAATCGCTCAGTACAAAACTCCTGCACAGTTTCCGGCGGACGATTAAAGTATCCAACAGCAAACCAACCAGGGTAATATTCAATTCGCTCTTGAGTCGAGTAGTACGGCAGTTCCTTATCACCCAACAATGGCAAAGTTTCACCACTTCTAATCAACATACTTTCTTTAGCGTGTGTAACAAAGAATTCCCCATTTGATGTACGGGCAATACCACCAGGAGTGAACTTAGAAACGAATGGGTAGCGGACTGAACTGAAGTTACCAATAAAATTGTTCTCTGCATTCCGCTTACATGAATACCACCCCTGAGAAGGTAACTTACCAGAGCTCTGCGGGAGAGTGAGAGCATTTCCATTAGAAATTCGTCCGTTCTCCAAATCAATTTCAGCAATGAACGACTGTTTTGCAGGAACGTCCACAGATCCAGAGTATGCGAACGGCCAGCTCGATAAATCCACACCGTTTTTTAAATCAATATTTCCTGAATTCGCATTGAACAAAGTAGATATAACATTATTCAAAGCATATGTAGAAAGAGAACCATCACCCTCCTCAATCATTATTCTTGAGTTTTCAGGATTATAGATTTTCGCTGCCCCTCCTAGGTGCCAACCTCTTCCAGCTGATGATTTAGTTTTATTTTGAACTAAAATGTCACTTTGAACATCTTGAGGAAGCATTGAAACCAATTGTGACGCAATTCCTGTCCTAGTCATAGTCTGGGTGCGCACCTCTTGCAAACGTCCGTCTACCCAAATATGAGTGTTAGAAGTCATTGTGTTTGTCGTAATTACAAGATTCTTCAGAGAGATCTCAAATCTAGCCAATGCAGGATGAATACCTGATTCAAGATATTCATTCGTCTCTGAATTAATTAGCGGAACTGCATAACTAACTACAGCTGAACGAGGAATTCCCATTTGTTCGATAATTTTTGTAGCTGCAGCATTAGTTATTTTAGTTCCATTTATCTGCTGTATCTCTGAATCTACGTTTTCTGTCGCAAAATCTACTTGATTTGAGGCAATGTTGCTTACAAAAAACTGAGAACGAACTTTGTCTGGAATCCAATAGTTGGTAGATTCCCAATTAGTTTTAAAGCTATTGTCAATAACATAGTCCAACCAGGCGGACCGACACTCTTGCCATCCCCACATCACTTCCCAGCAATTTACGGCCTTAATCCAGCCTCCTGTTTTACTACCACCAGTAACGACACCAGATCGAGGGGTGTCGGGATTTGGTACAGCAAAAATATTCGAAACAACAGCAGTAGGATTCGCCCAATTGCTTTTATAGTACAAGCTAGGAGAAACGTCTTTATCGTAAACTTTAAAACTAGGCGAATTGATTATCGCACTTGAACCACCATCAGAGGCATTAATACCCAGGAGATTTGGGTTCTGCACACTTGCTATCAATGGCGCCAAAGGAACAGCGTAAATGATGCTAAAATGTGTAATACCTGAATCGGAATTGGTCTCAACCGAGTTTCCATCATCCGTAACTTTACCTTTTCCATCAATCTCCCACTTACCAGTGGATGAATTTAAGGAAATAAACGCCATCTGCGTTCCTGCTGGTAAATCATTATCGTTAGGAACTTTTATGGAAACCTTTTTAGTGAACTTAGTACCAGACGGCTCAAGCGATATAACATTTGTTGGCGTAAAGTTGGACGGAACTGGCATTGTTGACCGCTCGACTTAATGGTCATCATGTTAATGATACCACTCCCTCCCCCTCCGGGAAATACAGTAGAATTGCTAGGAATCATTAGCGAAACACCTGGTGCATGCGGACTAGTTACAACTGCTGCAGATCCTGCTGTCACCTGAGTTTCAGAACCATCCGTTAAAAGTGGTGTTAAATATACAACTCTTTCAAGGACGTTCTTTTGACCTCTACCAACATTCACCGCAATAAATGTCGTACTATATCTCTTTTTGCCAGTATCACCTTCACCGATAACAACGCTTGATCCATTGACAATCAAGTTTTGATCACCAGTCGGAGGGTTTAGAATGATGAACTCACCAGAGGAATTCGTAAAAACTGAATTAGTTGAATTTGAGACGCTAATCAGGGCATTCACAAGCGGAGTACCCTCAACATCTTTCACAATTCCAGACAAAGACGTTTCTTCAACAGTGTAAGTAAGATTAATCTGTTCTTGCTCTCCAGTATCAACATCCTTTGACTTTACTGAAACACTAGAGAAATTTTTAATCTTTACTTGAAACGATCCGTCGGAATTTGCATAATCTTTTGCTCCGTTAAACAATGATGCCGAAACGGAAATCTCCGCCTTAGCTCTAGTTGAAGAGCTTGCACCAATAACCCACATATTGACGCCATCTGCATCAGGAACAATTGACACCAGCTCCTGAATCAACAATCTTGCTTTAATTTTTAAATCAATGTTAGTTGTTGCAGTATTTCCTGCGAGATCCTGAGCAGATACTTCCAGAACTAAGTCACCTTGATTAGACGCTACATACTGCCCATTGAACTCAAGTCCACTAGAAGATACTCCTACACCTACACCATTAACTAAAACACTCTTCAATTTCTCATTAGACTGCCCTGAAACCAAAAACGCAATCCGATCAATGATCGAGCCATCTACAGGGATAATATCGCTGAGTATCGGCGCCACAGTATCCCTTTTAACTTTGAGGATGCCCGATTCTTTTGAATTACCAGCCTCATCCGAAGATACAACCTTCAAAGTATTTTCGCCTTCGCGATTTAATTCGAACGGGTAATCAAAATTCTTAGATCTCGTCTGAAATATTTCGACGTCGTTAACAATAACCTTTGTCCAAACAGGAGAAGCATCTGCAACTTCAATGGTTACGCTCACAGAAGATTTATTCGTGAGAACAAGATCATTATACCGAATAACTGAAATTGGTTGTACGTTATCAAATTTTACTAAAATATTCTGTGAAATTATCGTCTCATTCCCTGCAATGTCTTTTACAGATAATTTTACGGGACTACTTTCGCTTTTATTTAGTTGAAAATCTCCAGAATATCGAAGGTCGTTCTCCGAGACAACGATCTGCGTTCCATTGACTAATACTGCTGACAAAATCTCGCTTGAAGAGAATGAAATTGGAATATTAATAGGAAGTACATTCGTATAGATTGTACCACCTAGCCCAACCTGAAGGTTAGCAATAACAGGCGGGGTGGTGTCAAAAACAACTACCGATGTTAGCTCCGAAATATTCCCGGCTTTATCAACACCAACTACTCTAATATTATTTAAGCCCGCTCTAAGCGCAACCGGCAATTGAAAACCATTAAGATCTGAATAACCGACTTGAACGCCGTTTAAGTAGATTTTGGAATCGACTGGTGATGCATCTGTGATATAGACATTCAAATTGAAAGATTCAGTCGTTGATTCGGATCCATCAACATGACCAAAAGTAATAATTGGTGCAGTTCTATCGATCACAACACTAGAAGAATGCGAGGCTATACTTCCAGAACTATCAGATACCTTCGCACCAAAAGTATAAGAACCCTCTTCAATTGAATTGATCTTTCCTGTCACATTCAATTCGGTCGATGTTGGATCCATCGCAACACCAAGGCCGCTAGTCAGGTCAAAAACAACATTTTGCCCCTGCTTGCTTGTTCCGCTCAACTTAACGGAAAGAGTTGATTTATCGATTCGACCAAAGGAGTCTTTTGCTGAAAGATTGATTTCAGGAAACTCTTTCGAGTATGTACTTCCCGATGGCATACCCCCAATAATCCATGCAGGAGCGACAGTATCTTGAATAGTTCTTAAACGATATTCAAGGCTACCAACCGTACCTTTCTTTTTACCTTTTTCTGTGCGATAGAGCGTTAACAAAAACTTGTTATTTTGGGCTCTATTCGCATCTAGAATACTGACAGGAATAGAGAGAGAATCCTTTAAGGAGTCTAGTGAAGACGTCCCCACAACCTTTCCGTCTCTTGAAATCTCCGCCAAATAACCGTACTTAGATTTGAATTTAAAAAAGTCATCATTCTGATCTTTATCGATACGCGAAACTTTAGCGATAAGATCTGTGCTAACTTTTTCAAAGTTCACACCTGGAGTCGCAGAAATAGCAAAACGGAAACCATTAATTGAGGTGCCAACATTTGCAATGGCAGCAACTTTATTCTCAACTTGCAAAGGATAAACATTCTGCGCAATCAGGTTATCATCAGTATTTAGGCGATCTTCGATTTTTCCTCGAAGATCTTCGATCTGAGCTATTTCTCTTTCAATTACGGCTATAACCTTCGCTACTGCATTCTTTTTCTTATAGTAGATCTTTAGATCCCGAAGCGCCGCCAAACGTCGTTCAAGCTTACCTTGAATGGAAGCAAGTTGTTTAAGCTTAAACTTATCATGAGAGTTGTTGAAAATTTTAAGGGCGAACTGATTTACATCATCAGGAGAAATAGCAGCAGAAGTGTACTTAAAAGAGATTTCGTCTCTTCCTTCACTTTTAAAGACGACCTGGCTAGACACGTCAACTGCGGATGCTGGGAATGAGCCTGCAAGCTCAATGCCCTCTTTCTTGAACTCCTCTAGAAGTCCTTTGCTTTTATTTCCAGACAACCAGTCAAAGAAGTCCTCAAACCAAGATTTTTTGCCTATAACTTTAATAGATCCAGTGACGACAACCTGATCACCAGCCTTATAGGTGGTCTTACCTGTAGAAACGGCAACTTCAACACTTTGCCCGTCGTCTTTACCGAGATAACTTACTCCGGCTTGGGAATGAATACTAAATAAGAAAGCACCAGCAACGATCAGATTAATTGTCTTCATCTTATTTTACCAAACCTTTAAGAGAATTTTGGTCAGCGATTAGCCCCTCAGAGATAAGAAGCTCTGTATCTTCTTGCTCAAACTTATAAATGGGATCTTCATTGAACGATTGAAGTACTTCTTCAACCTTTTGAGTTGCAACCAATGGATTTGTGAATTCAGGCTCACTCGGAGGTTCAACTATTGGACTACTAGGAACAATACTTGGACTTCCAACAATCGGATTTTCATTCGTTATTGCCGCCAGCGGATCAAATCCACCTGTACAAGCAACCATAACCATCAAGATCGATAGAATTAACAAGGATCTAACCACAAGGCCTCCAACGTACAACTTGAACAACGAGATTTAATTTAATATTGAAGGCGGTTAAAACTGAACTCAGGTTTAACCACCATCTCATCGCTATACACGAAGCAAAAATCCACAACCATTTCGCTACTCGAATATACGTGAATATGTTTATCGGGAGCTAAACATCGTTTCTTTAGTCAAATACTGGTCAACATTTCTTGACCGGGCTTGCGGCATAATTTGAATGTTATTTATAAATGGATGTATGTTTCTGAGGCAAAACAGATTTGTAATTATAAGGAGGTCCAGGCATGCCCGAGACTAACAATAGTTAATCCCGCTTCTTAAACAATAGCGAAAAAAATTCAAGTATCTTCGGTACAACTAGCTGCAGAACGAAAGCTTCCCAACCGTAGTGATTTTTGATTTTGGCACGAACCACCAATGCAAAAAAGAAATAGTACCAACACACCACTTAGCAAAGTCGTCGCCTGTATTGAGCGACGAACAATCCAGCGATAATCGTTCAATCCGTCATATCCCATCAAAAGGAGCGAAACGTACTTAAGAAAGAAGCCGACACAGCAAGAACGCAATATTTTACCCAATACCGATTCATAGCAACCACCTACTCATTTATCGTGCTTACTCTTACAGAAATCGTTCGGAAGAACTAGCATGCTTTATGCAGCCCCAACTTAGTATGAAAAAATCATTAAGTTTCTAAAATCAGTGCCGTGCTTGTTGATGGGTCTCTAACCATCATCTGCGGCATTTTTCTCGGAGTCCTACTCTGGCCACTCATTTATATGGAAGTATTGTGGAGAAGCTATCAAATCTATGAAGTTGTTAATGAAAAAGGTAGGCACTTCGATTTGAGGCAGCACAACAAGCTTGAACGGGACGAGTTGGTGATATTAAAACCCTACGACTCCTTTTGCCGCCATGGAATCGACGGATTCGAGGAGAACCAAAAAGATTGGCCAATGTCGATGGACGACGGAGAACAGTTTGTCCTATTCCTAAAAAACAATAAAATCGTCCATGAGTGGAAGCCCAGCAGAGGTCGCATCGACTTCAGTTCCTCCGATATTCCAAACCGAATCAAAAATGAAAACGCCGTCTTCGATTTCGAAGGCAACTCCAGTTACGTTAAGCAGAGACAACAATGAAAACAAAAATCCTAATCATAGTAGCCGCGATCATCGCCGCTACAATCACTTACTTCAATTGGATGATCCCTGAAGACATCGCATGCATTGAAAGCGGCGGCTGCTACGATCACTCTGCTAAAACCTGTCGCAAAACCGAACCCAACGCCCAAGAACTCTGCAATAGAAGCATCGATCCTTAGTTCACTGATGTTCCACCTATTCCGTCAAATTCCGAACAAATTTAGGGACTGCTAAGGAGGGTGCTTGATGATGGGAGAGGCGTAACTCCACGCGCCATCCACTCTCAAAGTAAGCATACTAATCATTAGATTGAGTCCGATAAAAATACTGTGAATCAAATTGATTTCTCTCGCGTCAATGGAAACTGGCGTTTGTTGACATAGGTGCTGGGATATTCAACAACATTCCTACGTACCTGCAATCTAGTACGTTTTTCACAAGAAGGCCTCATAGGTGAACTCCTATGGCCTAAAGGGAGATTCATGAGTATTTTCCATAAATCTTTGAGTAACTGGTCCATTGCTGACGTTAACCTATTGATTGAAAGCGAAACTGAAGAAAGTCAGTTTTTGGACTATAAGCGTGATCTACCCGACAAATCCGACGGTAAGAAAAAGGAATTTCTGTATGACATATGCTCGTTTGCAAACGCATCTGGCGGCTTAATAGTTTACGGAATCTCCGAAAAGATTGTAGAGGGATCGAAAACTAACAAGCCTGGTGCTATTGAAGGAATATCAACCGATCCTTCAGAAGAATTGAATCGCTTAAACCAAATAATTTCGGCTGGCATTACTCCTCGTATCAATGGAATCGAATCAAAAATACTTCGATTTGAAAATTCATGGGTCCTAATTTACCGCATAAATAAAAGTTGGAACTCGCCTCACATGGTAAGCCTCGAGGGAATTAACAAATTTTATACAAGAAACCAAACGGGAAAAGTCCTTATGGATTACAATCAAATTCAATCATCTTTTATCAATGGCGAACAACTTACAAAAAGATCTACTTCGTTTTGCAATGAACGAGCGGACTTAATCGGAAAAGGCGTTACGCCCATACCACTGCTTGGTACGAGAAGATTGATCATTCATATTCTTCCTCTTGGAGCATTTCACAACCAAACCTTTAGCATTCAAACTTTAAAGTCTGACAACAATAACTTGATGCCAATAAATGCACAGTTTAACAATCCATATACTAAGATTAACTTAGACGGGATTTGCCGATATGAAAATCATAAGCATAATTACGGTTACGTCCAAGTTTTCCGTTCGGGTATTCACGAGTTCGTTGATGGCTATGTAATCGATCCTAACGCGAATAATGATTTTACATTCGTAGATGCAATCGGTTCGGCAATAAGCCAATCATTGGACTCGTCATTTAAAAACATAGAACGTCTTGGTATTTTTGATCCTGTGGTAGTACAAATTCAATTGCAGTCAGTAAGAAATCGTAAATTGTATTATTCTTCCAGAGGGTCCATTGATGAACGCCATTTCGACAGGGACACTGTGTTCATCCCCAATATTGTTATCGAAGATAGAAAATGGGAAACACGAATGGGTGATTTAATGGATCCTATTTGCCAAAGTGCCGGTTACGAAAAGTGTCACTATATTCAGGCTGATGGCACATATAAAGTGGATAAAACACCACAATGAGTAGAGTACTTGGCTTTTTTCACGCTTCAGAGAGCAAGAAGTATTCAAATGCAAGGCGGAATGGTTCCGTCGAAGTGAGACGTATGGTTGAATACGTCGCAACGAAGGCGGGTTCAAGACAACGCAGCAGTTGGATGCTTATCGCTCTCTCCCCTCAAAGATGCTGACGTTCGGGTATTTCCAGACTGACAAGGGCGACGTGATGAATACCCGCGAAGTTACGAAGGAAGTCCTGGAGTCCAAACTTAAGACTCAGATCCCGCAGCTCAACCAGATGCTGGCAGTGTTTCAGGTACAGCCCATGAAGTACTGGGAAAGCAATGACTGCTTCACTAAGAAGAAGAGAAAGAAAGTTGTGAGTAAGTAAATATGAATTGGATCGTGCTGTTTTTGCTACTAATTCACGCAGCTACTCTTGAAGCAGCTGTTCCGAACCTAAAGGCTGAATTTCCGCAGTTATTTATGCTGGGTGAATTTACCGCAGAGGTCATGGACGAACGCAGCGGAGCTAGTACCTATCAAGGATTCATGGCAAATATCAAATTAAATGAAGAAAATGGATATTATGGTGGGGATAAGTTCCCCGGCACAACGCCTCAAGATATAGTGAATGCGACATGGTCATTCTTGGAGTTACTTAAGAAAATTGATCAGCAAAAGCTTAAAGAAAACGAACTGCGCGATATTTATATTCTCCTTAATGGATCAAGTTTCGGCCTTCGTGCCTCGTTTGCCAATGTATCCGACGTGAATACAATACTGTTGATGCAAAAGAAGCTCTACAACCCGTACTGCTGGAAATACGCCGACCCTCAGGATAAACTTGCGAAAAGTTTCCTACCTTTCATATGGATGAACGAATGCTTGAGATTCGAACCTGGAAACATTCAAACCACTCTAATTATTCAAAATTCACTTATAAATACGGGAATGAAATGGCCTGAACAAAAAGAGAAAGCCTATACGCTTGCTATGGCAGTAAGTTACGATACAGCTTTTAATCCTGATGCAAATACTCCATTTGCTGATTTTAAATTTTCATCAAAGCTTGACGACTTAATACAAGTTACCTTACGGGGAGCCGGTTTTGCAAAAGAACTAAAAGACAAAACGGCTGAATATGAGTTTCTCAAAAAATCAAATGAACTAATCAGCAAAGGATCCTCAATTGGAAACCAAAGTGAAAACGAGAGGAGAATGGCGCATCTTGCCGCCGAGAGTAAGAAACTTAGCTATTTACAAATAGTCAGACTATCAATTGAACAATACCTAATTTGGTTTTTTGGAATTATTAGTTTTGGATATCCGCTGATTGCCCTTGCAGTGTGTGCTACTCTAAAACGCAAGGAATTAAGAGGAAATGGTTCAAGCATCCTCCACGGAACATTTCAAATTCTGACTGGAGACGGAATTAAAGGTACCTTGGGCAAACTCCTTCGCACATTTTGGCTGATCGTGGCGGGTGTCTATTTTTCATTGTTGATTACCGCCTCACAGGTCGATCTTACGAAAATATCATTAGAATGACGGCAGACTACTTCATCGACAATTCAGCCCTGAATAAGATCCTTAGAAACCAGGATTTGTCTGAACAAACAGTTGCTGGCCTAACTCAGAGCCAGCACAGACTCTTTGTCAGCTTTGACACTTTCTTAGAAAACACAGCCGGAGATAGCACTGACAGCATTTTCAAGAGAATGAATAAGCTGCATGAGATATATAATCGTTCCACTCCGGGACAGTTCTATTTCGCAAAAGCGATTTCAAAATGGTTACACATTGAAATCCGAAATAACGGACGCATGAGACATTACCCCACAATCCATACAGAGGACCGATGGGAACTTTTTTTAGAGTATCTATCTGACCGAAAGACTTTCGACCACATCTATCACCGTACCGGTACGACAAGAAACTTTATTAAGGACTCTAAGACTGGCCTGAAGAAGTCGGATAATCTATTCAGAATGCTATCAGTCTTTTCCCAATCTGAAATAAGGTATGAAATTGAAAACATCAATTTCTATGTTCCCGCTTATAAAATGAATATCTTCAAAAAGGTCTTTGGTTTGTCCAATAGACAGATAAAGAAGGTAATTTATACGCCAAGAAGGTCTGATTATAATCTCCACCGCACCCATTTTATGCTCGGCTATCTTCGTATGCTCGGAAATGCTTACACCGAATATAAAGACAACGATGAGCTTTCATTTTTAAACCGAATTGCTGCTGGAAATTGGTATGATCTTAGCCTATTGGTTCAAGCCTGCAGAGCACATTACGTTATTACTGAAGATGCCGATCAACTGGCAATGAGTAACTTCCTTCATAAAAGAGGCCTGATCAAAGCGCAGGGGATCTCTTTAGAAGATTTCATCTCCAAAATTGAACCCAAATAATTGAGATAGGAAGCGTCTGTCATTCATCTCTTTTCTGCCCAAGCCGAAGCTTGATTATATTTACATATTCTTTTGGTTCACGAACGGACACAGCAAGTTCGCTCAATTTATCTGAATGGTTTGCTACTAATCCGTAAATCGTAGAAGTAATTATGGCAACGATAGCTATGAACATATGCACCACATTTTTGACAGATTTTGCAGATAGCTTTCGAACGGTAACGTTAATAATAGACATGGATTCCTCTCCTTAAAAAATTCACTCAAGGCTTTACATAAAGTCCTTGAAGAGAGGATTGAATAATGATGACACATTTGCTGGACCTTGCAAGCACTTTCATTTTTCCGCATTTATTTTATTTATTTGGATTTAAATTGAATTAATGGACGGATTTTCTCGGCATTTAATTAATTATTTCGGCATTTAACTATTAATTGTCCAATTTATTAATTTACGGACAATAAATACCCTATATTACCAATACAGCTTCTTCCACCAACAATTATCGGCCAATTAACTATTTTTTAGCGGTGGTTAACTTATAAAAATACACCAAACCCGCGTATGCGAATACTACCCCACCAATAAACGACAACAGTGATGCTTCCATAAAAGAACCTTTCTATTAATAAACGTCTTATAACCAAGGATGAAAATAAAAGGCAATACTCAAAAGCAGATGTGGATAACTCCTAACCCGAAGGTTAAAGGCAACTAAGATACTAAAACGTTTGTGGAAATCAAATTGAAGGTCCAGGTTTGCCAAACACTTGTAATAACTTTTTATTACTATAGTAGAAGAAATCCAATCGAACACAAAACTGCACCTGGATTGACAATGATCAAAGATAATTTGTTTGCGATTTCCGTCGGAAATGGAGCTTTCGCTCGCTGAGTGTTCAGCTTGGACAGACTACCTTTCCAATATATTTGAAGTTCTCGTGAGCGATAGAAGGCGAAAGATGCAAGGCGGAGGTGAGTCGTTTCCCACAGGCCTACTTACTGGTACGCCGAGGACAGGCGACTCACCGACAACCCAGTAGATGGCGTCTTATCTCGCTCTCCATTATTCGTTTGCAGTATGAGGTTCGGCGACTAGTGGGGCACCGGGCAGCTCTCGAATTATGTTTAAAGGTTTTCGGAGACAATGTTTTCCGAAAACACAGATTTAAGAAGTTCAATTTTGAAAACTCAGCCATTATGAATCAAATAGTCAAAATACTTTCTCCGCATTAAAGGCATCCAGAAAGATGTTGGCAAAACATTCCCCATTCACTAATGCTCCCGGTCCCGGTCGCGCATTTTGCGGTCGTGTTCGCGCATGCGTTCTACGCGTTGTTCTTCGCGGTGGCGTTCGCGTTGGTCTCTTCTTTGGGCGTCGTCGGCGGCTTCGTAGTCGGACGGTTTGTCGCTGATGTGAGGCATGTTGCGGTCGAAGTCGGATTCGATTTCTTCTGCCCGGTGAGTTCTTGGTTCTACGGGTTTCTCACCTGGTGCCGCTGACGGTGCCGCGGATCTTCGCACTGCAGGTGATGGCGAACTGAAGATTGGTTTTGGTTGTGACTCTTTGGGATGTCGGTACTTTCGCTTTAAGAAACCAAAGAAACTTCTTTTCTCGCCTTTTTCCTTCTCCATTTCTGATTCCTCCCAATGTCTTGGCCCCATGATTTCAGGTTCTGATTCGAGTTGTTGCTTTTCTTTTACTGGTTCACTCTCTTCAACAATATCTGGCATCTTCTGTTGTTGATTAAAGTATTGAGCTTTGTCGCCAGGTTGTGCGCCTTCGCCGTCATTTAATACAGGCACTCCTTCAGCACTGATAGAAGTGGCCTCGCCCACGTTTAGGAAGGCTTCGCGCACATCTTTTTGGCGGGTGTCGCGTTTACGGAAACGATCCAGCAGTGAATACACCACTGGCACCACATACAAAGTTAATAGCGTGGAAATTAAAACCCCGCCGATCAAGGTGACGGCCATGGGCTTGAAAGTTTCTGAACCGGCACCGGTTGCAAGTGCCGAAGGAAGGGCTGCCGTGATCGTCGCCATACTGGTCATAATGATGGGACGTAAGCGAATCGGACAGGCTTCTTTTAATGCGGCGTCAGCACTGACATTCTCGCCCCGATCCCGAACGGCGTTGGTGAAATCAATTAATAAGATAGAATTCTTTTTCACGATTCCCATCAGCAGCAAAATACCGATCATCGAGTACATGTTGATGGACTGACCAGTCAGGAATAAAGCAAAGAAAGCCCCGGAAAAACTAAATGGCAAGGCCATCAGGATCGTCACCGGATCCATGAAGGAGTTAAACTGGCTGGCTAAAACCATGTAGGCGACCAATACGCCCAACGCCAATGCAAAGATCAAACTATCGAAGGATTCCCTGAAAGTTTTTGCGGCCCCTGACTGATCAATGTAATAGCCAGAGGGAAGGTCTTTGGCTTTTGCGAAAATAAAATCCAGTGCCTTTTGTTGGGACGCTCCGGAAGCTAAATTCGCATAGATCGTTATCGCCCGCTGACGGTTCACCCTTGTTACCTGTTGCAGGCTGGCTTTTTGCTCGATCTTGGCCACCTGGGAAATTGGAATCAGATTATTGCGATCATTGGCAATTAAAAGTTTTTTAAATTCATTTCTGGGATCTTTGGTTTTCTGAAGCTGAACATAGACATCATAGCGATGCCCATCTTTAGTGTACTGCCCGTTTTTCACACCACCGATCATCGCCTGCACGGTCACACCGATGTCTTCGGCGCTGACTCCGCGACGGGCCGCTTGATCGCGCATTGGGGTCACCTGAATTTCTGGCATCCCCGCCAGATAATCTGAATCCACGTCGACCATGAGTCCTGACTGTTTCATGTCTTCTTTAAATTTATTATTCAGCTCTTCCAGCTTGGCCCAATCAGGTCCCTGCAAAATAAACTCGACAGGATAACCTTTCCCCGTCGAGAAACCCCGACTGGATGGATCCATCATAAAGACCTGCACGCCTTTTACGTTCTTAGTTAGCTCCGTCCGCGCATAATTCATGAATTCCTGCTGTGAAAGTTCTTTTCCCAGTGCTTTATTCTCCCCCCGCTCGCCTTTGTCTTTCAAGGTCACAAACATCATCCCGGTATTGGCATCACTGCCACCACCTGATCCCAAGCCCCCGACGCTGGCATAAAGATGCTTCACTTCATTTTGCGAGCGCATCCAGTTTTCAATTTCCCGTGCTTTTTGATCCGAAGTCGCAAGTGAAGTCCCAATGGGCAAAAATAAACGCATGATGAACAAACTTTGATCCTGCACCGGAGTCATCTCGCGATTAAGTCCTGTCACCGTCACAAAGGACAATGCCACAAACACCACTGAAGTCGCCAAGGCCAGCCAGCGGTAATTTAGTACCCAATTTAAAGTTTTAGAGTAAAACTCCCGCCACTTTTCCATGAAAAGATCAAAGGCCTTACCGATGCGAGTACTGCGCTCGCCAGTATGAACGAAAGAAGAACAGCGCATGGGAGTGATCGTTAAGGATTCCAGCAAAGATAAAAGCACCGCCAAAGAAATCGTAATCCCGTATTGTAAAAAGAACTTCCCGATCACACCTTTCATAAAGGCCACAGGCAAAAAGATCGCAATGATCGCGATACTTGCCGCTAACGCCGCAAAAGTAATCTCGCGCGCGCCAATGATTGCTGACTCTATCGGCCTTAGTCCCCGCTCGTTGTACCTGAATATATTTTCAAGCACCATGATGGCATCATCGACCACGATACCAATCGCGAGCGTTAAACCCAAAAGCGTGAAGGTATTTAAAGTAAAACCAAAGAAATACAAACCAATGAACGCCCCCATGATGGAGGTCGGAATTGCCAGCAACACATTTAAGGTCGCAGTGAAACTTCCTAAGAAAATCCAGCACACCAACGAAGTCAGAATCACGGCCAAGACCAGATGCTTGATCATCTCCTGAATACTTTGTTCAATATATCGTGAAGAGTCGAAGTTCACTCCCAGACGCATGCCTTCAGGTAAAGTTTCCTGAATGTCCTTCATCTGGGTTTTCACCGCATTGGCGACGGCCACCGCATTAGATCCGATTTGCTTCTTGATACCCAAACCTAATGACATGACTCCATCAAATCTGGAAATACGATAGACCTCGGCCAAGGACTCTTCGGCATAGCCGACATCTTTTAAGCGGATGGTGTTATAGGGATCCTGAATCACCATCCCGGCCCTGCGATTGATGATCATGTCATCAAAGCCCTTGGCATCCTTAAACTCTCCTAGCGTTCTGACGTTAAAGGCATTCTTGGGATTTTGAATGAATCCCCCGGGGACCTCGGTATGTTGAGCCGTGATTGATTCCATCACGTCACCAACCGAGATCACTTTTCTTTTAAGTTTATCGGCATCAACCCAGACTCGCATCGCCGGATCTGTGTATCCCCCTAAAATAATATCCCCGACCCCGGATACCATAGTGAAGCGGTCTTTCAGATAGTCCTTCGCATAGGTCATCAAAAAGTACGGATCATTTTTGTCATACTGAAGTGCCAACCACAAAATCGGCTGATCATCGGGATTGGTTTTCGTGATAATGGGCGGATCGACATTTTCAGGCATCAGGCGCTGGGCTTGGGCCACCTTGGTCTGCACTTCCTGCAAAGCCACGTCGATGTTGCGATCCAATTCAAATTCGATAGTAATATTTGCGATACCGGTCTTACTGACGGAACTAATGCGAACGACTCCTTCAACTGAAGACAGCGCATCTTCCACCGGATCCACGACAGAGGTTTCCATGATCTCGGGAGCTGCACCCAATAGTGTCAGCGAAACATTCACGACGGGAAAGTCCACATCCGGCAACTGGCTGACGCCCAAACGCATGAACGATATAAAACCAAAAATGATGAATGCCGCAAACAGCATCCAGGAGAAAACGGCATTGCGGATGGATACGTCAGAAATACGCATACAGACCTCCACCCGATTCTATAGGAAAGTTTCCGAGCTAGGCATTGGCAGCAGCGTTTCTGGCAAAGCACAGGATTTTATTTGATTTGAAGCAAAGGAAATATTCAGTGGCCAAAACGTATTTTGGCAGTTCGTTTAGCAATAAAAAAAGGGAGATCGCATGATCTCCCTCTCTCACAATACAACCGCTTAGGGTTTATGTTATAGAGCGCGCAATAGCTCCATTTTTTGATCAATCCAAGTCGCGTAGATGTCAGCACGAGTGTAAACCGACAACATAAAGCAATCCGGAGTCAAACGAGTTGGCAAAGCATCACCACGGCTTAGAACACCCCACAAGTACAACTCACCCTTGATATCAAGGTAAGCTGGACCACCGGAGTCACCGGAACAAGCGCCACGTTTCAAAGATTGTTTTAGCATTGCTTCAGTTGCAGAGAAGTTTGGATCAGCAACTACAAGCTCTGTAGTTCTAAGAGTGCCCGCACCAGATTTGATCACCCATGAGCGATTCAAGCCGTAACCTGCGATAACAACCTGGATGCCTTGAACCAAAGCACCCGAGTTTTTAAGTCTTTTTGCCGGAGCATAACCCGCTGGCAAGCCACCTTTGAAGCGAAGGATCGCGATGTCCGCTGTGTTTTCTTTACGTTGTGGATCGTAATCAGTGTTTACGAAGCCAGCATCCACTTTACGAATCTGCTCTTGAGTGGATTTTTTCATTTCGTTGTTAAAGTGAACTTGCAAAGCTTTTGGATCACCAGCCACACAGTGAGCTGCTGTCAAAACCATGTTTTCAGCGATCAAAGTGCCTGAACACAAGGCACCCGCTTTAGGATCGTAGAGTCCAACGGTTGAGCGCATCACACGGCTGCCTGGTTTAACCAGATCGCCACCGATCACCTGACTGTTGCCATCTGCTGTCACTGTCCCGTTTTGGTTTGCCGGTGCGCATGCCACCAAAGCCGCTGTTGCAAGAAGACCTGATACTAGTAAATTGATAGATTTCATTTGGAAAACTCCCTTAAAAGAATTCGATTCGTGGTGGGTTCTACACCCATTGCCCCGAAACCCAAAATGAAATTTTCCTAATCGGGACACTCTTTAAATCGGGACAGTGAGCCCAAAACAATGACCTCTTAGAGTATGTAGATTTTTTAGCTTGGCGCCTTAAGGACCGCTTGTTACGATTTTTAAATGCTACAACATTCATATCTTCTTCAAGTCCTTGCCTTCCTGTGTTCCTCAGTACTTCTGGTCCCTATCTTTCAAAAATTAGGCTTGGGAAGCATTCTGGGTTATCTCGCAGCAGGCATCCTGATTGGCCCTCACACCGCAGGGCTGATAACGGATGTCGAGTCCGTAAAACATCTTTCTGAATTTGGCGTGGTGTTTCTTCTATTCCTGATCGGACTAGAGCTTCAACCCAAGAAATTGCTGGCAATGAAAAGAACCCTGATCGGTTTTGGCGGCCTGCAAATTCTAACCTGCACTATAGCTCTGGGTATTTTGGTAAAAACCCAAGGGGCTTCCTGGAGCAGTGCCTGGGTTGCGGGCTTTGCATTAAGCCTTTCCTCCACCGCTTTTGCTATTCAGGCGATGACCGAAAAGAAAGTCTTAAATACCGAATTCGGAAGATCTTCTTTCGCAATACTATTAATGCAAGACGTGGTGGCAATCCCTGCCTTGGCAATTATTCCCACCTTGGGATTAGTCGAAGCGGCTTCCAGCTCTGACGTAAACTGGCTCGCTATTGCGGGAATCTTCCTGGGTCTTCTTATTTTCAATTACACGTTGATGGGTCCACTATTACGTCAAGTTGCAGCTTTGCGCAGTCGCGAACTTTTCACTGGCGTCACTTTAACCATCGTAGTCGGTGTTGCCTATCTGATGGAGCACATGGGTATTTCCATGGCGCTTGGAGCATTCCTCGCGGGCGTCTTGTTGTCTGAATCAGAATACCGTCACGAACTTGAAGCTGACCTTGAACCTTTCAAAGGTCTTTTGATGGGTCTTTTCTTTATCTCTGTGGGAATGTCCGTAAACGTTCACCTGATCTTAAAGAACCCGGTCTTTATTATTGCAGCGACAGCAGTCTATATGGCGGTTAAAGCAGGATTGCTCTACGGCGTGGGTCGCGTGCTTCGCCTTAACAGTGCAGGCTCCCGCAATATGGCGGCCTATTTGGCCCAGGGTGGTGAATTCGCGTTTGTAATCTTTGGTGTCGGCCAAAGCTCGCAGGTTATTAGCGGTGAAATTTCAGAGTTACTAACTGTGATCGTGACCTTGTCTATGATCCTAAGCCCGTTCGTTATCGTTCTAAATTCAAAAATAGAAGCAATGCTGGCTTCCAGAAAACCAGCCAAAGAATGGGACAACTTCGAAGGTGTTGAAAACGAAATCATCATCGCAGGCTTTGGACGTGTCGGACAAATCTTTGGCCGTATTCTGCGCGCCCAGGAAATTGGTTTCACCGCCATTGATCACGACCCGGATCAGATTCAGCTATTAAGAAAATTCAGTCACAAGGTTTACTATGGGGATGCTTCCCGCCAGGAAATCCTGGATGCGGCCGGAGCGAAATCCGCCAAATACTTAATCGTAGCCGTAGATGATGTGGAGACCTCCAAACACATCGTGGAGCTCGCTCGCGAACACCACCCGCATCTAAAAATCTATGCCCGTGCCCGCAACCGTGCCCACGTGTTTGATTTGTTAGATCTAGGTGTAGAGATGAAACACATACGCCGCGAAACTTTTGAATCAAGTCTTTTGCTGACTCGCGAATTACTGTTGGATTTGGGAATGCCAGCCTCACGTGCGCGCTCGATTATCGAGCGCTTCCATCGTCATGATGAATTGATGGTGGCAAATCAATACAAGTACCGCCACGATCAAAAACAATTCCTGGATCTGTCCCGCGAAGGCATGCAGCAGCTTGCTCAGGTTTTGCGTGAAGACCAGACGCAAACGTACATTGATGCTTCAGAAACTGATAATTCCGAGGAACCGAAGTTATGAGTCACGATAACAAGCCCCCGATGACTTTAGCCCTGCGCGAGCTGGAAAAGCACGGCGTGGAACTGACATACCATCTATTCACTTATCAGGAAAAAGGCGGCACCGCTCACTCTTCAAAAGAAATGGGAGTACCGGAACACGCGGTCATTAAAACTTTGATCATGGAAAATGATAAGAAAGAACCCCTGATCGTGCTTATGCATGGAGATATGCAGGTATCCACCAAAAATCTTGCACGCGTATTGGGAGTAAAAAGCATTAATCCATGTAAGCCCGAAGTGGCCGATCGCCATTCAGGTTACCAAGTGGGCGGCACCTCACCGTTTGGTACGAAAAGAAAAATGCCAGTCTATATGGAAGAGACAATTCTTGAGCTGGATAAGATTTATATTAACGGTGGTAAGCGCGGTTTCTTAGTGGGGATGTCGCCGAAAGAGGCGCAAAAGATTTTGACGCCCACTCTGGTGCAAGTGGGCATTCCGGGATAGCCCTTATTTCAAGGGTTGGTTGTCTTTAGGGATGCTTGGGTAGTTACGACGAACCTGGATTTCTTTGGCTTTTGATCCTGTGATTCTCATGTAAGGAACCTCAGTGTTCTTATCAGCCAGGCCGATTTTGTTGAACGGATTCGTTTTGTCATACCAAGGCATGAAGCCTGAATAGAAATCAAATCTGCCACGACCCATGATGCCCGACCCTTTATCACGGATGATAAAGTAGCCATCATGCATAGTACCGTCTGGCAAAATCAAACCGATCACTGACGGTACATAGATCACTTCGCCGATTTTATAGATCGTCAAATCTGCTGCCAAAGTGTGGAAAGGGTCCAAGCACACCGTGCGCACGCCGTAACCGTATTTGCACTCTTCACGGTCAATTTCAAAATAACGATTCTGACCTTTAATACGCGCCAAAATATTCAACAAACGAATTTTACCGTTCTTCTTAATAGAGCAAGAACCCTGCAAACCGCAGGCATCCGAGATTTTCTTGCACACGCGGATGATCGTTTTACCACCCTGACCGTACAAAGTGACTTTTTGGCTGTCTGGGCAGGTCGTTTTTTCGGTATCAAAAATCGGGAAATAATAAACAGTGGGTTTTAATTTAGCAGAGCCCACCACGTCTTTCGCAGCCGGACGATCTAAAGCCACTTGTTCTTCATTAATAGTGCCGTGAGATGGAGTTGCATCGGGCTCAGCTTCAGCGGATGCAGGAGCCGGGAAATCCTCGGGGTCACCTACAGTGGCTTTTTGAGTGGGAAGAGTTGATTCCCATTCCTCGTTTGTATCAAGGGCACTGTGCACAGATTGGTCACGAAGGCTTACTTGCCCACTCTCAGAATCCAGAGTGTTATTAGCTGTAAATTGATCAACATTCCCGCATGCCGCAAGTGCCATTGTCGCCACTACGACCGAAAATGTGAATAAACGTTTCGCTAACATGCACCCTCCAGAAGAAAAACCGAAGCTCAACCTAACAGACAATTGCTGAAGCCGCGACGACTTTCTTTACTCTGCAAACATTGGAAATGCTGTGCCGTAAATTGGTACTTTTTGCCCCTATCATGCCAGCAATTTTTCACTCATAACTGTTAATAAATTAGACAGTGCTGATGCTTGTGGATAGCATATCCCTATGAGCACACACGTTTTTCTTACTGAAGTGGCAAATTTCTCGGAAGCACAGGTCGTAAAATCGTTTTTAGTCGCCCAGGGCTTCCACCCCCGTCTGCGTGATGAGCTCACCCGCTCAGTGGCTCCCCACCTGGAAACTTTCCTGGGAAAGTTAATTATTGAAATTCCTGAGGGCGAGTTTTTAGCGGCCTCATCGGCTCTGGAAAAACTAGAGGATGAACAAGCTGAAATAAATGCCGAACAAGATGAGACCACTCAGCTTAAGAATCAAAACCTGATGGAAAGCCAGGAGCTTGCAAAAAAATGTCTGATCAATGCAGTCCTGGGATGCGTGTTGGTGCCTTTGGTTTGCAATCTGTATTCAATGCTTCTGGGATTTCGCGTGCTGGGAAAAGAAATGCCTTTATCGAGATTGACCCGCACTCGTCTGATTATGGCGTTCTTTTTTAACTGCTTTGGTTTTTACATTTGGTTAACGTACGGACCGATGCTCTTAAAGGACCTTTTCTAATTTACAGGTGCGCACTGCGCCATTTTTCGGTTTAGTTTCAATAAAGCGCATTTCAAAGTGAATTGCCCAGGTGCTTTGCAATTTTATTGATTGCAGGCGCATTTCGCGATTAACCCCTTCTATATTATAACTTTTCAGTGAAGGGATCGTTATGCGTTTCTTGATGGCTACTGTAGCTTCTTTATTTATCTCTGCTTCGGCGTTTGCCTGGGTTCCAGCTTTCCAATACCAGCTTAATGGTTACCAGGCTGCGGTTACTATGTACAACCCAACTGGTTACACAGTTTACTGCCAGGGCTATGCTGTAGGTCAGTTGCAAACAGGTATGGTTGTTAATTCTTGGTTTGCTGACTGGGTTGGTCCATTCCAGTATCGCACGGCTTGGGTTTACGCGAACCCTCCGTTCTTTTTTGTGAACGCTTGGTTGAACGTAAACTGCCAATAGGTTTTAGAAATACTCTGCCGAAGTTTCTTATGACTTCGGCAGTTTTTTCCACGCAAGATCCGTCATCATCGTCACGGATTCGGTATTAAAGTCATAAACGATTCTGATCTCGTTTTTCTTAAGCTGTCTGTGAATCTGCTCTTTCTTTTTATCCAAAGAAATTTCCATCACACCGTAATCAGTTCCCTCGCGCAGGATGAAGGACTCAATCACGGCATCCAAAACTTCAGCGCTTAGCTGCTCAACAGGAATTGCCACCGGTGGTTTGCTTTCACTGTTTTGCTGATCGTAATCAATATTCATTTTAAAGATCTCCGGTTTTGGTTCTAGCACGGATACAAAGCTGGTCACATCTTTCATTAAATTCTATGCCTGAGTGCGCCTTAATCCAGCGCCATTCGATTTGATGATTCTGTTTAAGCGCATAGAGCTCCTGAAGCAAATCCACCTCAGGAATGGGCTGTCCTTGATTTTTAACCCAGCCGTTACTTGACCAGCGCTCACACTTTTCCAAGGCCTCTAACATCACGCGGGAGTCTGTATACAGGCACCCCTTGCTATTTTCCGGTAAAGCCTTCAGTGCTTCAATGGCTGCCTGAAATTCCATACGGTTGCTGGAGGTTTTCTTTTGCCCGGCAAAGTCTTCACAAAAGATAACGCCCCGGCGGGTAACCACATAGGCCCAAGCCCCTTTACCGTGCTTGAAACTGCCGTCGGTGTAGATTTCAAATCTATTTCCCGAGAATAAATGTCGTAGCCTTTGCCAAATGTGAACGCCAACACGATACATACTCCAAAGCATTCCACAAAGTCCCCAGAAACGCAGTAATTTGTTGCGCGTTTAACGCGAAGATTTTGGATGCGCTTAAAACGAGTTCAAGCTAATCCTCTGACCAAGAAACGAGGTTCACATGGTACAAGCTTTTAAAGTTCTGGGCTGGCTTGAAGGTATTTCCTTTTTGACTCTTTTATTTATCGCAATGCCAATCAAATACATGGCCGGCAATCCGGCAATTGTTAAAACAATGGGCCCGATTCATGGCTTCTTGTTCATCGCTTACGTGTTGTTTGCAAACTTCCTTGCCGGAGAATTGAACTGGACAGTGAAAATGCGTATTCAGGCATTCTTTGCGGCAGTTTTGCCGTTTGGTACCTTCTGGTTTGAAAGAAAATATCTGGACGCTAAAAAAGCCTAGTCCTTTTTCTGAGGGCTGTTCGTTCCTTTAGGAGCAGCCTTCTCTTTTTTCTGTTCCGGCTGAGTTTTAATCTGCGTCGGTTTTTCCTTATCCGCCTCTTTCAACGTCTTCGGTTTTTCAACCCGGCTTTGAATGAAATAGCGAACCCCTAAAAACACCCCATACTGATTTGAATATTCATTCGGCTGCTTGGTCAGCGCATAGGAATATCTGCCCTCTGCCATTAAGGCCCACAATCCCGATTGCCAGATTTCACCTTGAAGGGCGATATCAATACCCGTCTCTGATGGCGAGGAGGCTGAGGTGGTGACCCCTTCCGAGTCTGCAAAGTCGTTATGAATGGTATTGATATTCCCCATCGGATAGTTCGTGTAAATCCCGACTGAGGTTGCAAATGAAGGTGCCCAGTATCTGCGATAGGCGATTGTGATGTGCATGGTTTGTGTTCTTTGCGCCAGCGACCGGTTGTTATCCTCGTCACGGAAGTAGTATTTGTGCATATAAATCGCGGCCATTTCCAAAGCGCCATGATCACTGACATCACCTGAGGCAATTAAAGATATCCCACCCGTGTCCTGCTGTAGATCTGAAAGATTCCCGTTGTATTCGGTCTTATAAGTATAAGGCCCCAGGTACATCATCACATTTCCCCGCTGAGGCACGTAGGCAAAAGCAAATTCTGCACAAAGAGACAAGATACTCAGAGACAGAATGGAAAGTGTGCGTTTAAGATGAACCATAATTGGAGCCTAACGGTTGAAGTTTGAAAAATCATTATCTTTATACACAAACAAAATATTCCGGTGCCTGGCGGCTCTCACCGTGGTGTTTTGGGCTTCGTGGGGTTTTGCCGCACCAAAAGCTCCGGCTGAAAAAGAAACCGATCTTGAAACCGATCTCATCCAGGGCAATATCAACATTTCAAGCTGGTTTGACAGCTTTGCCACTGGGTTGGATCTGTTTTTGGCGGGTCAGCGCTATACGACAGATCCCAATAAAACTTCTGCCGTGATCGAAGTCGGCGCTTACTTGAATTCGTTTGATGGCTTAAAGAACGACTTAAGCTTCGATTTCAATTTGCGTCTGCCTAATGTGGAAGAATACTGGCAAGTGACATTCACTTCTTACGATGAAACCTCCGAGCGTGGTGTCGCCCAGAATTACGTTCGTTCCGCACCCCGTGAAAGAAACCCCGGAGCGACGTTCGGGTTCTTTAGACAACTCGGTAATGTGCGTACGTCTTTTCAGCCGCGTATTTCATTTGCCGGCACCCCTAAGATTTCCCACACCCTGACTTTTGAAAGTATCGCCGAGCGCAGAAAGTCCTATCACATCAATCCTAAATTACAGTTTTACGCTGATGCGGAAAAAGGGACCGGTACCTTTCAAGCACTGAACTTTAACTTTTACCTGGGAAGAAATCTGAATCTGACTGTCGTGAATGAGGGTGATTACATCGACCGCGAGCATCTTTACACCGTCACAAACGGCGTGGCTTTAGGTCAGTGGTTCACAAAAAAAGAAAGTATCTCTTACAACATTTTCTTCACTTCAAAAAGCCGCGACGTTTACCATCTTGCCTCTTACAATTTCTCGGTGGCCTTTGTACAGATTCTGTATGAAAATATTTTGGATTATCAGGTTCAGCCAAATATCGACTTTTCTGAAGACCACGATTTTGTCAGAAATCCCGGCTTAAATTTCCACTTGTATTTGAGGTTTTAGAATGGAAGCACAAGTTCAAACCACCGACCACCTTATCGGCAGCGGAGAGGTCGCCAGTAAAGGCGCCTTGGTGTTTATTCACTACATCGGAACCCTTGGTGATGGAACCGTGTTTGACTCCTCCCACACCCATGGCAGACCTTTTGAGTTCGTCGTGGGATCTAAAAAAGTGATTCAGGGTATGAGCCAGGGAGTGCTCGGAATGAAAGTTGGCGGCAAACGCAAAATCCAAATCCCCGCGGTTTTAGCTTACGGCGAGCGAACCATGGGGAAAATCCCTCCCCATTCCGACCTGACCTTTGAAGTGGAGCTTCTGGAGTCGCGACCACGCGAATAATACTCTGGTACTGATGCTTTCCTGCGAAAGCCAAACGTGGTAGTCTGCCATCATGTTAAAACAGTTTTTTCCCGAGCAAGACTTTAAAGCCCTTTTGTTTGATTTCGACGGCACTGTTGCCGACACCATGCCCGCGCACTTGGGTGCCTGGAATAAAGCCCTCGCAAAGTATGATCTTTCACTAAGTCGCGAACAACATATGGCTTGGGCGGGTCGTCCCACTCACCGCATTGTCGAGATGATGAACGAGCTTCACAACTCCACTATCAATCCCGAACAATTCCTAAAAGAAAAAGAAGTTCATTATCTTTCAAACTTGCATGAGGTCAGCACTATTAAATCCGTCATGAATGTGATCGCTCACTATCACGGTAAAATCCCCATGGCGATTGTGACAGGCAGCCGGCGCAAAATCGTTGAACTGACAATGCAGCAACTGAAACTTCAACCTTATTTTGATTTGCTGGTTTGTGCTGAAGACTATACCCAAGGTAAACCCGCACCCGATTGTTTTTTAATGGCAGCATCGCAGTTAAAAATCACGCCGACGGATTGTCTGGTTTTTGAAGACGCTGTTCTGGGAATTCAAGCAGCCCATACGGCTGGCATGAATTGCCTGAAAGTGAATGAAGAATACACTCTGATTCATACCCGTTAACAAGACTTAAAGTCCTGAGCTGAACGATAATAGCTGTTTTACAGCAGGGTCCAAGGCTCTTAAGTGGTAATAGCTGCTAGGATTGTTTTCGAAGGGAGATCCTTATGAAAACATTCATCATTACCACTTTGTTTGCTCTTGTAGCCGCTACGGCCCAGGCCGCCCCTAAATCTACGACGGAAGTTAGACCTCATACACCACAGTATGATGACGACGACCAATTTGAACAAAATAAAACAAACTCAAGAAACCAGGAACTACGACGCGACCGCCGCGCCACCTATGATACCCGCCATGACGATGCTTCAACGCACCCACAGGGCACCCGGGACTTGAAAGACTCTGACGGATCCATTAAGGAAAATCAGTAGCTCAACACAAGTCGAGTTCATTACACTGAGAGAGGTTTCTCCAGTATCAGGAAACTTAATCCGATTATTAATGGGATAATTCCTGATATTGGGGAGCTGAAAATGAAAACACTCAAAGCCCGATTGATCATAATCTGCGGACTCCTGTCCTGCGCTCTGGCTATTGTGGGAGCCACTGGATACGTCACATTAAAAATGCTAACGGATGACTTTAATCACATTTCGGAACTCAATCTTCCGAATGCCATGCTATTAAGTGATATGTCGGGAGCCACTGGCAATGCAATTCGCCAAATAGTGCGCATGGGATATCCCGACATTGATGAAAAAGAAGTCGATCATCTGGTTAAAAAGTACCAGGAAGCAGTGGCTGAATATGACAAGGCTGATAAAACCTACCAAGCTGTTCCCTTTGTTGAAGGAGAAGGTCAGCTTTACGACATTCTGACGGCTGAATGGAAAAAGACCACAGAAGCTACGGCACGTATGATCGAAGTCCGCAAAAAAAATGATATGGTAACATTCCGCAGTCTGCTGGATGGCGAATTCCGCGCAGGCTACAACGCTCATGGCAAAGCCCTGCACCACTTAATAAACTTTCAAGATGAGCAGGCAAAATTCTGGACTGCCAAGGCCAACTCTACCCGTGCCACGGCCCAGAATGCTTTACTGTACGTCGGGGGGATTGGATTGCTTCTAGGCGCTGCCGTCGCCTATGTTCTTGCATCAAAACTTCAAAAGGACCTGCAGCATATTGCAGTGGCTGTTGCTGAATCAAAAGACAGCGTTCAAAATGCCAGCAAACAACTAAGCCACGCAAGCCAGCAACTGGCCAATAGTTCTACCGAGGCTGCGGCTTCTTTAGAGGAGACTGTGGCTTCCATTGAAGAACTCACCAGTATGGTAAAAGTGAATGCTCAAAACGCAGCACAGGCCAGTACGCTTGCGCAAATGAGTGAAGGCGCCGCCAACCGCGGTGACGCCGAAATGGAAAAGCTGATTTTAGCAATGAACGACATCAACAAGTCTTCATCCCAGATTAAAGACATTATCAATGTGATCGACGATATTGCCTTTCAAACAAACCTACTGGCGTTAAATGCTTCTGTCGAAGCCGCACGCGCGGGCGAACAAGGTAAAGGTTTCGCCGTCGTTGCTGAAGCCGTTAGAACCCTGGCTCAACGCTCTGCTGTTGCAGCCAAAGAGATTTCAACATTGATCAGTACGTCAGTGGACCAAATCGACAATGGATCAAAAATTGCGGATCGCAGTGGTGAGTCGCTTAAGGAAATAGTTAAATCCGTTAAACAAGTGACAGAACTAAACGGCGGTATTTCTGCAGCATCGTCGGAGCAATCCGCCGGGATTTCACAGATTTCAACTGCCATGAATCAACTGGATCAAGCGACGCAAACGAATGCTGCTTCCGCGGAAGAAGCTGCGGCTTCTTCTGAGATTTTATTGAAACAAGCCAAAAATCTTGGCGATCAGGTCGAACAGCTTAGATCCATTGTTGGATAATATAATTCACACTCAACATCATAACTTTGCTGTAAATGCACAGGGCTCAGATCCATTCTAGAGCTCTGCTACCGTCGGCCACTGTATTTTCCCGGGGCCCAGTTGCCTTATCCTCTCTGTCCTTACACCGTTAAACATGATGAATACAGTTTACGGAAAGGACGGATGCAATGGCTCCTGAAAATATTCAAAACCCGAATATAACGTCTGACAAAAACAGAACAGCAAGAACTTCCTCTTCAACCACACCTTCCCATCACCAGGAAGGAAAGCTTCCCATCAGCAATACGATTTATAAAAAATCACCGGATGAGGTCTTTCAGGTTCTTCGCAATGTTGAAAACCTCCCCGCCTTCTTTGAAAACCTTTATAAAACCGAAGTCGTGTCAGCTGCGCAGACCAAGTGGATCTTTCGCGACCACAGTCTGGCAGAAGATTCTGAAGACCTGACGATGATGATGAGTTCCCAGCTTAATCAGGAATCCCACACTCTGCTGTGGCGTTCGGAAGATGGCGCGGGCTTTGATTACTCAATCAGAGTGGAACTGGCAGCAGCTCCTGGTAATCGTGGCACGATCGTCAGAATGAATGTGGATTATGACAACATCACTGGTGACTTCATCGGAAAATTTGAAAAACTTTTCGGCAAGGATGCCGTGATTTTATCCAAGAAAGCACTATTCCGACTAAAAGCTTTTTGCGAAACCGGTGACGTCCCTACCACCTTCGGTCAACCCAGCGGCCGTGACGAAGATATGCCGGAAAAAACTCACTAAGAAAGGATTTTTTATGAGAGCCCTGACATGGGAAGGAAAACACAGCGTCGAAATGAAAAACGTCCGTGATCCAAAAATTCTGAAACCCGACGACGTTATTATTAAAATTACCACGGCCGCCATTTGCGGATCCGATCTTCATCTGTACAACGGCTACATCCCCACGATGAAAAAAGGCGACATTCTGGGGCATGAAAACATGGGCGAGATTGTTGAAATCGGACCCAACGTCAAAAATCTGAAAGTGGGCGATAAGATCGTAGTCGCATTCGATATGGGTTGTGGCAAGTGCTGGCACTGTGACCACGAAGAATACTCTGCCTGCGATAACTCCAACCCCAACGCGCACATGGCTGAAACACTTTATGGTTCTAGCGGCGCCGGCCTTTACGGCTACTCTCACCTTTACGGTGGCTACGCTGGCGGCCAGGCCGAATACCTGCGCGTGCCGTGGGCAGAGGTGAACTCCATCGTTGTTCCTAAAGGCATCGAAGACGAAAAGGTTTTATTCCTAAGTGACATCTTTCCAACCGGCTGGATGGCTGCAGAAAATGCAAACATCAAACGCGGTGACACTGTTGCAGTTTGGGGATGCGGTCCCGTGGGACAGCTTGCGATCCGCAGCGCTTTCATGCTGGGGGCTGAGCGCGTGATCGCGATCGATCACTATGAAAGTCGCTTAAACCTGGCTGCAGCAGCGGGTGCAGAGACTATTAACTTTGATAAAACCGAAGAAGGCATTCTTGACGAGATTAAATATCTCACAGGCGGAGTGGGTCCCGATTCTTGCATCGATGCGGTGGGCTTGGAAGCCCATGGGCACACAATTACTGCCACCATCGACCGAGCAAAGGCTGCGGTGATGTTGGCAACAGATCGTCCCGATGTACTTCGTCAAGCGATGCAATCCTGCCGCAAAGCCGGAACCGTTTCCATTCCCGGAGTTTACGGAGGCTTGCTTGATAAAATTCCATTTGGCGCCGCTTTCGGTAAAGGTCTTAAGTTTGCTATGGGCCAAACTCACACGCAAAAATATATGAAACCACTTTTGGACAAAATTCTTGAGGGCGAGATCGATCCTTCGGAAATTATCAGTCATCGCATTGATATTAGCGAAGGACCCGAAGCCTATAAGAATTTTAACGACAACAAAGAGGAATATCGAAAAGTCGTCATCAAGATGCACTAAAAGGAGGTTCCCATGGGACAAGCACTGCAAGGTCACGGAAAACTCGCTGTCATCACAGGAGCTTCAACAGGTATTGGCCTTGAACTCGCCAAGCAATTTGCTAAAAACGGATTTGATATCGTAGCCACGGCGGAAAACGATGCTTTGAGCGCCGCTTGCGAAAGCCTGCGTGCCTTTGGCACCGAAGTGCATGAAGTAAAGGTCGATCTGCGGGAACCCACGGGTGTTTACGATCTCTATGATCACATCAGAGCCTTAAACAGACCAGTCGAAGTCATTGCCCTGAATGCCGGCGTCGGCGTGGGTGGCGCAAGCTTTGACAAGACTGATATCGAAGAAGAAATCGACATGATTAAGCTCAATGTGATCTCGGTTGTTTATTTAACGAAGTTGGTACTTAAAGACATGCTTCGCGAAGGGCACGGAAAAATTCTGTTCACGTCGTCGGTTGCATCCATTATGCCTGGCCCTTACCTTTCAGTGTACGCGGGTACAAAATTCTTCGTGCAGGCTTTCTCTGAAGCTTTGCGTGTGGAAAACAAAGATAAAGGAATTACGATCACGGCACTCCTTCCCGGAGCCACTGAAACCGAATTCTTTCATCGCGCACACATGGATGACACCAAGGTCGGACAAGCCGAAAAAGACGATCCAGCATTGGTTGCAAAACAAGGCTATGAAGCCCTCATGCGCGGAGACGACATGGTCATCGCCGGTTCCACGATGAACAAAATCCAAGGAACCGCCGCCAAATTCATGCCGCAATCCCTAGCCGCAAAATTCCACGGCGACCAATCCAAACCCAACTCGCCCGATAAAAGGTAATCTTTAAAGAAAGGCCTCGCCTTGGTATATTCCTTTGGAGTCAATCGAGGTGCATCCATCCTGGGTGCATCACGTTCAAAGTTTGCCATCTACTTCTGTGGACACTCACAATTGTAAATCAAACAATTTTTCATATAAGCCTAGAGTATTCAAAATTATATATACAGCTAAATGTTTATTGGGTTTAATGAGTTAATGAATCGAACGCTTGAAGTTTTAAAACGATATTTGCAGCATTGGGATCCGATTGGTGTCGTTCCGGGAATGATCATCGAAGGACTTGACCCGAGCGAGTACGATGTCTATGCGGATTCTCTTCATACTGTGCTGGCCGACGGCGGAACTGTGGAAGACGTTTATACTTATCTACTAAACTGTCGCTCTCACATGGGACTTAAACCTGATAGAGACGCGGATATTCGCCTGGCAAATTCTCTGCACACTTATTTCAAACAAGCCTCTGGGATTAAAAAGTAGTTTTTGAATTGATTGTTGGAGTTAGTATCAGCCGTTAATTCTTAGCGAAGCTCAATAGGTCTGAAAAATCCAAATCTCTGTCCGCTTTCTTAAGAGCGGCAATATACTTCTTTCGCGCGTCACCACTCTTCACCAGATTTACACTTCCCCACGTAAAGGGTAGTAAGCCATTGTGTTTCAAAAATAAATCAGTGGCTAATCGAGCGAAACGTCCATTCCCGTTGGGGAAAGGATGAATCCACACAAGCCGATGATGAAGTCTGATGGCGATCTCCTCGAGGGGATAGGTTTTATTTTGGAGCCAAAAATCCACGTCCCCGAACAATCTGCCGAGTTCGTTTTGGATATTATTACGGGAAACGCCAATGTTAAAATTTGTAAGTCGAAACTGCCCTGCCCACAGCCAGGTTTCATCAAACATTTTTTCATGCAAAAGCTTGATGCCCGTTGCACTTAATAGATCTGACTTTAATCTTCTGCTGGTTGGAGCCCACAGGCGAGCTTTCGCAATATTCTGAGCTTCGAATTCATCGAGCTCACTTTGCTTAAACAAGCCAGGAATAAGTCCGGCTAAAGTCTCTTCATCAAGAGGCGTCTGGCCTTCCTCATAGACAACCTTCACTTAGATCTCCAAATACGTTTCCCCTCAGAACGAATAAGTTCATTGGCAATTTCATTTACCAAATTCGCTTGGGCGGAATTAGATGTCCCCTGCTGCTCAAGCTTCATTGAGAGTTCATTTTCCTGAACAATTTTAGTCGCTATCTTACGAGCTTCGCTTTCTAAAAACTTCTGCAAGCCCTGTCTTGGAACAAAGTAATAAACAAACTCACAGTCCATGGCATCCGCAGCTCTTTTCAGTGACTCAACAGTAACGTTGCCTGTAGCTTCACTTTTCTCTAAAGCTTCGATTCTCTGCTTGATGACTCCCATGCGCGATCCAAGATCAGCCATGGACATTCCAAGAGCCATGCGTATCTCTTTAATCCACCCCTTTTTGGGTTTAAGAGTATTCACCTTGCTCTTAAAATTCTCAAAATTTCGGTCTAATTGATTCCGTCGAAGCTTCTCAGAACTTGCACTCATGGCAACCCCCACCGTCTATACATACATAGACATAATACCACCTATCGTCTATTTTTAAATAGACTTTACATGTTATTATGTCTACTAAAATATAGACGATTAGAGGCTAATTTTCTTGCTGTGAACCAGAACTACGCTTGGACCAGGCCTGAGTGAAAAAGCTCAGCGTGACGCCGCCTGCCCCGAGGGACAAAGTACCCCGTTTAAGATCCTCTGGAAACGCCGGAAGGTAATCCATAAACTCAGACGGAGGCGTCTCCAACTCTTCAGCGTCGTCGGCAGCATATTTATAATCTTCAAATGTTTCCTTAATACAACCCATACAGTCCTCCGTACTTGCTACCTACATTTACACATTATTTACACCTCAACAAGGAATATGTACATTATATGTAAATGACACAGCAAAACTAGACCACCTGCTTTGGATTGGACAAGGCGAGTGGAGCCCCTCATTTATTGTTGGGACTTCCGGTGGTTTATAAGAGCCTCCTCATCCATTTGAGGAAGATCGTCAGTGATCGTGAACCACGGAGATTTAACTTCGACAAAAATATGTTTGTCTGGTCGAAATCCAGGATCGTCATCAAGAACACCGGCCGCTATTTCAAATTCAGGGGAATTGTCAGTTGGATCTGGTACCGGAGAGCCGCATACGCCACAAAAAATACTTCTATATCCTGGAGGCGTCTTCCGCACAGGTGCATCGTAAATTTTAATTAGATCCGTGCCCTTCAAAAATCTGAAACCTTCCCTTAAAACTCCAACAGCGGGCATAAATGCAGAGCCGGTAGCTTTGCGACAGCGACTGCAATGACAAAGTTCGAATGGCCCCGTCACCGTTTCAACTTCAAATACAACTCCGCCGCAGAGACAACTTCCCCGAACCATTAGATCCTCCGCAATAAAGCTTATCAGGAAACATGTCTGGGTCACTCCCGTGTGTTCCGAAACAAAGTCTGTCGAAAAAGAAAAAGCCTGATCATTTCTGACCAGGCTCCGTATTGAAACCAAGGGTTTGAAACTATTTTGAATAGTCCAGAACTCCTGTTTGCGCGATCATCTTCCAGCCATCAGAGGTTTTGACATAGGTCTTACAAGTTCTACCAATCCAATGAGACTCTTCTCCAGATGAAGAACGCCACAGGGTATCAATATCAACTACTGCAAAGGCACCATCGCCTTCCTTCGTAACAAAGATCTTTTGGGTCTTACGCACATTTCTAATAAGTTGAAAATCTGAAAACCAATCTTTATAAAAATTTGTCCAACGAGTTTGGTCAAACTTTCCTAGCATTGACGTCCAAGAAATCGGATCATGGTTTTTTGAATCTGTTGGCCATACCCAAACCATTTCATGATGAAAAATAGAAAGAAGAAGTTCTATAGACTTTTCATTCCATGCTTTTGTTTCTCTATCGATAATTTCATGTATTTCTATTTCTGCCATGACGAAACGATATCATTAAATGATTTATCTGTATAGAAACCAAATGGTTTAAACCACCTGACGGCTCACAATGTACAGACTTATTGGCTGAGGGATACTTTTTGTGGGAGTTGGATACAACAAAGCCCGTCTTTTTAAGGACAGGCTTAGGAGTGAAAAAAAATTGAATTTGAGTGAAATTATTTCTTCAAATCAATTCTATCAACATATTTCCAAGCAATTTTCTCTCCTGCCTCGGGAATAAAATTAGTCTCTTCGTGATATGCAACTTTCAAAACCTTACCTTTGTAAGAATCCTGATTTTTTGCAAGGTCATTGCAATCGACCCCTTTAACTAGGGACTTCGGCAGATCAGAACACACCAACGAAATTCTCTCGCCCTTCGAACCTTTTAAGATGAGATGGATATAATCGCCAGTCTCAACCTTTTCAAAGGTACCTTCAACGGTCACTTTAGTGTTAGCGGCAAAAACAAATGAGGATAAAATCATTGATACAATAAGTGTTGTCATACTGAAATTGTGACTTAGCTACTGAAGCGGCGTCAACGATCTCATGCTTTTGGGCTAGCCGTGGCTCACAATGCACAGGCTTGTTGTCCTCGCTCATTCCAGACAGCCCCTAAACGCAACAAAGCCCGTCTTTTTAGGGACAGGCTTTGGGTTGGAAGCTAAGGATTTAATTTAAATGGAATCTTCAGGTCTCCAAGCGGGACCGGTCGCAAGGACACATTCGAGGGACTCATTGCCAGTGTTAATAACAGTATGTCGCTCACCAGGCTCAACAAAAACGCAATCGCCGACTTTAATATCAATTCTTTTTCCGTCGATGTCCATGACTCCTGCACCTTTAATTACTAAAAACGATTCTTCAGCAACTTTATGAGCATGAGGATCAGAAGCCGAATTTGGTAGTATTGTCATGATGGCTAAAGAATGTTGTTTAGATGATCCATGCTTCTCGAGGCGACCAGTATACTGATGAACGATCTCGTTTTTTGAGGCCAAAAAAGGTTTAACGTCTTCTTTTCGGAAAAATTTCATGTGCCTATTTTAGCAAGCGAGAAAAATACTTGTCCACCAAACAAATACTTACTATCCAAGGCCTATATTCCAACGCACAGACTAAGTGCTCCCAAGACAGAAAGTGTAGCTGTGTGCATTACCGAACAACCAAATCCAAAAAACCATGAATTTCTTTTGCTACTGTAGATGAATTCCACTTCTCTGACGGCATCATCAAACCATGCCCTACCCCGGGAATTACAATGGCCTTACTCAAAGAATTCGTTCGCTGCAAAAGTACTTCGTGAATTTTTGAGAATGCTGACGGTGGAGTGAAATTATCTTCTGCTCCGTTTATTGCTATGACTGGAATATTTAATTGAGAAACTACATCTCCAGTTAAGAGTCTATTCATTCGAGACAGCCAATAACTAACAGGATGGGACGCCACAAACATTTTCCCAGAGCTTTTTGAGCTCTCAATATCTGCCAGCCACTTTGTCCATTTTTCGAAGCCAAGCTGCATTTTGATTCGCTCTGAAATGTCCTGGTGACTTGCGACTCTTAAAACCAAAGCATCGATATTAGATGTTTTGGTTGCCGCCTCAGCCGCAAGAATTGAACTTTCACTTTGCCCAAGGATTACTACTTTACCGACATTTTGGGCCGATCATTTGATATCTGATCGTCATCATGCTTTTAATTTTTGCATGAGCATGACTGTAGTCAATTTGATTAAAACCAAAACACTTGATGGAATTTTTCGGACTGTTTGTTTTTAGTGAGTCTGAAAATAAAAAAACCGCCAGGAGGCGGTTCTTTAAAATTGGAGGTGACGAGCGGACTTGAACCGCTGTAGCAGCTTTTGCAGAGCTGAGCCTAGCCACTCGGCCACATCACCCCAGAGTGATTTTGAAGACCCAATCTAGTGAAATCAGGGCTTCAAGTCAACTTTAAACATTATAACGCCATTAAATCGCGTATATTGGCCATAAGCACTTCAGTGCCTAGCGCTGTAGCAGCTTTTGCGAGCTGAACCTAGCCACGGGCTTTCTTAACAAATCCTCGCTTTAATAAAGCGGCCTCAATGGCATCGATATGCAAAGGATCCCCCCCCATGACTGCTTGGCGCAAAATTGAGTTAATCAAAGTCTGATACTTTGTTTTCTCTTTTCTCGCCTTTTCTCTTAACGCAAAAACAACATCCGCATCAATCATGGTTGAAATACGTACTTTCGTATTTTCTGGATCAAAAATTCGATCATCCACTTCGATATTGCCATAATTCAACTTACTCTTTGACGATTTCATACCAATCCTTTAGCAGCGCTTCCCTATACGGTCTCAGCTTCTTAATAATCATTCGAACCGAGCGTTCAGAAAAGCCATTAACTTCGAGAGGTTCAAAATCCAGAATATTCAGCTTTAAATGGGCCTCAAAATTTTCAGGTTTCCCTTGGTATATTTCGACGTGGGGAAAACCATGATCGCCATAATAAATCCAAACGGACATCCCAAATAAAATAGACTGGAGGTACCTAATTCTTGGCATTAAGCACGTCCGAATATATTATACATATTTTATGCATATTTCAACATCCCAGGCGTTTAAGCGCTTCAACCGGATCAAAAGTCATTTTTAGGGCGCTTTCGACGTGGCGGGGTTGGAGCTTTTCGGTCTGCTCGAGGTCAGCGAGGGTTCTTGCGACTCGTAGCGTTGCGAGTTCGCGGCGGCGGCTGGATATCTCTTTGGGGAAGAGTTCCTTCATGTAAAAGCTGGGAAGATCTTGAACCAGGTCTTCGAAGCTCCAACGGCTGGCAAGGCGCCGAAAGCGACTGTCCCCGGCTGCCATGCGAGCGCGAAACATCCTGCTTGCCTCCACACGCGCCAAAAGATCCTGCCCCGATATGCTGCCACCCTCCTCGCGTTTTTGCGTGAAGAACGTAATATGAAAGCGATCTACTAACGGCCCTGACAGGCGCTCCATATAGGATTGGCATTTCTTAAGCGATCTGCCACAGACGACTTTTGATTTCGGAACCCAGTCCCCGCAGGGACATAGGTTTGTCGTGGCAATCATCAACGACTCTGCCGGAAATTCTTCGACGTAACGGCCGCGGCGAATGCGCACCAGTGATTCTTCCATCGGTTCGCGCAAAGCTTCTTGTGCGCGCACGTTGAATTCTAAAAGTTCATCTAAAATCATCACGCCTTTGTGCGCCCGTGTGATCTCACCTTTGAATGGTGGAACGCCCCCACCAATCAGCCCAAGAGCGGTGGTTGAATGGTGGGGATGAACCACGGGACGCCAGCGAAGAGGGGCCTCGCTGCCGCCCCGATTATTTTTTGAAATTGTATGCATGTCTTCCTGAGTGGGAGTTGCCAGCAAAGCTGAAAGTGTGCGCGCGATGGTGCTTTTGCCGGAACCTGCAGGTCCCGCCAGCAGCACCGAATGCTCACCGAGCGCAATTACTTCCAACAATCTTGCCTGTCGTTCGGGAAAGTGAAGCTGAAGATCGGCCACAGGTCTTCGCACTTCATACTCCCGCGGAACAGCAGCAACTTCCAAAGGCTCACGAACATCCTGCAAACAACTTAGAACCTTGCGATCAAAAACCGCTGAAGTATTTTGCGACTGCCCCGTCCATACCAGGACATTTCCGTCAGTCTCAAAATCCCGGGTCAGATCGTCCGGCTCGTAAACTTCTCCAAGCAATCCCAACTCCCCGTACACCATCACTGCCTCTTCGGGTTTGCGGATTTGTTCAGACTCCCACAAAATCCCCAAGGCCACAGCAAGTTCCAGACCGCGGGAGGTTTTCTTTAAGTGATTGGGACGAAGATTCACCAGCACCTGCTGGGCTTTGGGAAAATCAAACCCCTGCGCACGAATGGCACTTTTGATTCGGTGAATGCTTTCGCGAATTCCCTGATCAGGCAAACCCAGGAACTGAATCTGCGGGAGCCCGGGAATAAAGTTGATCTCCACCTCGACCGGAACAAGGACTTCATTTTCGCGAATAAGTGATTTTAGTTTCATGGCAGACAATGCCAGCAAAGAAAAAGCCCACAACCAGTGCGGGCTTTTTTAGAATTCAGAAAATTTTAAACCGAAGACCGGATTATTTTTCGACTTCAGCCATCTGCGAAAGCGGATGGTGTTCCTCGATTGTGCGGGTCATCGTGTTCGTCGTCACATTCGTGTAAATCTGCGTCGTTTGGATGCTTGCATGCCCCAACAACATTTGGATCGAGCGCAGATCCGCTCCACTTTCCAGCAACGCTGTTGCGCAACCATGACGGAAACGATGAGGATTTACTGGTTCAGCAAAGCCTGCACGTGTCGACCAGCTCGCAAGCCATCTCCACACGTCAACGCGAGACGGACGATGTCCACGGTCATTGATCAAAATAGATGGAGTGGAGTCCTTCATCAAAACCGCACGGTGTTCGCGCAGATACTGAGTCAGCGTTTCCGCCAACTTTTCTGTCAAAGGCACCAAACGCTCTTTGCTGCCCTTACCCAAAACCTTGATCCAACGATCGGTTTGGTTGAAATCAGTCACATTCAAAGAGATCAGTTCAGAAACACGGCAGCCCAGTCCATAAAGGAATAGCAGTGTTAATTGATTGCGCGCAGTTTTAACCGGATCATTTACCTCGGCCGCATCAAAAAGCTGTTGGAACTCCTGGGGAGTCAAAACCTTCGGCAACCCTACTTTGACCTTCGGTGGTCGAAGCTCGCGAAGCTCTGGACTGTTATGGCCACGAGATTCGCAGAACTTAAAGTATGTGCGCAAAGACGAGATTACGCGCGCCTGAGAGCGCGTGGAAAGCTTATGCTTTTTCATAAACTCGTAGAAGCCAGTCACATTGTTATGGGTTTTACGGTACTCGATGTAGAGTTCCAGGTCGCGGCGATACGCCATGACTGTATTTTGAGAACGTCCACGTACATTTTGCAGCTCATCAAAGAAGTCGATCCAAAGAGGTAGTTCCATAACGAATATTAGAACCAGACTTTGGGCGGAGCGCAAGAAATATTATGTCACTAAATTAAAATAAAAAAACCGCCCGTAGCTGCGAGGTCAGCGACGGACGGTTCTAAATTTTTACCTAAAAGATCAACTTAGTTGAAAGAGCCACCAAACACGGGACTGCACACGATACCATTCACTTGCGCCACGTGGATACCACCTGGAGGAAGTGCAACCAGACGATTGCCATTCACCATGCCACCGTTGATTTCCATCACGATGTTACCTGGGTTCGCAACCAACACCACTGTCGACATCATACCTGCATTCGCCATATTACCGCGAGTCGCAGTTTCAACTGTGTAAGTGCCCGGAGCTACCTGACAACCGGAGTTGTAAAGGTCATACCAGTTTGTTCCAACAGTCATTGTGCCCTGGAAAGCCACGGGACCGTTGTACAAGTTTAAGTTCGTACCAACATAAGAGTAACCTGGGATTGTGCCATTCGGATAATAGCCGTTGTTGTAGCCTGGCTGATACCCGTTTGGATATCCGTTCGGATAACCATTGACGTAGCCGCCGTTATTGTAAACGCCAGAACCGCTTTCAACGATCACATTCAAAGCCAAAGAAACCGAGTTCATCGGATTCACACTTTGCACGGATCCCATTTGCGTAGGGCTTACGAAGTTTGCAGCTGTTAACCAGCTATTGCCGTTAGGGCCATCATTTTTACCTGGGCAAGCTGTCATGAAAGCAGTGACTGCCAACATTCCTGCCAAACGCAAAAACAAATTGGGAAAGCTTAGCTTTCGATATTTATAATTTTCCATAGTTACTCCTCGATTTAGTAAACTTTTAAATTCTTCAATCAATTACTGGAAAGCCGCTGTTTTGGAAATTCCAGAGAATGTTCCAAGCTTCTTGTAACCGTCACCTGGGTAAACTGCAGACTTATTGATCACAGCACCCGCGCGGCAGTTGTAAGGACCGTCATAAATGAACCAGCATTTTCTGTATGGAGATTGCTGAGCGTAGGATTGTGCAAAGTTCTTATAGTACAAAGAACCTGTCACGATCACACCGCCACCACCGGACACGTCACCCTGGCTGACTGCATTGTCGATGACCAACACAACTGCACCCCATTGATCCTGGAAGAAACCAGTGAACACGGATTTGCCACCAGAAGTGAACCATCTGTTATATTCAGCTTCCAAAGTGTTGTTGTCTTTCAAACCCGAGTAGCTGGCATTTTTGCCAGAGTCCGTGCTGAAAGTTCCTGTGTAACGAAGACCTGTATCTGTATAAGACAAAGAAACGGAACCTGCGTAGCGACCCGTGCTGCCCACCTGAGTCAGTTGAACCTTCAACTTAATGTCTTGTGGGTCATTCAGCGGACGAGTACCTACATAAGCATTCAATTCATTCATAGAGACTGGTGTGAACTTCGCCTCATTAGAATAAGTCGTTGTGTTGCCTGTGCCTGTATCAGTGCCAGTGCTGCCATCTGGTGAAGTTGGGATCGTACCAGTATTGTTATTACCGGATGACACAACCTGATTTGAGCCGGCGACGACCATCTTATTATTTCCACAACCGACACCCATAAGTGCCACTGCAGTCACCAAGATCATCATTGGAGCGTTGAATTTGTTGTTCATATCATCCTCTTTTCAAGGGCTCGTTTTCAAAGGTGAGTCCTCGATGTTGGGTATTGCTATGCCTGTGCCAACATCCAGAAAGTGCGGTATCTATATGATTACACGGGTGATTTACAGGGTTTCTCAGAATGAAACAGGGAGGCGTTTGTGACGAACCCGCAAGGAGCGAGCGCAAAAAGGGCACTTTTTCTAAAAATAAGACATGGCAAATATATAGGCATAAAAAATAAATTTAAGATTTTTCCTAACATTACCGAAATGGGATGTATCACTGATTAAAAAGGACGCGGAAATGACTGTAACTGCAACAAATGTTTTGATTCTCGGCGCTGTATTTATGTTTGCTGCCCGAGTATTCATGGGTTTTTAGTTCATATTACATATAAGTAAGCTGTACACCGAGTTCCTGCCTGTTAATTAACAGTCATGAAATCGGTTTTTGTTTTGTTCCTTCTACTTCTTCTCCTCTCTGCGTCCCTTTCCGCGCATTCCAAACCGATTAAAATCCTTGTTGAAGACTCCTGGCCGCCATTCGCTTTTAAAAGAGGCGATCACGCTGTTGGCATGTCCGTAGATATCGTTAGAGCGGCCTTTAAAAACGTGGGTCAACAGGTCGAATTGGTACAAGTCCCCTACACCCGATGTATCGCTCAAACGCAAAATGGTCGCTATGTCGCCTGTTTTAATTCTGCCCGCTCCAAAGAGCTTGATGAGTCCGTTATTTTCCCCAAAGATCCTCTCTTCAAAAGCAAAGGTCTGATTGTCGCAAACACAATCACTGCCAAAAAGAAGCCCGTTAAAATCAAGGACCTTGAAGGCAACTCTGTCGCCCTTCCGGCGGAGTTCCCCTTTGGTAAAGAATTCGATGAAAATAAAAGTATCAACAGAGTGTTCACTTCCAGCGATTTAACGTCGTTAATGATGCTGAAATCCAACCGTGTTTCTTTTGCGGCAATTGATGAGTATGTTTACTATTATTATTTAAAGACCAAACCGGAATTTAAAAACCAGTTCCAGGTGGTTTTGGAATTATCTGAAGAGCCCATCTACGTGCACTTTTCCAAGTCCCACAAGGAATCCAAAGAACTCATCAAAAAGTTCGAATTGGGTTTAGGAATGCTTAAAGCCTCTAACGGCTACAATGCGATTCTGGAAGATTGGGTCGGCATGAAAGGTCAAAAGAGAGTTCAGATCTTTTCGTTCTCGCCTAAAATTCATGCCTTCGAGCCCGCTCCGGGGCCCGCACTTAATAGCGATAAAACGTACTAGTTCTGCGCGATCTGCGCTGCCGGATAATAGTGCTTTAGAATCTGCACAAAGCTTTTCCCTTTAAGACCCAGGGCGCGACTGCCCCACTGACAAAGACCTACGCCGTGACCAAAGCCACGACCGGAAAATACAAACTCGTTATCGTTCTCTTTTAAATCAAACAAGGTACTGCGCAACTCTGTGAAACCCAAAGCCTGACGAAACTCATTGGCCGGGATGTATCTGCTTTCTGTTTCGTTGAAAGCCACGCGAACACCGCGAATGCGGGATTCACCTTTTGGACGATCCAGAATGAGCTTGGAAATATCCTGAAGCTTTAACTTGTCAGCGATTTCAGTACGGGAAAACTTCACCGTCCAATTGGCTTTCGGATTTGTGGGGCAGGAATTATCAACGGCGACGCCGCTATTCACTCCACCGCTCCATACGTTTTTAGCCAGCGTCGTGTGACCACCGCAGTCTGCGTGATAGTAGGCTTTTAGGATATTGCGACCACCGTCATAAAGTTTAATACCAGCAGTTTCACGAACTGCCTGCAGGGCTTTTTGCAACTTGGGGTCGGAGTCGTCACCAGCGATGTGGCGAAATACCTGATCCAGCACTGAGCTTTCCAGGTGATAGGCTTTGTCTTCACGCTCGGCCATCACAGCCAAGGCATAGGATCTGGCAGCAACAGCTTGAGCCTTTAAAGTTTCTAAGGGCCAGCTGATCGGCATTTCTGAAGCAAGTACTCCTGCGATGTATTCATCCAGTGGCAACACGCCAACCACGTCCACTTGATCGCCCGGGCCCTTAGCTAAAAGAACTCGTGATGGCAGACTTTGCCCGCCTACGCGCAGGTTCTCGCCTTGGATCATCAGATATTTTTCTTTAAAAAGATGTTCGTTTTCACGGTTATTCAATCGCAAGGCCCAGATGTTTTTACCATCTTTTCGCATCACGCGAACTTCTGCGGAACCACTGCTGGGAATTGCGACCGGACGATAAGGTTCGGAAAGGATCTGAAAGCGAAGGCCTAAGCCCGCCACTTGAACTTTTTTGGAGTTTGTCAGAATACGAACACGGACTAATTCTTTGTCAAATTTCGTTTGTGCCTGAACATCGGAGATCGCGAGCGTGAGTGTGACTAAGAAGCAGGTGATTGCCCAGAAGATTCTCAAAAGTTGTCTCCGTCCTAGAGATTAAAAAAGGCCCAATCCATGGGCCTTCGAACATTTCTTATATTAAACCAAACAACCCCCGAAGGATGAAAGTCTAGTTTTTATTTGTAACATCCAGGAACGGTTTAACCAGATCCAACGGCAACGGGAAAATGACCGTATTGGTCTTATCTCCAGCAATTTCAGTCAAAGTCTGCAAGTAAGCCAGCTGCAACGCTGAAGGAGAGCTTGAAAGAGTCGTCGAAGCTTGGGCCAGCTTCTCCGCTCGCTGCAATTCCCCGTCGGCACTGATGACTTTCGCACGACGCTCACGCTCAGCTTCCGCTTCACGAGCCATCGCTCTTTGCATTTCTTTTGGCAAGTCGATCTGTTTTACTTCAACCATCGTCACTTTGATACCCCAGGATTCTGTGTGCTTATCAAGAATGCCTTGAAGGGCTCCATTGATTTTATCCCGGTGCTCAAGCACGTCATCCAACGGATATTGACCCATCACTGAACGAAGAGTGGTTTGTGCCAACTGGCTGGTAGCAAAATAGAAGTCTTCAATTTTCGTGATCGCTTCCATTGGCGAAATCACTTTGAAGTAAACGACAGCATTTACCTGCATGGAAACGTTGTCTTTAGTGATAACGTCTTGAGGTTTTACATCCATCGCAATAGTACGAGTGTCCACTTTGATCATTTTCTCGATGAACGGAATCAAAATAATCAGACCCGGGCCGCGCACACCGACTGCTTTACCCAGACGCAGTACTACACCGCGATCCCACTCATTCAAAATTTTCACCATGGCGCTTAGGATGATCCCGGCAACCACGAGTAAAATTATCATAAATTCCATGTATCCTTACTCCTTGTTATATTTCTTTACATTTAAAGTTAAACCCTGACGAGCGGTCACCGCGACGCGGTCACCATTCTTTAGCGGATCTTCGGAAACAAAGTTCCAAGTCTCGCCCATGATTGAAATTTGGCCCTTGTGACCATTTTCATCCGTACTGACAACGACGCCCACGGAATCTTTTAAATCCGCATCGGAGTCCTTTGATCTTAAACGCAATGTCTTTAATGCCAGATACCCTATCCCGAAAAACACAGCGCCTATTGCCAGCACCACCGGCAGAATCACTGTGTATGGCAATGTGTAGCCCGTCGCTTTATCGAATAAGAAAACACTGCCCACGAAAAGTGAAACCAGGCCGCCAATTCCTAAAATACCAAAACTTGGAATGAAGATTTCAGCGATTAAGAATGCAATCCCCAACAGTATCAGTGCAAGTCCACCCCACACGACTTCAAGCTTATGAAAGGCGATCAATGAAAATACCAGTCCGATGCCGCCGATCACGCCGGGCGCCACCAATCCTGGATGAGTCAGCTCCACATACAAAAGTCCCAAGCTTCCCATGAATAGAAGGTAAGCAAACTCAGGGTCTGCAATAAAACTTAAAATACGATAGCGAGTATCCGGGGAAAATTCGCGCAAATCACCCACGCGAGTTTCGATAGTCTGATTGCCCGCAACTAAAACTTTACGGGCTTCTGACCTTTTTAAAAAGTCAGCTTCGTCTTCAGCCAGAATATCCAAGGCTTTCATTTCCACAGCTTCAACAGAGCTGTAGGATTTTGCATCTGTTACGATGTCCCTGGAAAATTTCAAATTGCGATCACGAAGCTTGGTGACACCTTCAAGCCAGCTCACCGTATCGTTGATCATCTTGTTACGAAGATCATCCGGCATTTTTTCGCCAGTGCCCATGATCGGTGTTGCAGCACCGATGTTCGTGGCCTTTACTCCCCCATTGACGTGGCAGGCCTGCAGAATGATGGCACCCGCACTGCCCGCATGCCCCCCTTGCGGCGTGATCAAACACAAATAGGGAATTTTTGAAGCCAGCATGCGCTCAACAATTCGCCGGGTGCTTTGCAAACTTCCGCCCGGTGTATTCACGCGCACGAAAATAGATTCGCAGCCATTTTCTGTGGCGCGCTTTTCAGCTCTTTCAAGGTAATCCGTGGTGGATGCAGTGATTGCATCATTGACAGTCACAGCAAGAGTGCAAGTAGCAGCCTGGGACACGTTTGTCCCCAACAACATTAACAGAAGTAGAGAGACAAAGAACGAGTTCACAGACTTAACTCCTTCATGACTTTTTGTAGATCATTCCAGACGACTTTTTTTGCCGCCGCATCTTCAAGCAAGTAGGCCGGACTGTAGGTTTCGATCCATTTGCCCGGACCTTTGAAAATCATCTCGCCCAGATCTTTTGGAAAAGAACTGAAGATCACAACCACTTTGCTTTCGCAAAATTTCGCAAGCTCTGATGGCAGAAGCGAACGGTTTTCAACCGTGCAGTCCAATTCCAAAACCTGGATGTTGCGAATCTTCATCGCGGATTTCATTTTATCAAACAGGTCGCGAACTTCAGGACGGAAGAAACTTTCCTTGGCTTGAGTCAGAATATTTAGAAACACCAGTTCGCGATGAACCATCTCGGACGGAACATAGGCGCCATGTTGTGTGAAGAACTGAGTCGGAACAGTGGAGCCTTCGCCCTCTGCCACGGCTGCAGGCATGTCATTAAGCATGACCTTTTGCAGACCTAAAACTTCTTCTAAATACTGAATGTAGTCCTTCATGCAAGGGAGCTTACTCTGCCCCTAGTTTCTAGACTATAAAAACCACTCTTAATGCACTGCTTTGTGTGCTTTGATTCCCAACACGGCAGGCAAGAAATCATTCGCTCGGGCCGAATCCTCTGTTTAATTAAAAAAATACCCGGTTTTTCTTTGAAATGGAGGCCCCTATGGCACGTTCCGGTGTGATTGTTTTTACATTTGTTATGGTGAGTGGACTGACCGCTTTGGCTTATCCCAACATTGGCGACAAAGTGACCTGGTCAGGAACCTTTAAAGATACTCAAGGTAAGACCACAGAAATTCAAATCACCAAAGAGGTCGTGGGATTTAATTCCGATAACAAGCATTGGAAAGTTAAAAAGCACACCAAAGTGGGTGACGAATCCGCCTCTGAAACTATAGAGACCCTCGATCTTTTTACGCCCGAAAAATACAAGCAGGTGTTGGAAAACTGTGAAAAACAAGGCGGCGTGATTGAAACCCTGGAAACAAATCCTGGAAAGTATAAAACCTGCAAAACAAGTACGACCGACACCAGCGGTGTTGTTATCGAAAAATGGTGGGGTGATATTCCTTTTGGAATCGTCAGTAAATCCACTCGCGGTCCCAGCGGTGAGCTGACCGCCGGTGAACTGCCGTTGATGTTTGCTACTTTGGGATTGTAATTAGAAATCTAAATAAGCTCTTTGATTTTCTTGGAGCTTAAGAATTTATATAACGCAATGACCGTCAAACCAGCAGAAGCAATCACCATCGCAGCGGTTGAGCTTCCCATGCGCGCCAACGCTCCCCAACTGACGGCGCCCAGGGACATGCCGGCATAAAAGACTGCAAGGAAAACACCCAGCATCGTGGCTTTTAAATGCGACTTACCCGTCAATTGGCGCGAGCTCATGTTCATAAGAGTCGCCAAAATCAACCAACCGATCCCGGCAAAGAACATCCCCTGACATAGATAAATGTAACTGGGTGCCACGCCAAGGAAAAACAATCCCACGGCATAGACAAAGTACGCCCCCGCCAAAGACTGTCCGGTTCTTTCTGGTAACATGATTTTGCTGGAGTAAATCGTACTAAAGCACGCGCCCAGTCCCAGAAATCCTAATAGCGAACCATACTGCCAGCTATTCAACCCCAGCTCCAAACGAGCGCGCGTCGGATACAAAGCCCATAAGCAGCTTGCAAAGAAAGTAACGATGAAAATCTCCACCCACAGTTTCATATTGTGGAAGGAAAATAAAAACTGAAACTCTTCCTGAGTGAATTTGATTTCCTTTTTCTCGGCCTGCGGTGCTGCGGGTGCATCTTTCACCGGCCACTTCCAGAAAAATAAAATCAAACCCAGGAATGAAAGGCTATTCAGCATGAATGCAATCGCAGGGCCTGCTCCGCCCAAAACCACCCCACCAATCGTGGGACCTAAAACGCGGGTCACGTTAATACCGATATAATAAACCAACACGGCTTGCGCTTGTTTTTCCGTCGGCACCAAATCCGTCAGCACACTTTGAAAAGGGGGATTGGATAAAGCAAAACCCACACCCATGACTAGCGACAATAAAAGCAAAAGTCCCTCGGTGATATTTTCTGACCAGACCAGGTATGCGAGCACGGCGGCTGCCACAAACATCATGCTTTCAGAAATCAGCAAAATACGACGACGATGACCAAGGTCTGCAAAATATCCGGCAGCAATGCTTAAGAACACCACAGGCAAATTACTGGTGAAAGATAAAAGAGAAATAATCAGCGGAGAGGTCGATAGATGTGTCATCACCCAGCTGGCCGCCACATCTTGAATCCAGGTTCCAAGATTTGACAAAAAGGCACAGATCCAAAAATTGCGATACACGGAAATTTTTAGTGGCGACCACAGGGATGAATCATTCATGACGAAAAAAGAATACTACGAAAATTCTTTGCGACCAATTTCTTCTTCAACAAAACTATTCATTAGGAGGACCCTATGAAAGCATTTTGGTTTATTGCCGTTAGTGCCTTTGTGTTCCTCGCAGCTCCCGTTTCTATACATGCGAGTGTCGAAAAACCCACAGTTGCCGCTGAAATCACGATCGACGATGTCAGCGGGATGGCCCAGTACTACAGCTACACCTTTCCCAACACCCCGACCTACTACACACGGTATTCCACTTTCCGCTTAACCAACAACGCGGACTGCACAGTCCGGGTTCACGGCGTTATGATCTGGGGAGGAGCTTATAGTTTTAACTCCAATTGCTATGGCAAACTTCGCCCCGGTGAAAGTTGCTACACGCAAGTGGGCTTTCGCCCCATGTATCAGGGATATCACAATGGCCAGCTTAGATTTGATCTAAGTTCTGGCACTGTGTATTTGAATCTTTATGGTTGGGGCGTGTACTACTAGGACTACTTAACCAGCTTTAAACGACGCAATACTTTCTGAATAAAGCCCTGGGCCTGCTCGACCTTGAAGACATAACCCATTCCAAAATACAGCAGGCCATAGACTGCGACAGCGCCCAGTGCTCTTAGAATCACATGCCATTCCGGTGGCAGAACAAAACGACCCACGACAGCGGCAACCGCTGCCGAAACCAAAGCGATGGACCAAACTTTAAATTGGAATCGCAAAGGCAAACCCGTAGCTCCGATTTTATCGTTTAAGGATCTGCGTAAAAAGAAGAACTCAATCCAGCCAGCTAATCCCGCAGAAGCCGTCAATCCCGGCGTGCCCCACTCTTGCGAAAGACCGAACCACTTCGGCAGGTAAAAGGCAAAGAGCACTCCCAAACCTGTGGTCGCGATCACTCGAAGAACCGCAAACTTAAGCGGCGTGCGCGTGTCTTTTAAGGAGTAAAAAGTCGAAGAATACAAACGTCCCAACGTTGAAGCCAATAAGCCCACCGTGGAACCAATCAAAACCATCCACACAGTGCGTGTGTTGCTGGCATCAAATTCACCTGTTTGAAAAACAGCGCCGACAATCAAATCCCCTAACAACAGGAACGCAACTACGCTGGGAATTACAAAGAAAGCAATCTGTTGCAAGCCGCGATTTAAGCGACCTTTAAGGTAAGTACGAATCTCTTCATCGCTGCCCACCGCTTGGGACATCGAAGGCAATTCTGCCGCAGATACACTCATCCCGAATAAACTGACTGGAAGCAAGTAAAGCGTCTGGGCGTAAGCCAAAGCAGAAACTGCACCTGTCGGGAGCAAACTTGCCAGCATACTGTCAATGTAAGCACTGACCTGTACGACCCCACGGGAAACAACAACCGGAACGAAGTTTCGCATGACTATTGCGACGCTGGAAATTTTCATATCCACCGACGGCCAGATTTTTTTCCCTAATCGCAAAGCCGAAGGCAATTGCACAAAGAACTGTAAAAAGCTTCCCGCAACCAAACCCCAGGCAACTGTGATCGCCAAATCAAACTGCGTCTGTTTTTCGCCCCACAAAATTAAGGTGGCAATGATAGTCAGATTCCAAATAACCGGCGCGATATAAGAAAGAAAAAACTTCTTATGGGAATTTAAGATCCCCAAACACCAGGCAGACATCACCAGGAAACCCGTGCCCGGGAAAAGGATTTGCACGATATGAATCGTTAACTGACGTTTTTCACCCTCGAACCCCGGAGCAATCAAATCAATCAGTACCGGTGTGGCAAACACACCCGCAATCACCAGGAAAGAGGTCATCAGGAACATTAAGCTGCCGATAACCGAGGCGACTTTTGCGGCTTCCTCGTCGTGTTTCTTAGCTAAAAGTTGGGCGTACACGGGAATGAAGCTTGCTGAAAGAACACCCTCGCCAAAAAGATTTTGCAGGAAGTTGGGAATCTTAAGGGCGGCTTTAAAAGCGTCACCTGCGGCCGAGTTACCAAAGTAATGGGCAAAAACACGTTCGCGCACCAAGCCTGCGATGCGGCTTAAAAAAATACCGATTCCCACTAAGATGGCGTGATTCTTCATGCACTCTCTATTCGATAACGAAATTACTCGGCTTCGACTTCTTCTTCTTCCGATTCGTTCAATTGCAAAATGACCCGCTCCGCAAGGACGCGGTGGAAACCCTTAAGCTTTGCAATCTCACTTGGATCGGCCATTCTAATTTCATCAATAGAGTTAAACTGAGTCAAAAGAGTTTTCTTTCTTTTTTCGCCAAGTCCCACGACGTAATCAAGCTCGCTCTCCAAAGAAGTCCCTTCGCGCAGCTTACGATGGTAAGTGATGGCAAAACGATGGGCTTCGTCACGAATTCCCACCAGAATATGCAAGGCCTCGGAGTTGTTCTTAAAGATCACCGGATTTTGACGACCCGGCAGGAAGAATCTCTCGTCCGTGGACTCCACTTCCTGCTTTTGGAAATCACTTTCTGTGCGGGCTTTGGCCAAGCCCACCACCGGAATGTCTTCTCGGCCGATTTCAGCCAGGATTCGCATCGCCTGGGACAATTGCCCCTTACCACCGTCAATTACGATCAACTGAGGATCTTCGTATTCGGTATGTTTGAAACGACGACTTAGAACCTCGTACATAGAGGCAAAGTCATTGATCCCCTGAACTGTTCTGATTTTATAACGACGGTAGTGATCCTTGGCAGGAACACCCTCTTCGAAAACCACCTGCGAAGCCACGGTTTCAGCACCCTGGAAGGTCGAAATATCGTAGCACTCGATTCGTCTTGGCATTTCTGGCAGATTGAATTTTTCTTTGATTTCCTGAAGCCCGCGCAGTTTTTCTTCGGATTTGGAAACGTATTTTAAGAAATGCGCCTTGGCATTTTCATTGGCCATATCCACCAGTGCACGGCCCCGCTCGTCCGTTGCAAAGCGCACTGAAGACTTTGTGCCCGAACGCTCTTTTAGGACTTCTTCCATCAATTTATTCAGGTCACTGCCGATATCCAGCGGCAACAAGACGTCATCCGGGATGAAATTGTCCTCGTAATACTGATTCAGGAAGTCCACCATCCACTCCCGTGGATCTTCAACGGCATCATTCGGATCAAAATGTGGCAGGAAGTGAGGACGCGTACCAATCACGCGTCCTGCACGAACGTGGACAGTCTCGATCAAACAGCCGCGCTCATCACCGTAATAGCCAACAGCATCCTGATCTTTTTCAGAGGTGTCATTAATGACCGATTGTTTTTCCAGGATCGCTTTGATCGAATCAATAGAGTCCCTTAAGCGCGCAGCCACTTCGAATTTTTCTTCTTCAGCGGCCCCCATCATTTTCTCTTTCAGAGTTTTGATGACCTTCTTATTCTGGCCTTTCAAGAAAAGCTTCGCGCCTTCAACCTCACTTTTATATTCCTCTTGCGTGATATAATCCACGCAAGGTGCTGTACAACGACCAATCTGATAGGTCATGCAAGGACGTTTGCGAGTCGTAAACATCGCATCGGTACAGTCACGGATTTTAAAAGTGCGATTCAAAAAACGAATGGTTCCCTGCACTGCCAAGCCGGAAGTGTAAGGACCAAAATACATCGAGCCGTCTTTTTTCACCTTTCGCGCCAAATACAGTCGCGGAAAGTCTTCAGACCAGCTAAAACGGATATACGGATACGCTTTATCATCGCGCAGACGAATATTGTACTTGGGGCGATGCTTTTTAATCAGCGAAGCTTCCAGCAAGAAAGCTTCCACTTCTGTTTTCGTCAGGATGTATTCGACTTCCAGGATATTTGAAACCAACAGGCGCGTTTTCGGCGAGTGATCCTTGCTATCGGTAAAGTAACTGCGCACACGGTTGCGCAGGCTTTTCGCTTTACCGATATAGATGATCTTATCCCCGGGACCTTTCATCAGGTAAACGCCACTTTGCGTGGGGAATTCCCTGACCCGGTCGCGGATTTCGTCGAATTTACTTGAGGCCATTCTTGTTCACCTCAGCACTTTCGGACTCAACTTCGCCACTGCGCAAATTCAATTCCAAAATCTGCAGACGTTTGATTTCGTCACGAACTTTCGCTGCTTCTTCGAAATCAAGCTTCTTGGAAAGCGCACGCATTTTCTCACGCAGCTTTTCAATTTCCTGCGTCAACTTATCCGGCTCGTGGGCAAACTTGTTCATGATCGCCTGCTGACGGTTCTCGCCTTTTAGCGGAGCCCCACCCACAGATCCATCGAACGCTTCCCCAAGTCCATCGCGGATTTTTTTGCGAATACTTTGCGGAGTAATACCATGGGCTTCATTATGCTCCTGTTGAATGCGGCGACGACGCTCAGTTTCCCCGATCGCTTTGCGCATACTTTCCGTAATCGTATCGCCGTACAGAATAACCCGGCCGTTTAAGTTACGGGCCGCACGACCGATAGTTTGAATCAGGGAGCGCTCGGATCTTAAGAAGCCTTCTTTATCGGCATCCGTAATCCCCACCAGACTCACCTCAGGGATATCCAAACCTTCTCTTAGTAAGTTGATACCGACTAACACGTCAAAAACACCCAGACGCAAATCGCGCAGGATTTCTGAACGCTCGATCGTATCGATATCACTGTGCAGGTACTTGATCTTAATTCCAAGATTCTCGTAGTACTCGGTTAGATCTTCAGCGGAACGTTTCGTCAGCGTCGTGATCAAAACGCGTTCTTTTAATTTGATACGCTCGCGAATTTCCTTAAGTAGATCATCGACCTGATGTTTCACCGGGCGCACTTCCACGACCGGATCAATCAATCCCGTTGGACGAATGATTTGTTCAACGATGATCCCTTCCGACTTTTCCAGCTCATAGTTGCCCGGTGTCGCAGACACATAGACAACCTTATCCATCATTTTTTCAAACTCCTGGAAGTTCAAAGGACGATTGTCCAAAGCAGATGGCATACGGAAACCGTGCTCAACCAGGGTCGACTTACGTGCACGGTCGCCGCGATACATGCCCCCGATTTGCGGGACAGTTACGTGGGACTCGTCGATAAAAGTAATAAAGTCTTTAGGGAAGTACTCAAGCAATGTCGGAGGTGGCTCGCCCGGTCCACGACCGGTTAAGTGGCGCGAGTAGTTTTCGATCCCCTGACAGAAGCCCATTTGCTCCATCATCTCGATATCGTAGTACGTGCGTTGCTCCAGACGTTGTGCTTCCAGAAATTTCAGATTCTGGTTTAAGTGCTGCAACTGATCGCGTAGCTCGTCCTGAATAGTTTTAATCGCACGTTTTAAGTTATCATCACCGGTCGCATAGTGACTTCCTGGATAGATACCGATTTGATCGATCTCTTCCAATACCTGCCCCGTCAAGGGATCAATCCATGATAATCTTTCGACAAAGTCGCCGAAAAACTCCACGCGGATCGCGCGATCTTCTTCGTACGGAGGAAAGATTTCCACGTTATCCCCGCGAACCCGCACCGTTCCGCGCGAGAAGTCCACGTTGTTACGCTGATATTGTACACGTATTAGTTCACGTAAAAGATGATCCCGTTTCAGCTCGGTATTTGAAACGATCTGAATCATCATGCCTTCGTAGGCCTCCGGCGAACCCAAACCGTAGATACAAGAAACGGAGCTCACGATAATTACATCGCGACGGTCAAACAAGGAACGCGTGGCGGAGTGGCGCATGCGATCGATTTGTTCGTTAATAGCAGAGTCTTTTTCGATGTAAGTATCTGTCGATGGAATGTAAGCTTCCGGCTGATAGTAATCGTAATAACTGACGAAATACTCGACCGCATTATTTGGAAAAAGCTCTTTAAATTCCGCATAGAGCTGCGCTGCCAGCGTTTTATTTGGTGCGAGCACCAAAGCAGGTTCATTGATCTGCGCAATCGTATGCGCCATGCTGAAGGTCTTACCGGAACCCGTCACACCCAACAGAGTTTGATGTTTTAGTCCCGCACCAATATTTTCCACCATCTGCTCGATCGCTTTGGGTTGATCTCCAGAAGGTTTAAACTCAGACACCAGTTGAAAGTTCTTTTTATAGGTTTTGGCCATCCCTCCAATCGTAGCACAAACAGTATACGATTCGCTAGTGGCGCTCTACGAAATCGTTTTGCATAGTGACATCTTGCGGGCTTGCCTGAAGCCCTGGTCTTTGTGACAGTGGGACCTATGAAATTTCTGAAAAAATCCCTGCGCTACCTGGTTCTTCTGCTTCTTTTGGTTCTTGCTGGCACTTATATCTTCATGCGCCGCTCTTTGGCTCCTTTGGATGGCAAAATCGATATTGAAAATCTCTCAGCTCCGGTAAAAATTCAGCGCGATTCCGTCGGCATCCCTCATATTTTCGCTCAGAACAAAACAGACGCTTTTAGAGCTTTGGGTTATGTGATGGCCAGCGAACGTCTGTTCCAGATGGAAATGGGCCGCCGCCAAACTCAAGGGGAACTTTCCGAAGTCATCGGTGAAAAAACATTAAAATCCGACATGCTATACCGCAGCCTGGGGCTTAAACAAACTGCTGCAAAAGTGATCGAAAAAAAACGCAAAGATGGCACCTTTGACTCAAAACAGTGGGAGTTGATGGAAGCTTTCTGTGACGGCGCAAATCAATATGCGTCCACTCGCCCGATTCCTTATGATCTGGCTATTTTGGGAATTAAAACGATTCGTCCGTTTACACCGATTGATGCTTATGTGATGACGGGACAAATCGCATACAGCTTTGGAATTGCACTTAGAACGGATCCGATGATGACGATCCTGGCGAAAAAATTCCCCCACAAACAATTTCAGGAACTTCGTAACGACCAGTTAAAAACTCCGCTTAAGTACGCCGGGAATGTGGATCTAAGTCCGCTGTGGCAGGTGGCTGAGCATGCTCCGTTTGCGACACTTTTTGATAGCAGCAACGCGTGGCTTTTGTCGCCAGCGCGCTCTGCCAGCGGTAAAAGTATTTTTGCCAACGACCCCCACATCGCTTTCTCTCATCCTTCCGTGTGGTTTGAAGCCCACATCCACTCACCTGATTTTGAAATCTATGGTCACTTCCTGCCCTTGGTGCCTTTTGCAATCTTAGGTCACACGCCGAATCACGCCTGGGGATTCACGATGTCACAAACTGATGACATGGATCTTTACCGCGAAAGCATTGATCGCACGAATAAGACTGTGCTTTATAATCACAAACCGCAGGCTTACCAAACCCGCGTGGAAACGATTGCGGTAAAAAAGCAAGAGCCTGTCACGATTGAAATTATCGAAACTCCTCATGGGCCGTTGATGAACCATGTGATTGATTCGGATCTGTCTTTGAAATGGGCCTTTCACAATGTGAACAACGACCCTTTGCAAGCCCTGTATCAAATGGGCGAAGCTAAGGATATGAAGACATTTGAAAACGCTTTGAAAACTGGCACAGCGCCGGGTTTAAACGTAATGTACGCTGATGCAGAAAACATCGCGTGGTGGATGTTTGGTGAAGTGGCAGTTAAAGGAAATCCAAATTCAGAACTGATATTGGACGGCGCAAGCTTAAATGACGAATACAAACGTGTTCTAAGCTGGGATGAAAAACCTCACTCTGTAAATCCGGCTTCTGGCGTGATCGTGACTGCGAACACACGCCCCGCCGGAATAGATTCAGAGATTCGCGGCGACTGGCAAAGTGCAGATCGCCAAAACACCTTACTGGCAGAGCTTTCTAAAAAAGACAAATGGTCAGCAGAAGAGATGCAAGCCTTGCAAGTGAAGAATCTGAATCTGGCGAATGCCGTGTTGCTGGAAAAAATGATGGGTTATCTGAAACTTTCAGCCGAGGAGCAAAAACAATTTGGCCCCTGGTTGGAACGACTGAAAAACTGGAATCTTAATTCAGATGCAAACTCTCGCGAAGCCAGCCTGTACTACACGTGGATCAACGAAAGTCTTTTGTTGATGTTGGCTCCTTTGGAAGGCCAGCGCGATGCTTATCTGGGCACTCCCCATTCCTGGATGTTCTTTGAACGAGTCACGCAAAATGAAAAGTCCCCGTGGTGGGAATTGGTAAAACCGGAAGTGGCTTTCATTGAGGGCTTGCGCAATACCTTTGCAAAATGGTCCGAGCCTCCGATGTGGGGCAAGCTTCATACTATCACTTACATTCATCCATTGGGCCGCGAAAAACCGCTCAGTGCTATCTTCAATTTGGGACCATTCCCCATGGGCGGAGCTTACAATGAAATCACCAACAACAAAGCCCGCGCTTTAGGAGGTGACTTCAACGTGACCGCAGGTGCATCCACCCGTCGCGTGGTGGATTTTGCAAACGTAATGCATAGCTGGGGCATCAATCCAATCGGGATCTCAGGCCACATGCTCTCCCCGTTTTATGCCAACCAAATCGAAGCATTCGTCACTGGCAAACACCGCCCGCAATTAATGAACCCCGACGAGATCGAAAAAGACAAATCCCACGAGTTGATTCTGGAATAATGAAATTCTAGTAACTTGCCGCTCGCCATGACCTTGGCTAAATGCTTCGGTCATGGAATTTGCAAGAACACGTCTTTTTTGGTTTAGCCTTTTTGTCGCCATTGTCTGCTTAAACTGGTTTCAACTTCTGACGCCAAAAATGGAAAACATTGAAATCGTGCGCCCAAATCTTGAGGCGGAACGCGGGGCTGCTTCTTCGATAGTTCTTAAGGATTACAATCCCGATCATGGGGGGCTTTTTTGGGTGAAGTTCAACACCAGAGCTTCCTATCTTCCTTCCTTTTTTAATCTAAAAAAGTTTCGCCTGCGCACCGCGAGCTGCATAAATAGTCTTTCCACCAATGATACCCAATGGGGACTGCCGTCTTCGCCAGATGCACGCTGTAACAACGAGCGTGGCCTAGCTCTGGTTTCAAAAACTGATGTCATGAACAGGCCGACCACTTGGAATCTGACGGGGGACTCTTTCGGTGGCAGTTTTGGTTTTTACCTGGATAAAGACTGGTCTTCGCCACAGCTTTTATTTGGATTGATGCTTTTAAGTTTAGCACTGGTCGGAATGCTTTGGGCTAAACTTCCTGAAAAGCAGGATCGTTGGAAAATTCCCGTGATTGGTATTTTCATTGTGGGGTTCTTGCTGCGATTCTGGACCACACACATAGCGATGCCTCCGGAGATGTTTTTATTTTCCGACATGGGTGCCTACTTTCAGCGTGGCGTCCAAATGATGAAAGGCTCCTTCGATGCAGGCCAAACTTTTCAGCCGATTGGTTACACGGTTTATGGATTGGCTCTCCGTCTACTGGGTGATTGGGAGCTTCATAAATGGATCAGCATCTTTGTCTCCTTGGGCACGATGCTTCTAGCCTACCTATTAGTCTTAAAAAATTTCGGCAGAGCCGCAGCTTTTCTAACCTTAACCTTTGTAGCATTGGACGTTCCGCAAATAGGGTTTACTGCTCGCTACATGGCTGAATCCCCTTATAGCTTTCTGATCATGGCCACATTGTGGTGGATCTCTAAAGCGCTGGATTCAAGCAGACTGCGCGATTATTTTATCGTCGGTTTACTACTGATGCTTTCGTTTTACTTTAAAGGTAATCACGCTTTCTTTATTCCGGCGTTTAGCTTGTGGCTTTTATATCGCGAGCGCGCTCAAATAAAAAAAGCCATAGTCAAAGTGTCGATGATGGCTGTCGGCTGCTTAGTGGTGATGACTCCCCATCTGGTGTTTACAAAACTTGCCTATCAAAAAATGCAATGGGGTCCAACTGCGGGTGCTTTAAATTTTGTCGAGGGAAAATGCCCTTGGAAAAACAACGCGGACTCATCGGGCTCTTCCTGGATGTCGCCGCTCTTCGTAACCTTAAATGAAACCGCATCCAAGAAATGGGATCGCCCTTTCACAGATCAGGCGTATTTCTGGAAAGCCGGTGCTGAATGCGTTCGTCAGAATCCCTGGGTTATGGTCGAAAGTCTCCGATTCATAAATTATCTCTTCTATGGCAACAGCACATGGCCGATCTCAGGTTCTAAAGTTGGATTCTTATATGATATCTGGGCCCCGGTATTTGAATGGGGACTGCTGCCACTAGCGATGTTGGGAGCTTTAGCCTATGCACAACGTCGTAATGATTATGCTGAAGTAAGCGCCTTGCTGATCCTGACAATCTTCTTTACCGTCTACATATTTAAATCGGAAAACCGCTTCCGCGCCCCTTTTGACGGAGTGATCCTGATGTGGAGCAGCTTGGGCATCGTGTACTGTGGGCAGCTGGTAAAATCGCTGGCCGTGAAAATCACGGCAACCCCGGAAAAACTAAGACAGCCACTCTAAAAGAAAAGGGCTTCTTGCGAAGCCCTTCATTCATTTACTGAAATCAAATTTCTATTCTCTATTTAGTGACTTCCCAGAAGGAGCCTTCCGGCGTATCACTTATAGAAATATTCATGGCAACCAGTTTATCGCGTAGTTCATCGGATTTCGCAAAATCCTTATTCGCACGCGCTTGGGAACGCTCTGCCACAACAGCATCCACGTCCGCACGCTTGATCCCTGCTTTATCCAAAAGCATGTTATCAAGTTTTGTCAGGAACTCGCCTGCTGGTTCTTGGAACATAGCCATCACCGCCCCAACGCGCTTAATGAACTGACTGAATGCCAAAGCTTTACCCTGGATCGCAGGATTCGCTTTCATTCCGCGGCGAACCTGATTATTGAACTGGCGAACCACTTCAAACATCGTCGCAAACACTTCCGGAGTTCCGAAGTCGTCGTTCATTGCCGCTTCCACTTTTTTCCAGGCTTCATCGGTGATTTTCGCAAAACCCGCATCCACTTGCGTGGCCTCGGAAGTCAGATAACTTTCCGCCATCGCCAAGGAAGAATAAACGCGAGCTAAACCGGAAATCGCACGATCAACCGCTGCATCACCGAACTCACTCATCGTGCGGTAGTGAACAGATTGAATCATCCACTTATAGATTTCGGCATTGTACATGCTTACAAAATCCCGCAGGGACACGATGTTACCCAGGGACTTGGACATTTTCTGTCCCCCAAAGTTCAACATATTATTGTGCATCCAGTACTTCACGAAATGCTTGCCTGTGCAGCCTTCCGACTGAGCAATTTCATTTTCGTGATGCGGGAAAATCAAATCCATACCACCACCGTGGATGTCGATCTGATCACCGAATATATTTTTAATCATCGCCGAGCACTCGATGTGCCAACCGGGACGCCCCGGTCCCCACGGAGACGGCCAGGAGATTTCGCCAGGTTTGGCAGCCTTCCACAAAGCAAAGTCCATCGGTGAACGTTTTTTCTCGTCCACCTCAACACGCGCACCCGCCAGCAATTCGTCAGTGTGACGACCACTCAGCTTGCCGTAATCCTTATATGATTCGATAGAGTAAAGAACATCGCCCTGAGCTTCGTAAGCGACTTTCTTGTCGATCAGGGTACCCACCATGGAAAGAATGTCTTCCATGTGTTCAGTCACCTTAGGGTTCATGTCGTGTGCACGAAGTCCCAAACTTGCAAAATCTTTTTTGTATTCCGCAATGTACTTTTCAGACACTTCACCAGGCTGCATGCCCAGTTCATTTGCCTTATTGATGATCTTGTCATCCACGTCCGTAAAGTTCAGTGCATAGGTCACTTTATAACCCAAGTACTCCAGCCAATTGCGAACCATATTAAACACAACAGGCCCACGGAAGTTACCCACGTGCAGGAAATTATAAACCGTCGGTCCACACACGTACATTTTCACATGCTTTGGATCGTAAGGAACAAACTCCTCAGACTGACGTGACTGCGAATTATAAATCTTCAATGACATAACTTCCTCAAAAGGTACGGACACACTTTTGGTAGTGCATCCGCATCATATATATTCAAACTTCAACTATTTACCCAAGACCACTTTGACACACTATTGCTACCAAAAGTGTGTCCGTACCTTACAGGGTGGCTAGGGCTTTTTCAGCGCGGGCTACCAGGGATTGCTTTTTCATTAGTGGAACCAGGATTTTTAGTTCTGCTCCGTGAGGTTGACCGATTACTGCCACGCGAATTGGCTGGAATAGGTTTTTACCTTTAGCACCCGTTTTGTTTTTTACTTCGTCCTGGATTTTAAGGAATTCTTCCTCTGTCATGTATTCAGCACTGTGTGCCTGAACCAATTCTTTCCAAGTCGTCAAAACGGCTTTCGTCGTTTCAAGCTTCATCACTTCTTCCGCATCCGGTTGGATCACGTAAGAGTTGTCGTTCAAAGGACGATACAAAGTGATCGCGTCTGCCAAAACTTCCATGTAGGGCTTAAACAAGTTCAAAGACTTGTCCTGCCAAACCGGATCTGCAGGTAATTCCATTTTCTCGCGAGCCAGGAACGGTTGAATCGCTTTCCACAACTCTGCATTTGGAAGAGCACGAAGATGTTGTGCATTCATCCACTTGAATTTCACGCGGTCAAAGATCGCGCCCGATGGATTCAAGCGAGAGATATCAAATGCTGAAACCATATCATCAACTGACATGATCTCTTTACCTTCAGGATGTGACCAACCCAATAGAGCGATGAAATTCAATACCGCAGAAGCCAGGTAGCCTTCGTCTTTCAACTGACCACAAGCCACAGCACCTTTACGTTTAGAAAGTTTTTGACGGTCTTCATCCAGGATCAAAGCCATGTGACCGAACTCAGGCGCTTTCCAGCCCATCGCTTCGTAAATCATCAACTGACGAAGAGTATTTGGAAGATGTTCTTCCGCGCGGAATACGTGGGTCATTTTCATCAAATGATCATCCACCACACAGCAGAAATTATAAACCGGCATACCGCCACCACGAAGAAGAACGAAATCCCCCACCATGTCGGATGGGAACTTCACCTCACCGCGAACAATGTCAGTAAAGATATAGTCTTTTTTAAGGTGCTTGGTTTTAAAACGCACCACTGGCGGAGTTCCGCCCTCGGCCATTTTGGCTTTGGCTTGATCCAAAGTCCAATCCGCATACGGAGATTGAATGTGCGGCTGCCCGCCTGCTTTCATCTGCGCTTCACGCTGCTTTTCGATTTCTTCGTCAGTCAGGAAGCAGTAATAAGCTTTGCCCTCAGCCAAAAGCTGCTCGGCAATCTTCTTGTAGATATCCATGCGCTCGCTTTGTTTGTAAGGACCGTTAGGTCCTTGATCTTTCAAAGTGACCGGATCCACGCCCTCGGCCCACAAAAGATTCAACCAAACCAGGTCATCAACCACACCACGCAAAGATTCTTGAGTAGAGCGCGCCTCGTCCGTGTCTTCGATACGCAGAATGAACTCGCCGCCATTTTTCTTGGCAAAAAGATAGTTGTACAAGGCAGTTCTAGCGCCACCAACGTGCAAATAACCAGTTGGAGAAGGTGCAAAACGAACGCGAACTTTAGAAGAGGCTTGTGAGGGCATTGAGTCGACTCCCAAAAAAAGAAAAAGGCCCGGAATTTCCGAGCCTTAAACCTAATATGAAATTTTAAAATCGTCCAGAATTAACCAGTAATCCCGAAGATCGCTTTCACTTCTTCTTCATTGAAAAGCTCAGCTTCAGAAGTTGCCAAAGTCAGCTCTTTCAACAAAAGGGAACGAGCGGAATCAAGCATCTTGCGCTCACCAAAGGAAAGCTCTTTATCTGCTTTCAAAAGGAATAAATCGCGTAAAACTTCAGCGATTTCGAATACAGAACCAGTTTTGATCTTTTCCATGTATTCACGGTAACGACGGTTCCAAGTTTGGTTGTCGATTTTAACGTCTTTTTCTTTAAGAATGCCTACAACGCGTGCAGCTTCATCTTTGGAGATGATAGGGCGAAGGCCCGCTGATTTAACGTTTGTAGTTGGGATCATGATCTTAAGGCCCGTATCTACCAACTGCATGTTGTAGAACGAGATTTTAGTGCCAAGCATCTCTTTCGTCTCGATAGCGACAACTTTAACTACGCCATAGCCAGGATAAACTGCATTATCGCCGATATTAAACGTGAGCATCCGGAACACCTCCACTAATGACCTTGCTACTTCTATCAAAAATGACACGAGTTATCAAACCAGAGCGGCGCATTGGAAAAGATTTCAGAAGATTTGGAACGAAAAAAGCCCCATCAAAGATGGGGCCTTTACTCAATAATTTCAGCTATTTAATCAATAATCGATTAAAGCTTAAACAGATCTACTTAACGCTGAAAACAAGGGCATAAGGCTGACGGCCACCGTTTTTACCAGCAGGAACGTTCGCACCCTTAACCACAAGCTTGTATTTGCCTGCAGGAATCGTCGTTTCAATCATTTCGTTATTGTTGATGTGATCGTTCATAGTGATGGAACCATTTGGACCAACCAATACCAAATCAAGGTCATTAACTAGAGCTTTAGCAGCATTCGCTGAACCTGCAGCATCGGTCCAAACCAAGTTTGCGTAGATTTTGCTGGATTCCTGAACCTGGAACTCAAGCACTTCTTCACGGCCCGTCGCTACGCCCTCACGGTTGTCAGCAACGAACGTGTTTTTCATCATCTGAACCATGTTATCCATGTTCACACGACCATAACCTTCGTCAGAGTTTGGTCTGCGAGTCAGGATCTCCTGACCACGAGCTGCACCAACCTCACCGAATTGACCTGGGTACATATCATCAGCAGAGTGCATGATCATTGCTTTCAAAGCCGCTGCAGATGGGTTTTGAACTCCCCATTTTTCAATCAACATTTGACGGGCAATTGCCACCGCACCCGCAGTCAGCGGAGTCGCCATGGAAGTACCACCGGACCAAGCGTAATCATCATTGTAGGCACCCCAAAGTGGAGAAGCATCTTTTATATGAGAACGGTTGGAAAGGATGTTTGTACCTGGAGCCACGATTTCCGGCTTCACACGACCGTCCAATGTTGGACCACGGGAAGAGAACATCGCGATACCGTCTTCACGGTCAGACAACATGGAAGAGAATATCGGCTCTGCAGACCAGACTTCAGCTGCTGCACGAAGTTTGCTAACTGGAACCTGAATACCACCCGTTTTAGTTCTGTTTTTGGAAGCACCCACAGTCAAAACGTTTTTCGCAGTTCCTGGAGTTCCGATAGAACCACCATCGATACGACCGTCTTTGTTTGCATCCACACCGCTGTTACCAGCAGCAAAGATCACAAGCATATCAGGGTTGTTGGACATCCACTCATCCACCTGAACTGCCATGCCGTCGTAAGCACCGAAATTTTTAACTGCGCCCCAAGAGTTGGAGTGAACGCGTGCGCCGTCGTTGTTTGCTTTATCAAACAAATCTGCAAGCTTAGAAGGAACTCCTAAACCATTTAGCATCTTGGACCACATGCCTTCAGCAACCATCATGGAATCATAAGCGCCACCTTTAAGGCGACCACCGGAAGCAGTACCACGGCTCATGATAGAACCTGCAACGTGAGTTCCGTGACCCATTGGATCTTCCCAAGTTCTGGACCACAAACCAAACGCGTAGCCTGATTTTACCGCACCGGAAAAGTCAGAAGCGATTTGGTTAACGTCACCAGAATCCAAACCTGTATCAGCCATGGATACGATTTGACCACGACCTGTTAGACCCAGGTTCCAAGCGGAATCAAATTTCATAACTTGAGTTCCCGTTTCGTTACCTGTGATGTCTGAGTAATCGCCGGCACCTTTAACCGTAACATCCATTTGTTGATCCAATGGGAAATCCATTGTTGTGATCTGTGGAGTGCTTTGGATGTGTTCAACACCCGTCAGGTTTGCGATTTTGTAGATTTGAGAACGAGAAACCAAGGCTACAATAGACTTACCGTTCACAACTTGAAGTTCTGCTTTCATTTTTTTCAAAGCAGGAACTACAGACTTAGAGTCTGCAGCTTTGAAAATCTGAATCAAAACACTTTGAGACTGATCTTTATTAAATACGCTTACTGGCATGATATCATTGCTGATTTTGTACTGAGCTTGATACTTCACAACTGCGTAAACGCCCGCGTGATTTTGACGGAAAGAATTCAAGTCTGAAGAAGTTCCGCGAACAACCAACGCATCATCCGGAAGGTAACCAAAGACTTCAAAGCGAGCTTCAAGAGCTGCGCGATCCTTGGAAGTGATTTTATTTGAAAATTGAACGATGTAATCGCCGACAGATTGATCTGCCACCAATGATGAAGTTTGAATGTCCGATCCAGGATTCACTGTTCCCGAATTGAATCTTAACAAGCTCCCCGCATATGCCGGACTTGCAACCGAAGCCACAAGTGCTGACGTAACCATAAGATGAGTCCATCTTTGCATAAATTCCCCCTCTGCGGGGAATTGCATCATGAGCAACTCTTTAATGTAAAGAACTTAACATTTGCGATTTAAAGTTGATGCGCCATGACGGCAAGAGACATGTTGCCCATCATCCGACCTTTGGAGTTCATCCCAAACTCGGTCTCTTGATTGTTGGGTGCAAACACTTGTGTGCGCTCAGAGATTCTCTTCTGCCCACGAACACGTTTCGTCACCGTCACATCCATGTAAAGACCGTCTTTGCTGTTTTGCTTGGATTTGCGTGCCATCACTTCGACAACAGTTTCGCTTTGTCCATCGTCAGAAAACTCACTGATGTATGCTTTCTTACCGGATTTCGTAACTGTATTAATAGAGATGGGTGCAGCACCTTTTAAGCCAACACGCATATTCACTTTATACTGAGGAACAGCAGCAAATGCCGCCGATGAAAATAGAATAGAAACAGCCAACAGGCTGATGGAACGCTTTGTCATTTTGAACACATCCTTGTGTACTAGAGCCGTTATCCAAACAGCTCTACTCAAAGGATAGGATACAAATGTTCCCTAATGCAACATCGAAAATTTAAAATTTTCAAAGCGACATCACTGTCCTTGAGAACTCGCAAAGCCCTTCAGAGTCTCTTCAAAAACCAAAACCTGCGCACGCAAGGGCTTTAGTTGTTTTTGCAAATCCTGGTGAACTTGATTTTTCAAAGCAGTATAACTGCGACGACTGGAAAAGCGCCATGCCGGATGCTTACGACAGGTAACAAGACTTTCCTGCAACGCTTCGAACTCCTCTTTTAGAATCAACGAACTCTGTTGAATTTCATCCACCGTCAGATCATTTAACTGCCCGGTTTCAGCCCGGCATAAAAGATCAATGCGCCTCAAAGCCGCTTCATCTCTGCGATCATAAGCCGCCTGCACGCGCTGCCACTTAATAGATGCCCATTGCTGCTGCTCAATAGACTGATCCCGCTGGCGATCCGGGTGAAGCCATCTGGAGAGTTTGTTATAAGTTTGAAGCAGAACATCCTTCTGACGACTTTGCTCCTGCTGCAAAGCCTCTTCATGCTCGTTTTCGTCGATGATTTTTTTCAGGAACTTTTTCAAATGCAGAGGCAGGTTTCGCAGGTAGCGCTGTTGATAGGCGGGACTTGCGGTTTTCCACACACGGCCTAACAGGCGCCAGTCCCCGCACTTCATTGCGATTTGCAGGCTTTCCTTGAAAAGTCGATAACCCGCCATGGGCACTTCCAGATGCTGCACCATTTTACCGTCATCAATATCATTTAAATAGTGATAAACAGAACGCGCGCGGCGCTTAAGACCGCTCAAAACAGAATCGTCTTTGAAGAAGATCTCGGCAAAATCGACGGGCTCATCTTCAGCCGGGTTTTGCGAAGGACTTTGCACGGCTGTTTGAAACCGTCCTTTGCGAAGGTTATCAATCACAAATCTCCAGATATCATCACCTGATTGATACTGGCTTTCCTCCTCTTTCAGCATGTTGTACGCCTGCTGTAAGGTTACACTGGAAGTGGTGGCGACGTAATTAAGGTGCACTTCAAAAGTGGTCAGAATTCTGTGTCTTTTTTGCAGAAGTTCGAGTTCGTGAATCTCATCGCGAAAGTTTAGATTTCGCCAATCCTGAAAAAGCGTCTGATCCCAGAGTTGAAAGTCAGAGTGGTCTTTTTCAAGCTTGCGAATTTTCGCAAGAAGCTGGGCTGAATCAGAGAACAGCTCTTTGCGTATTTTTTCATCATCGACGCGCAAAGGGACGCGCGACGGTTTCGGATTGCGTAATCCGTCGTCAATGTTGTGTTCATCAAGATGCATAAGGGGTGGATGCTTACCATGCCTCTAAGAGCAGTGGTAACTAAATCAGGAAAATGCCAAATCAATCGGCAGTGCTAATACTTTATGCGATCGAGGCAAGTGCGGCCGGACCGTGTTCGCGTAATAATTCATCACGCATCGGTCGGTTGTCGGGCCAAACCAAGGACGGATCTTTTCTTAAAACTTCAAAAGCGGCTTCGCGCGCTTGCTGCAAAATCTCCATATCACGAACCAGATTTGCCATCTTGAAACCGGCAAGTCCCGACTGGCGAGTGCCCATAAATTCACCAGGTCCACGCATCTCAAGGTCAAATTCAGAAATTTTAAAACCATCAGTGGTTTTTTCCATGAACTCGGTGCGCATCTTTCCTTCTTCGGAGACGGCATAACCCATGATCAGAATACAGAAAGACTTGTGTTCTCCCCGCCCGACACGGCCACGCAACTGATGCAGCTGAGATAAGCCAAAACGCTCGGCGTGCTCAATGATCATGATATTGGCATTGGGTACATCGACACCGACCTCGATGACCGTCGTTGAAACCAGGACCTGAATTTCATGACGGCGGAACTGATCCATCACCGCATCTTTTTCATCGGGCTTCATTTTTCCGTGTAGCAATCCGAACTTTACTTTCGGAAACTGCACCTTAAGTTTTTCAAACTCTTCAACGGCATTTTTTAAGTCAATCTTTTCAGATTCTTCCACCAAAGGATAAACAAAATACGCCTGACGGCCTTTTTGCAATTGCTCAAGCATGAATTGCAAAGCCTGACTGCGCTTGTTTTCAAAAATCGCGCGGGTTTGAATCGGGCTGCGTCCCGGAGGCATTTCATCAATGATTGAAACATCCAGATCGCCATAAACCGTCATCGCCAGGGTTCTTGGAATCGGCGTTGCAGTCATCACCAGAAAATGGGGCGAGTTTCCTTTGTTTTTCAGGATACCACGTTGTTCAACACCGAAACGATGTTGTTCGTCGATGATGGCAAGGCCCAGATTCTCAAAACGCACTTCTTCTTCGATCAAAGCATGAGTTCCGATGATCAGATCGGTTTCACCGCTGGCTAGATCCAGAAGGACTTGTTTGCGTTCCGCTGATTTGGTTTTTCCAACCAGCAAGGACACGCTGATTCCCAATGGCGTTAGCAGTTTTTTGGCGTTTTTGTAGTGCTGCTCGGCCAGAATTTCCGTGGGTGCCATGAGGCAGGTTTGAAAGCCACTTTCAGCGGCATAAACGGCAGCCATGAAGCTTACTAAAGTTTTCCCGCTCCCCACATCCCCCTGCACCAGACGATGCATAGGATGGCCTTTTTCCAAATCAGTTTTGATTTCGGCAAACACGCGCTGTTGAGCGCCCGTTAATGGAAACGGCAAAGACTTTTCCAAAGCGGAATACTTTTTTCCTTCATTCTGGATCAGAGGTGCAGCTTCTTTTTGAAATCCGGTTTTCTTGGCAGCCAGGAACAACTCCAGCCAAAAGAACTCTTCAAAAATCAATCTACGCTGAGCAGAGCTTTTTACTTCGGTGTATTCCTGAGCCCTTGCTGGATTCGGATTATGAATCTCCATCAAAGCATCTTTACGCGGCTTCAGGTCATACTTTTCGCGCATCCATTTAGGCAATGCTTCTGCCGGCCACTCTTCAATTTGCCCAAGGCCCGCACGAATCAGCTTCATGATCTTGGCTGTCGCCAGACCTTCAATTTCCGTATAGAGCGGAATCAAAGCATCCTGATTTTCCTCTTCAGGATCGATGTCACGAATGTCGGGATGATGAAACTCGATTCGCCCACGGTACTCGATAACCTTGCCGACCACACGCACTTCAGAAAATGGTTTGAATCTTTCAAAGTAGCCTTTGTAAGGTACGCGGAAGTATTTGCAGTGAATTTGCCCCGAGGCATCGCGCACGACCACATCGTACATTTTGCGTGTGGTGCGCCCGATGTTCACGCCGTGAACGGAAACTACTGTCGCTTTGATACTGACGATATCACCGGGACGAAGGCTTGCAATATTGCGGGCGGCACGCTGATCTTCAAAAGCGCGTGGATAGAACTCAAAAAGATCCCGCAAGGTCTTTAAACCTTTACGAGCGAACAGGTCCCCGAGTTTCGGGCCCACTCCTTTAAGATACATGATTTGAGTGTCTATACGAAGAGCCATGGCCAGCTCAGTATTGCGGAATTTCCTTTTAAGTCAATCCTTTAAGGTGTTCCAAACATCTTCCCATCGGAAGAAAACGGCTGGAGAATTCCCTTACTTTCGAGCTCTTTCCGGCGATCATTGAGCTCCTTTTCATACGACTTTTGCTTAAGATCCGTAGCGCCATCTGCAGCAAACTGCATCATTATAGAAAAACCAATGGCTGATTTCTTCTGCTCTCTCATTTGGTACGTTGTGTATCCATGCTTGCCTGCGACAGCCTTTAAATAGTCTGCCCGGCTTAGGTTTGCGTTTTGAATGTCCGCAATTGAAGCTTCTTTAACTTTTTGGGGAATTTTTGAATTGGACCGAATCATCTCAACGGAGCGATCACGGACTTCTTGAGGGACGGATTGCAAAAAGTCCCATTGACTGCTCATGGCTTCAAATTCAGCTTGAAGTCGTGAATTCACACCAGGAGGACGTTCTGATTTCGTGAGCTTTTGTTCCAGGGTACTTGCCAGATGGCGAGTAATGAAAGAAGTCCGCTCCGGGTATTGAACGACGTGCTCAAACTCGTGCGCCAGAGTCAAATAGTGATTCACCGGTACGTCGACATAATCACTGCCAATTAGAATTTTTTGCGTCACCATGTTGTACTGGCCTTTGGATCCTTTTACATACTGAACGTCACCAATGACCTTGTCGGCATGCCCTTTCAAATAAGAATCCAAGTTCGCAGTTCTCATCTCATAGTATTTTGAAAATACCGCCTGCGCTTTTTGCTGATCGGTTAGATTCTTATCCGCCCAGATACCTGCTGTGCTTTTCTTGAATTCCTCCACATCAATTGTGGATCCCCGCATGACATTATTAGCAACATGCTCGTCCCGTTTTACAGCTTTGGCGATTCGCTTCTGATCAGTTGCATGAAGAAGTCCGGAGATTTTTTTAATTCGCAAAATAGCCACCGAGGCTGCCAATGGATCCAAGACCGACGCCAAAGCATAGCATCGCGCTTCATATACTTTTTCAGGTCTATAGCAGGCAGTATTGCTCATGCCCGAAGCGGTCATGACTTCCTGAACCAAATCATCAACCGATCTTTTGGGAGCTGCAGGATTTCCTGACCAGGGCTCTATCCAAAGATCAGATGAATTTCCATTTTGGGCACGCTTACGCAGCTTTTCCTGCAGCATCCGATATAAAGTTTTCGAGCTGTAGCCATTTAAGTAAACTTGATTTTGAACATCGTCAGGATTCAGTTTCGTGTCTTTTGTACCCGCAATTTCTTCAAGCGTAAACAAGTCAGCATAAGGGCCTAACATTTCTATTTTACATTCAGGACTGACACATTTTTTAAAATAGTCCTCGCGCGCTTTGACCTCAGGTGACACCTTGGAACTGCCCACCACAAAATCAATTGCACCTTTCACCAGATCCACGGAACTATTCCACACCCCATCCGCACAAGACTCTGCTAATGAAGTGATTTTTGCAGGCATTGGACAAACTTCTATCGGATCACAAGTACGTTTTGCACCAGATGCCTGGGGGCGATCCTTGAACCACTCATCGCACTTGGCCGCCTTCATTTCCAGTTCGCAGGATTCAATTGCGGTTTTTAGGTGAGCCTTTGGACCCACGCAACTTTCCATGTACGTTGTTTCACAGGAAAACATTTGCGCCTGCGCACGTGGACTTAACAAAATCAAAAACAGACTTAAAATGGAAAATCCGATTTTCATATAAAACTATTCGGGTTTATTAGTGTGGCTCATAAGGGAAAACATATTGATAACAGCACTCTCTGTTTTCGCCTCACTTTGGTACTTTGTGAGGGCTGGTCAGGGGTTTTGACTAGACTAAGGGCTATAGTTAAAAAGGGTTGCGGAATTTATTTCTAAGGCATGGAATTGATGGCAGAATTTCCCTATGACCGACACTCAATATTTCCGCATACGTTTAAGCACGATTCGCCCTGACAAAGTCACAAGTTTTGATATTTTTGTGCAAGTCGACGGCAAGTATATTTTGTATCTTCGCGCGGGCGATAAAATCTCGGATGGCAAGATTTCGCGCTTGCATGCGCGTGATACGGGCGACTCTTTTTTCGTTCGCATGGATGACAAGCAGACGTATCGTGATTGGGTGAAGGAAGAAATGAATTCCGATCAGCTGGATCCATTTGCGAAAGCAAAAATCCTGCGTGAATCCTCCGTTGCCTTGATGGAAGACCTTTTCGAGAATCCGGATGTTAACAAAGCTCTGGATGAATCACGCCCCATCATCACAGATTTCATTGATCTGATGGAAAATGCACCTGAAGCCATGGGCTTTATGATTTCTTTGTCGGGTCATGATTTTTATACCTACAACCACTCCCTGGATGTCAGCATCTACTCGCTGGGTTTGGGTAAAGCTATCGGCTACTCCCCAAAAGAATTGGAAGAGCTGGGTGTCGGCGCCCTATTCCACGACATCGGTAAACGTAATGTCAGCCTGGATATCTTGTGTAAAAAAGGCGGCCTGACAGATGCGGAATGGGAGCAGATGAAAATGCACCCCCAATATGGTCTAGTTATCTTAAATAACCACCCGAACATCTCGGATGCGATCAAAGCGGCTTGTTTTGAGCACCATGAGTCCTGGTCTGGGAATGGTTATCCCCAACAATTGATGGGTGACGAGATCCACCCGTTCGCGCGGATCGTGGCTATTACCGATACTTATGATGCAATGACGACTCAGCGCTCATATAATGTCCCACTTAAGCCGATAGATGCAGTGACGATGATGAAAGAAAAGCTGGCGGGTCGCTATGATCCCGACATGCTAAAAGCACTGTATTCTGTACTGTTTAAAATAAAGGCTGCATAAAACACATGAAACACATCTTGTATTCACTGGCACTGATCGCATTGATTCCGTTGATTGCTTTGGCTATCGAGCCCACCAACCCACCGGGAGTTTGCGATCGCTTCATCGGCGAAACCGATGTTAAAACCTGCCAGGAACGAATGCAAAAAAATGAAAATGTTGATTGGTATGCGGTCACCGTTTGCAATCTTCAAAAAGAAGATCAACAGTTCTGGAAATGTTTTGATTCAATCCAAGGCCAAGCCTTCAATCCTCAATCATTGGACAAATGCGGCGAAGAAACAGAAATGTCAGATGCTCAACGCCTGACATGCATGGAGGCTGCGCGCAGTGACCGCAAGCCCGCTTCGCAGCACGCCAACTATCAGCCGCTTAAAGTAAAAAAAGACAAATAACCTGCGGAAAGCAGGTTATTTTTTTCGGTTCATTTTTTCAGATTATTTTTCCACGATCGCTTTAATCAAAGCCGCATTCGGCCCGACGATTTTTTTCGAGCGAACTTGCTTTAATAAGAATTCCTTAATCTTAAACGCTGGTACAGCATAGTTCAATCGACTCCAAACTTCCGGTGAATTGCCGCGGGAAATTTCAGCAATCTCTTGTGAAGAAATAGGCTCTTCCCCCGCCTTCGTCCAAGTACCTGTCCATTCCACACCAAGAATCTCACCCGTCTCTCGATTCATCAGCAGTGAACCAGAGGACCCGTGAGAAGTATCACAGCCGTTGGCAAAGGACCAAGCCGCATACCCCAGCGGGTTGATGGTGTCTGGATCAAAAAGCAATCGCACTTCACCGGTTTGGGACAAGACGCGACAATCATCATCGAAAGTTATGCGCGGCACTGAAATCTTAAGTGGATTACCGCGGTCAGGACTCGCATCACCAGCGATTCCAAAGCCAATATTCAACAGGGGTGCTTCAAATTCCGGAATCGTGTTGAAGGCAAGATTAACACCTCTACCAGCAACCGCTTTTTCGCCCAGCTCATAAGCCTCCGGACCTAGGCTTTCCGCCCCTTCTTCCCAAGCATTGACGTCATAAGGTTTGACCACAAGCAGAGCTAAATCAATTTCCGGCCAGGCACCAATACAACCAACCGTATCAGACCAAATATTGGAATCGAACATAACTTTCGGAGGAAAATTTTTGCACTCTTTCGGCCCATCAGCCACATGGGAGTTGGTCGCCACGATGTGTTTGCCTTTAAATTTTCCAAGATAAATTCCTGAAGCGGCTCCGACATGAACATTCGCACTGTAGGCTTTCTTTATAATCGGGTTCTTAAGGTATTCTTCGGTGATATCGCCGACGGACCATTGATCGCCCTTTTGATAGATCGCGATTTCTTTGGCTAGTTCTTCAGGGGTCCACTGTTTTGCCAATGCCATTGGCGAAGCAAGAAGAACACTGCTTAAAATAAACTTAAAGTAGCCGCCAAATTTATTCATCATACCCTCTTCTTTAAAAATAGATTCTTTCAAGAATTTAGGAATGCGAAGACAGTGCCAGCCTGGCTTTCCCAAAAGTGACTCCAACGACAATACAGTGTTTTTAAGAGCGTTTTTTCATGAAGTTCCGATATGCAGCCTAAATTGGCAGCCCTCCATTGTAGAAGTGTCAAAAATCGCGACACTTCGGCAAGTTTTTCTTTTCCCTCGAGAGCCTCTCCCAAGAGATTGAATTGTTTGATAAAACCATGAGCGATGAAAACCTGCGTTCTGCTTTTACAAACCCTTATCGTTACGTTCGCTCTTTCCGGTTGCGGCTATGCTCTGGAAGAGATGGGTTTGTTCAAAACAGGCGAGATCATTCTAAAAACCCCCAAGGTGAACGAGTTTTCTGAATCTTTGATCGACTACTATGTCGTCAGACAGACGGCTTTGAAAACCTGCTTCGAGTGTCACACCACCAAAGCTCCGCTTCTGGATACGGAAGCTAAAATCTATGAACACCGTGAAGACATCATGGCAACCGTTGAATCAGGCGACATGCCTCCGATTCGCAAAGGTTATCAACCGCTAACAGCGTGTGAGTTGCAGATTCTGCGCTCGTATTTTGACAATCAAACGAATCAGCGTCCCGCTCAACGCGTGAAAGAGCTTTCTGCTTGTACCGAGGGAACAAAACCTCCAACGCAGCCAACGTCCCCGGTTCCGAATCCACCAGAGCAAACTCCGCAGCCGGATTTGGGTCAGTTGGAATTGAGCTTTAAAAATCTGCGCACGGCCTTCTTTGATGCGAAATGCTTGAACTGCCACAGCAGTCAGGTTGAGCGCCCGAAGGATCCAATGCTTGATTCCATCGCCCATATTCTTGCCGCTAAAGACTATACAGATAAGTCCATCACCGTTTACAAAAACGGTGCGGACAGTCTGCTTTACAAGATCACTGTTCCAGGTCTTACCGACACTATTATGCCGCCAGCTCGAACAAAAGTTCAGCTGACTCCGGCAGAGGCTGATTATCTAAAACGCTGGATCGACGCAGGCATGCCCGAATAAAGTCGGGCCTATTCTTTGTTCCTTCGCACTTACTGCAAACATGAAGTGCGGCTTTCTGATTTACTTCTAAAATTAAGCCATGAATAAACAGCGTCTGCCCTGGTGGATATGGTTACTGTGCTTTGCCATATTTCACGCAAACACCCAATTAAGTCTTTTCTATACCGCAACCACGGGAACGACTTTTTTTAATTTCCCCGTCGCTTTCGCGATTCCCATGACATTATGGTGGGGTCCCGGTGTTTTGGTTCCGCTTTTTCTAAATGCCACACTCAGCGCGCCACTTGAAGGCGCGACAAATCCGTTATTCTTCCCTCTTTATGCATTGCCTGAAACCTTGCATGTTTTTTTAGCCTGGATCCTGGTAAAAGAAAGATTCCGTAATGATGTGTGGAGTCCTTCCCCAAAAGGAATCAGTCTTTATACAGTCTATGGAATCATCATTCCGTCAGCTTTATTAGCCTTAGGTGTGCAGGGAATCTTGCTGGGTGCGGGCACCATCAATCGCGATCAATTTCTTTGGACCAGTGTTTTAAATTTGATCGGCAACTTCATGAGTAGTGTCGTGATCTCGCTGCCTTTGCTTATTCTGCTGACGCCGTGGCTTGAATCAAAACGTCTTTCCGTGTTTCCAGCTGAAAACGTGGAAATGCGCTGGTTTCATCACCTATCCCGTCGCGAAAAAACCGTGATGTTTTCCTTGCTGGCGATAAGCTTGGCCTTAAGTTTAAAAATCCCACTATCACAGTCATGGTACGCCTACGGTATTATCGTTTTATTCTGCGCCAGCTGGTATGGTTTAAAAACTGCGATTCTGGTCAACACCTGGGTGGCGTTTTTGACGTTGGCAATGCCAGTGGTATTAGGTAATCCCTGGCCCCAGGATTTTTCTGCCGTGCAAACGCCAGCCACACTTGTAACCTTGTGCTTTTCCGCATTGATGGCGGGGGCTGCAGTTTCCGGTCTTACTGATAAGATTGATCGTCTTCGTTATACCGAACAGGAATTAAAAACCGCCAAAGAAACCGCCGAGGAAGCTTCCCGTGCCAAATCTGATTTCCTTGCGCGTATGAGTCATGAGATTCGTACTCCCTTAAATTCCGTCCTGGGAATGCTGGAGCTTTTAAAAGAAACCAATTTGAGTAAAGATCAGGAAAGATATCTGACATTATTCAGTCATGCCGGGGAAAATTTAAAAGCGCTGATCAATGACCTTTTGGATTTTTCAAAAATTGAAGCCAAGGCCTTAAGTATTGAAAACACGACTTATAATCTGCACAGTACCGTGCGCTCGGTTTTTGAAATACTGCAAATCAAGGCTGAAGAAAAGGGACTGAACTTTCAACTACACATCGATGAAAACGTGCCACTGTATCAGCGCGGTGACCCCACCCGCCTTCGCCAGGTTCTGTTCAATTTAATTGGTAACGCTTTGAAATTCACTGAAGAAGGCGAAGTCGACGTTCACGTCACAGTTGAACCCGGCAGCACTCCTGAAAACGGTCTGCTGGTTTTGGAAATTCGCGATACCGGCATCGGAATTCCCCGCGACAAGCAAAGCAGTTTGTTTTCTCCTTTCTTTCAGGCCGAAGACACCACGACTCGCCGCTATGGCGGCACTGGCTTGGGTCTGGTGATTTCCAAAAATCTGGTCGAGATTATGGGTGGCCGCCTGGAACTCCGCAGTCTTGCGGGACGTGGAACCACATTTAGAATTGCCCTGCCTCACCGCCCCGAATCTGTGGCGACTACCGAAGTAAAACCTACGACGGCACCGAATTGGGCCGAACAGTTTAAAGGTCGCACGTTTTCTTTGCTATTGGTGGATGACTCCCAGGACAACCGGTTGCTTTTAACTCACTATCTTAAAAATCAGCCTTTTACCTTTACCGAAGCCGTTAACGGCAAAGAAGCCGTAGAAAAATTTAAGCAGGCAAAATTTGATTTCGTCTTTATGGATATGCAGATGCCAATCATGTCGGGCTATAAAGCCACGGAACTGATTCGCCACTATGAAAAGGAAAACCGCCTGGGTCACACACCGATTATCGCTTTAACAGCAACGGCTGTACTGGAAGACCTGCAACGAACTTTAGTTGCAGGGTGTGACATGTACATGGTTAAACCCGTTAAAAAGGCAGAAGTGTTAGATACCCTGTCTCACGTTCTAACGACGAAGCTTCCAAGCAAGGAAGCCCCTAAAGAACGTCCGTCTGAACCACCTTCTTTGAATATGTGAACCTGAAGATCGCGGCGAACACGCTGTTTGTCTTTCAGTTCCTGATAGAATTGCTGTTCAGATGCGGCGTCTGGGAATTCGCAGACAATTGTGAAATCAGAATCAATAGGACGGTGATACTCGATCACACCCTTGGCGATGACAATATTTTCTGTATTGATTTGATGATGTTTTAATCCTGCTAAAACCAGGGCATAGGCACTTAACACGCCTGTGGCGTAAAGACTTCCGCCGAATGCTGTGCCTTTGTGATTTAGGTTTTTCTCTAAGGAAACTTTAAAGACCACTCTCTGGGAGCTCAGTTCTTGCACTGTGATTCCCAGATGTTCATACAACTTGATATTGTCAGCCAGAACCTGAATGAAATCCTGAGTGTTTACTTCCATTGCTCGTAGCCCCCGGCAAAATTCACACTTTGACGGTAGCCCATTTCACGCAATGCAAACGTCACAGCACCCGAGCGTACGCCGTGGTTACTGATCACCATGATGATTTTATCCGGAGTGATTCCTTTGGATTCAAGCTTTTTGCCCAGATCCTTGGAAACCGCATTGGATTCAGTGAAAAACTCTTTCCACTCGATTTGTACGACTGGAGTTTTCACGTGCTTGTATTTTGTAAGATTATTAATTCCAAATTCCCCATTCGAGCGCACATCCAAAATAACAACTTTGGCTTTCGCTTCGTTAAAGTTCATTCCAAACAGGGAACTTACCGGCAAATCCATGGCGGTTTTGCTTTTCTTTTTACCAGTCATTTTAAGGGGCGGAAGTTTTTGAGTCGCATAAGCCTTGAAGTTCTTGGAATCAATGAAAAGGGATTCATCAATCACCGGCTTCCAGTAAGGCTTGTTTTTAACCAAAGGCTCATCACCTTTGGGATTCATCGCGCGCGCTACGGTATGAAGTGCGGTATGAACGTTTTTTACTCCCAGAACTTCCAATGTCCAGGCGATACGGCCTTCCTCGCCGTTTCCTTGAGCGCCTTTACCCAGAATCACCACTTTGGAATCCGGATCAATACCAATCAACGACAAGCGACGAGCGACAGAGAACAAATCATCTTGAAGGACACCACGGGAGTTCGGATCCTGAGAGGAGAAATCCTCCCAGCGAATATTGATCGCACCCGGCACATGAGACAAATTAAATTCAAACGGAGGACGAACATCCAAAATAACCGGAGCACCATCCATCAATTTCTCAGGGGCACCCTGAACACCCTGTTCAGAAGTAACCTTGGTAGGCGTAGTCTGGCAGGCAATAAGGGCAAGAAGAATAAATAAAGCGCCAAGAATATTTCTCATAAGTACTCCTAAAAAGACTAACTTAAGTGGTCATCAAGGTACCAGATGCAAGGCGCGAGGAGGAAGGCGTACTCCTCGTACGCCGACGACGAGCAACGCCGTCAGCTGGTGCCTTGAGGGCCGCTTCCCCTATTTTACTTAGTTATCCTCATGGTTGGGAAGAAAATGATATCGCGGATCGAAGGACGATCTGTAAGGATCATTACGATACGTTCGATACCCAAGCCCACACCACCTGTTGGTGGCATCCCAGCGTCGATCGCCAACAAGAAATCTTCATCCATCGGATGAGCTTCTTCGTCGTGACCGCGAGATGCTTCTTGTTCTTTCAAACGTGCCAATTGGTCTTCTGGATCGTTCAACTCAGAGTATGAGTTCCCGATTTCCATGCAAGCCGCGAATGGCTCGAAACGCTCTACCAGACGATCATCTTTACGATGGATCTTAGTCAAAGGAGAGATTTCTTTCGGGTGATCCATTACGAATGTCGGCTGCCACAAATGTTGTTCAGCTGTTAGCTCGAACAATTCCATGATCATTTCGCCGCGTTTTCCTGGAGCATCCAGATCCCCGCCCATTTTGTTAACTGCTTCGTATAGTTCCTGATCAGTGGCCTTGTCTGGATCGATTTTCGCGTATTCACGAACACCGTCATGAACCGTCAAACGTCTCCATGGAGGTGTAAAATCGATTTCTTTACCTTGGTAAGAAACCTTCATGCTGCCAGTGATTTTCAATGCCAATTGAGAAACAAGTTCCTCGAATTGATCCATTTGATAATTGTAGTCAGTGTATGCTTCGTAGAACTCAAGCAAAGAGAACTCAGGATTGTGAGTTCTGTCGATACCTTCGTTACGGAAGTTTTTAGAGATCTCGTAAACTTTCTCGAAGCCGCCCACCAATAGACGTTTCAAGTAAAGCTCTGGCGAGATTCTCATGTACAGCTTCATATCCAAAGCTTTGTGGTGAGTTGTGAACGGAGTCGCCGCGGCCCCACCATAGATTGGTTGAAGTGTTGGAGTTTCCACTTCCATGAAACCGCGGGAATCAAGGAATCTGCGGATTTCAGAGATGATTTTTGAACGAGTTTCGAAAACCTTGCGGGAATCAGCATCCGTCATCAGATCCAAATGTCTATGACGGTACTTGATCTCAACGTCTTGCACGCCGTGGAACTTCTCCGGCAATGGTTCGATCGTCTTTGTCAGTATTTCGAAGTGCTTCAGGTAAATGGAGAATTCGCCCTTTTGAGATTTGAACACGTAACCCTCAACACCCACGATGTCGCCAAGGTCTACAAGATCAAATGCGGCTTTTTCTTTCTCTGCCAATTCTTCTGTTTTTACGTAAACCTGTACAGTTCCGGATTGATCCTGAACGTTGAAGAAGCAGGCCTTGCCCATCGCACGCAAAGTCATCAAACGACCCGCAATACGGTATACAGATTCAGGCTTCTTTTCGCCCGCCTGCAAACCAGCTGCGTGTTTTTCGACGATCTCTTTGATCGCCGTTTTATTTTCAAACGTGTACGGATAAGGATTAATGCCCTTCTCGCGAAGGGCGTGCAATTTTTTACGTTTTTCCGCGCGAAGCGCGTTTTCTTGAATCGACATAGTTTCCAAATACCTAAAAAGGCCTAGTTAAGTTTTTTACCTGCAAATGCTTCCATCACGCCTTGAAGAAGAGCGATCGCTTCCTTCTTAGGACGTTGGAAGGCATTACGGCCCATGATGGAACCGAAGCCACCACCTTGTGCCATTTCCTGAACTTCTTTAAGAAGCTCTTCCGTACCTTTTGCTTCCCCACCAGAGAAGATCACGATGCGTTTGCCATTGAAGCAGGATTGAACCACGTGACGGATACGATCAGTCAGAGTGGAAATCTTGATACCCTGTTCAGCATAAACTTTTGCCGCTGCCGCTTGTTCAACGTGAGCTGTTGGAGGTTTAACTTTGATGATGTGTGCGCCCAATTGAGCTGCGATGTGTGCAGAGTATGCGATCACGTCGATAGCTGTTTCGCCATCTTTGGAGATCTGCTCACCACGAGCGTAAGCCCAGATGATCACCACAAGGCCCGCTTGTTTTGCCAGGCGGGATGCTTCTGCGATTTCTTCGTACATTGTTTTGCGTTCAGCAGAACCTGGGTAAACTGTGAAACCAATACCCACGCAACCAAGTCTTAGGGCATCGTCGATGTAAGACGTTACTGCAGAGATTGGAGCTTTGTTGCCGTAAAGAGTTTCAGAGTTGTTGATTTTCAGGATCAATGGAATTTCACCAGCATAGTCGCGGGAAACTGCTTCAATGAAACCAAGTGGTGCCGCGTAAGCGTTGCAACCGGATTCGATAGCAAGTTCGATGTGGTAGTTAGGATCGTAACCATCTGGATTTTTCGCGAAGGAACGAGCTGGACCGTGCTCAAAGCCCTGATCCACTGGAAGAATAACCATCTTACCAGTACCCGCCAATTTACCGTGATTCATAATGCGAGCCAGGTTCGTCAATACGCCTGGGTTGTCGGAACCGTACCAGCTCAAAATCTCTCTAACTCTTGGTGTCATGTCATCTCCAGAAATGGTAAAAAATGTGAATGCTCAGTTAATTAGCGGGCTCAAAGGTAGTGAACTTTCTATTGATAATCAAGTGTGGACATCATAGCGAGCAACGCAGCAATTTCCTTTCCAAAGCGCTTTCTGTGGTATACTGTGGGCATCGATTTTTCCCTCGAGGTAAACATGAGCACACAGAGAGTTTCTTTCGAAGCTACACCGAATCCAGCTACAATGAAGTTCCATTTGCACACCAAAGTGGCAGATGAAGGCTTTGATTGTCCCTCTGCGCAAGAGGCGGATCGCTCTCCTTTAGCCTCTAAGATCTTTGGTTTCCCGTGGACCAGCTCGGTTTATGTGGGAACTGATTTCATCACCGTGACCAAGCAAGACTGGGTTGACTGGGAGCTTTTGGCTCAGCCACTGAGCGGCTTGATTCAAGAGCACATGGATAGCAACGAACCGGTGGTTGTAAAAATCGTGCAGCACACAGATGTTGACGATCCGAATGACTCCCCGATGGTGAGAAATATTAAATCTGTACTGAATCGCGAAATCCGCCCGGTTGTGGCGTTGGATGGTGGGGACATCGTTTTCAATAAGTTCGAAGACGGTAAGCTTTATATCCACATGCGCGGCGCTTGCGCGGGCTGCCCATCATCTCAGGCAACTCTAAAAGATGGCATCGAAGTTCGTATGAAAGAATTGTTCCCGGAAATTCATGAAGTTCTTGCGATCTGAGACCATACACGAGTCCAAACTTTTACTTAAACTAGCCGGCCCTATCATCATCGGACAACTTGGTCAGAACCTGATCCAGTTGGCCGACACCCTGATGGTTGGTGCATTGGGCCCGGTGGCCCTGGGCGCTTCTGCATTTGCAGGAAGTGTTTATATTGTCTTTTTGATTTTCGGTTTGGGCATGCTCGCACCAATGACGGCGATGTTCGCTCACTCACAAGGTCAGGAAGATCACCCGCGCGGTGGAGTTCTTCTGGGACACAGCCTGATTATCGCGGTGGGTATCGGAATTCTGATCACCGCCGTGCTTTTGGGGCTGATGCCGCATTTGCATTTGTTTGGACAAACTCCTGAAGTGCTTAAGGCTGGTACGAGCTTTTATAAAATTATCGCTCTTTCCATTTTGCCAGCCTTAATCTATCAGGCTTACAAACAGTTCACTGATGGCATTGGTCGCACCAAGGTCGCTATGTATGTGATGATTGCGGGCGTCCTATTTAACGTCGTCGGCAACTGGGTTTTGATTCACGGACACTGGGGATTTCCAAAGCTGGGTCTTGATGGCGCGGCTTGGGCAAGTTTCATCGCACGTACACTAATGATGGTAGCCATGGTTGGTTATGTTCATCTTCATCCGGGATTTAAAAAGTATCTTCAAAATCCGTGGATTCATTCTTTCGACAAGCAAACTTTGAAAAACATGATCCGCTTGGGAATTCCAAATGGTTTCACTTTCTTTTTTGAAGTGGGAGCCTTCGCATCTTGTGCGGTGATGATGGGTTGGTTCGGAGCTGTTCCATTGGCAGCCCACCAGATTGCGATCAGCCTTGCCTCCACCAGCTTTATGGTGACCTTGGGGATTGGTATCGCTTCAAGTATTCGCGTCGGATTTGAATTGGGCCGTGGTGATTACAAGATGGCTCGGCATGCGGGATTCACTGCGATCGTCTTAGGTGGCGCTTACATGAGTTTATGTGGCTTGGGCTTCCTGATTCTGCGCCACTGGTTCCCGACTCTTTACGTTTCTGACCCTGATGTGATCGCTTGGGCTGCACAGTTTTTCGTGGTCGTAGCATTGTTTGAAATTTTCGATGGCGTGCAAGCTGTCGCAATCGGCGCACTTCGTGGTATGAGCGATACTCAGTGGCCAAGTGTGATTGCATTCTTTGCGTACTGGGTGATGGGCTTGCCAGGCGGATACTTGCTGGCCTTTCATCTTGGTGTGGGTCCCATCGGAATATGGATTGGACTTTTGATAGGGCTCATATTTGCGTCTATCCTACTTACGTATCGCTTTCACCGTCTCAGTAAGAGATTTATTGCTTAGTAGTACTACAGTAAGTATTGGATTATTCCGATATTTCTATAGATGCAAAAAGAAATTGTTCGGTCCTTAGTGGCTGTTATTTCAGTACTTTTTTTTATGGGATGTTCGGATGCAGATCCGAAGGTTTCATTTTTGCGTCCCATTGATAACTTCGAGTTCAAACCCAGCAAAGATTATGTCACTTCCACTTTATCAACTATAACACTTGATGCTGAGTGCTCGCGTTTCATTACTTCTGTAGAGTTATCATTTGATGGCGGTTCCACATGGATCCCATCAACAACTTATGATTCAGACACTGTGATGTGTTCCACAGACGGTAAATTCCAAATTGATCTATCCAACACAAAAGCACCCATGAACACGATGACCATCAATAACGGAGACACTTTCACCGTGAACTTCCGTGCGTGGTCTCGCGCTGGCATGTTCGTTTATCGTGACGCCACTGTTCGCTTTGTACCGCCCGCGCAAATCAAACAACAAATTCTGGCTGGTGCCCAAACGCAAACAGGAACTGGGATGGTCTTAAAGGGCCGCGTGGTTTCCCATCAGCAGAGCATGGCTTCGGGTGGTCCATTTGTCGTTCACGGAAGGCTTTCTGAATGAAGAAGTCCTTCGTAACCACCACCCTACTTTCATTGCTTACGAACGTGGCCCTAGCGGTTTCTCCGGGATCATTGTTCACCTATGAAGGGGTTCTGACTGATTCTGGCGGTACGCCAATCACTTCTTCGCAAACTGTTACCTTCTCGGTTATGTATGGCTCTTGCGTTTTATATTCTGAATCTCAAACCATCACTCCGGGATCTGTGGGCGAGTTTTCCGCGATCGTGGGAACTGGGACTCGAACAGATACAACCAACAACACGGCAGATCGCATTTTTGCCTCTGCTGGTTCAGTGAACTGTCAGGGCGCTTCTGCGGTTTCCATGTCAGGGTTTACGACTCGTGCGTTAAGAATCAACGTTGCAGGTTCGACTTTGACTCCGGATGTGGCGATCGGAAATATTCCGATGGCGATCAACTCGCAAAAACTTGCAGATAAGGGTCCTTCTGATTTCATGCAGGTGAATAGCGGTACTGGAACTACTCAAGCAAATTTAGAAAGCATTCTTGCCCGCTACACTACCTTGGATACTTTGTTATCTGCCTACACTGGCGGAACTTTGACGGCGCAGTCTGCGACGAACTTTACGGGTTCACTTGCTGGAGATGTGACTGGAACTCAAGGTGCGACTTCTGTAGGTCGCATTAAAGGTGTGAATGTGGATATGACCGGTTTAGCTGCTGGTAAGATTTTAAAATATAACGGCACCGCGTTTTCTGTGGCCGATGATGCTACGGGGGCTAGCCCTGGTGACGCTTCATATGCTGTTAAAGGTATTGTGCAGTTTGATACCAACGCTTCAATTTCTGGCGTCAACATCACTTCTGGCGTTGTTCGTGTGAATGTGGGTACGTCTGCCGATCAAATCGTTAAGCTTGATTCCATGGCCAGACTTCCAGCGGTTGATGGTTCTAATTTGACTAATCTTCCAAGCCAAATTCCGGCGGGTGCTGTTGCAGGACAGGTGCTGTCATCAACAGGGTCTGCTCTGCAATGGATTACACCTTCGAGTACTGACAACACCAAGCTTCCGACTGCTGGTGGTACGATGACTGGCGCCATTGACATGGGTTCCAACAACCTGACTAACGTGGGCTATGTGACGATGTCGCCGAATAAGTCTTTACATCTTTCTAACAACCCGGCCGACCCTTCCCTGTCGACTGCGGACAAGGGTAAAATCTGGTTCAACTCTACTTCTAATCAGATTAAGTATTGGGATGGATCTTCAGCGCAGACATTGGGTGTCGCGGGTTCTGGTATTTCAAGCTTTAACGGTCAGACTGGAAGCTCGCAGTCATTTGGAACAATCGGAACGACTGGCACAGGACCGAATTGGTCCTCTAGCTCCAACACGCATTCTTTGAATATTCCTTTGGCTTCATCCGCTGGTGTATCTGCCGGTCTTTTGAGCAAAACAGAGTACGATGCGCTTGCAGCGAAGCAAGCTGCTGGAAACTACATCACTGCATTGACTGGTGATGTAACTGCGGCAGGGCCGGGATCAGCGGCAGCGGTAATTGCGAACTCCGCAGTGACTTCGGCAAAAATCGCAGATGGCACAATTACTGCGACCGATATGAATTTCACGGGAATCAATTCAGCAACTGCTAATTTGGTTTTGAATGACGGTACAGGAAAGTTTACCTCTATTGGCTGCTCGACGGTAGGTCACGTGCTTACATGGAGCGCAAGCGGTTTTAATTGCGCAGGCTTAAGCGTCCTGAGCCCATTACTCGCTGATAGCAAAATATACGTCGGAAATGGATCAGGTCTTGCCACACAAGTTTATATGTCCGGAGATGCTTCTCTATCAAATTCTGGCGCATTAACTTTAGCAACGGTTGGCACCGCTGGCACTTATTCAAAAGTGACAGTCGATGCAAAAGGCCGCGTTACCTCTGGTGTTACGAACTTTGGGTTTGCAAATTACACCACCGCGACAGAAAGTACTTTCACTTCCAGCCTTGGCACTTCCGATAAAGGAACGACCTGGTACAATTCCACGATGAATCAAATCAGATATTGGGATGGCTCAGCCGCGCAATCATTGGGCGTGGCTGGTACTGGCGTTACGAATGTTTCGGGAATGGCTCCGATATCTGTTGCAACAGGTACTAGCACTCCAGTTATCAGTGTGGCGGCGGCGACGGCTTCGTCACTGGGTGTGATGCAAGCTGGATCTGGTCTATCTGTGTCTTCAGGTAATGTCAGTGTTCTTTCAGCACCTGATCTTAGCACGATCACAGGTACGGGTTTAGTACAAAGAACTGGAGCTTCAACTTATACTGCCATTGGAACTTTGGCCCCATTGAATATTACAGGTTCAAGCCTGGGACTAAATTATGGAAATGGATTATTCGTAAACACAGGGACTCTTCAGGTAGACACAGGCACTTCTGCTAATAAGATTTTACAGTTGGATTCCTCTGCCCGATTGCCTTCTGTAGATGGCTCGCAATTGACGAATGTAGTAGCCTCTTCCCTGTCTTCGATACTGCCGATCACACAAGGTGGTACAGGCGCATCGACCAAATCGGTCGCCTTTAACAATCTTTCGCCATTAACAACAAAGGGTGACTTGCATGTGCATGACGGAACAAACAACGTCCGCATGCCTGCTGGCACCGATGGGCAGCTACTAACTGCTGACAGCGCCAGTGCAAACGGTCTGAAATGGTTTGCGCATCCATTCTATAAGAATGGTGGAAATAGCTTCGGTGCAGATGCAACTTTGGGCACGACGGATGCTTATGGTTTGTATTTTATTACTGGCGGCACGGATAGAATGACCATCACACCAACTGGTCGTGTTGGTATTGGCGAAACCGCTCCAAATTATAATCTGGTTGTGAATAGCACATCAGCGACAGGCACTTCAGTTGGAATTCAAAATTCCGCTTCAAGCCGGGCCTACACACTGAATGTCGGCGCTGCTTCGTCTTCCAATACTCCTGCGGGCGGTTTCAGTATTTACGATCAAACCGCTGGAAAAGCCCGACTTCTTTTCGATGCTAACGGTGCAGCCGCTATAGGTGGCTCAATCACAAATTTGGCGGGCGCTACTGGCCCCGGTGTCTTAACATTAAACGGAAATGGAAGTACGAGCACAGACTCCGGAATACTGGAACTGAACAATCCGACCGCCAGTCTTGGAGCCGGGGCACTAGGTGGAAAAATTACTTTTAATGCCTCCAATAATACCGGCAACAAAACACTTGCGGGCATCCAAGTTTCGACAGATGGCGTCGGTGGTGCAAATGGTTACGGTGGCAAAATCATGTTTACAACCAAGCAGGATAATACCGCTGGCCTGAATGTAAATTTCGTCATGTCCAACAATGGTAGCGTCGGTATCGGTATTGGTATACCTGCCTATCGCTTGGATGTTGCCGGAGACACAAATCTCAGTTCGGGTTATGCCTATAAAATTGCCGGGGTAAATATATGTACCTCTGCAGGCTGTCTATCGACTTCAGATCGCCGTTTAAAAGAGGACATCCAGCCGCTTGAAAACTCTCTCGAAAACATCCTTAAATTAGATGGTGTGTCTTACTTCTACTCTGATAAGCAGCGCTTCCCTACCAATCACCAAGTGGGTGTCATTGCCCAGGATGTGGAAAAGGTCTTCCCTGAAGTTGTCGTCACTGATGAAAAGACAGGCATGAAAGCCGTAGCCTATGATCACTTGGTGGCGCCATTGATCGAAGCTGTGAAATCACTCTACAATAAGATTGTTTCTTCAGAAGAAAAGATCGCAGATCAAGAACGTCGTATCGCTTCAGTCGAGGCGTCACAATCCTCTGAACGTCAGGAAATTGAGTCTTTGAAAAAAGAGAATGAGAAATTGAAGAAACAAAATGAGAAACTTGAAAAAGATCTCAATTTGATAAAATCCCGTCTTGGTTTATAAAAGCATCCCCGTCTGAAATAATTCTAAATCCCTTCATGTTTGTCTCACAATAATATGCTGGAAACGCAAAACTTTTGTTCCACCACATTAGTTGGTATTCTGAGAGTATTCACGTAAGAGGTACGTTAATGAAAAAAACCGCTGCATTGCTTGTTGCTACACTTGCTTGTTCACCTGCTCACGCTTTGTCTTTGGGTGATATTCTCAAAGCACTGTTCAGCCCTCCTGCGAAACAGGAAGTTCGTGCACCGGCGAGCTCAAATTCAAATTCCAACTCGAAATCAAATTCCAGTGGTGGCAAGAACCAACAGCAATCGCTTGAAGAATTGCGTAAGACGCTGGGTTTACTAAAACGCATCAGCTGTACTTACCACGGTAGCAACTATGGCGTAGATCCGAATGCCGTGTTTGAATTCCCTAATCCAGAACAAACTGTCTGCGATCCTTTATCGAATACTCCATCAGAGTCCCCTACGAACGGTCTAGCGGCTAAGCTATACGTGCGCAGCGCTGAAATGACCAGCGTGTCAAGTGTGATGGACTACTACAACAAGGGTGTTCGCATGGAGCAAGATCTTTATTTTGCTTCGATCAACGTACCTACTCGCGTATTCACTAAAGGCTTTACGACTGAAGGTGGCTCAACGCTATCTGATAGCGCAGGAAACAAATTAATTGAGCACTTTGCGGTCGAATATAATTCAATTCTGAAGCTTTCCGATACCGACAAAGAAGGTGAATACGAACTGGGTCTAATTTCCGATGACGGTGCCCGCGTGTTCTTTAAAGAAAACGAACAATGGAAAGAACTGATTAACAATGACGGCAACCACGCTTCCCGCTTTGGTTGCTCGTACAGAACTCTTTCCATGAAAAAAGATACTGAAGTACCTATTAAGGTTCTTTATTATCAAGGTCCGCGTTACCACATTTCCAACGTTCTTATGTGGAAGCACCACAAAGATGTTAAATCCTTCCAAAAATCCATTAGAGACAACTGGGTTTGCGGCAAAAGTGGCAATGAGTTATTTTATAAATCAAAAACAGAAAAGCCGACAGGCGTGACCAAGTGGTTGCAATCCACTGGCTGGAACACAATCGCCAATGCCAACTATAAAATGCCTGAGCATAAACCAAATCCTTGCGTAGAAGAAAAGCTGACGGTTACTGACTTGATTGCTTCTTCAGTACAAGCGCCAAGAGCTACTTTCACTTGGAAAACGAATATCCCTGCGACAAGTCAGTTGAAGATCACAAACTTCTTCACAGGGGAAGTTCTTTACACTGAGATCAATAATGACCTGGTGGTAAATCACGAAGTTCAACTGGATGGTTTGGTTTCCGGCCTATACTACCTGATAAATGCGATTTCTACGGATGCACAAGGCAATCAGGTAATCAGCTCACCTGACTTGTTAATTACGCCGTAATCGCTACTGAAAAAGATGATTTCTAAAAATGAAGAACGGCCTTAAAAGGGCCGTTCTTTTTTTATATTCACTCTCGGTCACCGCCACCGTGGCGGTAATACTGCCTCTATCAACTATGCCATTTAATATCAGTGCGCTCTTTGATGAAGATTGTGCCTACGAAGAATGTGATAATGGCGATTGTCATTGGATACAATAGGCCCGCAAAGTGATTGCCGGTGCTTGCAACCAGGGCTGTCCCGATAAATGGAACCAGGCCGCCGAATACGCCGTTACCGATGTGGTAAGGCAGGGACATGGATGTGTAGCGAATATTCGTGGGGAATAGCTCCACCAGGAAGGCTGCGATAGGTCCGTAAACCATCGTCACAAAGATCACTTGAATCCACACCAGTAAGACCAGCATATTAAAATCTGGGTTTAGAGGCGTTGCCATTGGATTTGCAGCATCCCAGTTCGAATAAAATTCCATCGCTTTATAGATTGGAATGTAAGAGACCGCCGCAATCGCACAACCGGCCATGATGATTTTCTTGCGCCCAATCCGGTCTGACAATCCACCAAAGACGATGAAGAATGGCGTTCCCAATAGTAAGGCAATGGCGATAATTTTATTGGCCATCACGAAATCAATTTTTAGAACGGTCTGCAGATAGTAAAGAGCATAGAACTGCCCTGTGTACCACACCACCCCTTGCCCCATCGTTGCTCCTAGCAACGACAAAATCACCAGGCGGCGATTCTCTGGATTCATGAAACTGTCACGCAGTGGGCTTTTGGAAGCTTTGCCTTCCGACTTCATTTGCACAAATACCGGAGACTCTTCCATGCGCATGCGAATGAAGTACGAGAAAATCACTAACACCACAGACAGAAGAAAGGGAATTCTCCAACCATAGCTTTTGAAATGATCTTCGCCCAAACCTAAGCGCGTTGCCAGGATCACCCCAAGGGAGACGAACAGACCCAAGGTGGCAGTTGTTTGGATAAAGCTTGTATAGAATCCACGCTTGCCATCGGGGCTGTGTTCAGCCACGTATGTGGCGGCTCCGCCGTACTCACCGCCCAAAGCTAAGCCCTGCAGTAATCGCATCAATAAAAGCAGAATAGGTGCAAGGACTCCGACTTGTTCATATGTTGGTAGCAAACCAATCAATGTGGTTGATAGGCCCATGATCAGTAACGTCACCATGAAAGCGTATTTTCTGCCGACCACATCACCGATGCGACCAAAAACCAACGCGCCAAAAGGACGAACGATAAAACCTGTCGCAAATGTGGCAAGCGTACTTAACAACGCGACTGTCTCATTTCCTTTCGGAAAAAAGTGCGCAGAAATAATAGTCGCTAAACTTCCGAAAATATAGAAGTCATACCACTCGATCAAAGTTCCGGCACTGGAGGCACCGATCACTTTCCAGATCTTACTTTTTTCTGAGGCTTGAGAGTTTGCTGTCATTGTGGCCATAGATTCTCCTAAGGCCCCCAAGTTTTAAGAATTATTTAATAAGACTCAAACTATATTGCAGAGTATGTCCCAGTTTTAATGTGCCCTATTCCTCGTCAAATAAACTCATCTGCCCGGTGTAGCCTTTAAGCTTTTCTCTGGCAGCAAATTCCAAACGAGAAAATTCCCGGTGCGAGTTCAGAAAACTCACCCATTCTTTACCGGATTTTTTTCCTTTTAACCATTCGTCGAATGCGTCTGCGCGCAAAAATAACGGCGAACGGTCATGCCCCGCTTTCAGAATCTCTGGTGTTGGCTCTGTCGTGATGATTGCAAACGAATCCACCACCTCGCCCGAGTCCTGATCCTGCCACACATCCCAGATGCCTGCGGCCGTCAGAAGCTCTGATTCTCCACTGCGAATGGAAATCCAGTTCCCGGCAAAGTCCCCTTCATACGCCGCCTCATAGAACTCTTGTATCGGAACAAGACAGTGTCTGGATTCGAAAGGTTTTTTCCACGAGGGCTTGTTTAAAACTTCTTCAATGCGAGCGTTATAAGTCGCAAATTTAGGTTTTCTTGTCCGCGACCATGAAGGTACCAAGGAGTAACTCATCGCTTGAATTTCGCGAACCTCAGAGCCTTGCACGATCACAGGTGCTGGTGTGTGAGGGTAAATGACTTGTTTTGGAACGAAAAGCACGGGCGGCAGTTCAACCTTGTAGGTCTTATGTAACAGATTAAATTCGCTCGCAGCCCCGTAACTTGCACACATGCCTGCAATTCTAGATGACCTCACTGTCTCTTTTCAAGATTCCAGGTGAAAACTCTATTAATATTTTAGACGGTGTTTCCTAGTTCAACACCGAAAACGAATACACCCGCTCCACGAGTGGTCCCCACATTGCATATAGAAAAGGTATCGGGGGAAACATATGAAATTTCAAATCCTTGGAGTCATCTCAGCAGTCTCATCAAGCTTACTTCTTAGCGCATGTGCTCCAGATGTGGAGTTCATGACGGCAACGGATCTTTCCTCCCAAGCTGGTGGCGGTCCCGGCACTGTCACCGGTCCAAAATACCAGGCCTTTTCCCAAAGCGTGGAAGTCAAAGCCAATGCTGACATCGATATCTTATTCGTTGTCGACAACTCAGGCTCCATGGCTGAAGAACAGAAAAACTTCTCCACTAAGATCAATGGCTTTATGAACATCATCAAAGATGCCAATTGGCATGTCGCTTTGACAACGACGGATCCAAACGTAAATACGCCTGCGCCCGATAAAGTGGCACGCGCTTGGGGTGACGGACAGTTCCGCCCGTTTGATTCAGACTCTGGCAGCTTGTTTGTACTAAAAGCCAGCCAGCATTCTTTAGCTGACGCTCAGGCAAAACTATCAGCGGCTATCAACGTGGGACTATTGGGATCCGGTGATGAGCGTGCGATCAACTCTTCTTATCGCGCGATCGAGCGCACTGCGAATACGCCAGCGAATCAGGATTTCTTCCGTGAAAAATCTAAGCTGGTGGTCATTGCCATCTCTGACGAGGACGAGTGCTCTAACGGTAAGTGTTCAAACAGCCCTGAAAAGAGTGTCCCTGCGAACCTGGTAAAAATGGTTCAAACGCGTTTTGGTATGGATAAAGTATTTATGTTTAACTCGATCGCCCGCGCCGCTGCTGATACTAAATGTAGCACGGCCGTTGTGACGCCGATTTATGAAGCCATGGCGAAACTAACTGGTGGTCTGATGGGTTCGGTGTGCGCAACTGATTACACTTCGATCCTGACTTCGATGGGTGTGAAAACGGTTGAACTTGTAAGATCAATCAACCTGGGCTGCTTGCCATTGGATGCCGATAACGATGGAGAGTTGGATTTCGCGTTGGTGGATACAAAAGGTCAGAAAGTTTCCACAGGCTACACGATCAGCGGAACAACGGTGACATTCGCTTCTAACTTGCCAGAGGGTTCTTATACTGCCGCTTACATGTGTGCGGCGCTAACGCCAAACTAAATAGGTATTTAGAGCAAAAAAAGGCCGCGTTCTTCGCGGCTTTTTTTTTATTTGTCAGGAAAGAACCTCAATGGAGTCGCCCATTTGTATCACACCTTCGTTTTCAGGAATCCACAGGGTCCCGAAATTCACCTTATTCCCGTCACGGCGATAGGTAGCCAGCGTTGCCAGGGGTTCTTTACCCTGGGATATCCCCGTCTGCTGATCGATAGATGTGATATGGCATCTTGCGCTTAATTTCGGCTGCGACAAGATCACCTCGCCGACCTTAATTCTTTTCCAGGAGTCTTCTTCAAAAGCGTTCTGCCCTTGAACGACGATATTGGGACGAAAGCGATTCATCGGAACTGGCGTCGGTAATTTGGAGTTCAAATCTTCAAGACTTGCGGTGTTCACCAAAAGAAGCGGCCGCCCGTCAGCAAAACGAACTTCGGGCTTCCATTCTTTGTTGGTAGATAAAACGCGGCGCTGTGAATACGGAGCATATCGCACCAAACGAACATTCACGCCCAGATACTGCGACAAAGCCTGAGAGTATAGATCTGGTTCCAAAGCGGCTGTAAAAGAATCATTCCAAACCTGAACTTTAACTTCGCGGCTAAAAGAAGTCTTGCGACCGATCTTAAAAAACATTTTCTCAAAAGCCAAAGTGAGTGACGCTGGATCAAATACGGCATTCACAGTTGCAAGTTTCGGCAACGTTCTTTGCGAAACAAATTTGCCATTTTCATCCACAAGCATCCACTCACGATCACCCTCAGGCCCTTCGTGAGTGATCTTCATCAAGGACAGGTTTTGCGCCCTGCCCGATTTCAATGGATAAATACTTAATTCAGAAACTTGCATGACGATAGACTACTGAACTGATTTAGGATCAGCTGGTGGAGGAACTGGAGCACCCGTTTCTGGTTTCACCATAGGAACTTGTTCGCGGGAAACTTTAACCAGCTTCTTTTTTTCAATTTTTAGTGCCACTTCGTGGGACTCGCACACAGTTTCGGCATCATCACAAACGTAAAAGCTGATCGAAAAAGATTTGTCTTTGGCTTTAGATGCATCAAACACAATCAATTTCTCAGTCTTTTTTGAAGGCTCAATCGCACCCATTTCACCATCAATGTACAGGCCCGCAGGAGCTTCCGTATTGAAGTGAAAACCTTTATCCAAAGTCGTCATGATTTTTTTGCCAGACAATTTGAGATGGTCTTTTCCATCCGACAAACGAGCGGCAAATGAAAGTGAAGGGACCAAAGCTGCAATAATAACAAGTGCGTTTAAAGTTCTCATGCACTTATTAGACGGCGCTTGGGTATAGTCAGTCAACCTTGAGTCGCCAAATACCCCTCGCGCGCTTCCGCAGTGCATCCCAACTTATTTTTTGCTGCTTTCTTTGAATCCATAAAAACAAATGAACAAATAACACACTAACGGCAAAATGAAGGCATGTTGCAAATTCATGCGATCGGCAACCACCCCTTGAATAAGCGGAATAATAGCTCCACCCACGATGGCCATGACCAGCAGACTTGATGCTTTTTCTGTGGCTGCCCCTAAACCGCGAATACCCAGACTGAAAATCGTGGGAAACATGATCGAGTTAAACAGGCCGACAGCCAACAAAGTCCAAGCTGCGGCAGGGCCCGTACTAAGAACCGCTCCCGCCACTAATACTGCAGCAATGGCAGCGGCAATCCCCAACATCTTTGCCGCATTCCATTTTCTCATCAGGAAGGCCCCGACAAAACGTCCCACCAAAGCACCGCCCCAGTAAATAGGAACCAATCCCGCTGCTGCACTTTCAGTAATACCCATAATGTCTGACTGAGAAATGAAGTTAATCAAAAAACTGCCAATGGAAACTTCTGCGCCCACATACAAAAATAGCGCGATCACGCCCATCACAAGATTGGAATGCTTAAGCGCCTGGGAAAAAGTGGCTTCAGTTTTCTCAGCCCCCGCTTCTTTATCCTGAAGATTCGGAAGTTTTAGCAGATACATACCGACGGCTAACAACAAAAGAATCAACCCCAGAACGGTGTAAGGGCCTTGCACCGCTTGTGCTTGTTCAGTTTTGTAAGCAAGCTGCTCGGCCAAACCCATTCCTGCAATTTGATCGGCAGTTAAAACAGTTGCAGATAAAATAAATAATCCACCGATCTTGGGAGCCACTGTCGTGCCCAGGGAATTTAGAGCCTGCGCCAGATTTAATCGACTGGAAGCTGTTTCTTCTGTTCCCAACAAGGTCACATAGGCATTCGCTGCCACTTGAAGTACAGTGATCCCTGACGCCAATACAAACAAAGCGCCAAGAAACAGTGGATAAGATTCAATCTTAGCGGCGGGCACAAACAAGAATGCACCGATGGCTGAAACAAAAAGTCCGGCGCTGATACTGTTTTTATAACCCAATTTACTGACCAAAGTTCCTGCAGGCAGTGACATGATGAAGTACGCTCCAAAGAACGTAAATTGAATCAAAGCACTCTCGGTGTAGCTTAGTGAAAACACTCCTTTTAAATGCGGAATCAGGATGTCATTTAAGCAGGTTAAGAATCCCCACATAAAGAAAATGGAGGAGACAATGATCAAGGCCTTTTTGCGCTGAGCTTCATTCATAGTGTTCATACCCCAAAGCGTATCAGTGCTTGTTTAGTGGCACAAGACCTTAGTCTTTGCGACTTCGGGTCCGTTTTTTATTCTGGGGAAGCCATCAAGATGCGAATATACTAGCATGGAGTTTTACGAATACTGAAGGGGTCAGGAGTATTCTGTGCGAACACTATTAATTTTGATCTTTACCGCGCTGACTAGTATCGCGGGGGCAGCTCCTACGTTGAAAGACCTTCAGGCGCAAGACGGCGATTGGCTTCGTCAATACATGCTTCGCTTTGGTTTTTCCAAATCCTTTACCGAAGAATCCGTCGCTAACTATGAACCAAAATCTTTTGGCAGAGTGGTCTCGTTAAATCTTTTGGGTTTTCTGACGCCATCAGGGGCGCATCTGACGGAACTTGATCCCCGTGCAGTAAAAAAAGCGGCTACTTTTATTAAAGAAAACACCGATGCCTTTAAAACTGCGCAACAACAATTCGGCGTCCCGGCGGAAGTAGTCTCTTCCCTGTTGTGGATTGAGACCCGCCATGGTGAAGACACCGGCACCTTTCACATCGTCAGTGTTTATCTGCACTTGATCCAATCCCGTAATCCCGAAAATCTGAAAGTTCTGACGCAGATGGCTTTGCAAAAGAACAAGTCGGTCAAAAAATATAAACGCCCGGAACTGGTTGCATTGATGAAAAAACGCGTCGAAAGCAAATCCAAATGGGCCGAAGAACAACTGATTGCTTTGGCGGAAGTGCGTAAGAAAAAGCATCTGAATCTGGTAAAACTGCGCGGTTCTTACGCAGGTGCCTTTGGGCTCCCCCAATTTATCCCTTCCAGCTACCGGGATTTTTCAGCCTCCCTAAAACCTGATGCCACTCCTGACCTTTCCGATCCGGCTGACGCGATTATGAGTGTTGCGAATTACCTTAAACAAAGCGGTTGGCAGCAAAAAAACCTGGAGGCCCAAGTCACGGCCCTTATGAAATATAACAACAGCCGGGACTACGCGAACGGGATCCTGAACATTTCTGAAAAGGTTCCACCCCTGTCGCCGGTGCCTTTGGAAAACAAAACGGCCACCAGTCAGTAGAATTATTTCATACTCCACAAGACCGCCCCCGAACGGGCCTTTACCCGCAATGCAATAAAGGCCAACCCCAAGTATTACAACCGACCCCATTTGCGAGGTTCTTTTCAGACCCGCAAAAGCCCTTATCAGAACCGTTGACGCCCAGTTCAATTTGGATTACAGATTTGCCACAAATATAGCGGGCGCTAGTGCCCCAAGCGGTGAAAAATAATGAATTCCGTCGACGACGTGAGCCTTCCAAAATTGATGCTGAAATCAGCCCGATTTTTACTACTTTCATCGCTTTTCGCGTTCTGCAGTGTATTTGCCAACGCGCAAGTTCCAAACTCTCCCCTAGCAACACCAGAAACACCGACAAACTCCTTCGTAGCTTTGTGCTATCACGATGTGAATAACGGTTTTATCGGCAACTCCTTCAGCATTCGCACAAAAGATTTAGTCGAACAGTTCGAGTACCTGAAAGCGCACTACAACGTGATCAGCCTGCAGGATGTTTTGGATGCCAACCAAGGTAAGAAAACTCTGCCGCCAAAAGCGGTCTTGATCACGGTTGATGACGGCTTGGTCTCTTTTTACGAAAACGTTTATCCGCTGCTTAAGACTTACAAATTCAACGCCGTATTTGCGATCGTTGGTAAGTGGACTGAAGAAGGTGCGGCACCCGATTATGGCTTTAAAGATTCCAATCCCAAAATGTCCAACTGGAAACAGCTTAAGGAAATGATGAAATCCGGATTGGTCGAGGTGGTTTCCCACTCTTACGATCTTCATCAGGGACAGATCTTTAATCCCCAAGGCAATCAAGCGGCCATGGCAAGTTACTTTAAGTACGATGCCGCAACCAAAACTTATCAACCTGAAGAAGAATTTTCTGCAAACATTCAGGCGGATCTTAAAAAGAATAACGAAGTAATCAAAAAACATCTGGGCAAAGACAATACCGTGGTTGTTTGGCCTTACGGAAAATTCAATGAGCTTTCCAGCAAAGCGGCGATCGCTACGGGTCATACTATTCAGATGAGTCTGCGCCCAGGTTTAAACTATGCGAGCGATATTTCCCAGATTGGTCGTGGCCTGGTTCTGGCTAATATGGATATCTCAAAATTCGCAACGGCTTTGGAACACGCCTTTGTCGACAAGTCGCCAGTGCGTATGATTCGCGTTGATTTGGACAGCTTGTGGAAAAAAGCCGATGGCGAAACCGAACAGGGCTTGGGTGACCTTCTTGAGGAAACTCTTTCTTTAGGACCAAATGCAGCGATGTTGCAGGCCGTATCTGATTCTGGTGAAGCGTATTTCGTGACATCCCACCTGAAAGTTCGTGGTGATTACCTAAGTCGCGCGGCCCATACGATTAAAAACCGTGCTCAAGTGCTTTACACTTATGCTCACCTGCCACGTTCATTCACCAGAGACATGGACGCTGCCAAGGGCGCCATTCGCGACCTGGCAAAGTATACCGATTTTGACGGTATCTTCTTTGAAGTTTCCCCTAAGGATGATCTTAAAAAGATTCCTTTCGCGGAACTGATCGCATCAGCTCGCTCTATTCGTCCGCAATTGCAATTTGGAATTATTGGGCAAAAAAATGCCGACCCCGAGATGTTTGATTTTGCCGTGATCACGCCACAACAATTGGAAAAAGACAGAACTCCAGGCAATCCCGACACGAAATTGATCGTGGCTCTGCCTAAGGATTACAAGCACGACGCTTCTCACTTGATTGCTCAAGGTTACGTGAATTTATTTTTTGACGTGAATTTCAAAGGGTATACGCCGGATGAGGATTTCAAGAATCTGTTCTCGGTACTGCCTACGATTCCACAACATCCACGGGGAGAGGCAAAATGATTTTATCATATCTGCCCGCCATTTTTAAATTCCTGTTCCTGACGATCCCATTCGTGCTGCCATTGATTTGGATCATGGGCGCCTTGCTTTTCTATTTTAAGCGCGAGCGCAAAAATCAGCCACTGACGGAATTTTCCAACCAGCCTTATACGGTTTTGATTCCTTGTTTTAACGAGGAAAAAACAGCGGAAGCGACGATTCGCTCCCTGGATATTTTGCCGGCAGATAAATGCGAAATCATCGCCATCAATGATGGCAGCCGCGACAAGACTCAAGCCGTATTAGAAAAGCTTGCGATCACCCGTCGGAATATGCGTGTCATCAACCTGGTACAAAATCGCGGTAAAGCAGCCGCTTTGACTTTGGGAGCGATGGCCAGCCGTCATGAATTTATTCTGTGCCTGGATGCAGACTCTGAACTTGAAGCTGATGCTCCAAGAATCATGATGGAGCATTTTAAAAATCCTGACGTGGCTGGTGTCACCGGCAATCCGCGCGTGAAGAATCGCGGCACCCTGATCGGTCGCCTTCAGGTCGGTGAGTTTTCTGCTTTAGTGGGCATGATTAAACGTTACCACCAATCCCTGGGACGTTTATTTGCTTTGTCTGGCGTGCTGGTTATGTTCCGTAGAACCGCTGTTGAAAACGTGGGTTACTGGGACACAGACACGGTGACTGAGGACGTGGGCATCAGCTGGAAGCTGCAAACATCAGGCTGGCTTCTTAAGTATGAACCAAAAGCCAAATGTGATGTGTTGATGCCAGACACTTTGAAAGGTCTTTGGAAACAACGCCTGCGTTGGGCTCAAGGTGGTTTTGAAGTGATACTAAAACACGGTCGCTCCGTTTTAAATGGTCGCGACACGGGTCTGCGTTTGATTCTGTTAGAATATATTTTCTCGGTGCTTTGGGCCTTCATGTTGCCGGTGACGATCGCGTTCGCGGTTTTCGGCACGAACCTGCACGAGATTAATTTGAACTATGCCATCTTATTGACCGGCATCATGAGCTTCACCCAGTTCATCGTTGGCATGTTCCTGCATGGTCGCTACGAAAAGGACTCCGGTCTTGGTTTCGTTGCGATTTGGTATCCTTTTGCTTATTGGATGATTAACAGTTTTGTTTTATTTGTGGCGATTCCTAAGGTTCTATTTGGGCCTAAGCGCCAATTCAGTTCATGGGTCAGTCCTGACCGCGGCGGAGTTACTTATGCGAAAAATAATTGAAACAACAAGCACACTGGCATTGTGGGTGGTTTTCATTGTCGGCAGCAGCCTGGCAGTTTTTGATTTTTTCTATAACAAGGAAGAATCTTTAAACATCATTAACCATTTGACGTTGATTTCGTTGTCTCCCCTATTTGCAGTATGCATTTTTGTGGGAATGCTTATCGTAGTTCGTTTTTCAAACTACAAGCCTGTGAAGAAAACCATTCCTTGCGAACACGCTGTTCAATGGTCAGAGTTTGAATTGGCTCAAGCCCGCAGCGGCAAAGTCGTGGACTTGCATTTTCCAGCAGCCGGCTTGGCTTGCCAGGTTATGACTCGCAATGAAGTGGCCCAGGTACTTCATTCTGAAAATCAAACTGTGCATGTGACAGTGACGTCTCAACATTCGGAAGAACCTGCGTTGGCGCTATTGCCGCAAGCGTTCTAAGATTACCTAGCACCCGCTCAGGGTGGGACCGCAAAAAAGTTAATTGAAACAAGCCGTACCCCAAGAAAGGTACGGCTTTTTTTTGCTGTTTTAGTCTTTCTTTTCCTTAATTAGTGAGCCGTCTTTTGCGCTTACCAGATATTCCATCTTTTTGCCTTCTTCAAAGCCTTCAACCTCATAGACCCAACCGTGCATGTAGGATTTTTTAAAGGACCAGTCACCAGAAGCCTTTTTGCCTGCGACACTCAGGGATTTAATCACTTCTTCCAAAGTCTTTCTGCCTTCTCCCGGCACCAATACGTCCCCAGCTCCCGCGGCATCTCCAGAGGCTTCGTCGATGGTACCGTCACGATTGAACTCCACTTCCATCAAAGTATTTTTGGCAGTCGTAAGTTTGTATTCATGACCGTCCTGTTTAACGATATTTCCTGCAGGCACAATCTTGGTCAGACTTTCACGCATTTTGGAATCATCTGTTTTTGCCGCATGAACGGACATGGACGAAAACATCAACACGGATAGTAGCAACGGAATAATATGTTTCATTGAATCCTCCTGATGAAATAATTTTGTCGATATTATCACAACTGTGCGATGCCTCCGTCGAGTAAAGAGTTGCTGCTGACAATTAACAAATGATACGGGTCCAGCTGTACTGCTTTGGCATTTGAAATAGTTTTTTGAAAACCTTAAAGTATTCTTTTGAAATTCGCTTAACAAAACAAAGGAGTTCCCTGGTGAAAATCGACAACAAACTTGATTTAGTCCTTGAGCGCACATTGGATCTAACACCGGAGGAAGTTTGGAAGGGCTGGACAACTCCTGCACTTCTTTGCAAATGGTTTTGTCCTGAACCCTGGAAAGTGATTGAAGCTAATGTGGATTTGCGCCCGGGTGGTATTTTTAGATTCGTCATGCAGTCCCCGGAAGGCGACAAGTTTCCAAACCTAGGCTGTATTCTGGAAGCGGTTCCCAATCAAAAATTAATCTGGACGGATTGCCTGCTGCCTGATTTCAGACCTGTGGTGAATATTGAATCAGGTGCTGATCTGCATTTTACTGCAACTCTGTTACTTGAACCCGCTGCTGGCGGAAAAACGAAGTACACGGCAATCGCTATGCACCGGGATGAAGCTGAACGCAAGAAACACGAAGAAATGGGTTTCCATCAAGGCTGGGGCATCTGCGCTGACCAACTTGAAAAACTGATGAAAAGTCTTCGTTAATAATATCTCCGACTGCAGGGGGTGCAGCACTGTTCTAGTTTTCTGTGCCCCAGGTTGCCATCGTTTCCAATACACTCCCCAAAGTTTTACCCTTGGAAGTTAAGGTGTATTCCACACGTGGCGGAATTTGATCAAACACATGGCGCTTAATAATTTTATCGTCTTCCAATTCGCGCAGCTGTAAAGTCAGAACGCGCGCGGAAGGACCACCTGCAAGACGTTGCAATTCATTGAACCGTTTCTTCCCACTCAACAGGTGAAACAGGATCATCGGTTTCCACTTTCCACCGATTACCTGCATTGTTCTTGTTACCGGACAAGGTGTGGGCTTTTTCGTTCTGGCGCTTTTTGTAACCACTTGAAACCTCTTACATAATTAAAATTCAGCACAGTAACAAAATAGTGCGTACTTACAAAATGTTAGTACTGGGATTAGTATACCACTAGTCGTTAAGATCAACCTATCTAAGATCGGAGAAATTATGATCGCGGTAACTGGAGCGACAGGACATTTAGGTATATTGGCAATTAAGGAGCTTCTGGATAGAGGCACCAAGGCCAGTGAAATTGTAGCCGTAGTCAGAAACAAGGGCAAGGCCCAGGACCTTGTATCAAAAGGAATCGAAGTACGTGAGGCCGACTACGGAAATGCAGAATCATTAATCAAAGCCTTTCAGGGCATTGAAAAATTATTGTTCATTTCTGGAAGCGAAGTTGGAGCGAGAGTTCCGCAGCACACCAACATTATGAGTGCTGCGAAAAAAGCGAATATCAAGTTTATCGCCTACACCAGTATCTTGAATATTGAAAACAGCACGCTGCTTTTGGCGAAAGAGCATCAATTCACCGAGAAGCTAATCAGAGACTCTGGAATCCCCCACGCCTTTCTAAGAAACGGCTGGTACATCGAAAACTACTCGGAACGTCTGGAGAGTGCTTTGCAAACTGGTGCAATCGTCGGCAGTGCTGGCAATGGCAAACTAAGTGCCGCCACCAGAGCTGATTATGCGGCAGCTGCTGCGATAGTCATCACCTCGAAAACTAATGGCAACTCCGTGTATGAATTAGGAGGTGACGCCTTTACGATGTCTGAATTTGCAGCGGTGGTTTCCAAAGTCAGCGGCAAAAAGATTGAATATAAGAACATGCCGCCAGGTGAATACACCAAACTTTTGATGTCCTTCGGTTTGCCAGCAGTCTTTGCCGAAGCACTAGCCGATTCAGACGCCGGAATCTCCCGCGGCGAACTCTACACCGATCGCGATGATCTGAAAAAACTCATCGGCCGCCCACTGACCACTTTAGAAGCCGCAATCAAAAAATCTCTGCAACAATAGCCCCAAAAAAACAAAACCCCAGCCTTCTGAGCTGGGGTTTTGCATTTTCAGATTTGAAAATTCAATTACAGACCCAATACATAGGAGAAGATCAACGGTGCAACGATAGTTGCATCGGACTCAACGATGTACGAAGGAGTCGATGGAGCTAGTTTACCCCAAGTGATTTTCTCGTTCGGGATCGCACCAGAGTACGAACCGTATGAAGTTGTAGAGTCAGAGATTTGCGCGAAGTAGCTCCACAATGGGATGTCTTCGTGACCCAAGTCTTGTTCAAGCATTGGAACTACGCAGATTGGGAAGTCACCAGCGATACCACCACCGATTTGGAAGAAGCCAACTGGAGCTTTTTTAGAAGCTGACATGTACCACTCAGCCCAAGTTTTCATGTACTCGATACCACCTTTAACAGTAGTCGATTTTTTGATGTCCCCTTTGATGATGTGACCAGTGAAGATGTTACCCAAAGTAGAGTCTTCCCAACCTGGAACAACCATTGGAAGGTTCTTTTCAGCAGCAGCCAACAACCAAGAATTTTTTGGATCGATTTGGTAGTACTGGTTCAATTTGCCAGAAAGAAGGATTTTGTACATGAACTCGTGTGGGAAGTAAGACTCACCTTTTTGGTCAGCTTCTTGCCAGTATTCCAAAACAACGTTTTCGATACGACGGATTGCTTCCTCTTCAGGGATGCAAGTGTCAGTCACGCGGTTCAAGTGTTTTTCCAAAAGTTTTTGCTCATCTGCCGGAGTCAAATCACGGTAGTTCGGGATGCGCACGTAGTGATCGTGAGCTACCAAGTTGAATACGTCTTCTTCAAGGTTCGCACCTGTGCAAGAGATCGCATGAACTTTACCTTGGCGGATCATTTCAGCCAAAGAAAGACCCAATTCAGCTGTAGACATTGCACCTGCAAGTGTCACAAGCATTTGGCCTTTATTATCGATGTGTTTTTTATAACCAACAGCTGCGTCTTTAAGTGCAGCGGCGTTGAAATGACGATAGTGATGTTCGATAAATTTGGAAATCGGTCCCATTACATGCTCCTGTTAATGCGAAGAGGCGCAAAAGTAGCATGTTTAAGCAAAAACTCAAGCAGAGAATGGCTTTTGTGCAAGAACGGCCTTACTGAAAAAACCTGTGTCTTTTCGGAGGTCTAAAAAGCCCACGTCTTTTAACAAATCCTCCATGGGGTGCAGACTGTAGTTCTTGTAAAAGGGCTCGTGAAAGTCCTTGGGGAATTGCTCCAGGGCCCAGTTAAGCTCCTTGGCCTCTTCCTTTTGCAGGGAGTCGACAAATCCAAAGTAGCCGCCGGGTTTAAGCACCCGCATGCCTTCTAAAACAGCACCGTCCCGCACATCCGCTGGGAGCTCGTGGAAAAGGAAGCAGGAATAGACGAAATCAAAGTGATCGCTCTTAAATGGCAAATCTTCGGCCGCACCCTGCACGAAATCCAGGCTGCGAAAACTCAACAGGTTCTTGCGTGCCTGTTTCAGATAGGGCTCGCTAAGGTCTAAAACGGTAATGTGGGCCTTGGGGAAGGCAAGTTTCATAAAGCGCGTCAGGCGTCCCGTCCCCGCTCCGACTTCCAAAAACCTTAATCCCGCCCCTTCATTTAGAAAAACATCTTTGGCCAACGGAATAATCAGGCGCCGCATGGCATCTGCAGCGCCAGCGAACAGGATTTCCACCTGGTGTTCGTAAAGCTCTGCGGATTTTTCCGTCAGGTAACCGCCACTTTGATAGTGAAAATTGCGTTGATAGTATTCAGGTAGATTCGCCAAGTACTCGCGCGCTTCCTGATTGAATTCTTTGGCTTCGCGATCGTGACGTCGGCGGGAAATGTGATAGCTGTCGGCCAGAATTTTGGGAAATCGCAAGGCGTGCTTGGCCAGGTTTTCGGGAAATAAAACTTCCAGCGGATAAAGACCTTTATCGATATTATCGCTGTCTTTTTTTAGAAGCTTATAAAGCTCCGCATAGGACTTTTTGATATTTTTGATTTCAACTGAAGGACGGTCTTTAGAGGCTTGACCGACAAGTCTTTCCAACAACGGCAGAGTGAATTGTTGTGCCGTGAAGTGAGCCGAACGGGCTAACGAGTAGCCCAGACTTAATTTATTTTTGAGCTGCTTTCGTGGCATTGGTCACCTTCTTTGTTTGTGCCCAATGTCTAAATGTTAAACCCAGCAATACCATGCCCGCAACGATCACAAGTCCTACCATGGTAAACCACATTGCTACGATCATACCTTTGCTCCCTCTTTTACTTGATTAACGATGTGTGACGCCATCACCAGACCAAACGCCCCTGTGATGTAACTTGCAGAGCCGTAAATCATATTGCGATTGTCACAGCCGTGGAAGTCATTGGTCTTAGGGCACACGCATTTAAAGCCCATGCCTTTATCGTACGTCAGCTCTTCTGGCATCATCACGGGTTCATCCGAGAACACACAAGGAATACCGAATTCTTTTTCCGGGAAATCATATTTTTGACGAAGAATTTTACGCAGCTGATGCGCCAGTGGACACGTGTGAGTCGTCCCCAAATCTTTCTTCTGAATACGCAGTGGATCCATTTTCGCTGCCGAACCTGCAGAAGTGATCACATGAATGTTTTCTTTCACGCAAGTTGCCAGCAAGTGAGCTTTGGCAGTCAAATTGTCGATAGCATCGATTAAATAATCAGGTTTGATCGCCAGCATGCGCTCGGAGTTTTCCGCATTATAGAATTCTGGAATCACAGTGACTTTCATTTGCGGATTGATTTTGCGCAGGCGCTCAGCCATCACTTCGGCTTTTTTCTTACCGACCATGCCTTGAACAGCATGCAACTGACGATTGGTGTTGGTGATACAAACTTCGTCGAAATCCACCACAGTGATGTGACCCACACCCGAACGCGCCAGGGATTCTGCGGCCCAGGAACCCACTCCACCAATGCCCACCACCATCACGTGCGTGTTCATCAGTTTTTTCATCGTGGCATCACCCACCAGACGACCCATACGATCAAAACGACGGTGCAAAACGTATTCTGTTTCCGGCGGTTGTTGTGGGTTTTGATTTTGTGTCGGTGTTTGCGTTGTCGGTGTATCCATTTATCCTGCCCCTTAAGGGATCAATGCACGCTGTCTTTGGGGCCTTCCAGGATAGTGTCGGTCGAGCCAAAAAGACGGCGAAAATTCCCTGTAGTGATATCTAATATTTCCAAAGGATCAAGGGATTTTAACTTCCCTATAGTCTTTGCCACCTCCCAAATGGATTCAGGTGGATTTAGACGTCCTTGGTAGGCCGGAGGGCCCTGATCAGGGCTGTCACTTTCAATTAATAAAAACTCCAACGGGATTTCACGTACGGCTTGATGCAGCTTTTGATTATCTTCACGACACACCGGGCCCCCGACGGAGAGGTGCAAACCTCTCTTAAGGAAATCCTGTGCTTTGCCCCAGCTTCCATTGAAGGAGTGTACCATACCTTTTTGCGGAGGCAGTCCAAACAGGTCCATGATCGTAAGCGCCTGTTCATGCGCCTGCACTAAGTGCAAAACCAAGGGACGACTGGCGATGTGGCTTAGTTCCAACTGCTCCTCGAAAGCGGTGATCTGGCGCTCTTGAGAATCCTTCATGATATGCGGGCGAAAATCCAAACCGACTTCCCCCAAGCCCATCGCTTCAGGAAGTTCTTGTGCAAGGAGGTTGATCGCCTCTTCCAATTCCTCATCGGTATGCGATGCCACCCAATAGGGATGAACGCCATAGCAAAGTCCGATGTGATGTGGGAAACGGGATTTAAGAACTCTTTGTCGTTCCCAGTCCTCTGGACCCACTCCACCTTGCATGAAAAAGTGAATCCCCTTGGCCTGGGCGGATTCGATAATTTCAGCCTGCTGACCGTCCCAGCGTTGATCTGCCAAATGCCCATGAGCATCGATCCATCTTCCAAAAGCCACCATTTTCGCGCCCCCTGCTGGCCTATAGACTGGCATGAATTCAGGACTCGAACAACCACGGACTTCGCCCGATATATGAGATTGCATAGGAGTATTCTTGTATGAAGCACAAAGGATTGCGTTTGGGTTTTGACGTTTCGATGGCTAAGGGTGCGACTCTAAAGCCTGTGAAAGTGAACTTCTGGAACGATGAAGCCGGTTTTCAAAAATTTAAACCACACGCTCCATTCAAGTATATGAGTGACGCCCTGGTGGGTCTGTCACTTGTCAAATTGAACTCCTATATTAAGTCACCTCTGGCGACTAAAAACATGAACTACCCGTTCGCGATGGACGCCTGGAGCACTTTGGATCCGCATGTTGAGATCTATGGACGCTCACAAACTCGCGTTCGCTCCCTGCAATCTCAATTGCCAGTGGTTGATCCAAAACTTTGCGCTTTGTTCGAAGAGCATTTTAACGAAACCTTCGAAGTTGCGATGACTCCGACTGGTATGGATTTGACGGCTTTGGGTCCTTTGCTGGAAACATTCTCCTGGTTTGAAAACAAGATTGAAGCACCTTTGCTTTACAATTTCGGTTTGAATTTTTCAAAACCGTTTATGGATAAGCTGCACACGCTTTACTCTTTCCTGTATAACTTGCGAAGCCTGGTTGCGATTGACCACAACGCCCACGTTCAGGACGCTTCCCACGAAGCTGTAAAAGTGGATGCGGTGACGGACTATTTGCCACGTGTGGAATACGTTGTTAATGATGCCCTTTTGTTTTGGAATTTTAAACGTTTCTCTGAGCCATTCACGGGTCGTGGTACTCCGGATGCGCGCGTGGAAAAACTGTTTGCTCACCCCATGGAAAAAGCTTTCCAAAAGTATTCCCACAATGCTTGTCACCTGGTGAACAATCTGCCGAAATCTTTTATCAGTTCAATGAACCCGGTGGAGCTGGAAGAGGCTTTCTATCTGGTGCAAATTGACTGGTTGTTGGGCTCCCCGGCTGGATTGCTTTTCAAAATCCGCGAAGAGATTTTTGCTTTGCAAAACGGCTACGAAAAGATCTTCTGGAAAGATGTTGAGCCAAAGAACCACAATAAACCGGTTTCTTTGCACCTAAGCTGCGAAGTTTCGGAAGAGCTGGTTCACGGAATCAAAGCTGCGTAATTTTTGATTTAGAAAAATGAAATGAAAAAGGGAGCTCTTGAAGCTCCCTTTTTTTATTATGCCATTTTCTTTCTTTGGATCATCTTTTCTCGGATCTTTTTCACCACGAAATAGACCAGCAACAGGGCGATTAATCCGAACACCACCAGTTTGAACTGGCGCAGTTTATTCAGGATCGGTTCGCCGAAATGAGCCAACAGGTAGATCTGTGTCGGCACGCTGATCGCTGCTGCCAAACCATCAATCACCAGGAATTTCCAAACCGGGAAGTGCAACATCCCGCACGCCAAGTGACCTGGGAAACGGATGCCCGGAGTGAAACGGAAGATACCGCATGCGTAAGCGCCGTACTTGTGAGTCCACTCCTCCACTCGTTTCATCAAGTGAGGTGGGAACATTTTATGGACACGTGGATGATATAAGAGCTTGCGACCGAATACTTTTCCTATGGTGTAGATGAGCACGTCACTTAGGAAGACCGCGAGAAAGGCCACAAAGGCTGCAGTATGAACGTTTACAACAGGTGCGCCAGGATAAGGTGGAGGAAAATGATCAGGATGTGCTCCCATGAAAGCCAGGATACCCACACTGATCAAAGTGACTTCTTCAGGCAGAGGCAAACCAAAAGCAGAAAGCAACATCATACCCACCAAACCGGCATAGACCATGTATGGTTGATAGGCGAACTGTGCTAGCCACTGAAATATCGGCTCGTTTGCAAATTCCAAAAGCAAATCTCCTAGGTTCCCTACTATGCAGGCATCCGCACCACTTGAACACCCACGTCACGCTGTGCTATGTTCACTTTCCTCAATAAGGATTAGTATGCAGAGCGAAAGAGGATTTGAATACGGCGTAAAACACATCATCAGTCCCCTATCCGGGTCGGTGCGTGATGTTTTATTAAGCATTCTACAACTCTCATCGGATGAAATTGAATTCCTAATTCACCTCGGCGCGATTTATCTCAACCATAGTCGCATTCAAGAAAACGTTTCGGTTTCTGCGGGTGACTACTTAAGAGTGCATACAAAGCCGCGAAGATTCCCAAAAGGTAATGTCGACTTCACAAAATGTATAACATTTGAGAATGAACATTTCGTGGTGGTTAACAAAGTCTCTGGAATCCCAGTTCATGGCAGCGTTGATAACATTCGCGAAAATCTGCAATCCTACATGGAGGAAGTTTTAGGCGTAAAACTTTACGTCACTCACCGTCTGGATGTGCCGACGAATGGTTTGATCGTTTACGCGAAAACCATCGAGTTTCAAACTGCCTTTAACAAACTTTTGATCGCACGCGAGATCAAGAAAATATATCGCGCCAAGATCGAGGGTGAGGCTCCTGCAGAGAAGATTCTGAAACATTATATGGAGCCGTCACCGCGCGCACCGAAGGTGGTCAGCCTCGAACCTAAAGACAAATGGCAGGAATGTGTTTTAGAAATCTTAGAGAGTCGCAAGATCGATGATGAAACATCTGGACTGCGCATTCACCTGCACACAGGACGTACTCATCAGATTCGCGCACAGCTAGGTTATGAAAAATCCCCGATTGTCGGCGATCACGCCTATGGGGCCCAGAAAAGATGGCCCGAGGAAAGGATCGAACTGACCGCCTGCGAGCTGGAATTCAAAAATCCCCTCACAGGCGAAAATCATCATTTTAAGATCTAAAGAACGTAGATGTTCGTCATCAAACTGTATTGAGTATTTTGTGGCTGCCAGAACTGAATGTCTTCGCCACGGTTGCCGCTGGTAAGCATTGTGTCGTTACCCACACCCAGTGTAAATGAGAATCCACGGGCAGGCTTAATCCAAAGACCCAAGCGGGAGCGGAATGTCGTCGTGTGATTTGCTTCAAGCTGCTCGACTGTGGAAGCATGGTACCAGCTTTCGTCAAAGCCCACACTTGAAGAAACTTGAAACACTTCGTTCAAGCTCCACTCAAGTTGAATGTAGTGTTCTAAACCAAATTGTTTGTTCGTTCTGCGTGGGTCAGAGAAAAACATCCCGTCATCACGATAACCGATCTGATCATTAAGACTCGCTGTCTGGCTCTGCCAATAAAAATCAGGCTTTGCAACGTAAGCAAGCGACCATGAGCGAGCAAACTGCCAGTCTGCATAACCTTCCAAGCGAACTTTGGTGATCAAGCCAGAGTTTTGCGAGTTCTTACTTGTTGGCAAATACAACTTCACTTTACCGGAATAGTCGATCGGACCAAAGTAGCCCAAGTCGTAATTGGAATAAACGAAGTGCACATCGTTCAAAGAAAAATTCGAAGTGACCGTATCACCATAGGCATTTTGCCCAGCCGTATTGTAGTTGAAAGGCAGATTCAACGCGATTCTTTCATCAGCATTCAACTTATAACGAATACCGAAATAATCATAAGATTCGATGGAGCGTGTTCCAGTCTCTGTTTTTCCAGGCTTCATATTGGATTGGGAAGCCACGGAGAAGAACGTCAATGACCAGTCATTGGTTCTACCGCTTACTGATGTCGCAGAAACGAAGTCATCACCGTCCAAAACTGCAGCAAAAGCTGAGGTGGAAACAAACAATCCTGCGAGCAAAAGGCCGGTCGCTTTTTTTAACATTTTTCACTCCTAATTACGGAAGCTTACGATAGAGTTCCGAAGGTTATGCCATAGCGCCTTGCATTAAACAATAGTCAAAAATTAGACAGTATTTTGACTTGAGCCAAGGGGTCAAAACCTCTACTGTGTGGGCCTATGAAAAAGAACACGTTGCTTATGAATCTGATTCTGTCTCTGGTATTAGCCCCTGTATTCGCTTTGCTTACAGGCTGTGCCGTTTCCTTCTCTAAAAAACAATGGGATCTGCCCCCTAAGGCCGATGACGAAGTGAGCGTAATGTCCTTCAACGTCGAAAACTTGTTCGATACTGTAAAGACTCCAGGGCATAACGACGAGACGTATTTGCCAGCTTCCCAGAAGAAACGCGATGCCAAACTGCGTAGTGCCTGTGTCGCGAACAACGACAGCGCCTACCGCCAAAATGAGTGCCTATCCACGGATTGGGACGAACACTCCTTGGAAAAGAAATTGGAAAACCTGTCTAAAGTGATCCTGGATGTTGATGGCAAAGGCCCCGACAATTTGATGATCATGGAGATCGAATCTGACGTGGTTCTAAAGCAATTAAACCAGGCTTTGGCTCCGGCTAAATACATCACAGAAGTTATCATCGACGGCCCGGACAAACGTGGCATCAATCTGGCTTTCTTGTCCCGTTTCCCATTGGTAGGCAAACCCGTTTTGCACCCGATTCCTTGGAAGGGTAAAAAGGAAGAAGACCAAAAATGGATGGAAGCTTCCCGTCGTATTCTGGAAGTAACCGTAAAAGCACCTAATGGCGATCCTATTACTTTCCTGGCCGCCCACTTCCCGTCCCAGGCGAATCCAACTTACTGGCGTGAACAGATTGCGAATTTCGCAGTGGAGTTGATCAAAGCAAAAGGCCCGAATGCGATGGTTGTCTTTGGTGGTGACTTGAATATCTCTGCTGAAGAGGAAAGCAGCGCCCACATCTTCCGCGACATCCTGTCCAAAGGCGGCGCTGTTTCTCACCTGGTCGGCTGCAAGGACTGTCCAGGAACGCACAACTACCGTGGCAGCTGGTCCTTCCTGGATGCACATGTTTACAGTCCAGCGCTTTTGGCTGATGGAACTGGCAGCTATCAAATGTTGCCACAAACAATCGATGTGATCCGCTACAACCCGTTGCACTTGAAAAAGGGCAAATATCCAAAACGTTGGGACTACGACGAAATGACTGGCGTGGCCGATCACTTTCCTTTGTATGTTCGATTGAAACAAAGAAGTGCAGCAAAAACTCCGTTTGTGGATGAAGCTGCCAAGGCTGAAAAGAAGGATGCTGTTAAAAAGAAGAAAGCAGCTCCTGCCAAAAAATAATAGTACGTTTCGAATTTCAAATGCGCGATGCGGGACCGATAGGTTTTGAATTGCGTTAAAGGCAAAAAAAAACCGCGAATCAATCGCGGTTTTTTTTACCCTTGGTCGAACAATTTCGCCCGACCTACCCTTGCGTAACTTTTAAATATCGCAACTCGCCGCACCCCCAAAAGGTACGGCGTACCTTTTAGTAAACCAGAAGGCGCATGACGTCGACCGTTGGGCGCTGGCCGCAAGTTGCGAGCTTTTGTTCCCAATCAGTATCAGTAACCTTGATGGTTTCTTTATCAAAGGAAATCTCTTTTGTTTTGCCTCTGCCCATGCTGATGTTTGCAGAACCAATAAGTTCGTTGCAACGACCATCAATTTTCACTGTAAAGTCTGTAGCAGCGACATTTACGCGTTTCGTTCCCAAATCCAAATTCATAGTGGAGTCGTAAACTTTCACTTCAGATTCTTTCAAACTTGCACGGTCAATGATGAAAGAGGATTGGTAATTGAAATCCGCTTTTTGAAAACCTTTTCCTGCGCGATAGTTGAAGTTTCCTTCTGTGGAAATACGCACATTTAAGATGCTGCTATCGCCAGGGAATTCACTGACCACCAATTCATAGGTTTCAAAAGTATTCAGGAACGATCTGGTTTTTGGATCACCCGCGCCGTTGCTCTTGTAAATGTTCGAACCCATAAAGACGATGGAGTTTTTCTTATAACCGGTTTTTTCAACCTTTTCGTGGGTTTTCACGTAAGCTTTAATGTCTTTTTCAAAAGTGCCTGTGATGTTGCCCAATTTATTTGAAAACGCCAGTTCATCTTTAACGGATTTCAAATTGTAAGTCTGAATGCCTTTTTCCAAACCCATATCAGTAATCGTGTACAGAGTTTTCGCAACATCGGTATTACCCAAAACGATCTGCAAAAGCTCGATCGCTTCAATCTGCTTTTCCATCATCACGGAAGCAGTCGAAAAGTTCCCGAAATCAAAGGCATTTGGATTGCCATATTGCTTAACGATAGGTTTCTTTTTAGTACCTTTTGGTCTGTCGATTTTCGCCATAACGTCGGGCTTACCGACCTCAATATCCTGAGGCGTACAAGCTGTCGTTAAAAGTGCAGAAGACAAAAATAAAGCGGGAAGGACTTTTAGGCTTTTCATGGTCGCAGAATCTACCCTGATCCTTACAATTCCGCCAGAGACAAATCCTCTTTTACAGGGGTGTCAAAATAGTGAACAAACAGCGGATGCCGCCATTGTTAATTTTGAGCTCCTTTTCGATTTTATAGCCATTTGGAGCCGGTTGGACCTTGTCCTTCTCCGGGTACAAAATCCCCAGCTTCAGGGGCTTGTAAAGACGACATAGCTCAGCCGCCAGGGTCTTTAGGCCCCCTTTACCTGAAACCGGCAATCGCTCGCCATACGGGGGATTAACGACCATCCACAGGGATTCAGGGAGGTCGGTAACTTTAGGATTCAGGGCATCTTGGACTTGGAATTTAAAGTCCTGAGATTGGAACTCACTGCGCTGGTAGGCTTTGAGCTGAGCTTCGACTTCCTGGAAGTTCTTAGTAGCGATGTCAGGCATCTCGGGATTGATATCCATTCCGATCAAAGTCTTAAATGGAGCCCTTACTGGAAATTCGTAATTGAAAGCAAAGCTTGGCGAGAGGAAAAGCTTCGGGCACTTCTTCCAATTCTTAAAAGCATAATCACGCTGGAACTGCCCCGCCCACAATGCGCGCGCTTCAGTCAGGAACGTTCCCGACCCCATCATTGGATCACAAAGATTAACGCTTGAGACTTCAGCGGGAGTCGCCTCGCCGATCATTTCTCTTAGTAGTTCTGCTGCGATGGTTTCACGCATCGGTGCTTCACCCTTAAGAACTGACCAGCCACGCTTGTGCAGATGCTCGCCCGTAGCGTCCAGACTGATCGTGCAAAGATCATCTTCCATACGGATATAAATCGAAGCACAAGGAGTCGCCCCCATATTGCCTGCGAAAACTTCAGAAAGGGCTTTTTCAGCACTTTCCTGAAGGCGCTTTTCATTATTCAGACGACTTTTTTGCGCAGCCACTTGCCAATCAACATTTCCGTGATGAAGATATTCTTTCCACGGCAGGGATTTAAATTTTTGATAAAACTTTGGCAGATCTTTTGTGCGAAATGAAGTCATTCGCAACAATACGCGGTTCGCAGTCTTTAAAAAGAAATTCAACTGCAAGGCCTGAAACAATTCTGTTTCAAACTCCAGCCCGCCCATGTGAACTGTCACTTCCGGAAAACTTAGGGAGTGAGTTTTTGAATCCTTACCCAGCAAATAAGGCCACACCTCTTTCATTTCCATCAAAGCAGTGTTTTCAAATCCAATGGGTGTTGAAACGAAAAAACGATTCACTCTTAAAATCTCCAATAAGCATCAAATAGGAAGAAGTAACCATCCACAGGTGAAATCTTAAATGAAGACACGTCAGTGGAGTTCACAGACAAGCTGAAATGAAAGCGATCCCAGATTTTCACATAGGTCAAATATCCACCCAGCGCTTTGGTTTCAAAGTTGTAGCTCGGCCCCAAAAGCACGCGGTCCCAGTTATCCAGGATAAATTCGTAACCCGTTTGAAAGGATGTGGTACCCAGGGATTTGACCGCCGTGATGTCTTCCGCACTTGCAAAGGACATCGCCGCCACCGTGAATAAGGTGTGCGAGACCACGCTTTCAGAAGAAACCGAATCCCAAAAGATCGTAAAGTTCAGCGTGGTGGAAGCGTCTTTTGGAACATAGGCGGCATTGGTACCCAGGGAAAACACATTGGAATCCGACTGGTAGACACGGAACTTTGCCGCCGCATTCGGTGCGCCCCCGACATCCGCAGGAATAATAGTATTTACCGAAAGTCTGTCGGTCAGCCCGTAGCTAACCTGACCAAACCATGTTAGCAAAAATTCATTTTGCCACAATGTCTCGGCCGTCTCCCCCACCGATACACCTTGGGTGAATAACGGTTTGTACTTGGAGGAAATATTTTTTCCGCGGCTTTTTACGATCAGGTCCGTGGTGCCTTTGTACTTTTCGTTATCCGAGGACAGATCGATATGAGAGATCTCATCCCCCACCTGCATGAGATGCAGACGGGACTGGCGCAGCAATTCTGCCGTGACCTGGAAGGTGCCGTCTTCGTTATTGCTGACTCCAATGATTTCCAGAAAACCAATGATGCCCACACCTTTTTTTTGTGATTCTACAGAAACTGTTTCGCCGATGCGCCAGTCATTGTACGAGGAAGTGGCTTTAAGGGTTTTATCATCCAGAATCATGTTGATGCGTGCCACGGCCTTAGGGTCTGCAGTGTAGCCAGGTTCCGCCGCTGCAGGCTCGCGAACGGATATCTGAACTTCCTCGTCCATAGCATGATAGGAGTTGGCCAGAGCCCCTCCCGCACACATCAATCCCAAAAAAATAAATCCTAAAAATCTAAGCCCCAACATCAGGACGACATTAGCTCAGTTTGGAATCATGTTCAATTTCTGGTTGGGACTATTTTTTGGCGGAGCCAGCTTTATTTTGAGCTGAACGAGCCTGGGCAGCCGCTGCTTGCTTAAGCAGGGATTTTTCCAGCTCTTTCTCTTTCATGACTTTGATGACTCTTAAAAGATTCAAGCGAGTTGCATCTTTCATCCACATCTTCTGAGCCTGGAACCACGCTAGTTCCGTGGCGCTGCCCTCTTTACCGTAGAACACCAGGTATGCAAATCCTTCGTTCAACAAAGTTTCGTACTTCACAGTGGTATTTGCCTTAATAAAAGGCAGGAAGCGCGGGGATGCAGCTTTGACTTCAGCTAACGACAGCGTCTGACTGCGGTCTTTGTCATATGTCACCATGACAGCTTCCAGATAATGCGTGATCGTCACCATCGTGCGGATGTTTGCAACCTCCACGCGATTTGAGGATTCAACGATGGATACGCGTGCCACCAGGCGCAGAATTTTATAAAACTCATTCCACTCTTCCTGATTCAATTTGCCGACGAATTTCACCATCTCGGGAAGATTATTAAAGTACTTGCCGAAGCGCTGTCTGAATTGAGTTTCAAAGCAGGAATTTTCCAGATAGTTGAATCCCAACGGGTCAACCGCTTTATCAGCGGTACGGCATTCCTGCATATCGTTGTAGATGGAGGATGAGGAAGACAGCCCCGCACTGAACAGCAGGCTGACAAACTCGTAGGTTTCTTTTTGATCCATGAACTGATCGCCGTTACCACTGAAGGTAAAGAAGTTCGCTTCCTGGAAACTGCGATTTGCAGTATTGCCAGTCCGACGATCAAAAGCCTTTAGATCATACATCAACTCTTTAAAGTCTTCGTACCACGTGTACAATCCCTGCGGCTGGATCGTCGCTAACTTCATTTCACCATTGGTGTCTTTACCGTAAGCAAGCAACAAGGCACGGGTCATGGCGCGCATAACATTCGCGCGAGTCAAACCCACCCAGTCTGTTGTAAGGGGCTCATTATTATTAAGTTCCTTAACCCGGCCCTCAGAGTTATAGGCGATCATGACTTCGGAATTTAGAAGATCCCCGTAATCCTTCCAGGCATTGGCAAAGGCCGCCTGCTCGTAAGGATCAATAGTGAATCCCATGCGAATGGCATCATCACTTCTGAATGCAGCATAGCTTTTTAACAAGTCTTCTTTTTTGATGGGTGTATTGGCTTTTACATCGCTGTTCGTTTGCGAATCGATAAAGCGCTGAACCAATCGCCATACGTTATACTCGCGGCGTAGAGCCACGATGTGCTTTTTCTCCAGGCCTAAGATACCACGGGAATCGCCATTACGACCCGGTTCAAGCAATCTTAAAATAGCAGCACGGTACAAAATCTCCACAGATTCAGGACGGATATTTAGTTTCGTTTTTACCTGTGGAAGATTTAAAACTGTCTCGATCAAGGCATCGATATCCTCTAAAGGAATGGTGCCGCCTGTGTTAATTTGCGGACTGCCCTCTAATAGATCCAGGGACTGGCCTATGAACTGGCTGACTTCGCGCACCTTATCCTGGCTGCCGGTATCGAAATTGTGAATCACATAATGATATTTTAAGAACAATCCATACAGATCGATCAAACTGTTCAGACTGCTTTTCCATTGGGTGTGCGTGCCAAGCTTGGCTTCACGGCCCATCAGAACATTTTTAACCACTTCCACCACTGGCATCCACTGGGAAACCCGGGCATTGGTGTTTTCTTCGTTCACAAATTCTTTAAAACCCTTGATCGCTTTTTTGCCGTCCTCAAAGGAGTAATCCGAGCGAGTGACTTCGGTTTTTTCCAACAGACGCTGCAAACTGATACGCAGCTGCTCTACAGCCGCAGAAACGCGCTGCCAGTCAGTGCCGTCTTTATCGATGTTCAAAAGCAGCAATCTTACATGCGGGGCAAGATCTACGGCCTCATCGCGTACGATCGCCAACACTTCCACCAGGCGCGTGATTTCATCCTTGGTCAGATGATTATTAGATCCACCCAAAAGGGCTTTTTTAATTTTCATAAGTTCCAGGGCGAACTCTGGCGTTACCACGTTTTCCTTCAGGAAGTACTTACTGAAGAATCTGCGCATTTCCTCAACCGTATAGGCGTTTGACTGCGCACCGTAGGTTTTTTTCTGGAAGTACACCAATGCCTGCCGAAGGCAATCGACGGAGTCCGTGATTTCGGCTTTATCAGCTTCACCCTTGGTCAGTCTTTGCAAGGAAGCCGGAACTGTTTTCAAACAGACAAGCTTGTCATTTGCAAACTTCAGCTCTTCCTCTTTGGCGACCTGGCCATTGATAAAGTCACTGCACCCGGCAGTCGTAATCAGAATAACAGACGCCAATAACAGGGAGAACATGCTTTTAAAAGACATAAGCTGCCCCCACCATCAATCGGTCATTATTGGCGAATTGCGCAAGCTCATTGCGATTGTCGTCGCTTGTTGGACCCGCTTTCAACATCTGCATTTCACCGAACAGGGTCCAATCGCCTGTCAAACGCAGACGAGTATTAAAGCGGAACAGTTGAAAGTCATTTACATCAGACTGAGTGAAACTGATTTTGGAAATCAGACGGCGGGCTTTGCCCAATCCTAGATTATTCAAAAAAGAAATCTGATTTGCCTGATAGAAAGGATACAAATTCGTCAGCGGTTCATTGGCGCGATCCGCCCCGACTTCACTGACTCGACCACCATGAATATCCAAACGCATTACGCTGACCGCCCAGTTGCCGCCATCCCATTCAACGAAGGGACTGACCAGCAAGGCATCTTCAAACGTCGGTTGAGTCCAATCTGGTTCCTCGATCAATTGCTCTTTGGAAGGACGATCCCAGATGGAACTGACACCGACGCGTAAGTTCTTGGCTTTATACGTGACATCAGCACCCGCCAAAGAGTGATAAAACACCTGAGGTCTTAATTCGACATTTCCTTTTAAAGTACTTAGATCAAGACTGCCCTGATAACCGATCGCCAAAGTATTGTCGGGCTTATACATGTAACTTAGTTGAGCTTTCAAACCGTTGGGATCACCAAATGCCAGCTTTGCTCCGTAAGAATTTTGCAAAACAACTTCGGTCGTCGTCGGTTGATTCATGTTGTATTGCATCTCGGTCGCTTCATTCCAGATTCGCACACTTTTTGGCGGCTGATGAAACCACGGATTCCCTTTTACGAAGTCCCCGTTTTCGATTTCAAAACTTGGTCCCTGGCTTGGAATATAAATCGGTGTCGCAAACATTGTGAAAGACGCGTTCTTGGACTGCGTTTGCCAGAAAATACCAGATAAGCCCTGACGCTCGGCCTGAAGCGGGTTCCATTTAAACAGAGGTTCCCACACGCCCAGATCCCAACGGGCATCCAGTTCACTCCACAGAATTTTCTTGCGACCAATAAAGAAGGTTTCCGAATCGCTTTGACGAGTCTGAACGTAAAGCTCGGAAATATTCAAAAAATTCAGAAGCGGCGCACCCATGGCGACACCACCAGAGATGTCCATGCGAAGGTTTGAGTCAGAAAAAGGCTCGGTCTTAATAGCCGCACCAATAAATTGATAGTTGGTTTTCTGCGTAGCTTCAAATTCGGGGCTGATAAAGGAGTCCGAGAACAGCTTCATCTCTGTGCGCACTTGGCCCACAGCGAAACCTGGGAGTGCTAACACTGCCCAAATTATCATCAAATGAAATATAGAGGCCCCTTTTTGGGGATGTCTAAATAACATAGTTCTCCCTATTCAGACCCTTATTCATCAAAGGTCATGCCTTGTCGAGGGCGATTTTAAGCAGGAAGGCCATGGAACATTTTAATCATGTGACCTTTTTGGGCGCCCTTGCTAAACTCGGCTCATGTTTCAAAATGAGACTCCCAGAGGTGCTAAATTTTTAATCATTCGCTTTTCAGCGTTTGGCGATGTCGTGCAGACATTAAGCGTGCCCTCTGCGCTTGCTGAGAGCTTCCCAGAGGCTCAAATCCAGTGGATTACCCGTAAGGACATGGCTCCGTTGTTGCGCAATCACCCGCATATTCACAAGGTCTGGGAGTTTGATCGTAAAACCGGAATGCTTGGACTAATCAAACTTGTCTGGAAAATGCGCGCTGAAAATTACACTCATATTTATGATGCGCATAACAACAGCCGTTCGCGAGTGATTGCGTTAATTCTTCGTCCTCTGGGATTTTTGGGGATCGGACCGAAATTCATTCGCAGATCCATTCGTCGCTGGAAAAGATTTTTGCTTTTCAGATTTCGCATCAATAAATTCGAACAGCCCTTCAACGGCCAGCGCGATTTGCTGGAACCTTTGCAGAAATGGGGCGTCTCCAAAACATCACCTCCCGCTCCGCAGATTTTCCCAAGTGCGGATGTGATTGAAAAAGCGCGTGGAATTTTGAATGACTATGTGGGAGCTGTTTCTTTGGCGCCTTCAGCGGCTTACTTTTTAAAGCGCTGGCCGAAAGATTATTGGAAGCAGTTGATCTCGTTAATGCCTGAACAAAAATTCGTCTTGCTAGGTGGGCCTGAGGATTCGTTTATCGAGGACATTCATGCGGTCGCTCCAGAGCGCGTGATGAATCTTGCGGGCAAGACCTCACTTCAAGTCAGTTCCGCAGTGGTGGGTTTGTCTCGTGTCGTGATCAGTAATGACACCGGACTTTTACACGTGGCCGAGCAATTGGGAAAACGCACGATTGCTTTGATGGGACCTGCTCCCTTTGGCTTCCCTTCACGTCCGACAACCAAGATCATGGAACTTGATTTATACTGCCGTCCTTGCAGCAAGCACGGACAGGGGCCTTGCGTGAATAAGGAAAAGTTCCATAAATGCCTGGTGGATATCACTCCCGAGCAAGTCGCTGAACAACTTCGCAGCCTTCTTAAGGACACTCTATGAGCGTGTTGATTTTTTGGGTTTATAAAACACTTATCGTACCTTTTGCCTGGATCGTTCTGCAAATCCTGCGTCCTTTCATTAGCGGTAAGCTTCGCGAAATGGTCGAAGACAAAAATCACGGCTTTTACAAAATGACCCATCCGGATACGGAAAAACTGATCACCCTGCATCGTCCTTTGTGGATTCATGCAGCCAGCGGCGAAATCGAGTACGCCCGCCCGGTGATTCGTGAGTTTAAGAAAAAACATCCGGAAATTCCTGTGATCGTGACTTACTCGTCACCGTCCGCGAAAAAAATCCTAGAGAGTATGCACGACATCGATATGTGGGCAGCGCTTCCGTGGGAATTTGATTTTTTGATCTCCGCATTTATCGCAAAATGGAATCCCCGTGCGCTTTTGTTTTCACGCACTGACGTGTGGCCGGTACTGGCTAGAACTGCAAAAAAGAAACGTCTGACGACGGGTCTTTTTTCCGCTACTTTTGCTGACAACTCCTCCCGTCTTAAAGGCATCTCTAAGTACCTTACGAAATATGCGATGAACCAGCTGGATGAAATCCATTGTGTTTCCGAGGAAGATCGTCAGAATCTTTATGCTTTGGGTATCAAACCCCGCATCGAAGTCAGCGGCGACACACGTTTTGATCAGGTCTTTCACCGTCTGGAAAATCCAAAGCAATTGAAAAATGAACTGATGCCTTCAACCGACGAGTTTGTTTTTATCGCTGGTTCCACCTGGCCTGAAGACGAAGCAGTTTTGGTTCCGGCATTAGCGAAAATGAAGCGTGATAATTTAAAAATCATCTTTGCTCCGCACGAAACCACACCCGAGCATTTGCAAAAACTGGAAAAACAATTCAGCGATGCAGGCATGCCTTACGTTTTGTACTCAAAATCCACGCAGTGGCCAGTGGGAAGTGTTTTACTGGTTGATAAAGTGGGAATTCTTGCTGAGCTTTACACTTGGTCTGACATCGCCTTTATCGGTGGCAGTTTTAAAAAACAAGTGCACTCGGTGATGGAAGCTTTGGCTGCGGGATTGCCAGTAATGGTGGGTCCTCACCACCAAAACAACCGCGAAGCTTTGTTTTACCAAAAGCGCAATTTCTCTTCAGGAATGATTGTACAGGTTGTGCACTCTGCAGACGACATAGTGGTGCTTATGGATCGCATGCGCAAAAAGTCCTTCGCCTTCCCTCACATCAAGGAAGAAATCCGCTCCGAAATCGGCAAAAACAAAAACTCCACCCAAAGAGTCATTAACAGCTTCTTTTAAGCCCTTTGAGGGTACGGACTTTCCTTGAAACGTACGGACTTACCTGCCCAAGTAAGGCCGTACCTTTTTGAATAGAGATATTGCTCTAAGGGCCTTTCTCAGCCGGTGTTGAGCAATTTTTGGCACTACATAGAACCTCGTATTATTAAATCTACTATATTTGTTTTAAATGTTACAAAGCGTGCACGGAACTTGAAGGAATACCTGGAAACGGGGTTTTATGAAAAGGTCCGCTTTTACAACACTTTGTCTCATTTTGATACTGGCGACGGATGTCTTCGCTCAAGGCACGTCATCTTTAAACGTATCAAACGACTCTGAGAAGTCTCGCTTCTCGGCGGAGTGGCGTTTATCCATGAAGGGTCAGGATGAAAGCGATCTGCAAACCCAATCCAAATACGTGGACCTGCGTTTGGAAGTTAAATCCAAGTATATTCTTACGAATTCCCTTTATTTAGATATGCAGCCTGCAATCCGTTTGATCTCGGGTCAGGCGCAAACTATTGATGGTGCTGACGAGATGAAAAATGCCCTGTTACTAAATCAGGCGGGCGTTATTTTTAAACCTACGAGCAATCTGCAATTCGCTGCGGGTGCCTTAAATCAAAACTACAATCACTCGTCCCTTTTGGTCGACTCTATGGCCTTCCCTACGGCACGAGCACAAAGCCTTTTCCGTCTGGGCTCAACGGTTTCAGGCCTGGTACTTGAATCCGCGATCCCGACTTCGACTTCTTTAAGCACAAACACTCAGGAAAAAGAGCAAACTCCAGGACTGAACACAGCTGCGATTCATGTGAACTACATGCCTTCGAAAACGGCTTTCTGGAAAAACAGCGTGGGTTATTTCGTATACAGCAATCTGCCTTCGTCAGTAGCCAAAGATTCCATGCTATTGGGTAACGAAGTGAACACGATCTCTGATGCTCACTATGCCTTTATCTATGAATATGCTGGCATCGAAGCCAGCTCTGAATTGCAGCTTCCGGTTGCGACTCTGTTTGATATCATTCTGGGTGCCGAATATCTGAAGAATCAAAAAGCACCGGAAGATGTAAACACCGCTTACAACGTTTCAGCAGGAGCTAACATTCACATGTCTTCAGAGCTGGATTTCTCCCTGACGGGCAAGTATTTCTCGGTCGCTCCTGAAGCGGCAGTTTCCTACTTCAATGCCCGCGGCTACGAAACCAACCGTATCGGCTACAGTGTGGATTCAGTTTTATCGTTTAAAAAGCACGGCTTTAATGTCGGTGCTTCGTACAGAGATTCAGAAGTCATGTTCTCAAATACAGTTCAATCACGCGAGAAAACTATCATGATTAAGTTGGAGACATTCTATGCAAACATCTAAAATGATCTTTGCAAAACTAATCTTGGGCATGAGTCTTATAACGCTGGCGGCGTGTACGTTGCCAGAACCAAAAGACAAATCCTCCAACGGCACTGAGGCTGCAACTTTCATAGTGGATAGCATCAAGGGTACAGCCCCAACAGAACAAACTGCGGGTCCTTTGGCCTTGCCTGTATCCAAAATCTTTAACTTCTCGGCGTGTGTGAAGGATGTCGCTTATAATAAAGTGATCTCGGGCCACAAATTCCTGATCAAAGAAGTAAACCAACAAGTCACTTCCGATGCTGCGGGTTGCGTGAATTGGTCCGAAAAAATCAAATACAACTATTTGGCAGACTCCCAGTACATTCAAATCACCCGCAACATTCAAGGTTTGGGCTTGCAAAAAGGCGTTCGCTCTATCGATCTTGCGATCAACCCGTGGTCTCACGGCGAAAATCTGACAGCGGTTGTTGATCTTGGTAAAGAACAAATCGATCAACTGGTTACTGACGAAAAAGCAAAATCTTTGGCGCTTAAAGGCTACAACGCTGATGAAAAGATTCGTTTGCGCAAACTATGGATGGAAGATGGCCGTCTATTTGTGATCGAGCAAAAGATGTCCACAGAAGGCGTGACTCTTTCTTTGGAATTCCGTAGCGCACCTTCTATTCAGCTTACAAAAATGAACGGCGACTTCGTTTTAAGAAACCTGACAGCAGGTACTTTCAAAGCGCATATGAGCCTGATCCATATCTATACTGAGAAAAACAAGGAAATCCACCGCCGCCTGGGTCAAACCGAAGATATCCAGGTTAAAATGGAAAACGGCAGCTTGGCTTTGAAAGCCCCGATGACACTGCAAGCGGTACCGACACGCGGTCAGATCGCTTTCGGTCTGGAGCTGACTGCAGTGAATGGTCCTGAAGGTTTGATGCCTTTTGAAGGCATTTACATGCTGAATGAATACGATCAAATCAAAGGTTCCAACTTCCTGAAAATTGGTACCCAGGTTGTACAAACCAAAGACTTTAAATTGTCTGAGTACATCAATGCTGAAATGATCCAGGTTTCAAAAACCAACACGAACACTGTTGATGACGAAACTTACCAGAAGCCAAAAATCGAAGTTTCCCAATTGGAATTCAAGTTTATCCGCGTGGGCGAAGAAACGACTTCCATGCGTGAAGCGATTTACAGCGTGAAAGCCTGTGTGAAAAACGGTTTGGACCAAAAGAACACGCGTGCGCACACCTTCACGATTTCGAAGTTCCGTCAAAACGAATCTGAACCAGAGAAAACTGTCAGCATTAAAACTGACAACAACTCTTGCGTAACGTGGGATGAAAGCATCAAGTTTAAATACTTTGATTGCCAGCGCTTTATCAAAGGTTCTGTTAAGATTTCTAACGCTGACCTGGGCATGAATGAAACTATCGGCATGCTGGTAAACCCATGGGAAAACTGGGGTCCGATGGCTCGTGACCTGCGCTATGTGGATCCGACTGAAAAATTGATCCTGGATTGCCGCAAGGAAGACCGTCCGCGCACGCAAGTGATGCTGGATGCTTACAGCTACAACACAGTTTCTTACAACTACTCTGTGGACGAGTTGTTCAACCTGACTTTGACTAAAAAGATTCAGGTTCGCATGGATCCACACTTGTTGGTGTACTCAAGCCTGTCGAATGGTCGTTCCGAAGTTCAAAAACTTCGTGATGGTACTTACCTTCTAAAAATGGCCGTGGTCAAAAATGCTGACTATGACACGAACAGAACTTTTGTAACCGCTTCTGAAAAGCTGGTGACGGTTCTTTCCGGTCAAATTAACACTGAAATGAAATTCCAAACTCAGGATCTTAAAGCCCTGGGTAACCGTAACACGATGTTGATTGAGATCTTCCCAGTGGACGAATCCAAAGTTCAAGTGGGTTCTGATTCTCAACTTGCAATGAAAGATCCGAAAGCGACGCTGGAATCAGCAATCGATAAAACGAGTGCTCTTGAAACTCCGACTTTCATGGGACCGATCGTGTTGAATGTGGATGAGGCAGGCCGTAACGTACGCCTGGCTGACGCCAAAGCAGTGAATCAGTTCTTGCTTGATGGTAAAGGTTCAAACTCTCAGAAAAATGGTATTGCGCAAATCATCGCTCAAGGGCAGGTTGAGCAGTCTCAACGCATGAAAAACCTTGCGGCGATGGCAAAACCGGCGTTCTTTGCGATGCAAAACAATCTGGATTTGATCACGCTGAACACAGCTGCAGAGAAAAACACTTTGGGTGGATTGGTGCCAGCCCTTGCGGGTCGCCCTGCCCGTTTGTTGACGACTAAAAAAGATCTGATGAATACGATTGCGACCGGCAAACTGACTGCCGAAGTGGCGCAAAAGCTTTGTGCCTTCTGGGTTCAGGACTACCTGCCTCGCATGAACAAAAACAAAGGCGGCACTTTGGATTCGCAAACGGCGATGACATTGGCGTCTGACTGCTATAACGGCGTAAAAAAAGATCCAACAAGATTTTTCCAGGTTGAACGTCGCATGATCGCGAAACAAGTGATCGGCAGTCGTTACCTGCAAGGTTACAATCAGGGTCTCAGTGTTGGTACAAGCTTCGGTATGAGCCGTGCGCACTCGACTGCGAAAACTCACTCGCACAGTGTTTCGATGAAGGCTGGTTTGGGTAAAAAGTTTTTGGACCTGTTTAACGTGGGCGCTGACTACGGCTATACAATCAGCTGGGCGACGACTGATGCCAACGCCACATCAAACGGTGTAGGTGTAAACACGACGCAAACTTTGACCGTGCAACAAAGCAAACTTAAAGTCCGCGTTGCCAAGTACGAACAGTGTGCAGTGGTAAACCTGAATCCAGCCCTTTTCGTAAAAGGCCAAAAATCCTGGTATGACTTCAGCAGAGCGGACTATTTGAATGTTTTGAATCCCCGTCTGTCTGAGAATGAAATCACAGCATCGGTCACTCGTGGTTTGATGCTGTGTGAAGGCACGGAGCGCACTTTGCCGGTTGATGTGACTGAAGATTACTATTTGATTGCTCAGGAAACTTCGAGCGCTCAAATGCAGGACAATGGTGATTCCCGCAATCGCACATTCTTCCTGGCACTTCGTTCGGCTCCGGATTTCCACAAGTTTGTGACTTATATCAAAGGCAACGCGATCATGCCTCAGACTGCAAATGGTTCTGAAGACGTGATCAAAGACGCGAATCAGGCTTTGATCAAAGTATTCAGTCTTGGTTTACCGGCAACACCGGGTATGTTCAGAAACTAAATTCCGATTTTTTCTTTGGCCCAGGATAAGACTCGAAACAGTCTTGGGCCAAACAAGTATTCACACTCCTCAGCACTGGCCCAGCGATACTCCTGATGTTCTGGCACTCCCAGAACTTTACTGATTCCCATCACCACTTTTTGATCGGCAGAAATCTGCGCCAGAAAATAACGGGCCACTTTGCCTTTGCTATAGGGCTCGGTATCATAGTGACTTTTGCCATGTACGAACTGGGGATTAACCAATCCGGATTCTTCCTGCATTTCGCGAATGGCCGCTTCGATGGGATCTTCCCCGGGCTCGACTTCGCCTTTGGGAAAATCCCAGTAGTTAAAGCTGCGCAAAATTAAAAAGCGCACGCCTTGATCGGTGATTTTAAAGGGTACAATGCCTGCGGAAAGTGTGCGCGGTGGTCGCGTCACTTCGATGCCTCTTTTAAGGTCTCTTTCAAAAATTCGATCGAGCGAACTCCGAACCACGAAAACGATTCGCCATTTACGATGGCGCCTTCCACTCCCAGCCCTTTTAGTTCAGAAACTTTTTTGGCAAAGGGAAAGGGCTCGGAAGAAAACAAACACAGGGCATCCGGATGCTCTTCCAACTCGATGACCGGATATTTTTCCCCTTCGGGGAAATCGACGACTTTCATTCCCAGTTTTTGCAGAACGGAACCGATGTAGGTTTCCCGGCTGACTGCCATCCAGGGTTGCTTCCAGATTAAATACAAAACTTCGGAATATTCCTGAGTCGGCATCTTCACCCACTCCATCATTCCGGGAATCTTTTTGGCGTTAAACTGTGGGTTGGGCTTTTCCAGAATATCCAAAACATCCACGGCCATTTCCAGCAAGGCTGCGTTTTCAAAAAACTCCCCCAGCTTAACCAGTTCCTGCTGCAAAGATTCCAGCGAGTAAACGTGTGTCGCCAGATACTTGACGGGACACTCCTCGGCCATTTCCAGGGGATTTTCTTCCTGATCCATCAGAACAATGTCAGGCTTCAGATCCATCACCAGCTCCCAGGAAACTTCCTTGGTGCCGCCGACGATGGGAATATTCGTGATCATTTTAGCGGGATGAATACAAAAACGCGTGCGGCCGACAACATTGATTCCAGCTTTTAACAATGTCTCTGTCCACGATGGGACCATGCAAACCACACGCATTTCAATTCTCCTACACAGTAAAGACTACTGCGCAGGGATCATAGAGTCAAAAGCTGGTTCCCATGGCATTTCCCATTCGTAGAATTCGCGACCATACGGCATTCCGTGAAGCACGCCATCCATCATCACATAACCCGACTCATGACGGCTGTTTGTGGATTGATGAATCCAATGCAGAATCGCACCATCTGGTGATGGCTTATAGTGACCGGCTTTGGCTTTGCTTGTGATGTAATCGCCACAGGATTCCACTTCAGCACCAATACGAAGATTGTCGATTTCGCGGAATTTAACATTGTAAATAAGCTCGATCGTGTCGCGAGGACCTGTGCCGATTTTCACTTGAAAGTGCTGGTGGCTTGCGCGGCCTGGGTAGATGTTTGTGACTGTTCCCAGAATGTGGCCACGGTTTTTGTATTGATTTTGCGTTTGTTTTTTCCACTGCAAAACCTGCTCGTTATTGATTGGCAGGACCTGCCCATTTGCGATGCAATCCGGCGCTGTTTCGTAACCCAACGCGATGGAACCCGACAAAATCAGTCCCAAAACGGATAGTAAATTCCATTTCATGATGCACTCCTTTGCATAGAAAAATGGTCCCCCATTTTTGCGGACAAGGCTAGTCAGATGTGGTGTTCCATTTGTCAGGGTTTTGTTAACCCCGCATAGCGAAAATAGATTGAAAACTTGATTCTTTCAGAGAGGCGGATGACTATGTCCCCTTTGCAAAAGCGAGGTAAAAATGACGCAACTATTCCCAATTAAAGAAAAGCCAGCATTGAGTCCCTATAAAAAAGGCGACGTACTTGTGTTATTTGGCGAACTTTTCTCCCGTGGATATGCCAACGGTTTGGTTGAAGAAGCAGAACGCCGTGGAATGACGATCGTTCGCGCAACTGTCGGTCGTCGTGAAAAAGACGGTTCTTTGCGTGCCTTGACTGCTGAAGAAACAGCCAACATTCCTCAACCATTCATTAACGTTCCGCTTGAGGCGGGTTTTGACATGGAACCAGCTGCCAACGGTGTCACACCTTGTGATCAATTGGCAGGCATCAAATTGGGCGAGTGGGAAAACGCAAAGCTGGATTGGAAAGCTATCGATGAATCCCAAAAAGCCGGGGTTGAGCGCTTCAAAAAGAACACTGACCTTTTTGTTAAAGAACTTGAAAAACACATCCCCGCGGGCGCCAACGTTTTGTTTGCTCACTTGATGGCTGGTGGAGTTCCTCGCACAAAAATCGTAATGCCGATTTTAAATCGCGTTTGCAAAGGCACGGGCGATCGCCACGTGGGATCCAAAGTTTTGATGGATTCTGAAATCGGTCAGTTCTGTTTGCGTAACTTTAAAGAAGTAACGGCTGAAACTTTCAAACACCTGGTTGAAATTTCAGCTCCCCTTCGTAAAAAATTGGAAGCTTCCGGCAGCCATGTTTCTTACACAGCTTACGGTTATCACGGCACAGAAGTTTTGATCAAAAATGATTATAAATGGCAGACTTACACTTGTTACTTCCAGGGTTGGGCAAAAATGGCGTTGGAGGATTACTCCATGGCTTTCGCAAAACAAGGCGTGCATTGTTGCGTTTACAACTGCCCGGAGATTTTGACGAACTCAAGCTCGGTCTTCCAAGGTGTTGAAGTATCACTTTATCCTTTGGTTGCAGCTATCCATAAAGACGCCGGAGATAAGAAACACGGCGAACAAGTTCTTAAGCAATGCCAGGAACTTTTAAAAGACGGCGTGACCTTCGAACAAATCAAAGCTTACACGGATGAGTATCTGACAAATCCACTGACTTTGGAGTTTACAAAGTACGAGCAATGGCCTCAACATACTCGTCAGGATCAGATGGAGTACATGTTGAAGTGTTCCGACTATCTATTTGATTTACATAAGGATCAGAAGAATTTGATCACAGCAGTTCTAAGTGAAGTGGTGTTTAAATCCTGTGGGTACGTGATGCTTCACGATTCGTGGGAACCAAAGGCACCGGTTGCTTGGTTGGGCCACGATATCGTAGCTCGTTCGATGTAATTTTCACTCCGTGCCGGAGTAAGGAGAAACGATGTCCGTTCAGGCTGGGGAAAGTTGGAGTTACCAAAAATATAAATTCCACGGACTCTCGCTATCGGGCATTCGTACTGCCATCGCCATGCCGGAACTTTCTTTAAGTTTCGACGTGGCTCAAGGCTACCCTTACCTTCTGACCCTTAAAAAGTTTTTTATCAGCCATGGCCACTTGGACCATGCCGCTGGAATCCCCTACATCATTTCCCAAAAAGCCATGACCTCCCAGGAAGCCGCCAAATTTTACATGCCTGGCAGCCTGGTTGAACCTATGACCAATATTATGCGCGAGTGGGAAAAAATCGAAGGCCATAAGTACAAGTTTGAATTTATCCCGGTTAAAGCTGATGACGAAATCAGCCTGAATCAAAATAATTATGTTAAGGTCTTTCCGACCACTCACCGCATTGAATCCTATGGCTTTACACTGTTTGAAACGACAAAAAAACTTCGCGCGGATCTGCAGGGTTTAAGTCAGGATGAAATCGTGAATCTGCGACGTCAGGGTGATGAGGTGAATGAAATCCATCACACCCCGGCGGTGACTTTTACTGGTGATACGCAAATTGAATTTTTAGATTCGCGTCCCTGGATAAAAAAATCCCGAATTCTGATTATGGAAGCCACTTACCTGGATAATAAAAGAACCATCGCCAACGCCCGCGAATGGGGCCACACCCATATTGATGAAATCATTCCGCGACTGGATGAAATCGAATCCGAGCAAATCGTTCTGATTCATATCTCCAGCCGCTATCCCGACCATGAAATCATGAGAATCTTAAAACACAGAATTCCGCTGGAACATCAATCCCGCGTCGTCGTCTTCCCCGGCCGCTAGAACAGGTCGTTTAGATCCATCCAGATTTTGCGGTTTTTGGACTTTTTGGTTTTGAAATGGTCATTCCACTGTTGAGGCGAACGCTTGTTCCAGTTTTCTGCCAAGTTGGCTGCGAAAATCAATGGAGAGTAACCTTGGCCAATTTTGTCTTTCGGCGGACGAAGAGCCGTTAGCATCTCCGGTCCATAGAATGCTGATGGCATCAAACGATCACGATCACCCAACTCACCAATGATCACCGCATTGTGAACCTGACCCAATACCGTGCGGGTTAATGGCCCTGAAGCTTCGTTCGCTTTAGGTGCACCCGCAGAACCTACAACCATAAGGCCGCTGTCCGCTTTTTTATTCAAAGCCTCTAACAGGGCTTTGCTTTGATCGTTGGATTTCAAGTTGAAGTCGAAAAATACAAAGCTTGTATCAGCGGGAAGCGTTTCAATGCGCTCATGCATTGCCTGCTCGTCCACTGTGCCTTCTGCTGTGTAAGGAGTGTAATTCAAGATCTCACAGGATTTGCAGTTCGCCGTAGAGTCAAAAACCGGCTTCACTTTCAACTCGAAATCAGCCTGATTCTGCATACCGAAGAAGATGACCCGTGTTTTATTGGAAGGAACCGACGCTTGCGCCAGAGCGCTCCCCCAACACATTGCACCCAGAAGACTTACTGTCATAACTTTTCTAATAATACTTATTTTGCTTGATGCCATAGATTTCAAGTTTGCCCTTCTCAAAGCTTTGCTGTCGACTTTTTTAATTAATTATTGAACAATGCAGCATATGGATTCATGGAGCGACGTTAAACTGTTTCATACTGGTGATGCGTTTTTTGAAAGTCTGATTGAAGACATTCGAAATGCTAAGGAAAACATCACCATCGAAAGCTACATCTTTGATGAAGACAAATTGACGGAAAACATCCTTCATGAACTTGCTGTGGCAGCGAAGCGCGGAGTTTCGGTAAAGCTGATCCTGGATGGATTCGGCTCTTATTCAACTATTCCTGAAATTTTAAAGTTTTGCCAGCATCATGGGATTGAGCTGCGTGTGTTTCATATCATGCCTTACCCATCCTCCTGGCTTCGTCGCGTGCCTGCCTTTGAAATCCTGGGTAAAGCCAGCTGGTGGCGCCGCATGAATAGACGTAATCACCGCAAAATTGCCATCTTCGACGAAAAGACCGCGTACTTGGGAAGCATGAACTTCACCCAGTTACACTGTGAAAAATATGTCGGAAGCAAAGCCTGGAGAGACACTGGTGTTCGCGTTCAGGGACCCGCAGTCAAACAACTGGTGATCGCATCCCAAATCACGTATTTGCGCACAATTTATAAGGGCATTCTTTCATGGATCAGTCGCTGGCGCGCCCCGATTCGTCAGTTAAACTCAGCAGTTCAGCTGAACACGACCCAGAAAATGCGCAAACATCTGTATCGCGATCTGCTTCGCCGCATTTCTCACTCCCAAAATCGTGTTTACATTACCACCGCCTATTTCCTGCCAAAACGTTCTTTGCTAAGGGTTTTAATCCGCGCCAAAGAGCGTGGGGTCGACATTAAGCTGCTGATTCCCGGCAAATCGGATGTTCCCTTTTCCCAGTGGGCCGCATTCTTCTTGGTGCGCTTTTTAGTCGAAAAAAGAATTCCGGTTTATGAGTATCAAAAAACCATTTTGCACGCCAAAACCATGGTGATTGACGATGATGCGTATGTAGGATCATTCAATTTGAACTATCGCAGCCTGTTTCATGATCTGGAAGTGATCGCACACTTTAAATCCCCGGACGTGGTCAAGGAAATGATCACTCAATGGGAAGAAGACCTTTCGCACTCAAAAAACATTACATCCAGCGGCACTTCCTGGCCGACCCGAGTCCTCTCGAGAATCGCATTTAGACTGCGCTACATGCTCTGATTTTTATTTTGACCTAAGACGCAGTTGTATCTGATCCTAGGGTTATGAAACAGTATGTGAAAATTGTTATTACCGGTGGACCCTCTGGGGGAAAAACCACTTTGATCGAAGCCCTTAAACAAGAGTTGGGGCAAAAGTGCGCTGTAGTTCCCGAAGCCGCAAGTATCCTCTATCGCGGTGGCTTTCCCCGCTACAAAGAAGCGCAAGGAATTATCAACGCTCAACGAGCCATCTACTTCACCCAAAAGGAACTGGAAGACATGATCTGCCAGGTTAGCCAAAAATCGCTGATCGTTTGTGATCGTGGCTCTGTCGATGCCCTGGCTTACTGGCCTTCTGAACCAGGACACTTTTTTGAAAGCATTCAATCTGACAAAGCCACCGAGTTTTCACGTTATGACTGGGTTTTGCATCTGGATACGGCAGACATGGATTTCTATGACACTTCCAATCCGATCCGCACAGAAACTTTTCAGGAAGCAGCCAATCTGAACAAAAGAATCCTGGAAGCTTGGGAAGGCCACCCCCGTCGCATCGTCATTGGACACAGCAAAGACTTCCTTTCCAAAATGACAACCGCCCTGTCGGTCATCAATGCTATCATGACTCATAAAAGTGCAGAAGAAATCACCAAGGAGCTTTTGAAGTGAAAAAATACAGTGTTTTAGTTCTCGCTCTTATGGTGGGTTCCACAGCCCTGGCAGAAACCCGCAAGCCGATGTTGTTTCAGGCCAGCAAAAACAATTTGCAGGTTCTGCCACAAAGATTTGAATACACGTTGATTGATGAAGATCGACTGAAAGTCGGCGACATCCTGATTGATTCAACAAAAGTCACTTTCGACCTGCAGCCTCCCACTAAAAACGATGCCCCTTACAAAGTGCGTTTCACCTGGCCTGCAGATCTTTTGAAAGATGGCGAGCTTGCGATTAAAAATAACGCCGGTAAAGCCATCTTCACCACTCGTCTGAATCAGGATATCGTGAAGGTGTCAAAAAATGAACGTGATGAAGAAAACCTGCGCTCGGACCTGGCAAGTTTAACAGTTGAGTTAAAGGACGCGAAAATCGTCGATGACATGAAGTATCTGCCGTTCATGACATTCTGTATTTATCGCCAAAGTGAGGACACGCAGACTTACCTGTGCTCCAAGGAACTTTATTTAAGCTCCGCAAAAGGTCAGCTGGAAGTTCTTCCCCGCTCCTCTTCCAAAAAATCCGCTCAGGTTGAAATTAACGGTAAAGTCGTGGGCAATCAGGGAATCATTTACCTGAATGACCGCTCTGAAAGTGTCGCCTTTAAAGCGCTGACCCAATCCGGGGCTTTCCTGGAAATTGAAACACGCATGAACGAAGTGGATTTCAAAGACGCAGTTCAAACTGAAAACGGTCAACGTATTGTCGTTACTGCTTCTGGAGCACAACCCGCTGACGGGAGCAAAGTACGCCGCCTGACCGATGGAAGCTGGCAAACAGTTTTAAGCAAAGAGCGTCCTTTGATTTACCTAAAAGGCGATGGCGATATCCCAATGCGCCAGGAATTTTATGTGCGCGGAGCCATCCCTCCGGCGACGATTCGTCCGTCCCTTTCTTCTAACTCTGTCACTCAGACTTATTCCTCGAATTTGAAGTTGGAAGGTGCCGCACCTGCGGGAGTGACTGTGAGCGGTGATGGCTCTGATAAAGATGCGACTTTCCAAAGCGAGGGTAACAGGTTTATCTGGAATCTTAGAAACCTGCCTTCTGGAAAAAGCACTCGTCACTTCGTGCAGGTACAAAGCGGCGAAAACACTTTCATGGCCGGTTACGATATCGAACGCGGCAATCCTTTCTCGGGCTGGTTGGGATTACGCTATCAAACCCCATCAGGAATCGCTTTTGGCACTTTAGGTTTAGAGTGGTGGTTTGAAAACTTCCTGGGAATCAATAGCAATGCCACACGCCTGCACTGGGGGCTGGCAGTCAGCCGTGATCAGCATCTGACGACGAATGACGATTATCCAGAAGTGGATATGACGAACGCAGAACTTTTCTGGCGCGCCAATGCGGGTTTCCATCTGGTGGATGAAACCTGGGGTTTAAGCCTGCCGATGCAAATGGTGCAAGCTCCTGAAGGCAGCTCCATGGCTTACGGTCTTGGTGTCTTTGTACAAAACAAGCCCACAGCGGCTTGGTTGAAAAAAGCGATGGAGTGGTCAGAATTGAAAGTTCAATACTACTTTGGCGGCTCTGGCAGCGACTTCAAAGTCAGCAACGCTTACCGTGTGGAAGGCAATGGCTACTATCAGATCAAAAAAGATTTCTACCTGAAATACGGACTGGGACTTTCAAGCTACAAGTATGATCCCGCAGCACCAAAAGAAGACATGCAAATTGAATTAAACGGTATGGCTTTCTGGAAGTTCTAAAAGTAGCCGGAGGTACGGACACACTTTTGGTAGCAATGGTGCGACAAAATAAAAAAGGCTGGAAACCTATCCAGCCTTTTTTATTTTGGTTTGGCGCACTGTTGCTACCAAAAGTGTGTCCGTACCTTTTCCCTATTTCTTTTTAAAGAAGCCTGAAACCATTTGTTTCAAATCCATATTGAAGACGTCTTGCTTCTGCTGTTTTGAAGCTCCCAATGAGGCCAACTCACGACGAGCTGACATGAAAGAAGCATCCATCGCAATGGCTTTTTCAAACTGCTTACGGGCCCCGCCCACATCACCACGTACTTTTTGGAACAAACCAGAAACAAACGGATAAAGGGCATCATAGCGCTCGTCCGGTGGAATCTGCATCATATCCATTTCAACTTCTTTACAGATAGCTGCACGGCGCACGCCATCGGCTTTTTCAGCCACACCCAGTTTTGCCCAGGAGCCGTAAAGATATAATTGTGCCTGAGATGGATTCAACTTGGTAACTTCCGCCACCATCGTAATGGCTTTGGAGTATTGCGTATACTGCAATGCCTTTTTGATATCGTCCATCAAGCTGTTGGCTTTAAGTTTATTCTCGGCCTCGGAACGCTGAGCTTCCTGGCGGAATTGTGTCGCTTTGTTGGAGTCCTGAGCCACAAGAACCGCATCTTCTGCTTCTTTCTTGATCTTTCTCCACAACATCGCCACTTCAGATCTATCGTCTTCAGGAGCCGGTCCCAACGTCGTCAGGAAATCCTCAAGCACACTTTCCAGCGATGAACCCATGGTTCCGCTTTCCATGTAACTGACGATCTCAAAACCGTTTTTACCATCCAGATTTTTCCAGATTTTTTGCAGGGACTTCATTTGGATTTCCGGGCTTTCGAATGCCGCTCTTTGAGCGAAGACAATCAAACCCTTGGTCAATAGAAAGTGGACTGCCTTATAGACACCAATCTCCGTGTAACCCTTCACATCCAACAATTTATTGATCGTGGTTTCCCCGTCAATTTTCGCCATGAAACCATCAAGGGATTTAATCATGGACATAGCTAACGCCGGATGATCATCCATATACGTTGGACTTTTCGCAATCACGTTGCCCGTCCAGATCATATAGAACGACTTCAACCAGTTCAAAGACAGCTTCGAGGCAATCCAGTCATGCAGATAGAATGACAAGGCATCGGCATCGATGCTTGGATTGGACATTTCCACTTCCGCCGAGGCAAAGTTCACGCGGATTTTTTCATCCACGATCGTTTTCACCAGACGGATATTCATTTGCTCCATCAGGATCACGTCAAAAGCATGGGGACTTAGCTGATTGTTCTGAATCAGATAGTTACCAATACGGCGGTTGTTTTTATCGCGCAAAGCCGTTTGTACGTCTGCTGGAGTGGCATAACCACTTTGAATCAACATCTCGCCCAGGAATGTGGTTTTATCATCCACGTCCACGCCCACAATGTTGCCATTGCAGAAAGAAATACCAGAGACAGATCCGTCGGAATTATAAATATTCAAATAACCACTGCTCTTGGTTTCCACCAGCAATGAGTACAGGAATGGCAGGTCAAAACCGCTGACTTCCTCAATCGACTCTATCACTTTACGCTTTTGACGGTTTGTGACCTTGGGATTAGAGAACATTTGATAAAGAAGTTTACGCGCGCTGGCTGTTTCCTCTTTCGCAGAGGATTCATTTTTTACCAGCTTCAGAACCTGATCCATTTCAAATGGTTTGCGCAAGAACGCCAGGGCCTGAGTTTTATTTGTGGATTCCTGAATGAAGGCTTTATCAGTAAAGATACCGCTCATCAAAATAACTTTGAAGCGCAGGTTCGGATGTTCCTTACGCACGCGGGTGATGAAATCAATCCCCGTCATTTGCGGCAACATACAGTCACAGAAAAGAAATTCAATATTATTGGAAGTCAGCATCGTCGTCGCATCATCAGGACGGCTGGCCACGAGCACAGTATGCCCCGCCCGGCTCAGAATTTCCTTCAGTGCCGCAGAGACTGTTTCGTCATCTTCCAAAATAAGGATTTTACTTTTATTTTCGCTCACGATTCTCTTGTCGGTATTAACCTTGCGTAAATTAAGGCGGAAATGAAAAAAGCGAGGCTGGACTGCAGCACTCGCTTTGATTTCTGGACTAAAACCCAGACTCAGGTCTGGAGATTTTACTTCTTGATGAACTTAAAGTATTTGGCTTCGATAACGTCCATTTCCATTTCGTTACCTTCTTCGTCTTTCACACCTTGTGGTGGCGTGACAGAACCTTCTTTAAACTCAGTACCGTATCGGAATAAGACATTCTTTTCCGCACCGGAATCATCGTTATAGTAAGGAACGAAGAACGAAGACACCTTCGCAGAAGCTGGCAAAAAGCCGTCAACCATGTTGATTTGATCCACGATCACTTTCGGGCAGTTTGCAAAAGTGATGTTGGCTGCTCCCGCAGTCCCCATCCACTTGATCCACTCGCGAATACCGCAGGAATTGATGCTTTTAACACCTGCAAGTTCCATTTCAATCTGTTGGTTGCCCCCCAGATCAAACTGTGCAAAATCGACGTCTTCGTCAATAGTGCCAGTCATTTGAACTGACAACTTATCAGCAGCTTTGTTCATTTTTACGTCAAGTTTACTCATCCTTAATTCTCCCTGAAAAATGCATCTACTATTTTACTGAATGCCGTCGTTTTTAACCACAAAAAATGTCACGTCATCGATCAAAGACGCTCCCTGACGGTGCGTCTGGAAACTTGTAACAAATCGATCCACTGAATCCACCACTGAAGGAAAATCCTTGTTTGCAGCGATCAAAGCCTTGATAAACTCACGTTCGCCCCACGAAGTTTTTGCGGGATCCTGAATATCCGGAATACCGTCAGTATAGAAGAAGACAGCGTCACCTTCGGCAACCTGGATGCTGGTCTGTTCATAAACGGAATCACGGGCCTGACCCAACCTTGGATTATTCACTTCATTCAACGCCACCAGATCTTTCTTCTTTAAAGTATCCGATGATTTCTTAATCAAGAATGGCGCTTCATGAGAGGCGTTGCAATACACCAGTCTTCCTGTTTGCAAATCAAAAGACGCCAGGAAGAAAGTCATCATGATACGGCCCTTGGAAACATCATAAATAGATCTATTTAAAAGTTCCATCGCCTTCGCCGGAGAAATATCCAATTGCTCGATAATCGTGGAAGCGGATTTTGCAGCACTGGTGATCAAAGCTGCCGGAGCACCGTGGCCTGTTGCATCCCCGATCCACAGGAAAATCTTGTCGCCGACTTTACAGTAATGCCACCAGTCGCCACCGCACTCAGATGCCGGTTCGTAAAATCCTGCAATGGAAAGAGGACCGATTTTAGCGCGCGCCTCTGGGAAAAGAGTTTCCTGCACTGTCTTTGCTGTTTGCAGCTCTGATTCCATACGGGCTTTTTCCGCTGTTTGATCCAACAAACGGGAAACTTCGGCTGCCATCAAATTGAAATTGTCAGCCAGACTTCCCACTTCGTCATTCGAATCCACTTTCACGCGAACATTAAAGTCCCCTTCCGAAACTTTCTTGGTCGCGGTGAACAACTGAGTTAAGGCTTGAGTCAAACCTGTGGACGCGAACAAGCTGATAATCACCGTCAAAGAAATCAAGATACCGAAAAAGATCAAAGATTTTCTGATCAGGATTTGCACGGCACTTAAAGCTTTCGATTTTTCAATCGTCGTCACAACGGTCAAATCACCAAAACCCGCTTTGGAATAAGATACCAGATAATCAACCCCGTTCGCGGCTTTCACCGTCTCCGCCCCTTGCGGGACGCGATTCGTTGGGTCTTTCAAAAAGTTTGGCACCACAACCGTTTTGATATTTTGACCGACCAGGGATTCAGGGCCAAACAAGACAGTCCCGTCCTGAGAGATCAAATACATGTGCTGAGAAGTTGCACCTTTGAACATCTCTGCCGATTCACCCATGCGCACCAGGATCGCAAATACTGTTGCTTTGGTTTTATCCTGATTCCAAACTTTATCCATGATCAAGACGCGGTCATCGTTGAAAGGAACTTTTACGATGCGTGAATTCGCGTCGACTTCAGTAAAGTACATGGGCAATTTTGCCTGGATGGAATTAATAAATCCATCAGCGCCTGATGCCACTTTTTCCAGGAACGCCACTTTCTGATATTGGCCTGCCTCATTCGGAGTGAACACGATCACCGACTCGATACCATCTTCATTATCGAAAATGGATTTTGCCACTGGTGTAAATTTATAAACAGAAAGGTAATCCTGATAAATTGGTTTGGCAGTTCCCAGCACGGCATTGAGCTGTGTCTTAATTTGAGCCGCCATCGTGCCCGACATGGTACTTGACGAGTCAAATACATAAGCAATTTTATCATCTTCAAAGATTCGCAGAGCCAGCACCAGATATGCTGTTAACGTAATCAATGGGATGGAAGTTAGAAGCAAAAGAACTTTATATCTTATTGATAATCCACGTTTTTTCACTAAGTCAGTATGCCTCGTAACAGGTAACCCGAAAAGAAATTCTCATATAAGTTAGCCAAAGGTCTGTAAATTAATTTCCCCACTTAACCGAAGAGTTTCACGGGAGATTTATGTCACGTTTAGGCAAAACTGAGAAAACCATATTTACCGTCGCAGTGATTGCATTACTGCTGTTTTCGTACTTCTTGTACGATGACTCTTTGCTATTCCCAAAAAATGGAAATAGTCAGATGGATTTGATTGGTTCAGTTGCAACCTCTCAAAACGACGTGCGTCGAAAAAACCTGGACACATTCAGCTGGCTTCCAGCAAATCGCGAAGATCGTATCTTCGATAACGATTCCATTTATACTGGTGAGCGTTCGGAGGCGCAAATCCGCCTGCAGGATGGAACTATCATTCGCATTGCTCCGAACTCTTTGATCACTTTGAACATGAAAAATGGTCAGATGATGCTCGACCTTCGCTACGGTAACTTGGTCGGTGACATCAACAAGGGCACCGCTTTGAAAATCAAATCCGGTGAAAAAGAATTCAACCTGGATGGTTCCGGTAAAATCGAATTCAAAAAATCCCACTCTGGCAACGTCGACCTTCGTCTGCTTTCCGGTAACCTGAACTATCAGGACAAGAAGGAACGTAAAACTCTGGAAAAATCCCAACCGGTCGCCGTCTCTCAACAAGGGATGAAGCCGCTGGTTAAACCTGTGATCGAACTGCAAACTGCCAACAACACTGTTTTCGTCAGAGAAAATCCTGACGATCCCATGGCATTTGCATGGCGCGCCCAGGGTAATATCGCGCGTTTTGAAATGGAAGTTTCACCCACGGCAGCCTTTGAGCATGTCGCAGTTCTTAAAGAAACTGCTGAAGGTAAATCCGATGTGGTCGAACCGTTGGAACCAGGTCCTTATTTCTGGCGTGTGAAAGCTTATGAAAAAAATGGAACTGTAGCCCTGTCTGAAGTTCGTCAAATGACCTTGGCTCACCTGGATGCGCCGGTGATCACTGCTCCGGTATCGGATGCCCGCTTCCAGATGGAAGTGGAAACAGATGATCCTTCCAAGCTTTCGATTTCTACTGAAGTTCGCTGGTCTGCAGGTCCCCTGCTTAAAGCTTATCACTGGCAGATTTCCCGTGACGAGCAGTTCACTGCGATCGTTAAAGAAGGCAACTCTGTTCTGCAAAACATCCTGACTCCTCGCCTGGCAACAGGCACTTACTGGGTGCGCGTCAGCGGTGCGACAGTCGAAAAGAAAAACTCCACGTGGTCTGCAGCGGTTCCGTTCACAGTTCAGGTGACTGCGAAAAAAGAACCCATCCCAGAGCGCCCGGAGTTGGTTGCAAAAGACATCAAATTCCGTCTGCCGCGTCCTGAAGAGCGCAGACCTGCCAGTGAAATGGCTCCGAAACTTGAATGGAAACCGGTTTCTCAAACCCGTGGCTATCGTGTTCAGGTTTCCAAAGACATGAGCTTTCAGGCACCTCAAACTTATGAAGTGCCAAGCACTGCAACGCTGTGGTCCCAGGTTGAAAAAGGTCAGCACTATTACCGTGTGTATGCTGTAAGCCCTAAGGGTCAACTCAGCCCACCAAGTGATATCGGCCAAATCACAGTCGATGACATGCGCCCTATTCTGACGGTTCCACAATTGATGGAGCCGTTTAATAACATGTCGATCTTCCTGCAAACCCAGCAAGAACCATTTATCTGGCTGGAGTGGAAAAAAGTTGCCGGTGCAACTGGATATACAGTGGAAGTTTCTAACACTGAGGACTTCTCGAAAATCCTTTATACTTCGACTATGCAGAACAACCGCTTCCTGATTAAGTCCAAAATTCCATTGGGCAAAATCTATTGGCGCGTGCGCGCGGAAGCACAGGGCGACACCCCGTCTGACTGGGCAAAACAACGCGAATTCACAGTTTATCATCAGAAGAACGAAACTTTTGTAAAATGAAAATACAATACTCGCTGTTCGACACCTTGCTAGAGCCGGTCTTTGTTCTGAATGCAGAGCAAAAGGTTATCTATTGCAATGAGACAGCGGCGATTGTCTGTGGTCTTTCTGTCAGAAAGATCACTCGCGGTTCCATGAAGTTTTTGGATCTGTTCACTTTCAGCGAACCCATTGATGGACTGGACAAGCTTATTCACGTGTGCGATCCGACTCCCTACAAAGAAGTGAATTTCCAGACGCCACAGGGTTCGGAAGGTAAAGTGCAACTGACTTTGCAGCCCGTCTTTGATTCCATGGGTGATAAAAACTGGATCGTCTTTGTTCGCGACGTTACTTTGGAAGAACGCCTGCAAAAGAAATATCGCGCCGAGCTTGAACAAAAAGAAGACGTCATCAAAGACCTTGAAGACGCCAAAGTTCAACTGGAAAACTACTCCAAGAACCTCGAAAAAATGGTCGCAGACCGCACGGCGGAGTTGTCACGTTTAAATCAAATGATGACGGCCCTGCTGGATAGTTTAAATCAGGGCTTCCTGATCTTTAACGAAGAAGGTCGCGTGCAGGAGATTACTTCCAGAGCCTGCGAAAACACGATTGAAGACCGTCCCCAGGGAAAAAACATCTGGGATGTGCTAAAACTTCCAGAGAAGAAAGTCGATGGCTTCCAAAAATGGATGAAAACCGTTTTCATGGAAATGCTGCCGTTTGAAGACCTGGCACCATTGGGACCGGAACGCTACCCGCATTCCCAGGGTAATCACATTTCCCTTGAGTACTTCCCTTTGCGCAATGCTGAAGGCAAAATGGAAGGCATCGTGATGGTTGCCTCTGATATCACCAAACTGGTGGAAGCTCAGGAGCAGGCGGAAAAAGACCGCTCTTATGCAAACTTGATCATCAACATGGTTCAAAACAAAAACCAAATCGGTCGCTTCGTGCGCGAATCCGAAGTGATGCTGACGGAACTGCACACAGGTCTTAAATCATCGTGGGAATCCGCGGATGACGAAGCCCTATTCCGTCAACTGCACACTTTAAAAGGTGGCGCTGCCCTGTTTTCCATTCAGGACATGACAGAGTACTGCCACACTGCTGAAACGACATTGGCGGAGTTCAAAGAATCCCGCAATGCAGATCAATATCTGAAGTTGCAGCAGGAAAGCCAACTGGTGCAAAAGTCGTTTGAAAAATTCCTGGATAAAACATCAGAAATTCTGGGTCACAAGGCCCTGTCCCAGGAACGCCAACTGGAAATTCCGGTCAGCAAACTGCAACACACACTCGAGGAAATGCAAAAGCTTCCTCAAGGAACTGCGGCGGCCCGTCTGGTGATGAATGAATTCCTGATGGAGCCGGTAGGTTCATTCTTTACTTCCTACAGTGACGTCGCTCAAAAGGTGGCGGAAAAGCAGGAAAAGCAATTGAATCCTGTGATCTTTAATAATTCAGAAATCAAAGTGTTGCCCGAGATCTATTCAAATCTATTTGCGACCTTCGTGCACTCCTTCCGCAATTCTGTGGATCACGGTATTGAAATGCCGTCGGTGCGCGAGGAAAAAGGCAAACCCACTGCCGGCACGATCACCGTGCAGTTTGATATCTTAAGAAAACCCGACGTGGACTATCTGCAGATCCGCGTGTCTGACGACGGTGCGGGCGTAAATCCGGAAGTCATTCGTTCGAAACTCACAGCCAAAGGCGTGGATGTGTCGAAGGAATCAGACGAACAGGTGATCCAACACATCTTTGACAGCCAATTCTCCACTCGTGAACAGGTCACAGAGACTTCAGGCCGCGGTGTGGGTATGGATGCGATCAAATATGCTGCTGAAAATCTGGGTGGAACAGTTCGCGTGGTTTCTGAAAACGGAAAAGGCACTTCCCTTTTCGTAGAAGTGCCTTTCATCACAGAACTTTTACCAGTCAAAAAATTCAAAGCGGCTTAGAACAACGTCAGCCTGCCTAGCGCAACGTGAAGTAAATTACGAACGCCGCAAATACCGCCCAATGAACAATATCCGCCAAACGATAGACCTTGGCCTCCACTGGCAGGTTACGGCGGGCATTGTTAGGATCTCTGATCAGATCCTGATTGGTGTTGGCCGTTAAATACAGCGCCGCAACCAGGAAACAAATCACTCCCAGAATCAAATTTGCCAGAGTGAAAGAGCGAAATACATTATCCAGATCTTCGGTGATGGATACGCGGCCCACATAAGGCGCAACCAGCACAACGACAACGGACACCACAATCGGCAGTAACATGTACTTCACCACCAGCATGCGCCAGTTTTTCAAAGCATCATTGATACGCGTGTAATTGTGATCCGCACAGATCGCGGTACGACGATAGATTTCAAAAGAAGCTGGTGGCAACAACTCGGGATTAAAAGAGGAAATCGCTTCCAGCACGTACTCACTGCGCTCCAGGATCACGGTGAACTTAAACTTCTCACCTTCTTTCATAATCAAAGTGAACGATCCACCTTGATAAGGCAGATGCGACATCTTCACTTCCTGGATATCGGCGTAGCTGATTTCAATATTCTTTTTGTTTTTACCCAGCATCTGCAGGCGATCCGGAAAGATCGTGACCTGAGTGAACGCCAACGGTTTAAAAAACGAAAACGCCTGGAATAAAATAATCGCCGGCATCGGCAGCGCCAAAGCCATAAAGCTGAAAGCCGTCAGCGGAGTGCCGTCTTCAAAGGCCATCAGAATCAGCGGTACAAAAGGCAATACGAACGCCAATGCCAGGGGGAATAGCAGGTAGTAAAAGACTTTCAGAAGTGTTCTGTCAGAAAGGGTCCTCTTCAGACCCACGCGTGGTGAAAACGTTTGGGATTGTTCCATACCCCTCACTTATTTTGGATTGTGTTTAGTCCATGCTGCTTTAAGTTTGTCTTCAAAAATTTTTGCGGAGAATGGTTTCACGATATACTGGGACACTCCCGCCAAAACGGCTTCGGTCACCTGATCGCGCTCTGATTCAGAAGTCAAAAGCACGAATGGCAGGTTCTGCCACTCTGCGGTTGCGCGCACGTGCTTTAATAATTCCAGGCCCTTCATTTTCGGCATGTTCCAGTCAGAAATGACCAGTTGGATGCTTGAGCCCGGAGTATTGGATTGCATAAGGACTTTCAATCCCTCTTCCCCGTCTCCAGCTTCTTGAATATTTTTAAAGCCCATAGCCTTGAGTGTGTTTTTCACCAAGTCTCTGATAGAGGGCATGTCATCAATTACCAAGATGCGGGTTTCGAGGGGAAACATTGGAACTCCTTCAAACGGTTCCCCTATTTTAGAAAACTCCTCCGACAATTAACAACGGAATTTATGCACCACTCCATGGGGCTGGACTTTTCGCGGGCTCCAACCATAGATAATCCGCCCGGACTCCATACTCTTGATGTGGAGTAATCTCACTCTGAAGCTCCGTCTCACTTAGGTCGGTGGTGTTTACCTGCGAAAACGTAATCACAGGAGTTTGCGGGGAACGCGCACGAATGCGATCTCCCAAACCTCCGCCGAAGCGAGTGTGAAACTCCCCGACAACCACAACCAGCACTTGCTCGGGATGAGCCAGTATATAATCCGTCGCCCGCCACGCCATCGTGTCGTCCCAGATTGATTGAGCCGCGAAATATCGTTCACCGGCTTCAGGGTTTGGCAGATGAGGCATTTGCTCAAGAAAGCGCTTCTTATAAGAATCCCGGCCCAAGGAAAACTGCGGCGGGAGCAACGCACGCTCCTGCTCGCTCAATGCCGGCAGTCCACCTTTGGACACTTTTCCGGTCAAACCCCGCGGAGCATTCAATGCCACAGTTTTCGCACCTTCCGATGCCCGTGCAAACAGCGTCTGCCCTTTATAGAGTTCAAAGGACGGCTTTCCCCAGTTGATCGCTTTTAGAAAATCCGCCTCGCCCAAGCCCCCGGCCCGGTACGCATCCACGTGGGATTGGTCTATATATGTAAAAAATTCCATGCCGACGGAGACCACGTGCCCCAAGTCCCTTAGCCCCTGCATGATTTGGAGCTGTTGACGCTGGTGCTCTGGTAGTCCGTGGTTCTCTCCAACCAGGATAATTGAGCCCGGAGTGACTTTAGAAAGGGACTCAGATAAGGTCGTCTCCTGCAGGTCGTTCCCTCTGAAGATGCCAGTAGATTGAGCATGTGCGCAGGCTGAAACAAGAACGGCTACCAAAAAAAGGTTCAAAGTCTTCATGATTTCCCTCGTAAGACGCAAATTTGTCTGTTGAAGTTTCCGTTTTCCTTTGATACCTTGAGCCCCTTTGAAAAGGTATTGTCATTTTTCGCATGTTACGCGAGGCAATACATATGAAGTTTTAAGAGGTACGAAAATGGCTAAAAAATCAGGAAGAATCATCATCACGCTTGAGTGCACTGAAGCTCGCGGTGAAGGCAAACCAGTTTCTCGTTACACTACAACGAAAAACAAAACTAAGACTCCAAGCCGTCTTGAAAAGAAAAAGTACAATCCAAATTTGAAACGTCACACGGTTCACAGAGAAACTAAGTAATGATTCTTACGGATCAGCAGATTCTCGATTTCATGGAAGAAGGCGCAATTAAAGTTGAGCCCTTCCGCAGAGAATGCCTGGGCACGAACTCATACGATGTTCACTTGGGTAAAACTCTTGCAGTCTATGAAGAGAAAGTGCTGGACGCTAAGAAGCATAACAAGATTCGTACCTTCGAGATTCCGGATGAGGGCTTTGTTCTCATGCCGGATACTTTGTATTTGGGCGTGACTCAGGAATACACTGAGACTCTAAAACACGTTCCATTCCTTGAAGGTAAATCCAGTGTTGGTCGTCTTGGTATCGATATCCATGCGACTGCTGGTAAGGGCGATGTTGGTTTTTGCAACTTCTGGACTCTTGAAATCTCCGTAAAACAACCCGTCAGAGTTTACACTGGAATGCCCATTGGGCAGTTGATCTACTTTGAAGTAAAAGGTGAAATCCTCACGCCATACAACGTGAAGCCTTCTGCTAAGTACAACGAGAAGCTTCCTTTACCAGTGGAATCAATGATGTGGAAAAATTCATTCTAAGATTCTCTCGTCAAATTTTGATCCTGTTAGCTGGAGGAGCGATCCTTTCGCTGAGTGCCTGTGGTGGAACTCTTTCCGATCAGGGAACTGGCATTGATTCCTATACGGAAATCGGCGGAACACTGACGACCGCGACCTCCACCGAAATCAACGGCATCGGCAAAGTTCGTTTTCTAAATCCCCTGGCGGGAGTCTTTACCAATAATTCCTTCGTCTTCAAAGGCCAGCTTGATGGCAGCATTACGACTGCCACGACGACTCTGGTTTTTAACTCCAATGATCTGAATGTCTCTGAAAATTCTGGCATCGCCATCAAATTCACCCGCAACGGCATCAATGTCGGCGTGCAAGTGGGAGTGAATGGCAACTGGGTTACCGTGAGCAGCGCCATCACGCAAATGTATGCGCCGTTGTCTTTGGATTTCGTTATCGACATCCATAACGATACGGGCGGCAGCAATAAAACCCGCGTCTTAATCTGGCGATACACGCCCTATGCGGCTGCCACAGCCGATCTGGATACAAACAGCTCTGGCGACTTAACCGGCCCATACCCAGCAAGCCAGCAGGCCGCCGGCATTTACACCGGCCTTATCGTTAACCAGTCCCGCGTAACAGCCGCGGCTATCGGCACGGCGAAGATTCTGAACTAAGGCATTCAATCAACCACACTAACTTATCTAGTTTCAGATTCGACTTTTTCAGTCAGTCAATACGCCCATTTATCATTAATGCCACGATATCTTTCCCGAGGACATCGTGGTATATTTCACTTCCGAAGCGGAAATGAAATATACCACGATGTCCGCTGTCGAACTTGTCGACAGCTTTTAACTTATCTACCGGTTCGCTCTACAAACAAGAGAACTCCTAAGGAAAATGGTAAATTCGACCATCCAAAATTCCAAGGAATGACCTATGAAAAAGCCGGTACTATTAATCGCCATTTCTGCACTATTGCTTTTGTTCACAACGGCCTGCCAAGAGGGTGTTAAGAAAACCGAAGATGTGCAGATTCATACCTTGGGTGTTTCCGAGTTAGAGCAAATTTCTTCTGATCTAAATACCCATGGTATTGATTTAAAGAAAGAAGCTCCGGTTCTGTTATCCAAAGAGCCTCTTGCAGAGATTCGCGACCTAGAAATCGTCCAAGTGCTATTGGAAAAGTACGCTTTAAAGGCGACAAAGTTACTTGAACTTGGCGATACGAAAGTCGTTCTTTTTCCTGAAAAAGAAAAAATCTTTAACTACAGAAAAAAGGTCTATCGCTATTTGGGCGATGTTTATGCAAGACAAATCGCAAACAGCGTCGCACTGGCAGTGGAAAATCGTGAAGTTGGATATGCCGAAATGGAAACTCGCCACCGAATCTTCACTCGCATGATTATCACCTACATTGACAGCGGTGTTAGCCTAGATTCCATCCAAAAGGGAACATACGGTGAAGTTATCAAAACTATGAGTTCGGACTCTTTGAAAGCGTGCATTGCCTCCAGCAAGGACACTCTTGGTAACTCGACTCGAATTGTAGAGCTTGGTGTGAAGTACGACGGTTTCGATATTCCGAACTTCAATGAGGCCTTCGAGTCATTGCCGACCGTTGCCTACGTGTTTGCGAGCATTGAAAAGTTAATGTCAGAAGAGTTGAAACTCCGCGAGTTAAAACAATAGTCTGTGATGAAATCGCTGGTTCTTCTTTTTCTTATAATATCTCAAACCACCTTTGCAGCGGAGAGTTCTCTGACAGAGAAGATCAGCGGGTATTTGCCGAATGCTGTCTCGATGGATTTGGCGATGAACGAAACCTCGGTGTTTCTGGTGGATCGCGACACTATCAAATCCCCCAACTCGAGCGTTTCCAACAGCGAAGGCATCGGCAGCCTGGCCAATGCCATTAGCCTTAGCATGGCCCCAAGTAAAAACCGCGACAAAGGATTTGGAACGAAGATCTCTCCGGAAGTCACCTTCGCGTTTAACAACTTACGCTTCAATAGCGCTGCCGTTTTATTGGATAGCACTGATTTCCAAATACTTCGAACCAGTTTGGGAGTTTCTGCCGAACTGAACTACAAGATGGATATCGGAACGATCTATACGTCGATCGGCCTCGGCGGTTCCTACAGTTGGATTTCCTGGTCCTCCCCGGCTTCCGGGGGCGCAATTTCGGGTGTGAATAAGAACTTCACCCTGGGCGCTGGCTATTATACCTACTTGACTGAAACTCTTCTGGTAAAATTATTCGCCCGGTTTATTTCCGAAGACGACAACGTTTGGAACAAAGCCCTCGACACCTCACAGGGATTCGATGTCCCTGTTCAAGCGGTCGTGAATACTCTGGCTGGAGTTTCCCTGGCTTATACTTTCCAATAAAAAAGGGAGCCTGTTCGCTCCCTTTTTTTTACCAATTTATTCTTTGACGATGGGAGCATCGACATAGATGCCTTGGCTGTCTTCACCGATGCCAAATCCTTGCGAGCGCAGAAAGTTCAACATGGCGGGATACTTTGCCGTTTCCATTCTATAACGGATTCTAACTCCTGCTTTATATAGAATACCGTTATTGTTTAGACCATACAGATTGCCGGGAGCTTTCGGCGACAGCGAATTTGTAGTGTGGATTTTAACACTGCACTTGCTGTACTTCCAATCCCTCCCAAATACTTTCTCTTTGCCGACCATTTTCGTGGTGAATATCTCGATTCGTCTTTCATCTGATCCCCAATATTGTCCATCGGTAGGACATGCTACTGAGTTTTCAGATTTCATTTCTTTAAGCTTATAACCTATAGGGGCAAATTCCTTGGCTTCAATACGAACTTCCCCATTGCTAAGACGTTGACCTGAGGCAATTCTTGTTTGCTCGTTAACGTAAATAAATACATTATTAAGGTAAGTGCCTTGACCAATCACAAAGCTATGACTGCAAGGACCGTTATATTTACAACGAATTTCAACGTGCTGAGCCTGAACACCGGCTTGAATTTCAACCTTGGCCGGATCTCCCTCCCAGCTTGAAACAAAACTGAAGTTTTTTAATACAGCACCCGGACCGACATAAGACCCACCTGCTATTTGTGATTGAAGATCAATATAGGCAGAGCTTGCTACCTGAGCGCTCGCTGCGATCATACCGCCACCATAAGGATGGGCTTGGTAGGTGAAAGAGGTTTCCTCGATATCGCCATTACGTCTTTCAATTTCCTCGGTCGCGACATAAAAATCTGTCAGGACTTGAACTTCTTTCGCCGTCAATTGGCGGGCGATGCCTTTAACCTGCTCTTGTCCGATCGCGATAAATGCCTTAAGCCCCGTGGTAAAGCGAGCAATCGCTGAATAGTTTTTTCCACCATTATTATCGCGCAAAGTAGTCAGTCGTTCATGAATCAAAAGCATGGCCTGATCACGGATAGTCAGACGAAGGAACAAAGGCTCCACCAAGAATGTTTCATGGCCTGCAGTACACGCCACACTTTGCACCGAAGCGCCATCTGGAAGATTGTAGGACTTTTTTCCACCCGGAGCGCAGAAGTTCGCCAACTCCTGAGCGGATTGCACGGCGTAAAATCTTAGGTCATTGTCTTTGGGATTAACCAAAAGTTCCATCTGCTTGATGATTGCGTTCTCCCCGTTTGAAAGACGCTCAAGAGTTTTTACGCTGAATCTTCCATACTGCAGAATCGCCTGAATAATGCGCGGATTAATGGATCTCATCGGAGGCATGTTGTTTGGTTGATTTCCGCTGTGATCCAAAAATGGATCAGCCAAAACAACTTGATCGTTCGGAAGAACAACAACGTCGCCGCCACCGCCATTGCTTGGGCCCATTTGTGCCAAAGCAGTTAGTGAAAATGCCGAAACCAATAAAGACAGAAACGCTTGTTTCATGTTCAGAACTCCTTGAATGAAAAGGGTTCTAGCATAGTGATGCGATGCGCGTAAATTAATTATTAACTAATTAATTGTGTTTTCCTTAATCATTTGATTAATTGCGCGCCATGACTGACATCTTCCTTTTCAAAAAACCCGTGGATTTCGTGAAGGCCTATATTGAAAGCCTTTCGCCGGTGGAACGTCGTGGAATCAATGGCCGCTTATCCAAGGCCGCTGGGGTTTTTCCTTCGTATTTCAGTCTGATTTTAAGTGGGGAGCGCTCATTAAACACAGAGCAGGCTCTGGGAATCGCAAACTTTATGTTACTGGGGACCTGGCAAAAACGTTACTTCCTAAGAATGGCGGATTTTGATCGAGCGGGTTCTGAAGAATTGCGTCTGGAATTATCCCGCGAATTGGAAGAGTTGCGCTTAAAGCACCATCAGATTTCCGGCGTGGTTCCCCATGAAAATGTTTTATTGTCTTCGGAAGACACGACACGTTTTTACTCTTCATGGATATATGCCGCCATTCGCTTGGCTTGTGTTTTACCTGAAAGCAACTCCCTCGAAGACATCGCTAAACGCCTGGGCATTCCGCTGAAAGAGTGTTCTGAAGCGATGGATTTTCTTCTGGATAAGGGCCTTTGCATTCAAGACGGAACTCGCTTCAATGTGGGCCCGACCCACATGCACTTAGGCCATGATTCTTATCAAATCGGTTCACACCACAGTCAGTGGCGTCTGCAGGCGATGTCCCGTCACACTTCGATGGAAAGCGCGCGCGAGCTTGCCTACAGTCTGGCGATTTGTCTTTCCAAAGAAGACGTCATGAAAGTGCGCAGCCTTCTGCTTGATTCCATCAAGAAAGTCCGGGAAGTTTCCGACCCTTCACCGTCGGAAACTCTTTATCTTTTAAATTTGGATTGGCTTGAAGTTTAGTTAATCAGATCTTCTGCTGGAAGCTCCGGAATAGTTGCAGCCGTTGAGGCGTTGCTCATATCCGCGATGTATCCCAGGATGCGTGCGAGCTGACCGCGGTCGGCGGCTACTTCCCAGTTGTGGGGTTTGCCCTTCCAGCGCAGGAACCACGTCGCTTTTTCTTTTAGCGTTGTTGGTGCCTTACCGTAGCGAAGCAGGAACATAAAGACGGATTCCAGATCTTTGGAAGCCACTTGGTCCCCGGCATATTGCTTTAACAGATCAGAAAACAAATCGAACGCTTTTGAAGCTTCGTATCGGGTCAGATACCCGTCGTTATCCATATCAAATCGCGCGAACAGAACTTCCACGTACTGGATGGCGTGAGGCACCTGTGCCAGGTCCGCAAGCTTTGTGGTGCGTGACGAGTTCGGAACATATCCTGAAGACTTAAAGATGTTATTGATAAACTCAAGCGTCAGGTCTTTGTTCGCGCCTTTTAAGTAACGACGGAATGCAGGCGTCGCCGTCATATTATCCATCAACGAGAAGCGATACGCGTTGGCTGCGCAATCAACCTTCACCATTTTTTCTACTTTAAACTGACCGGTTTTTTTGTTTTTTACGTTTTGCTCAAACAGGCAGTTCTCTGGCAAAGACAAAGTCAGCATTCCGTTCACCGTCACACCCGACCACAACATGCCCACAAGATCCGTCAGCTCCGTAAAGGACGCGTACTTGTTACCGTCAGAGTGAGGCATGAAAATATTGGCATCACGGAAACGCGCATCCCCGAAGGTGTCGTTTTCAGGTTCCAGCATCGCCAGATCCACGAAGAACGGCTTCACTGTTCTAAAAACAGCGTTTACTTCTTCCAAAGTCACACCCGCATAAGCTTTGATGCGACTTAGGTTTCCGGCAAAAGAGCGCATCATGATACGCGCCAAAGCACGGTTCAAATTCAGCTGGCTCATGGAAGCACGGTCATAAACCTGCGGCAGTTCGCGGGAGATGAACAGGCGCCCCTTTTCATCAATAGTCAAGGGAGCCGGAGTATCAACAACGTAGCCCAGTTCTTTTAAGCCCTCTCGCAAAGACGAAGAGCTATCCGGGTTGGTGCGGGCTTTCTCGATGGCTGCTGCAAAATCCCGCGGGCGAAGTCCTTCGTTTTTGTTGAACTTGCGAGTTAGCTTGGAAAAGAAAATCTCGGTATCAATCCAGATTTGCACTTCATCACGCAACAACTCCACAGAGTGCATGGTGATAGCGTTAGGAATGTAGTTTTCCAGACGGTCCTCAGGTGCAACCAATACATTGTTCACGGCAAGGTTCAAAATCGGTTTCAACGTATCGAGCTTGAAGTTATCCGGAAGGTGACCTGCTTGCTTTAAGCGATTGGCAATTTGCAGGATCTCTTTCATGGAAAGCTGATGGCTGGCTTTTTTAACCAGGATCTCGCGCACCAGATTCAAACTTTGATTCGAGAAAACTGACATGGAACGCAGGCTGCGAATGTCTTCCATGGGCTGCCCTGCCACAAAGTAATGGTGATATAAAGCACTCATGTACACACGAGCGCCAATCGCCATTAACGGACTCCAGATTTTTTTGGACAAGGAAGAGTCATTCCCGCCGAAGACCATGTTTTTGGCATCCACGATCATCGGCATCAGTTTTTGCAGTTGATCACTCATCGGAACATAGTCTTTGGAGGATTCGCCGTCCCTAGGTTTGTGCGGATACAAAGCTTCGTACTCGCGCAACAAGACAACCAAATCATTCAGATCGTAAGGCCCCTCTACCAAGGCGCCTAGTTCGTTTCCGGAATTTTCCAATACCGTCTGAGCATCAGCAAAATACTTTTGGGCCTCTTCATAAGAGTACATCTGAGGATCCCAGTCGCGGCTATAAATCGGATAGTATGGAAGAAAACGCTCGACCAAAAGTTTCAGTCTGTTCACCTTCATACGCGCTGTTTTGAAATCACCCGTCGTGAAGGAATCCATGCTGCCACCAAAGATCAGCTGTTTTACCTTCATGGATTCCAAAATCATTTTCGGGCTGACTTTAAATGCCGGCCAGACTTTGGAAAACGTCATCAAAAGATCGTTCACTTCCTCGCGGGAAACAACACCCTCTGGTTTTTCCGCAACCAAGTCCTGGAATACAGACAGAACGTCTTCCATCGTGCGCGCAAGATAAGTCAGACGGTAACCAGTGTCGGTTTCTGGAACCTGCTCGATAAAATAATAGTAGCGCAGATATTGGATGTAACCACGAGCCCCCAAAAGACTGAAACGACGCCATTCATTTGGAGCAATGGCATGTTCATTTCCACCCGCCAGGGCTTTTTTAACTTTTTTAACCACCGGCATGTAAGTGCGAACCACTTCCACTCCGGACCAGTCGTCATCTAAAGCCAGGGACAATTCATTTAGGAAAGTGACGAAATCAGACATGTTATAGGCCTGACCATTTTTCTCGATGTGATTGGCCAAGGCGCGCGCGGAGTTTTGAAGTTCCTTATTCGCGTCCTCGAAGAACTGCATGTCCTTTTGAACCTGATTCGTTTCAGAAACGGACCACTTCAAAACCATGATCTTCATGTACGGATTCATGCGCAGGGTGATGCCATTCAAAAGCGCAAAAACTTCCTGAAGACGCGTCAGTTCTTTTTGTGTCAAAAACTCGACATTACCTCCCAGGAACAACTGCTTTAGCTTCATGAACTCCAGTTGCAGTTCTTTACTGATATGGGGCGACTTGGTCTGATCCATGAAGTTTTTTTCGATGAACGTCGCCAGTTCCTGAGACGTATAGCGGGACTTGTCACTGCCACGAACGTAGCGCTGAAAGCTTTGAACAGCTCCACCCAGGCAGCTCCACAGGGCATTGATTTCGCCGTCTTTCGCTTCGCCTGCGATAAAGTCGCGCATGGCAGAGCTGGTGTCAGACAAACAAGACGCTCCGGCATATTCGTGAGCTTTGGTTTCTGGAGGTGCCTCGCCGATTTTAGAATCACAGCCGGCAGTAAATGCCGTCACAGCTGACAACAAAACCGCGAGCAAAGTGTTTTTAGAAAACATAAGTCATGCCTCCATAGAAACGGTCGTTGGCGCGGAATTGGTTCAGGAAACTTGAAGTCTTATAGCCTTCATCCTGAACTCCCAGAACGTCACCACCCAACACCACGGCCCATTTCTGCGTGGGGAAGTATTGAAACTCGGTATTCAACAGGGAACCCCGTTGATCATAGTCGTAAAGATACTTAATACGCGTCACCAGTGGACGTTTGAACCACGTTGCCACCTGACCTTCCAGGCGCAACATCAAACTGTTGGTGAATTTCATACGGGAATCATACAGCGTGAAATCGTCAGCATCGCCCGTGGCTGTGATATCCTGAATCCCCCCACCGACCACTTTCAGGTATGCCACCTGAACCGCGATCGCGCGAGTTATGATATCGGTCAGAACAAAGTCCGCTGCGACAGAGTAAGCCTGTAAAGGCTCAAGCTTTTGCATCACCCATTCTTCATCGGGATAACGAACCTCTGGTTCATCGTGCAACACCGACAAAGTGGTTTTCACAGCTTTAAAGGAATATCCCAAATCGACAGAGGCAATTTTGTGATACGTGACGGCTGGTGATACTGTGACGTCAAGTTTATCATCGGAAGTTTGCTTGAATGCCTGACGCTTTAAAATCAAATCATTTACTGGCAGATATCCCGCACTGGCGACAACCCAAGTCCCCTTGGATTTATCCCCCAAACGGGTCATCAGCGATGCGCCACCGTTATTTACAAGCTTCGCTTGTTCAGGAATATCCAGCTTGTAGTAAATCGTATTGATGCGCGAGTTGAAATCATAATTGCGGGAAGGTGCACGGTACCAGCGGCTGTCAGCAACCAGGCCCCCACCCTCTTCACGAACATCGGGACCCATGCTTGGAATAAACATAGGCGTGACCATCGCCATAACCTGATAGTTCTTTTGGTTATAATCAAAAAATATCCCGGTCAGACCTTCCTCTTCAGGACGAAGAGAATCCAAATTCAAATACGGTTGCCACAACCCCAGGTTCCAGCGGTGATCGATATCACTCCAGTCCTTTTTCTTGCGGCCGGCAAAAACCTTGAACGTCTCACCTTTCGAAGCGATGTAAGCTTCATGCATGATCATGTGAGTTTGACCGCGGGAGAAATAAGTTCCCCCGGTCACATCGAAAGCGGCATCCAACCAACTGGTTTCTTTAAGAACGGAAAGGCGCGCGGAGAGAAGTTGACTGTAAGTGAGGCGCGGAGCATCCGGAACCGGTGTGAAGTATTGCATGCCTTCCAAACGGATCTGGCCGTAAACGTGGGCAGGCCTTGAATCATCTGATTTCTCAGGATTCTTAATCGTGCTGATGCCTTCAGCTTTTGGCAGCTTAAGGCTTGATTCGGCAGCTATGGAATTGGAACCTGCAAAAACACTGATAAACAGCGCCAGCAGATAGGTTTTTCCCCTCACGTTTCCCTCTGGATTTAAGTCCAGGCGGTAGAAGATAATAAGAGCGAAAGGGAGTCAACGACACCCTGTTTCCCAAACAGTTCTAATCGAATATAGAGGATTTGAAGGGGTGACTGAAAATCTTTCTGTGAACTTAGGCTGCCTTATTTAGAGTAACTGCTCCAGCACCCATTGGGGGTCGTCAATTGGCAGATCATGCCCCGCTGCGTCATGCATCTTGGGTTCAACTCCCCAGAGTTTTCCCAACTGCAAAGTACAGTGGGGCGACACCAATCCATCACCAAAACTGCCCAGCAGATTGACCGACTTCGGCAAATTTTTAGGAACTTGAAAACGTGAAGCCGCCAGCAACTGGCGCACGACGTTTCCGCGAAGCTCGGGATACTTTCGCGAGTACTCCACTAATCCCGGAAGCTCCGCCTGACGGCGAGCAAAATCATTCGTTGTCATCGCAAGAACAGTTTGCTCATACAATTCAGGATCCTTTGCCGCAAAAAACAAACGCAATGTCGGCAGATAGTTGCGCAGTTGATAGCGCTGATAAAACGCGGACGTGCTGGCAGAGCTGGTGCAAATCAAGTGCGCTTTCTCAACTTCCTGAGGGTGATCGTTCAACCATTGGACCGCGATCATTGCGCCCAGGGAAATCCCTAAAAGATGAAAGCTTTCGTTTTGTTTTACGAACTGCGACTGCTGACGAAGATCTGCGACGTATTCAGAAATCGCCAGGGGACTTTGCTCCTGATTGCGTTCACCATTTCCTGGCAAATCAATCATCTCGATCTGATCATTCGGAAAAAACTTTTGCATCTTCTGGGGGAAAGAACCCCAGTGACCTTTTCCTCGGGCAAGGCCCCTGATTAAAATCCATTTCTTAGGTTTTTGCATACCACAGCTCCTGCGCTTTTACTTCGTGCGCTCCGATTTGCGACTCCGTCAAGTGCGCCCAGGCTTCGGGATTTGCGATCGCGCGAATCATGAGCTCCATCAAAGTATTATGGCGACGCAAAGTGCGCTGATGCCGATGACCAATCAAAGGATTGAAAGCCCCATCCGCCCGCAACAATTGCGAGGGATGTTTTTTCACCCACATCCACGAACCCATTTCCAGACACAGTGGCAAAAACTTTTTGCCTCGGGGAACGCCGTTATGCTGCAGGTACAGATAATCCCACAAATCGCCATGGGTCGTGTAAGTCCCTGCCTGCGGCTCGACTTTATAAAAATGATGGGGATAGGTTTGATCCAAAAGAGACTTAAAGGAATGCATCAAGCCCAATTCCGGAAACGGTTTTTGCGTTTTTGCATAGGGAAACCACAACCGATCCTGCAAACCAAATCCCGAATGACAATCCAAGGTGATGGCCAGGGAACTTTCCGCGATTTCCTGCTGCACTCCCCGAACCAGTGCCTGAGATTCAATCTCCATGGGCTCATTTTCTTTGCCGCGATACCAGGGAAGCTTATTGGAATAGCGATGTCCACCTAACCAGCGCGCGGGCTTGTCGGCATCAATCGGCGCATTTCGCATCAAATCCACCCCGCGCGGATTGCATCTGGTTTTTTGCAAAATGCCGACGGGATTTACGGTGGGAATAAAGAATACGCGAATATCCTGCAAGGTTCGCTGCATCTGACGATCCCAGCGAACGAGTTCAGAAAATGAATTTAGCAAGGCCACTGTTACCTGCGAGCCGATTCGTTCCAGGCCATGAACTCCACCCACAATTCCCAGAACCGGCGCCTCGGGTCTGTCAGTCCCGAAGGAAACTTTATAAATTGGCAGCTGGATATCCCCACCCTGGCTGTAGGCCAAGACTTCGGAACGAGCTAAATCACCGAGGGAATGGATCCGGGATTCAATTTGTTGGATCTCAGGAATGGTACTCATTGTCAGCTCCGACATTAACGCTTAAAGCCAAGTGCTTCCGTTGCTCCGATTTACCAAGAGAAGTATCCTCTAATTCTAAATGGGAGACAACATGACCCTTGAAACTTTATTAGAAAAAATGTGGGTGGATTACTGCAAATTAAACCCCGCTGCCAAAAGCATCCATGACCTTTTCGTCGCTGAGGGTGAAACGGTTTTGAATGACCACATTGCACTTCGCACCTTTAATCATCCGCGCTTGGGGATCGAATCCCTAGCCAAGCAATTTAAAAAATTCGGCTACGAACAAAAAGGTGAACCGTATATCTTCACAGAGAAAAAACTTTTCGCCCGTCACTACGAACATCCGGATGAAAGAATGCCGAAAATCTTTATTTCTGAATTGGAGCTGGAGAAAGTATCTCAGTTCATTCGTGAAACATTGAACAAACTGGCTGACTCCATTCCACAAAACGTGATCGACGGTGAAGATTTCTCCATGTGCGGACGTCCGTGGGATATGTCTTATGCACTTTACTCTGACCTTGCGAAAGAGTCTGAATACGCTTCATGGGTTGCGGCTTACGGCTTCCGTCCGAATCACTTCACAGTGAACATCAACAACCTTAAAAAATTCCAGGACATCAACTATCTAAATGATTACCTGCAAGGCAAAGGCGTTGTTTTGAATAAATCCGGTGGCCTGGTTAAAGGCACTCAGGCTGATTATCTGGAGCAATCTTCCACGATGGCTTCTGAAATCCCGGTGAAGTTTTCTGACGGCACTTTCAATATTCCAGGTTGCTATTATGAGTTTGCGAAACGTTATAAAATGGATAACGGCAAGTTCTATCAGGGTTTTGTCGCTAAATCCGCAGACAAGATTTTTGAAAGCACTAACAAGCAAAAGTAAACTGCTTCCGAAAAACAAAAACCCGCTTCCTGAAGCGGGTTTTTTATTTGTTATAACTGCGTGGGAAAGCCTTAGGCGATCTTGCGGATGATCAGATTTTCTGTCTCTTGATCATTTTTCTGGGAAGACCAGTTCGGATGCGCCTGCAAAAACACTTTCACTAACTGCGAATCAAACTGCGTCCCCGAGCAACGAACCAGCTCTTCATACACCACTTCATCCGGTAAGCCTTTACGATAAGCGCGGGTCTGCGACATGGCATCATAGGTATCCACCACCAAAATCACCCGCGCAATAACATCAATCTTATCGCCGGCAATTTTGTCGGGATAACCCGTTCCATCGACGCGCTCATGATGACCACGGATGGCTGGAAGTATTTGTTCAAAAAATTTATGATTTGCTAAGGGCTTGATGATTTGTTCACTCATCACGGGATGAGAGCGCATGATCTCCTGCTCGGCAGGATCAAGTTTTCCGGGCTTCGCGATAATTGACTGACTGACACCCATCTTACCGATGTCATGGAAAAGGCCGGCGAACTCCGCTAGCTTCTGTTCGTATTCATTCAGACCCGCATCGCGGGCGAGCTTGCGCGAAAGTTCCCCGACACGACAGCAATGAGCATAAGTCTCAGGGTCGACAGTTTTCAAAGTTTGCATCAATGACTTGGCAGAATCATAGGCCCACGACGGAATATTTCCCCACTTCGAAGACATGTCACTCCCTTCATTCCCTTAAAAACTTTTCGGCCTTGGTCTGGATAAACTTAACTGAATCTAGCACCCGATTCTCACAGTGAGACAAGTTCCCGTTGACAGGCTTGGGGATCACTTTGAAAATATAGCCATCGCCAACCTGAGGAGCCAAGATGAGACAACTACTTCTGATTTTCACCCTGATCACTCTGTCTGCAGGCTCCGCATCCGCGCAGAAAATCAAAGTTCGCAAAGTTAAAGGCAACACCGCTATCGTGGAAAGCAACTCCCCGCTTAGCCCCGGTGCCGTTTACGATCTTATTTCCCAGGATCAGTTCGGTGATGAAATGGGCATGGCGACGCGGGATCATTTTGTCGGTATGAGCTTTGGTTTTTCAAACACCAAGTCTGATGCGCAAAATGCGACCAACGAATCGAGCATGAGTTTAGATATGCGCTTTGGCTGGAACTTGGCGACTTTTGAGGTGGGCCCCCTTGTTCAATTCAGTATGAATCATGCAAATGACATCACCTCCACAGCATGGAAGTTAGGTGGCTTTGCGGATTATAATCTGGTTCCGAATATCACAGGCGAAGCATTCTTATATGGCCTGACGGCTTGGGGTGCTTTTGGAAATATTGATCGCGGCAACGGCACGAAAGTGGATGTCGTCGATGCGTTCGGGGGCCTTGTGGTTAAATGGTTTCCCACTTCCAGTTCAGCGTGCTTCCGATTTGATTTGGGATACATGTATGAGCGCCAGACTGTAACGGGCGGCTTTTATGCAAACACAGGCTTCACTGGAACTGCCGGAATTTTTGCTTACTACTAAGCTGTGACCACCGCCAGAACCATCAACAAGAGAGCGCAGACAAGAACTATTTTTAGCGACATGCACTCTCTCCCTGATACCTAGGCTGGGTTTATCATTTCTGACACTGAGCCTGGTAGTGTTTCAGCATTGCTGCCTCAATCGGTCCCCGCTCTTCTTCATCCATAATATAAACACCAATTGCACGTTCCGGATCACCTTCACTGACGACTCCGCGATAAATTCCCGGAGAGTGAAACGTTTTCGTCTGTTCATCGAAATAAATCACACCGTTCTGCAATGGATTGTTTGAATCATAGACGACGATCGCGGGTTTGTCACCGATTGTCCGAAACTCTTTCGCGACGACCACGTGTTGGTCATATCTGCCGAAACGTAAATTCAAAAGCGTCAGGCGATTGCCTTTCAAATTTCTCTTTAAGGTTGAAAACGTCAGCAGGTTATCAACCGTGCTGCGATTGTCCTGGGCACCTACAACCATCGACAGATTGGAGCCTCTAAAAAAACGCTCCTGCTGTGCACGCTGCACATCCATCTTAAATGTCTTCCAGTAAGTATCCCCATTCACAACTTCTTTGTATCCTTTGTTGATTATTGGAAACAAACCATCCGGCTTTTGGTCCTCGCGGGCCCAGGAGGATAACAAAGACAGGTCCGAGAATTTTAGGACTTCATAGTTTTTAAACGGCGTTTTTAGCATGCGCTCGCGCCCATTCCCCGTTTGCACAGGGCTGAGTTCGTGACCACGCACCATATTCAAGGTTCGCCGCATCAGCTCCTGCTTATCAAGCTCTTCTTTTTCCTCGAAACGCGCAAGGTAGAACATCTTACGCTGAACGCTGGCCAAGCCCCAGCACACTCCTAAATTAGGACCGCCGGACTTGAAATACCAGTTTTGCACAGGGATGTGATAAAAAATGTGAAATGCTGATCCCGGTTGAATGGCCGAGTAAATACTGTCGACCGAAAGATTACGGCAAGACAGGTCTTTCACCAAAGTATCCGTAACAAGCTTGCTATCGGCAGCCCACGTCTGCCCCGGTTGCAAACCCATTCCCACCAGTACGCCCACGATAAGTCTTTGAATGATTTTAGTCATGGAACCCAACGGAGCAATCCTTAGACCACCCCGAGAGCCAATAGAATCCCATTGAGTTGTTTACTATTTAGACACAGAAACACAGAGGGGCACTCACTTTAGAAGCTAAGCCCCATCCCCACCGTACCGTAGAAGGTATTTAGCTCTGCTTTTTGGTTTTTTACCGAGTCAACAAAGGCATAACGTTTGATACCAAATCCCGCCTCGCCAAATAATGTGTCAGTCCAAAGAACCTTACCGTGGAAGTTCAAAGACATCGAGGAATTCAATTTCACTGAGTCCTTCAAACTTTGTGCGTAATAGATGAACTCCACATCCACCCATTTTGGATAACGGAACAAAGGCACCAGGTTAAATACATCATCAAACAGCTTCGGCATGGAACGCGCCCAGAAAACTCCGCCACCCATCATAGGTGCCGCAAGCTCTCCGAAATTAACACTTTGATAAGAGGCCATCAGCCCCACGGTTTCATCGCGATTCCACAAGCCCGGAACAAAGCGATATTTCAAATCCGCAGTTAACACATCCAGCGGAGCAGTTCTGCCCGCGGTGCTGACTTTGATTTCATTTACTGAACGGAAGTACTTAACACTGATCCCCCAACGCTGGCGGGACAACCAATAATTGGTCCATGAAAACAGATCCTCGAACCACTGATTGTAAGCTACTTCTCCCATGAAAACGAAGTCAGAGGAAGATTGAGCCACCGACAAGCGCGCTGAAAGCTCGCGCGGGAAACCTTTGTAAATTTCAAAGTATGAACGATATTCCTGACCTTCGTAATCCAGATTCATGTAGGAGCGGTTGATCTCGCCACGGTCAGTGGCCTTGATTCTCCACATGAATTCCTGAGGCTCGTCTTTTTCCACAGTCACTGAATTTTGGACTGTGTTCAAAGAAACTTCCTTCAGCTTACGTCCGAAAATTTTGATATTGTTGCTGTAAGTTCCTGTGGGAGTTCTCTCATGCAGATAAAGTCGCGACTGACGACGCGGAACCACCGACAGATCAAAGCGCTGCTTAAACACACCGCCGCCTTTGCCGGGAAGATAAACTTTCGCATCATCTTTTTGAATCGCTGCTGCCCAGTATTTGCGCTCATCCCCGATTGTCGATTCAAAGCCGATCATCTTTGTGAGTTTTAAATATTGATCTGGATTTAGTAAGACCGAACGCCCTAGAGGACGGGTCTCGTAACCCACGATACGCACCACACCTGGTCTTGCCGTATCGGCGATATCCATCAGCTGCAGTTTGTTAGGCTCAACCAAAAACTCGTAGCTTTCGCCCGTGGCAAGCTCTGCAAAAAAAGAAGTGGGACCCTCAGAGGGCGCCGCAGTCGACTGACGAAGGCTTGCTTCGTTGTTGTTCAGTAGCACGCGCGGAGTTGTTGCATCAACGCGGGCTTTACCCAAGACGACTTTTCCGTCCGGCAGCTTTTGGTTACCGTACCACTGTGAACACAAGCGAGTGTATCCACGCCCGACCTGATGAGACAGACAGAAGCGAAAGATCTCATTCAGTTTGCCAAAAGGCGAACCCGCCTCTTTGAAATTTTGAATCGCAAAAGCACTGCCGAAAAATCCGGAAGATGTCAGCTCCGTTGGCGGCACCTTTTGCGCCAATAAACTTGCACGCCAAGCTTGTAATTGCGTGGTCCACTTTTTCTGCTCGGCCTCTTTGATCTCATACTGCCATAACACGTTTCCGGTACGCGAAATCATTTCCAGGGAAGCTCCCCCCAGAATTTCCACGGGCCAATCGATAATCAATGCTTCCGCATTTCTTTGATCCGGAGGCATCACTTTCACCAGTTGAGGATGTGCCTGCCCCAACGGCATTAATTGAAAGTTAAAGGTATTTTGATTCAAAACCACGGGACCGATTTTCAAAGTTTTGCCGCTTTGAACGGTCAGATCGTATTCCAGTTCCATGGGAGGCAAAGTGACGCCATTATCGATCTGATCGAAAAACATGGGTTTGTTATATTCTTTGTTTGCCGCGGATTTGACCGTGGACTGATGCGGGGCAGGATTTTCATCCATCGCGCCAACGCCATCCAGATTGTCTTGTGCGTGAGCAGAAAAGCTCAAAGCTGCCAGAAGAGATAAAATCAGATGCTGTGCACTATTCACGAAGGCTCCCTCACTGCAATTAAGTTTATTTAATTGATTCGTAATCAACAAGCTAAATTGTTGGACTGTCTATGATTTTCGGATTATGAATGGCTCTAATTCGAAGGAGAAAGAATGTCTTCAGCTCGCACGGTTTACCACATGAAAGTCGAACAAATCATCGATCACACGCCGACGGTTCGTGAATTGGTTCTGAAAACTGAGAGCCCCGCTGAATTCAAATTCAAGGCTGGTCAATTTGTAATGTTGAATGTTCCCCAAGGGGAAGCAAAACCTGTTTTGCGCGCCTACTCAATCTCCAGTGATGACAGAAACCCGCACGGCTTCCGTCTTCTTTTTAAATTCGTCGAAAACGGTGTGGCCTCGACGTTTGTTTGGAACCTTCAAGGCGGCGAAACTTTAAACTTCACCGGCCCATTCGGAAAAGTATTCTTCCAGGAACCGCCGACAAAACAAATTGTTTTCCTGAACACAGGCACTGGCCTTTCCCAACACATTTGTTATCTGCTTTCCAAAAAAGAGCAGTATCCAAATCTTCGTTACCGCATGTTGTTTGGCGTACGCAGCGAAAAAGACATGTACTACCAACCGGAACTTGAAGCGTTGGCCAAAGAGCTTCCTGATTTCAAATACGAATTCGTTCTGAGCCGTCCGCAGGAAACTTGGACTGGAAAAAAAGGTTACATCCAAAACTTCATCTCGGAATTTGATTACAAAAACATCCCGACTACATTCTACATGTGTGGTAACGGCGGCATGATCAAAGAAGTTAAACACCAATTGATCGAAGTCGACGGTATCGAGAAAAACAAAATCTGGTCGGAAGCTTTCGACTAGAAAGTGCTAACAAAAAATCGCGCAGCTATTGAGTTGATTCTGGCCGGAGCCCTTTGGGGCTTTGGTTTTGTTGCGACGGTATTTGCCCTGCGCGCTTTCACTCCCGCAGAAACTTTGGTCTATCGTTTTTTAATCGCTTCGGTTTTTGGCGAGCTGATCTATCTTTATTTCAGAAAACCGGGCTTGCCTTCCATGGTTTCGGATTTTAAAAAGGCCCTGCCTGCCGGGTTTTTCCTGGGTGGGCTGATGATCCTGCAAACCATTGGACTGCAGTATACAACTGCCACAAAAAGCGGATTTATCACAAGCCTGTATGTCATTCTTGTGCCTTTGATCAACACTCTGATTTTCAAATCCCGCAGCAGCACCTTGAACTATGTTCTGGCCCTGGTCGCATTGGTGGGGACCTTTATTTTAATGGATGCCAACATCCAGGACATCAACATCGGTGACCTTTGGACCTTGGCAAGCTCAGTGCTGGCAGCAGGACATATCATCTACATTGGTAAAATCACCAACAAAGTCGACAACGCCTTTCGCTTTAATAATTTCCAATCAATCTGGGTTTTGATTTTACTGGCGCCACTGCTTTTATTTCAAAAGACCGTGGTGTTTACAGCGCCATGGGAATCCTGGCTGGGAGTGGGAATGCTGGGACTAGGATCCAGCATCATCGCATTTTCGATTCAGATTCGAGCGCAGAAGATTCTGTCGGATTCAACGGCCAGCATGATTTTCCTGCTGGAGTCCCCGTTTGCTGCGCTCTTTGGATTCCTGCTCTTACAAGAGCGCCTGTCCTGGTTTCAGGGTCTCGGCGCTCTGATCATTATGGGAGCCTCTGCTATGCAGATTCTTGGTGACCCTTCTTCAAAGACCACAGGAACGCCACCAAAAGGATAACCGCCCCAGATAGCCCCGTCACCCATTCAGGGATGTGCACGAAGGGTGCTGTCAACATCACCATGGAAAGAACGAAGATCGCGTAAAAAGCCCCGTGCTCAAGGAATGCAAACTTAGCCAAGGCTTCTTTTTCGACGAACATAATTGTCAAACTTCTGACGAAGAAAGCACCGATCGATAGACCGATCATGATTATGAAAAGATTGTGAGTGATTGCAAACGCCCCTACCACACCGTCAAAGCTGAAAGACGCATCCAATACTTCCAGGTAAAGGAAGCTCGCAGCACTGGCTTTATGAACGTTGTGCATAGTTTCTTCGGTCGCCTCCATGAAAGCACCGATACCGTCCACCGCGACAAACACAATCAAACCCGCCAAGCCGGATTTCAGGAAGGCATAGGCTTCGTTTTGCTGAGGCATGAAATGCGAAATGGTAATCAGAATAACTAAGGCTGCGCCGATTTCAATGGCTTCAATACGCCCCAGGAAGGCCATTGGCTTTTCCACTGAAGAAACCCAGTGTTCAATTTTTTCCGCATCAAAGAAGAATCTTAGTGCCACCATCAACAAGAAAGCTCCACCGAAGGCTGCCACTTCCAAGTGAGCAGCAAGCATCAGCGCCGCGTACTCATCCGGGCGTTTTGCTGCCATAACCAGGGCTTCCCACGGATTGATATTTGCCATGACACCAACGATTCCCAAAGGGAATACCAAGCGCATACCGAACACGGCAATCAACATACCCCAGGTTAAAAAGCGATGACGCCAAACCGGAGTCATGTCTTTTAGAACCGTGGCATTCACGATGGCATTATCAAATGACAGGGAAATTTCCAGAACGGCCAGAACTGATGCGATGAACAACGCCTGCAGACCTGCAGCCACTGTTCCGCCGTAATACTGACCGACGAAGAAAGACGCAATTAGACCAATGATCGTAATAAAAATAGAACCTGTGAAATATTTAAGCATTCCAACAAGTAATTCTATTTAAGGATCTTTTTCAAGAACTTTCCGGTTTCGCTTTCTTTAATTTTTGCGACCTGTTCCGGAGTTCCCGCCCCTACGATGCGACCGCCGTGCTTACCGCCATCAGGTCCCAAATCAATCACATGATCTGCGGTCTTCACCACTTCCATAGCGTGTTCGATAACCAGCACGGTATTGCCCTGATCTGCCAATTCTTGCAGCAGCTCTACCAGCTTTCTGACGTCGTCAAAATGTAAACCGGTTGTTGGCTCATCCAGAATGTACAAGGTCTTGCCAGTTCCACGACGGGAAAGTTCCTTGGACAGCTTCACACGCTGGGCTTCACCACCCGATAACGTCGTCGAACTTTGCCCCAGGGTCATGTAATCCAAACCCACGCGGTGGAGTGTTTCAAGCTTACGATGAATGTGATTGTGGTTTTTGAAAAAATCCAATGCTTCGGCAACACTCATATCCAGAACATCAGCGATAGACTTTTCTTTGTACTTAATGTTCAGGGTCTCGCGGTTGTAGCGCTTACCCAAACATGTGTCGCAGGTCACAAAGACGTCGCTGAGGAAATGCATTTCGACGCGAATCTGGCCGTGCCCCATACAGGTTTCACAGCGCCCGCCCTTAACGTTGAAACTGAAACGACCTGGTTCGTAACCACGCAATTTTGAATCCGGCAAATTTGCGAATAGATCACGAATCATCGGAAATAACGCCACATAAGTCGCCGGCGTTGAACGAGGTGTGCGCCCAATCGGTCGCTGATTGATATCGATAACTTTGTCGATCTTATCCAGACCTTCGATTTTCTTAAACGGAGACGGCTCGGCGTGAGCTTTGTAAAACTTTTGCGCGAGAATTTTATAAAGCGTATCAATGATCAACGTAGACTTACCGGAACCAGAAACTCCTGTGACCGCCGTCAACGTGCCCAATGGGATTTTCAAATCCACATTTTGCAGATTGTTGCCAGTGGCACCTTTAAGCTCAATAAACTGACCGTTGCCAGGACGTCGTTGTTTTGGCACCGGAATGCGCACTTCACCCTTAAGGTATTTTCCAGTTAAAGAGTTCGGATTGTTTTCCAACTCTTCCGGAGTACCTTGCGCCATTTTTTCGCCACCCAGACGCCCCGCGCGGGGTCCTAAGTCGACGACGAAATCGGCATAGCGAATGGTGTCTTCGTCATGCTCGACCAACAAGATCGTATTACCACGGTCTTTAAGTTCGCCGATGATATCCAGCAGACGATGATGGTCGCGTGGATGCAAACCGATACTTGGTTCATCCATCACATACAATACACCAATAAGGGACGAACCCACTTGAGTCGCCAGACGAATACGTTGTGCCTCCCCGCCCGAAAGTGTGCGGGAGGAACGATTCATTGAAAGATAACTGGTACCAACGCGGATCATGTAATCCAGGCGATCGGTGGCTTGCTTAACAATTTTTTCGGCAATCAACTGATCTTTGTTGCGCCATTTGATGGTGGATAAAAACTCACGCAAGTCTTCGGCACTCATCACTGCCAGTTCAGAAATAGTTTTTTCTGCGACCTTAATGTTTAAGGCCTCCGGTCTAAGACGCGAGCCATGACAGTCCGGGCAGTCATGCAAAACCATTTCCTCGCCGTCCTCGTCATCATCATCCGAAGCTTTTTTGCCTTTGTATTTGTAAACGACTTTATCCAGCTTCTTACCACCGACTTCGCCGTCAGAGAATTGTTCTTCCTCTTCCAAATCCAAAGTGCCCAGGCCATTACAGGTCTGGCAGGCACCGCGCGGATTATTAAAGCTGAACATACGGGGTTCGATTTCAGGGAAGCTGTAACCGCAGATAGGACACGCGGAATGCAGGGAGTAGTTCGTTCTTTCCCCGTCTAAAGTTTCAATAATCACGCGGCCGTTCGCCATGGATAAAGCCGTGTTGATGCTTTCGCTCAAGCGATGCTTCATGGTGTCTTTGAGGATCAATTGATCCACCACCAAGTCGATATCATGGGTTTTGGTTTTCGCAAGCTTCGTGGCTTTATCCAGTTCGATCATTTTTCCATCGACCTTGGCTTTAACGAAACCTTTCTTTGCCCAACGTTGGAACTCGGCTAAGAACTCCCCTTTTTTTCCGGATGCCATCGGCGCCAAAACGTAAAACTTTGCGCCTTGGCCTTTCTTAATAACATCATCGATAATTTGCTGCGGAGTTTGACTGCTGACAGGAATGTGATGGGTTGGACATTCCGGAACTCCGACCTTGGCGTAAAGCAGACGAAGGTAATCGTAAATCTCGGTCACTGTTCCCACGGTTGAACGCGGATTGGTGCTGACGGATTTTTGATCGATGGCAATTGCTGGTGAAAGTCCCGTAATGGAATCCACTTCGGGCTTTTTTAGCTGCTCAAGAAAATTTCGCGCATACGCTGACAAGCTTTCAACGTAACGACGCTGGCCTTCGGCATAGACCGTATCGAATGCCAGCGATGATTTTCCACTGCCACTTAATCCGGTGAAAACCGTGATCTTATTACGTGGAATGGTCACACTGACATCTTTTAGATTATGCTCTTTGGCGCCTTTTACTACGATTCCATCTTCAGCTTGTGACATAGCCTGACAGTGTACGCCGCTTTAAGGGACGACACAACTCTCAGGCCTAACGCCTTGGCGCATCACACATACAGGCCCCGAAAGTATGACAGGGCCTTTCCAGTTCTGAATGATGCTATTCTTTTACCAGGGTATATAGAATTGAAACGTCGCTTGTACTGATGTTACTCACGATTTTATAGCCACGCGTAACCAGATCCTGAAGAGTCGCCGTCAAATTAATACCTTTAACTGGATCACCGGATACTATTTTGCCGTCGCACGTTTGGCGACTGTAGGTAACGGTGCAAACACTTGCCGCAAAAGACCGTGATGAAGCGATAACAACAGCCGCAACTAAAAACATTTTTGTAAGTTTCATGGGATTCTCCTTTTAAATTGTGTAAATTAAACGTGAGAATCGCCATAGCAACTGCTGTGCCAGCGAAACTGGAGTCAGAACAAACCCCAGCAAAAAGGGAATACAATGTTCCCCTAGTTCAAATAATCCATAAGAATTTGATAATGCTGATTTAAAATCACTGACTCGTCATGGGTGCCGCCTTTGTCGGGGTGGAACACACGCGCCAAAACTTTCTTGGCGTTTTTAAGTGACTCTTCATCCAGGGCATTTTCCATCGGAAAGCCATTCAGGGAGAAAAACTCAAAGGCCGCATTAACATCCTGAGAAAACGTTGTGCCTTTGGAAACTTTGCTGGAAACTCCCTTAGCCTTGTTTTTAATTTCCTGGCGCTGGGCTTTCGCTCGCTCTTTTTGTTTTTGATACTGAAGCTTTTTAAACTCTGCCTGTTTGGCCTTAAATGGTGATTCCACCACGACGAACAAAGAACCTTTTTCCAGATTCGTTTTAGAATCTAAAAAATCCGGATGCTTTTTTTCCGTTTGCAGAAGGATCGCCCAGATATGTTTGCAAAATGTCCCTTTAGAGGCTGATGAACACATGCAGTCCACAGTAAAAGTATTGCTGGCGATACTTTCTGAAACAAAAAGCACGCGAACTGGTTTTGAAGCTTTAACGAAACCTTCAATACGAGCATCTCCCGCCACAGAAAGCACGGCCAAGCCCGCAGCAAAGTCCTCGCGACCCTGCTTACGCACCTCAGGTTTAAAAAAATGTTCGTAAAGTTTCTCAACCGACAAAACGCAATCCCATTCAAGAGCCACTCGCCCAACATAAGCAAACCGGCGGCCCTTCGTAAAAAGCAGTCTAAGCACAACCCCCAACACAAACAACCGCAACCCGTCCCCACGCATCGCAAAAACCCACCCTACCAACGCAACGCGTTCCCGGAAGGCGCCAGCCACCCTTTGGACAATTCCGGGTACGCTGTTGGGATTTGCGGTTGTTTTTGGGGATCAGGGTTGGTATTCGATAGGTCCTTGTGAATAGTTCACAAAACTAACTACAAGGAGTTTCCATGAGAAACGTTTTCGCTCTTTTTGTTTTCTTTGCTTCTTCTGCCGGCTTTGCGCAGGAATCCTGCCTTCAGGCAGTTCAAAAAAATCAAACCCGAATCAATGTTTGCGACTACAGCACTTCTGCCTGGGTGGATTGTTATCGTCTGGCTTCCGTTTGCTATACGGGATCTGCTGAAGGAATTATTTCTAAGATTAATTCCCGCCACTTTGACAGCGGCGACAATGGTTTAATGGAGGCAGTCCTTGGCAAAAACGGCAAAGTACATTTTACCACTTGGGATGTCGGAACATCCTGCGATCTGGTCGCACAGCCTTGTGAATAGTTGAAAACTAAAAAGGCCGCTTTCGAGCGGCCTTTTTTTTATTTATTAGCTTTTGCTTGGCACTCTGGACACACGCCGTAAAGTTCCAAGATATGGTGAGTTAGTGCGAAGCCGAATTGGTTCGCGACTTTTTCCTGCAGTTGTTCGATCGCGCGATTTTCGAATTCGCAGATCTTACCGCACTTCACGCACGTTAAATGGTCATGGTGACCTTTAGGAGTTAGTTCGTAACGAGCTGGCAAGCCGCCCATGCGCACTTCAGTAACGAAAGCGCCTTCAGTCAATGTACGAAGGAAGCGGTACACAGTTGCAAAACCGATTTCAGGATGATCCTTCGCCAATTTTTCGTAAAGCTCTTGAGCAGTTACGTGACGGCGGCCTTCGTGAAGAGTTTTAAGGATGGCCATACGCTGGCTGGTTACCTTAAGGTTTAGCGCACGAATGATCTTTTTAAGTTCTGCCTCATCAAATGGATCGTGATGGATCACAATGTCTTCGTCATGTTGTCTTGGCAAAACTGGTACGGAATCTCTTCCCATGCGTGGCTCCTCGAACAAAGATTTATAGGACGCCCCCGGGGTCAAAGTCCATAGTTCTGACAATCATTATCAGTTAGATTTCAAAAAGTGCGTAAATTTTTCCCGGCAGAGATATGGGAAACCGCATTATGCGGATGCAAACTCTCAACGTGGCTGAACTCAACTACGTAATCCAGAATATCACTCTGTTTATCCAAAGCCTCTTTACCACGGCGTGCTGCGTCCTCGCAGAACATCAAATTCTGACCATTGCGAAGTGCAAACTCCTGCTCGTCCTCGCGCTTAACTGCGCCCTGAACTGCTGTCTGCAAAGCTTCCTCGATCACGTCGATGATCTTCGCATAGTCGTAAGTTGGTCCGACTTCCACCTTCACGCGAGCAAAGCTGCGCTGAGCGTGAGGGGTCGCAACGATCCCTTGAGTGGTTCCCAACCACTGATGAACAACGTCAAAATCCAAAGAGTCAGAACCAAATTGTTGTTTGAAATTATCTTGAATCAACTGGCGGGAAAGCGCCGCTGAAGCAGGACAAGTGGAAGAGTAAGTGATCACCGCTTCAACATAGTATTTCTTAACGCCGTTTTCGTTGAAAGCTGACAATACCACCGGATAAGAGCGCCATGCCTGGTTTGCGCTCTTCAAAGCTTTACGAACCAGTGGAGCTTCGAACTGCACCTGCACCAAGGCTTGCGTGGAAAGATCTTCGTGAGTTTTCAAAAACTCATCTGTCGCCTGACCCAAAAGGCCCAGGGACATTTCCTTTTTGGAGAGAGTTTCCTGAGTGATCAAATACAGGCGCGACATGTGAATGCCACGAGAAGGTTTTTTATCAAGGCTGACTTTGGCATCAGCGCGAGCCGGAATGCGGTACACGCCGTCTGCTTGCTTCAGCATAATGGGAAGTTCGATGGAACCCATACCCACCCAGTCGATGGGAGCGAATTTTTCAGTATGAGTTTCTTTAGCGACGTCTGGTAGATGTTTGTTCGTCATAGTTCAACCTTATAGGTCAGCGTTGTACCGCAAAATCCCTGTAAAGACTCTGTTTTTATAGTTTTTACAGCGGAATTGAAATATAACCGATAACATGAAAAAGCAACTGATCCTGGCTTCAACTTCCAAGTATAGACAAGAACTTCTCTCTCGTTTGGCTGTGCCTTTTAGCGCACAACCGCCCCTTATTGACGAAGACAAGGAAAAGGATCCGTCCCTTGCCCCGCGCGCTTTGGCCGAGCACCTGGCTTACCTGAAAGCCGCAAGCCTTAAAGGCGAAGGAAAAGTCGTCATCGGCGGAGATCAATTGGTCTCCTTTGAAGGTCACATTATTGGTAAGGCACACACCCGCGAAAAAGCCATCGAGCAACTTTTAAGTATGCAGGGCAAAACCCACGAACTAGTAACCGCGATCTGCGTTTTTGACGGCGAAAAGGCGATTCCTTATACCGATATCACACGCATGCACATGAAAGCGATGAGTCGTGAACAGATCGAACGCTATGTTGATTTGGATATGCCGACGGACTGCGCCGGAAGCTATAAGATCGAAAAGCACGGAATTATGCTGTTTTCCAAAATCGAATCCCAGGATTTTACAGCGATCCAAGGATTACCCTTGATTGAACTCAGCAAAATATTAGAGACTACTAGTCCGCTTTAACCGCGACCTTAGGAGATCACTATGAACGACATGCAAAAGAAACTCTACGATGCCGCAGCTGTTGCACAAAAACGTGCTCATGCTCCCTACTCTGGTGCCCACATCGGTGCTGCAGTATTGATGGCTGACGGTCAAATTTTCAACGGTTGCAATGTCGAAAACGCCTCTTACGGCGGAACCGTGTGCGCTGAACGCGTGGCACTTTGGAAAGCCGTGAGCGAAGGCTCTTCAAAATCAGTGAAAGAAGTCATGGTCATCAGCGATGCCGACAAACCATGGCCACCCTGCGGTTTCTGCCGCCAAGTGATCGCAGAGTTCGGCAGCGAAGACACTGTGATCTATACCGCGAACCTGTCTGGCAAAATGAAAACATTCAAGTTCGCCGACATCTTCCCGGAAGCCTTCACTCCAAAACACTTGGACTAAAAGGTCGCGCCAGAGGTGAAGACACACTTTTGGTAGCAAATACCGCATAAAAAAAGGCTGGAAATTATCCAGCCTTTTTTTATTTTAGCGCAGTGTTGCTACCAAAAGTGTGTCCGTACCTATTTCACTAGGTCGCAGCCGCCGTACAATACGAATTGGTCGTCTGGTGTTCTTAGGATGCCTTCGAACTCGTATTCTTTATCAGACATACCGTCGTTGCCTTTTTTACCGAAAACGATATCAAGGACGTATTGATCAAGGCCTTCGCCTGACAACTTCCAAGTGTTCACACCGTCTTTGATGGAAGTGCTTTCGATCGCACCCATTACCGTGTCCTGACCTGGAGCACGCATCGCTACATGGTCACCCACTGTGCCAATTGTTTGGCCCTTAGCCAACACTACGATCTGAATGAATGGCTCAGTGAAATTACAAACCAGAGTTGGTTTTTTAACGTCAGCGTTTGCAGAAAAAGTAAAAGCAGAAATTGCTAATACCGCAAGAAGAGAAAGTGCTTTAGTCATGGAAATCTCCTTAAGAATGAATCCCGGGAAACCTATCATGAAACAGGAAAAAAGGGTCCCCGGCTGTAATTTCTATCGGTACTGTCCAAAATATTGATAGTAAGACCCTTGCTGAGTCTGAATTTGCGCACTGAAACCCTGCAGTTGCGCAATATAGGGTTCCAAATCACGGTCATCATAATCGACAAGTATTTGCTGAGCTTGGGCCAGAACGGCCAATACCTTATCTCGGCGTTGAATCCACTGAACACCCGTCAATGAATCTGTCCCCCCTGGTGCGAGCTTAAATTGAACCCGAACACCGTAGTGGTCAGACAACGGGTCACGCAAAGGTCCGCGCATATTTAGCTCACCAGCCAGGGCTTGAAGCTTAGTATTTGCGCCGCCGACGTTGGAAACAAAGATATAGTCCAACATGTGATTTCCCGGCATCCAGCTGTGCGGATTGGTTTCACAGTAAGAGCAGTACCCCGGCGGATAGCTGCCACCCAAAGCTTCCGCGAAAGAGTCATGCAGCCCCATCACAGTCATCATGAATTCACGCTCGAAAGATTTTTCGTTAGCGTTAAAATCCCCGGACATCAGCATCTTCAACGAAGGATTCTGCAAACGCCAGTTCAGCATGTCGATAATTTGCGTGATGCGAATTTCAGTGCTCGTCGGATGCAAGTGAGTATTTACGAAATAAAAGTCCTCGCCCATGGCTGGCAACTGTGCCTGCACGATGTGAAAGGCCTTAGTCACCCCGAAAGTTTCACGGATCTCGTCCAGAAAACCACCAAGATTATTGATCTTGAATTGGTAAGTCCAAGTGTCTTTGATGACACCATCAAACAAAGACATCACACCGATTTTATTTTCACGATTCGGAGAACTGATTGTGTAGTTGTACTTAAGAGCATTTTCGATCTGATTGATATTTGAATTATTCCAGACTTCCTGTAGCTGAATAACGCCGCATCTTGGAGCTGCTTGCAGAAGGGAGCCAATCCACTCCATGCGTTCAGTGGTATTAGGCGCATAGATTGGACCATAGGCATTGAAGTTTTGCATACAAAACTCCTGCGTATAGGCCGGAGACAAAACCATCTCTGCCTGAACTTCTGCTCCCGCTAACATCAACAAAATGCCAACCACTGCTTTCATGAACACTCCCCCGAAAGTTCCCGGCGAATATGCTCATGGTTTCAGTCAAGAATCGACATAAAACGCAAAGAGTCACTTGGACTCGAATATATGCTTTTACAGAGATAAACAGTACTGCCATGAGAGGTGTTTGATATGTATTTCCTGCAAAGAACTGCCGCTGGAAAGACGAAATTCTTTCAAAGGTGCAAGCTTGTCTGCAAGCTCCGATACACTTCGTGCACTGATGGTTTTTAAAATCTTAAAACCCTCATGGGAGAAATCAGCTTCACAATCAGCCACCCGATTCCACGCAAACTCCACTTTCAACAAACCGAAGTCTGCGGTGTTTTGCAGGAAGGCTTCCAGAAAATGGGGTTGAGTGACCGTCATTTCCTGCGGCGACTGCAGATGCTGCCAGGAAAAACTCCAACCACGCTCTTCGCGAAAAGAAATGCTGATAAGCTGAGCCTCTTCAGCTTCACATTGCTCGATCAGATTCAATCTTGCCACCGCCATGATTTCGGCAAAAGCATGACTCAAGCTATCGGACCTGGAGTGAAACGCAGTACTTTCAAGATCGGCTTTTAATTTCCCCAGCCACGCATCCACCAACATCAGATTGACGGTCATGCCTGATAAGGGGTTCACCTCTTTCGAAAAACCCACGGCCATATGAAACAAAAAGCCCCGTCTTGCGGACGAGGCTGATTGAAGTACGATGGAAACTGGAATTTCTCGTACGAACTGAAGCATTGGATTACATGTCCAATACTTGTTTGTTCGTAGTCACGTGGGATTCTTTGCGGAATTGATTCACCCAAGATTCAAACATGCCATCGCCACGACGTTTTTGCGCCATTTCAAGAGACATTGGCTCAACAGATTTGATGCCTTCAACTTTTGTTTCTTTAAGTTTCAATACGAATTTTTGATTGCCATCACGAACCAGGCGTTTCAACACAGGCTCTGCTTTGGTTAGTTCAAAAATTGAATCCGTTGCAACACGGCTGGTGATTTTAGGGAAGGAATCTGCACCGATTTCAACGAAACCAGTTTCATCCCAAGTCGCTTTCATCTCTTTCAACTGAGCGTTCACAGCAGCTTCATCACCTTTTGCCAAAGCTTCGTCCAAAGCTTTGATAGCAGCTTCTGCTTTTTCCTTAGTCATGGCTTTTGTCAGTGCTTCCTCGTCAATTCTTACGAAGGCCACGTTGATTTTGCTGCCACGAAGCTCCTGCATTTTTGCTGTTTCAGCTGCAGAAGTACGGCTGGCGATCTCAAACAAGTGACGCGTGCGGATGTTAGCAATGTCTTTTCTGATTTTGTTTTCAAAGTCGCCCGGAGAAGTACGAGTGCCTTCAAGGTAGCGAGTGTAAAATTCACGTTGGAATTGTCCGTTTTGCTGGAAGAACGGAACGTCTTTGACGATGAAATCACGAACTTCTGCGTCAGTGGCCAAAATGCCTTCGCTTTGTGCAGCTTGAGAAACCAATTCCATACGGATCAAGTTCTCGATCGCTTGCTGCTTAAGCAGTTGACGCTGGGAGCTAAAGTCCATTTGGCTTCCGAAGATGGATTTATAGTACTCAGAAACGCGATTTTCTTCGTTTTGGAAGTCAGCAACTGAGATCAACGCGTTGTTCACACGAGCGACAGATCCAACACTCATGCCCATGCGCGCTCCGGCGTCCATAAACACGAAAGTAAGAATGATCGCACCGAAAAGAATCATCGCCGTAACGCTCTTCGCATTCAGCTTTCTCTTCATTTTATCTGCCATATTTTCGCTCATAAATATTCCTTCCTGAAACAGTCTTCAAAACAAGCCGCTCCATTACCCAACTATTTTTATAAATTTTCAAGGGGAAATTGTTGAATTCCTTAACTCTTTTGATAGCGTTGGAAAGTATTAGGTAGGTGACATTTGAACTTTTTCAACTTTGATCTCAAAAAACTTGTGCTCATCGGAATCGTTTTGGCTTTGCCACTCATTTCCATCAACATGCAGCAACGCCCTCAAGAATCGCACTGGCTGGTTAAGCCCTTCAGCATGTTAGGCAGTGCTGTGTCCGAAACATTCTTTGGCTTCAGCCACGGAGTGAAGGACACCACCGCAATGTATGTGGACTTGATTAATATTAAGAAACAAAGCGAACAACTGCACAGCGCCAACAACGAGCTGCAAAGTCGTTTGCAATCCATGAACGAATTGCAGATCGAAAACGATCGTCTGCGTGGATTGTTGGAGTTCAAGCAAACTACCAAAATGAAACTGACTTCGGCGCAAGTGATCGGCCGTGATCTGGTTATCGATCACAATACGGTCACCATCAACAAAGGTACTCAGGATGGTTTGAAAAGCGGCATGGCCGTTATCACGACGGCCGGTGTTCTGGGTTACATCTTTAAACCAGAGCCCTTCACGGCACACGTCATGTTGATCACAGATCGTTACGCAGTGGTTGACGGTATCGTGCAAAGAACCCGCGCTCACGGGATCGTGGAAGGCAAAAGCCAAACGAGCTGTGCTTTGAAATATGTCGAGCGCACTGAAGACGTTAAGGAAGGCGACCTGGTAGTCACTGGCGGCCTGGACAACATCTTCCCTAAGGGCTTCCCAGTTGCGATTGTTGAGTCGGTGGAAAGAAAAACTTTCAGCGTCTCTTTGAAAGTGGATTTGCGCCCGGTTGTGGATCCTTATAAAGTGGAAGAGGTCTTTATCATCATCGATTCTTCCAAAGAAGACTTCGGCGATAAGTTTGCTCCGCAGGCTGCCGCCGGTACAGAAGAAGCCGCTGCCGCAGCTGCAGCAACTCCTGGCACTGATGCTCCCCCGGTAAACCAACCAGCGACAGCAACAACGCCAACAGTGAAAAAACCAGAGACTGCGCCAGCTACGTCACCAGCGGCACAGACAACTCCGGCAGCAACTCCTAAAGCGACACCGAAACCGTCTCCAGCAGCTAAACCTCAGGAGACTCAACAGTGAAAATCCGCTGGAATGCGACTTTGAATTTTTTCATATTGCTGGCGATTCTGCTGATAGTGGCAGGAATCCAGACCACTTTGTGGTTTCAGTTTTTCGGCAATGTCCCTGCTCCGCTTTTGTGGCTGAATCTGATCGTGTATCTGACTCTTTATCGTAAACCTTTTCCGGCGATCTTCACGATTTACGCGATGGGTGCGATTTTGCTCATATTCACAGGCATGCCTCTTAAAATGATGCTGTTCTCGCTTTTGATTTTATTTACCTTGGTCTATGGAATCAAAAGTCGCGTCTTTTGGAGTGGCGCTGGATACTATACAATTATGTGTGGTTTCTCGGCAGTGGCTTACCATCTAATTTACTTCCTACTCTCCATGGTATTGGAGAAAAACCCTGCTAGTTTCGAGATCGTGGATCGTTTGGTGCAGATTATTCTGACGCCTTCGTTCGCGCTTCCGATGTATTGGATCCTGGCAAAAATCGACAAGCTTACTCAAGATGAGCTTGTGCATGAGCCGGGAGGATTGGACCTATGAGTACTTATGTCAGTAATCCTGATGAGGCTAAGGAATATCACAGCCGTTACCGCATGTTTTATATCGTGATCGGTTTGACGTTCACGATTTTGACGATGCGTTTGTGGTATTTGCAGATCATCTCCGGTAATGAGCTTCGCGAGTTCTCGGAAAAAAACCGTATTAAACAAAACAAAATCACCGCACCCCGTGGCTTGATGCTGGATCGTGATGGAAAAGTTCTGGTCGAGAATCTTCCGGGCTTTGAGGTTTTGTTGACACCTCAATATATTGAGGCCCTTCCAGACCTGGCAAAAACCATTGGTCCGATCCTGGGCATGGATCCTGAGAAAGTAATTCAGAAAGTTCAAAAGAGCCGTCGTCAAAATGGTCCTTTTGCACAGATCCGTCTTAAAGAAAACCTAAGCCGTGAAGAGGTTTTCCGTTTGAAACGTGTTCGTCTGGATACTCCGGGACTTGAGATCCGCGAATCTATCGTGCGCTACTACCCGCTTCGTGAAAACGGTGCTCAACTGTTTGGCTACGTGGGCGAGATCTCCAAACGTCAAATTCCTATCTTTAACGAGCAGTACAAAGACTTCATGAAGTTTGACCAGGGTGACATCATCGGGAAGAGCGGACTTGAAGAGACGTTGGAGCGCGATATCCGTGGAACTGACGGTATCAGCTTTATTCAGGTCGATGCCCATGGTCGCGAGGCTGTGACTCAGACTCCGAATATTTACGGCGAACAAATCCGCGATCAGGTGCCGGTTCACGGGAACAATGCAGTTCTGACAATCGACCGTGATATTCAGGAAGCCGCTTACAAAGCCTTCACCGTGACAGGCATCGATAATCGCGGTCACATCGGAAGTATTCTGGTGATGAGAACGAACGGTGAAGTTTTGGCGTGGGTCTCTGCTCCGTCATTTGATCCGAACGAATTCTCAACCGGTATTACTCCGTCGACGTGGTCCCGATTGATCAACGATCCGTTTAAACCTCTTCGTAATAAGGTGATTCAGGATCACAACCCGCCGGGCTCCACTTTCAAACCCTTGGTTGCAGTGGCAGCTCTTAGTGAAAAAGTGATTACACCGACCACAATCGTTCCGGCACCGGGTGTGTTTTACTTTGGTCGCCGTCCGTACCATGACTCCTTGAAACAGGGTCACGGTAATATCACGGTCTTCCAGGCGATCGAACAAAGTTCGAACGTGTTCTTCTATAAGATGGGTATCGCCCTGGGTGTGGATAAGATGTATGACTACATCAATCCAATGGGTATCGGTCAGAAGACTGGCATTGAGCTGAGCCGAGAGGTTTCGGGCATCATGCCGAACTCGGCTTGGAAAAAATCTGCGGTTGGCGAAGAATGGCAGCCGGGGGAAAATCTAAGTACAGCGATCGGTCAGGGCTTCGTGACGACAACTCCTATCTCTATGGCGATTGCATACAATGCGATTGCAACAGAAGGTAAAGTTGTTAAACCATTTATCATTCGCAAAGTATTGGATCAGGACGGCAAAGTCTTGCGTGAAAACTTCCCGCAGGTAGTTCGTGATTTGCAGCAAACTCAACCTAATGGCATTAAGATCACTCCGGAAACTTTCAAAGTTGTGAAGGAAGGTATGCGTCTGGTTGCCAATGGTCCACGCGGTACTGCCCGCTACTGGAAGGTTCCTGGCGTTGAGTTCGCCGGTAAAACCGGAACAGCACAGGTTATGGGTTTCTCGGCAGATCAGATCCATGCAAGCTGTACAGCTCGTCCAATTCATATGCGACATCACGGTTGGTTCGTTTCTTATGCGCCAGCTGAAAATCCGGAAATTGTAGTAGCCGTATTGGCAGAGCACTCCTGCCACGGTAATACCGGGGGCGTACCTATCGCCCGCGATATCTACAATGCTTACTTCCAAAAGTACCATCCGGATATCATCGCCAATGCCTTGAAAGCTAAAGGCGTTAAGAAAAAGGTCGAAGCTGCGACCACGACTGAGGGAGAATAATCGTGTTTAGCTCATTACACGTTGAAGAGAGAACGCTCTTCAAAAAACTGGATCTTAATTTTATCGCGGTGATTCTGGGATTAAACATTATCGGTTTGATCAATCTTTATAGCGCGACCCACGGACCCAGCTCCGTGGACGTTTCAAACCTTTTCATCTCCCAAATCATGTGGTTGGTGGTGGGTTGGACCGTGTTTCTGGTCATGACTATTTTGGACTATGCCATTGTCACCCGCATTGCCCTGATCATTTACTTCCTGAACTTAGGGGCCATTCTTTACGTGACCTTCTTTGGTAAGGTCGCCTTGGGTGCGCAACGTTGGATTGATTTGGGTTTCTTCCGTTATCAACCTTCAGAAACCATGAAGTTGGCCCTGATCATGTTGATGGCAAAAATCCTGGCAACCAAAACCACTCACGGAAACGGCATGGGCTTTAAAGAAATGGTCGGCCCATTGTTTGTTCTGGGTGTTCCTTTCGTTCTGGTTGTCGAACAGCCCGATTTGGGAACTGCGATGATGTTGGCAGCCATCGGTAGCTCGATGGTTCTATTTGCAAAAGTACGCCGCTGGATCGTGGTGACTGCTATTGCTGCGGGTATCGTGGCAATTCCTATTGCCTGGAAATTCGTATTGCATGACTACCAAAAGAACCGTGTTTTGACGTTCCTTTCACCTACCAGCGATCCGCGCGGTACGGGTTATAACTCGATTCAATCCAAGATCGCAGTGGGTTCAGGTCGTTTCTTTGGTAAAGGCTTTATGAAAGGCACTCAGTCCCAACTTGAGTTCCTGCCAGAGCGTCACACCGACTTTATTTATTCTGTTCTTTCAGAAGAACATGGCTTTGTCGGCTCTATTTTGGTTATTGGTCTTTTCTGTTATCTTTTCATCACGGGTATTCGTATAGCCACCAATGCCCGAGATAAGTTCGGGGCCCTCCTGACGGTGGGGGTCCTCTGCTATGTCTTCTGGCATATGTTCGTGAACCTGGGAATGGTGATCGGGCTATTGCCAATCGTAGGGGTTCCGCTGCCGCTGTTATCTTACGGTGGTTCCAGCATGCTCACCACGATGGCCGGACTGGGACTGATCTCTTCCGTCGCCTATCGCCGCTACCTTTTCTAGAAGATACCCAAAAAAGGCTCCGAGTTATCGGGGCCTTTTTTTTATTCTAATTTTAATAGTGATTGATTCGCACCCGATGTCCTTCGCTGTCTATGACTGCGGAATATTCTCCATCCGGTTCATCCCAGTCCTTTTTTACGGCGGGCACATTTTCTTCCGCCTTTTTCTGATTGGCTTCATGCACGCCGGGAATTTCATTGGGCTCCCGACGAGGAATTCCGGGATCTTCAAATTTCTCTGCAGAAAAGTTCTCTGAAAACTTTCCTTGGCTAATTGGGGTGTCCATAAGACCTCCGATATATGGGTCTATTATATCCTTCACTTAAATGAAGCTGAAGCTTGCCTTTTGGCACTGGCCTCGCTCGCTGTACTAATTAAGAATAAAATTGAAATATGAGAGCTCAATTAAGATTCTATGACGATCTGAATGATTTTCTGCCGCGAGTGCATCGCCATCAAGAGGTGGTTTTTCAAACCTTTCAACCGACCACCGTTAAAGATGCCATCGAATCCCTGGGCGTACCCCATGCGGAAATTGATTTAATCCTGGTTAACGGTAACAGCCGTCCCTTTACTTATCTGATTAAAGACGGCGACCGCGTCAGTGTTTATCCGATGTTTGAGGAAATTGATGTGGGTAATATCACCTTGCTTCGCCAGGACGGATTGCGCACCCAGCGCGAGGATGCGAAATTCATCGTCGATGTGAACTTAGGGAAGCTCGCTCACCTTTTACGCATGATGGGCTTTGATGTCATTTACGACCGCTGGCTGCAGGATGATGTGGAGCTGGCGCGCATTTCCAAATTCGAAAAACGTATTTTGCTAACCCGCGACCGCAATCTGCTAAAACGCCGCGAAGTGGATCGCGGATACTACGTCAGAAGCGACATCCCTCAAGAGCAAATCCTTGAAGTGATGAAGCGCTATAATCTGGGCGAAGAGACCAAACTCTGCACCCGTTGTATTCACGACAACACTCCCCTGCAACCCATAGCCAAAGAACAGATCCTGGCGCAGGTGCCGCCACTGGTAGCAGAAACCTATACCGACTTTTCAATCTGTCCTGAATGCCAAAGAGTTTATTGGGAAGGCAGCCACTTTGAAAGTATGAGAAATCTGCGCGACGATGTCGTTAGATTTTTGGCTGGATAAAAATAAAAAAGCCGCATGTTTTAGATGCGGCTTTTGATTCTTCACTTAAGAAAAAAACTTATTCGAAAGATTTGCAAATCATGCTGGACAGGATCAATTGACCCTCTTTGGATTTCAAATCAGCAGTTGCAGAGATTCTTTGACCAGAACGTTGAGCGTAAACCTGAAGAGTTTTGTCGCCGTTAGCTTCGCACTTATACTGAGAAGTACGACCGTTACCGTAATCAGCTGATTCACGAACGCATTCGAATTGAACAGCTTCGGAAGAACGACCAGTTACCCAGATCGCGATTTGCACGTGAGTGTTTACAGTTTCAGATTCGTTTACAGTCATACCGTATGCTGGTTTACCGTCATCGCGAACCTCTTTGCTTGAGCAAAGGAAAGATGCTTGTGCGCTTGTTGCGATCATCAAAAGGGAAGCAACCAAAAGTGATTTCATAGGCTATCTCCTAGTTCAGTTATAAACACTCCGGCCCTGCCGCAGTACTTGTGTGATTATTGAAGCGCTAGAAATAGCCGATGGCCACTTAAAAATCCATCCAACGCATGGTCTTAGAGTAAAAATTACGCCTTTTCAAACACTTAACGCACCGCAGACCCAGAAGGCGCCAGCCACCCTTTGGGCGATTTTTTGGGTGGGAATGGAAGGAATTTATTGTGAGTTTTGGGCTGTCTTGCGGTGGGATGTCTCAGGGTGAGAAGTTGGACCATTTTGACTAACTAATGATCTGACACTGTCCAGTGATTGGTTGACACCCCCCAACTCACATTCGCCTACGTTCCATCTAATTCCTGCCTCAATAAAGGACTTCAACAGTTTCGCAGACTTAACCAGTTGGCCCGACCCTTGAACTACATACCTAGTAACAGGAGGACGGGAAATGAAAACGAAACATCTCAAATCGACACTCGCTTTAGTCACCGCCACTCTAGTAATGGCCCTATTTAATAACTTCGAATTCGTTGATTGGAGCAAGATCCTTAAGCTCCCTCTAGTTGAAACTGTCAACGAAGCTTCACGCGTAGCTCATGCTAAAGAGCTTCTAGGTGGCCGCTATAAAGGCAGCAACGCGCAAAAGATCGAAGGTCGCACAGCACTTAATGTGATGATCTATGAAAAGGTTCAGGGCTACCTGGCGCCTCAATGGAAAAATCGCGCAGGCGATATCTCCAGCGTTATTATCTCTGAATCTGATAAGTACAATCTGGATCCAGTATTCGTACTGGCGATCATCAAAACAGAAAGCTCTTTCGATCCATTGATCGTAGGTTCTTTCGGTGAGATCGGTCTTATGCAAATTAAACCAGACACGGCCGAGTGGATTGCCAAAAAATACGGTATCGCTTGGAAAGGTAAAAAGACTTTGCAGAACCCGGTTTCCAACGTGCGCATCGGTGCCGCTTACATGGACTACCTTCGTAAGCAGTTCCCAGGTAAGGCTACTAAATACGTGAGCGCTTACAACATGGGTCCACGCAACGTTCGCCGTCTGGTTGCTAGGAACGTGATGCCAGCTGAATACAACTCCCGCGTAATGAAAAACTACGGTGAGTTCTATAACAAGCTAGCTAACACTCAGGTGACTCGTACAACGGTTGCTACAAACTAAGATCATAACACTTAAAAAAACAAAAGCCCTTGGTGAGAACCAAGGGCTTTTTCATTTTAGACACTGATAAAAACTATTTTACCGCGGCAATTTCCGGAACCAGTCGTTCCAGATTTTCAGTACGACGGCTGCGGCAGTTGATCGTTTTGATTGCGACGATCGCACCCACCACGTTGTCATCCATATCGTAGATCGGAGACAGGAATAGAGGCTTGATGGTAATAACGAACTTTTCGAAGCCAAAGATTTCTGAAACTTCGTGCTCTGGAATAATACCTTCCAGATTCGTATGCTCTACAGTTCCCTCGCTCAGTTGTTTTTGGAAACCCAAATAACGGTCCGTAATTTCCTGGTCGCGATGGAAAAGTTCAAACCATGGAATAGAAACCAATTCGTCCAAAGAGTAGCTGCAGCAATCCATCAGGGAAATACTACGGAATGTCTGGCGACCGCGTGTATCCACGACCTCAAAACAAGTATGATCATCCACGGATGTGAAAAAATCCGGATGAGCTTTCATGCGGAATCTTTTTAGAAAACGCCACAAGAACTGTTTTTCAGAAATTTCTGCACCAAATGAGTGCATCTGAAAAAAATCAACCCATTCAACCAATGCCTGAGTTATCGGCTCCTGATGAGCCACTGGCATTTTATCGAAAGCCAATCCCGGATAGTCACCTTTTAGGGAGCGCGGCTTCTTCAACAAAGAATGAAACTGCATCAAGGCCTTACGATAAGCATCTCTTACCGGATTTGATTCAGTTGTTTTTTCAGAGTTTAATGCGGTTTCCATTTATTGTCCCATCGCTTTACTAGCTCTTATTAGTACCACGAATAGGGTATAAGGCAAATACTCTAACATGTGTGAAAGAATGTTATCAAAGAGCCAAAAACCGTCTTTTTTAGGCAAAAAAAAGAGGGAACTTGAAAAAGCTCCCTCTTTTAAAATCTTAATTTTTTTAAACAGAACCGAGTGGACTTATGTATTTTTAGTAAGGAAATCCACGATGGCGTCTTTCGGGTGGTTACCAACTAGTTGGCCCACTTCGCTGCCGCCTTTGAACAACAACATCGCTGGAATACCGCGAATGCCGTATTTCGAAGGAGTCGCCGGATTCTCATCCACGTTCACTTTTACGATTTTAACTTTGCCAGACAACTCCGTTGCCACTTCTTCCAATTTTGGAGCCAATGCACGGCAAGGACCGCACCATTCAGCCCAGAAATCGACAAGAACTGGAGTAGAAGAATTCAAAACTTCTGTTTCAAAAGAACCATCTGTTACTGCTGTTGTATTAACGCCCATAAAGGCCTCCGTATTAGACCAAATTATCATACTTAATTTGAATACGGAAACCATATAGTCAAGGTCCCCACAGGGGCAATTACTTTTTGAAAAGCGCTTTGGTGAAGGCTTGGCGCAACTTATCGAGATCCTTGATGCTTTCCTGGTCCCACTCTGACGCGATGTCTATTTGCCTTTTGCGGGACTCAACCCGGGTGATCGTGCTAACCGGAGCCACTTTCACATCTTCTACAAGTTTGGCGTATTTCTGCATGCGTTCAGCAAGCTTGGCCGAGGACTTCTCCAGCTCCTGACGCGCCTTGGAAGGTGCCTCTTCAGCCTCTGGAGTCGATGCCGCAGGGGTGGGTTTTTCCTCCACCTTTTCGACTTCAGGGGCGCCTCCCCCAAGCAATTCTCTTTCCAGGGCTTTCAAATCAACATCGGGAAATTCGTTTGTTGCTTCAGCTTCAGAGCCTGCATCTTTATCGGCTGTCTGAAATTTAGCACCGAACTTAAAGCGCGGGATTTCTGTTTCTTCTTCGTTATTTAGAGTGAAATCCGCACCTTCTCCTTGAGATTCCTGCTCGATGTTAAAACCAACACCCGCCGGGGTTTCCTGATCTTCTGGAGAAGTTCCTTTAACAAAAATAGCTTCTTTGTCGGTGGCAAATTTAACGCCCCCGCCCGGAGCAGCAGAGGCCGTCGCTTGTTTTGCACCCGGGGCCTCGAGGTGGCTCGCTTTATTAAGACGCTCTAACAAAACGCCTTCATCCTGCCCCATCAGCTTTGCCAACACCTGAACAATTCGTAAAGGTGCAACCGGGGATTCCAAAATCATGTCGACGCGGATCTTAATCAGATCTTGAGGAGCCGGCTTGAAATTAGTCGGAAAAATAAGCACGGCTTTTCCGCCCCACCGGGACATTTCCTTCAAACGCTTCCCCACTCCCAACGAAGACACCTTGGCCCCTTTACCGGAACCCACGACGACATCGGGATTGAAGCTGATAATTTGATCAGAAATGGCGTACTCGCTCGACAATCCAATGACGTCGAAACCCACTTTTTTCAAAGTGGATTCCACGCTCATCAGATCAGCGTAATCTTCGTACACCAGGAGGACTTTGCTCATATCCATCTATTGTCGGATACTGTTGCGATTCGGTCAAACCACAGACTGGACGATAGGCGCGATGACTTACGATTTCGCGCCGTCTACAATGGAGCGCATGTTCAGTATCTTTAATGGCAAAAAAGCCGTTCAGTACATTTTTTTTGAGATGCTTCCAAGCTTCATCCTGGGTCTTTTGGTCTTTGTATCGATCATTTTGATGTTTCAGGTGCTGCGTCTAACCGAATTCGCCCTTGTCCACGGTGTGGCGATTAAAACCATTGCGGAAATCATCGGTTACGTCGTGATTTCCCTGCTTCCGGTTTTGTTCCCCATGGCGCTGTTGTTCTCTGTGCTTCTAACTTATGGAAGATTAAGTCAGGATTCTGAAATCGTGGCGATGAAAGCCTCCGGATTGGCGATGGGAACTTTGCTGATGCCGGCGATTATTTTGGCGCTTGTCGTTGGAACTGTCTCTGCACAAACATCCTTCGTAATTGCCCCTTGGGGAAATCGTCAGTTTGAGGTGCTGTTCACCCGCCTGGCAAATACCAAAGCGACTGCCGTCATTAAAGAAGGCACATTCGCCGAGGGTTTTTTCGACATGGTTGTCTATGCCAATGAAGTCGATTCAAAGAACGGCAAACTTCGCAAAGTATTTATCTATGACGAGAAAAACAGCGACGTTCCACTGACTGTGATCGCAAAAGAAGGCAGCATGCTTCCCGATCCGGATCGCCCGGGCCAGGAAGTGCTTTTACGCCTGCAAAACGGTGAAATTCATCGTCAGACCAAGACTCATACGAAGATCAGCTTTGATACTTATGACGTGCATTTCTCGGAACCGGATAAACATGAAGAGCGCGCAAAATCGCCTCCGTCTTTGACACTTGATGAGGTTCGCAATCGTCTAAAACAAGGAATAAAAGATCCTGAAGAGTTGCGTATCATGCAGACTGAATTTCATAAGCGCTCAGCGATCTCCGTATTGTGCCTGGTGTTTGCTTTGATCGGTGTGGGCTTGGGAACCACGACAAATCGTCGCGCGGCCAAAGCTGGTGGAATGATTCTTTGTATTGGGATCATTATCTTTTATTGGGTTTTGTACGTTGCCGCCGAAGGTGCTGCACGTAATGGGACTCTGCCAGCAGCACTTGCTATCTGGACACCCAATGCAATATTCGGTTTCATCGCTATTTATACTTTAAGAAAAAATTGGAATTAAGAAGAAGTTAGAACCTGAAGGTAGGGGCAGATCTTTACAAATAAGAGCGATGCAGCAGCATCCTTACTACCACGGTCATCCTTGACCACATCGCCCCTCCCTTGAATCAAATGGTAAGAGCAATTCCCCGCCCCTTGCAAAAGATTTTTTTAGATGATTTCACTTTTTTCGTCCCCATTTTGTCATTCAAAATAGCCCACTATCCCTAGTGGTTAATGCCAGATATACCCACAATACCTGCCGCCTGAAACTTATCTGACAATAACTCGGAGTGGAATAAAGTGGATAAATCTTGGGCATCGCGTACTAATTGTGCGCCATCCAACAAGAGATCAAGTCCGCCCAGGAAATGCGGATCCAAAGGATGGCCGGGAACCACCCAAACGGGACGCGAAAGTTCCGCCGCCTGATGAGCCGTGATTAAAGTGCCACTGCGCCTGCGTGCCTCCACCAGCAATGTCACACTTCCCAAAGCCGCAATCAATCGATTGCGATGATGAAAAAGACGCTTATGCATCATTTGCTTGGGATCGTACTCGCTTAAAAAACAGCCTCCCTGATCCAGCACAGGCGTGATCCAATCCACCAGGCTGCTGGGATAAATTTCTCCAAGTCCAGAAGGCAGCACCACCGCTGTTTGACAGTTTTTTCTAAGTGCTAAGGAATGCGCTTTTTGATCGACGCCACGGGCGCCACCACTGACGACGAACGGCAATTGCAGCTCCATAAATAGAGCCAATTCCTGCTCCATCCACCGCAATGACTCGGCACTGGGCTCACGGCTGCCGACAATGGAAATGGATCTTTCAATCATCCACGCGGGCGAACCGCGATAACTCAAAGTCAAAGGTGGATCTGCCATGCGATAGCACTGCGAAGGATACAACGACTCGCCATAACTTAAGAACTGAACCCCTTGCATTTGCCACTGAAGAAGTTCCGCGCAATGAGTTTTAAATAACGCGTGATTTTTCTCCAGATACTCTGCCATGGAGGGAAAGTATTCGTGCAAAGTCTGCCGAAGCTGCAGCTCGTTTAATGATTCCGAACGCGCCAGACGCAGATAGATCTGATGAATTTCATCACGATGAACGGTATAGAGAGGATTGGCTTTGATTAATTGGGAGAGAGCAAAGATTTCAGTCATAAAAAAAGGCTCTGCAATTTCGCAGAGCCTTTTTTCTTTGTTATAATTCCAAATCGAGATCTTCTGATCCGGACTCCGGCGGAGTTCCCGCCTCCGGCACTCCTTCAAGTTCAAACTCGGTATCAAGTTCGCCTTGGGATTCGGGTGCATGACTTTCAACCACCGGCGCTGCTGAAGCTGTTTTCGCACTGCTGTTACCGACATAATCCCCCAGCATCACGTCCTCGCTGGCTTTGGTTACGTAAGCGGTCGCAAAGTTTGGCGTCACGCGGATGATTTTTACTGAACCAATCGCACGATCATTCATAACTGCTTTTGAGTTACCATTGCGAAGAGCACTGTCTGCATAGATCGTCAGATTTTGCCCTTCCTGGAATCCGCGCGCAGAGCCCGCATCCAGGAACACCAATTCATTCACGCCGAACATCGCGCGTTTTTGAATCAACTCACCACCCATGATTTTCGCGCCGGCAGAGTTATTAATTTCACCCGGGCGAGGATCAATCATCGGTACTTTTCCTGGAATCAGCACGGAGCCGACTTCTACCGAGTGAATCGCTTTTTGAACGATCGCACGGTAAAGATTCTTTTCAGCATTCACCTTTTCCATGATTTCAAGCTCGCCCTGGATTTCAACCATCTGGGCTTTGCGTTTTTTTGCTGCCGGATCCACAACCTTCCCGACATTTTTTTGCACGGTATAGTGTTTTTCCGGTGTGCCAGTCAGTTCCACGTAGACGATTTGATATTCGTTCGCGGATTTTGAATCAAGCTCTGTTGCAGTTACAGTTCCGGATCCTGCGATCTCGCTGTCTGCGACAAAATAGCCCAGGTACTCCAGGGGCGCTGGCACATTGGTTTTTCTAAATTCAATTTCAGTTCCTGTGCTGTCATCGTAAATACCGAAACGACCGAATGGTAAGCTTTGTGGAAGCTTCTTTAACACCGGCGTGTGCTTACGACGCGTTGGCGGCACTGGTGGCTCTGCAACGCTTGCCTCAACCACTTTTTCGCCTTCAGCTGCTTCGCCGCCTTCTTTGTCTGCCAATGCCACTGTCGGCGCATCGATCATCGTACCCGGATAGAATTTGATATTCATGTCCGGAGTGATCTCATGGGGATTTAAAATCGCTCCATCATTCAAAGACCAAAGTTTCGGCCAGAAATTTGGATCACCGAAAAACGTATTCGAGATATCCCAAAGAGTATTGCCCTTCTGAACTTTATAGTTTTCAGACTTGCGCTCGCCCACTGCTTTTTCCCAGACTTCATCAGACGTCGGCGTTTGGTTGTACTTTTTGTAGATGTTATGGAAATAGTTTTCTTTGTTGTAGTCAGGGTCCGAGTTACCAGAATCACTAAACGAAGACGAGGCATCTGCATGAGTGGGAGCAGGCTCGGAATATGATGGTGGCGCGATTTCCGGAGCCGGCACATCTGCCGGAGCTGAGTTAGGATCTGGAATTTCCGTGAACTCCGGCACTGTAGGTTCTGCGGGAGTTTCTGTTTTTGGCTCTAACACATCCAACGGATCTGCGTCCCACGTTGTATCCGGTGGCGGTACGTCCTGTGCGCGCGCCGCTGGCAGCTGCAGCAATAGCGCGCAAAAAATGATCGTCAATGATACAGAGAACTTCGTGTTCGTCACTGTTTGCATCCTTGCAAGTGGTGAGTATTCTTAGTTGAACAATTTCAATTCAGCGTCGGCTCTGAAGGATTCCGGACTGCCCGGGTATTTTGATCTGACTTCAGACAACGATCGCTTAGCAAACTGTGGCAGATTCATTTTTTTGTAAGTCATGGCTTTAGCAAACTTAGCACTCGCCGCTTTATCGCTGTTCGGATAGTTCTTTTCAATGCGTCCGAAAAGGCGAATCGCTTCTGGAAAGTTTCCATGATCGACGGCCATTCTGCCCGCAAGAAACAAAGCATTATCGGCATATGTGCTAGCGGGGAATCGCGTCAAAAGGCTTTGCATACGGCTTTTTAAGCCAATCTCATCATCGCGCTGAGAGGCGCTTATCATTTCAGCATAGAGCTCAGTATCTGATTGTTTTGAAAAATCCTGGCCGGTCAATTCAACCAACAATGCTTGTTGTCTTGAAGTTGGCGCTGCGTTCTTAGGCATGTGCGTTGACTTAGCCGCTGTCACCAACGGTAAGCTTAAAAGTAGTGTTGTTGCCAATCGTCCTAGTTGCTTCATCTCTCGACACTCCTTGATCTTTTTCCAGTATGACATGCAATGAGAAGTGCAAACAAGCAGACTTATCCACACAAAATGTTGAGTTATTGTAATGCTGGACCTTGGACCTGTTGTATTTCAAGGGTTTCAGCGATTTGCATGAAATTTAAGCAGCAAGTAAACTCATGTAATTACTGACTAATTATTAATAAATGCAGTTTTTTTAGAAGTCGTAATTTCAGATCTTACAATCCGAAATTAACGGACGCACCGTCCTCAAGACAGAATATTTTAGAATCAGCATCTGCGCTGAATTTTGCTAAGTGCATGAATTCATGATTATTCTTATTTTGCTTGCTGCGAGCTTAAGCATTTCCAATTCAGACACATTGCTGAATAATGCATCACGCCTATCACAGAGTTATCAACAAAAGTGTCTTACATTACTCCCTCGTGAGTCAGAAAATCACTCTGCACTGGCCTCAATCGTGTGTGGTGAAAGACTCCAAGATCAGAACCTGAAACAGAATTTGGTCAAAACATCTTTGATTCATATATTTGTTATTTCAGGATCTCATTTACTTTTGTTGGACGAACTCTTCGCAATAATTCGCGTGCCATTCTTTGTAAGATTCTTACTTTTGAGTTTTTACTCGCTGGTTGTAGGCTGGCAACCGCCCGCCGTGAGAGCCTTGTCTGCATTGGGTTTGCGAGGGCTGTTCAAAAAACTTGGATGGGTGTTTCCTGCGGACACGATGACGATGATTGCGGGTTGTTTCACGCTGGCACTATTTCCTGCGTGGTGGAATTCCGCATCACTGCTGATGAGTTGGTGTGCCAGTTTGGCACTGGCATGGACTTCACTGCTGAAAATAAAAAACCCATTTCATCGACTGCTGTTCAATCAATGTGCAGTTTTTATTTTCATGACAGCTCCACTGTGGGGATTGAGTTCGCTGCATCCACTCGCACTTCTTTACAACCTACTATTAGGCCCACTGGTTTCTTACGTCTTACTACCCCTAGGCTTTCTAAGCGTCTTAGCGCCACCTGTAGTGAGTGCATTTGATTTTTTGATGACGATGTTTGCCCGGACTCTTTCCTGGGTGTCAGAGCCCGTTCCAAGCGCCACAGCAAAACAGATTTCTTTATCCACATTGTGGGTCTGGATATTTGCGTGGCAGGTGTTCTTTCATTACTTACGTTTGCGACTTAGACAAGGAAGGGATTCTGCGTGGAGTGGGTCTTAAGATTTTCTTTGCTTTCATTTGTGATCATAACTTTAAGCGCCACACCATTAAGCAACAAATCCGTGTTCTCATATCTCGTGATATGGAACGTTGGTCAGGGCCAATGGGTGACTTCGGTTGAGGACTCCACCTGTCGACATTTTGATGTGGGTGGCGAACGATTCCCGGGGGCGAAGATTGCAAAACTTTGCCGCGATAAAAGAAACAAAATTTATATAAGTCACTGGGATTGGGATCACATCGGGGGTCTGTCGCGGTGGCCTTCTTCCTGGGACAGTTGCATTGCACTGCGACCGCCGGGGACTTCTTCGCCAGGCAAAATGAAATTGCTTGAGAAATTTTCAGACTGCCAGGAGGCTTTGGATGTTCCTCACTGGCAGGGGCTGACTGTATTTAAGAAATCCCGAAAAGCAAAACCGAAAGCAGACACCAATGCCGCAAGTCAGGTCGTGGCCTTTAAGCGTTTTCTATTTCCCGGTGACTCCCCGATTAAAGCGGAAAGTTTGTGGCAAGGTTTACCGTGGGTGACAAACGCCCGTGTGCTGGTGTTAGGCCACCACGGCTCGCGCACGAGTACGTCTGAAGAGCTGTTGGATCACCTGCCAGTTCTGAAAATGGCCATCGCCTCGGCCCGCTGGGAGCGTTACAAACATCCTCATGCAGAAGTGATTTACAGACTGAAAAAACGGCAAATCCCCCTGCTAAAAACCGAAGACTGGGGAAACATTTGGTTTGAATAAAAAAAGGCCTCCGGATAAGGGAGGCCTTTTTTGAAGATGTATAACTTGAATTTAACTACCAGAAATAAGTTACGCGCACACCGAATTCACGAGGTGAGTTTACCTGGTAAACTTTCGTGCCGTAAGAGGCGTTACTTGCGTCGTAGGTAACGTATTTTTGATCAAGCACGTTGCGGATGTAGAACTCGGAGTTCAATCTCCACTGTGCCATCAGGTATGCCAAAGATGTATCCAGGTACCATTGCTCTGGAACCGATTTTAGGTTCGCAGCGTCTGTGTAGCTGGACGATAGGTAGCGAAGGGTGTTGTCCCAGCTCCAGGCATCGGAAGGCTTGTACGTGTAATTTAAGCTGCCTGTCCAAGGACTTGCGAAGGGGAATTCGTTGCCGTCGTAGCTTTGATTCAACGGACCTTTGAAATCTACGAAACGAGTGTGGTTGTAACCGATACCACCGCTAAGCAGATTTTTTGGATTCAAGTTGTACGTCATTTCCAATTCCGCACCGTAGATTTCGGAACTTGCCGCATTTACGATCGCAGAGTTGTACGGATTGTTCGCTGCGTACTGAACCAACACCTGTTGATCCACCCAGTGCGTGTAAAACACGTTGGCAGCAACTTTCAACTGATCCTGAACGCGCTTGTAGCTTAATTCAAAGTTATGAGTTGTTTCGGGGTCATACTGGGAAACGTTCGAAGTCCAACGATTCACGCTGACGCCACCGGTACGGTAGCCCTGAGTATAGGAAATACCGTAAGAGCTGATACCTTCTGTCAGCACGTAGCCGATTTTAGGAAGTAAAATACCACCCTGCTCATTACCATCAGCCGTTCGGGTTGTTCCGTAAACGATGAACGAGTCAAATTTATTGACCATGTACTCGTAACGAAGCCCCAGATTCATCGCGTGGTTTTCATTAAACTTGTACAGCAAGGAATCAAAGATCGCGTAAGTGTTTTGGTACTTCTCAGTTTTTTGACGAACAGCCACCGGGCCCGGCGTCAAAACCGTGAAGTTGTAATCGTCTTTGATAATGTAATCATGATAGTGCACGCCCAAAACGTTTTTGATTTTTTCGTTTTGGTATTTCCATAGGTTTTCAACGCTTAAGTAGCTGTCAGTATGATCTTCGTAACGAGTACCCGCTGTGTTGGCCGAAGTGCCATCAGCATCCGCTGTCGCGTCCTGATCAGCCTGAGAGTACGCCAGAATGGTTTCATTGCTGGAGTTCTCGCCGATCTTTGTCGTGTAGCGCAGACTTGTCTGTTGATTGTTCGTCAAAGCGCGGCTGTCGACGTCTTCGTAAACTTCATATTGGAATGGATCTGCGGATTGGGAGTAAGTTCCGCCGTTTTCCGTTTGCATGACTTTTACATTCCAGCGAATTTCATCACCCGCATTCAGTTTGTAGATCATGTCACCGGAAAAATAGTTTTTATCCTGACGACCCCAACGGTCGTTTCCTGTGGTCACGTTATCAATGAAACCATCGTAACGTTCAACGTTGACCGCAAATCGAGTCAGAAGCTTTTTATCAAGAAAGGTGTTGTTAGTAACGGCACCGATCTCTTTTTCGCCGTATGTGCCTACACCCGCCTTGGCAGCGCCTTCGGTCTGCTCGCCTGCTTTGCGGTGGAACAATAGAATGTTACCAGCCAGGGAGTTGATACCTTGAGTGGTACTTTGAGCGCCACGGTAGATTTCGACGTGATCCAAATCCCAGAAATCAAACGCACCGGCAGAAATCGCCAGGTCTGTTTGAAACACATCATCCACGATGATGGACGCCAGATTGTCTTTTTGATAGCCAGTCACGCCGATATTGTTGATACCGCGCAAGCTGAAGGTGTTGTCGTTTTTATTAACTTGCACGTTGGGAAGGGCATTTAAAGACTTGATGGAGTCTGTTTTAACAGCCCGGTCATACTCTTCCGCACTTAGTACGGAAATGGACTCCGTACTTTCCAGGTAAGATTTGTCCTCTTTATTTCCCAGGATTTGCACTTGCTGCAATTGGTAGGTTTCGTTCGGCTTACTTTCAGTAATCTGAGCCTGCGCAAGGCAGGCTTGCATGGTGAACAATGCTGCGATGAAAATTCTCATTTCTCTCTTTCCCTTGGGTCGTCCTATAACCCTCTGTAATTAACAAAATTAGAAACCATATTCGATGTCTTGTAGTGCTCTTTACCCAGCAAATCATTCAGAATGGTCGCGGATCTCCACGCCATCAAACTGGTTTGCGGTTCAGAGATTCCATGCCCATGACGGCTGAAGTTCATGGCATAGATTTTATTCTGCTGAGGCCCTTTCCATTTCACGGCAAAGTTCTTTTGCAAAATGAAACGGCCGTTTTCATCAAAGTCGATCATGTTCTGAATCGGTTCGATGATTTGTGGAATGCGTGTTCTAAAACCTGTGCTTAGAATCACGATGTCAGCATTCAGCACTTCCGTTTTGTTCGAGAAAGTGCTGCTGACAGTCAGCTTGTAGCCATTCCCCGCCTCTTCGATACGATCCATGCAACGGGAAGGCAAAATCTCGATCATGGCTTCGTCGCGGTGAACGTGGCGCAATTGGTAGATGTCATTGTAAAGGGCTTCCAGATACTCTGGAGTGTTCCCGTCAGACGCCATCTTTTGATGGCGAACGATAGGATCTTTTTGCGATTGATCCAGGCCAAAGAATTCTTCGACGTAGTTTGGAGTGAAGTACTCGTTCACAAACGGAGAGTTATCCAAAGGTTCCAGATTCGCACGGCTGGAAATCATGCGCGTGCTTAAAGCCCGGCCCCATTTGCCTTTAAAGCAGTTACGGAAAATTTCGATACCTGTTTGACCACCGCCGATGACGACAACGTTTTTGCCGGTCACATCCAGGGTTTTCAAATACGGGGATTTCGCGTGAAATACCTTTGGACCGATGAAGTCTTTCGCAAAATCAGGAACATTGGGGGTTAGGCCTGTACCTATACAGATGTTGTCGGATTTCGCAATTCTGTCGCCAGAGCGAACCACGAACTGACCGTCCTTGAAACTGATTTCGTCAATTTTGGAAGCAAAGTTCAAACGGTGTTTTAGTTTTTCGCTGACCCATTGGCAGTACATTTCAAATTCACGGCGAGTGACCACCGAGCGGTTGGTATTCATGAAAGAATAATACAAGCCATTGGAAACCAGATAATTCATGAAGCTGTAGGGATTCGTCGGGTCCGCGCCCATAACCAGGTCCTTCAGGAAGGACGTCTGCATTTCAGAGTCTGCGAACATGATTTCAGAGTGCCAGTCAAAATACGGCTTACCATCAAAGAATGCGCTGCTCACCCCTGCTGTTTTATCAGCAAGAGCCGCTAAGGAAAGGTTGAATACGCCGATACCGATACCAATAAGATTGTGTTTTTGTTCCATCTTACGGTGCTCCTTTGTTTAATCCCATTACTAGGGGATTCAAAAGTTCGTCTCCGACCATGGGGACCGGGCGTTCGTGTGAGTCGGCATAGCCGATCTTAAAACGCACCTTATTTACCAGCACACGAGGCATTTTTTCCGCCAGAAGATTGACGCTGTCATCCACATTCAGGTTTTTCCCGCTAGATGAAAGATAATCGCGAAGGGTTTGTCCCAGAATCCCGTAAAACTCGTATTCTGAGAAACCGTCGCACTCCTTCAAAACCTCGGAGATAAACCTTAAAACGGTGACAAAATGTCCCGTGAACAAATCATGAATCAAATAATTGCGTGGAAGCTGCAACAAGTGCGCAGCCAAATTTGCAGACTCGCTGGCCAAGGGAGAACCCTTTGCCAGGCGCAAATCCCCTTGAAAGTCCTTTAAAATCAAGCCCACCGGGGCATGATCTTTCAGTTTCAATACAATGTTTTGGCCATGGGAAACCAGGCCGATGCCGTATTTCAGTTGAAGGTGATACAAAGGGACCACCACCACTTCGAAATAACGACGAAGCCACTGAGCCATAGTCAGCCCGGAAGCCGCTACATAGGCCCCCAACAGACTTTGCCCCTGTGCGTCTTTATGAAAGAAGCTGCCGGTAAGGACCGATGTTTCGCCAGAGCCTGCGGCTTTGGATTCCGCGCACTCGCGCCAAATTGCACCCAGGTATTCGTGGTAACGGTACGGGGCCAAGGCGACTTGTTTAAACACCGGATGTTGAAAACTCACTCCGGCTTTTTCACTTAGAATCTGAACGTTTTTAAGAACTTCATCCTGAGAGCAGATGTCAGACATTTTCTGCGACAACTCCCCGCCCACTGGAATGTATTTCGCTGCAATACCGCGAATGCTTGAAGTATTTAAAATAGTCACTGGGAGTTTAATATCCCACAATCCTGGGCGGCTGATATTGGACAGTGTGCGAATGGAAATCTGTGGTTGATATTCGTCACCGAAAACACCGAGTGCTTTCATCACGCCCGTGGAAAGTTCGCCAGCGAACTGCACTTGAATAAAGCGATCCCACTGCCATGGATGAACTGGCACAAATACATGTTCCGATTTATTCAGCTGCAGTTCTGCGAGATGCTGATCAAAGCGCTTCATCTCGTTTGCATCCAGGCTTTGAGACAAAATACTTTCCTGGGTTACACCCGGCATTTGCGCAGCCAAGGCCGAGTTCCTGCGAACTGCCAACCACATCAAACGAAGGACCGGCTGATTTTCAGGAGCAAACTCCGCAAGATCGCCTTCACTCCAGGTGATACGGCCTTTATTTAATAACAACTTAGGATGACCATTTAAGATGGATTGAATTTTCAGGCCCGTCCACTGAGTCATTTCCTCAGAGGTCTGCTCCGCTTGCTTCTTTTCGATGCGAAGATCCGAGAACAAAGTATTGTGCATCTCTTCCAGGAAATTTCCCAGAATGATGTCATCCATCCCGGTTTCTTTTTGGCAGTCCAAGAAAAACTGACCGGCACTTTTCACCGGCATTTTGATGCCGTCAACCACGCGAGTGACGGAATCGGCCTGAACTTTAATGTCCGTCCAGATCCCCTGCCAACCCTGACAGTGGTACTCGATTCCATTTTGCAAAGCGAACACGAAGTTCTGGCCATCCACAGTCGTGGCTTTCAGAACCTGCTCATAGCTCAGCTCCTGAAGGCTTTTCGCCACCAGTTTCTGATTGACCCGCACCCATGCGGAGCCTGAATGAAGGGTGTTCGCTGTTAAATTCACAGGAAGTTCCCCATAAAGAATTTTTCGCGGCGGCACTCAAGCAAAGCGGCACGCTTATGAGGGAAATCAAACTCTTTCACTTTTCTCCAGGCAGCGAATGTTTCCACGTAGCGAATGATGCGCTGGTTGTCTGATCTGGGTTCCGCCATGATTTTACGAGTGCGTGGTTCTTCCAAAAACAAATAATGTGTCGCTGATTTCAAAATGGCATCTGTGTTTTTGAAACCCAGATATTCTTTATTTCCGATCAACAAGTGAAATCCACGATCGAAAGCTTCGGATTCATAGTAAGGACCCAAGCGGTCTTCCAACGTCCAATACATTTCAAAATAGCCGACCGGCACGCCATCGAACTCCACGAACGTGGGAATGGAATGCAGATCTGTCAGACCTTTTTCAAGGTAGGCTTTAAGTTCGGATTCAGTTTGTGCCAGCTCCCAGAATTCAGCGACGTAAGGCTGATTGTGCCAGAAGTGGAAAGTTTCAAGGTCACGATCTATGTCCACGACGCGGAAGCTGACAGTTTTCCCAATCACCGGAACAAAACGCGAATAAAGCAAATCCCCAGGACGTGGTTGTGGGCGCACCGGATGGAAAACCTGGCCCGTATGCATCCACTGCTCAGGTTCTACAGACTGTTTTCCGAAGGAACACCATAGGGAAGGATTCTGGTAAAATTCCTGACGGGATGTGCTTTTTTGATTAACTGAAATCGCTTTCAGTTCAGGTTTTTGCGCAAACAAATGCTCCATCGCAATCAGAATTGCACCAGCTGGCGCATTGTCTTTGGTGATGAGTTGCAATTTATCGGACTGATCTTCAATATGAAATTGAACGCTTTCCGCACCAGACACCGTCAAAAGACTGCCAGTGATTTCTGCGGAGTAGTTTTTATTTTCCTGTACGTGCAGGTATTTCTGAATATTCATAGTCCGTCCTATGCCTTCACCGCAGCAGCGGCGATGGGGTTTTTAATCAAATTATAAATCGACAGCGGGTTTGCAGCGGTGTTTTCGTTCATGTTCTGCAGGCTGCAGGTAAAGTTCCCCTTGTGCCAGATCTCTGGCTTGTCCAAAAGATAGTTCAAACAAGAGTGATCCTGAGGATTGGAATCACGAATCGTCAGTAAGAACTGACGAAGATCTTTTACCAGATCCTCTTCACGCACCCAGTGATCAGCGGCAATCGCAGCAATCACATTGAAGGTGGAGTTGATCATCAGATAGTACGCAAACAGAATATTACCCTTATCATCCAGGATGTTGCCGTTTTCCATTTTCAGGCTTGCAACTTCCTGGTTGTATAATGAAAAACCAAAATGGCTGTAACCCGTTCCCTGGCAATCACGGAAATAAGCTTTTTCCGGGAAGTTTGCCTTAAGGCTTAAGATTAGATTTTGCTGATGCGCCCCTAATAGAATTCCGTAATTCGCCTGCGCCAAAACCAAAGGTTTTACTGCGACCTGCAGGTAACGTGAAAACCACTGTTCAGAAATTTCGCTTAATGGACGACCGGTTTTCTCGGCTTCCTTGCGAATGGATTTTTGAATCAGGTTTTCACCACCCAAAGGATTGTCCTGAGCCAAAGTGGACAGAACAACGGCTTCTTCTTTGTTGCTTTCCGTGAATGGATTTTCACGACAGACCACGATGGATTCCGTCAAAATTTCGCCGACAGGATTTTTAAGAGCCATAAAAGCTGGCTCAAAAACCACTTGGAACTGAGGCTGCTTGCGGGAAAACTCCTGCGCTTTAGCTGTCATGAATACATCGTAAACCTGAAGCCCGCGGACCACTTCCACTTCCGTCAGATGGCGAATGGAGTTAGTCAGACGCAGAGTCAGGGAAAATTTCATCATGTAAGGCGAATGCGCCCCATAAATCGAACGCAGAGAGGTCGTTGGATACCACTGTTTATCAGCAGCGCCCAAATCGATCACATCACCATTTTTCAGATAATTTTGAACCACCGGATTTTTTAGCAGATGCTGCTTTTGCCAAGGATGAACCGGGAATGGTATATAGCCCGCTTTAAGTTTGGCAGCTGCAGCTTCCGCATTGGCAAAATCTTTTAAAAACGCATCCACAGTCCACTGCTCGACCTGAAACTTTTGGGCTTTTTCATTAACCATTACTTCAGGTTTAGCCAGGAACCAGTTTAAAGAAAACTGACCCGCCATCTCCGGGGAATACTGACGGTAATCAGCTTCATCAAAGCCTTCGCGCATTTTTGGGTAGGGATGAAAGTTATGACCAATCATCAACCCTTGCTCGGCCTGTTGGAAATTCATAGCGTTTGAATAGATCCCCTGAAGATCCGTCTTACGATGACCTAAAGCGAGTTCGATATTTTCGACGCTGTTTTTAAGACGCTCCATAAAAACGGCATCATTTCCAATGCTGTTGGGAAATACTTCAGTCAGGTGTTTAACCAAAAGTTCTGCTACCGTCAAAAAACCAGTGCTTTGCAAAGTGTTTCCATTTTGCACGTAAAATACCGAGTGATATTGATGACGGCCCATCAGGGAATTGCGAGCTAGAGGCAGGTAAATCTGTTTTTCGCTTGCGATCTTCACCGTCAGTGATTCTTTGCAGCCGGTTGCAATAGCGATCTCATTTGGAGAGGCTTCGATTTTATAGTCAAACCACTCGCGGAAAAGAGAATTAAAAAAGCACGAAGCCGAATGGCGAAGCGAAAGTTCATGCAAGTTCATATTAAGCCTCCACCGCAGCGACAGAGCGTTGACGGTATAGGATTGCAATGCTGATCATCATCAGGACAACCAGTGCAATCATCAGGGATTCCAAAGAGAAAAACTTAGCTTTTAAGGTAATAGCTGCCAAAGCACCACCGACCGCATAGCCGATGGTGTTCGCTGCACTGACGATGCCGGCTTTTCGGCCCAGGCCCATATTTTCAGCATCAACCGTGGTCATTAACGTCAGATAACAGGGTGGTACCAGTGCAATTCCAACTGATAGGAAGAAAATCGCAGTCCATAGTTGGGATTGCATATTCATCACCTGGAGTAATACGGCGCCCACAAAAAGCATCAAGGCGCCAATAACCAAAGCACCCTGCCAGGGATTTTTAAACAGCATGCGGCCCAGGAACTGAGTCACTACAGCAATCACTGCACTTGCCAGTAAGAGCTTAGCCATCAACAAACCCGATTCCTGACTGCTTAAGGAAAAGCTGTGTTTTAAAATCACAGCCAGCGAGGAATTCAATATTCCAATAAAGCTTGTGAACAAAACGGCTAACAAAAACACCCAGCGCATGCGGTTGAACGCCAAACTCCACGCTGAAAATCCACGGTCCGCAGAAGGAGCCGTTTTCATTTGCGGAGCCTGCAGGCGCAAAGCCCACACATTCAGTCCTGCCAATAACAAAATCCAGAATAAGAAACCCACCAACACGCGGTCCATATTTTGACCGCCGCTAAGCAGGACATAAATTGGACCTAAAGAACGGCCGATATTCAAACTCATTGAATTTGAAATCATGGCTTTCATCGCCGAGGTGGATTCAGAAAGATCAACTTGCAGCGCTTGCGCAACGGGCACGACTGCTGACGCCAATAATCCGTAAATCACGCGGCTTAAAATCAGCAGGATAACAACGACAGTGGAATCCCACTGCTTACCCCATTGAGTCAGGGCCCACAACATCATCGTGGAAACTCCCAATCCCAAAATTCCCGCAAGCAGGATGGGCTGGCGCCCGGCTTTATCACTCTTGGAAGCCCAAAAAGGCGAAGACCAAAGAAATAAGAACGAACCCGCACTGAATACGGCCACCACCAGCGACAGACTGACATGCATCGCCTCTGCCAAATAAGGCAAAAGCGTGAACAGCAGAATCTGCAACGCACTGAAAGTGATCGTATTAAGGTTTGCGAGTACGGCTAAATTCAATCACGCCCCCTGCGACTTTTAACAAGGACCAGCACACAGATCGCGATCGGAATTAAAAGTACATAGCCCGAAGCTGTGGCAAATGCGCCACCAAACATATAGGCCCCGATGATCATGGCCCCTGTTAACACCATAAGGATTGTCGGAATCGCAAAGCGGTTTTTAAACAACGCGGAGTCAGAGAGCTTGCGAGTTTCCATAGTGACACCCGCTGGAGCTGCTTTTGAATACTTGCGTTTATACCAAATAATCAAACCGAAGATCGGTAACAACAACGAGAACAGCGAAAAGCCCAACCAGACGATCTTAAGGAACAATCCGCCGTAGTTACCAAAATGCAGAGGCTCGGAAGCCAGAGTGATCTCCATGTACCATGGAAGCTCACGCACCTCACCCTGAAGGCCAGTAGCTGCATCGACCACCACTAATTGGGTCATACGCTCGGTCTTTGGAGTATCTCCGACCATCACAATCAGGAAGTGATTGGGAGGTGCGAATTGCGTGTCTGGCATCGCGATGTAATCAACCTTAGAATTTGGCAGAGCTGTTTCTGCCGTTTTCACCACATTATCCAGAACCGTCACGTTATGCAGATGATCGTTGTCACCATGGATGTCTTTATACTGCTGAGTGATTTGTTTCAGTTCCTGATACTGATAAAACTTAATCAGTGAAGAGCTGATGCCTAAAAGGAAACCTGTCGCACCGATAATCAAACCCCAGGCAAACACACCCATGCCGATATAACGATGCAGATCCGAGAACCAGTGGCGCGGAGATTTGATACGCACTTCCCCGAAGGCCACTTTTTTGGCGAAGTTTCCGTAAATAAAAAATCCGGAAAGCATCACGAAGAAGTAAAGCAAACCAATCAAGCCCACATAAATTTTGCCGTAAGAACCCAAAAAGAATTCACGATGCAATCTTAGCATCCAGTCCATGAAGGAACTTTTTGTCGCCTCGACGTTGATTTCAGCACCGGTGTTGGCATCGTAAGTCAGCTTGCGGGCGCCACGGAACATTTTTGAGTCGTTCATTCCCAAACGCACGTTGATGACGCTGTCATTTTCGTCGTCTTTGAAAACCGCCAGGGGTCTTTCACCTGGAAATTTCTTAAGGACTTCTGTCATTAACCCTGAATAAGAAAATGGCGCAGAGGAATCTGTCGCCACAGCGGACTGATGAATCTCGCCCTCGACTTCCTCTTTGAAAAGCAGGATGGATCCGCTGATACCTAAGAAAATAAAATGCACCGCCACGAAAAGTCCGAGGTACATGTGAAGCTTGTAAAATAGTCTGAATGCTTTGTTTTTTAGTGCCATATGGTTGGCTGAAATAGGTACCATACAGAGGGGAATATCTCAAAAATTTGGCCTGTTTCCCGCCTTGTTGAAAGCCTATTGGGAAGATTTTTTGTGAGTGTCAAAAGACCTGACAGGGAGACCGAAATTGCCAAACTTTTGTGAACTTGGTTTAATGAAAAAATGATCAAGCAAAAGGCTATTAAGGCTATCGAACAAGAAGGAATTTTACTCGTATATCCGATCAAAAACAGTTCGGAGCCAGACTCAATTTGGGCGCACCTGTGGCCCCGCTCCAAAATGGTTTGGGGATGGGATGCAGGTGCGGACCGCAAGGTTTCAGACCTGTGGCTTTTGAAGGAAGAACTCTCCCGGTCAGACAAGGTCGTTTATGCCAAATGGTATCAGAACCGCGCGACCTTTTTCTCGAAGGAAACCTTTGCAAATATGATGGCCTTTCAGCGCAGCGACACTCCCCTTTCACGCGAGAGCAGAAGCATTCTGGAAGCCCTGGAGATGGACTCCCCGCTCTCGACCAAGCAGCTAAAAGAGATAGCCGACCTTCAGGGCCGCTATATGGAGTCCACATACAACCGCGCAATGAAAGCACTATGGCAACGCCTGTTGATCGTGGCGTACGGCGAAATTGAGGACTCGAGTTTTCCCTCTACTGCTGTGGGCGCGACAAAGACTTTGTTTGAACCCTTGTGGAATCAATCCCTTACGATTTCCCACGAAGAGGCCGAGGCTTATCTGCTGAAAAAGTTAGGAGCCGATAACAAGTTCTGGAAATTCGCTCAGAAAATTCTTCCTGCAAAAACGTAATGTTAACAGAAATGTGCCCGCCCTTTTGACACCCCTGAAAGTTCTGCAAATATACAAACCCGATCGACTTTCCTAAGCAAAATACTCCGGATCTTGTTATAAACCCGGGGATATTGTTTAAAGTCATTGGAGTTACTAATGAAATCAACATTTGCGATGTTCTTTTTGATTTTAACTGCTACTGCCGCAACAACGGCTGTCGCAGGACCGCGCGACTGGCGCATCACTCAACCGGCGTGGACCGAACAACACGAATACCAATTTGGACAGTTCGTGACCAAACTGGGTGCCGCTGTTGAAAATCGCCGATGCGCTACAGTGACTGAGTGTCTGAATAGCCCTGCGAATATGTTCTATGGAACTGATCCAGGTGGCATTCGCTATTTCGCTGATTGCGCAGATCTTCCTTATTACCTGCGTGCTTATTTTGCGTGGAAAATGGGTTTGCCGTTTTCCCATGCGACAGGATTCACTGCCAACCCTGCAGGACCTGAGGACTTCAACAAAGACATTCGTTATTCCACAAACGGAAACTCCGTAAAATATCGCCGAGATCTTTTGGCCCGCAAAAACAAGCTGCGTATGACGGCATTTCCTGATGCAGTGGATTTCCTGAATTCTGATTTAATCAACAGCGTTTCCACAGCAGCCTTCCGTATGATTGGTGATGCTCAGGGCGCAACTTATTCTGATTTCTATCCAGCTCGTCTGGATCGCAACGGTATCCGCCCAGGAACAGTGATCTACGACCCGAACGGACACGTGGCTATTATTTACCGCGTGACTGAAGCAGGTCGTGTTCTTTATATCGATGCCCATCCTGACAATACTTTGACAATGGGTCTTTATACTTCCAAGTTCATGCGCTCGATCCCAGGACAAGGTGCGGGTTTTAAAAACTTCCGTCCATTACAGTTGGTGGGAGCGTCCCTGGAAGGTAACGCTTATGTTGGTGGCCGTATTGAAGCCGCAGCTAACCGCGATCTTTCCGCTTTCGGCACAGAACAATTTTATGGCAATCAACCAGATCCATCTGGTGACTGGAAAAAAGGCCGCTTTGTTTTCCAAGGTCAGGAAATCAATTACTTTGAATACGTTCAGTTGAAATTGACGAATGGCGAACCGGTTATCGACCCACTTTTGGATATGAAATTTGAAGTGATCGATATTTGTTCTTCATTGAAAGACCGCGTGGCTGCAGTTGAACTGGCTCGCCGTGAAGGCATTCCTTTGAAACAGCATCCAGAGCGCCTGCCGGTGAATATCTTCGGGGCTACGGGTGAATGGGAGTCTTATGCGACACCATCACGTGATGCCCGCCTAAAAACTTCCTTCATGGATATTATGGCGCAGTCACAAAAAGCGATTCAAAAATGGCGCTCCCGTGACAGAACGATTCGCTACAACGGTGGCAACCTGGCAAAAGACCTTTTTGCGGTTTACTCTCAGGAAGCGACTTTGTGTAAGTTCTCTTACACGACTTCCAATGGAGACACTTTGTTGATGAATCTTGAGGCGGCTCGCCAAAGACTTTTCAACATGAGCTTTGACCCGTATCACTGCCCGGAGATGCGCTGGGGTGCCCGTATGCCGAAGGAACTTGCTTCTTGTACGGATGATCAAAATAAGAGAGCCTGGTTCGATGCCCAACGTTGGTTGCGCAATCAAACAGAGCGTCGCTATGACGTCAGAATGGACTACACTCTGGAACAACTTAGCCGCGGACCTAAACCGGGTGTCGGTACCGAGTCTGCTCCAAGTATCGACATCGTTGGCTACCTGAAATCCCAAATGTAATTTGCCTTAGAACCAACGGACACGTTTTGATAACACGAGACCTAACAAGTCTCGTGTTTTGCTTTTAGCATCCCGCTTCCGCCAAATGGCGTATATGTTAATCCCCTGCAATCTAAACTCGTGGAAACTGAGAGAAATTTGCAATAATTGCACTGAAACGTTGATTCTTAGTGGGATCACTCCTATATCCCCTGTGAAGTAATCATAATTAGAACTATCACTAAATTCTGTGGGGGATCTGTGAAAGTACAATTTATCACCGTGCTGTTGTCTTTGATTGCAACGTCGGCTGTGGCCGCTCCTTCTCAAGCAATCTATACTAAAATTTTGCAACAAGGCGTTCCTCAGGATGCCCTTGAGCGCACAGTACGTTTTATGGACGAGAACGCCGGTCGTTCTTTCCAGCAAAGCACTTATCAATGTGGCAAATGGCCTGTTGGCAGCATCAAACCTTGCGAGGAATCTGATCGCAGTCCTTCAACTCAAATCGTGACCTTGGAAAGTCCTGAGACAATCGCGATCATCGATTACTCTCAGCCTTCCACCAATCGCCGTTTCTTTTTAATCAATCTGCGCACCGGTGATGTGATTCGCTATTATGTGTCTCACGGTAAAGGCACTGGTAACAGCAACTGGGCGACTCGATTTTCAAATATCAAAGACTCAAAACAAACGTCCCTGGGCTTTTACCTGACGGGGGACTTCTATTACGGCTCATACGGTAAGACATTGCGCATGTATGGTTTGCAGTCTTCAAATGACCAGGCCTTCAACCGTGATATCGTTTTGCACGGTGCTTGGTATGTCGGCGAGAATTTCATCAACTCTAAAAATCCAAAAACAGGTCAGCCGTTTGGTCGCTTGGGAGTCAGCTGGGGTTGCCCGGCATTGTCCTTGTCCATCGCAACCAAGCTGATTCCGGTGTTGGAAAAAGGCAGTTTGATTTATCACTATCACAAAGATCTGATGGAAGCTGCGATGAGCGGCACTGAAGTGAGTGTGGCAGAACCGGCACGAAGAAAATAAAAAAAGGCGCTTGGAAAAGCGCCTTTTTTATTACTTGGATATTTCAAAAACCTATCGAGCGTCCAACGTCCAACCGGAAAACTTTTGGACTTCATCGTTGATGTCAGCACCCAGTTCCACGTGCCGGAAAGAATTCGGGGAATCCCAGATTTTCTTGACCAGCTTGTTCATGATGTCGTGGCCCGCTTTATAAAGCACCACGTGACCCATCATCGGCATTTCCAAAGTCACCAGATCCCCCAGGGCATCCAAAGCTTTGTGACGAACAAATTCATCCGCCCAGCGCAGGCCCTCTGGATTGATCACAGCTCCACCGTCCAGCACAATGCAATTATCCAGGCTTCCGCCCTTTGCCAGACCGCGGGCTTGAAGTGCTTCGACGTCTTTTAAGAATCCAAATGTGCGGGCGCTTGCGATATCGCGACCGAAAGACTGCTCATTAATATCCAGATCAATTGTTTGCTTACCAATCACCGGATGCGGGAAATCGATAGTCACGGTCACGCGCAGACCATGATATGGAACCACGTAGGCGTGTTTTTCACCTTCGCTAAAATAAATAGGTTCCGTGATATAGCAATACTTGCGGGGCTGATCCTGCTCAACGATACCGACATCCAAAAGAGCTTTTAAAAACTCCCCGGCGCTGCCATCGCAAATAGGAATTTCCGGCCCATCAAGTTCAATAAACAAGTTATCAATTCGTAGGGCTGAAAGTGCAGACAGACAATGCTCGATTGTCGCGACTGAAAATGCTTCGCCACCGATTGTGGTTTGATGGCTGGTTGCCTGAACATTGCGGGCTGTGACTTTTAAAGAGGGATTGCCTGGCAGGTCCTTACGAATAAAATAAACGCCCGTATCAGACGGTGCTGGCTTGAAAGTCAAAGTACATGGATCCCCTGAGTGGATACCAATGCCGTTAATCACCGTTTTTTTACGAATTGTTTTTTGTAAGAACATGGAGACAGTTTACCACCGTCTATTGGTCGTTAGCAATCCGCAACTTGCCGACAGGTTCGCCCTTCCAGTTCGTGATAATTGGCATAGTGAATTTCGAGAGAGCCTTTGCTTCCTCGACAGTCATGCCCCCTAATTGCAATAAAACCTGTGCCGTAGCCAACTGGGCTGCGCGACCCGCACCATCAGCGGTTTTAACCGCAAAGGCCATTTTCTTCTCTGGCAGAAAGCCTGCATAGACACCTTCGGCCCCGCCTTTGATAATAGCCCGGCCCTGTGTCTTTTCAATCACAGCTGTGGCGAAATCGTCACTGCCTGCGATATAGAACGGATTTCCGATAACAGCCTTGATGATGCGCTGGCAGGCGCCTTTTCTTAGAACCGGAGCTTTGGAATTTACAAAGATCGACATGCCCGAGGCAATCGCCTGGAGTGGAACTGCGTAAGTCGGAATACCACAACCATCCACCGCATGCGGAACTTTGCTGTGATCCACTTTCATGGTTTCAGTCAGAATGTTGCGCAATCTTTTTTGAGCGGCGTGTTCGTAGTTTGCGTAACCGTGAGGATCCTCGCCCAGATGCAGGCAGGTGGTGATCATGGCTTCGTGTTTGCCTGCGCAGTTATTGCAAAATGCGTTGGGCTTTTGATTGCGACGAATGAAATCATGCGCCGATGATTCGTTGTACGGTAAATGAGGCCCACAGGACAGCAGGCTTTCCGCAATCCCCACCTTTTCAGCCCATTGGGATAAAACGGCGAGATGCTCTTTTTCCCCGCGATGAGAGGCACACGCCAAAGCGATCATCTTGTCATCAAGACCGAATTTATCTGCAGCACCGGATTCGATGAGTGGAAGAGCCTGAAGCATTTTGATGGCGCTTCGAGGAAAGGTACCGAAACTGGGATTACCCCAGCCATGAAGCAGTTGCCCCAGCTCGTTCACAACAGCGACCATCACGTTGTGAACACTCTCGACTGCGGGCCCTCTAAGGACTTCGACGACGAGAGGCTGTCTTTTAAGCATACTATTTCTCCATTTGAATCATTTCTAAAACTGAATTCTTGGCGAACTCTGTGATCACGCGACCGCGCTGAGTTTTCTGAATGAATCCCTCCTGGATCAGGAACGGCTCATACACTTCCTCAAGTGTGTCACGCTCTTCACTGAGCGCAGCTGCTATTGTATCAATACCAACAGGGCCACCGGAATATTTTTCTTGAATCAGGCTCAAAATACGACGGTCCATGAGATCAAGGCCGTGCTTATCAACACCCAGCTGATCCAGAGCATATATCGCAATTTCTCGAGTGACGACGCCATTACCTTTGACTTGTGCATAATCACGAACACGCTTTAACAGTCTATTCGCAATACGAGGCGTTCCGCGCGCACGACGGGCCACTTCTTCGGCTCCGTCACTGTCAATTTCCACATTCAGTTTACGGGCAGATCTGATCAAGATTTTTTGAAGAGCCTCTTTGTCATAAAACTGAAGCCTTTCAACAATCCCAAAACGATCCCGGAATGGAGGATTTAAAAGTCCGGCTCGGGTTGTCGCCCCCACCAGAGTAAATGGCGCAAGTTGAAACTTCATTGAGCGCGCACCCAAACCATCACCCGTGACGATATCGATGTAGAAATCTTCCATCGCGGTATACAGATACTCTTCCACGTGACGGCTGAGGCGATGAATCTCGTCAATGAAAAGAACGGAGTTAGGCTTAAGCGAAGTCAAAATCGCAGCCAGATCACCTTTTTTATCAATCGCTGGCGCTGACGTCATTTTGATATCAGTGCCCATGTCATTTGCGATGATTTGTGCAAGCGTCGTTTTACCCAAGCCCGGAGGCCCGGAAAGCAAAACGTGATCCAGTGGCTCCTGACGAAATTTTGCGGCAGCGACAAAAACTTTGATTTTGTCTTTTACAATATCCTGTCCTGAGAACTCTGTGAAATCCTGGGGACGCAATTCGTTTTCCCAGGCCTTCTCCCCACCGCCGCTGCTGCTTTCGGTGATATCGCTATCTAAAATGCTGCCTTCAATAATACGACTCATGACAAGCTACCTGACAGTGTTTGGAAACCTTTACGAACACCCTCTTCAACTGTGATCGAAACCGGCAACGTGGATACGAATTGATCCACCATTTGGGATTTGTAGCCCAGGTTCAAAAGTGCTGAAGTGATTTGAGTCAAAGCTTCGGATTTTACTTTGGAGCTTTCTTCGATGGACACAAGTTTGCCCTTCAAAGTCAGAATGATCTGCTCAGCGGTTTTCTTACCAACTTTAGGCAATGCAGAAAGGCCTTTGGCATTTCCATTTTCAATCAGCTCATGAATTTGCGCAGGACGACCGCCTGACAAAATACTTAAAGCCATTTTTGGACCAACACCGTTTACTTTCAACAGGGACAAGAACAGATTCTTTTCCTCTTTGTCGTGAAAACCAAAAAGCGTCAGGGCATCTTCGCGAACGTGGGTATGAATCCAGACGATGATGTCTTTGCCCAGCAATGTTGTGAAGTCACCCAGAGTGTTGGAGGAGGCGAAAATCTCATAACCCACACCCTGCACATCGATCAGGGCTGAATCACCCAGGACTTCAATAATTTTTCCGCGTAAATAACCGATCATATACTCACCGCTTTTTGTAAAACTGCGTTCTTTTTCATTTCAAAGGCATGGTAGCAAGCCATGGCCAAAGCATCCGAGGCATCGATGCGATTGATGGCTTTAATTCCCAGCATGGCCAGCAATACCGCCTGCACGTCCTCTTTTGATGAACCACCGTTACCGGTGATTCCTTTTTTAACAGATCTTGTCGCATATTCCGCGACGGTGGCTTTACCCAAGCCGGCTTCGTACATCACCACTCCGCGCACATGCCCCAGCTTAAAAGCACTGTCGGCATTTTTGCCCATAAAGATTTTTTCGATCACCACTTGATGGGGACGATATTTCTCCATGACTTCGCGAAAGGCCAAACCAAGTTCTGTCATGCGCGCGGCAAAACCCATATCTTCTTCAAGCAAAATAACACCGTGATTGATGTGTTCAATTTTGCCATTGCTGATACGAACCACGCCAAAACCTGTGATGCGGGAACCGGGGTCCACCCCAAGAATCGTCAAACTCATACTTTTAATTTCATTCCGAACGTATTGCTAAGTCAATGAATGTGCACTAGAATCTGAATCATGCCAAAGATTGAAGCAAGCGCTATCGAAAAATATCAAGCTATCCTGGCAAAGGATCCAACATCTCAGGTGTTTGCACCTCTGGCGGAAGCCTACAGAGAGATGGGCATGATGAAAGAAGCGCTGCAGGTTGTGACTTCTGGCGTTCAACGCCATCCGCAATTTGTTGGAGGATTGGTCACATACGCAAAAATTTTGCGCGACGCAGGTCAAATCGGCCGCGCCATTGAGGCCCTGAAAAAGGCCACAGGACTGGCTTCCGAGAATATTCTTGCTCATCAACTTCTGGCAGAACTGCAGCTTGCAAACAAAAATCCAAAGGAAGCCCTGAAGGCTTTCAAGATGGTTTTATTCTTAAATCCCAACTCTCAGTCTGCACAAAAAGCCGTGCAGAAATTGGAATCACTGACCGCGGATGAGTACGACGACGAAGTCTTTGCAATGGCAAAACTTCCACAGGTGAATTTGGATACTCCACCGGTTGAGCAGACCGTTCCGGGAACTAAAACCGGAGCTGCGACGGAAGTTTTCAAGCCACAACCTGTGCCTAGAAATAAGGCATTTGAACGCATGCTGTCTTTGATTGATGCCTTCATCGTGCGCAATGATCTTGAAAAAGCTCACGCTCTTTTAAAGGACACCCGCGTGGAATTTGGCGATCACGCCGAGATCGAAAGAAGAATGAAGACTCTGCAGGTACGTTATAATGAACCTGACGAGCCCGTTCCATTGAAGCCACTGCTTCCCCGTGAAGAGATGGTGCGCAAAAAGAAGATCGAAACCCTAGAGATGATGCTTCGCAAAATCGAAGACTACCGCTCCCATATTTGACTTTACCCCGGGCAGTTGGGCTATATTACTCGTCTTGAGTATTTAGTTTAACACCGAGGTAAGAATGTACGAAACGTCAGATTTCCGTAAGAATTTGAAAATCATGGTTGAGGGTAAGCCTTACGTGATCGTGGACTTCCAACACGTAAAACCAGGTAAAGGCAACCAATTCACTCGCACAAAATTGAGAAACATGCTGACAGGTCAAAACCTGGAAGTGACTTTCAAATCTGGCGAAAAATTTGAAGTACCAAACGTTGAAAACAAAGAGATGAACTTCTTGTACAAAGACGACACTGGCTACAACTTCATGTCCAATGAGACTTACGAACAAATTGCTATGTCTGACGAAGACCTTGGCGAATCTAAATTCTACCTTACTGAAGGTTTGAAAGTTGTTGTTCTATTCTACAACGAAAAAGCCGTAGCTGCTGACGTTCCTAAAGCTGTAAACCTATTGGTTGCACAAACTGATCCGGGCATCAAAGGTGACCGTGTTACTGGTGCTTCTAAACCAGCAACTATGGAAACTGGCTTGGTAGTGAGCGTGCCGTTACACATCAATGAAGGCGATACATTGCGTATCGATACTTCAACTGGTGACTACGTAGAGCGCGTAAGCCAAAGATAGTTCCCAAAAAATATTGCTAACGCAAGATATTAAGTCTCCGCAAGTACTCGTTTTTATCTCAAAATAAACGGGTTAGTCTGAGAGCTTCAACAAACCATTGGAGCTCACTTCAGAGCGGAGGCTTTTTTTGTCCACTTTTATTGAGTTGGAAATTCAAAATTTACTCAATGAGACCAGTGATCTGGATGAAGTGGCTGCACGACTTATCTCCTCTCTTGATTCCTCCCCTGACCAGGTTTCCCTTGATAACATCAATGCCCTTGCGCGCTTTTTGAATTTAAGCGGACGCCATCTGCAACTTGCAAACTTCGTTATCAAACATCTCGATAATGAAAACTTCCCGGTGCCTTGGCCTTACTTTATGGAAGCTTTGGGACATGCCTCTTTGGAACTGGATGAAAGAGTCATCGCCGCCTTGATCGAAGGCATTCAGGAAAGTGAATCGGAAAACGAAGCGGCCCGCTCTCAGGCATTGAACACGCGCTCGGCCCTTTTGGGTGAGTGGCGTTCAAATCGCAAGTACCGCATTCACAAAGATTTTCTGAATAACAAAAAAAATCTTCTGGATCAGTTGATCACCTTGCGCACGCAACAACTGTACGAGCAGGAAAAAGTTTTACTGGCTCGTTTGCAGAAACTGTATCCCGGCGATAACGACGTGAACAACGAAGTGCGCGAGCACAGACAGCGCCATGCTTTGGAAATTTTAGCCAGACGCTCACCGCGCGCCCGGGATCCAAAGCCTGAAGAATTATCTCCGAAAGATCCTGAAGTCGAAAAGGTGCTGTTGGTTTTATTGCAGAACCTGCGCGATCACGCGGAACAAGATCCGGATATGGCTTTTGATTTTGCCATCGCCGCTTTCATGCTGGAAGGCTATGAAACAGCTTTGGATATTCTGCAATTCTGCGAACCTTCTGAAAGCTTTCACTGGTTCCGCCTGGAAGTGCTATTACAATGCCGCCGCTTTATTGAATTACTTAATGAGATCTCCCACGTGGAGCTTGCTTATGCTCACGAGCCGGAAACTTTTTTCGCCACCGCTTATCTGCGTGCACAGGCAATGTGGGGTATCGGTCAGAAACACACGGCCGTTGAAATCCTGGAAGGCTTGCTTGCTTCGCGTCCTCATTACCGTGCGGGAAGTGCGTTGCTAAGTATCTGGAGCGGTCAATGAAGCGTGTCTTTTGGATTTTGATCACTCCGACATTGGCATTTTTAATTTTATGGGGCTTAGGCACCTGGCTGGTGATTCCGCGTCTGGAAACCTGGGCACTCAGTGAGCTGCAGGATTTTTCAAAAAAATCTTTGCCCGTCGAAGTTCAAGCTGATCGCCTGCGCATTCGCATCCTTAGCACTTCGGTAGCTTTGGAAAACATCCGCATAGTTTCCAAAGGCGAAATCGCCAAAATCACCGAGGAAGTGCGCGTGGCCCGGGCTCGTGTGCAATTGGATTTCTTTTCCCTTCTGGGCGGGCGCCTTAAACTTTCGGCCCTGGTGATTGATTCTCCGGAAGCTAAAATCAACATTGATCCTTTGATCAAGGACGACTCCAAACCAACTCCACTTCCGATGGATGAGATTTTCTCGATCACCGAGAAAATTCCATTGCAAAAAGTCCTGGTTCAAAATGTTCACGTCCTTGTTAGTTCTGACAAACTGGGATTTCATGCAGAAGCGAGCAACATCGGCCTGCTATTGACCAATATGGGCCGTAACATCACTGCCAAGCTGGATACGCCGGCATTGGCTTTGTCGATGAAAAAGCTGGGGCAGTTTTCAGGTTCGCTGGACACGCACCTTTACTTAACCCGTCAATCCTTACGCATCCTGCAACTGGGTGTTCGCCTTGATGAGTCCGAGATTTTGGTTCGTGGTGAGCTGACTGATTTTAGAAACGTGACGATCAAACCTTCTGGAGTTCTGGATCTAAACGCGAAAATTTCACTGGCGGACCTTTACAAAGAACTTCAGGACATTAAGACCACTTCTAAAATCCCCCGTCTTTCAGGAACTCTGAAGACCGACGCTGAAGTCCGCTTTAATGGCCTTAACGATATCAAGGGTAAAGCTGATCTCATCACCGAGTCTGTGGTGGTTTCCAAATTCGCGTTAGGCGATGCCCACATTAAAGGTGAATACAACGACAAGACGTTTTCGTTTTCAGAGGTATCGGTCAGCCACCCAGCCGGTGAAGCCAAGCTTAACAAATCAGAATTTCGCCTGAACGATAATTATGATTTCAAATCCACTGTGAAAATCGATAATCTGGATTTGCATAAACTGTTTGTATCCCTGGATCTGGCAAACATCCCCGTGGGCGTGCAGCTTCAAGGATCCCTGCCTTGCTCGGGCCACATTCTGCCGTCTTTTGAACTAAGCTGTGATGACGGTGTTTTGACAGGCCAAAAACTTTGGGTGAAGTCTGAAAACACCCCCAAGGGTCTGGAAATCGTTAATCTGAATGACATCAAAGTCACTGGCAAAGCCAAGATGACAACATCCGCGGTCAGCTACGACACTCACCTTCAAATTGGCAGCAGTGTCGGCACCAGTGATGGAGTTATTGATTTCGATAAAGGTTTTAAGATCAATTATAAAACCAAAAAACTTGAGATGAAAGACATCCACAATCTGGCTCACCTTAAGATGGTCGGAAATGCCAGCATTGAGGGTTCGACTCAAGGTAATGCAAGTACTGCCACCATGGACCTGACCCTGAACGTTCGGGATTTCGTCTTTGAGGATTTCGTCCTGGGTAATGCGATCACTAACGTGCAGTTGAAAAAAGGACATCTGATCTTTTCTGAAATTGCGGGGGCTCAAAACCGCACGCAGTACATCGGTGACCTAGATATTAACTTAAATAACAGCACTTTGGTGGGCACTTTCAGTGCGCCAACCGCAGAACTTGCTGACGTGGCAACTATCATCTCTGGAATTTATAAATTCCCATTCGCAATTCAGGGTATTGGTGCCGCAAAAGCGACTGTTCAAGGTCCTTTGAATTTCTGGAAAATGAATTACAAACTGGATTCGGCGTTTAAAAATGTAACTGCCGGCGAAGAATCCTTTGATCAGTTGCACTTTAACGTTGATGCCACCAACGGTAATATCACGGCTCGCAAAGTTCAGCTTTTAAAGAACAGCTCTGTTGCCAACGTTACAGGGGGTATCAGTTCCGACAAGATTTTAAATCTGATCGTCGATGCTAAAAACTGGCGCCTGGAAGAATCCAACATCATCACTCAGATCGCCGACAATATTTACGGGAATCTGAATGCTTCTGCGGAGATTAAGAATTCCTTTAGCGACGCCCGCGTTGAAGCTAAAGGTGCATTGACTGAAACTGTGCTTGAAGATCAGGAAATCGAAAATTCTACTTTCCAGCTGGGCATTGATCAAAAAAGTTTCGGCGGTCAAATCAAGCTGTTCGGTGATAAAGTCCAAGGCAGCTTCCAGTATCCGTTTGAAAAAGTGTCTCCGCTAAGAATTCAGATGAAGACCAACAATTGGACTTTTGCGACTTTGCTGGCGTTAATCGGCGGCGCGAATCTGGCGAGCGAATACGACTCCTCTTTGACTTCAACTATTGATCTGCGCTCCGATTCCGGAGACATCTTTAAATCCACCGGCAAGATTCTGATCGAGGGCTTTCATCTAAAACGTGGCAGTTCAAGTATTTCCAATAACGGCCCGATTGAGATCACCACTGAAAATGGCTCGGCTTCTTTCAAAAACTTTGTCCTGCGTGGTCCGCAAAATTCAATTCAGATCAAGGGCACTCATTTTACCGCGGATCGTTTGAACATGGATATTCAGGCCCGCACAGATCTGCGCCTGCTGCAAATCTTCACTCCGTTTTTGGATGACTTGGGTGGCCCTTTGCGTGTGTCTGCTGCCGTGTCTGGAAGAATCAGCAAACCTGAAATTCTGGGCACAGCCAACCTGACCCGATCTTTTGTTAAACTTAAAGGCTTCCCGCATCCGCTGGAAAAACTGCAGGCAAATGTTTCCTTCTCTCAATCCCGTATCATCATCAACGACATCAAAGGTAATATCGCTGGTGGTAATCTGACTGGTGATGGCAGCGTTCTGATTAACGGCATTCAGGATTTACCAACTTCAGTCCGCGCTCACCTTGAAGGTATCACACTGAATGTTCCTGACCGCGTTCATACCAGTGGTGATGCTGACTTGTTGTTCTCGGGTAAATGGTTCCCGTTTGTACTTTCTGGAACTTATCGTGTGAATGGCGGAATTTTTGAGCGCGAGTTTATTGAGGGCGGAAACGGTATTTCCAACATTCAACAAAGTGCTTACCTGCCAAAAGTTTTACGTGAAAATCAGTTTGAACCGGTGTTGCTGGATATTCAGATCAATCTGGAAAAACCATTGGCAGTAAAAAACTCTATGTTCGATGGAGCAGTTTCAGGTCAGTTGGCCGTCAAAGGACCTCCTTCGAATCCGGTACTTTTGGGTAAGCTTGTGACGGAAAAACGTTCGAAGCTGATCTTTAAGGACCGCCACTTTGATATTCAAGCCGGCAACGTGGACTTTTCGGATCCAAACCAGATCAACCCTAATTTGTACGTTACAGCCACTTCCCGCGTGAACGAATATGATGTCAGTCTTTTTGCTCAGGGCTCTGCCAAAAATTTAAATATTAAAATGACCAGCGTGCCGCCATTGTCAGAACAAGACATTGTTTCATTGATTGCATTGGGCGTGACTTCACAAAGTATGGCGACATCGGGCCAATCCAAAGCTTTGGCAGACCAAGCAGGACTTGAGGTTGCTGGTGCGGCCTTTGCCAAAGAAATCAATAAGCCACTGGAAAGCACACTGGGACTGAATCTGTCTGTGACTTCCCAGTATGACTCCACTCGCAATATCAGTATTCCAAAAATCACTTTAACCCGTCGCCTGACGGAGAAGATGAAAGTTTCCGGCAGTCGTCAAGTGGGCGATATCTCGGGTTACGATGTGAAGCTTGAGTATTTGTTAAATCCAAACTGGACAGCCGTGGGATCTTTTGAGAATAAAAATATTTACGAAAACAGTACTTTGCAAAATACTCCCATCGAGAACGAAAGTATCTTTGGTCTAGATCTTGAATTTAAAAGGGAGTTCAAATGATCCGAGCTCCCCTGCTGACTGCACTTGCAACTGTCTTGCTGATGCAAGCCTCATCGGCTTTGGCAAAAGGCCTGGATATTTCCAGCCTGCCCGCTGAAATGCAAAAAGAGCTGGTTCAGCGTTATCCCGCAATTACCAAGGACTATATTCCTTTAAGTGTCATTGACGATGTTTTGCGCTTTCTGCAACCGAAGCCCTTATTTGATCGCGTAAAAGTGGTTGAAGGTGCCGCGGGTTCCTACAAACTGGAATACGTCATTGCAAGGCGCATTGGTGACATCAGCGTTGCGGGGAACAAGTTTTTCTCTAACTCTGAAGCACTTTCCTATTTTGCAGTTAAATCCGGCGACGTCTTTGACCAGCAAGAGCTTGCGGAACAAGGTGAAAAACTGCGCCTGGCCTATAAGGAACAGGGCTATTTCAATGCGGTCGTGGATATTGAAATGCCTCCTGGTAAAGATGAAAACGTCGATATCGTTCTGAAAATCACGGAAAACAAACGCACCGTCATTCACAATCTGATTGTGCAAAGTGCGAATCTGGCGCTGAATAAAGCTCTGGTGGGTGTCATCGACTCCAACCTGGGTGACCCTTTGACGGACAAAACTTTGACAGATATCACGAAGTCCGCCCGCTCCTTCCTGAATAGCAAACGTTTTGTTCGTGCTGATTTTGTCGGTCCCAAGATTGAATACAGTGCCGATGAATCCCAGGCCATTTTGACTTACCGGGTGGACCGTCCGGAAACTTTCAAATTTGAATATGAAGGTGCTGAGCTGCGCAGTCGTCGCAGTCTTAAAAACGCCTTGGACCTGGATAATTTTTATTCCGCCAACCCTAATATCGGAAATGAGCTCTCCGGCAAGCTGCGCGATTATTATTTGTCAGAAGGCTATGCCCGCGCTGAAGTCAGCAGTCGCGAAGAGGAAGATGGCAGTCCTTACGACCGAAAAATTATTTTCAGCATCGAAGAAGGTCCCCGCGTAAAAATTCAGGGTATCAATGTTACGGGAAAATTCAGCCGCGATCCCCAGTATTATGCTGATATTATTCAGAACTATAGCTCCCTTATCGTCTCCAAAGGTTTTTACAACAAGGCTGACATCGATACAGGTATGAAAAACCTGCTGCTGTCCCTGCAAAATGAAGGTTATCTTCAGGCGCGGGTCATTTCCAGCCGGTTGATTTATAATAAGGAAAAAGACAAGGTTACCATTTACGTGAACATGGACGAAGGCCCTTTGACGATGCTTCAGTCCGTTTCCTTTATGGGCAATCAGACTTACAAGAACGAAGAGCTTTTGAAAATCACCGGGCTTACCACGGGTCCGCTGAAGCTGAATCAAATCGATGCCGCAGTAAAAAACCTTAAGGATTTTTACCATAATAACGGCTACATCGAAATGCTTCTGCTAAATGAAAAAGAAGACCTGGTCACTTACGATGAAACGAACACCAAGGCTTCTTTAAATTTCAAAATTTTTGAAGGTCCTCAGGTTCGTGCAGCCTCCATCATCCTTGAAGGCAACACATTCACTCGTGATTACGTGCTCTACCAGGAATTGGAAATCCGTCAGGGTGAACTGATCACGCCGAAGAAAATCGAAGATTCTATCTATCAGCTGCAAAAAACGGGATTATTCAACACCGTGGACGTGCGAACTTTGGAAGAAAAAACCAATATCGCCGATCGTACCGTCATTGTTCGCATTACTGAGCGTGAACCCGGAACGTTTAACATCGGTGCCGGTGTGACCAATGAAAGAAAACTGACCTTGCGTGGATACACGGGTGTCTCGTACCGCAATCTTTTAGGCACGGGCCGTGGGGTTTCCCTGCGTTTGGAAGGAAACTATAACATCGCCGATGTGAAGTACCTTGAGCACAAAGTTGTTGCCGGTTACCTTGAGCCTTACTTGTTTGGCTCCCATATTCGTGGTCGTGTGAATATCACTCTTTCCAGTCAAATCACGGACTTTAACGTTAAGCAGGTCACGGATTTGAATCAGTACACTTACACGATTGAAAAAGACCTGACTTCTAAAATTCTGGGAACTTGGGATATTTATTCTTTGGCGCAGGTAAAGGACTACGGTCTTGACGAGACCTATCCGTATATACCGACAAACCAGGATATCGTGACTACGGGCCCGAATATTGACTTCGACTTTAGGGACAATCCTTTCAACCCGACAGCGGGAACGTTCACGCGTATCAATGCGGAATATTCCGATCCATCTTTTGGTGGAACTGAAACGATCAACTACTGGCGTGCAGTCGCTGCGATCACTTTTTACAACCGCGTGGGTACGGCCCAAAAACAACCGATCATCTGGGCCAACAACTTCCGTGGGGGTTACCTGAAAAACTTAAGTCAGTTGCCTGATACTCCGAACCGCCAAAATGGTGTGCCTTGGGATAAAAAAGGTTTCAGTCTGGGTGGTATTTCTACGGTTCGTGGTTATGAAGCGGGTACCGAGTATTTCCCGAACAACAATGACCTGGGAATCGCCGGCAGTAACCAAAAATACTATCTGACGACAGATTCAACCATGGGTCTGATCAAATCTGAATTGCGCTTCCCGGTCTATGATGCCTTGGGCGGAGCTGTTTTCTATGACGGTGGTATCGTGGCGATTCAGGGATTGGACATTCACGAGCCTTACCGCGCGGCGACTGGTTTCGGCGTTCGCTACAACACTCCAGTGGGTCCTTTGAGTGTCGATATTGCCTGGAAACTGAACATGCAACCTGGCGAAGAACCTTGGCGCCTGCATATTTCCATCGGAACGTTCTAATATAAAAAATTAAAGCCAAAAAAAAGCCCGATCGCAATGACCGGGCTTTTTTATTTTTTAAATTAAAATCTAGCGTGATTTTGAACTTGCAAACTTGCGGCGCAAATCCTGAGTCACCTCTTGGATTGTCGCATTCAATGTCACTTCGAATAGGTCTTCAGCTGAAATTTTGTACAGCTCGCCCAGTTTTTTCAGAGCGTTAATTGGCGGATGAGATACCCCACGCTCCCAGTTAGAAATAAATTGAGGAGTTGAGTAGCCCAATTTGTCTGATACGTCTCTTTGCGAAAGACCAGCAGCTACGCGCTTTGTTTTAAGAAAGTCAGCTAACATATTTTTTTGTCTCATATACCCGCCTGAACGAAAATAATCATAAACAACTTTTCAAAATGTGACAAACTGATTTGGGGAAAACACCAAATCATCAACTAAACATAGTATACATCACTTGTTCTAAATTCCGTCCTGTTTTTTCTCACTTGTTATGTAAAATAACATAAGGCGGCTGCAAAACAAGAGAAGGACTCAATTATGAACTCTAAAACCTGGAATGAAGTCTTCAAAATTTCATCTCAATCGGTTAATGCTCGAGGAGTTTTGGGGCTTTTTGGACTGTTAAACCTGCTGCAAGAAACTGCCTGGATGCATGCCGAAACAATCGGCTTCGGTGCTGAGCAAATGACCCGGGACAAGATGTACTGGGTTATCACCCGCCAGAAAGTCGAGATGAAACGATGGCCTGCCTTTGGCGAAACCATCCGGATTCAGACCTGGCTTCGCCCGCCTGAAGGGGCTTTTGTCATGCGCGGATTTAAAGTTATCGACTCCCAGGATCAGGTGATCGGCACCTGTACGACGTCTTTTTTGGCTTTGGAACAAGCAACCGGGCGGATTTTACCTGTTGAAGGCATTCGCCCCTGGAAAGACCTGATTGCCGACGAATTGCTCACATTGGAGACTGAAAAGATCCCGGTTCGGGGTCAATACCGAAAGCTTGCCCAGTTCGCGGTTCGCAATTCCGATCTGGATATCAACCAACATGCGAACAACGCCAAATATGCCCAGTGGATATTGGACGCGATCCCTTACGAGCTTCACAAGACTCTGAAACTGAATTCCTACTCTGTTAATTTTTTGGCAGAAACCAAACTGGGTGATACTGTTGAAATTGAACAGAGCGAGGATGATTCTTCAGAAACCGGCAACGGAGGCTCCACCGTTTATCGCGGGGTGCGCACTTCTGATGGCAAGAATCTATTCACCGCCCGACTGAACTGGGAGAGACGGTAGTGCTTGAGCTTAAGCCTTTTGCGGAAACTGCATTCACGAAATTATTTAAACTGGAATCCCAGGTTTACGTGACGTCGCCAGATGAAGTGATTCTTGAATTCTTTCTGCTAGGCCCCACTCGTCACTTGCACTTTCCTCCACAGCGGGAAGATGCTGAAGGAACTGTTCCGCGCCGGGATGAACTGTGGAAGACCACTTGTCTGGAAGCTTTTTTTAGCTTTGATCAAAATGCTGACTCCCCCTATTTGGAAGTTAATTGCTCGCCCAACGGCGACTGGAATGCTTATTCTTTCATCAGTTATCGGCAGGGTATGAAGGCTGACGGCACGGCTTCGGTCAGTTTAAGTCATCGATCGCTCGAGTCTGATCAGGCGGTCTTTCGGGTTAAGATTCAATCCCCGGCTTTGCGCCAATTTAAAAAATTGGGAATCACTGCCGTGATCGAATTTTCTGATGGTTCCAAGTCCTACTATGCCCTGTCTCACCCAGGCACCCAGGCTGATTTTCATAATAAAGCGGCGTTCTCGTATTCCCTCTAGAGGAGCATCGCAGAAACCACCCACTTTCCCTCTCAGTTCCTTGACCACTCAGAGCGTGGCAAGTTAGCTTTGTTTGCTTTCATTTAATAATAAATAACGCGATAAGTCTTAGGGCTTTTCGTAAAGCAAATGGACTGAGAGGACTTCCATGAAAAAACACACAGTGCGTGTTTATCCATCTAAAGAAAAATTGGATCGTAAAGATCAACTAGCTTGGAAAATTGCAGAAATCGCTTCTGACAATGCTCCAATCAAAGCAGACGTTTTGGATATGGTTATCAACCGTATCATCGACAATGCCTCTGTTGCTATCGCTGCAGCAAACCGTCGTCCGGTTGCTTCTGCCCGTGCAATGGCGATTGCGCATCCTCGTAATGGTGGCGCGACTGTTTTCGGTATGCCGAACGATCAAAAATTTGACTGTGAATGGGCTGCATGGGCCAACGGTACTGCGGTTCGTGAATTGGATTTCCATGACACTTACCTTGCTGCTGACTACTCTCACCCTGGTGACAACATTCCAGCTATCCTGGCAGTTGCTCAACAAATGGGTAAGAACGGTAAAGAACTTCTTAAAGGTATCGTAACTGGTTACGAAGTTCACGTAGACCTGGTGAAAGCTATCTGCCTTCACATGCACAAAAAAGACCATATCGCTCACTTGTGCCCTGCTCAAGCGGCGGGTATCGGTACTTTGTTGTCTCTTCCAACTGAAACTATTTTCCAGGCAGTTCAACAAGCGGTTCACGTGTCTTTCACAACTCGTCAATCTCGCAAAGGTGAAATCTCTTCCTGGAAAGCTTACGCTCCAGCACACGCTGGTAAACTAGCTGTTGAAGCTGTTGACCGTGTTATGCGTGGTGAAGGTGCTCCGTCTCCAATCTATGAAGGTGAAGATTCCGTTATCGCTTACATGCTTGACGGCAAAAACGGTAAATACGAAGTTCCACTTCCAGAAGTTGGCGAAGAAAAACGTGCGATCCTTGAGACTTACACTAAAGAGCACTCTGCAGAGTACCAATCTCAGGCATTGATCGATTTGGCTCGTAAAATGAAACCAATGATCAAAAACTTTGACGATATCAAAGATATCGTGATCCACACTTCTCACCACACTCACTACGTAATCGGTACTGGTGCGAACGATCCACAAAAAATGGATCCTACAGCTTCCCGCGAAACTCTTGATCACTCGATCATGTACATCTTCGCAGTGGCTCTTCAAGACGGTACTTGGCACCACGTTAACTCGTACGCTCCAGAGCGCGCGCAACGTGCTGACACTGTGGCTTTGTGGCACAAAATCTCCACTATCGAAGACAAACAATGGACTGCTTGGTACCACGAGACGGATCCAGATAAAAAACGCTTCGGTGGCCGCGTAGAAATCACTATGAAAGACGGTTCTAAGATCGTTGATGAACTTGGTGTGGCTGATGCGCATCCGGCTGGGGCTCGTCCGTTCAAACGTGCTGACTACATCCGTAAGTTTGATACTTTGACTGAGGGGATTATCACTAAAGCAGAGCGCGATCGTTTCATCGGTCTTTGTGAGAATTTGGAAAACTTGACTGCTGAACAGGTTCAACAGTTGAACGTTCAGATTCCTATCGACAAATTGGTTAACAACAAACGCGACAACAAAGGTATCTTCTAGTTGCGAAGTCCGTCGGCGGTGAGCCTGGGCTTGGTCTTTACGAGACCCGGCCATCCTGGCCTCACCGCTTCGCCTTTGGCGAGGGCCTTCCGGGCCCCGCGGAGGTCTCTACAAGACCAAGCCCAGTCTCACCACCGACTCCTTGGTACTTAAGACATCTTTGATTTCTTTATGTTGAGATCAATTTTGATTTGGAAGTGGTACAGTTAATATTGATCGGGTTCATGGGCCTTCTTTTCAAATTTCATAAAGCCTTGAATCGTAGATTTTGATTTTGTTTTTTAATTCCGTTGCCCTGGTTCACTTTCGGATTTCCGTTGAGATGACCTGAGGTTTTTTTGGAGGTTCTATGTTGTTTCCTGAAATTACTCCGGCTCAGAAGCGTAAGAATTTTAGAGATGCTTTGAAGACTGGGAAGCTTTTGCAGATGCCGGGGTCTTGGTCTCCGTTGGCTTCTATGGCTATTGAGAAGGCTGGGTTTGATGGGGTTTATATTTCTGGGTCGGTTCTTTCGAATGACCTTGGGTATCCTGACATTGGTTTGACTTCTTTGACTGAGGTGGCTCAGCGTGGACGTCAGATTGCTCGTACTACTTCTTTGCCTACTATCATTGATATCGACACTGGTTTCGGTGAGCCGATGAGTGCTACTCGTACGGTTCAGGAGATGATTGAGATGGGGCTTGCTGGTTGTCATATCGAAGACCAGGTAAATCCTAAGCGTTGCGGTCACCTTGATGGTAAATCTCTTGTGGGTCGTGATGAGGCTGCTCGTAAAGTGGCGGCGGCGGCTCGTGGTAAGAAACTTGATGAGAACTTCCTTTTGATCGCTCGTACGGATGCTCGAGCTTCTGAAGGTTTGGATAAAGCAATTGATCGCGCGAAAGCTTACATCGATGCGGGTGCCGATTGTATCTTTACTGAGGCTCTTGAGAACGAGAAGGAATTTGAAACTTTCCGTAAGGCTGTTTCTGTTCCTTTGCTTGCGAACATGACTGAGTTTGGTAAAGGCCGTCTGTTCACTTACACTGAGCTTTCAAACCTTGGTTACAACATCGTGATTTATCCTGTGACGACTTTCCGTCTGGCGATGGGTGCGACTGTTGCTGGTTTGGCTGAAATTAAAGCTAAAGGGACACAGGAAGGTTTGCTTGAGAAAATGCAAACTCGTAAGGATCTTTATGCTTTGACTCGTTATGATGAGTACAACAGCTTTGACCAGAATATCTTTAACTTCACTTTGAAGTAGTTTTTGGTTTTTTAGTATGAATGAAAAAGGCAGGTTTTTGACCTGCCTTTTTTTTATGCTCGCTTTTTTGTGGTGGCGCCTTTGCCAATTTTTTTTGGTAAAGTTACAACCTTGCGGACTTCACTGACATCGACTAGTTTATCGTTAACGTACAGGTGAATCAGTGAGCTTAATAAAGTCTGATAGCCCATTCCTTTTTCATCTGCTTTTAACATCAAAAGTAATAAATCAGCGTTATTTACACGCATATTGATTTTACCTTCCTTAACTGCCGCTTTAAATTGTTCGTTTCGTTTTTTTACGACCTCAAAGCGTTCCGGGTCATCTACCCATTCTGAAAAATTATCTTCAATTTCCTTCAATGTCGGAACTTTCAATTTTTTAGACATAGCCAAACTCCCGCATTAGTTTTCTGGACTTATACATTGTTATATATCGATCCGGATCTCTGCCGATAACCACTGCCCACACATAGTTATCGAAATAAAAAATCTCCAACCACTGGTTCTCATAAGTAGGACTCTTCCTAGTAGTAAGTAAGCGCCCGTTCAAAACAACCTCGTCAAACGAAGCTCCCCGTTCCTTTTTAAGTCTTAGATTTTTAACTGGATCATATTTTCTCATAAATACCTTATCAATATGTATGGCCATTGTCCATACATCTAAAAATAATCTGTATTTTAGAGTTCCACTTCACAAATAACGCCAATTCTTCGATGAATTAGGTATTTAGTAAGTGTATTGACCGGTCGTGTTTCGGATTACTTTTAATCAATGACTGGAGCTGCTTGTGTTTCTTTAGCTTCAGAACGAAGCAGTACGATAGAAGCTCCAACGATCAGAACTCCACTCAGCGCTATCCAACCCGTTAATGGCTGATTGAACAGCAGCGCTGCGAACAAAACAGCATAAACCGGTTCAAGCGCGATGAAGGCGCTACAGGTGGATGCCGAGAGTTTTGTTAGGGCAAATAGATAGAGCTGGTGCATGAGCGCTGTGGTTACCACCCCCAGGATCACGAGCCATCCCACTGTTTGAAGCGATTCTGGTTTTGGTTCTGCGAATGGCATGAGTGGAAGCATGCATAAGCACACGATCACATTTTGAACAAAGGAGACCGTGAGCGATGTGTACTTTGCAGTCAGGTGTTTTGCTTGAATTCCAAAGATCGCGAATGTAATCGCCGACGCAAAGCCTGAAACTAACCCCCACATCGCTGTTCCTTCTGCATGAAGATCGACCAGCAGCGATACGGCGATGATGATTGCAATTCCTGATGCCACTTCATACCAGTGCGGTTTTCTTTTCGAGCGGAAGGTTTCGATTATGACCGTAAATAAAGGAAAGCTTGCGAACGTAAGTGTTGCAATGGGTATTCCTGCGAGTTGAACGGACGCAAAGAACGTCAACCAGTGCGTTGTTAATAGCACTCCTGTTAAAAGAAAAAGTCGCCAGTCTTTTGCTGTTGATCTTGGATGGAGTTCTCCCCTGACCATTCCGACGATGATCAGCGCAAGACTTGCGAATCCTGCGCGACATCCGACGATCCAAAAGGGCGAAACATGAAGCTCGCCAAACAAAGCAGCGGTTCCAAAAATAATTGCGGCAAGATTTATGGCGATCAGTCCTGATTTCACTGAAATAAAATAACTGCTTGTCGAACAGAAATCACTAATTACCTAAAAAAGGTAACTATCTGCCTATTTAGGCAATTTGTTTTTATGAACGTTTGCCAAAGAAACCATGGGCGCGTTGTTTGAACTGAACTTCTAAACTGAGTTCTTCCGTCAGGGCTTCGATGAGTGGTTCTTGATGAGCGACATCCAAAGTTTCACCGGGACGATAAATCAAGTCTTGGGAGCATTTGAAGGTCACCCACCCGATGCCGCTTGCGACTTTGACCGAGATATCCGTTACGCCTTCTTTTAGAAGATCCGGGCGCCACAACTCACCTTTATGAAGCTTAATCATATAAACCATATGCCTTATTTTACCTAATAGTGTTAGGCTGATATAGAGAAAAGCCAGGATTCCATAAATATCGAATGGCATTCAGCCAAAGGCGGGAGAGACCATGTTGCTCGACGAAACAGACAGAAAAATATTAAGCTTGCTGAAAGAAGACTCGCGTATGCAGTTTGCTGAGATCGGCAAGAAAGTAAATCTTTCGGCTCCAGCAGTTCACGCCCGCGTGAAGAAAATGGAAGCAGCAAAGATCATTCAAGGTTATTCGGTCGCGATTGATCCGGTGGCGGTGAATTCAGGTTTATGTGCCTTTGTACGAATTGCGATTAGCAAAGGAACTTCTTCGGGACTAGCGAAAGACCTTAAAAAGTTTAAGCAGATCGAAGAATGCCACGGCGTTGCTGGCGAAGACTGCGTAATGGTAAAGTTGCGCGTAGGAACTACATTAGAGCTATCAAAGTTGATCGATCAGATACGCGGTATTGATAGTGTAGAGAGAACTTTGACAGTCGTAGTTTTAGAAACTCACTTCGAACGCGGTTTACAACCCGCTTAGCGGAATGACGTTCACGTAATTTCCACACCCGCTACGGGTGTAGAAATTGCCGCTATGAAATTACTTAGGGAAATGTTTGTAGTACAGGTCCCATGAATCGATCATGGAGTTGTCATCGAAAACACAGGCGTCGTACTGGTCGCCGTTTGTGGCTTTTAGGATTCTGTTTTTAGCTCCCACGTCCCAGCAATACAAAGCTGCGGGATTCCCCGCCAGGGGTGTTGGATTCTTTGTTGGTGTTTTTGCTTTGCCAACAAAAGTTGCCCAAGCTTTGCAGTTTGGTCTTCCACCTTTGAAGCAAGCTTCGTTCAGGTTTGCTTTTTGGTAAGTCTTGAATTTTACGTCTGTGTACTTGTCGTTATTGTAGTATTTCAGTGTCTGATCCGCTTGAGCGTATGAGAACATCAATAAAATAGAAATTGCTGTAAGTGTTTTCATAGATCCAATTCCATTCTGTAGGATTATTTTTTATCGCCTATCCAGCTTAAAGTAGCTTCGGTATAAAAGGTTCTGTCTAAAACCGTCTTTGCATCTACCCAACCGTCGTCATTTTTCGACTGCCAGCTTTTGCCCCAGCTATTTAAAATCTTAATCGAGTCGACGCAGCTGCCTTTTGAATTGCAGGTCTTACGGTAGCCCGCAATAACCACGGCGTGCATATTCTCACACTTCTTTTTTGATGGTTTTGCATCCAAGCAAATATTCCCTAATCCTAAAGGACGCTTTTCGTTTAGTACTCGCTTAATCAAACCAATGGACTCTTTGTAGTTTCCAATCTTTTGACCCTCTGGATAATACTTGGATTCAATTTTGTCTGTGAATTCCACCGAGAGTGCTTTACTTAACTTGTTACACTCGGGGGAAATTAGAATGCGATCAAAAAATTCCGCATAGGTCTTCTTGCCAAACGCCTTTAGCATCGCGTCGTTTGACAGATTCAGATTTAGATTTTCTTCGATTTCTGTTTTTGCCGTTGCATAGAAATCACTTAAACATTCATCACAATCTTTCGGCAGACTCTTTGACTTGTCATAAAGGGCCTTCATCTTTTTCCAGATTCCCAACTGAATTTCACTGGCCTCTTGAGCTCCGCCGATGCGGCTTAAAATTTTATCCAATGAAAGACATTGCTCAGATGGAGACACACTTCCGCCCTCAACCAGTTCCCAAAGTGTAATTGCAATATTCCCGCCGTATGGATCCACAGCGTCCTTTGAGGATTGGGACGCTTTCTTGGAACCGTCTTCCTCGGGTCGACCCCAGTGAGCGAGCCCCAACGGTGAAAAGACCTGGTCAGACGAAATAGATTTACAGTCCTTTTTTAGGGATCGACAGTTTTCCGCTGTTAGCAAAGTCGATGCAGCAACGGCGTAGCAAACTCCCAAAGTGTCTTGTGAAAGTAATGGCGGAACGTTGTCGATCTCAATTTGAGACTTTTGATCTACCTTATACTGTTGCGGATCCAGAGTTTTAAAACCATAGACTTCAGCCCCACTGACCACTGGAAATAAACAGAGTACGCCCATCCACCATTTCATATATTGATTTCAGCATAGAATTCTCAATATGAGAACCACGCGAATTTTCCAGCTTTCGCCTCTAAACAAAACAGGACCTTAGTCCGAAGAGTCTTAACATGCGTTTGTTGATGGCACTTCTTCTTTCCATAACGAATCCGGCCTTCGCCCAAAGAGGCGAACTGCCAATTGTAATGAAAAACGCATTACAAACAAAGGTTGTCGCCAGTGGCAACTTCGAAGATTTCCGAATTGATTCCGATCAAGATGGAAAGATCGACCTCTGGGTAATCAAGAATGGGCCGACCAGGGTATTCGTTCGCTTCAAAAATGGGGAAGCGTCTTCCATGTCTTTTCGCCGCGCAACTGCGGACTCTATTAAAGAAGCCCAGTATGATTTATCCGGAGTTAAGTGGATATTATCCTCCTCGATAACTCGTCAGCCGCTTGAGATGAATGGCACTGGGGGAAATCCAACGTGCGAGGAAAAAAATAATAAAGTTTTGGGAGATCTGGCTAAGTTCACAGAAAACCTTGAGAGCAAACAAATTGCGCAAGCGGCCGAACAAGCGGTTCAGTGTGAAGATGAAGATCTTAGAGTCAAAATTGAAAGCGCTTTATTTGGCATCATGAATAATGACGCCCTTGCTGACTGTATTAAAAATACGGCAGTACAAACTGCGCTGCCAAAGGCAGAACCCGTTGAGCTTCTTTATTTTTCCAACAAGCTAAAACTCGATCTAAAAAGAATCTCTTCCCTTCAGGAGGGTAAAGGCCTTATTACCTGCCAGGTTGCACAGGAAGGGCAAACTGAGCCTAAAGGTAAATACATAGAAAACGGCAATATCGCTCTTACGATCCCCAAAGACATGGACCAAAATCAACTCTCCAAGCAATTAAGACCTCTGATCTATCATGAGCTACTTCACAGAGCTGGAATTACCGACGAAGTCACTACTGATAAAATCGTTGAAGTTTGCAATAGCGGAAAGAGATCGGGATCCGCTGTTGTTTCGCGCAGTCTGATTTGGAACAAAAGGAATGCCGAAAGTGCTTCCAATAAAGTTAAATCTGCAAAAGCAAATGTTGCCAATGAAATGAAACAGGCGAAAGTGAAATCGCCTTCACGCTCTGTCGCAAGTACAGCGATGGAAACTGGTGGTGGCGATGCTGACTACAGTATGGCAAAGGAAATTTCAGCGGCAGAAGTTCAACAGTCCGTTCCTTCCTCATCCTCCTTGGCTAGCAGTAACAGAGCTGTCGATGAGTATGCGTCTCTTAATGCCAGCCAAAAACAGGCTGCACCAGTTCTTGCGATGGCAGATCGTGCGATGGGTGTTATGAATACGCCGGCGCTAGCTTCCACTGATGACTCTTCAACTTCCAGCTCTTCTTCCCCGCGTGTCAGCTCGGGAGAGCGCTATCAGTCTCGCCACGGGCGATATGAAAGTAAGTCTGCGTCTGACTCTTCTAAAGAATCCGATCCGAGCAAAAACGCTTATATCCCTAGCAACACCAAAGGGATGAGAGTTGTCGAGGAAGTTGATCTCACTAAAACCTCCAGCCGTGGTGCCGAACGTGTTGCCGCTTCAGCCGCTTCTGGCAATACACGGATGGTGGCTTCCACGGGCCGTGGCACTATGGCAACCCAGGATGTTCCCCCTGCTCCTAATACTGATTCAGAAACCGGCCAGGGATATGCATCAGCTGGTGGCTCAGGATCAGGCGCATCTTTAGGAAGTGGAAGTGGTACTTACTACTCCGCCGGGGAACAAAGAAAAACCAACGCGAATACCCGCCGGGGAGTTGCTTCCAATAACAACGCTGTTTCTACTGCTGCCAGAGAAGAAATCTTTTCAGATTTTTCTGGCACTAGCTATTCGGAAATGAAATCAAAACTGCGCTCTGGCGAATACCGGGACAAGCTGGTGCAAAGCCAAGTGAAGATCATCGACACCTACGGCGGCAGAATCGGCGCTGACGAAGCACGCACAGTCTATTTGGATGATGGCACACAGTTCATCATGCAAAGAAGAAAATAGCTCTTCTGCCCGTCCAATCCCAAGTCCTGCATTGAGACATTCCCATTTGCTCCACCAAATCAAAACGGATAGGGTTCATTCACTGTCTATTTTTTAGTTTACACTTCCCCACTCCATGGAATGTCAGTGTCGAACTGTTTGCAGTACGTGCCGTTTTAGGATGGACTCGTGTTTGCAATACGAACCATTGTCTCTTATGACTCTGGGGAGGGTTGATGAGAAATATGCGTGGGAATCTGGCCAAGCTGACGATCTTCTTAGGCTCAGCAATTACAATAGTCGCCTTCCAAAACTGCTCAAAGGCTGCATTCAGTATTGATGCACGGGCAAAACAATCGGCTTTGGATAATTCCAATGTCTTTGACAACGGTGTTTCTGATTTTCCGGCAGACAATGGCGTGCCTGATTCTTCAAGCACTCCAGACAGCAGCAATCCTGACTCTTCCATTCCGGATGATAGCAGTGTGCCCGACGATTCTTCCTATGCCACGATCAGCGTAACTCCGAACGCAGTTTGCGGTCCAAAAGTGGGCTCTGAAAAAATGACGACTCTTTCGGGAGCATCTAAAATCGTAGCCGTCCTATATAAGTCAACAATGGGTTCCATCCTTGTGCAACCTTCTGTTGTTCAAGTCTGGGACAGCGAAGCTGATTCCAAACGTTTCAAAGAACAACTGGTTCTTTCCAAGAATTTGGAGTTCGGCCTTTCAGCTCCACTGAGTGAAGGTATCTACTCTGTGGTGTTCTGGGATGGCGTTAAAGCTAAATCGCCATATAAGTATTCAATGAATGCAGGCGCAAGTGCCATCGCTCCAATGCTGGATACTGTTGCCGCCATGATCGACAACAATTCCGTGTTCCGCGTGGGCAAAGACGGCAAGATTCAAGGTAAAGGGCAGATTGCCAATGTCCTTGTGGGCTTCGAAGGCGATGCGGCTTGTGCTGGTGCCGACGTGATCGACCCGTTGCTACTACAACTAAATACGAAATCTCCAAAACCAATTGCACTGACTGCGCCAGAACATGGTGTGATGTTTGACCTCTTGGGTGCATTGAACAATCACAAGCCAGTTAAGACTGCATGGTTTGCATCCGCTGATACTGAAAACTACTTCCTGGTTCTTCCAAACGGCCAAGGCAGAGTATTAGGTATTAACGAATTATTCGGTGATGCGACTTTAGGCCCAGATCAAAAGTTTGCAAAACAAGGTTTCCATGCCCTGGCTAAATATGACGACGACAAAGACCGTATCATCACTGGTGCAGACTCTGTGTTCGGTGCGCTGAAACTGTGGAAGGACGACAATCTGGATGGTATCGCTCAAGCTTCTGAGCTGCACTCTCTGGATGAAAAAGGTGTGATCGCGATCGACTTGAAGTACGACCGCCGCTACAAAGAGGTCGACCAGCACGGAAACATGGTTCGCTACAAATCAGTGGTGGTTATGAAGGATAACAGCTACGGATTGGTTTACGACTTGTACCTAAGATTTATTAAATAAAAACTAAAAGAAGGAAGATAAACCGTTTAACCGAATTACCCCAAAAAAAGAAAAGCCCGGCGATGAGCCGGGCTTTTGCTTTTTAAAATTTAAGTACCGTTTACTGAACAAATACAGAACTGCAGGAAGGGGCCGACGGTGTCGCAACTGCTGGAGGTAGGTGGCCCTCGAACAGGGATTTTCCGCCCGCCTTTACCAGTTCCCATGGCGAGAGCATTTTTTTGCCGACTAGAGTGTCGATGACCTGGAAGGGTCTTTTCACAGCTTCCTTGGACATGATCGAAGTCATGTCTTTGGTGCTGCCGCTTTCAGCCAGCATTTTCTTTAGGATGGTCATGCCGCGATTTATATTGATGAAATCATACGGCAGGCGCAGACCATGGTTTAATGCCCACTTGGTCCATTCCTCGGCCGAGTTGTCATTAGCGGTTTTAAAACCTCTGCGAACTTTTGCTGCCACCAAGGTCATGAACTGACTTTCACTGATTCTATTCCCGACCTTATCACTGATATTCCAAAGAGAACGGCCGATCAGATCTGCATCTTTAAGCACCAAGGAAGATTCCAGTAACAAAATGCTCTGCTGCATCTCGCGGGAGATACGACCGCCCATACCGAAATCCAAAAGATTTACTCTGATTTTTTCATCTCCAAAGCGGACCAGGAAATTACCCTGATGCAAATCCGAGTGATAGAAACCAGAACCAAACATCGCTTCCGTCCCCCACAAACGCACCAGTTCCTCGACGATACCGATTTTTAATTGAGGAGCCACTTGCGACCACTCTTTGGATTCCTTATCCAGCTTTTTACCGAAAACCATTTCCTGCACCATAAACTGAGTCTGGCCCTCCTTGGGAGAATAGATTTCCGGCACGTGGAATTGCACCACGTTCTTATAACCAGGCGTCTTCATAAAGACTTCCTGATTATAGCGAGTCGCCGCATACTTCTGACGAGCCACTGTATCTTCCTGACTCAGCTCCGCCGTAACTGTGGCCGTGATATCGGCTACCAAAGGCGCCATCTTAGGCATACCTGATTTTGCCAGCTCCGCGTTTCCATCCAGAATCTTTGCAACTTCACTCAGGATTCTTTCATCTTCGAAAACTCTTTTTTCAATGTCGGGCTTAATAAAGCGAACCACGACATCCCGACGTATTGAATCCATCAAAATTTTTGCGCGATGAACCTGCGCCATGGTGCCAACACCCAGGGGCTTTTGCTCGAAATAGATAAACTCGTAGTTTTTCTTTTCCGCATTCAAAAGTTTTTCCACCTGGTGATACGGGACTGAGCGAACAGCATCTTCCAGACGCTTAAAGATTTTAATCATCTCAGGATCCAGGTCACCCTGGCGGGCAATCACCTGCAAAAGCTTTTGCAATTGCGGACCGGAATTTTGCACCATGACTTCAAATTTTTGCATATCGCTCATTTTCAGGTCACCACCCAAAAATGAAGATACGATCAGTTTTTTAGAACCCAACGACAGCCTTGCGAAATATTCAGAAAGCATTGTCTCCATGACAATCTTTACGACCTTGTCCTGCGTGTTGGCCATTCCGGAAGTCGCGACCTTCTCCCCAATGCGATCAAATTCTTTAAGGTGTCCTTGAAAGAACTGATCACTGTTTTGCAGGAATAATTTCCGGGCTTGTTTCACGCCCGCTGGAGTTTGCATTAAAATCGCTGCCTGAGCCATCACTGCAGGATTTAGCATTCCAAATTTGCCACCACTGGCATTTTGGGATTGGGATTTCAGCTGGTTTTCCTGCCACTCGATATAGTCATCAATTTGACGTTGCACGCGATGGCTGGAGGATTTAAATTCGCGAAGTCCACGAGGCGCGCTTTTCTCGATTATCTCCAGGTCCATCTCCACACTTTGGGTATTGGGCCACTGACCACGGAATTCGCGCAGGAACTCCTGGAAGTTTTTTACTTCGACGGTTTCAACCGGTAGCTGAGCGGTATTTTGAAAATACTGGATTCCCCGATCGAGATACTTTTCCTGAAGCTCCGCTGATTCTCCGGAAGCCATCATCGCATAGGTCACAGCGATACGCTGTTCATAAGAAAGATAGAGACTGCCATTGCCGGGTGCTGCCGTAGCCACCAAGGCCACTGCACTCATCAATATATATAATGTGAAATTCAGAAACGTCTTCATCTATATACCTTCACGGGCAAAACAAAATACCAGAAACAATCCAGAGCCCCGAGGTGCACGTTTCACGCCCAGGCCCTCTAAAATTAAGGACCATTTGAGCTGCTCACGACCTATACAAAGCCCACAAATGTCACAGCTGAGAAAGCCCCAGATTCAATTTAGGGACCCTTAGGCTGCGTTCTTGCAATCCCACTTTCGTCAGTCATTGATTTTTAAAGGAGTGCCGAAAATGAAGTCTATTCTTCGCTACATTACATTTGGAGTCGCAGCCCTGCAGGTTAACGCCGCCGTGGCGAGCAATTTTGCGCCCTTGGCAAATGTTAAGACAGCGCCAAGCTCCCAGACAGCAATAGACTGGAATAAAAGCACCATGGATTACCTTAATAATGGCAATAAGCCCAAGGATCCCGTCGCTGACTTATTAGATAAATCAGGCCGTAAATTCTATACCAAGGCTGACATCGAACGCCTGGCCCGCGAGAAAGTGAATGACGATCAAAAGCGCATGATGCTTAAAGGACAAGTCATCACCATCGATACCCGCGATCAGGACGCGTGTCTTGCGATCCAAAAAGAACTGCAAAACAATAAGACCTTAAAACCAATGAATGATGTGAAAGGTCTTTGTGTCGTCGACAATCAAAAGCCGATGGCGACCGTCACAGTACTGAGCGAGTCCAACGAAGTTGAGTGGAAACGCGATTTAAATATTAAAAAGTACACTTCGACTGAAAAGAACATCGTGACTGCGACTCGTAACGTGGCTATTGCGGCATTGGGTATCGCGGGAATCTTGTATATGTTGCCGGAGAGTTTCACGAACTGGGACAAGAGTGAAATGAAAAACCTGGGCAAAAGCTGGAAAGAAAATATCAAAGCCGGTCCTCACATGGACAAGGACGATTGGATGATCAACTACATTGGTCACCCCTACTCCGGAGCTGCTTACTATCAAGTGGCGCGTAACGAAGGTTTAAGTGCGATGCAGTCGTTCGGTTATTCTGTCTTGATGTCGACATTCTTCTGGGAATTCGGTGTGGAAGCTTTTGCAGAGCAACCATCGATCCAGGACTTGTTCGCAACTCCTATCGTGGGATCTATTTTGGGTGAGTTGTTCTATCGCGCAGAACAAAAAATCAAAGCGAATGACGGTAAACTTCTGGGCTCCGAAAGACTGGGCTCTTTCGCGATGATCGTGATGAACCCGATGGGTGTCGCCGCAGAACACATCAACAAACTTGTGGGCTCTGAGGTGATTCAGGAAGCGAAAGCTCAACTGACTGTCAGAAAGGCGCCAGCCACCTCCGCGGGAATTGAACGCGGAAACGTTTGGGGCGTCGAAATGCAGTTCCGATTTTAGAAACTTTTAGTTTTGTTTTTTAAGACGAAAAAGCCCGGCCAAAACCGGGCTTTTTGCTTTCCGCATTCGCCTATCGGAGAAACGCATCGCAAAATCCGACCTGCCACACTGCTCCCTCCTTTGGACCGCTTGACGGTTCAGGGGGCAAGGACTAGCCTCGAGCCATTACTTTAATATAACTAATGCGCTGCGTTCCCAGAAGGCGCCAGGCGGTTTTTCGTCGGTTTTTGGGAAGGGCGATTTCGGAGGAAATTATGGCTGAATATATCAATCCAGATTACGTTCCAGAACCAGAGAAAATGAACGTTAAAAAAGGTCTTGATGGCGTGGTAATGGATACATCTTCTGTATCTAAAGTTAACCCGCACACAAACTCTTTGATCTACCGCGGTTACCCAGTCCAAGACTTGGCTGAAAACTGCTCTTTCGAAGAAGTAGCGTACTTGATGTACAATGGCGAGTTGCCAAACAAAGCTCAACTTGCAGACTTCACTAAAAAAGAACGCGCAAATCGCGACATCACTGCGACTTTGTTGAACGTGATCAAATCACTTCCACAAAAATGTCACCCAATGGATTCTATCCGTACTGCAGTATCTTTCATGGGTGCTGAAGACGCTCGTATCTGGGACTCCTCTCCTGCTACGAACCTGGACAAAGCGATGATGTTGTTGGCGAAAATCCCGACAGCGGTTGCTGCTGACTACCGTTTCAAAAAAGGTTTGGATTTCATTCCTCCAAAAGCTGATTTGACGATGGCTGAAAACTTCTTCCACATGTGCTTTGGTAAAGTACCACAAAAAGAAGTTGTTAAGGCATTCGACGTATCTTTGATCCTTTACGCTGAACACAGCTTCAATGCTTCTACTTTCACAGCACGTGTTGTAACTTCAACTCAGTCTGATATCTACTCTGCAACTGTTGCGGGTATCGGTGCGTTGAAAGGTCCTTTGCACGGTGGTGCGAACGAGATGGTTATGCATATGATGAAAGAAATCGCTGACCCAGCAAAAGCTGAACAGTGGATGATCGATGCATTGGCACAAAAGAAAAAAGTAATGGGCTTCGGTCACCGCGTTTACCGCTCTGGCGACTCCCGCGTCCCAACCATGAAAAAGTACGCTCAAGTTATGGCTGACGTAACTGGCGAACAAAAATGGATGCAAATGTACACGGCTTTGGAAAAAGTTATGGTTGATAAGAAAAAGATCTACCCTAACCTGGATTTCCCAGCGGGTCCTGCATACTACATGATGGGCTTCGAGATCGACTTCTTTACTCCGATCTTCGTTATGGCTCGTACAACGGGCTGGTCTGCTCACATCATGGAGCAAACTGCTGACAACCGCATCATCCGACCTCTTTCTGAGTACGTGGGTGCTGAACAACGTAAAGTTGTTCCTTTGTCTGAGAGAAATTAATTTTTCCAAAAAAAAGCCCGCTCGAGAGAGTGGGCTTTTTTTTACCAAAACAACATCCCTTTACTGGGCGTAAAACAGAATTTCTCCCTCGCGAATGATTTTACCCAACTCGCCAGTGTCGTTTGTGCGGCAACCTTCAACTTCTGATACCTGACCGTTTTTTTCCATGCGAATTTTAAAAGGACTGCGGCAATCACTGTCCACCGCTTTGTTGTCTTTATACTTTTCTGCGAAATCATAAATCCGATTGGCGAAAGAGATATAGTGCTCACGGGAGATCTTGCGATTTTCGATCACCTTTTCATTTACGGCGCTTTTTGCATCAAACTCCCGTCCACCTTTGGAATTCAACTCGAACAAATACACATTGTGACGAAGAGCATAGTTAATACTGATGGAATTCGCAGGTACCGTCGCGGCTGATGGCGAAATAAAGCTTTCATCTTTCTTGGCTGGGGTGGCACAGGCTGACAACACTAGCAGCGACAGCATGCTCAATTTTCCCAGGAACCACTGTGGTTTTCTCATGGCATCCCTTCTTTATCTTGGCATCTCAAAGCGGCAGTAAGGCTGAGCTGGTGGCGCCGTCGTACCGGCACACTGCAACTCTTTCCTTAGCAATCCGTTTTTGGAAAATATGCTCTTCACACGAATTACATCTGTTGGATAGTAATCCAAGTTTACTTTCTCATATCCTAACGAGTCATCACACAAATCCCGAACGGCATTTATTGAGGCATTCACCTTGTCCTGAAGACTGTAATTGGGACGATTTTTAATGGAACGTGCCAGAATTTCGGCCCCCATCCAATCCGCAAAGACTTCAGACGTTTTATCTTTATTCCCACACTGCGCCTCTTCGCGGGTGATCCATTGGCTATCAACAAAGCAGCCTACCAGCTCATCATAAGCCCGATAATTAATCTGCGCAGATTTAAGACTGCAAGGATCGATAGCGTGAGCCAGCTCGTGGGCCATCGTAAAGACTATGCTAAACTCTGAAGTGGTGTTTAGCACATAGGCGCCACCCACACGAATTCTCATCAACCCTTCGTTGTTGCTTTCGTAGTAAATCTCGCTCTTGGTATAAAGATCTGTGGCATCAGAATAAGTTTCCCGGTTCACCGGCAGATCCAATTGCACCTGACGAATTCTTTGTTCAAGTACGCTTTTATCATAATCAGAAAAAACCCGCGCCGGTTGCTGGTGCACGTATTCCAACATCTGCCCACGAACAGTTTCAAAGATTCTAATTAAATTCTGCTTGCGGGGTTCGGTATAAATCTGCTGAACAAGTTCGTTTTCAATTTGCTCAGTGGTCCATCCGGGATTGGACCTCACGATCCTTCTTAAAATTCGTAAAGCTCTTATCTCGCCACGATAATCCAGAGAGGTCTCTCCTGTTGGATCTGCGACCGGAGGCGACTTACAGATAGTCTCATAGCCTTTGCTGCAAAACAGATCACTGGCTTTGCCTGCGGGAGTTCTTTCGGCTGTGGGTTTGTTAGGAGCTGGACTTTCGACTTTGGCGACAATAGAAGCCGCTGATGACCGGGGAGCCAATTGGACCAAGGCACCGACAAATACGGCACCTGCAATTAGCACGAATAGGATTAAATACGTCCTTATCCCCATACTTTAATAGTATCAAAGGGAGCCAGAGCTTCCTATGTCAAAGGTCACTTTTCACAAGAGACCTCGATTAAACTCCGGTGTAATACAAATAAATTCTTATATCACAAATTGAGAAATCTAATAGCTCAGTTACGAGCCAACTGAATGGATTTCGAATCAAACTGCATACGTTCTTTATTGTATGCGGCAAGGACGTTTTTAAAATCATTCGCCATGCGAGCCTGACTGAAGCTGCTTTCCACGGCTTTGCGGGAAACCGGCAAAGATAAAATATAATCACTACGACGAACCAGATTTTGAAATTCAAACTCTGTCACGCGATCAAAGTTTTTATACTGGGAGTGCTTTTTAAACAAAACTGCCATGATGCTTAGATGCTGTTTTAAGTCCTTTGTGAAATCCTGCTGCAATTTTGCCTCGTTAATACCGCGTTTCCATTTCTGCCAAACTCCGAAACCATCAGCGTTCATTAAAGGCTCCAGTTGCGCATCCAGATTTTCTGCAGAAGCGGTCGCCGCATAAATGTCGTTGATAACATTACGTTGCCAGCTTTTGCTTACGGTAGAGACCAATTTCGGCTGTCCCATTTTGATAAGGGCTTTCTTACCTGCGGCCTCAGCTGCAGAGAAACCCATTAAAAGAGCAAGAACCGCCATTACAACAACTTTGAACTTGGACACTGACATCTATAGACCCTTTCGCTCGATCTTACAGACCTACTAATACAAGAGCCGTGCCCTGTTTCAATGTGAGACAGCTATTCGCTGAGCGAATTCCAAGCTGCAAAATCCCGATGGGACAACGGAGCGGGATACTGTAAAAGCGTGGCAATCCAATTTGACGCGTCTTCGGCAGCAAGCTCGTAACTGTAATCAGTAATTCTAATGGAAGGGATTTCCAGGCGTGCGGCGAGATCGACGTTGTTGTCCCGATCCTCGTCTATGATCACAAAGCCTTTGCAGAAATCCGAGCGTTCCAGAGCCTGAGCCAGGTACTCTGCTCCTACGCTTACACCGAGTGCCACGACTCTTTCAGGATTGACCAGGTTGTTGTCTTTTAAAAAGCTTAGCGCGGCAAGTATATCCACCACGCGTTTGCTGGGGGATTCCCAGGAATGGGCTGAGCGATTGTCTTCGTTATAGAATGCATGATCCAAAACCATGCACACATATCCTTCATCGCAAAGCTTTCGCCCCACCTGTTCGGAAAACTTCGGACCTGCCCCCGTCATCGCGCCTTCGATCAGGATCGCGGCCAGGGGTTCTTCATCCTGATTTCTTTCGGGAATAAATAGACCGGCTTCTAGCAGTCGATCCTGTGCTTTAAAGGTGACGGTGACTTTCATAAAAGACCTCCCCTTAAATTCCATTCTAAAACCCCAGCCCGGAAACAGTTAGTCCTATGTGGTTTTACAGTGAGCTACTTGGACTGCTGGCGGTTTTCTTGCAATCTTTGCATCACCAGCTCGCACAAGGTGTTAAGGCTGTTCGTCATGCGGTCCGTCTCGTCGTAAAACAAACCATGACGTCCCTCCTCCCCGCGCATTTTTTCCAGCTCCACGAAAGACAGGCGTAAATTCGGATATTCGTTATTGGATATTTCTCTCCCGCGCAAAGCATCGGATAGATTCTGAAGAGTGATCTCAATGTCCCGCACAAACTTTGAAAAGATCTGCTGCTGCAAACTATCCAAAGCAAAGGGCGATGCCGATTCAATCGCAACCATAGCATGTGCGAAGCGATTCCCGGCAGCCGTAATACCCGCTAAAAATTCGCGGTCCTTATCGGTCGAGCCCCGTTCATAAAGATAGCGGTCCATCGACGCCATGTACTCAGCCCGCGCTACGCGAGATTGCTGTCGTAGCTGATCGCGCTCCTGTACTGAAACTGCTTTTTCGGAAATACTTAACCCCGCAGTCGCGCGAAAAGATCTTCGATAAGTATCAAGCATTCGGGCTACCACTTCAGAAAGCTGAGTTTTCTCCCACGTCGGCCACAGTAAGTAAGCCATAACGGCGAGCACTCCGCCGATAACAGTATTTAGTCCCCGATCCCAAATCACATCCTGCGGAGGCACCCCAGTCATAGCGATCAACAAAACGACGACGGCACTGACTGAGATCGCAAAGATTCCGTAATTAGCACGTCCCACCCAACGCATCAGAAACGCAAAAATCACCATCAATCCGATGGACCAATACTGATTCATTGGAAAGATACTGAACAATATGGTTGCCAGCAAAAGCCCCACAATGGTGCCACCCATTCTTAAGAATCCGCGCTGAAAGGTGGATGCGTAATCAGATTTCAAAACAATTGCGACGGTCATCGGGATCCAGTAGCCCCGTTCGGTGGAAAACAAATGCCCGACAATTTCCGCAACTGCCACACAAATTGACAAGCGCAGCGCATGCCGAAATCCTGGTGACTGAAAAGTGAAATTGGCGCGCAACGTAGCCCAGATACCGCGAAAGCGAAAGCGCCATGGTCGTGCATTTTCATTACGCTCGGATTCTATCATTCCTGCTTCGGTGGTGCGGGCGGCAAGTTCAATCACTGCGCGCGACTGTCCCAGAATATTTTCCATCTGGCGAAGGGCATCGCTTAAGACCACCTTCATGAACATGGACTGGTTACTGAAATCGCTGTCACGAACTTTGCCAACATCCGCTTCCAGGGCCTTAATGTACTCGCGTGCTTCCTGAATTTTTTGTTCGTCGGCGATTATGATGGACACTTTTTGCAGCAGCATTTTCTCCATCGCCAAAAAATCGGCGATGATATCCACCGAAGGATTCCCCTTGTTTTCCCGTTCGATGCGATTTTTTAGACGTCCCAGTGACAAAATTCCCAGGCGCAGACGCTCCCCTTGTGTCAGAAGCGAGCGATAACGACGCCCCTCGGGGCGGATGTCCTGGGAAATGGAACCTAAATCAATTTGCGTATTGATACTTCGCGCACTTCCGCCGGGGATCTCATCAGGCTTAAACTGCAAATCACACAAAGAACTTAAATCAGTAAAAAAAGCCGACAACGCCCGTCGCTCCGGACGATAGCGACGAAGTGGCCAAAGCACCAGCGCCAGCAACATTTGAATTCCCGCCCCTAATAGAGCGAACAGGCTTAAATGAAAGGCCTGCGAGGGATCCACATGGTGCGCGCTAAAGACCACAAAGGTACTCATCGCAACCACTCCCAAATCTCCAAGAAGTGTATCGAAAATAATAACGTACCCGGAGGCAAACGCGATCAACGTTATTAATACCAACGACACGTAAAAATTCGATGATGAAACGGAAGCCAGAAAAACCAGAATTGCCGTTAACACTGCGGCACGAGCCATGCGCTTGGCCCGAAAGGCATAGGCGTCAGAATTGTCAGAGAAACAGGCATTCAACACACCCATCACTATAATCAGCCCGATAGTGGTCGAGTTCAGCCAGACGCCAATAAGCAAAGCAATGGCCACGGCTAAAGCCCCGCGTGACGCAACCCAGAAGTCTAAACGTGAACGATCGAAAGTAAAAAGAGGTGCCCAGAACGAGCGTGATTTAGATACAGCCATAAATTCAATGCTACTCCTCTGTACGAGGTAAACAAGCACTGAAACTGTGAGAAAATACTACTGAATGTGAATCTTATTTCTGACAAAGTTCGATAGAATGACCATCAGGATCCAGGATGATGGCTTTCTTTCCGTCTGGCATCTCTGTGGGATCCAAAATTAACAAAGCCCCTGGCACATTCACCAAGTCAGCAACCATTGCTTCCATGCCTGTAATTTGAAATCCAAGTTGAAGGCTGGGAGTCTGTGACTTCTGCGCAGCAGGAAGAGAGTACAGTGAGAATTCGACCCCATCATGCGTTGCACGATGCACCTCACTGCCCTTATCCACTTTTGTCTGCTGAAATTTCAAGCCCAAATGGCTGTAAAATTTCAGCATGTTCTGTAGCTGAGCAGTGTTAATTGTGATAGAAGTCAGGGTCAAACTCATTGTTCTATTATCAGAAGCGAGGACCTATGAAACAAGAGAAAATTTACCTTAAGGACTATAAAGCCCCTGCTTTTTCTGTGGAGTCCGTTCACCTCGACTTCATTTTGAATGAGGACTTTTGTCGAGTTATCGCAAAATCCAAAATTAAGACCGTCACAGCCGGTGCTCCCCTGCATTTAAATGGCGAAGAGTTGAAACTGATTAGCGTTAAAATCAACGATAAGGTTTTAACGACGGCGGATTACCAACTGACGGCCGAAGAAATGATCATCCCATCTGTTCCCACAGAATTTACTTTGGAAATTGAAACACAGTTGGAACCTCAGAACAACACGTCTCTGGAAGGCCTTTATAAATCAAACGGCATTTTCTGTACTCAGTGTGAAGCCCAGGGCTTCCGCAAGATCACCTGGTTCCTGGATCGTCCTGATGTGATGACATCATACACTGTGACTATTGAAGCCGATAAAACCAAATACCCGGTTCTTCTTTCAAACGGTGATCGTATGAAAATCGAAGATCTGGGTAATGGCCGTCACAAAGCTTACTGGAGTGATCCACATAAAAAACCATGCTATCTGTTTGCATTGGTTGCTGGTGACTTAGGCGTGATTCGCGATACTTTTACAACGGCCTCCGGTCGCAAAGTGAATTTGGAAGTTTACGCCGCTCACGGTAAACAAGACCGCTGCTGGCATGCGATGGAATCCCTGCAAAAATCCATGAAATGGGACGAACAGGTTTTCGGTCGTGAATACGATTTGAATGAGTACATGATCGTCGCGATCGATGATTTCAATGCCGGCGCGATGGAAAATAAAGGCCTTAATATCTTTAACTCCCGCCTGGTGTTGGCAGACTCAAACTCTGCAACAGATTCTGACTTTCATGCCATTGAATCTGTTGTAGCTCACGAATACTTCCACAACTGGACAGGCAACCGCGTCACTTTGCGTGACTGGTTTCAACTTTCTCTAAAAGAAGGTTTGACCGTTTTCCGTGATCAGGAATTTTCTGCTGATATGACGGATCGTGGGGTGCAACGTATCGAAGACGTTGATTCCCTGCGCACAGGTCAGTTCGCCGAAGACGCGGGCCCGAACTCCCACCCGGTACGCCCGGAATCCTGCATGGCTGTAGATAACTTCTTTACGATGACGATCTATGAAAAAGGCTCTGAGTTGATTCGTATGATGCAAACGATTGTGGGCCGTAAAGGTTTCCGCAAAGGTATGGATGAATACTTCAAACGTCACGACGGTCAAGCTGTGACGACTGAAGATTTCGCTGCAGCGATCTCTGAACCAAATGGCAAGGACTTCTCGCAGTTCAAACGCTGGTATCACCAGTCAGGAACTCCGGTGGTTTCCATCCAGGAACGTTACGATGATAAAACTGGTGAGTTCCATTTAAGTCTTGAGCAATCCTGCCCGCCGACTCCGGGTCAGACCATGAAAGAGCCATTCCACATTCCATTGATGATGGGTCTATTGGATAAATCAGGTCAGGAGTTGGCTGTGGACTGCGAAAAGATCGCAAAAAACAGTGATGGCCAGCATGTGATTGAACTGAAATCACAAAAAGAAAACTTCGTCTTTAAGGGCCTTAAATCCCGTCCGGTACTTTCTATTTTGCGTGAGTTTTCGGCCCCTGTGAATTTGAATTGGGAAGCTTCTGAGGAAGACCTTTACTTCCTGATGGAGAAAGACACGGATTCCTTTAACCGCCGTGAGATGGCGCAAAAGCTGGCTCTGCGTTTAATGTCAGGTTTGATCAAACAAGCACGCAGTGGTCAGGAACTGAAAGTCGACGAGCGTTTCTTAAAGGCCATGAACACCGTGATGAACGATGACTCTATGGACGCTGCCTTTAAAGCCAAAATGCTTCAATTGCCAAGCCTTGCGGTGTTGGCACAAATGGAGCCGGTATTGGATCCACGCGCGTTTGATTTGGCTCGCCAGACTATCCGTCGCGAAATCGCTAAAGGTAATAAAGAGGCTTTGCTGGCGACATACAAAAAATTCCACAATGTGGAACCTAAGAGCCGCAATACTAAAGTTTTCGGTCAGCGTTTGTTAAAAAACCAGGCGTTGCACTATTTGGCTGATTTGCACGATCCGGAAATTTATGAACTGGTGAACAAGCAATACTGGGAAGCTCAAAACATGACCGACCGTATGACGGCACTGATGATTTTGGCGGATTCAGAAAGCGCTCACCGCGAGAAAGTTTTGGCGGATTTCCACGAAAACTGGAAAAACGATTCCGTGGTTATTAATAAGTGGTTTACGGTTCAAGCCCTTGCTCACCGTCCAAAAATTCTGGACGAGATCAAAGCTTTGACGAAGAATCCTACGTTTAATATCAACAACCCGAATAACGTGTATTCTTTGGTGCGCGCGTTTGCGACGAACCTGGTAAGCTTTAATACTGAAAAAGCCTACGAGTTCATGGCAGATATGATCATCGAAATCGATCCGAAAAATCCGCAAGTGGCAGCACGTCTGTGCTCGTCCTTTAACTTTGTGGGTAAACTTGAGCCGGAACTAAAGGCTCACGCTATGAAACAAATCAAGCGCATCGTTGAAGTCCCGGGCATGTCTAAAAACTCCCGCGAGCTTCTGCAATCTGCACTGTAAAACCATGAAGGTCCCACGCCGGTGGGTCCTCGAGAATCATAAGCCACGGGTAACCCCCGTGGTTTTTTTTAATTGAAAATACTCCGGCAAGAGGGTCTGGAATTTTGCCGAGCCAGAAGGGCTTTATGTTCTGAGGCTTTTTGAATATTGCGCTGATGCTTTAAGATATCAGGATGATTCGCGGAATAGGCGGACTTCACTGCCAGCATTTCAACTTCCTGGCGAATAAAAGAATCGACTTGGGCAATCTCCGCTGTGGAGTCGGCAAAAGAAACCAACGGCAGTAACATCACCAGAAGAGCACAAAAGATCATTTTCATAGGCTGAATCCCCGCTTTGACGAAGTTTTGTTTTCAGCCTTGTAACAGCAAAAGAAGGACCCCTCACAATGATCTTTAAAACGCATCTATTGGTTTAGAATGCGAGGGATACCTCAAGCTCTGTCAAAGTATCAAAAAATGTCAGGACAGGGTTACTTCAGGCGGCAGTGATGAAGGAACTCTTCGCGCGTTTCTGGAAGAGTTTTAAAGTGCCCACGCACGTCTGATGTGGCCGTGGTGCTGTGAGTGTCTTCAATACCCCTCATCATCACACAGTAGTGTTTGGCGTTGATATGAACCGCTACGTGATCCGTATCAAGCACGTACTGCAGGCAATCGGCTATCTGCTTGGTCAAGCGCTCCTGCACCTGAGGGCGACGGGCAAAGTACTGAACGATGCGGTTGATTTTGGATAGGCCAATAACTTTCTTGTAGGGAATGTAGGCCACGGTGGCAAAGCCATCGATCGGCAACAGGTGATGTTCGCAGAAAGAAAGACATTCGATATTTTGCACCACGATCATTTGATCGTAGTTCATCTTGTTATCGATCACTGTCATCTTAGGAAACTTCAACGGATCCAATCCACCGAACACTTCGTTCACATACATTTTCGCCACACGCTTTGGAGTGTCGGCCAAACTGTCGTCTTCCAGATCCAAGCCCAAAACTTCCAGAATTTCCGTGAATTTTTCTGTGATTTTTTCGATCTTTTGCTCGTTGGTCAGACCGTTATTAATCATCGGCGTGGGGCGCACGTTATCTAAAATATCCTTGGTGCTTAGAACCTGCTCAATTTCAGAATCCACGACTCTTCTATGAGCGTTCTTGCCAGCGCCTTTTTTAACGATTTTTTTAGGTTTTGCTTTAGCCACGATGACCTGCTTTGTTGTTTGGAATCCAAAGATGATTTCTTATGCCCTAAAACTTCGCTTCAAGGAAGAAAAAGCTTAAACACTTTGCAAATTTTGACTGCTTAACCACTGGCGGATGAGTTCTTTTTCGTGGTCAGAGGTATCCACAAAGTGAATGCGAATTTCGCTATGGGAAACCGCGATAACCTTACCCTGGCAAAGGATGTCATCAATATCCGGGATCTCGACAGAAACCATCTGGCCTACTTTGAATTTTTGACGGGCCTGGGGAGCCTGCACCCGGGTTCCCGTATAGGATAAATCCAGGATACGACAGTCTTCCTTGCCCATTAGCACGACAGGAATATCGACGTAGTAGCGATGCGCGGTCTGCTCCATCCAATGCTGGCGACGATCCAAATCCGGAGACCTGGAAAAATACAGCCAAGCGATACCACCCACAATCACGGTACTGATAATTTTAAATGTTGCGACTTCCGCACTTAACGGCGGATCCTGGAAGAACACCAGGTGTGACAGGTTGATGGCAATAAAGAGCGCGCAAAATACCAAACCAATCAACCACAACAATTTGTGACGAATCAAAAAACTGATCCCTGCAGCAAAAGCCACCAGCCAGCCCACTGTTTCCAGAGTTCCGGTTGTGCCCGTGTGCATTGTCGTGAAGTCCATCACCGGAATCACCATTAACGTGAAAGCCGCTGGAATAATGACCCATGGACCGTGAGTGACACCGATAGTTTTTCTCATACTTTTCTTATCGGCAGCACGAATGTGGGAATACAGTTTTTTGTTGCTTCCCTGCTCGTTCTTAATAGACTGTTTAACTGTGAGACAACTACTGAAAATATCATTTCTTATCGGTGCATTCCTAGTTTCAAAACAAGCCGTGGCCTATCCTGATTTTATCGGATACGGTTATTCTTCTTGCATTACCTGCCACTATAGCGGCTTGGGCGGCGGCGCTCTAAATGACTACGGAAGAGCCCTGTTTGCGACGGAAATCACGTCTCGCTCTGTCTTCCCTGCTTCTATGGATGAGGAAGCCATCGCTGCAAGCTCTGGTTTTTTGATCACGAAACCTCTGCCCTGGTATTTCCGTCCCGGAATTAAATATCGTGGACTTTATTTTCAGCAGAATCCCAATGGTTCAAATGAAGTGAACAAATGGGTGAACATGCAGAGCGATTTTAATTTGAATTTCTTCTTTGATAAAAAGCAGACATTTGCGTTAATCACGACGGCTTCCTATACCGCTTTCGATGTTCCGGAAACCACGATCGATAAGTGGACCATTTACGCCAAAGAATTTTATCTGCGCTTTAAGCAAAGCAATAATTTGTGGTGGTATGCCGGCCAAATGGATAAGGCCTACGGCATTCGCAACGTTGACCATATGGCAGTGAACCGTTTCCCGGCAACAGATGTGGGCTTAAACCAATACGGTCAGTCCTTAGGAGTGATGGCCCACTTCACTTACCCTACGTGGGATATTGCAGTGAATCCGTTTTTTGGAAATGTCTATACCGTTCCCGAAAAACGTCAAGTCGGTGTCTCTGTCGTTGGTGAATACCAGGTCTATGAAAAATTTAAAGTCGGCGGTTCTGTGCTGGCTTCAGAATCTGATGAAACCCGCTGGCGCTTAGTTGGAGGCACGGCTCGCTGGGGACTTTCCAAAGGAAGCTCTCTGCTGGCAGAGGCCGGTCTAAAAGAGCAAACTCGTAAAGGTACGAATCTGGATCCGGTGCTGGGAGCCTATGCCTGGGTGCA